>NZ_VYKI01000024.1:15506-51625 GCF_008710035.1 Stenotrophomonas cyclobalanopsidis | reverse complement strand
GGAACGAAGAGCAGTCGACCAACGGTCGACTCTACCCACCCGCCCGAATTCATCCGGCCGGGCCGGACGGTGCGGGGCGTCCGCAGGGTAGGGTCGACCGTTGGTCGACTATCGCGCGCAGCGCGGGTTTTGCGCGGTCGGAACGAAGAGCAGTCGACCAACGGTCGACTCTACCCACCCGCCCGAATTCATCCGGCCGGGCCGGACGGTGCGGGGCGTCCGCAGGGTAGGGTCGACCGTTGGTCGACTATCGCGCGCAGCGCGGGCTTTGCGCGGTCGGAACGAAGAGCAGTCGACCAACGGTCGACTCTACCGGGCCGGTGGTTGCCAGCGTCAGAACGCCCCCGACCTTCCGGCCGGGGGCGCAGGTCATCAGTCGACGCTGATGCCGGCCAGGCGCTGCAGCGCCTCGGCGTACTTGGCGCGGGTGCGCTCGATGATTTCGGCCGGGATGGCCGGGCCCGGGGCGGTCTTGCCCCAGTCCAGCGTCTCCAGGTAATCACGCACGAACTGCTTGTCGTAGCTCGGCGGGCTGGTGCCCACTTCGTACTCGTCGGCCGGCCAGTAGCGCGAGGAATCCGGCGTCAGCATCTCGTCCATGATGTACAGGCGGCCATCGGCATCGGTACCGAACTCGAACTTGGTATCGGCCAGGATGATGCCGCGCTCGCGGGCGTAGTCCGCCGCGAACTTGTAGATGCGCAGAGTGGCATCGCGCACGCGCTCGGCCAGGTCCGCGCCCACCTGCTTGACCATCGCATCGAAATCGATGTTCTCGTCGTGGTCGCCCACGGCGGCCTTGGTGGACGGGGTGAAGATCGGCTCGGGCAGCTGCTCGGCCTGGCGCAGGCCATCGGGCAGGTCGATGCCGCTGACCTTGCCGGTGCGCTGGTAGTCCTTCCAGCCGCTGCCGATCAGGTAACCGCGGGCGATCGCCTCCACCGGCACCGGCTTCAGCTTGCGGGTGACCACCGCACGCTTGGCGTACAGGGCCGGGTCCACGCCCTCGGGCAGCACGCTGGCCACGTCGATGCCGGTCAGGTGGTTGGGCATCAGGTGCGCGGTCTTGGCGAACCAGAAGTTGGACACCTGGCAGAGCATCTCGCCCTTGCCCGGGATCGGGTCGGGCAGGACCACGTCGAACGCCGACAGGCGATCGGTGGCCACCATCAGCAGGTAGTCGCCCGGCGGGGTCCCTGCAGGCAGCCGCTCGCGCGGGATATCGAACACATCACGCACCTTGCCGCGATGGCGCAAGGGCAGGCCGGGGAGATCGGATTGCAACAGCGTGGTTGGCACGGGCACTCCTGGGGCGTTGTCGATACGGCTGCCCAACGGACCCGGCGGGCCCGCTGGCCAGCGGGCGGCCTAGTGTAAAGCGGTCCGGGCCCGCTGTGACGTAAAATGAGCGTCCATTTCGCCGGTCGACCCTGGGGCGCCATGCGCTGGTACGGAAAACTGCTCGGTTTCATCGCCGGGGCCCTGCTGTTCCGGCCCAATCCGCTGTTCGGGGCGGTCATCGGCCTGCTGCTCGGCCATGCCTTCGACTCGGACTGGTTCCGCCTGAACAAGGAAAACCCGTACCGGGAGCTGGGGCTGACCTCCGAGGCCACCGATGCCGAGGTCGAGCGGGCCTACCGCAAGCTCATTTCCCAGTACCACCCCGACAAGCTCGGCGGCGCGGCCCCCGAGCTGCAGCAGCAGGCCGAGCAGAAGTCGCGGCGGATCAACGCCGCCTACGACCGCATCAAGACGCTGCGCAAGCGCTGACCCCTTTCCCTCGTCTCCAAGGCCCCGGCCATGTCCAACTGCCTCATCGCTCCGTCCATCCTGTCCGCCGATTTCGCCCGCCTGGGCGAGGAAGTGGACAACGTCCTGGCCGCCGGTGCGGACTGGGTCCACTTCGACGTGATGGACAACCATTACGTGCCCAACCTGACCATCGGCCCGATGGTCTGCCAAGCCCTGCGCAAGCATGGCGTCACCGCGCCGATCGACGTGCACCTGATGGTCGAGCCGGTGGACCGCATCATCCCGGACTTCGCCGAGACCGGTGCCACTTACATCAGCTTCCACCCGGAGGCCAGCCGCCACCCGCACCGCACCATCCAGCTGATCCGCTCGCTGGGCTGCAAGCCGGGCCTGGTGCTGAACCCGGCCACCCCGGTAGACATCCTGGACTGGGTGCTGGATGACCTGGACCTGGTGCTGCTGATGTCGGTCAACCCGGGCTTCGGCGGCCAGGCCTTCATTCCCTCGGCGCTGGACAAGCTGCGCGTGGTTCGCCAGAAGATCGATGCCAGCGGCAAGGACATCCGCCTGGAGATCGACGGTGGCGTGAAGGCCGACAACATCGGCGCGATTGCCGCCGCCGGCGCCGACACCTTCGTGGCCGGCTCGGCCATCTTCAACGCCAAGACCAGCTACCAGGACGTGATCGCGCAGATGCGCGCGAACGTCGCTGCGGCCCGCTGACAAAATGCGGAGGGAGGGGATTAAGCTCGATAATCCCCTCCGTCCCCTTTTGCGCACATGGCACTGTTGAACATCCGCCCGGCCACCGTGGCCGATGCTGGCCTGATCCTGCATTTCATCCGCGAGCTGGCCATCTACGAGAAGGCCGAGCATTCGGTGCAGACCGATGAGATCGGCATCGCCGAGAGCCTGTTCGGCGTCGATGCCACCGCCCGCGCGCTGATCTGCGAAGCCGACGGCGAGGCCATCGGCTATGCGGTGTATTTCTACAACTATTCCACCTGGCTGGGCCGCAAGGGCATCTATCTGGAAGACCTGTACGTCAGTCAGGAAAAGCGCGGCTGCGGCGCCGGCAAGGCGCTGCTGAAGTACATCGCGCGCCAGGCCGTGGCCGAGGGTTGCGGTCGCTTCGAATGGTCGGTGCTGGACTGGAACACCCCGGCCATCGAGTTCTACGCCGCCGCCGGCGCCAAGCCGCAGGACGAGTGGACCGTGTACCGGCTGCAGGGCCAGGCGCTGCACGACTTCGCCAACGGCTGAAGAAAAAAAGACCGCGCCACACACTGGCGCGGCCCTGCTGCATTCGTGGGAGGCTGATCCTGCCTCCATCCGTCTTCCCTGCTATGGCCTCCCATTCTCCAGGCCGGCCATGACATCTGCATGACATCCACGCATGGTGTGGATCTACCGCCTGGCGTTCACTGGCCGCGAACGCGCGATTGATAGCCTGTGCCACCCCTACTGGAAGCACCTGCATGACCACCCCGCGCTGGCGCCTGATACTCAACGGTAAATCCGCGGGCAACGACGAGCTGCGTGAGGCTGTTGGTCACTGGCGCGGGCAGGGCGTGCAGCTGGAAGTGCGGGTGACCTGGGAGGAGGGCGACGCCGAGCGCTACGTGGCCGAGGCCATTGACCAGGGCGTGGATGTGATCGTGGCCGCCGGCGGTGATGGCACGCTCAGCGCGGTGGCCGAGACCCTGGCCCATCGCGGAGAACCTGCCGACACGCTGCCATCGCTGGCACTGGTGCCGATGGGCACGGCCAACGATTTCGCCACGTCGGCCGGCATCCCCACGGATCCGGAAGAAGCGTTCGCGCTGATCGCGCAAGCCTCGGCGCGGCCCATCGATCTGCTGCGCGTGGACGCCGATGGCAAACGCTGGTGGTGCGCCAACCTGGCCAGCGGCGGCTTCGGTACCCAGGTGACCGTGGAAACCGATGCAGGCTTGAAGAAGATGCTGGGCGGGCTGGCTTATGTCATCACCGGCATCGCCAAGCTGGGCCGCATCGAGCCGATCACCGCGCGCCTGACCGGCCCGGATTTCGAGTGGGAAGGCGGGTTCATCGCCCTGGGCATCGGCAACGGCCGCCAGGCCGGCGGTGGCCAGCAGCTGTGCCCGCAGGCGCTGATCGATGACGGCCTGCTGGACCTCACCGTGGTACCCGAACTGGACGGCGAGGTCGCCGCAACCCTGGGCCAGATGCTGACCGGTGGCAAGGAGGCGGCATTGGAGCGCGTGGCGAACCGCGCACAGCTGCCGTGGCTGCAGATCGACGCGCCGCAGGCACTGACGTTGAACCTGGACGGCGAGCCGGTGCAGGCGCAGCGTTTCCGCATCGACTGCGTGGCGGGCCGGGTGCGCATGCACCTGCCGGCGGATTGCGAGCTGCTCTCCGCCCGCTGAGGCGCGGGCTACAGCAGGGGGATGTCTTCTTCCCTGCTCGGGAACTTGAAGGCCTCGCGCTTCCTGCGGATGTGTTCGGGCATCGGCGGGCGCGGGATGTTGCGGTCAGCCAACCACTGTTGGCACTTCTTCTGCCAGGGCAGGTTGTCGGGCGTGGTGATTTCCCAATAGATGTCTTCGACCATCAGTTGACGCGCAGTCTTGCCCGATCCCTCCTGTACAGGTTGGGAGATGGTGGGATCTGCACCATGCTCCAGCAGCCAGTAGGCATAGTCGAACCCCCCTCTCCCTGTGTACCAGCTTAGGACGGTGTCATCGCCCAAGCTGCGGCGATTGGATTCATTTACATCTGCGCCGTTTTCCACCAGTGTCTGGACATTCTTCCACTGATTTCCGCTGATGAACGCCTGAAACAACAGGGTTTCATTGGCCGAGTTGCGCGTGTTGGGATCGCCTCCGTGCTTCAGTAGAAGCTCGAGGAATCGGGGGTCATCCATCTTGGCCGCGTAGACCATCGCATTGTTGTAACCAAGCTTTCGTCCATCCACGGTCTTGTATGCGCGTGCATTCGGATCTGCGCCGTTTTCCAAGAGATCGCGCAACCCATCGAGATTCTTCGCCCGGAGTGGCCAGGCAACAAGAGGAATTCCGGCGTCGCGCGCGAAGGCCTTGTCGGGATCGACGCCTTCGTCCTTCATCAGACGAGTAATCGCCTCGATATCCGCTTGTTCGCTTGCGACTGCCAACTCGAGCGCTTTCCCTTCGAAGTAAGCCTCTGCGCCGTGCATTGACTGCGGCGCGCACGCCGAAAGAAGAATCAGAGCCGTTGCCAGGAGGGCAAGCCGAACGAGATGTCGCAGGCGAACATCCATGTCAGATCTCCTTACAGAAGCGGAATGTCTTCTTCCCTGCTCGGGAACTTGAAGGCCTCGCGCTTCCTGCGGATGTGTTCGGGCATTGGCGAGCGAGGGATGTTGCGGTCAGCCAGCCACTGCTGACACTTCTTCTGCCAGGGCAGGTTGGCGGGCGTGGTGATCTCCCAGTAGATGTCCTCGACCATCTTCTGTCGACCGGGTTGGCTTGACCCTTTCGGCCTTGCAATCGCGGGATCAGCACCATGTTCCAGCAGCCAGTATGCGTAGTCGAAACCGCCTCGCGTGGTGTACCAGCTCAATACCGTGTCATCGCCCAGGTCCAGACTTGATTCATTGATGTTGGCCCCGTTCTCAATCAGTACCTGGATGTTCTTCCACTGATTCCCGCTGAGGAATGCCTGAAGGAGTAGCGTCTCGTTTGCCGAGTTTCGTGTATTTGGATCTCCGCCGTGCTTCAGGAGCAGCTCCAGGAAGCGAGGGTCGTCCATCTTTGCCGCGTAGACCATCGCATTGTTGTAACCAAGCTTGCGTCCATCCACGGTCTTGTATGCGCGTGCATTCGGATCTGCGCCGTTTTCCAAGAGGGCGCGCAACCCATCGAGATTCTTCGCCCGGAGTGGCCAGGCAACAAGAGGAATTCCGGCGTCGCGCGCGAAGGCCTTGTCGGGATCGACGCCTTCGTCCTTCATCAGACGAGTGATCGCCTCGCCGTCCCCTTGCTCGCTTGCAATCGCCAATGCGAGTGCATTGCCCGCGAAGTACTGGTCAGCGCCATTTTTCGACTGGGGCGAACACGCAGAAAGCAGAGCGAGCGCTGCGGCCAGGAGCAGGATTGAAGCGGTAAGGCGAAGCGGATGACAGTCCATGTCAGATCTCCTTACAGAAGCGGAATGTCTTCTTCCCTGCTCGGGAACTTGAAGGCCTCGCGCTTCCTGCGGATGTGTTCGGGCATCGGAGGGCGAGGGATGTTGCGGTCAGCCAGCCACTGCTGGCACTTCTTCTGCCAGGGCAGGTTGTCGGGCGTGGTGATTTCCCAGTAGATGTCCTCGACCATCAGTTGACGCGCAGTCTTGCCCGAGCCCTCCTGTACAGGTTGGGAGATGGTGGGGTCTGCACCGTGCTCCAGCAACCAGTACGCATAGTCGAACCCACCTCTCCGCGTGTACCAGCTTAGGACGGTGTCATCGCCCAAGCTGCGGCGATTGGATTCATTTACATCTGCGCCGTTCTCCACCAGTGTCTGGACGTTCTTCCATTGATTTCCGCTGATGAACGCTTGGTAGAGAAGCGTCTCATTGTTGATGTTGCGCGTACGGGGATTGCCGCCGTGTTTAAGTAGAAGATCCAGATAGCGTGGGTCGTCCATCTTCGCCGCGTAGACCATTGCGTTGTCGAAGTTGATCAACTGCCCGTTCATCTCCTTCGACTCGCGGGCGTTGGGGTCTGCACCGACATCAAGAAGGGCTTTCAGTCCCTCGGTGCTGCGGGCTCGCAGCGGCCACGCGATCAGAGGGATTTCGTCGCGCGATGAAAACGTCTTGTCTGGATCGACGCCTTCCTCTTTGACGATGTGACGTATGGCATTGGAGTCGCCGCTTTCGGCAGCAATCGCCAGCTGTAGAGCTTTGCCTTCGAAGTAGCCTTCAGCGCCATGAGCAGATGTCGCTGTAGTCGCAGAGCATCCCGTTACAAGGAAAAGTGTGATCCATGCCGCGCTTACGAGGAATCTTGTCGTCATATTGTGAAGAATGACGTTCATTTTTTTCCTTTTGGTCCGCTCGTGGCGTGACAGTAGCAAAGGGTTCTGGTAATCCATAGCTACCGCAGAATAAGCGGCATTTCAAAGTGCAATGGAGTTTGCCATGAGTGATCAGGACAATGAGGCGCGTGCCCGCGTAGTCCGTGAGCAGAACATGCTTGTCCAGCAGTTGCGCGATAGTGGAAATGGAAGTGAAGCGGATCGTCTACAAGAGACGTACCACGCGCGCGAAATGTCGGGACTGGCTGCCGATGTGTATCAGTCTGCGAAGCGCGAAGGGACCCCTCCTGCGGGATGGACGCGCGCAAGCAGCGATCCCGCTGCACTTCGCAAGGCTGGGTTTGATATCTCCGACGCTGACCTCAAGGAGCTGTTGGAGCCAGCGCGTTCGGGGTTCCGGGCGGAAATCTACCTGCCAGACAGGCACGTTCTGGGCGAAGATGCCAAGCCGGTAATTGTCTACAAGGGATCCATGGGTGAGATTCTTGACCCGCTGGCACCCAACGGAAAGCGTGAGTCCGGCAGTGAGGACTTCCTCAACAATGGCCAGCAGGGCATTGGCATGCGCAGCGACTACTATGATCGCGCCATGGATCTTGCCGCCGCCATGAACGCGCGCGTCCCCGGCGGATTCGAAATAGCCGGCCACTCTCTCGGCGGCGGCATGGCCTCCGCTGCTTCCGCCGTCACCGGCGCACGCGCCACCACCTTCAATGCCGCTGGCCTGCATCCGGCAACCGCATCGCGCTACGCCAAGGACAACGGTCTGCCGACCTTCGACACCGGGCAGACCGTGCACACATACCAGACCACCGGTGAAGTGCTGAACGATGTGCAGAACGGCATGCACCGGCTCAGCGAGCAGCAGCGCCGCGGCTACGGCTTGCTGGCCAACGAGCTGGGCATGGTGCTGAAGGACCCGGTCATGCAGAAGGTCGTCGGCGAGAAGCTGCGCGAGATGCTGCCGCCGGGTGCGCAGACCTCTGCAGCACAGTTCATCGAACAGCTCGCGACGCAACCGGGTCAGCAGGCGCTGCGGGATATTCCGCTTGCGGCAGGGCGCCTCGAGCTGCTGCTTGAGGCAAAGACGCGCGATGCGCAGGGCGTGCTGGTTGACCGTCCGCATGCTGCGGCACCCAGCCAGGTGGCGGAGCTCGCCGGCCCGATATCCACCGTGCTGCATTCCACAGCCGCCGGCATGCACATCGGCCGTCGGGCGGGTGAGCAGGTTGAGAAAGCAGGCGCCGCCGTAGCCCATGTACTGGACAGAACCGGCGATGGCGTCGAGCACGTGCTGAAAACCGAAGGCATGGCCATCGGTCAGGTGGTGAACATGGGCTCGGTCAATCTGCAGGTGAGCACGCGCGCGGCCAGCACGGTGATCGCTTCGGGGCGCGAACTGACCGGCAGCATCGAAGCCACCGCACACCGGGTGCACTCGCAGGCCGGTGCCGGTGGCCTGTCGGCACTGTCGTGGGTGGCTGGCCACATCGGCATGGACAAGGTGGCCGACAAGCTGACCAGGCAGGCCGCGACCGTTCGCGACCAGGGTGAGCAACATGCCCAGCACGCGAAAACCCAGGCCCATGCCGATGCCGAGGGCGTCCGTGCGAAGGGCGAGCGCGTGGCCGCCGCCATCAACCACGATGGGCAGTGGGTGGCGGGCAAGCTGCAGAACGGGTTTGCCACTGCGGGCGCGCATGTGGATCGCGGCTATGACTTCATGGCGTCCCACGTGAAAGGCATCACGGCCACCGCGCCGGTTACGCTGGCCACCGTGGGCGGTGCAACCGCGGGCATCGGGAAAGCGGCCGCGACGCACCTGCCCAGCGGCAATTTGCCGCAGGACGTCGTAAGACTGCACAACCTGGATCAGTCCGCACGCGTGGTTCGCGGCATCGGGGCGGCTTTCAGCGAGGCGACGGCCCGCCATGGCATGGACCCGACCGTCATTCCCAGCCTGGACGCCGCGCTGATCAAGCAGGAAGCCGCCGCGCGCACGCTGATCGAGCAGCAGCCGAGCATCGCGCCTGCCGCTGATGGCCGGCAGGCCGGCCGCACCACGGAGCCCGGGAAACCGGCGATCGGCATCGATCATCCTGCCCACGCCGGCAACCCCCTGTTCCTCGGCGCCCAGGCCGGCGTCCACGCCCTGGACCGCGCCCACAACCGCGTGCCCGACCTGCAGAGCGACCAGCTTGCCGGCGCACTGGCGGCCCAGGCCAAGCGGGAAGGGCTGGAGACCATCTCCCACGTGGTCCTCAGCGACGACCGCGCACGCGCCTTTGCCGTCGACACCGCCGACCTCAACGCCCCGCAGCGCCGCCATGCCCATGTCGAGGTGGCCCAGGGCTTGGCCCAGCCGCTGGCCGTGAGCACCGCCCAGATCGACGCCCTCAACGCCGGCCGCGCTGCCGCCTTGGACGCCGGGTTGGCCCAGCAGCAGGTGCAGGAGTCGCAGGAGCAGGCGCGACGCATGGGGTAGCGAGGGCGGGGTTTCCCTCCCGGCGAAGCTGCGCTACAGTCATCGGGTGTCCAGCCTGACGACCCCGCATACCCTTTCTTCCGCACGCCGTTGGTGGCGATGGTGGCCCGTTGCCGTCGTCCGCCCCCATAACGCTGTGTCCCGGAAGGAAAGTCGTCTTGAATTCGCTCGCTCAGTTTCAGCAGCAGGCCGCTGAAGGCCACACCCATATCCCCGTCGTCCGTGAAGTGCTGTCCGACCTGGACACGCCGCTTTCGGTCTATCTGAAGCTCGCCGACGGCCCCAATACCTACCTGTTTGAATCCGTCGAAGGCGGCGAGCGCTTTGGTCGTTACTCGATCATCGGCCTGCCGGCACGTCGCGTGTACGCCTTCCACGGCCACACCCTGACCGTGCGTGAAGACGGCCAGGTGGTGGAAACCCGCGAAGTGGCCGATCCCTTCGCCGAGGTCGAGGCGCTGCGCAGCGCCCACTCGGTGCCGAAGCTGGACGGCCTGCCGGGCTTCACTGGTGGCCTGGTCGGCTGGTTCGGCTTCGAGTGCATCGGCTACATCGAGCCGCGCCTGGCCCCGCCGGCCGGCCGCGACGAGCTGGGCACGCCGGACATCCTGCTGCTGGATTCCAACGAGCTGGCGGTGTTCGACAACCTTAAGGGCCGCCTGTACCTGATCGTGCATGCCGACCCGCGCGTCGACGGTGCGTTCGACCAGGCCCAGGCCCGCCTGGATGCCCTGACCGCCAAGTTGCGTGCGCCGGGTGCGGGCTATCCCGCGGCGCTGACCAGCGACGTGCTGGACGAATCCGATTTCATCTCCGGTTTCACCCGCGAAGGTTTCGTCGATGCGGTCCAGCGCAGCAAGGAATACATCCGCGCCGGCGACATCTTCCAGGTGGTGCTGAGCCAGCGCCTGAGCGTGCCGTTCAAGGCGCGCCCGGTGGATGTGTACCGCGCGCTGCGTGCACTGAACCCCTCGCCGTACATGTATTTCCTCGATGTCGGCGACCTGCAGGTGGTCGGTTCGTCGCCGGAAATCCTGGTGCGCCTGCAACATACTGATGACGGCGTGGGCAAAGTGACCGTGCGCCCGATTGCCGGTACCCGCCCGCGCGGTGCGACGCCGGAGCTGGACCAGGCGCTGGAAGCCGAGCTGCTGGCCGATCCCAAGGAACGCGCCGAGCACCTGATGCTGATCGACCTCGGCCGCAACGATGCCGGCCGCGTGTCCAAGGCCGGCACCGTGGAAGTGGGCGAGCAGTTCGTGATCGAGCGCTACAGCCACGTCATGCACATCGTTAGCGAAGTGACCGGGCAGCTGCAGCCGGGCCTGAGCTACGCCGACGTGCTGCGCGCCACGTTCCCGGCCGGCACGGTCAGCGGTGCGCCGAAGATCCGCGCGCTGGAAGTGATCCGCGAGCTGGAACCGATCAAGCGCAATGTGTACGCCGGCAGCATCGGCTACATCGGCTGGCACGGCGATGCCGATACCGCCATCGCCATCCGCACCGCCGTCATCAAGGACGGCCGCCTGTACGTGCAGGCCGGCGCCGGCATCGTCTACGACTCGGACCCGGACAAGGAATGGGACGAGACGATGAACAAGGGCCGCGCGCTGTTCCGCGCCGTCGCCCAGGCTGCCAAGGGTCTTTAACAGAGGAGGTTAATGGATGTCGAAGGAACAAGTATTAGCAGCAATGGATCTTGGGGCAAGCGTGGCCGAGCATGATCGGCTCCTTTACCAATGTTTCATTAGCCACCCGATTCTATTTGAGCTGGTAACAGATCGAAAGGATGTGGTGTTGGGGGCCAAGGGCGCCGGAAAGTCCTCACTCTGGAAGGAGGTCACCGGTAATCAACAGCGATACGAGAAAATTAAAGACGTTAAATTTGGGCTGGTCACCAATCCTGCTGGAGATCCCGAGTTTCGAGACGTTCTAGCAGCTATTAGGAAAGAGGATTTTCCCGATGATGATGAGCTGCGGGTCGCATGGCGTCTCTACTTGCTCGCGCAATTTTGGCGAAATTGCAGAGAACTAATTCCTGAATCAGACCAAAAAGCCGCTGTCCAAAAGTCGATATCAAAGTATGGAATTGTCCTCGATGATGGCAGTGGACTGAAGCAAGCTTTTGCTTTTGCTGTTGCGAAGGCTCGTGCGCTAAAGAACGTGGATCTCAAATGGACTTCCGGAGTTTCGTTTGAGTTCGATCACAATCTTTTGGTGGCAGGAGGGAGTGCGGCTGCCATTCCATTTAACGATATTATAAGTTCTATCAACGATCTCGTTGCTTCTGTAAACAGGCGGGTATGGCTCGTTCTTGATCGGCTTGATGAAATCGTGCTTGGTGATGAGGCGAGAGAAAATGCTGTGCTTCGGGGGCTTTTGCTTGCCTACAGAGATTTGAGTGATTGGCAAAATCTCAAGGTAAAAATCTTCCTGCGAGACGATGTCTTTGATCGGGTAACCTCTATGGGGGGCTTTCCTGCATTGACCCATGTTCGCAGTAAAACGGCCGGTCCGATTAAGTGGGAAGTTCAAGATCTTTTGCACTTGCTTGTACGCAGGTTGGTGGAAAATAGGACGGTGGCTGAATTTGCTCAAGCTGATGCAAATTTTGTCCAGTCGCAGCGTAATAGAGAGCTTGTATTCTATAGGCTCTTCCCCGAGAAGATCGATAAGGGTCGTGCTGCTGACGCAATAGACTGGATTGTGGATCGGCTTCGAGATGGTAATCGAGTGGCGACTCCTCGCGATCTAATTAATGCGGTTGATGCGGCACGTACTTATCAATTGGAAGATTTTAATAGAGAGCCATCTCCCTCAATGGATGGTCCATTGCTCTATGAGGACTCGATCAGGAAATCTGTAAGAAAAATATCCAAGGACAATCTCGAGACGCGGATCTATGCAGAGTATCCTGATCTGCGGAGTGCAATCGAAAAGTTCAGAGGCGGGAAGGCGGATCACAATGAGGCAACTCTCGCGGCTCTCCTCGGAAAGGATTGGGCGAATGTGTTGAGTCAGTTGCTTCGAATTGGATTCATGTACAAGCGAACGCGTTCTGGCGTTGACATGTGGACTATTCCATTCTTCTTCAGTTTTGGCTTGGATGTGACGCGAGGGGCCGCCTTTGAAATGGCGGGATCGAATGATGACGAAGATTAATTCTGATGAAAATTTGATAGCGTAGTTTTCGCTCAGCGAAAGACTCGGCCCGCCGCTCTATGAGGGGTGGGATTCTTGGACGGCCGCCATGGTGCGGCCGTCTCTTTGCTCCCTTCCTAGACAAGGAGTACCGCATGAAGCTGCTGAGCGCATTGCTGTGGTCGTCGCTGCTGGCCACGATGGCCCCGTCTGCATGGGCGCAGGCCAACACCCTTCCCTCGCAGCCGCACCTGCTGGTGAAGGGGCAGGGCACCCGCACGGTGATGCCGGATCGGTTCGGCCTGCAGTTGAACATTGAAGAGACCGACATGGATGCCGATGCGGCGCGCCGCCGCGTGCAGGACAACGTTGCCCGCGTGCTGGCGCTGTTCAAGCAGAACAAGGCGGTGGAGGGCAGCGTGCGTGCGGACAACCTGCGGATCGGCCCAGCGACGCGTTATGAGCAGAACCGGCAGGTCTTCATCGGCACCCGCGTGTCGCGCCAGCTGCGTGCCAGCTTCGCCAGCGTGAAGGCGATGCAGGACGTGCTGGGCGCGCTGAAGGCCAACGAAAACGTACAGGTCAGCAGCATGGCCCCGACCTACTCAGATGAAGTGGCGCTGCGCCGCGAACTCAAGGGCGAGGCGGCAGCCCAGACCCGCGAGTCCGCGCAGGGCCTGGCCAAGGCCTATGGAACGAGCGTGCGCGGCCTGTACAGCATTTCCGATGTGGCGCCGAGCTTTGCCTACGGCGTGCAGGCTGGCAATTGGCCTCGCGCCGACGACATGATCACCCCGCCCGCGCCGCCCGCGCCGCAGAACAGCATCGAGGCCACGGGCTCCCGCCTGCGCGAGTCGGTCGAAGCCGGCCCCATCACCTACACCGAAAACGTGTACGCCATTTTCCTGATAAGCGACGGAACCTGACCATGTTGTGGATGATCGACAACTACGACAGCTTCACCTACAACCTCGTGCAGTACCTGCAGACGCTGGGCGCCGAGGTCAAGGTGGTGCGCAACGATGCGATGAGCGTGGACGAGATCGCCGCGCAGAAACCCGAACGCATCGTCATCTCGCCCGGGCCGTGCACGCCCAACGAAGCGGGCGTGTCGCTGGAGCTGATCCAGCGCCTCGGCCCGACCACGCCCATCCTCGGCGTGTGCCTGGGCCACCAGGGCATCGGCCAGGTCTACGGCGGCACGGTCATCCGCGCCGGCAACATCATGCACGGCAAGACCTCGCCCATCCGACATGAAGGCAAGGGCGTGTTCGCCGGCCTGCCGGACCGTTACCAGGCCACCCGCTACCACTCGCTGGTGGTGGACAAGCACAGCCTGCCCGACGCGCTGGAAGTGACCGCCTGGACCGAGAACAAGGACGGCTCGATCGAAGAGATCATGGGCCTGCGCCATCGCCAGTTCCCGGTGGAAGGCGTGCAGTTCCACCCCGAATCCATCCTCACCGAACACGGCCACGCCCTGCTGCGCAATTTCCTGCAGCGCCCGGCGGCCTGATCCAAGGAGCATTCCGATGAGCTTCTCCCCCCAGGAAGCCCTGCAACGCACCATCGAGCACCGCGAAATCTTCTTCGACGAAATGGTCGACCTGATGCGGCAGATCATGCGCGGCGATGTCTCGCCGATGATGACCGCCGCCATCCTCACCGGCCTGCGGGTGAAGAAGGAAACCATCGACGAGATTGCCGCGGCGGCCACGGTCATGCGCGAATTCGCGCTGGCGGTGCCGGTGGCCGATACCACCCACCTCGTCGACATCGTCGGCACCGGGGGCGATGGCTCGCACACCTTCAACATCTCGACCTGCGCGATGTTCGTCGCCGCCGCTGCCGGTGCGCGCGTGGCCAAGCACGGCAACCGCAGCGTGTCGTCCAAGTCCGGCAGCGCCGATGCGGTGGAAGCGCTGGGCGCGGCCATCGAACTGCAGCCGGCCCAGGTGGCAGCGGCCATCGAACAGACCGGCATCGGCTTCATGTTCGCGCCGATCCACCACCCCTCGATGAAGGTCGTCGCGCCGGTCCGCCGCGAGATGGGCGTGCGCACCATCTTCAACATCCTCGGCCCGCTGACCAACCCGGCCAGTGCACCGGCGGTGCTGATGGGCGTGTTCCATCCAGATCTGGTGGGCATCCAGGCGCGCGTGCTGCGCGAACTGGGCACCGAGCGCGCGATGGTGGTCTGGGGCCGCGACAACATGGACGAGATCTCGCTGGGCGCCGGCACCCTGGTGGGCGAGCTGCGCGACGGCAAGGTGCGCGAGTACGAGATCCACCCGGAAGACTTCGGCATCGCCATGTCGGCCAGCCGCAACCTGCGCGTGGACAGCCCCGAGCAGTCCATCCAGATGCTGCGCGCGGTGCTGGACAACACGCCGGGCCCGGCGCTGGACATCGTCGCCCTGAACGCTGGCGCGGCCCTGTACGTGGCCGGCGTGGCCAGCGACATCGGCGACGGCCTGGCCCGCGCCCGCGCCGCCATCGCCAGCGGCAGCGCCCGCCAGCGCCTGCAGCAGTACGTTGATACCACCCGCGCGCTGGTTGCCTGAGCGCGCGGTTCAGCCAGACCCACCCGATGGCCGATAATGGCCGTCCTCACCGCCCCCGCATTGAACCGACGACGATGAGCGACATCCTGCAGACGATCCTGGCCCGCAAGGCCGAAGAAGTGGCCCAGCGCCGCGCCCAGCGCCCGCTGGAGGCGCTGCAGGCCGCCCTGGCCAGTGCCCCGCCGGTCCGTGGCTTCGTGAGCGCCCTGCAGGCGGCCGTGGCCAACGGCGACCCGGCGGTCATCGCCGAGGTGAAGAAGGCCAGCCCGTCCAAGGGCGTCATCCGCCCGGACTTCCGCCCGGCCGACATCGCCGTCAGCTACGAGTTCGGTGGCGCCAGCTGTCTGTCGGTGCTGACCGACGTCGATTTCTTCCAGGGCGCCGATGCTTACCTGCAGCAGGCCCGCGAGGCCTGCACGCTGCCGGTGCTGCGCAAGGACTTCGTGATTGACGCCTACCAGGTGTACGAGGCGCGCGTGCTGGGCGCCGACTGCATCTTGCTGATCGTCGCCGCGCTGGACGACACCCAGCTGGCCACCCTGTCCGAACTGGCCCTGTCGCTGGGCATGGACGTGCTGGTGGAAGTGCATGACATCGACGAACTGGAGCGCGCGCTGCAGGTGCCGGCGCCGATGATCGGCATCAACAACCGCAACCTGCGCACCTTCGAGGTCTCGCTGCAGACCACCCTGGACATGCAGAAAGCGGTGCCGCGCGACCGCCTGCTGGTGACCGAAAGCGGCATCCTCGGCCCGCAGGACGTGGCCCTGATGCGCGACGCCGGCATCCATGCGTTCCTGGTCGGCGAGGCCTTCATGCGCGTGGAAGAGCCGGGCGAGGGCCTGCGTCAGCTATTCTTCGCGGCATGACAACGCACTATCCAACGCCGCGCGAGGATGCGCCGCTGGTGGTCTTCGACTTCGACCACACCCTCTACGACGGCGATTCGGGCACCCACCTGTTCGCCTCGCTGATCAAGCGCAATCCCCTGCGCATGCTGGCCGCGCTGCTGGTGACGCCGATCGCCGGGCCGATGGTGGCGATGCTGCCGACTCGCCGCGCCGGCATTTCGGTCTATGTGTGGATCGGCAGCTTCGGCCTGCACCGGGCGCGTGACTTCAACAAGGTCATTGACGCCTACGTGCTGCGCAACGAGGCGCAGATGCGCGCCAAGCTGCTGCCGCAGGCGCTGGAAGTGTTCGCCGCGCACCGGGCCAAGGGCGACCGCGTGGTCGTCGCCACCGGCGCACCGCCGGAGCTGGCGCGCGCCATCCTCGGCTTCGTGGCCCACCAGGACGTGCCGGTGATCGGCACCGAGGTCGGCCCGCGCCTGGGCGGGGTCGGCCCGACCCGCCACTGCCACAACGAAGAAAAGATGCGCATGCTGCGCGAACGCGGCTACGGGCAGATCGACATCGCCTATTCGGACAGCACCGCCGACCTGCCGCTGCTGCTGGCGGCCATGGCCCCGGTGGTGGTGAACCCGAAGCCGGGCAAGGTCGCGTTCTTCCGCAGCGTGCTGCCGGTCGGCACCCGCATCCTCAACTGGGGCTGCGTGGACCGCGGCGGCGACAAGGCCTGAGGCTGAGCCCATCGCACGGTGATGGATTCGCCGGGCGTGGCCCGGCGCTACCGATGCGGGTAGGGGTAGCGCCGGGCCATGCCCGGCGATCAATCAGCGCCCCAGGTACCCGGTCAGCGCATGGCCGATCTGGAACAGGCTGATGGCCAGCACCAGCACGCCCACCGCCACCAGCACCCAGCGCTCCTTCAGCCGCTTCACCAGCAGCGCCGCCACCGGCGCGGCCATCATGCCGCCGATCAGCAGGCCGGCCACGATCTGCAGGTGATGCAGGCCCATCGACATCAGGAAGGTGGCCGACACCGTCAGGGTCACCACGAACTCGGACGCGTTCACCGTGCCGATGGTGGTGCGTGCCTGGCCGCCCCGGGCGAGCAGGGTGGAGGTGGCCACCGGACCCCAGCCACCGCCGCCGCTGGCATCAAGGAAGCCGGCCACGAAGCCCAGCACGGGCACCCGCTTGACCTCGCCCTTGGGCATCAGCTGCCCCGCAGCGCGGGCCAGGATGAGGATGGCCAGCACCAGCAGGTAGAGGTAGATCAGCGGGCGGATCACGTCGCCGGGCAGCTGGGTCAGCCCGTAGGCGCCCACCGCACCGCCCACCGCGCCGGGAATGGCGAGGCGGAAGAACAGGCGTTTATCGACATTGCCGGCGACCAGATGCGACACGCCCGAGGCGCCGGTGGTGAACACTTCGGCGGTGTGGATGGCCGCACTGGCCTGCGCCGGCGGGATGCCCATCGCCAGCATCACCGACGATGACACCAGGCCGAAGGCCATGCCCAGCGCGCCATCGACCAGCTGTGCGCCGAGGCCGATGAGGATGAACCACCAGAATTCGCTGCTCAGTTCCATGCACCGAGCCTAGCGGATGCTCGTGTGCGGGGCGTGCGATGGCAGGTCGCACGTCCGCGGAGCCGCCGGGCGTTGCCCGGCGGACACGCATCGATCAACGGGTGCCGTACAGCACCACGGTCTTGCCGCGGGCATGCAGCAGGCCATCGGTCTGCAGCTTCTTCAGCACGCGGCCGGCCATTTCACGCGAGCAGCCGACCAGGCGCGCCAGTTCCTGGCGCGAGACGCGCAGCTGGCTGCCCTGCGGGTGGCTCATCGATTCCGGCTCCTGGGCCAGATCGTGCAGGGTGCGCACGATGCGGTCGGTCACGTCCAGGAACGCCAGGCGGCTGGCCTTGCGGCTGGTATCGAGCAGGCGCTTGGAGATCTGCTGGCCCAGCGCGTACAGCAGGCGCGGCGCGTCGGCCGAGAGCGGGCCCAGGAACAGCTGGTGCAGGCGCTCGTAGCTGATCTCAGCCAGCTCACAGGCGGTGCGCGTGCGCAGGATCACCTCGCGGCGGTCCGACTCCACGAACAGGCCCATCTCACCGACGAACTCGCCTGCGCCGAAATAGCCCAGCACCAGCTCGCGATCGTCATCTTCCTCGGCCATGATCGAAACCGAGCCGCTGATGACGTAGTACAGGGTCCCCGCCGGGTCTCCTGGGCGGAAGACGTCAGTCCGGGTGGGGTACCGCCGCCTGTGGCTGTGAGCCAGAAAGCGGTCGATTGTGGCGATGTCCAAGGCCAATGGGCTGCTAGCTAGGCGCACGGTTGACACGATAGGGGCGCTCCCTCTGCGCATGAACGGATTCACAGGTTCGATGGCGGAGCTTAACCAGCGCACCTGTTAAGGGCAAATAGTGTGCCAGAGTCGTGACCTCTTCACGTTCCCCCCGGGGACACTTTGCCCCATAATTCCCCCTTTCCCTTCTTACACAGGAATCGACCGCCGTGGTCAAGCCGTTGCCTCGCCTGAGGCTGCAGGGTTTCAACAACCTCACCAAGGCGCTGAGCTTCAACATCTATGACGTGTGTTACGCGCGCACCGAAGAGGAGCGTCAGCGTTACATTGAATACATCGATGAAGAGTACAACGCCGACAGGCTGACTCAAATCTTGACCGATGTCGCCGAGATCATCGGCGCGAACATCCTGAACGTGGCCCGCCAGGACTACGATCCGCAGGGTGCCTCGGTGACGATCCTGATCTCCGAAGAGCCGGTGATCGACAAGAAGCAGGCCGGCAAGGAGCTGATCTCCGATGCCGTGGTCGCGCACATGGACAAGAGCCACATCACTGTCCACACCTACCCGGAGACCCATCCGCAGGAAGGTATCGCGACGTTCCGCGCTGACATCGACGTGGCCACCTGTGGCGTCATTTCGCCGCTGAAGGCCCTGAACTACCTGATCGAGAGCCTGGAATCGGACATCGTGATCATGGACTACCGCGTCCGTGGCTTCACTCGCGATGTGAAGGGCAAGAAGCACTACATCGATCACAAGATCAACTCGATCCAGAACTTCCTGGCCAAGAACATCAAGTCGCGTTACGAGATGTTCGACGTCAATGTCTACCAGGAAAACATCTTCCACACGAAGATGCACCTGAAGGACTTCGACCTGGACCAGTACCTGTTCGAGGAAAAGGCCAAGAACCTGTCGTTCAAGGAACGCATGAAGATCGAAGCGCTGCTCAAGCGCGAGATCGAAGAGCTGTTCCACGGCCGCAACCTGTCCGAATAAGACCCTTGCGCGATGCCCCCGGCATCGCCACCCAGGCGGGACGACCCGCCCCGTGGAACGCGGTTTTAGCGCAGTTTCCAGTTCCACGGTGATGTACCGACCCACGGCCCGGTGTGAAAACACCGGGCCGTTTTGTTTTTCTTCAACAAGGTGAGGAGCCCCCACTCATGCCCTGGATCTACCTGCTGCTGGCCGGCCTGTTCGAAATCGGCTTCGCGCTCGGAATGAAGTACTCCGAAGGCTTCAGCAAGCCGCTGCCCACCGTCGCCACCGTGGTCGCGGCGCTGATCAGCCTGTTCCTGATGAGCCAGGCGATGAAGTCCATTCCGGTCGGCACGGCCTACGCCATCTGGACCGGTATCGGCGCCATGGGCGTGGCGGTGCTGGGCATCTTCCTGTTCAACGACAGCGCCTCGCCGGCGCGCCTGGCCTGCGTGGGCCTGATCGTGGCCGGCGTGATCGGCCTGAAGCTGGTCTCGCCCAATTAAGCAGTCGAGCAAGCTCGACTCTACCGTCCGGTAGGGCCGGGCCGTGCCCGGCGGGCCCCGGCGCACTTCTTTGGTAGGCCCCACCGTTGGTGGGGGCGGCCGTTCAAATGCGGTAAGCGATGTGCTTCATCACCTTCGATGCCAGCGCCATCGCGCCGGGAATCGGGAACGGCAGGCGGCGCGCGCCGGCCTGCTCGGCGTGGTCGGCATGGCGGGCCTCGTCTTCCTTCATCACCCGGATGACCGCGCGGCTGCGCAGGTCGCCCGACGGCAGGTCGACCAGATGCTCGTCCAGATGGGCTTCCACCTGGCGTTCGGTTTCGACCACGAAGCCCAGGTTCCAGCCGTCGCCGCGCAGCCCGGCCAGGGTGCCGATGGTGTAGCTGCCGGCATACCAGAGCGGGTTGAACAGGCTCGGGCGGCTGTCCAGCTCGCCCAGGCGGGTGGCGCACCAGGCCAGGTGGTCGGTCTCTTCCTGGGCCGCTTCCAGCAGGTGCTCGCGGGTGGACGGGTCGCGCGCGACCGCGGCCTGGCCGAAGTACAGGCCCTGCGCGCAGACCTCGCCGACATGGTTGATCCGCATCAGGCCGGCCGCGTGGCGGCGCTGCGCCGTGTCCATGCCCGGCTCATCGGTATCGGCGGCCGGGTAGGGGCGCGATGCCGGCGGGTTGCCGAACACCGTGTCCAGGGCGCGCTGCGCCTCGGTCAGCAGGTGGTCCAGCGGGGTGGTCTGGCGGAGCACGGTCATGGCGGCATGGGCGGGGCGGGGGACCCCCGATTCTCGCCCGGCCCCGGCCCCCTGCCAACCCGGTACGGGGTCTGGCTTGCACCCGGCCGCCAGGGTGAGTACAATCCCGCCTCTTACGCTTCACCTTTTCACAACGCGTGGCAGAGTTCCGGCGAGCCTTTCGCCGCAATGAGCCCGACCTAACCTAGAGTTCTTCATGAGCACTTTCACTGCCAAGAACGAGACCGTCCAGCGCGACTGGTACCTCGTCGACGCCGAGGGCAAGACCCTGGGCCGTCTCGCCACCGAGCTGGCCCGCCGTCTGCGCGGCAAGCACAAGCCGGTCTACACCCCCCACGTTGATACGGGCGACTACCTGGTCGTCATCAATGCAGAAAAGATTGTCGTCACCGGCAAGAAGCTGCAGGACAAGATGTATCACCGTTTCACCGGTTACATCGGCAACCTGAAGACCGAGTCCCTGGCACAGGCGCTGGAGCGTCACCCGGAGCGCGTCATCGAGACTGCCGTCAAGGGCATGCTGCCGAAGGGCCCGCTGGGTCGCCAGATGTACCGCAAGCTCAAGGTCTACGCCGGCACTGAGCATCCGCACGCCGCACAGCAGCCGCAGGTTCTGGATATCTAATCATGGCTATCACTCAAAACTACGGCACTGGCCGCCGCAAGTCCTCCACCGCTCGCGTGTTCCTGCGCAAGGGTTCGGGCAACATCACCGTCAATGGCCGTCCGCTGGACGAGTTCTTCGGTCGTGAGACCGCGCGCATGATCGTGCGCCAGCCGCTCGAGCTGACCAAGAACACCGAAAGCTTCGACATCTTGGTCACCGCCGCTGGCGGCGGCACCACCGGCCAGGCCGGTGCGATCCGTCTGGGCATCGCTCGTGCTCTGGTCGAGTACGACGAGACCCTGAAGTCCGAGCTGCGCAAGGCTGGCTTCATGACCCGTGACGCCCGTGAAGTCGAGCGTAAGAAGGTCGGTCTGCACAAGGCCCGCCGCGCCACCCAGTTCTCCAAGCGCTGATCCATCGCGCCTGGTTGGGCTCCCTCGGGAGCCCGCTGGTTGGAAAAGCAAAAGCCCGGCTTCGGCCGGGCTTTTGTCGTTTGGGACCAGGCATTTCGTGGTTGCCGGCCAGCAGCCGGCACTTCCCGCAGTCTCTCATGTCGGAAGGGTGGGGTCAGATCAGAGCCTTTCCCTGCGGATAAGGATCCGACCCCAGGGTTCTCTCTGGAGAGGAGCCCCCTTGATGTTCAAGGGGCGCGCCGACAGGCGCGGGGCTAAGGTGGAATGCGCGACCAAATAAAAAAGCAAGAAGCCAGATCTTTCGATCTGGCTTCTTGCTTTTTTATTTGGCTGCCCCTGATGGATTCGAACCACCGATGCCTGAGTCAGAGTCAGGTGCCTTACCGCTTGGCTAAGGGGCAATGTAACGTCAAATTATTTTCTCACTTTTCACGCTGAAAAACAACTTGATTTTCAGTGTGGTGGCTATGGGTGGACTCGAACCACCGACCCCAGCATTATGAGTGCTGTGCTCTAACCGGCTGAGCTACATAGCCTTGGTGAGCCCGCTATTCTGCTCATGTGTATCGGACCTGTCAACACTTTTGTGCCGAGCTTGTGGGCCGACAGACGGCATGGGATAGTCCCGACCAGTAGATTTTCTTAGGAGTCCGCATCGTGATCGATCCGGACGGCTATCGACCGAACGTCGGCATCGTGCTGATGCGGCAGGACGGGCAGGTGTTCTGGGCACGACGCGTGCGCCGGGATGGCTGGCAGTTCCCGCAGGGTGGCATGAACACCGACGAGACCCCGGTCGAGGCCATGTATCGTGAATTGCAGGAAGAGACCGGCCTGCTGCCCGAGCACGTAGAAGTGCTCGGGGCGACACCGGGTTGGCTGCGCTACAAGCTGCCGGCCCGGGCCATCCGCCGTAACGAGCGGCAGGTCTGCATCGGCCAGAAGCAGGTCTGGTTCCTGCTGCGCCTCACCGGCGATGAATCGCATGTGCGGCTGGACCATACCGACTCGCCCGAGTTCGACAACTGGCGCTGGGTCGACTTCTGGTACCCGGTCGAGCACGTGGTGATGTTCAAGCGTGGGGTCTATGCGCGTGCCTTGCGCCACTTGGCGCCTCTGGCGCGCGGCGTAGCCGGGCAGGGCGTGACCGCCATGCCCAAGACCGCGGCCGAGGCCTGGATGCCGGGCAATACCGCAGGCCATGACCGCCCGCGCAAGCGCCCGCGCAGCAAGGGCTACTGGCCACGCAAGGTGCAGGGCGACGGGCCTTCCAGTTGAGTGGATGAACGGTAGCGAGAATGGTTCAGCTATCTGATTGACAACCATTCTCGTTTCCATTGGAATGGGCACCAGGTCGCTTCTGGCCTGTCAGCCCGGTTCCTGCCTGTGTACGTCTGCATCTGCAACGGAGTCACCGACCACCAGATCCGCGAGGCCGCCAGCCATGGCGTCACCACGGTGGGCGAGCTGACCATGCGTACCGGTTGCGGCGCCACCTGCGGTTCCTGCCTGGACATGGCCGGCGACCTGCTGGCCAAGGCACGGGCCACCCACGACCTGCCGCTGCCCGTTCTCGGCCTGCAGGCTGCCTGAGCCGCACCCCGCGGCGCCATGACGCCGCGACCCTGACGTTCCGCCGCTGGCCGCGCAGGCCAATGCGCACGATTCGCGTTCCTTCACGCGCGGCTTCAAAGCGATACAGTGCCTGCGTTTTCAGCGTGCAGGAGCATTCCCATGAAGGGCGACACCAAGGTCATCGAATTCCTCAACAAGGTCCTCTTCAACGAGCTGACCGCGATCAACCAGTACTTCCTGCACGCCAAGATGTTCAAGAACTGGGGCATCAAGGAACTGGCCGAGTACGAGTACAAGGAATCGATCCATGCGATGAAGCGCGCCGACGCGCTGTCCGATCGCATCCTGTTCCTCGAAGGCCTGCCGAACTTCCAGGCGCTGGGCAAGCTGCGCATCGGCGAGAACCCGCCGGAGATGCTGCAGTGTGACCTCTCGCTGGAGCAGGATGCGGTGGCGCTGCTGCGCAACGCCGTGGCGCATGCCGATTCGGTGGGCGACTACGTGAGCCGTTCGTTGTTCACCAGCATCCTCGATGCAGAGGAAGAGCACATTGATTGGCTGGAAACCCAGCTGGATCTGGTCGAGCGCATCGGCGAGCCGAAGTACCTGCTGAGCAAGCTGGAAGACTGATTCAACCGGGCTGCGCGATGCGCGTGGGCATGTAGAGTCGAGCAGGCTCGACTTCGGTGAGCGACTACGTGAGCCGTTCGTTGTTCACCAGCATTCTCGATGCCGAGGAAGAGCACATTGATTGGCTGGAAACCCAGCTGGACCTGGTCGAGCGCATCGGCGAGCCGAAGTACCTGCTGAGCAAGCTGGAAGACTGATCCAGCGGCGCTGCGGGTAGAGTCGAGCTTGCTCGACTGCATCTACCAACAGCAGTCGAGCATGGCTCGACTCTACAAGGAGGTCGTCGAGCATGGCTCGACGCTACCGTTCCTGGGCCAGGTAACCGGTCAACGCCACGCGTGCGCGGGCGAACTCGGCCACCAGGAGCGCCACCGCCACGGCGGGGCGCTGCAGGCTGCCCGCGCGGGCTTCGTGCTCGATGCGCCGGGCCACGGCCGACAGTGACAGTGCGCCGACATTGGCGCTGGACGATTTGAGGGTGTGCGACAGTGCCTGCATGCGCTCGATGTCGTTGGCCTGTGCTGCCTGCTGCAGAGCCTGCACGAGTGCTGGAGCATCCTCGAGGAACACGGCCACGATCTGCAGTGCCGCCGCTCCGATCACCGCCTGCAGTTCCTCGAGCACGCTGCGGTCGAGCACCGGCTGCGGCGGTGTGTCTGCTTCGGGCGCGGGAGGTAGAGTCGAGCTTGCTCGACTGTTTTGGGTGTGGCGGCAGTCGAGCAAGCTCGACTCTACGGTTTCGGGAGCATCGCAACGGTCGACAGCCGCAGGCGCTTCGCCCCAGCGCTGCAGCAGCGCATGCAGGGTTTCGCGGTTGATCGGTTTGGACAGGTAATCATCCATGCCGGCCTGCAGGCAGCGTTCGCGGTCGCCGGCCATGGCGTTGGCGGTCATGGCGATGATCGGCAGCCGCGCGCGGCCCTGAGCCGCTTCCTCGCTGCGCCACTGGCGGGTGGCGGCATAGCCATCCAGTACCGGCATCTGGCAATCCATCAGCACCACGTCGATGCCGCCCTGGCGCAGCGCCAGCAGGGCCTGCTCGCCGTCGGCGGCCTTGCGCACGTCGCACTGGAAGACCCGCAGCAGCTGTTCGGCCACCATGCGGTTGACCGCGTTGTCCTCCACCAGCAGCACGCGCAGAACCAGCGGCGGCAGCGTGGCCGGTGCCTGGCTGCGTTCGGTGGTGGCCAGCAGGGCTGCCGGTCGCACGCTGGCGGTGGGCGCGGCCAGCACGGCATGCAGGTGCGCGTCGTTGAAACTGGCCGGCAGCTGCTGCTGGCGGGCCTGTGCGGGGGCGGGCTCGTCCTGCAGCCAGAGCACCTGCAGCGTGTCTTCCGCGCCGCGCTCGGCCAGCGTACGCAGCAGCGTCGCTTCGCCGCCACGGCGCTGGCGGGCGTCCACCAGCAGCCACGCCGGGCTCGGCTGGCCCGGGCGTGGGGCAGCGCGCAGGCGCTCCAGCAGCACATCGCGCTCGGCCAGCACCTGCACCGGCAGCCCGTGGTGGGCAGCGATGCGCTCCACGCGCGCCTGCAGCGCCATATCGGCACTGTGCAGCAGCAGCGGCGAAGGCGCGCGTGCCAGTGCCGGCAGGTCGCCGGGGATCTTCAGCAGCGGAATCTCGAACCAGAACGTGGCGCCCTGGCCGGGCCTGGACTGCACGCCGATCTGGCCCTGCATCAGGTCGATGATGCGCTTGCAGATGGCCAGGCCCAGGCCGGTGCCGCCGTACAGGCGGGTGGTCGATGCATCGGCCTGGCTGAAGGACTGGAACAGCCGTGACTGCAGGGTGGCGTCGATGCCGATGCCGGTGTCGACCACTTCAAACCGCAGCTGGTGCTGGGCCGGGCCTTCGCCCAGGCGCTGCACGCGCAGCTGCACCTGGCCGCGCGCGGTGAACTTGATCGCATTGGCCAGCAGGTTGGTCAGCACCTGGCGCAGGCGCACCGGGTCGCCACGCACCGGCAGGCGCACCGCCGGGTCCAGCTGCAGGCCGAGCACCAGGCCCTTCGATTCGGCGGCACGCTGCAACAGCTGCACCACGCCGTCCAGCAGTTCGCGCAGGTTGAAGCTGGTGCTTTCCAGTTCCAGGGCCTGCGCTTCCAGGCGCGAGTAATCGAGGATGTCATCGACGATGCGCAGCAACTGCTGCGAGCTGACCGATGCGGTGGCCAGCATCTGCCGCTGGTCCTCGCCCAGTGGCCCGCGTGCGATCAGCTCCAGCATCGGCAGGATGCCGTTGAGCGGCGTGCGGATCTCGTGGCTCATGGTGGCCAGGAACTCGCCCTTGGCCAGCGCGGCCGCCTCGGCGGCCTGCTTGGCCTGCAGCAGCTGCTGTTCCAGCTGGCCCTGGCGTTCGGTGGTACGGCGCAGCTGATCGCGCTCGCTGGTCAGCACCGTGCGTTCGCGCTGCAGGGCCGCCAGCGCCTGGCCGCGTTGGCGCAGGCGCAGGCCAAGTGCCAGCGCCACGCTGGCGGCCAGCACCAGAGCTGCCAGCAGCGCGACCGTCAGCGGCACTCAGAGCACCGCGTTGTGGAAGTCGAAGTTCAGGTCGCTGCCTGCCGACTGCACCATGTTGCCCTGGATGTAGTCCACGCCGCCGACCCACATCGCCGCCGCTGCCTGCGGATCCTCGATCTGCTGGCCGATGATCTGCAGGCCTGCGGCGTGTGCGCGATCGATCGCCCGACGCAGTTCCTCGCGGGTGCCCGGATTGGAGTGGCTGCTGGAGAAGCGCGCGGCCATGCGCACGAACGACAGCGGCAGCTGGGTGAGCAGGGCATCGGCTTCGCTGCCCGGCTCGAACTGGCTCAGGCAGAAGCGAACGCCGGCACTGGCCATGCGCTGGCAGAACTGCTGCAGCGGCACGGTGTGGATGAGCGCATCGGGCAGGCGCACGTCGATCACCAGTGCGGTGCCGGGCAGGTCGCGCTGCTGCAGCGATTCCAGCAGCCAGTCGGCGAACGCATCGCGCTGCAGCGTACGCAGCGACTGCGAGACGAACAGGTTCAGCGGCTGGGTCGCGTGGCGGTACAGGTCGAGCAGGCCCATCGCATGTTCCAGCACCTGCTGGTCCAGATCGGCGATGCGGCCCGCGGCTTCGGCGGCCGGAATGACCTGGCCGGCGGTGAGCACGGTGCCATCGGCCTGGCGCAGGCGCAGCAGCAGCTGGTACTGCGCGGTATCGCCGCCTGCCACGGCCACGATCGGCTGGTAGGCCAGTTCCAGCTGGCCTTCCAGCAGGGCCAGGTGTTCCTGCTCGGTCACCGCCTGGCGATGCACGTGGCCGGCCACGCCGGCGGTCAGCAGGCGCGCCTGCAGGGTGGTGCGTTCAATGGCTTCCAGCGCGCTGTTGGCATCGTCGAAGCCCGGCGACAGCGGCGCATAGCCGACCACGCCGCGCAGGTGCACCGATTCATCGTCGCGGATGACGAAGGCACGCGCGGACAGCTGCTCGCGCAGTGCGGCGGCGATGCCCTCCAGGCTTTCCTCGTCGGCGCCGCGGGCCAGCAGCAGGAAGCTGTTGTCGTTCAGGCGTGCCAGCAGGTGCGGGTGGCCGGCTTCGGCCAGGCGTTGGCCGGCCTGCACCATCAGCCGCTCGAAGGCGGCATAGCCATAGCGCTCGCGCAGGCCCAGCGCGCTGGAGATCTCCACGAAGAACGCGCCGCCACGGTTGCCATCCTGCAGCGCTGCATTCAGCTGCTGCAGCACGTGGTGGCGGGTCGGCAGGCCGGTTTCCGGGTTGCTGGTGGCCGGTGCGCCGTTGGCGCCGGGCAGGGTGGCGGCCTGCGCGCGGGCGCGACGGATGCGGTTGGCCACGGCCGCGATCAGGTGGCGCGGGCGGATCGGCTTGCTCAGGTAATCATCGGCGCCGCTGTCGAGCACTTCGAACTGGCGCTCCGGGTCCGGGTCGCCGCTGAGGAAGACGATCGGCAGCAGCTGCATGCCAGGCTGCTGGCGGATCATCGCGGTCAGGCGCATGCCATCGAGGCCCGGCAGGTGCAGGTCCATCAGGATCAGGTCGGGGCGCAGCTCGCGGATCGCCTGCTGCACGCCATCGGCATCGGACAGCACCTCGGCCTGCATGCCGGCACCGTGTAGCACGCTCTGCGCGAACAGGGCCTGGGCACGGTCGTCTTCGACGATCAACACGCGGTACGGCGAATCGGAGGCGCCGGGTGCTTCGTTGCCGTTGCCTGCGTCGATCAGCGCGGAGGGCAGCGGCGGCGGCGTGCCCAGGCTGCCACCCGCATCGGCCGGTGCGGAGGAGACCGCGACAAGCGTGGGCGCAGCGGCGTGCGAGGTGTTTGCCCAGCGCTGCCAATGATCGGCCGGTGGGGTTTCAGCGCGTCCGGGGCGTGCGCCTGCGGAGGATTCATTTGCGGACATCACAGCTCCTGGTGTTCGCCGCCATTATGCGTCAAGCCCGCCATTTAACCGGTGCGCGGCTGGCCTGATGCGGCCGTACCGCCAGCGCGTGCAAGCCATCGCACGCCCTTCCACAACGTGCGCCAGACCAGCCACACCAGAACGGCGCCGGCCAGGCTGCAGGCCAGCACCACCACCAGGGCGATCCAGGGATGGGCCAGCGCCAGCGCCAGGCCGCCGACCACCACGGTATCCTCGGCGACCGAGGCCACCCAGTTGCTGGCTGGTTCCGGCGAGGTGTTGAGCAGGGCACGGGTGCCGGCTTTCAGGCCGTGGCTGGCCAGGGCGACGCCGGCGCCGGCCAGCAGGGTGCCGGTGCCCAGCTGGCCATCGGGCGAGAGCGTGGCGGCGGCCAGGAAGGCGCCGGCCGGTACCCGTGCCAGGGTATGGATGAGATCCCAGATGGAATCGACGCCGGGGATCTTGTCGGCGAAGAATTCGGCAATGGCCAGCGCGGCCGACGTGCCCAGCACCCACCACGATTCGGTGGCCTGCAGGGCCGGAGGCAGGTCGACCCAGCCGAGCAGGCCGGCCAGGCCGACGCCGAACACGGTGAGGTAGACGCGGATGCCGGCCAGCCAGGCCAGCAGGATGCCGATCACGAACAGGTGGGCTTCGGTCATGGCGGGGGCTCCGGCGACGGAACTGTGCGGGGTGCCACACTATCGACGATGACGTGGCTGAACACCACCGGCCGCTGGCGGCCGGCACCGGGGAAAGCCCCCGTTCCTGTCATACACTAGCCCGTCGTTTGCTACAGGGGCCGTGCTGGTGTCGCCATTGCGAGTCCACGGAGACTACCCATGAACAACCGCCCACCCATGCGCGTACAGGTCCGACTGCCCGGTGCGAAGCCGCCGCCGCTCGACCGTCGCCGCCTGCTGATCATCGGTGGCATCTGGCTGCTCAGCCTGGTGCTGGCGGTGCTGGGCGGCTGCTGGCTGGGCGCGCCGCGTGATGCCCAGGGGCAGCGCGTGCAGGCCGCCGAGAAGCGCGCCGAAACGCTGCAGGCGCAGCTGACCGAACTGGGCCAGAAGCAGGCCACGCTGGAAGCCTCCGACCGCATCAGCCGCGCCGCCAACACCGAGGTGCAGTCTTCGCTGGCTGAACGCGATGAGGAGATCGCCGGCCTGCGCGCCGACGTGGCCTTCTATGAGCGCCTGGTCGGCTCGACCAGCCAGCGCAAGGGCCTGAACACCCATTCCATCGAGTTCACGCCCGAATCGGCCGGCACCTGGCAGTACGCCGTTGTGCTGACCCAGAACCTCAACCGCGGGGCCATCAGCCAGGGGCAGATGCGCTTCACCGTGGAAGGCGTGAAGAACGGCAAGCTGGCCACGATCAGCTGGGATGAGCTGCACCAGCGCAGCAAGGTGCCGGGACAGGATTACTCGTTCCGGTACTTCCAGCAGCTCACCGGCAGTGTGATGCTGCCGACGGACTTCACCCCGCAACGGGTGAGGGTGACACTGGGGAGTGGTGCAGGGGGCACCACGCAGGTATTCGACTGGAAACAGGCCGGCGCACCGGCCAGCAAAGGGGAGTAGGCAGATGTTCGGAAACAGCAAATCCAGCCGTGATGGCCAGTTGGTGGTGGATGCCCTGATCGGCAACCAGGTGGTGATCCGCGGTGATGTTGAATTCAGTGGTGGCCTGTATGTGGAAGGCCGCATCCATGGCAAGGTGATCGCCCAGGAAGGCGCCAGCGGCGCGACACTGACGGTGGCCGAGCATGGCGTCATCGAGGGCGAGATCCGCGCCCAGGTGGTGGTCATCAGCGGCCGCATGGACGGTGACGTGCACGCCACCGAAAAGGTGGAACTGACCCCGAGCGCGCGGGTGAACGGCAACGTCCACTACCAGGTGGTGGAAATGAACGCGGGTGCCCAGCTGAATGGCCGCCTGATCCATGCCAGCGGCCCGGTTGCGGCCCTGCCGGCGCCGGAAGGCGAGGGCGAAGCGGCCGCAGGCAAGGGCGGCACCGCCGCGCGCCGCAAGCTGGCCGAGGCGATGGCTTGAAAGCCATCCCCGGCGCCCCCATGCTGAGGCCATGAGCACGCTAGTTTCCCTGCCCGGCGCCACGCCGGCCGCCGCTCCCGACTACCAGTCGCTGGAGCGGCCGCTGAACTTCACCGAATCGGCCGCGGCCAAGGTGAAGGAACTGATCCAGGACGAGGGCAACCCCGACCTGGCCCTGCGCGTGTACATCGAGGGCGGTGGCTGTTCCGGGTTCCAGTACGGCTTCGAGTTCGACGAGAACCGCGCCGAGGACGACCTGGCGGTGCAGACCAGCGGGGTCACCCTGCTGGTCGACCCGCTCAGCCTGCAGTACCTGATGGGCGCCGAGGTGGATTACGCCGAGAGCCTGACCGGTGCGCAGTTCGTGATCCGCAACCCGAACGCGAAGACCACCTGCGGCTGCGGCAGCAGTTTCAGCATGTAATGCCGGGCGCGGGGCCGATGCCCTGCGCCACCGTTGCGCGCAACGCCGACTGATTGCGCACATGCCCGACCTTGCTACCTGCGGCAATTGGCGGCAGGCTTGTCGGATGCTCAATACTCCTTCGCCGCTTTCCGGTTTCGCCTTCGTGGCGGAGCCGCTCGAGCGCGCCGATGCCCTGCGCGATGATGCCGATGCCCTGGCACGCCTGTGGCCGGATGCGCGCATTCTTGTCCTGGACCAGGACGGCACCGCCTTCACTGGCGAGGACGACCAGCCGGTCGCGCTGACCGGCGCCGACATCGGCGGCGGCCCCGGTTCGGCCATCTTCCTCGGCCTGCGCGCGGGCCAGGCCTGGTTCTCCGTCGAAGCGACCAACGTCACCCAGAGCGCACCACGCCGGCTCGACCTGCGCCAGGCCGCGCTGCTGTGGAGCGTGGCCGACGCCACCGCCTTCAGCTATGCCCGCGGCATGTCCTACTGGCATTCGCGCACGCGCTTCTGCGGCGTGTGCGGTGGTGCGGTGGCGTTCGCCCGCGGCGGCTTCGTCGGCCGCTGCGCGCAGTGCGCCACCGAGCATTACCCGCGCGTCGACCCGGCGGTGATCGTGGCCGTGGAAAACCAGGGCCGCCTGCTGCTGGGCCGGCAGTCCAACTGGGCGCCGCGCCGCTATTCGGTGCTGGCCGGCTTCGTCGAACCCGGCGAGACCTTCGAGCAGACCGTCGCCCGCGAGGTGCATGAGGAGAGCAAGGTGCGGGTGACGTCCTGCCAGTACCTCGGCTCGCAGCCGTGGCCGTTCCCCGGCGCGTTGATGGTGGGGTTCCGCGCGCAGGCGCAGGACGACGTGCCGACTGTCGATGGCGAGCTGGAAGATGCACGCTGGTTCACCGCCGAAGAAGTGGGGGCGGCGCTGGCGCGTGACGTCGAGGACGATGGGGGGGGCATCCGCCTGTCGCCGCCGATCTCGATCTCGCGCGGTCTGATCGAACACTGGTACCGGCAGCAGCAGAGCTGATCCCCGCGGCTGCGCCGGTGTGCGCGGGCGGCAGCATTGCCACCACCTGAACACGCGTCGGGTTACAGTCCGGTTCACCGCTGAACGCGCCGCTGCGACAGGTAAGGTAGCGGCGCGGAACGCTTGTTCGTAGGGAGACCTGCCAATGTTCACCACCCTGGTCGCCGTGTTGGTGGCGCTGGCTCTGGGCCACGTTGCCCCGGCCACTGCCGCCTCGCTGCGCCGTTTCGACGGCTTCCGGCGCTGGCTGGGCTGGTTGGACGGGCATGGCGGACGGGCATGGCAGGGAGCGGCCGGGGTGGCGCTGGCGATCGTGCCGCCGCTGCTGCTGATGGCCCTGCTGGCCTGGCTGCTGCGCGGGGTGCTGTTCGGCCTGCCCGGCCTGCTGCTGGGCGTGGCGGTGCTGGCCTGGTGCTGGGGCCCGCGCGACCTGGACCGCGATATCGAGGCGATCATCGACGCCGACGACGCGGCGAGCCGGCAGGCGGCGGTGCGGCACCTGCAGGCCGCCGGTGGCAGCCTGCGCGAGGACGTGCCCTCGCTGGTCGAGGCGACCGTACTCAACGCACTGCGGCGCTGGTTCGCGGTGCTGTTCTGGTTCCTGCTGCTGGGCCCGGTCGGTGCCCTGGGCTATCGCCTGCTGGCGCTGATGGCCGAGAGCCCGATGCGCGCGCGGGTACCGGTGGAGCCGCTGGCGCTGGCGCAGCGGCTGCTGGCCTGGATCGAATGGCCGGTGGCGCAGCTGATGGCGTTCTCGATGGCGCTGGTCGGCAACTTCGACACGGCGTGGAAGGCCTGGCGGCAGGCCCATGGCGAGCGTCTGGCCGGTGGCATCGGCTTCCTCGGCGCAGTGGCGCGGGCCAGCGTGAATGCCGAACTGCGCGAAGAAGCACATGATTACACCGACGCGGGCCTGCTGCCGGTGTGGCAGCGCCTGCCTGACCTGCGCGATGCGATGAGCCTGGTGTGGCGGATGCTGCTGCTGTGGTTGGCGGTGCTGGCGCTGCTGGTGATTGCCGGCTGGGTGACGTAGATCCACGCCATGCGTGGATGGGCGGTAACCAGGTCCCGGCGACGCCGGGGTGTGCCAACCAAGGTTTGGCACCTACCAGAGCGGGGCAGTAGATCCACGCCATGCGTGGATGCTTTTCGCGCGAATGGGGTCGCGAATGGTCAGAGCCCTTTGCTGCGCAAAGGGATCCGACCCCGGGCCTTCCGGCCGGTCGGGCCGGCCAAGCGCAGCGCCAGTCGACTGACAGTCGACGCTACCTATACCGGTGCCAGCGCGGTGAACGGTGCCCACGGCAGGTTGCGCAGCAGCGCATATCCGGGCAGCACCCACAACCAGAACTTCGGATTGGCCAGCAGTCGCATCAACGGATCCAGCACCTTCGGGCGCACGCCGGCGATGTGCAGCAGCATCAGAAACAACAGGGGCAGTGCGATGACCAGCAGCGGGTTCATCGCCATTGCGCCGGGCAGGTCGAAGTGGACCAGGGAGTACAGGCAACGCGTGCTGCCGCAGCCGGGGCAATAGAAGCCGGTCAGCGCGTACAGCGGGCAGCTCGGCAACGGGTTGCCGGCGACGTACGGATTGACGTGGCGCAGGACCACCGCAGCGCCGGCAGCCAGCCCGGACGCGGCCATCAGCGGCGCCCAGCGGGCCAGGCGTGATTGAACGGGAGGTGCGGACATGCAGGGCCGGGATCCGGCTTTCGGCCGGATCCCGTGCAATCCATCAGTAGCCGCTGTTGCTCATGGCGCCGATGCCGCCCATGACAACGAAGAACAGCACATACAGAACGACCATGATCAGCCAGGCAATGGCCGACCAGATCGCCCACTTCTTGGCCTTGTCCGCCGATTCCTGGGCACCGGCGACGTCACCGGCGGCCAGTTTGCCGTTGACCTGTGCGGCGTAGACGATCGACACGATGCCGACCGGCAGGCAGCAGAGCAGTGTGGACAGGATGGCCCAGACCAGATTGTTCGGGATGTACGGGGTGGTGGTGTTCATGGTGCGGATTCCTCGTTGGGTGGTGGTGGTGGTGAATCAATGTTCGGAAAGAGCGCCCAGTACGGCGAGACCGCCAAACAGCCCGAGCCACAACAGAAACAGGACCGGCAGGGCGACAGCAGAAGCCACCGCCCACCCGCCCGCCTTGCGCGATGCAGCGTAGGCCCCGGGAAGATCATCGGCGGCGCGCAGGCCGTCGACCTGGGAGGCATACACGATCGACACCACGCCCAGCGGCAGGCAGCAGAACAGCGTCGTCAGAATCGCCCAGACCAGGTGGTTGGGGATGTGGACCGGACGGCCGAGCGATGGTGGTTGATTCAAAGCAAGACTCCATTCCTTGGCGGCCGGCCTGCAGGCTGCAGACCGGACCTCCCCCCTTTGGCTGCGTAATCTACCGCAACCGACGCTGCATGTATGCGTTTACATGCCCACCACGTATGGGCTGACGACCTGCGCCAGCCTATCCGGCTGCCATGCCTTTCAGCGCTGGCGCGCTCACGCGTGGTCGCCGCGCAGGGCGCGGACCTGCGTTTCCAGCGTCGGCGCATCGGTGCTGTGGCCGTCCACGGGCGCGGCGGCCACCACCTGCACCGTCGCGCGGAAACGCCGCGGCACGCGCATGCGGCCCAGGCGCGTGTCACGCCGGCTCCACATGCTCGACCACATGCCGCGCAGCGCCATCGGCACCACCGGCACCGGACGCCGCTCCAGGATCTTCTCCACGCCGGATTTGAACGGCGCCATCGTGCCGTCCTTGGTCAGCGCACCTTCGGGGAAGATGCAGACCAGTTCGCCTTCGGCCAGCGCCGCATCGATCTCGTCGAACGCGCGCTGCATCAGCGCCGGATCTTCGCGTGCACCGGCAATGGGAATGGCCTTGGCGGTGCGGAAGATCCAGCTCAGTACCGGAATGTTGAAGATCCTGTAATACATGACGAAGCGCACCGGGCGCGGGATCGTCGCCGACAGGATCAGCGCGTCCATGTAGCTGACGTGGTTGCAGACCAGCAGCGCGGCGCCCTCGTCGGGCACGTTGGCTTCGATGCCGTGCGGGCGCAGGCGGTACAGCGTGCGCACCATCACCCAGCTGAGGAAGCGCATCAGGAATTCGGGGACGATGGTGAAGATGTAGATCGCCACGATGGCATTGGCGATGGCCAGGGCCAGGAACTGCTGCGGGATGGACCAGTGCAGCAGCTGGTGCGCGGCCAGCGACAACAGTGCTGCAGCGACGATGAAGCCGGAGTTCTGGATGTTCAGCGCAGCGAATACGCGCGACATCTGCGCCTTTGGCGTTCGGCTCTGGATAAGCGCGAACAGCGGCACCACGAACACGCCGGTGAACAGGCCGATGCCGATCAGGTCGATGACGATGCGCACGCTGCCAGGCTGCTGCAGGAAGGCCAGCACGCCCAGGTCCTGCACGGTTGCCTCGCCGGTGCGGGCGAAGTACAGGTCCAGCAGAAAGGCGGTCATGCCGAACGCACCCAGCGGCACCAAGCCGATTTCCACCGTGCGCGCCGACAGCTTCTCGCACAGCAGCGAGCCGACGCCGGTGCCGACCGAGAACAGCGCCAGCGCGAACAGGTACAGCTTGGGCTCGCCGCCGAGGTTGACCAGCGCGTAATTGGGCAGCTGCGAGGTCAGCACCGTGCCGACGAACCAGAACCAGGATACGCCGAGGATGGCGTTGCGCACCGCCTTCTGCTGCCGCGCCATGCGCAGCACCACCAGCGACTCGGGCAGCGGGTTCCAGTTGATCTTCAGGTCCGGATCGCCGGCATCGACGCGCGGGATCATCCGCGCGGCGAGGTTGCCGCAGATCGCCAGCGCGATGACCGCCGTTGCCGCCACGATCGGGCCGTGGCTGCCCGCCAGCAGGAAAACCGAGCCGCCGATGATCATGCCGGACAGGATCGAGATCGAGGTGCCCATCTCGACCAGGCCGTTGCCGCCGGTCAGTTCCTCCGGCTTAAGCACCGAGGGCAGCACCGAATACTTGACCGGCCCGAACAGGGTCGACTGCATGCCGGTGCAGAACAGCGCCACCAGCAGGAAGGGCAGGTTCTCGGTGATGAAGCCGATGGCCGCCAGCGACATGATCACGATCTCCATGGTGGTGGTGATCACGATCAGCCGCGATTTTTCCAGTTTGTCGGCGATCTGCCCGGCGAGGGCGGAGAACAGGAAGTAGGGCAGGATGAAGATGGCCGGTGCCAGCGTGGTGTACAGCGAGCGCTGCTCGTCCGATACGCCCAGGTAAAACAACAGGCCGATGATGGCTTGCCGGTACACATTGTCGTTGAAGGCGCCCAGCGCCTGCACGATGAAGAACGGCAGGAAGCGGCGCTGGCGCAGCAGGGCAAACTGGTTGTGACCGGACATGGAACCTCCTTGACCGGCGCAGCCTAGCATCCCTGCCTGCGCGGCGGGTGCGGGGTGGCTATGCGAAGCCTTGGCGCTCTGCCCGAGCGATCCCGCGATGCTGCCACGATGCCCGCGCCGCACGTTGCCGCGATGCGGCCGGTCGTAGAGTCGAGGGGGGGGGGGGGGGGGGGGGGGGTACAAGGGGGCACCCCGCCGGGACAAGGGCACGCCCCCCCCCC
>NZ_VYKI01000024.1:0-15496 GCF_008710035.1 Stenotrophomonas cyclobalanopsidis | reverse complement strand
GGCGGGGCCGGGCTCCCGCCCCCCCCGAGGCCCGTGGGGCCCCCCCCCCCCCCCCCCCCCCCTCGACTCTACAGGCACAGGCACCCGCCTCCCCCCTGCGTCGCGATCAGGTCAGGCTGCGCACCGCCTCATTGGCCGCCGCGCGCACCTTCGGCAGCAGCCGCAGCACCAGCGCCATCTGCGTGCGGATCAACTGCAGCTTCGGCGGCATCGCCTCTTCAATCTGTTCCAGTTCGGCGGCCACCGCGCGGTCAGCATCGTTGTCTTCCTCGCTCACCGGCTGCCGCGCGGCCAGGGCGGTGGCCAAGTGCTGCAGGGCCTTGCGCACGCGTTCACCGGCGGCCAGGGCCAGCGGGTCGCCCGCGTAGCTGTCCACCTGGTCGCGATGCGCGCCCAGCGCCGACAGATGGCCGAGCAGGGTGTTGGACAGGGCCAGGAAGTGGAAGCCGGCATCGAGGTTGCGGCGCACGTGGCCGGGCTCGCGCAGCATGTTCGACAGCGCCGTGGACAGGGCCGCGTCGGCGTTGTGCATGTCGCGGCGGGCGATGCGGTAGGCCAGGTCATCGCGCATGCCGCTGCGGTACTGGCCCAGCACCGAATCGAGGTAGCGCGAGGCGGTATCCAGCACCCGTGCCAGCACCAGGTGCAGCTGCCGGCCCTGCCAGTCGGGCAGGATCAGGAACGCAGCGGCAGCGGCGATGGCACAGCCCAGTACCGTGTCGACCATGCGCGGGACGATCAGCACGAAGCCGTCGCCGATCAGGTTGAAGCAGGTCAGCGCCATCACCGTGATCGCTGCCGAGGCCACCAGGTAGCGATCGGTGCGGTTGTAGAAGAACAGCAGCGCCGACAGCAGGGCGATCAGCAGCTGCACGTGCAGCTGCGGGAAGAGCTGCAGCAGCGCCCAGGTCAGCACCAGGCCGGCCAGGGTGCCGACCACGCGCTGGGCCAGGCGCTGGCGGGTGGCGCCGAAGTTGGGCCGGCACACGAAGACGATGGTCAGCAGCACCCACGAGCCGTGCTGCGCGTCGAACAGGCGGATGGCGAGGAAGCCGGCGACCAGCGCCACCGCCATGCGCAGGCCGTGGCGGAACAGCACCGAGCCCGGCGTGAGCTGCTGGCGGATGCGCACGCCCATCTCGCGCAGGGTATGTGGATTGCTGTCGCGCAGGCGCGTATCGACGTTGTCCAGGCTGGCTTCGGAACGTTCGGCATCAAGCAGGCGGCGCTCGATGCTGCGCAGGTTGTGCACCAGCAGGTCGAGCGAGCCGAGCAGGCGCTGCCACTGCGGGCGCTGCTGGTCACGCAGGTAGGCCAGCGCATCGGCCAGGTCACGACCGGCCTGCTGGTTGCTTTCGCCGTACACGAACGGGCGGCGCAGGCGGATCGCCTCGCCCAGGCGCGCGCAGGCCTGGCCCTGCAGGTCGAGCAGGCGCTGGCAGCGGTACAGCACGTCGCTGTGGAAGAACGCGTCGACCAACGCGCCGTAGGGATAGTGCGACGAGCTGGCGCGTTCGTGGAAATCCTGCGCCGTGTAATAGAGGCGCAGGTACAGGCCGGAATTGACCCCCGGGCGGCCCGAGCGGCCGAAGCGGGCGAGGATCGCGGCCTTGGCTTCGTTCAGCGCGCCGACCACGCGACGGTTCTGTTCGGCCAGGTCCAGCTGGCGGCGCTGCAGGTCGGCTTCGCGCACCGGCTCGAACAGGGTGGCCTTCAACTGCAGGTAGCGGCCCAGTTCCACGTACAGGCGGGCCACCCGTTCGCGCACTGGGCGGTTGGCGAACAGCGCGGTCCACAGGATCGACAGCAGGCCGTACCAGACCGCGCCGATCAGCAGGTGGCTGGCCGCTTCCACGGCGCGGGTCAGATCGTCGGCGCCGCCGTGCTGCTCCAGGCCGATCATGGTGTAGATGGCCAGGGTCACCGTGGCCTGGGCGATGGATGCGTAGCGCTCGCCCAGCGCACCCAGCAGGGTCAGGCAGAACGTGGACAGTGCCAGTGCGCCGATGAACACCCACGGCAGCGGGAACAGCCAGATGACCGAGGCGGCCGCGATGCAGAAGCACAGCAGCGACAGCAGCACGGCCTTGGTGCGGCCCCACCAGTTGTCATCGGTCTCGGCGATGGCGCTGGCGATGATGCCGAGGAACACCCCGGGCAGGGCCGGCAGCGCGTCCAGGTGCCAGCACACGCCCAGCGCGGTGGTCAGGGCGATGAAGACGCGCAGGCCGTAGCTGGCCTTTTCGTGTGCCCACAGGCGGCTGAAGCGGGATTCGCGGGTGGACATGCAGGCTCGGGGGGCGGGATGCCCCCCATTATTGCGGTGTGGGCGTGAAATGGGGGGGCGATGTGCGGACCAACCACCGAATCCGGTAGCGCCGCGCCATGCGCGGCGGACAGGCAGAACCGCCGGGCATGGCCCGGCGCTACCGAATTCGGCTACATCTCCCAGCGCACGCTCACCGCGAAGGTACGCGGCAGGCCGACGCTTGCGTTCGACCAGTACGTGCGGTTGCCCAGGTTCTCCACGCTGGCGCGCAGGATGACCGGATGGCCCGAGGCGACCAGGTGGTAGCCCACGCCGGCGTTGACCAGGGTGTAGTCGGGCAGCTTCAGGGTGTTGTCGGCGTCGTACCAGACATCGCCGTAGTAGCGCACGGCGGCATAGGCTTCTAGCCCGTCCACCCACGGCAGCTGGTAGTTGGCGTGCAGCACGCCGCTCCAGCGGGCTGCGCCGGCGGTGCGGTTGCCTTCCTGCGAGGCGCTGGCTGCGGACAGCTTGTCGTAGGTCGGGTCCAGCCAGGTCACGCCGCCGCCGACGGTCAGCGCATCGCTCAGGTGCAGGTCGGCGCTGGCTTCCACGCCTTCATACAGGGTGATGCCATCCTGCACGAGGAACTTGCCGGCGTCGGTCAGCAGGTCGATGTTGGCGCCGCGCTCCAGCCGGAAGGCGGCCACGTTCGCATTCCAGCGCGGTGCTTCCACTTTCGCGCCGATCTCGTACTGCTTGCTGATGGTCGGGTCGAGCACATCGCCGGCATTGATGTAGGTGTTGCCGACGCGGCTGCCGGCTTCCAGCGATTCGATGTAGCTGGCGTACAGGGTCACTGCGTCGCTGGGCTTGTACATCACCGCGTAGGTCGGGGTGACCGGATAGGTGTGGTAGCTGCCCTTGGTCTCGAAGTCGTTGTAGCGCCAGCCGGCCAGCACCGACCAGCCGCCGCCGAAATCGATGGTGTCGCTGGCGAAGGCCGCCTGCTGCACGGTTTCATCGCCACGGCTCAGCACCCGCGAGCCCACCGCGTCGTGGCGGATGGCCGAACGCTGGTAGAGGTTGGCGCGGCCGATGTTGCTCCACTCGTAGGGGCGGTCCCAGCCCAGCCCGGTCTGGTGGCTGACGCCGGCCACCAGCTGGTGCTGCAGCGGGCCGGTGCGGAAGCTGCCCTGCACCAGCGCCTGGGCCAGCTTCCACTCGCTCTTGCCGCCCAGCTCGTACACGTTCACGTCGTAGTCGCCGTTCACATCGTCGATGTAGGCGAAGATCTTGTTGACGTCATTCCACGAGGTGGTGACGCCGTAGCTGAGGCTGGCCTTCCAGTCGCTGTTGATCTGCCAGTTGAGGGCGGTCGACAGCAGGCTGGAGCGGGTGTCGTAGTAGGTGCCGGGCACGCTGTTGTCGACGTCACCGGCGATCGGGCGCGGCAGCGAGGTCAGGCCGATGAAGTAGTACTGCGGCGATTCCTCGCTGAGGTCGCGCGACTGGAACACGCCGTCGAAGGTCCAGGTGAGCGCATCGCTCAGGCGCGCATCCAAGGACAGCGCGCCGACCTTGCGGTCGACATGGCCACCGTTGAAGGTCTCGCCCTTCTCCTGGTACGCATTGAAGCGGTAGCCGAACATCTGCTCGTTGCCGAAGCGGCCGCCGACATCCACGCCGCCGCTGGCGATGCCCTGTTCGCGCCAGCCGAGCTGGGCGCTGAAGGTGGTGGTGTCGGTCGGCTTCTTGGTGATGTAGTTGACGATACCGCCGGGTGCGCCGAAGCCGTACAGGAAGCCGCCGGGGCCCTTCAGCAGGTCGACCTGCTCCATCACTTCCAGCGGCCATTCGGTACCCCACGAGGAGACCTGCAGGCCGTTGACGCGGTAGCTGTCGTAGTTCAGGTCGATGCCGCGGTTGCGGATCGGCGAGCTCCAGCCGCTGGCGTAGGCACTGACCTGGGTGGTGACCGACGGGTCGAACAGGAAGACTTCGCCCAGCGAAACGACCTGGCGCTGCTCGATCTGCTCGCGGCCGACGGCGGTGATGGCGAACGGGGTATCGCGCAGGGCGCGGTCGCCGAGGGCGCCGGCTTCGGTATGGGTGCGTTCGGCGGTGACCTTGATCGCATCCAGGTCGGTGGCACTGCGGGTGTCGGCCGGGGCTTCGGCGTGGGCGGCACAGGCGGCGGACAGGGCCATGGCCAGCACGGCCAGGCGGGGGGAACGGGTGGGCAGCATCGGTGGGGGATCCTTCGCGGACAGCGTACGACCGTCCGCGGTGGCGGAAGGGAAGGGGTCGATGGCTGGGATCACGCAGGCGTGCCGGCAAGCGGCAGCGGGGCGTCGCTGGGGGAGGCGGCGCAGGACCGTGGCTGGATGCGAATTGTTCTCTTTTCGTTACGGCCCGTCAAACCCGGAGGCGTGCGGACCAACGGTCCGCACCCACCGGACCCGGTAGCGCCGGGCCATGCCCGGCGGATCCCGTCACGCGCGCTGCGCGCGCTTCAGCAGCTTCGCTTCGCGCCTGCGCGCGCGGCGTGCCCGCCAGCGCTCGGCCAGGCACGAGAAGATCACATACAGCGCCGGGGTGCTCAGCAGGGTCAGGCTCTGCGAGAACAGCAAGCCGCCGATCATCGCGATGCCCAGCGGACGGCGCAGCTCCGAGCCCTCGCCGAGGCCGATCGCCAGCGGCACCGCCGCCAGGATCGCCACCATCGTGGTCATCATGATCGGGCGGAAGCGCACGATGCTGGCCTCGCGTGCCGCCTCGCGCGGCGCCAGGCCATGCTCGCGCTGCGCCACCAGGGCGAAGTCGATCATCATGATCGCGTTCTTCTTGACGATGCCGATCAGCAGCACCAGCGCGATCATCGAGATGACCGACAGTTCGGTGTTGGTGCCGAACAGCGCCAGCAGCGCGCCCACGCCGGCCGCCGGCAGGGTCGACAGGATCGTCACCGGGTGGATCAGGCTTTCGTACAGCATGCCCAGCACCAGGTACACGGTCAGGATCGCCGCGAACACCAGGATCAGCATGTCGCTGGGATCGGAATTGAAGCCGAAGCCCGCATCGTCGGCCAGGCGGATGTCGCCGGGCATGCGCATGCCCGCCACCGTCGAATCGATGATGGCCTTGGCCTCGCCGGCGCTGACGCCGGGTGCGAGGTTGTAGCTCAGGTCCATCGTCGTGTACTGGTTCTCATGGGTGATCTGCGACGGCGCCAGCCCCGGCGCCTGGCGGGCGACCGCGGTGATCGGCACCATTTCGCCGCTGCGTGCCTTCACGTACACCTCGTCCAGCGCCGCCGGCGTGGCGGTCTGCGACGGCAGCGCATTGACCACCACGCTGTACTGGTTGATGTCCGAGTAGATCGTGGAGATCTGGCGCTGGCCGAAGGCACCGTACAGCGCACCGTCGATCGCACCCACGCTGATGCCGAGGCGCGCGGCCTTGGCGCGGTCGATCTCGATGTTCTGGCGCAGGCCGGCGTTGTCGACGTCGGTGCCGACGTCACGCAGCTTCGGGTTCTTCTTCAGCGCCGACTGCAGCTTGGGCAGCCATTCCTGCAGCGCGGCCAGGTCGTTGCCCTGCAGCGAGATGCGGTACTGCGCGCCCTGGCTGTTGCCGCCACCGTCGTTGCTGGGCAGGTCCTGGATCGCGCGCAGGCGCAGCTGCAGGTCGGGATAGCGGTCGGCCTTGGCACTCAGGCGGGCCAGCGCATGCGCGGTGGTCTCGCGGCGGCCATCCTTGCGCGATTTCAGCTCGACGTTGAACTGCGCGCTGGAGCCCTGGCGGCCGCTGCCCAGACGCACCCCCACGGTCTTCACCGCCGGGTCGGCCATCAGCATGTCGGTGATGCGGCGCTGGCGGGCCACCATGTCCTCGAAGGACACCGTGGCGCTGGAGTTGGCGCGGCCCCAGATCAGGCCGGTGTCCTGCGGCGGGAACGCGCCCTTCTTCACCGCGCCGAACAGGAAGATGGTGACGCCGATCAGGATCAGCGGGGTGAGCGAGAGCAGCAGCGCATGGCGCAGCGAGAAGTCCAGGAACACCGTGTAGATGCGCAGCATGCGGTCATGCCCGGCATCGAGCCAGCGGCCGAAGCGCGACGGTGCGGCGGTGTGGTCATGCGCGCTGAGGAAGCGGCTGCACAGCGCCGGGGTCAGGGTCAGCGAGACGATCATCGACACCACGATGGCCGCCACCAGGGTGACGGTGAACTCGCGGAAGAACGCGCCCATCATGCCGCTGGCGAACAGCAGCGGAATGAACACCGCCACCAGCGAGGCGGTGATCGAGACGATGGTGAAGCCGATCTCGCGCGCACCGGCGAAGGCCGCCTGCATGCGCGGCATGCCTTCGTCGAGGTGGCGCATGATGTTCTCGATCACCACGATGGCATCGTCCACCACGAAACCAATCGCGATCACCAGCGCCAGCAGGCTCAGGTTGTTGAGGGTGAAGCCCAGCGCGTACATCACCAGCGCGGCACCGGCCAGCGACAGCGGCACGGTCACGGCGGCGATCAGCGTGGGCGCCAGCCGGCGCAGGAACAGCGCCATGGTCAGCACCACCATGGCCAGGCTGATCAGCAGGGTGATCTGCACTTCATGCAGCGACGAGCGGATGGTCGGCGTACGGTCGAAGTACGGCGTCATCGTGGTGCCGGGCTGCAGGTAGTCGCGCAGCGCGGGAATCTGCGCCTTCACCCGGTCCACGGTTTCGACGATGTTGGCGCCGGCGCGGGTGAACACGTACATCACCACGGCTGGCTTGTGGTTGAACCACGCGGCCTGGTAGGCGTCCTGCTGGCCGTCGTAGACGTTGGCGATGTCCTTCAGGCGGATCACCCGGCCATCGCCCTGGGTCTTGACCACCAGCTCGGCGAAGTCGACGGCGCGCGCCACCGAATCGTTGGCGATGATCGCCGTGGTGGTGTTGCCGTCGCTGAGGAAGCCGGTGGGCGAGGTCACGTTGGCCGCGCGCACCGCATTGCGCAGGTCGTCGGCGGTCAGGCCGAGGGCGTTCATCTGGCGCAGGTTGACGTCCACGCGCACGGCCGGCGTCGAGGCACCGGCGATGTCCACCGAGGCCACGCCGCTGATCTGGCGGATGCGCTGGGCCAGCAGCGAATCGGCGACGTTGTACAGCTCGTCGGCGGACTGCGTCTGCGAGGTCAGGGCGATGGCGATGACCGGGTCGTCGTTCGGATTCGCCTTCTGGTACATCGGCGAACCCAGCCCCGAGGGCAGGTCGGCCTGTGCCGAATTGATCGCCGTCTGAACGTCCAGCGCGGCCGAATCGATGTTGCGGTCGCTCTGGAAGATCATGAACACCAGCGAGCTGCCTTCCGAGCTCGACGAGCGCATGCGGTCGATGCCCGGCAGCTGGCCAAGGTGACGTTCCAGCGGTGCGGTCACCGTCGATGCCATGGTCGCCGCGTCCGCGCCGGCCTGGTTGGCATGCACGAAGATCACCGGGATCTCGACATTGGGCAGCGCCGACACGCCCAGCCGCAGGTAGCAGATCAGGCCGATCATGAACAGGCCGATGGCCAGCAGCGCGGTGCCGATCGGGCGGCGGATGAAGGGACCGGACAGGTTCATCGTGCGGCCCCCCGCAGCAGCGGGGCGTGGATCATGCCTGCGGCTCCTGCAGGGTGCCGTCGCGCAGGGCGCGCTGCTCGCGGCGGCGCGCCAGCCACTCCGAGAAGCGTTCCATGTACAGGTAGATCACCGGCGTGGTGTACAGCGTGACCAGCTGCGAGAGCAGCAGGCCGCCGACGATGGCGATGCCCAGCGGGCGGCGCAGCTCCGAACCGATACCGGTGCCCAGCGCCAGCGGCAGCGCGCCGAGCATGGCCGCAGCGGTGGTCATCATGATCGGGCGGAAGCGCAGCAGGCAGGCGCGGCGGATCGCTTCGTGCGCGTTGGCACCGGCACGGCGCGCCTCGATGGCGAAGTCGACCATCATGATGCCGTTCTTCTTGACGATGCCGATCAGCAGCACGATGCCGACGATGCCATCCACCGACAGGCTCAGGCCGCACACCATCAGTGCCAGCAGCGCGCCGACGCCGGCCGGCGGCAGGGTCGAGATGATCGTGATCGGGTGGATGTAGCTCTCGTACAGCACGCCCAGCACGATGTAGATGACCACCAGCGAGGCCAGCAGCAGCCACACCACGTCGGTCTGGCTGCCGGTGAATTCGGCCGCCTTGCCGATGAACTCAGCATGCAGGTGCGCCGGCATGTCCAGGCTGTCCTTGGTTTCCTGGATGGCTTTGACCGCATCGGACAGCGAATAGCCCGGGGCGATGTTGAAGGAGACCGTCACCGCCGGCAGCTGCTGCTGGTGGCTGACCACCAGCGGCGCGCTGGTGACCTTGCTGTCGGCCAGCGCCGACAGCGGGATGATGTTGCCCGCACCGACGGTGATGCCGGTGTTCTGCGCGCCGATACCGGTGGCGGTGGACGAGTTGGACGAGGTGACCTGGCCGAAGCTGGTGGCATTGGTGCCGGTGAGTGCGCCGGCACCGTTGGAGGCCACGGCCAGCTGTTCCATCAGCGCGGTGCTGGTACGGAACTCCGGTGCGACTTCCAGCACGACGCGGTACTGGTTGAGCTCGGTGAAGATGGTCGAGATCTGGCGCTGGCCGAACGCGTCGTAGAGCGTGTCATCGATGGTCTGCATCGGCACGCCCAGCACGCTGGCCTTGTCGCGGTCGATGTTCAGCTCCAGGGCACGGCCCTGGTTGGACAGGTTGTTGTCGACGTCGGCCAGTTCCGGGCGCTTGCGCAGCGCCTCGGTCAGGCGCGTGGCCTGGGTGGCCACGGTGGCCGAATCCACGTCCGACAGCGAGTACTGGTACTCAGTGGCGGCCACGCGGGTATCCAGGGTCACGTCCTGCACGGGCTTGAGGTACAGCGCCACGCCGGGGATGCCGGCCACGGCCTTCTGCAGGCGCGGCAGGATCTCCTCCAGGCCGTCACGCTCGCCGCGTTCCTTCAGCACGATCGACAGCTGGCCCTGGTTGAGCGTGGGGTTCATGCTGCCGGCGCCGATGAAGGCCGATACGCCGGTCACGTCCGGGTCCTGGCGCAGGGCTTCGGCCACCTGCCTGGTACGTTGCTCCATCTGCGGGAAGGCGATGTTCTGGTCGGCCTGGACCACGCCGGTGATCAGGCCGGTGTCCTGTTCGGGCAGCAGGCCCTTGGGAATCAGCACGTACAGCAGCACGGTCAGCACCAGCGCGGCGCCGGCCACGGCCAGGGTCAGGCGCTGGTGGCCCAGCACCCAGTCCAGGCTGCGCTCGTACAGGCCCACGGTGCGCGTCCACAGGTTCTGCTTGCCGGCCGCCGCTGCGCGCTCATGCGCGTCCTCGCCCTCGGGCAGGGCGTCGGGCTTGAGCAGGTAGGCGCACATCATCGGGGTCAGCGTCAGCGAGATCAGCATCGACAGCACGACCGCGATGCTCAGCACCCAGGCGAACTCATGGAACAGGCGGCCGGTGACGCCGGGCATCAGCAGCAGCGGCAGGAACACCGCCACCAGCGAGACGGTCAGCGACAGCACGGTGAAGCCGATCTGGCGCGCACCGATCTCGGCCGCTTCCTTGCCACTCTTGCCCTGCTCGATGTAGCGGACGATGTTCTCGATCATCACGATCGCATCGTCGACCACGAAGCCGGTGGCCACCACCAGCGCCATCAGCGAGAGGTTGTCCAGCGACATGCCGGTGAAGGCCATCACCGCGAAGGTGCCGGCCAGCGACAGCGGCACCGCCACCGAGGGAATGATGGTGGCCCAGAACCGCCGCAGGAACACGAAGATGACCGCTACCACCAGGCCGATGGTGAGGATCAGGGTGAACTGCACTTCGTGCACCGAGGCGCGGATGGTCTCGGTGCGGTCGTTGAAGACTTCCAGGTGCACGTCGGCCGGCAGCACGCCCTGCAGCTGCGGCAGGATCGCGCGGATCCGCTCGACGGTCTGCACGATGTTGGCGCCCGGCTGGCGGCGCACTTCCAGCAGCACGGCCGGCTTGCCGTTGGCCCAGGCGGCCAGCTGGTCGTTCTCCACGCCATCGACCACGTCGGCCACGTCGGACAACCGCACCGGACGGCCGTTCTTGTAGCTGATGATGGTGTCGCGGTATTCGGCGGCGCTGGCCAGCTGGTCGTTGGTGCCGATGCTGTAGGACTGGGTCTTGCCGTTCAACGAACCCTTGGGCGCATTGACGTTGGCCTGGGTGAGCGCGCTGCGCAGCTCCTCCATGGTCAGGCCCATGTTCGACAGCTGCGCCGGGTTGACCTGGATGCGCACGGCCGGGCGCACGTTGCCGGCGATCGACACCAGGCCCACGCCCTGCACCTGCGACAGGCGCTGGGCGAGGATCGAGTCGGCGTAGTTGTTGACGTCACGCAGGGGGCGCGTGTCCGAGGTCAACTTCAGGGTGACGATAGCCGCGTCGGCCGGGTTCACCCGGTTGTAGACCGGCTGGTACGGCAGCGAGGAGGGCAGGGTGGCCTGGCGGATCGCCGCCTGCACGTCCTGCGCGGCGATGTCGATGTCGCGGTCCATCGAGAACTGCAGGATGATCGTCGACAACCCGGCCGAGGAATCGGAGGTCATCAGTTCCAGCCCGGAGATCTGCCCGAACTGGCGCTCCAGCGGCGTGGTCACCAGCGAGGCCATGGTGGTCGCGTTGGCACCCGGGTACTGGGTGGTGACCACCAGGCTGGGCGCATCGATTTCCGGCAGCGCCGACACCGGCAGCTTGCGGTAACCGAGGATGCCCAGCAGCAACAGACCCGCCATCAACAGCGAGGTCGCGATGGGACGGCGGATGAAGATCGTCGAAAAGCCCACGGACTGATCCTTGCTGGCGCTTCAATGGCAGCGCCGGCTGCGAGGCCGGCGCGAAAGGAAAGGGTGGCCTGCGCTCAGCGCGGGCCACCACCACGACGGCCACCGCCGCCATTCTTCTGTTCGGCGGCCTTCAGTTCGGCCTCGGTCGGCGCGGCCGGGGTCTCGCCCGGCTTCAGCGCGGTCACCTTGCTGCCCGGCTTCAGGCGGAACTGGCCTTCGCTGACCACGCGCTCGCCGCCCTTCAGGCCTTCGGCGATCTGCACCTGGCTGTCGCCCACTTCCACGCCGCTGCGCACGGTCTGCATCTTCACCGTGTTGTCGCCCTGTACGACATAGACGTACTCGCCGTCCGGGCCACGCAGCACCGCCTGGGTGGGGATGACCACGCCGCCGCCGATCGTGCGCAGCTGCATGCGCACGTTGACGAACTGGCCCGGCCACAGGCCGTTGTCGGTGTTGTCGAAGATCGCGCGGGCCTTGAAGGTGCCGCTGTCGGCGCTGATCAGGTTGTCGACCACGTCCAGCTTGCCGTCACCGGACAGCACGTGCGAATCGGCGCGGTCCAGCGCGGCCACCGGCACGGCGCCGGCGTTCTGGGCCTGGCGCACGTCGCCGAGTTGGCGCTCGGGCAGGTTGAACAGCACGTGGATCGGGTGGATCTGGGTGAGGGTGACCAGCGCGGTACCAGCGCTGACCACATTGCCTGCGTCGACCGCGCGGATGCCGGCGATGCCCGAGATCGGCGCGGTGATGCGGGTGTACTGCAGCTGCACCTGCGCGGCACGCGCGCTGGCTTCGTTGGCGGCCACCGCGCTTTCGTACTGTGCCACTTGATTTCGCTGTGTATCCAGATCGGTCTTGGCGACGAACTGGCGGTACTCCGGCGCATTGGAGCGCTGGTAGTTGGAACGTGCGGTGGCCAGCAACGCTTCGTTCTGGCGCTTGGCGGCCACGGCCTGGTCGTAGCTGGCCTGGGCGCTGCGCGGGTCGATCTGCGCCAGCAGGTCACCCTGCTTCACTTCCTGGCCCTCGCGGAAATGGATGCTCATCAGCTGGCCGCCGACCTGCGGGCTGACTGTGACGGTGTTCATCGCGGTCACCGTGCCCAGCGCGCTGGCATACACCGGCACGTCCTGGCGCGTCGCATCGACCACGGTCACCGGCACCGGGCCGGCATCGGGATCCTCACCGCCCTGGCGCGCGCCTGCGGCCTGCCCACCCGCCTTGTCCTTGCCGCCACCGAGGACGCGTACGCCGACCACCGCCAGCACCAGCACTGCCACGACCAGCAGCACGATCTTCCAAACACGTGACATTCAAGGACTCCAAGAGGGCTGGACGGGGCGGACCCCGGTTGGCAATGCGCAAAGCATACCTGCGGCGCGCTACGTTTCCTGCATGACGTATGGGACGGGCCCTGAGACCGGTCCCGGCGGAGGAGGTTCCCGTGGGGGCGGTGTTGGCCTACATTCAGGTGCAGACCCCTTACGTGGAGACTCACCGATGCGCCGTTCCCTGCTGCTGTCCGCCCTGCTGCTGGCCCTGCCGACCCTTGCCCACGCCCAGCAGGCCGAGCGCCCGGAGGTGACCGCCGCCGCGCAGCGCCTGCAGGCCCAGGTGGTGGAGTGGCGGCGTGACTTCCACGCGCATCCGGAGCTGTCCAACCGCGAGGAGCGAACCTCGGCCGAGGTCGCCAAGCGCCTGCGCGCGATGGGCCTGAAGCCGAAGACCGGCATCGCCCACCACGGTGTGGTGGCGATCATCGAAGGTGGCGAGCCCGGCCCGAAGATCGCCCTGCGCGCGGACATGGACGCGCTGCCGGTGACCGAACAGACCGGCCTGCCGTTTGCGTCCAAGGCCACCGCGCAGTACCGCGGCCAGACCGTGGGCGTGATGCATGCCTGCGGCCACGATGCGCACACCGCCACCCTGCTGGGCGTGGCGCAGGCGCTGGTGGCGATGAAGAAGGACCTGCCGGGCCAGGTGATGCTGATCTTCCAGCCCTCCGAAGAAGGCGCACCGCCGCCGGAAGAGGGCGGTGCCGCGCTGATGCTGAAGGAAGGCCTGTTTGCTGACTTCAAGCCGGAGGCGGTGTTCGGCCTGCATGTGTTCTCCAGCGTGCAGGCGGGCCAGATCGCGGTGCGTGGCGGCCCGTTGATGGCGGCGTCGGATCGTTTCGGCATCAAGGTGATCGGCCGCCAGACCCATGGCTCGGCACCGTGGAACGGCGTGGACCCGATCGTGGCCACCGCCGACCTGATTGGTACCGCGCAGACCATCGTCAGCCGCCGCACCAACCTGTCCAAGCAGCCGGCTGTGCTGACCTTCGGCGCGATCAACGGTGGCATCCGCTATAACATCATTCCCGATGAAGTGGAGATGGTCGGCACCATCCGCACCTTCGACGAGGGCATGCGCCAGCAGATCTTCGCCGACCTGCGCAACGTGGCCGAGCACACCGCGGCCGCGCACGGTGCCAAGGCGGTGACCGACATCTACGAGTCGGAAGGCAACCCGGCGACGGTGAACGACCCGGCGCTGACCGCGAAGATGCTGCCGAGCCTGCAGGCGGTGGTGGGCAAGGACAACGTGTACGAGCCGCCGCTGCAGATGGGGGCGGAGGATTTCTCGCTGTACGCGAAGGAAGTGCCGGGCATGTTCTTCTTCGTCGGTTCGACCAGCGTGGGCATCGACCCGGCGACGGCGCCGGCGAATCATTCGCCGAAGTTCCTGCTGGATGAGAAGGCACTGGATGTCGGGTTCCGGGCGTTGATGCAGGTGAGCCTGGATTACTTGAACGGTGCTGCCACCCCGGCGGGGTAAGGGGCTAGCGGCAGGGCTTGCAGCCCTGCACCCGCTGCAGATCAACGTCAACGTCAAAAGCGGGCTATCCATGGGATGGCGGGGTGGGTCCGGTGGCAGGGGACGGCGCAAGTACGTCCCTGTAGCCTCGGTCGCGCCATCCATGGCGCTCACGCCCCTGCCACCGGACCCACCCCGCCTCCGACAGTTTCCCGCGGCTGTTGGTGCCAGCTGCGGTTGGTGGGTGCCGACCGTTGGTCGGCACGGCGGACGACATGAACGTCTGAAGGATCGGCTTTTGCTTTTGATTTTGATTTTCCTGATCTTTCCCGTGGTGGCGCGGGGAACTGTCCGCGGCCGGGAGGGTGGGTTGGCTGGGGGCGTGAGCCGCATGGATGCGGCGACCGAGCCTCCATGGACGGATTCACGGCGTCCCCCGGCCAACCCACCCTCCCGGCCAACCCCGGGATCCTGCTCTTAACCACCACGGAGGGGCTCCGCCGTTGGCTGACCCGGCCGAAGGCCCACCCCCGCCGCGATACAATGCGCGCCATGAACACCCCCCAGGACTCCAGCCTCGGTCGCGAGGTCAGTTACCCGTCGCAGTACGATCCCGGCCTGCTGTTTCCCATCCCCCGCATCGGCGCCCGCGCCGAGATCGGCCTCGATGACGCCGCGCTGCCGTTCGTCGGCCACGACCGCTGGCACGCCTTCGAACTGAGCTGGCTCGACCCGCGAGGCAAGCCGCAGGTGGCCGTCGCCACCGTGAAGGTGCCGTGCACCTCGCCGCGGCTGATCGAATCGAAGTCCTTCAAGCTGTACCTGAACTCCCTCAACAGCACCCGCATCGACAGCGCCGACGCAGTGCGGGAGCGTCTGGTGGCCGATCTGTCGGCCTGTGCGGGTGCGCCGGTGCAGGTGCAGTTCGGCCTGCCGCCTCTGGTCGAGGCGCCGCTGGGCGAATCAATCGATGGGCTGGACGTGGAGATCGACTGCTACGGCCCGCCGCAGGCGGATTACCTCGCTGCCGATGCCGGCCAAGTGGTGGAGGAGACCCTGGTCTCGTCCCTGCTGAAATCCAACTGCCCGGTTACCGGCCAGCCGGACTGGGCCACGGTCAGCGTCCGCTACCGCGGCCCGAAGATCGACCACGCCGGCCTGCTGCGCTATCTGGTCAGCTACCGCGAGCATGCCGAGTTCCACGAGCAGTGCGTGGAGCGCATCTTCAGCGAGGTGTCCGCGCGCTGCCAGCCGCAGTGGCTGGAAGTGGAAGCGCGTTACACCCGTCGCGGCGGCCTGGACATCAACCCCTGGCGTGCCAGCCACGGTATCGCCGGCCCGGCCGCGACCTTCCGCGAGCTGCGCCAGTAACCGCCGCAGGCGGTTACGGGTAGCGCCGGGCCACGCCCGGCGAGCGAAGCGGCCAGAGCCGACGCCGCCGGCCAGCGGCCGGCGCTACCGAGATTCGCAGGCGGTCATGGGTAGCGCCGGGCCATGCGCGGCGAGCGAAGCGGCCAGAGCCAAAGCCGCCGGGCCCGGCCCGGCGCTGCCGCGGGTCGCAGG
>NZ_VYKI01000023.1:46509-52504 GCF_008710035.1 Stenotrophomonas cyclobalanopsidis | reverse complement strand
CCCATCCCGAACTCGGAAGTGAAACGCAGCTGCGCCGATGGTAGTGTGGCTCAAGCCATGCGAGAGTAGGTCATCGCCAGGGTTTATACCCAAAAACCCCGCTGCTTGCGCAGCGGGGTTTTTTCTTATTAAGTGAAGGCATCGCTTTTCCGGGTACCTTCCGCCCCAAGGGCAAGATCGCGAGCTGGCGCTGCAAGCGCTGCTGCAACCGTCTCCCTGGTGAAATCAGCGCTGTGGAACCACCCGATCCCATCCCGAACTCGGAAGTGAAACGCAGCTGCGCCGATGGTAGTGTGGCTCAAGCCATGCGAGAGTAGGTCATCGCCAGGGTTTACACCCAAAACCCCGCTGCTGACGCAGCGGGGTTTTTCTTTGCGCGCAGATCAGTGCGGTTGCGTGGATGTGCCACCCCACTGCACACAAAAAAGCGGCGCCCTTACGGGCGCCGCTTTGACCTCAACGCTGTTCAGTCGAGCAAGCTCGACTCTACTTTGCTGCGGCCGCAGCCTTGTTCTTCATCATCTCGTCGCGGGCGGCCTTGAAGGGATTGCCTTCGTACCAGTTCGGCCAGCGATCGCCGCCTGCCAGTTCCTTGCCCACGCCGTACATCAGTTCCAGGTCTTCCACGGTGCCATCCAGCTTCCAGGTGGAGGCATCGAACTCATCCTTCGGCCCGTGGTAACGGTTGTTGCCGTAATCGGCAGCCGCCTTGCGGCCCGCTTCGACGCCGCCGTCGCGCAGGTCCTCGCCACCGTCGGCATACAGCGCCGGCACGCCGGCCTTGGCGAAGTTGAAGTGGTCCGAGCGGAAGTAGAAGCCACTCTGCACCGAGGTCTCGCCGTGCAGGGTGCGGTCCTGGGCGGCCGCCAGCGGCTTGAGGATGTCCTCCAGCTCGGAACTGCCGAAACCGGTGACCGTCACGTCCTTGGCACGGCCGGCCACCGACATCGCGTCGATGTTGATCACGCCGGCAATCTTGTCCAGCGGGAAGGTCGGGTGGGCCACGTAGTACTTGGAACCCAGCAGGCCGGACTCTTCCAGGGTCACGGCCAGGAACACCACCGAGCGCTCCGGCTTCGGATCCTGGTGGGCCATGGCTTCGGCCACTTCGAGGATGCCGGCCACGCCGGTCGCGTTGTCGACAGCACCGTTGTAGATGTTGTCGCCTTCCTCGCCCTCATGCTTGCCCAGGTGGTCCCAATGGGCCATGTACAGCACGGCTTCGTCGGCACGCTTGCTGCCCGGCAGCACGCCCACCACGTTGCGCGACTGCTTCTGCGCGATCCTGCTCTTCAGGTCGACCGCAGCGGTGGCCTTCAGCGGCACCGGCTTGAAGCCGCGCTTGCTGGCGTCCTTGTAGGCCTGCGCCAGGTCCAGGCCGGCCCCGGCGAACAGCGCCTTGGCGGCGTCCGCACTCAGCCAGCCCTGCACCGGGATGCGCGCTTCCGGATCATCCTTGGCCGGCAGGTCGTACTGCGGGCCGGCCCAGGAGTTCTTCACCACGTCCCAGCCATAGGAAGCACCGGCGGTGTCGTGCACGATCAGCGCGGCGGCGGCACCCTTGCGGGCGGCCTCCTCGAACTTGTAGGTCCAGCGCCCGTAATAGGTCATGCGCTTGCCGTCGAACAGCGTCTCGTCGCCGACATGGAAGCCCGGGTCGTTGACGAACATCACGACCGTCTTGCCCTTCCAGTCCTGGCCGGCGTAGTCGTTCCACTTCTGCTCCGGCGCATCCACGCCATAGCCGACGAACACCAGGTCACTGGCATCGACCTTCACTTCGGCCTCGCCGGTACGGGTGCCCACCACCATGTCGGTGCCGAACTTCAGCTCGGTGGTCTTGCCGCCCTGGGTGATCTTCAGCACGGTCGACGCGTCGGCCGTGGTCTCGGTCATCGGCACGTCCTGGAACCAGCTGTCACCGTTGCCCGGCTGCAGGCCGATGCGCTGCATCTGGTCGCGGATGTAGTTGACCGTCAGCTCTTCGCCCTTGCTGCCCGGGGCGCGGCCTTCGAATTCGTCCGAAGCCAGCGTCTTGACCATCTCGCTGAAGTCGGCGGCGTTGATGCTGGGCGAGAAGGTGTGGGCTGCCGGCGTGGCCGCAGCATCGGGGCTGGCGGCAGGCGCCGGCGTGGATGTGTCTTCGCCTTTGCAGGCGCTGAGCGCGGCCGCGGCGGCCAGGCACAGGAGGAGTTTGCGGGGCATCGTCGTTTCCTGGATACACGAGGGATGGCCACGCCGGGCGCGGCCGGTGAAGGGGAGCATTCCCCGTATTGCAGCGCCGGGGACTCAGTCCGCCGGCGCGGTATCGGTGTCGAACGGGATCGGCTCGGCACCGGTGACCGGCCCGACGCGTGCGGTGCGGTGCACGTACAGCACCACCTCGCGTTCGAACAGCAGCGGGCCCTCGACCACGGCGTTGGGGCCGATGATCACGCGCGGCTTGCGGCTGGCGGTGAGCGAAACGCTGAAGTTGGGCTTGCGCACGCGCAGGCCGCCACCGACCTGCGAGCCGATGCCCACGGTGATGTCACCGTTGACCGTTTCCACGTCCTTGCGCACGCGGCTGTTGACCAGGCCGATGCCACCGTTGACCGTTTCCACGCCGCCTTCGATCTGGCTGCCGTGGTCGCTGAAGATGCTGCCGTTGACCGTGCTGACATCGCCCTGGGCGATGACTTCACGGCCCAGGCGCACGCTGCCGTTGACCGTCTCGATGCTGCCGGTGCGGGCGCGGTCGGCCACGGTGACACCGCCGTTGACGGTGTCGATACTGCCGGTTTCCACGCCATCACCCACGCGGATGCCGCCGTTGACGGTGTCCAGCTTGCCGTAGCGCTGGCCCGGGTCGGCGCTGATGCTGCCGTTGACCTTGCTGATGTTGTCCTGCGCGCCAAGCGGGCCGGCGACCAGCAGTGCGCCCAACAGCAGCGCAATGGAGAGCGTTTTCATGGGGGACCTCGTTGTTGTGCGGCTGGCAGGCCGCGTGCGTTGATGTCACCATTCCCCGGCACCCCCTGCAACTGCCTGAAGTCACTGGAAAGCCCTTGCGCAACACCGTCTTCCCCTCACGCCGACATCACACCGCCGCTGCCCGCGCCGGGCGTTGCCTGTTGCTGGGGCTGGCATTGGCGCTGGCCGCTCCCCTGCCGGGCAGCGCGCAGACCGCCTCCACCCGCGAGGCCGAGCGCAAGCTGCAGAAGCTGCGCACTGAACTGAAGGGCGTGGCGCAGGAGCGCCGGCAGATCGAGGGCCAGCGCGGCCAGGCCTCACGGCAGCTGCGCGATGCAGATGAAAAGGTCGCCCGCAGCGGCCGGGCACTGGCCCAGACCGAAACCGCGCTGCGTGAGCAGAGCCAGGCGCTGGCCGAAGCCGAACAGCGCCGCGCCACCCTGCAGGCCAACCTGGCCCAGCAGAACCGCGAGCTGGCCGGGCTGCTGCGCGCGGCCTACCAGCTGGGCAACCATGCCCCGCTGAAGCTGCTGCTGTCGCAGGATACGGTGGCCGATGCCAACCGTGCCCTGGCGTACCACCGCTACCTGCAGCGCGAGCGCGCGCAGCGCATTGCGACCCTTACCGGCGACCTGAAGGAGCTGGAGACGCTGCAGGCGCAGATCGCCGAGCGCAGACAGACCCTGCAGGGCGCGCAGCGCGACCAGAAGCAGCAGGCGGCCTCGCTGGCGGCCGATCGCCGCGATCGTGCACAGACCGTGGCCTCGCTGGAAGAACGGTTCAAGGACCGCCGCGAAAAGGAACAGGCACTCGGCCAGGATGCCAAGGCGCTGGAAACGCTGCTGGCCAACCTGCGTGCGGCCGCCGCCCGCGCCGAGGCCGAACGCCGTGCCGCCGCGCGCAAAGCTGCCGCCGAAAAGGCCGCGGCCGAGAAGGCCGCACGCCAGGCCAAGGCCGAGGGACGCCCGCCGCCGCCGACCAAGGTGCCGCCGGCCGTGGCTTCCGCGCCTGCGCCGAAGGTGGGCGGGCTGGGCTGGCCGCTGTCGGGCAACCTGCTGGCCCGCTATGGCGCCAAGCTGCCCGACGGGCGCACCAGCAGCGGCGTGCTGATCGGCGCACCGGCCGGCAGCACCGTCACCGCCGTGGCCGATGGCACCGTGGTGTTCTCCGACTGGATGACCGGCTACGGGATGATCCTGATCGTCGACCACGGCAACGGCTACATGAGCCTGTACGCACACAACGACACCCTGCTGAAGGATGCGGGCGCGCGCGTGAGCCGTGGCGACGCCGTGGCCAAGGTCGGCAATTCCGGTGGCCAGGGCGTGACCGCGCTGTACTTCGAGCTGCGCCGCGGCGGGCAACCGGTCAACCCGGACAGCTGGCTGCAGCGGCGCTGAATCGACGCTGCTGCGACCAGGCCGGATTCAACGGGAATTTAGCCACGCTTCGCGCATAATCGGGGCATGTGCCTTGGGCACGATGCCACCGTCGACAGGAGTGATCCATGCGCGCAGCCCGTACCGCCACCCTCTTGCTGGCCCTGATGCCAGCGCTGTCCTGGGCGCAGCAGACTGCGCCGGCCGCCACCGATACCTCCGGCCAGGCAGCGAGCAACGAGGAGGCGGTGACCTCGAAGGTGCCGCTGGAAGACATCCGTCGTTTCGTCTCGGTCTACAACGCCGTCCGCGCGGCCTATGTCGATCCGGTGGATGACAACAAGCTGATGCAGTCGGCCGTGCGCGGCCTGCTGCTGGATCTCGATCCGCACAGCACCTACTTCAACAAGGAGGACGCCGAGGCCTTCGACGAGCAGGCCAACGGTGCCTACGAAGGCATCGGCGTGGAGCTGCAGCAGCAGCCCGACAACGCCAGCATGAAGGTCATTTCGCCGATCGACGACACGCCGGCGGCCAAGGCCGGCATCCTCGCTGGTGACCTGATCATCGCCATCGACGGCAAGCCGATCAGTGCCATCGATGCCAGCGAACCGCTGCGTGGCCCGGCCGGCAGCAAGGTGGTGCTGACCATCGTGCGCGACGGCAAGCCCAAGCCATTCGATGTCAGCCTGACCCGGCAGACCATCCGCGTGACCAGCGTGAAGAGCCGCATGCTCGAACCGGGCTACGGCTACATCCGCCTGAGCACGTTCCAGGCCGATACCGGCTCTGACTTCCAGAAGCACGTGCAGCAGCTGCAGAAGCAGGCCGGTGGCCAGCTCAAGGGCCTGGTGCTGGATCTGCGCAGCAACCCGGGTGGCCTGCTGACTGCCGCAGTGCAGGTGGCCGATGACCTGCTCGACAAGGGCAACATCGTCAGCACCCGCGGCCGCATCAGCATCAGCGATGCGCGCTTCGATGCGACGCCGGGCGACCTGCTGAAGGGCGCACCGGTGGTGGTGCTGGCCGACGCGGGTTCGGCCAGTGCGTCCGAAGTGCTGGCCGGTGCGCTGCGCGACAACAAGCGTGCGCGCGTGGTCGGCAGCCGGACCTTCGGCAAGGGCTCGGTGCAGACCGTGCTGCCGCTGGACAACGGCGATTCGGTCAAGCTGACCACCGCGCGCTATTACACGCCCAGCGGCAAGTCGATCCAGGCCACCGGCATCGTGCCCGACGTGGAACTGAAGCCGGCGCCAACGCCGGAGCAGGATGCGCTGCCGGCCAGCCTGAGCGATTACAGCGAGGCGACCCTGCCGGGCCACCTGCGCGGTGACGACGAAGGTACCGAGGGCTACCGCGCCGGTGCGGTGCTGCCGGGCGACGCCCCGATCAACGATGCCCTGGCCGAACTGAAGAACCCCGGTTCGGTGGCCACGCGGCTGAAGGCGGAAGCGGCCAAGGCCGAGGCGGCAAAGCCGGCGCCGAAGCCTGAGGCGAACTCAGAGCCGAAGCCCGAACCGAAGCCCGCGGCCAAGCCGGCCGAAACCCCGGCCAAGCCCTGAGGTAGCGCCGGGCGATGCCCGGCGACGAGCTGCAGTGGGGGGGGGGGGGGGGGGGGCGCCGGGGGGGGGGGGGGGGGGGGGGGGGGAGCGGGGGGGTGTGGA
>NZ_VYKI01000023.1:0-46499 GCF_008710035.1 Stenotrophomonas cyclobalanopsidis | reverse complement strand
CCGGTGTTCGCGCCGGGCGCGCCCCGGCGCCGCGCTGCGGGCGCGCAAGCTCGACTCTACCGGCGTCGTAGAGTCGAGCTTGCTCGACTGCCTTTCAGGTGCTCAGAAGCCGTGGCGCTTGCGCAGGCGGCGGGCGATGGCCGCCCGAACGTAGACCCCGTACACCACGCCGAACACGAAGCCGCCGATGTGCGCCCACCAGGCCACCATGCCGAAGCTTGGGCCGATGTGGGCGAACACTACCTGCAGTGCGGCCCAGACGCCGATCAGCAGGTAGGCCGGGGCACGCACGAATTCCAGGAACAGGCCCAGCGGGATGACCACGCCCAGGCGCGCCGCCGGGAACAGCGCCAGGTAGGCACCGATCAGCGCCGACACCGCGCCGCTGGCGCCGATGATGATCTGGTCCGGGCTGCCCATGGTGTAGATCGCCACCAGGTTGGACATCGCGCCGCCGACCAGGAACAGCAGCATCAGCCGCCACGGCCCCAGCACCCGTTCGGCGGGCAGGCCGAAAATCAGCAGGAACACCAGGTTGCCCAGCAGGTGCGACCAGTCCGCGTGCAGGAACAGGGCGGTGAACAACCGCAGCACGCTGCCGTCCTGCAGGGTCGCCCACCAGTCCTGGGGCTGGGTCAGGCCGGTCGACAGGGCGCCCCAGTCCAGCCAGAGGCTGTTGCGGGCGTCGCCCGGACGCGAGATCGACCAGAGGAATGCCAGCCACAATGCCGCAAACAGCACGGGTGTGGCCCAGCGCAGCGTGGCCTTCTTGCGGGAGGGGAGAGACACGAACATGGACGCTAGCCTAGCGTGCCGGGGCTTTCCGCGGGCGAGGCGCCTGTTCAGTTTCCGCAGCGGAAAGACGGCCGTCGCTGTTATTGTTTCATTAACCGCTCTGGGTAATACTCGCATACGGCGTCGTATGTCGGGAGGGGAATCCGGCGCGTTCTGGCGGGCCTTTGCGGGTCCGGTGGGCGCAGGCGCACGCAGAGCACCATCACCGCTTACCGGAGAGAGAACTACGATGCAAACCGCTTCTACCATTGCCCGACTGACCCTGCTGGCCGTCGGCGTTGCCGGTGCGCTGGCCGCCGCCGATGCCAACGCCGCCGCCTTCCAGCTGAAGGAAAACAGCGCCAAGGGCCTGGGCCGTGCCTTCGCCGGCTCCACCTCCGCCGAAGGCGATGCCTCGGTGGTCGCCACCAACCCGGCCTCGATGCGCCTGCTCGACGGCACCCAGTTCCAGGGTGACGTCAGCGCCATCAGCTTCGGTGCCAAGTTCCGCGGCGAAGGCCGGTACGGAAACGGTGCGCCGATTTCCGGCGGCAACGGCGGCGACGCCGGCATGATCGCTCCGGTTCCGGCGGCGTACTTCCACGTCCCGTTCGGCGCGAATGACAACATGCACTTCGGTGCCTCGCTGACCGTGCCGTTCGGCTTCAAGACCGAGTACGACACCGACTGGGTCGGCCGCTACAACGGCGTCAAGACCGACCTGAAGGCGATCGACCTGGGCGTGGCGTTCTCCTATGACGTCAACCCGTACCTGTCGTTCGGTGTCGGCGTGTTCGCCGAGCGCCTGAACGTCGACCTGACCAGCGCCGTCGATGCTGGTACCGCCATCAACGCCAGCGCCCAGCAGCGCGCTTCGGCCGCCGTGCTGGCTGCCGGTGGCACCCCGGCGCAGGCTGCAGCTGCTGCCCGCCAGGCCGCCGTGCAGGCCGCCCAGCTCGGCTTCTCGCCGGGTTCGGCCGATGGCTACCTGCGCATCAAGGGTGACGAAGTGTCCGTGGGTTACACCCTGGGCATGACCGTCAGCCCGGTGGAAGGCACCAACATCGCCTTCAGCTACCGCTCGGAAGTCGAACACAAGATCACCGACGGCAAGGCCGACTTCACCATGACCCCGGCTGCTGCCGCGTTCCTGGCACAGGCTGCCCCGGGCACCTTCATCGACAGCAACGGTCGCGCCACCATCACCCTGCCGGCCAGCGCCACGGTCAGCGTCAGCCACCGGGTGAACGACCAGTGGAAGATCATGGCCGACGTTTCGCGCACGGCGTGGAGCAAGTTCGACCAGGTCACCGTCGACTATGACTCCAACCAGCCGGACAGCGTGCTGCCGTTCAACTACCGCGACACCACCTTCGCTTCGATCGGTACCGAATACCGCGTAAGCGACCAGCTGACCCTGCGTGGCGGCCTGGCATATGACCAGACCCCGACCACCGACGCGCACCGCGACGTGCGCGTGCCGGACACCACCCGCAAGTGGCTGTCGCTGGGCCTGACCTGGGCTCCGTCGGAGAAGACCGAATACAGCGTGGGCTACACCCATCTGTTCACCAAGGACCCGAACATCACCTCGACCTCGGCCACCGGCAACACCGTGACCGGCAAGTACAAGGTGTCGGGCGATGTGCTGGCCGCTTCGATGCAGTACAAGTTCTGATTCGGGCCCTGGCCTGAAGCAGCACGAGGAAGGCCCCGCGCAAGCGGGGCTTTCTTTTTTGGGGCGTGGGAGCCAGGCCATCCACGCATGGCGTGGATCTACTGAGCGGCGGCCATCCACGGTGTGACGGGGTCGGTTTCCTTTCCACAGGAAAGGGCTCCGACCCCAATGCGTAGGCGCCATCCACGTTCGGCGCGCGGATCAACGACAATGGCGCCATGAACCTTGCCGACCCGAACTTCCAGCTGGAGCTGGCTGCCAACATCGCCGTCGCCGGCTCGATCCTGTTGGCCGGCCGCAACAACGTGCACACCTGGTGGCTGGGCATCGTCGGCTGCGCGCTGTTTGCCGCCGTCTTCGAGCGTTCGCACCTGTTTGCGGACATGGTCCTGCAGTTCTTCTTCATCGCCATCAGCGTGCTGGGCTGGTGGCAGTGGCTGCGCGGCGACCATGGCGCGCCCCTGCCGATCACCCCGGTGCGCCCGCGGGCGTGGGCTTGGCTGCTGCCGCTGGCGGTGCTGGCGACCTTTGGTTACGGCTGGATGCTGACCCGGCTGACCCATGCCTATGCGCCGTACATCGATTCGGCGGTGCTGGTGCTGAGCGTGATCGCGCAGATCCTGATGATGCGGCGCAAGCTGGAATCATGGTGGGTGTGGCTGCTGGTCAACACCATCGCGGTGCCGCTGTACTACAGCCGTGGCCTGCATCTGACGTCGATCCTCTACATCGGCTTCTGGATCAACGCGCTGGTAGCGCTGCGCCATTGGCGCACGCTGATGCGTGCCGAGGCAAAGACCGCCGATGCCGCTGCCTGAGCGCGTCAAGCGCGGTCTGGTGGTGGGCAAGTTCTGCCCGCTGCACCGTGGCCACGAACGGCTGATCGAATTCGCCGCCGCGCGCTGCCGGCAACTGCTGGTGATCGGCTGGTCGCAACCGGGATTTGCCGGCTACAGCGCCGCCCGCCGCGAACGCTGGCTGCGTGCGCGCTTCCCGCAGGCGACGGTGGCGGTGCTCGACAATGCGCGCCTGGCGGCGCTGTGCGAACAGCACGGCCTGCCACCGCGCGCGCTGCCGCGCGACAGTGACAGCGAGCAGGCGCAGCGAGATTTCACCGCCTGGCTGTGCCTGCACCTGTTCGGCGGGCCGGTGCAGGCGGTGTTCACCGGCGAGGACTACGGCGATGGCTTTGCCGCAGCGATGGCTGCGCATTTCCATGCACCGGTGCAGCACCAGCGGCTGGAGCGCAGCCTCAATGTCGGCCAGCCCAGCGGCACCCAGCTGCGCGCCGATCCGCATGCGCTTCGCCATGGCCTGTCGCCGCAGGTGTACGCGGACTACGTGCAGCGCGTGGCCTTCATCGGTGGCGAATCCACCGGCAAAACCACGCTGGCGCGCATACTGGCCGAGCGCATGGGCACGACGTGGGTCGCGGAATACGGGCGCACGCTGTGGGAAATGCAGGGCGGTGACCTGCGCGAAACGGACCTGCTGCGCATCGCCGAAGAGCAGCCCCGGCGCGAGGATGCGGCAGCGCTGACGGCGCAGCGCTGGCTTTTCTGCGATACCACGCCACTGGTGACCCTGGGCTACAGCGGCTGGATGTTCGGCAGCGCACCGGACGCGCTGCTGAAGGCCGCATGGCGGCCGTATGACCTGCTGTTCCTGTGTGCGCCTGACATCGCGTTCGACCAGGATGGCACGCGGGTGGGCGAGGCCTTCCGCGCGCAGCAGCATGCCTGGTACCTGCAGGAGCTGCATGCGCGGGGGCTGCCGTTCGTGCTGCTGGAAGGCGATCTGGAAACGCGCATCGCGCACATTCAAAGCGTGCTGAGGAAGCAGGCCGACAATCGGTTCAGTGTCGTCCCGCCTCTGTAGAGCCGAGCCCATGCTCGGCTTGCACGGTGCAGCCGAGCATGGGCTCGGCTCTACAGGAAGCAAAAAGCACAAAAAACCCCGCTTTCGCGGGGTTTTTCGTGCATCCATCACACCCGTGGAAGGGGAGGGGTGTTTCAGTCGCCCAGGGTCAGCAGCGAGGCGTTGCCACCGGCGGCGGTGGTGTTCACCGTCACCGTCTTTTCGGTGGCGAAGCGCAGCAGGTAGTGCGGGCCGCCGGCTTTCGGGCCGGTGCCGGACAGGCCCTGGCCGCCGAACGGCTGCACGCCGACCACCGCACCGATCTGGTTGCGGTTGACGTAGACGTTGCCGACGTGGACGCCGTTGCTGATGCGGTCGACGGTCTCGTCGATGCGCGAATGCACGCCCAGGGTCAGGCCGTAGCCGGTGGCGTTGATCTGGTCGATCACCGCGTCGAGCTGGTTGCCCTTCCAGCGGATGACGTGCAGGACCGGACCGAACACTTCCTTCTGCAGCTGGGCCAGGTCCTTCAGTTCATACGCACGCGGTGCGAAGAAGGTGCCGTTGGCGGCTTCGCTGGACAGTTCGGCAGCGGCGATCAGACGCGCCTCGCGGTCCATGCGCTCGGCGTGGTCCTGCAGGATCTTCAGCGCATCGGCGTCGATCACCGGGCCGACGTCGGTGGACAGCACGCCGGGGTTGCCGACCTTCAGCTCCTTCATCGCACCGGCCAGCATGGTCATCACCTTGTCGGCGATGTCGTCCTGCACGAACAGCACGCGCGCGGCCGAGCAGCGCTGGCCGGCGGAGGTGAAGGCCGAACCGATCGCATCCTTGACCAGCTGTTCCGGCAGCGCAGAGGAATCTGCGATGAAGGCGTTCTGGCCGCCGGTTTCGGCGATCAGCACACCGATGGCGGCATCACGCGCGGCCATCGCGCGGTTGATCGCACGGGCGGTGTCGGTGGAGCCGGTGAAGGCCACGCCGGCCACGCGCGGGTCGGCGGTCAGCGCGGCACCGACCGTGGCACCGTCGCCCGGCAGGAACTGCACCACCTCGGCCGGCACGCCGGCGTCGTGCAGCAGCTTCACGGCGTAGTAGCCGATCAGGTTGGTCTGCTCGGCCGGCTTGGCGATGACGCTGTTGCCGGCGGCCAGTGCAGCGGCCACCTGGCCCAGGAAGATCGCCAGCGGGAAGTTCCACGGGCTGATGCAGACGAACACGCCGCGGCCGTGCAGCTGCAGCTCGTTGGATTCACCGGTCGGGCTGGGCAGCTTCTCGGCGTGGCTGAACTGCTCGCGCGCCTGCTTGGCGTAGTAGCGCAGGAAATCCACGGCTTCGCGCACTTCGGCGATGCTGTCGGGCAGGCTCTTGCCGGCTTCCTTCACGCACAGCGCCATGAACTCCGGCATGCGCGCTTCCAGCTGGTCGGCGGCGTGCTCGAGGATGGCGGCGCGGCTGGCGGCCGGGGTGCGGTTCCAGGCCGGCTGCGCGGCCACGGCATTGGCCAGGGCCTTCTGCACGGTGGCGGCATCGGCGGCCAGCCACTGGCCGATCACTTCGCGGGTGTCGGCCGGGTTGGCCACCGGCAGCGCGGCGCCGGCCGGGTTCGCACCTGGCACCAGCGGGGTGGCCTGCCAAGGCTTCACAGCCGCGTTGATCTGCTCGGCCAGGGCGCGCAGTTCGTTGTCGTTGGCGAGGTTGGCGCCCATGGAGTTCTTCCTGTCGTGGTTCTGGCTGCGCAGCAGGTCAACGGGCAGCGGGATCTTCGGGTGGGGGATCGAGGCGAACGAGGCGACCATCTCGACCGGATCGCGGATCAGGTCGGCGATCGGCACGCGTTCGTCGGTGATGCGGTTGACGAAGCTGGAGTTGGCGCCGTTTTCCAGCAGGCGGCGCACCAGGTACGGCAGCAGGTCTTCATGCGAACCGACCGGCGCATACACGCGGCACGGCAGGCCCAGGCGGTCGGCCGGCACCACTTCGGCGTACAGGTCATCGCCCATGCCGTGCAGCTTCTGGTGCTCGTACACGCCGCCGTTGGCGATGCTGCGCACCGCGGCGATGGTGTGCGCGTTGTGCGTGGCGAACATCGGGTAGATCGCGTCGGCATGGGTGAACAGACGCTTGGCGCAGGCCAGGTAGGACACGTCGGTGTTCTGCTTGCGGGTGAACACCGGGTAGCCCGGATAGCCTTCGATCTGCGCGCGCTTGATCTCGGCATCCCAGTAGGCGCCCTTGACCAGGCGCACCTGCAGGCGGCGACCGGCGCGGCGCGCCATGTCGGCCAGGTGGTCGATCGTGTACGGGGTGCGCTTCTGGTAGGCCTGCACGACCACGCCGAAGCCATCCCAGCCGGCCAGCGAGGCATCGCCGAACACCTGCTCGATGATGTCCAGCGACAGTTCCAGGCGGTCGGACTCTTCGGCGTCGACGGTGCAGCCGATGCCGTAGCTCTTGGCCAGCTGCGCCAGTTCCAGCACGCCCGGCACCAGGTCGGTCAGCACGCGCTCGCGCTTGGCGTGCTCGTAGCGCGGGTACAGCGCCGACAGCTTGATGGAGATGCCCGGTGCATTGTTGACGTCGCCGTCGGGGCGGCCGCCGCGTGCCTTGTGGTCGCCGCCGATGGCGTGGATCGCACGGCGGTAGTCCTCGAGGTAGCGCAGCGCGTCCTTCATGGTCAGCGCGCCTTCGCCCAGCATGTCGAACGAATAGCGGTAGCTGGCGTTGTCGCCCTTGTGCGAACGCGACAGCGCTTCGCTGATGGTGCGGCCCATGACGAACTGGTGGCCCATGATCTTCATGGCCTGGCGCACGGCCAGGCGCACTACCGGCTCACCGACGCGGCCGACCAGGCGCTTGAAGGCGCTGGGGGCATCGGCGCGGGTGGCGTCGTTCATCTGCACCAGCTTGCCGGTAAGCATCAGGCCCCAGGTGGAGGCGTTGACCAGCACCGAGTCGCTGCCGCCCAGGTGCTTTTCCCAGTCGGCATCGGCCAGCTTGTCGCGGATCAGCTTGTCGGCGGTGTCCTGGTCCGGAATGCGCAGCAGCGCCTCGGCCACGCACATCAGCAGCACGCCTTCCTCGCTGCCCAGGTCGTACTGGCGCATGAAGGCTTCGATCGCACCCTGGTCCTTGGCGCGCACGCGCACCCGGCCGACCAGGTCGGCGGCCAGCGCCTGCACCCTGGCCTGCTCCTCGGCGGGCAGGCGGGCCTGCGCCAGCAGCTCGCGCACGTGGCTGGCCTCGTCCTTCAACCAGGCGTCGGTGATGGCCTGGCGGAACGGGTTGGGGGACGCCGGCAGTTGCGGCGACAGCAGCGCGCCCGGACGCGGGGCGTCGTGGGCGGGAGGGGAGGAGGAGGGTGCGTTCATGCCGATCCGGCCAGTGGAAAACTTGGCGATTTTAATCATTTTTGCGCCCTGCGGAAGTGCCCCGCAGGCACCTTTGTAGAGGGCTGATAGCCCCTGACAGTGGTGGATTCAGCGTGTTCAGCAAGCTCGACCATATTTGTGCCGAATTCGTCATTGGCGCCGCCGGGCTCATGCTGTATTGCAACATGGGAAAAAGTGTGAATGCACCCTTGCTACCGGTGAGAGGGCGGGGCTACCATCGAGACGTTTCCCGCGGCAGGAACGCGGTTGCGACATGATCGAGGTGCTTCCAGCTCCGGATGGGTCAGGTACGCAGCTGCGGCTGCGTCCCCCACGGGCGCTCGATGCCCGGCAGTTCGTCCTGTTGTTTGCCGTGTTGTCGGGAGCGATGTGGCTGGTCTCCGCCCTCGGGTGGGTGGCTGGCAACGCATTCGCCCCCCTGTTCGCGCTGCTGTACAGCCTGTTGCTGGCAGCCGCCCTGCGTGCCTTGTGGCGCAGCGGTGAACGGCAGGAGGAGATCCGGGTCGTGCCGGCGTACGTGGAGGTCATCCCCGTACCCGGTGGATCGCCGGTGTTCCGGGCCCACCCCCATTGGGTGCGCCTGCTCACCGACGACGAGAGGGTCCGGCTGGCATCCAGCGGACGGCAGGTGGAGGTGGGGAGTTTCCTCGCGCCGGCCGAACGCCAGACGCTCGCTGAAATGCTTGAAGGCTTGCTCGCCGCCAGCGATGGCGGCAACCGACGACGCTAAGGGTCTAGGCAATGAAGCAAAGCAGCAGGTGGGGCACGAAGTGCGTTGCAGCGGTCGCCAGCCTGGTGGCCGGGGGACTGGTTCCGGCATGGGCGTGGGCGCAGGCGGCCGATCCCAAGCCGTGGCAGCTGAACATGGGCAAGGGGGTCACCCAGACCTCGCGCCTGGCCTGGGAGTCGAACAACCTGTCGTTGATCATCTGCACGGTGATCGGCGTCATCGTGTTCGGGGCGATGGCCTACGCCATCTTCAAGTTCCGCAAATCCAAGGGCGCCGTCGCCGCCACCTTCAGCCACAACACCAAGGCCGAGGTGATCTGGACGGTGATCCCGGTGATCATCCTGATCGTGATGGCGTGGCCGGCCACGGCCAACCTGATCAAGATGTACGACACCCGCGATGCCGAGATGACCGTGAAGGTCACCGGCTACCAGTGGATGTGGAAGTACGAATACCTGGGCGAGAACGTTACCTTCACCAGCCGCCTGGACCGCGAGTCCGACCGCATGCGGCAGAGTGGCAAGGTGCCGACCCGCGAAAGCCACCCGCACTACCTGCTGGACGTGGACAACCGCCTGGTGCTGCCGGTCGATACCAAGGTGCGCTTCGTCATCACGTCTGATGACGTGATCCACGCCTGGTGGGTGCCGGCCCTGGGCTGGAAGCAGGACGCCATCCCCGGCTTCATCAATGAGGCCTGGACCAGCATCGAGCAGCCCGGCGTGTACCGCGGGCAGTGCGCCGAACTGTGCGGCAAGGACCATGGCTTCATGCCGATCGTGGTCGAGGCGGTGTCCAAGGAAGACTTCAGGCAGTGGCTGGCGCAGCGCAAGCCGCCGCCGGCTGCGCCTGCCACGCCTGCGGCACCGGCCGAACCGGCAGCGCCTGCGGGCGAGGCACCGGCAGCGCCGGCCGCACCCGCGGCGGCTGAAGCCGGTACCCCTGCCACCGCGGCCAGCGGCGCGTGATGTAAAGCCCGCGGCCGTTCGCGGCCGTGGCGACAACCGATTCTGAGAGGTGTTTTGCGATGGCGCACTCGGCAGTTGGGCACGACGATCACCACCACCACCAGAGCTTCTTCGAGCGTTGGTTCTTCTCGACCAACCACAAGGACATCGGCACGCTGTACCTGGGTTTCAGCTTCATCATGTTCGTCATCGGCGCCTTCATGAGCGTGCTGATCCGGCTTGAGCTCGCCCAACCCGGCATCCAGTTCATCCGCCCGGAGGTGTTCAACCAGCTCACCACCGTGCATGCGCTGGTGATGATCTTCGGTGGCGTGATGCCGGCCTTCGTCGGCCTGGCCAACTGGATGATCCCGCTGCAGATCGGCGCGCCGGACATGGCGCTGCCGCGCATGAACAACTGGTCGTTCTGGCTGCTGCCGGTGGCCTTCAGCCTGCTGCTGTTGACCTTCCTGCTGCCGGGCGGTGCACCGGCCGGTGGCTGGACGCTGTACCCGCCGCTGTCGCTGCAGGGCGGCTACAACGTCGCCTTCACCGTGTTCGCGATCCACGTGGCCGGCATCAGTTCGATCATGGGCGCGATCAACATCATCGCCACCGTGCTCAACATGCGTGCGCCGGGCATCGACCTGCTGAAGATGCCGATCTTCTGCTGGGCGTGGCTGATCACCGCCTTCCTGCTGATCGCGGTGATGCCGGTGCTGGCCGGTGCGGTGACCATGCTGCTGACCGACAAGTTCTTCGGCACCAGCTTCTTCAATGCCGCCGGTGGCGGTGACCCGGTGATGTTCCAGCACATCTTCTGGTTCTTCGGGCACCCCGAGGTCTACATCATGATCCTGCCCGCCTTCGGCGTGGTCAGCGAGATCATCCCGACCTTCAGCCGCAAGCCGCTGTTCGGCTACCAGGCGATGGTGTACGCCACCGCCGCGATCGCCTTCCTGTCGTTCATCGTCTGGGCCCACCACATGTTCACCGTGGGCATGCCGCTGGGTGGCGAGATCTACTTCATGTTCGCCACGATGCTGATCTCGATCCCGACCGGCGTGAAGGTGTTCAACTGGGTCAGCACCATGTGGCGCGGCTCGCTCACCTTCGAAGCACCGATGCTGTGGTCGGTGGCCTTCGTCATCCTGTTCACCATCGGTGGCTTCTCCGGCCTGATGCTGGCGATTGTGGCCGCCGACTTCCAGTACCACGACACCTACTTCGTGGTCGCCCACTTCCACTACGTGCTGGTGACCGGTGCGGTGTTCGCGCTGATCGCCGCGGTGTACTACTGGTGGCCGAAGTGGACCGGGCGCATGTACAGCGAGAAGTGGGCCAAGGTGCACTTCTGGTGGTCGATCGTGTTCGTCAACCTGCTGTTCTTCCCGCAGCACTTCCTCGGCCTGGCCGGCATGCCGCGGCGTATTCCCGATTACAGCGTGGCCTTTGCCGACTGGAACCTGATCAGCTCCATCGGTGCGTTCGGCATGTTCGCCACGCCCTTCATGATGGCCGCGATCCTGCTGTCCTCGCTGCGCAATGGCGAGAAGGCCGAGGCCCGTTCCTGGGAAGGCGCGCGCGGCCTGGAGTGGACGCTGCCGTCGCCGGCACCGGCGCATACCTTCACCACGCCGCCGACCATCCGCCCGGGCGACCTGGCGCATGACGACATCACGCATTGAGGTGGGGCATGCATAACGAGAGCCCGCTTGCCCCGTGTAGAGCCGAGTCATGCTCGGCTGACGACATGGGTAGAGTCGACCGTTGGTCGACTGAAGAGAAGCAGCCGAGCATGGCTCGGCTCTACAACAGCGCGAGCAACGGCGTCGAGTTGCAGCGCCAGCGCGCCAAGCGGACCGCGATGTGGGTCGGCGCCGTCGCCGTACTGGTCTACGTCGGCTTCATCCTCAGCGGGGTGATCGGCCGATGAGCGGGACGCCGGCCGCCACCCCGTCACGCAGCGCCGGGCTGCCGCGCCTGGTCGGCGTGGCGGTGGCGGTGTTCCTGCTGACGTTCTCGCTGGTGCCGCTGTACCGCATCGCCTGCGAAAAGGTGTTCGGGGTGCGCCTAGAGCGCGGCCCCGGCAGCGAGGCCAGCACCGGCGCCGCCACCGGCAAGCGCACGGTGCGCGTGGAATTCGATGGCGGGGTCAATTCGCGGTTGCCGTGGTCCTTCCATCCCGAGCAGCTGACCATGGACGTGGTGCCCGGTGAGCTTAACGAAGCGCTGTATTTCGCCCGCAACGACAGCGCCAATGCCGTGGTCGGCAGCGCCGTGCCTTCGGTCGCGCCGGCGCGCGCGTCAGGCTTCTTCAGCAAGACCGAATGCTTCTGTTTCACCGCGCAGACGCTGCAGGCCGGCGAGAAGCGCGACATGCCGGTGCGCTTCATCGTCGATCCGGACCTGCCGCCGGAGATCAAGACGATCACCTTGTCCTACACCTTCTACCGCAACGACGCGCTGTCCGACCAGCTGGCACCTGCCGGCACATCGGAAGGCGCGCACGCCGCTCCCTGACCCGGATACCGACATGGCCCAGACACCGACCGACGCCAACGTGTACTTCGTCCCGGCCCAGAGCAAATGGCCGTTCGTGGGGTCCATCGCGATGATGGTGACCATGGTCGGCGTGGCCAGCTGGCTCAACGATGCCAGCTGGGGGCGCTGGACCTTCTACATCGGCATCGCGATGCTGGTGCTGACCCTGTTCTGGTGGTTCAGCGACGTGGTGCGCGAATCGCAGGCCGGCAGCTACAACCGCCAGGTCGACGGCTCGTTCCGCATGGGCATGGTCTGGTTCATCTTTTCCGAAGTGATGTTCTTCGGTGCCTTCTTCGGCGCGCTGTTCTACACCCGCAACCTGGGCCTGTCATGGCTCAGCGGCGAAGGCCGCGGGGTGATGACCAACGAATTGCTGTGGCAGGGCTACTCGGCGGGCTGGCCGACCAACGGACCGGCGGCGATCGGGGGTGCCTTCCAGACCATTCCGGCCTGGGGCCTGCCGCTGATCAACACGCTGATCCTGCTGACCTCCGGCGTGACCCTGACCATCGCCCACCACGCGCTGAAGGCCGGCAACCGCCGCCAGCTGCTGCTCTGGCTGGGCGCCACCGTGCTGCTCGGCCTCGGCTTCCTGACGCTGCAGGCGGAGGAGTACATCCACGCCTACAAGGAACTCAACCTGACCCTGGGGTCGGGCATCTACGGTTCGACGTTCTTCATGCTGACCGGCTTCCACGGCGCGCACGTGCTGCTGGGCACGATCATGCTGATCGTGATGTGGCTGCGTTCGGCCAAGGGACACTTCACCCGCGACAACCACTTCGCGTTCGAAGCCGCCGCGTGGTACTGGCACTTCGTCGACGTGGTGTGGCTGATGCTCTTCATGTTCGTCTACGTGCTTTGACCGGCACCGGCGCCGGTGGCCTCAGCCACCGATACCGTGCGGTTTGATCCAGCCCATGTAGATGCACACGATCACCAGTACGATCAGTGCGACTGACACGCCGATACGCCGGGTCAGCGCGTTGACCGTGCGCTTGGTCTGGCCGCGGTCGACCAGCAGGTAATACAGGCCGGCGCCCAGATTCCAGACGATGACGATCAGAAACGCGATTACCAGCAGGGTCTTCAGCGAATCACTCATGCGCGGCTCGAGGGCAGGGTGGATGTGCCTATCTGACCGCGTTTGCGTGGACTTGTCATGATGCGCCAGCACACACGCGCGATCGGCTGGCTGATGGCGGTGCTGGCGATGGCCGCGTTCACCGCGCTGGGGTTCTGGCAGCTGCAGCGCATGCACGCCAAACAGGCGCTGCTCGATGCGCAGGGGCCGGCGGTGGCGCAGTCGCTGCCGCTGGCGCAGGCGCTGGCGGCACCGGGGGCGTTGCACGGCGTGGCCGACCATGGCCGCTTCCTGCCGGGGGTGGTGCTGCTGGACAACCAGACCCGGCAGGGCCGTGCCGGGGTGAAGATCTATCGACCCTTCCGCAGTGACGGCGGCAGCGTGCTGCTGGTCGACCTGGGCTGGCGCGCGCTGCCGCCGGATCGCACCTTGCCGCAGGTGCCCCCGCCGCCATCGCCGGTGACGGTGCGCGGGTTGCTTGCACCGCCGCCTGCGGCCGGCCTGGCGCTGGGGCCGGCCTTCTCCAGCACCGGCGAGCCCGGACGCTGGTTGGCCAGCCGCCTGCCTGCCGAGGGCGTGGCCCGCGCGCTGGGGTTGGCCGCGCTGCCCGACCGGGTGCTGCGCCTGGACCCGGCCCTGCCGTTCGGCGATGCGCGTGACCTCGACCTGCTGCCGAACACGCTGCCGCCGCAGCGCCACCTGGGCTACGCCGTGCAGTGGTTCGGCCTGGCGCTGACCGTGCTGGTGGTCGCGCTGGTGCTCGAACGGCGCCGGAAGCGCCCCGTTGCCCGCTAGTGCCGGCCGCTGGCTGGCAATCCCCCGGTTTCCTGGATGCCGGCCAGCGGCCGGCACCACCGGCATCCCTTTCCCAACCATGAGAAAATGCCCCGCATGAACACTGCCACCTCCCCGCAGGCGCGCGGTTCCGGCCGCCGGACCCTGGTGCTGCTGTTCGCCGTGTTCTTCGGGGCGATGGCGCTGGCCGCCGTGCTGCGCTTCACCGGCTGGCAGCCCACCGGGCACCGCAATGCCGGGCAGCTGCTGCAGCCGCCGGTGGATCTGCGCCAGCAGGCGCCCACCCTGGCCAACGGCCAGGCCTACCCCTGGAACCCCGAAGCGCGGACCTGGCGGTTGCTGGTGGCCCCCGCCGGCGCCTGCGATGCGCAGTGCGTCACTTTGTCGCAGGGACTGGGCAAGGTGTGGCAGCTGTTCGGCCATAACGCCGATAATGTCGAGATCCTGTGGCTGGGTACGCCACCGGCGTCGATCGCCTCGCTGCCCGCGCTGCGGCCGCTGGCCCCGTCGCCAGCCCTGCGCGCGGCATTGCCGGGCGTCGATGATCCGGCGGGACTGCCGGTCTACGTGATCGATCCGAACGGCTTCGTGATCATGCGCCATGCCCCCGGTTCCGACCTGGGTGGCCTGCGCAAGGACATGGCCACGTTGCTGAAACTGAAGTGAGTCCTGTTTGATGAGCCTTTCCGCGCGTCCGGCGCTGCATCGCAACTTCCACCGCCTGGCGTGGTTCGCCATGATCATGACCGCCAGTACGATCATGTTCGGTGCCTTCGTCCGCCTGTCCGATGCCGGCCTGAGCTGCCCGGACTGGCCAACCTGCTATGGCCAGGCCACCTGGCCGCAGCACGTGGAAGAGACCATTGGCCACCCGGCCGCCGAGATCCGCCCGCTGGAAACCCACAAGGCCTGGCGCGAGCAGGTGCACCGCTTCCTGGCCGGCGCGCTGGGTATCGAGATCCTCACCCTGGCCCTGCTGACCACCCGCAGGCGGCGCTTCGGCAGCACGGCGGTGGTGACCGCCTGCGTACTGGTGGCCGCCGGCATACCGCTGTACATGATGGGCTGGCATGGCACCGCCAGCATCCTGGCCCTGACCGGCGAGGCGATCCTGCTGATCGCCGCGCTGCGCTGGAGCAACATCGACCTGGCACGCGCTGCGCTGCTCACCCTGGCAGTGGTGATCTTCCAGGCCCTGCTGGGCATGTGGACGGTGACCCTGCTGCTGAAACCTATCGTGGTGATGGGTCACCTGCTGGGCGGCATGCTGATGTTCGCCCTGCTGGTGTGGATGGCCTGGCGTGCCACCCACCTGCCGATCACCCTGGCCGAAGCGCCCAAGCTGAAGTGGCTGCTGCGCATCGGCGTGGCGGTGCTGGTCACCCAGATCGCCCTCGGCGGCTGGGTCAGCGCCAACTATGCCGCGCTGGCCTGCGGCGGCGGCAGTGCTTCGCTGGACAACTTCCCGCGCTGCGCCAACCAGTGGTGGCCGCAGCACAACTTCGCCGAGGGCTTCACCCTGTGGCGCGGCATCGGCGTGGATTACGAAGGGGGCGTGCTGGACGGCGCCTCGCGCATCGCCATCCAGATGGCGCACCGCCTGTTCGCGATCGTCGTGGCTGCCTACCTGCTGTGGCTGGGCCTGCGCCTGTTCCGCGTGCCCAGCATGCGTGGCTGGGCCAGCGCGCTGGTGGCGCTGCTGGTGCTGCAGGTCACCCTGGGCATCCTCAACGTGAAGCTGGCCCTGCCGCTGGAAGTGGCCGTGGCCCACAACGGCGTGGCCGTTGCTTTGTTGTTCGTACTGGTCAGCCTGCTGGCCCGCCTGCGTGCCCCGGACTGATTCCATGTTTTCCAGATATCGCCAGTACTGGGACCTGACCAAACCCAAGGTCGTGGCCCTGATCGTTTTCACCGCCCTGGTCGGCATGGTCCTGGCCATTCCGGGCGTGCCCAGCTGGGAACAGGTGCGCGCCGGTGCACTCGGCTTCCTCGGCATCTGGCTGGCTGCCTCGGCTGCCGCGGCCATCAACCAGCTGCTGGATGCGCACATCGATGCGCAGATGGCGCGTACCTCGTGGCGCCCGCTGGTGGTGGGCAAGGTCAAGCCGTGGCAGGTGCTGGTGTTTGCCGGCGTGCTGATCGTGCTGTCGATGGCGATCCTGCTGCTGTGGGTGAACTGGATCACCGCGGTGCTGACCTTCGCCTCGCTGATCGGCTATGCGGTGATCTACACCGTGTACCTGAAGCGCGCGACCTCGCAGAACATCGTCATCGGCGGCCTGGCCGGCGCGATGCCGCCGATGCTGGGCTGGGCGGCGATCACCGGCATGCAGGGTTCGTCGGACTGGGCGTATTCGTCGCTGCTGGTGCTGATCATCTTCATCTGGACGCCGCCGCACTTCTGGGCGCTGGCGATCTTCCGCCGCGAGGACTACGCCAAGGCGAAGATCCCGATGCTGCCGGTCACCCACGGCGTGGTGCACACGCGCAAGCAGATTCTGGTGTATTCGGTGGTGCTGGCGCTGGTGTGCGTGGTGCCGTACCTGGTGGGCATGAGCGGCCCGTTCTACCTGGGCGGCGCGATCGTGCTCAATGCCGTGTTCCTCTGGTACGCCTGGCGCATGCTGAACCCGCCGGATGAGCTGTTCTCGATGAAGATGTTCCAGTACTCCATCGTGTACCTGATGGCGCTGTTCGCCTTCCTGCTGGTGGACCACTGGATTTTGCCCTGGATGTGAGGCGGTGGTGCACTCACGCATGGCGTGGATCCACTGGAACGCTGAGTCGGGCGTGGTCCTGTAGAGCCGAGCCCATGCTCGGCTGAGGGTTGGTTGGAAGCGCAGCCGAGCGTGGGCTCGGCGCTACACTTGATCTCTTCCAGCGGCGTCGCCATTGCTGTTCCTGCCCCCAGGGAAAGGAAGCCGCAGGGATGCATTCGATCTTCCGTTGGACCACCGCGCTGATCCTGGCGCTGGGCATGGCCGTGACCGCGCATGCCGATGACACTGCCGCGGAGATCCGCCAGCACGCCGCTGACCACCGCATGCTGGTGCTGGGCAAATTCCACGGCACACGCGAGACGCCGCTGCTGGCACTGGAACTGCCACGCGGCGAAAACCCCACGCTGCGCGATTACCTGGCTTCCGATGGCGGGGCGGCGGCCCGCCAGCGCCTGCGCGGCCGTGCGTTCTGGAACGTGCGCGATGACCAGCACGATGGCCGTCGCAGCCGCGACATGCTGGCGATGATCGAAGACCTGCGCGCGCTGAAGGCACAGGGACGTGCCATCGACGTGGTCGGCTATGACGTCGACAAAAGCGATGGCGGCAATCAGGCACGCGACGACCGCATGGCGGCCGAGTTGCGGCGGCTGTACCAACGCCTGCCGGCTGGCGCGCGCATGCTGGTGCTGACCGGCAATGTGCACGCCATGCTGCAGCGGCCGGCCGATGCGCCGCCGGAGATGCAGACTCAGCCGATGGCATCACTGCTTCGCGACCTGGATATCTACAGCGTGCGGCTGGACGCGCAGCGCGGCGGTTTATGGGCCTGCCTGGATCGCTGCAAGGCGTTGCCGATACGCGAGCAGTCGGCGCGGGCGCCTGAGGTCGATACCGATGCCAGGCGCCAGTACGACCTGCGGCTGTGGATGCCGGCGCTGAGTGTCGGCACGCTGGTGGAGCAGTAGCGTCGGGTAGCTTATCCACGCCATGCGTGGCCACCCAGTACGCTGGAAGGCAGTCTGCCGGGACCGGCGGAGCTGATCGGCAGGGAGCCCAGTGGCAGGCTGGATAGAGGAACCTCTTCGGGCCTGAGCCGCTTCTACCGGCTGGAGGGTGTCGGCATTGTGGAGTTCAGCGAGAACAATTCCATCGCTGCAGGCACGCAGATCGAGGCGATCGCGGAGGCGACACCAGGGTGAACGGCACTCCCGCACAGATGGGCAAGACCGTGGACAGCGGCGGTCGCACCCGCGTCGAACTTGCCTGGACGGGCGGCAGCAAGACCTGCAGCCTGACTGCCATCGGCGAGTCGGGGAGTGACGTGGAGCGCAATGCCCGGGTGCTGCACGATATCGCAGCGGCGATCGTGGATCAGCGGCGGCAATCAGCCGAGCATGGGCTCGGCTCTACAGTAGATCCACGCCACGCGTGGATGGGCTCCGCACAAAAAACCGGGCGCCCAATCAGGGCGCGCGCTTCGCATACCGCTGCGCGATCACGCCGCAGACGATCAGCTGGATCTGGTGGTAGATCATCACCGGCAGCACGATGGCGCCCAGGCTGCCACCGGCGAACAGCACCTTGGCGATCGGCACGCCGGTGGCCAGGCTCTTCTTCGAGCCGCAGAACACGATGGCGATCTCGTCCTCGCGGTTGAAGTGCAGGCGGCGGGCCAGGAAGGTGATGAGCGGCATCGCGATGCCCAGCAGCACGGCGGCCACCACGGCCACGGCGAACAGGGACAGCAGCGGCGTCTTGCTCCACAGCCCTTCGGTCACCGCTTCGCCAAACGCCGAATACACCACCAGCAGGATGGTGGCCTGGTCGGTGTAGCGCAGCAGCGCGCGCTGCTTTTCCACCCAGCCGGCAATCCACGGCCGCAGCAGGTGGCCGGCCACGAACGGCACCAGCAGCTGCAGCATGATGCCGCCGATGGCATGCAGCGGATCGTGCACGCCACCGGAGGTACCGGCCAGCGCGGTCAGCAGCAGGGGCGTGAGGAACACGCCGAGGATGCTCGACAGCGAAGCGCTGCATACCGCCGCCGGCACGTTGCCGCGCGCCATCGACGTGAACGCGATGGACGACTGCACGGTGGAGGGCAGGGTGCACAGGAACAGCACGCCCAGGTACAGCTCCGGCGTCAGCAGCCAGCCCGACAGCGGCTTGAACAGCAGGCCCAGCAGCGGGAACAGGATGAAGGTGCAGGCGAGGATGGTCAGGTGCAGCCGCCAGTGCAGCATGCCGCCGATGATCGATTCGCGCGGCAGGCGCGCGCCATGCAGGAAGAACAGCGCGGCGATGGCCACGGTGGTGACGTCGTCCAGCACGATGGCGGCGGCGCCCTTCATCGGCAGCAGCGAGGCCAGGCCGACGGTGCACAGCAGGGCGAGAGTGAAGTTGTCCGGTCGCAGGCGCGACCACCAGCGGGTCATGGTGGGCAGGCTCCTCGTTACAGGGGGTCAGGGATGGGCGGTGGGTGCGGCCAGGCGTTGCCGCGTGGCCGCTTCCAGTGAGGTCAGGCCAGCGCGCCGGCCCAGCTGCAGGGCCTGCTCGGGGCTGGCCTGTTCGTAGCGGGCGTTGACCAGGCCGAGCACGGCGCCGGCGCGGTTGCCCGAGGCGCAGTGCAGCAGCACCGGGCCCTGACTCTGCTGCAGCGCCTGGTGCACGGCGCGCACGTTGGCCGCATCCAGGCCCTCGGCGCCGGCCACTGGAATGCGCACGTAGCGCAGGCCCAAGGCCTCGGCCTGGGCAGTCTCGTCGAAACCACGGTCTTCGCCGGACTGGCGCAGGTCGATGACGGTGCGCACGCCCTGCGCGGCCAGCGCCTGCAGCTGTGCGGCACTGGGCTGGCCGCCGGCATGCAGGCCGGGGCGGACTTCCTTGAGCGGTGTGTTCCCGGCCCAGGCGGACAGGGTCGTGCAGAGTGACAGCAACAGCAGGCAGGTCAGGCGCAGCAGCATGGTCTCTCCGTGGTCGGGCTGCCGCTACAGGCGCAGGGTGGCGCGGGCCTTCAGCAGTTCGCGCAGTTCGTACTTGTCAGTATCGTCCAGGCCCTGCTGGCGCTGCTTTGCCAACAGCTCGTCCAGACGTTGCACCAGCAGTTGTTTCTCCAGCTGGGCCACGGCGTCGTGCAGTTCCTGGGTCCACATCGCTTCGTCGCCGGGCATGGTCTGCGCGGCCAGCGTGTGCAGCGAGGCCTGCTCTTCGCGGCCGTCGAAATGTTCCAGCAGGGCGCCGGTGCTGATGTCCGGGCGCTGTTCGACCAGCCCCAGCAATTCCAGCAGCAGTTCCACGCCGGGCAGGCGCAGGCCCTGGAAGTGGTGCTTGCCGCCCAGGCTCATCGCCAGCGAGGGCTGCTGCAGCAGCACGGCGATGGCACCACGCACCAGGCTGCGCTTGGCGATGGGCTGGATCTGCCGCGCCGGCGCGCGCTGCGGCATGGGGCCGCGCGCGGCTGCGGCGTTGCCACCCGCGAGGCCGGTCAGCTGCGCCAGCTGCTGCTTCATCAGGTCGCCGAAGGCGCCATCGGGAATCTGCGCCAGCATCGGCTTGGCCCGCTCGGCCAGGCGCGCCTTGCCGTCCAGGGTACCGAGGTTGATCTCGCGGGTCAGTTCATCGAAGAAGAACTGCGACAGCGGCGTGGCCTGCTTCAGGCGGTCGTTGAAGATCTCGGCGCCCTCCTTGCGCACGATGGTGTCCGGATCCTCGCCATCGGGCAGGAACAGGAAGAACGCCTGGCGACCGTCCTTCATGCGCGGCAGCACCGATTCCAGCGCCTTCCAGCCGGCACGGCGGCCGGCGGCGTCGCCGTCGAAGCAGAAGAACACGTCCGGCGCATTGCGGAACAGCAGCTCGGCATGGTCCGGCGTGGTGGCCGTGCCCAGCGTGGCCACCGCCTGGGTGACCCCGAACTGGAACAGCGAGACCACGTCCATGTAGCCCTCGACGACGATCAACCGCTCGATCTTCTGGTTGGCCTGGCGCACCTGCCACAGGCCGTACAGCTCGCGGCCCTTGTGGAACAGCGCGGTTTCCGGCGAGTTGAGGTACTTGGGGCCGTCGTCCTTCTCGAACACGCGACCACCGAAGGCGATGACGCGGCCACGGCGGTCGAAGATCGGGAACATCACCCGGTCGCGGAACTTGTCGTAGACGTGGCCGCGGTCGTTCTTGGAAAACAGCCCGGCGCGGTCGAGCAGCTTCATCCGCCGCTCGTCCTTGCCCAGCGCGTCGCGCAGGCCGCTGTAGCCATCCAGTGCATAACCGATCTGGAAGCGCGCGCGGTTTTCCTCGTCCACGCCGCGGCCGTCCAGGTAGGTACGCGCCTTCTCGCTGCCTTCCAGGTTCTTCTGGAAGAACTTCGCCGCCGCATCCAGCGCCGAGTACAGCTCGCGGCTGTCGTCCTGCTGCTGGGCGTTGCGCGGGTTCTCGCTGCGCGGCACTTCCATGCCGGCGCGCTTGGCCAGTTCATCCACCGCATCGAGGAATTCGAGGCGGTCGTAGTTCATCAGGAAGCTGATGGCGGTGCCGTGCGCGCCGCAGCCGAAGCAGTGATAGAACTGCTTGGTGGGCGAGACCGTGAACGAGGCCGAGCGCTCGTCATGGAACGGGCAGCGCGCCGCGTACTCCTTGCCTTGGCGCTTCAGCGGAACGCGGCTGCCCACCACCTCGACGATGTCGGAGCGGGCCAGCAGGTCGTCGATGAATGCGTCGGGGATACGGGCCATGGGCAACAGGGCAGGGGCGCGGCCGGTGGCCACGCAAGGCGGAACGATCAATCCGCCTAGTTTACTCCCTGGCGGTGACCGGACCGGCCTCGGCCGGGTCGATGCCGGCAGCGGCCAGGTGGTTGCGGGCGCGCAGGCGCTCGTCGATCACCGCGGTCATCAGTGCGCCGACGAAGAACACCACGGTGGCGTAGTAGATCCAGACCAGCGAGATGACCAGTGCGCCCATCGAACCGTAGGCACTGCCCGGGGCCACGGTGGCGATGTAGACGCCGATGCCATAGCGGCCCAGCGCGAACAGCGCCGAGGTGATGACGCCGCCGATGAAGGCCTGCCGCCAGGCCACGCGGCGGTCCGGCAGATAGTGGTACATGAAGGCAAAGCCGACCGCGTACAGCAGCAGGCTGGTGAGGTAGCCGATGGCCGGCAGGACCGAAGGCAGTTGAGCGAAGGCCACCTGCAGCATGGTGGTGGCGGTCATCGACAGGATCAGCAGGAAGCCCAGCGCCAGCACCACGCCGAAGGAGAACACGCGCTTGCGCAGCCAGGCCTTGATGCCCTCCAGCCGCTCGCCGCTGGTGCGGAAGATCAGGTTGAGTGCGTTCTGCAGCTGGGCAAACACCGCAGTGGCGCCGACGAACAGCAGCAGGGTGCTCCACAGCCCCGCCAGCGAACCGACATCCGGCTGGTTGTCGGCGTTCTTCAGCACGGTTTCGGCCACGGTGGCCGCGCTGCTGCCGGCGGCGGCGCTGATCTGCTCGACCAGGGCCTGCTGCGCGGGCGGGTACAGCGAAGCGGTCAGCCACAGCAGCAGCACCAGCAGCGGTGCCATCGAGAGCAGGGCGTAGAAGGAGACCGAGGCGGCCTGGGTGAGCACGTCGATGTCGACGAAGCGCTTGCCGACGGCCACGGGGAAGCTGTCCTGCAGGCGCTGGACGTATTTGCGTAGATTCACAGGGACATGGGGCGCGTGTTCGACCATGCCGGTGTTGTAGCAGCCGGGAGTCGAAGGCGTGGTGAAGCAGGCAGACACAGGTAGCGCCGGGCCATGCCCGGCGACCCTCGGAAACGCCGGGCATGGCCCGGCGCTACCGGAAGAAACGCAGGCTTACGACAGCTGCTGCTTGACCAGCTTGGACACCAGGCCCATGTCGGCCTGGCCGGCCAGCTTGGGCTTCAGTGCGCCCATCAGCTTGCCCATGTCGGCCGCACCGGTGGCACCGGTTTCGGCAATGGCGGCCTGGATGGCGGCCACGATCTCGGCTTCGCCCATCTTGGCCGGCAGGTAGGCTTCGATCACTACGATCTCGGCGCGCTCGATCTCGGCCAGGTCTTCGCGGTTTGCCGCTTCGTACTGGCTGACCGAGTCCTTGCGCTGCTTGACCATCTTGTCCAGCACGGCGATGACGGCGGTGTCATCCAGCTCGACACGTTCGTCCACTTCCTTCTGCTTGATGGCGGCATTGATCAGGCGGATCACGCCCAGCTTGTGCTTCTCGCCCGCCTTCATGGCGGCCTTCATGTCGTCGGTGAGCTGCTGCTTCATGCTCATGAGGAACCTCGTGGTGGTGGTGGGGCAGGGGCGGATGCCCGAGCCCGGAAACGCAAAAAGCCGGCGACGCTTGCGCGTGCCGGCTTCGGCTCCACTGCGACAGGCAAGCCCATCGCAATGAAGATGCGTCCGATCAGTACAGGCGCTGACGCTTGGTGACGTCGCGCGAGGAACGGCGCAGCTGACGCTTCACAGCAGCGGCGGCCTTGCGCTTGCGCTCCTGGGTCGGCTTTTCGTAGAACTCGCGCTTGCGGGTTTCGGCCAGCACACCGGCCTTTTCGCAAGTGCGCTTGAAGCGGCGAAGAGCAAACTCGAAGGGTTCGTTCTCGCGGACTTTGACGCTGGGCATGGAATCTCCGGGACACAGTAGAACCGGGTCACGCCCGGCGAGCCGCACATTATAGCGGCGAATGGACAAACTGCAAGCGGCCAACCCTGAATACGGGCAAGTCGTCTGCGTGCTATGGATTCTGCCTGTCCCCCGAGGGGGCGGCAGGGGCGTCATAATAGCAGGCATGCGAGTCCTTGGCATCGAATCTTCCTGTGATGAGACCGGCGTGGCGGTGTATGACACCGACCTGGCCGGCAGCGCGGCCCTGCGCGCCCATGCGGTCTACAGCCAGATCGCCCTGCACGCCGAGTACGGCGGTGTGGTGCCCGAACTGGCCAGCCGCGACCACGTCCGCAAGCTGCTGCCGCTGGTGCGCCAGACCCTGGCCGAGGCTGGCCTGGGCGTGGGCGACATCGACGGCGTGGCGTACACGGCCGGACCTGGCCTGGTCGGCGCCCTGCTGGTCGGCGCGGGCGTGGCCCGTTCGCTGGCGTGGGCGCTGGAGGTGCCGGCGGTGGGCGTCCACCATATGGAAGGCCACCTGCTGGCCCCGTTGATGGAAGACGACCCGCCGGAAGCCCCGTTCGTGGCCCTGCTGGTGTCCGGCGGCCATACCCAGCTGGTGGCGGTGGACGCCATCGGCCAGTACCGGCTGCTGGGTGAAACGCTGGACGATGCGGCCGGCGAGGCCTTCGACAAGACCGCCAAGATGATGGGCCTGCCGTACCCGGGTGGCCCGCAGCTGGCCAGGCTGGCCGAGCAGGGCTCGCCGGGCGTCTACCGCTTCGCGCGGCCGATGACCGACCGCCCGGGGCTGGATTTCAGCTTCTCCGGGCTGAAGACCCAGGTCCTGATGGCCTGGCGCGACAGCGACCAGAGCGAACAGACCCGCGCCGATATCGCCCGTGGCTTTGAGGATGCGGTGGTGGAGACCCTGTCGATCAAGTGCGAGCGCGCGCTGGAAGCGGCAGGCACCAACGTGATCGTGGTGGCCGGCGGCGTGGGCGCGAACAAGCGCCTGCGTGCCCGCCTGCAGCAGATGGCCGAGCGCCTGGGCGGCCGCGCCTGCTTCCCGCGCCCGGCGCTGTGCACCGACAACGGCGCCATGATCGCCTTCGCTGGCGCGTTGCGCCTGCAGGCCGGCCAGCACAACCCGCCGAAGGTGGAAGTCACCCCGCGCTGGGACATGGCGACCCTGCCGGCGGTCTGAGCCGTAACGCCGGGCCACGCCCGGCGGACGCATCATGGGCGTGCACCCAGCGGCGACGCAGCCAATACCGTCGTCGCCCGCTCATGGCGCTGCAGCCACCCCAGGGTGTGCGGGCAGCGCGCATGGATCAGCCGGCCGATCGCGGCCAGGTCGGCACCGATGTCGCGCTCGAGGACGGGTTCGTGGTGGGCGATGCGGTTGCGCAGGTGGCGGATGCGGTCGAGGTCGGCATGGATGTTTGTGCGGACGACGCTGAGGGCACACTGTGGCGCGTTCGGCAACGCGATCTTCAAGCCCCGCGCCCAGATGGCACCCTCGAAGCGCCGCGTGAAAAGTTGCTGCCAGAACGCGAAGCGAAGGCTGGCGATGATCTCTGGAGTGTCCATCCGACGATCCGCCCGCCGATGGAGATCCTGCAAGGCAGACAATGCGCCATCTGCGGGCATCCGCTGCAGTAGTGCAGGATGCCAGGGCCAGCGCGGCCCAAAGGCATGCGCCAGCGCCGCGGCGACCGCGTTGCGGATGACGATCTCGCAGACATGCAGTGGCGAAAGAAGCGCGCCACACATCTGCATGTTCCAGACGTAGAGCGAGGCGGCATCCAGAGAATGCCGGTCTGCGAGACGTTTGTAGGTCGCCCAGCGGGGCCGGGAGAGTGCTGCTTGCAGAATCCGTTGCTCTTTCATTGGTGGCGGGATCACGTTGTGGATCACCAGCCTGCGCCGCATATCGGCCTGGTGATATCAGGCAACTCCACGCTGTTGCACAGCGCAATTCCCAAGGGCGTTCGGGGTTATCCGGTGTGTCGTGAATGCCTCTGGACAGCATGGCGATCATTCTTCAATATCTGCAGCGTGTGCTTCGGGACTCGCGGCTGGTTACCAGCTCCCCCCGAGGACGTTGAGAGGTACCAAAGGGCCCCGCTAGCAGGGCCCTTTGTCTTTTGAGGCTCGGAAGCAGTCGTAATTGCCTCTCGATCAGCTGGCCTGACCTGCTTCAATTTCAAAGCCTGTGCCACCGGGATTCGCGGCTGTTCAACAGCTCCCCCCCGGGGACAAACGGTAGTACCAGAGGGCCCTGCTAGCGGGGCCCTTTGTTTTTTCCGTCATCAGCAATTGCCGCAATCGCCTCTCGCATCGAGCAGGATCGATGGGATACCTTCGCCAGCGTGTGCTCCGGGACTCGCGGCTGGATTCCAGCTTCCCCTGGGGACGTTGAGAGGTACCAAAGGGCCCCGCTAGCAGGGCCCTTTGTTTTTCCCGTGACCCGTCCTGAATTGGGTTGACACCTTTTCCCTCTGGAAAAGGAATGTTCAATGAAATCAACAATCAGGCGCAGCCAGCGGGATTACTCGCTGGCCTTCAAGTTGTCGGTGGTCGATCAGGTCGAGCGCGGGGAACTGACCTACAAAAAAGCCCAGGAGCGGTACGGGATCCAAGGCCGCAGCACGGTGCTCTCCTGGCTTCGCCGTCATGGTCGGCAAGATTGGTCAGCTGGGGCATCATTCCCTCCCATGAGCACTGTCCCCAAAGCCGGGGCGGCCAAGCCGCTTACGCCGGAACAACAGATCAAGGCCCTGCAGGTCCAGTTGCGGGAGGCAAACGAGAAGGCGCAGCTGTTCGAGGCCATCGTGGACGTCCTCAAACAGGATTACGGGGTGAAAATCGTAAAAAAGCCTTCCGGCAAGTCCTCACGCAAAGGCGCCTCAAAGGCGTAAGCGTGGCAAGGGCTTGTCGCCATTTCGGCATCAGTCGGCAGGCGTTCTACCAGGCCGGGCACCGTCAGGGGCGGCGAGACGCTGCCGATGCCACCGCACTGGCGCTTGTGAGCGATTGCCGCGCGCGCCAACCTCGAGTGGGTACGCGCAAGCTGCACCATCTGATTGAGCCGAAATTGCAGGCGGTGGGAATCGATCTGGGGCGCGACCGTCTATTTGACGTGCTCCGGGAAGCACGCCTGCTGGTGCCGCAGCGCCGTGCGTATCACAAGACGACCGATAGCCATCATCGCTTCCGCAAGCATCCCAACCTGCTCAAGCCGGGTGAGAAATGCGTAGTTCCTACTGGCTGCGAACAGGTGTGGGTGGCGGACATCACCTATCTGCCTACGGATGGAAAATTCGTTTACCTGAGCCTGGTTACCGATGCCTGGTCACGCAAGATCGTGGGCTGGAGCGTGAATGAGACGCTGCAGACCGAACATACCGCGCAAGCCCTGGAAATGGCCCTGAAAGCCCGGAAAACGAAGCAGCGACTGATCCACCATTCGGATCGAGGCATCCAGTACTGCTCGGACAACTACCAGCATATCCATGCCAAGCATGGCCTGACCTGCTCGATGACCGATGGCTATGACTGCTATCAGAATGCTCTGGCAGAACGAGTCAACGGGATCCTGAAATGCGAGTTTCTGCTCCATCGCCCGCGGGACCTTGGACAGGCCCGCCAGATGGTGGCTGAGGCAGTGGAGATCTACAACGCCGAGCGACCCCACCTGTCCCTTAAAATGCAGACGCCCGATGCGATGCATCGGGCGTCCTTGGCCGCCTGACGGCGGCCGGATCATCCACCCCATAGGTGTCAACCTATGGCAGGACGGGTCACCGCCCCATCGATGCCACCCCCCGTTCCGGGCAGGCTCACCGCCGTGCCGTTACCATGGCCGTCTGTATCCGGCTGGTACCCGCAATGGACAAGGTTTTCATCGAAGGGCTGACGATCGACGCCCTGATCGGCATCTACGACTGGGAACGGCGGATCCGGCAGGACCTGGTGTTCGACCTGGAAATGGGCTTCGACAACCGCCGCCCGGCCGCCTCCGATGACATCGCCCACACCCTGAACTACAAGGCGGTGAGCAAGCGCCTGGAGCAGTTCGTGCGCGAATCGGAATTCGGTTTGGTCGAGACCCTGGCCGAGCGCTGCGCGGAGATCGTGCTGGACGAATTCGACGTGAAGTGGCTGCGCCTGAAGCTGAGCAAGCCCGGTGCGGTGCGCGGCGCGCGCGCGGTCGGCGTGATCATCGAGCGCTCGCGCGACTGACCGGTCGTGCCGGCCGCTGGCCGGCAACCTCAATCCCAACAGAAACAACGAAGGAGACAACTGATGGTGGACGCGGTGGTGGCGGTACAGTGGCTGGAACAGCTGCAGAAGACACTGGAACCCTATCCCGGCGCCTATCTGGCGTTGATGATCACGGCGCTGCTGGTTGCCGCCAGCTTGGCCAACTGGGTCACCAAGCGCATCCTGGTGCGCGGCCTGCGGCGCCTGTTGCAGCGTCTGCCGGGCGCCGAATCCGGGCGTGGCAGCCACCTGATGCGGGTGATCTCCCGGCTGTCGAATGTAGTGCCCAGCCAGGTGATCGCCTCCGGCGTCGCCCTCATTCCTGATTTGCCGCCCGGCCTGGTCAACGTCATCGTCAAGCTGTGCATCGTGTGGGCCGTGCTTACCCTTGCCATGGCGTTCTCGCACGCCCTCGATGCAGCCAACAGCCTGTACGAACGCAAGCCCGACGCGCGCAACAAGCCGATCAAGGGCTACCTGCAGGTGGTCAAGATCGTGGTCTATGTGGCCGCAGGCCTGTCCATCATCGCTACCCTGCTGGGGGTGAAGATCGGGCCGCTGGTCACCGGCCTGGGCGCGGCCACCGCGGTGCTGATGCTGATCTTCCAGGACACCATCCTGTCGCTGGTGGCCAGCGTGCAGATCAGTGGCGACGGCCGCGTGCGCCTTGGCGACTGGATCGAGATGCCCAGCCAGAACGCCGACGGTGATGTCATCGATATCGCCCTGCACACCATCACCGTGCAGAACTTCGACAAGACCATCACCACCATCCCGACCAAGAAGCTGGTGACCGAGTCGTTCAAGAACTGGCGCGGCATGCAGGAGGCTGGCGGCCGCCGGATCAAGCGCGCGCTGTACCTGGACCAGCACAGCGTCGGCTTCCTGGGCGCGGACGCGCTGCAGCAGCTGGGCCAGTTCGCCCTGCTCGGCGATTACCTGCGTGACAAGGCGCAGGAGCTGGAGCAGTGGAACGGGCGCCTGCGCGAGCAGGGCGTGGCCGAGGTGAACAGCCGCCGGGTGACCAACCTGGGCACCTTCCGCGCGTATGTGGAGCGCTATCTGCGCAACCACCCTGGCATCCATCAGGACATGACCCTGCTGGTGCGCCAGCTGCAGCCGACCACCGAGGGCCTGCCGCTGGAGCTGTACTGCTTCACCCGCAGCACCGCCTGGGGCGAATACGAGGCGGTGCAGGCGGACATCTTCGACCACCTGCTCGCGATCCTTCCGGCCTTTGGGCTGCGGGTGTTCCAGGCCTCCAGCGATGCCATGTTGATGGCGGGGCAGCGCGCACTGGCCGGGTCGGAGTAAGCTCCACCCTCGCGTCCGCCCCCGTATGGGCCGCCCAGACTGTGGGCGGGCGCACGAAACTGAATGACGAAACCTCTCGCCAAATGGCCCGGGAACGCTAGAATGCCGGGCTTGTAAACGTTTTCATAAGGACAGCTGGTGGCCTCCGATCGCATCGAATCCCTCATTGCCCAGATGACCGTCGAGGAAAAGGTCGGCCAGCTGGGTGTCTTCGCGGACATGGTCCGCCCGTTCGCCCCGGACGTGAACCCGGAAGCCAACGTGCGCAACGCCGACCAGGTGCTGCAGCAGGTGCGCGAAGGCAAGGTCGGCTCGCTGTTCAACGGCGTGGGCGCCGAACTGGGCCGGCGCATCCAGCAGGTCGCCACCGAGGAGAGCCGCCTGGGCATCCCGGTGATCCTGGCCGCCGACGTCATCCACGGCATGCGCACCGTGTTCCCGATCCCGCTGGGCGAAGCCGCCAGCTTCGAACCGGACCTGGCCGAGCGCACCGCCCGTGCCACCGCCGTCGAGGCCACCGCCGCCGGCCTGCACTGGACCTACGCACCGGCCGTGGACATCGCCCGCGACCAGCGCTGGGGCCGTGGCGCCGAGGGTGCCGGTGAGGACGTGGTGCTGGGCTGCGCCTTCGCCGCCGCCCGCGTGCGCGGTTTCCAGGGCGGCGACCTGCGCGCCGCCGATTCGCTGCTGGCCACGCCCAAGCACTTCGCCGCCTATGGCGCGGTGATGGCCGGCATGGAATACAACATGGTGGACATCTCGCCGCAGACCCTGCGCGACGTGCACCTGCCGCCGTTCAAGGCCGCTTTCGACGCCGGCGCGATCACCGTGATGTCCTCGTTCAACGACATCAACGGCGTGCCGGCCAGCGCCAATGCCGAACTGCTGACCGACATCCTGCGCGGTGAGTGGAAGTTCCCGGGCGTGGTGATCTCCGATTACACCGCCGACATGGAACTGGTCGCCCACGGCTATGCCGCCGACGACCGTGACGCCACCGCCAAGGCCTTCACCGCCGGCCTGGACCTGAGCATGCAGAGCGGCTTCTACGCCGAGCACCTGCCGGGCCTGGTCGAGAGCGGCGAAGTGCCGATGGCCGTGCTGGATGAAGGCGTGCGCCGCATCCTGTGGCTGAAGGAAACCATCGGCCTGTTCGACGATCCGTACCGTTCGCTGGACCCGGCGCGCGAAGCAGATACCTCGTACATTGCCGCCCATGACGAGCTGTCGCGCGATGCCGCGCGCCGCTCGATCGTGCTGCTGAACAACCGCGACAACGTGCTGCCGCTGCAGAAGACCGGGCAGAAGATCGCCCTGATCGGCCCGTTCGTGCAGGACCGCGAGAACATCGAAGGCTGCTGGACCCTGTTCGGCGACAAGCAGCGCTACGTGGATCTGGAAACCGGTGTGCGCGCCGCCATCGGCGATGAAGCGCTGCTGGAGATCGTGCCGGGCAGCGAGCTGGAAGCGGCGATTCCGGGTGGCACCGAAGCGGCCGTGGCCGCTGCACTGCGCGCCGACGTGGTGGTGCTGGCACTGGGCGAACCGCAGCGTTACAGCGGTGAAGCGCAGTCGCGCGTGGAAATCACCCTGCCGCCGGCACAGCAGGCGCTGGCCGAGGCCGTGGCGATGACCGGCAAGCCGCTGGTGGTGCTGCTGCGCAATGGTCGCGCGCTGGCGCTGCAGGGTGCGGTGCGCAATGCGCATGCCGTGGCGGTCACCTGGTACCTGGGCACGCAGACCGGCCACGCGGTGGCGGATGTGCTGTTCGGCGATTACAGCCCGTCCGGCCGCCTGCCGGTCAGCTTCCCGCAGGTGTCCGGCCAGCAGCCGTACTTCTACAACCACCCGCGCACCGGCCGCCCGGAACTGCCGACCATGTCGGAGTTCAAGGCACGCTGGCGCGAGATTCCGAACGAGCCGCTGTATCCGTTCGGCCACGGCATCGGCTACGCTACGTTCGCCTACGGCGTGCCGCAGCTGAGCGCGGCCCAGCTGGGCTGGGACGACACCCTGACCGTGACCACCACGCTGACCAACACCAGCGCCGTGGCCGGTGAGGAAGTGGTGCAGCTGTACATCCACGACCGTGTGGCCAGCCGCGTGCGGCCGGTGCGCGAGCTGAAGGACTTCCGCAAGGTCGCCCTGCAGCCGGGTGAGTCGACCGAGGTGAGCTTCAGCCTGACCCGCGAGCAGCTGGCCTTCACCGGCCGCGACGGCGTGCTGCGTGCCGAGCCGGGCCAGTTCGACGTGTGGGTGTGTGCTTCGTCGGCGTCTGGCGAAGCGGTGCAGTTCGAGCTGCTGAAGGCCTGACCGCGGAGTGGTGGCGCCGGGCCATGCCCGGCGTCCTCACCCATGGCAAACACGCCGGGCATGGCCCGGCGCTACCATCGGGGCATTCATTCGATGGAGCCCGCGCATGCGCAAGATTGCTTTCCTGATTCCGGCCCTGCTGCTGGCTGCGTGTTCGCAGCCGGCACCGCCGGCCGAGCCTGCCGCCGATGCGCCGCCGCCGATGACCGGTTCCACGCCGGCTGAAGCTGCCGCCAGCAGCACGCCTGACCCGGCCGCTGCGCCGCAGGCCGCGGCCGAGCACGCCAGCGAAGCCCCTGCGCCCGCCGCAGCCGCCGATGAAGGCGATGCGCGCGCGCGCATCGACAGCGTGCTGGGCGATGCCGCGCAGTACGAGAAGGTGTTCAACGCATTCAAGACCGCCGTGGTTGGCGGTGACCGCGCCGCAGTGGTCGAAGAAGTGCGCTTCCCGCTGAACATCGCCGGTGGCAAGAAGATCACCGGCCCGGGCGAGTTCCAGCGCAACTACGAAAAGATCATCACCCCGGCGGTGATCAAGGCGATGTCCGAGCAGGCGTTCGACAAGGTCTTCGTCAACCAGCAGGGCGTGATGATCGGCGATGGCCAGGTCTGGCTGACCGGCGAGTGCCTGGACAAGGCCTGCGCCCGTACCGAGGTGAAGGTCGGCACCATCCAGTAAATGCAGACGGCCCCGCGTGATGCGGGGCCGTCGGGTAAGGGCGATGCCGGCCAGCGGTCGGCACTACCGGGGTCAGGCTTTCGGGGTCAGCTTCAGCAGGCGGGCCTTGCTGCCGTCTTCCAGCAGCCACAGTGCGCCATCGGGGCCCTGTTCCACTTCGCGGATGCGCTCGCCCATGTTGAAGCGCTCGGCTTCGCGTGCGTTCTCGCCATCGAAGGCCACCCGCACCAGCGAGGTGGAGGACAGGCCACCGATGAAGGCGCTGCCCTTCCACTGCGGGAACAGGCTGCCGCTGTAGAACATCAGGCCGGCCGGCGAGATCACCGGGTTCCAGGTCACCTTCGGTGCGGCGAATTCCGGACGGGTGTCGTGGTCGGGAATCGGGCGGCCATCGTAGTGGTCGCCGTTGGAGACGATCGGGTAGCCATAGTTGGCGCCGCGCTGGATCAGGTTCAGTTCGTCGCCGCCGGCCGGGCCCATTTCCTGCGCCCACAGCTTGCCGTTGGCGTCGAAGGCGATGCCCAGCACATTGCGATGGCCCAGCGACCACACCTGGGCGGCGACGCCGCCCTGCGAGGCGAAGGGATTGTCCGCCGGCACGCTGCCATCGTCGTTGAGGCGGATGATCTTGCCGAGGTTGCCGCTCATGTCCTGGGCCGGATCGAATTTCTGGCGCTCGCTCGAGCTGATCCACAGTTTGCCGTCCGGGCCGAAGGCGAGGCGGTGGCCGTAGTGGCCCTGCCCACTGACCTTGGGCGTCTGCCGCCAGATCACCTTCAGATCCTTCAGCGCACCGCTGCCATCGGCATTCAGTGCCAGGGTGGCGCGCGCCACGGCCGCGCCGCGGGTGTCGAGCGTGCCTTCTTCGGCGTAGCTGACGTAGACCACGTTGTTGCGGGCGAAATCAGGATGCAGGATGACATCGCCGAAGCCGCCCTGGCCGCCGTAGGCCACCTTCGGCACGCCGGTGATCTCGTGCTTCTGGCCGCTGGTCAGATCCAGGTGCTGCAGCTTGCCGCGCTTTTCGGTGACCAGCAGGCTGCCATCGGGCAGGAAGGTCATCGCCCACGGCTGGTCGAAACGGCTGACTTCGGTGGCGGTGAACGGGCGCTGGTCGGCGCTGGTCGCTGCGGGCGTGTCCTGCGCAGCGGCTGCGGTATCTGGACCGGCGGCATTGCAGGCGGTGGTGGCGAGGATGGGCAGCAGGCCCATGGCGAGCAGCAGGGGCGCACGTTTGGCAGGACGGGTCATGGGTATCTCCAGGTGGGGATGCGGATGGCCAAGCCCCGTTGTACACCACCGAAGTGAAGAGACGCGTGGTCCAAAGGTCCTGTCGCGCAGCGGCAGCCGAGCGCTGGGCCGGTGCTGCAGGCGGTGGCCTTGCGTGCCGGATACGAAAAGAGCCGAGCATGGGCTCGGCTCTCCACGATCAACCGCGGCAGTCATCAGCTGCCGCGTACGAGACGCGGATCGGCCACGTGGGCGTCATCCCAGCCACGGCGCACGGCCGCGCGGGCCTGCTCCCATTCCAGCCGGCTCGTACCGCGTTCACTGACCCAGCGGCCCTGCAGCTCGGCTTCGACCTGCTCGTAGGCGCGGATGATCTGGTCAGCCCGCGTTTCCTGCGCACGCGCGGCATGGCCGATGCGGTAGGCGGGCTCGTAATCGTCAAAGAGCAGGGTGTCGTCGTAGTAGGGCTCAGCGGTATAGCGATCGCGCCAGTAGTCGGTGAAGGTGTCGCGCTGGGTGCTGTCATCCGGCACGCGGCCGGGAATCTGGTAGTCGGGCATCGGTCAGGCTCCGTGTGGGGACGAGGCTTGATCGTGCCCGTGCAGCGGTTAAACGCCCGGGCCGGTTGCGTGAAGATCAGGTCGCGTCGGCCTTGCGCGGCAGCTTGTAGATCACCGCGCCAATGGCGAAGGCGACCAGCGCGGCGGCAATGTTCTGCCAGCTGGCACTGGCGAACAGGCCCACGCACAGCAGCAGGGCCAGCACCGGAATGAGCGGGCCACCGGGCAGCTTCAGTGCGCCCGGCCGGTCGGCGTAGCGCTTGGCCAGCACCAGCACCGCCGCCGCCGTGCCGATGTAGGCGAACAGGCGTGTGGTCATCGAGAGCAGGGCCAGCTGCACGAACGAACCGGACAGGGCCAGCCCCAGCGCGATCAGCCCTTGGCAGAAGATCGCCGCGGCCGGCGTGCGGAAGCGCGGATGCACCTGCGCCAGCACCTTCGGGCCGTAGCCATCGCGGGCCAGGGCGAACAGGAAGCGCGGGCCCATCATCATCGTGTTGCTGTTGGTGCCGAGGATGGAGATGGTGGCGCCGACGGTGAGGATCAGTGCCAGGGCTTCGCCACCGAAACCGGCGGCGGCATCGGCCAGCGGCGTGGCCGAACCGGCCAGGCCTGCCAGCGTGCCCTGCGCCACCAGCTGCACCGCACCGTAGATGACGGTGACGGTGACGATCATGGTGATCAGCGCGAACGGGATGTCGCGGCGCGGGTTGCGGTATTCACCTGCGGCGGCCGGGATGTTCTCGAAACCGGCATAGGCGTACAGCAGCAGAAGCGCGGCCTCGCCCATGCGTTGCAGGTCGTGCGGGTCCGGGCGCTGGCCGGAGAACGCCAGCTGCGGGTCGATGTAGAACGCGCCGATGGCCACGAACAGCAGCAGCGGCAGCATCTTGCCGATGACCAGCACGATGCCGGTACGCGCCGCCGAGCGCACGCCGAGGACGTTGACCCCGGTGAGGAAGCCCAGCGAGACCACGGTCACCGCGATGCGGCCCAGGCCGGCGCCGGCCCACGGCCAGAAGCGCGCGACTGCATCGGCCAGCGCATTGCTGAGCGCGGCGGCCGAGCTGATGCGGGTCAGCCAGATCATCCAGCCGATCTCGAAGCCGGCGAAGCGGCCGAACGCCTCGCGCGCATACAGGTAGCTGCCGCCGGGCTCATCGAAGTAGCTGGCGGCCTGCGCGTAGCACAGCACCAGCAGCGCCACGACGATGCCAGCGGCGACCACGCCCCACAGGCTGAAGGGGCCAAGCAGGGCGACGGTGGCGGCGGGCAGCAGGTAGATGCCGCTGCCGATGACATCGTTGATCGACAGGCCGACGATCTGCCAGCGGCTGACCGCGCGCTGCAGCTGCGGCTCGTTCTGGGCGCTCACCAGCGTGCTCCGGTCAACGCGGGCAGCTGCCACTGCGCCTGCAGGCGCGCGTACTCGGCGCGCGGCAGCAGCACGAAGCGCGGCGTGTCCTGCGGCCGCAGCCAATCCAGCAGCGCCTGCATGCGCGCCTGCGGCATGGCCGTGCAGCCGGCGGTCGCCTCACCGGGCTGGCGCCACAGGTGGGCGAAGATGCAGCTGCCCTTGCCGGGCTGGTTCTGCGGGTTGTGCGCGATCACGAAGCCTTCCTGGTAACGCACGTCGCCGCTGTCGTGCAGGTCCAGCCGCATCGGTTCGGTGGAGCCCTCCACGGCGGCGCGGCCGACCTTGGCCGCATCGACAATGCGGTTGTAGAACGGCGAGGCCGGCACATCCATGCAGTAGCTGCTGTCGAGCATCGGCTGGTAGGCCATCGCGGTACCCGGGCGCGTGCCGGCATAACCGAACGCACTGCCCAGCGCGAACACGCCGGCCGGGCTGCGGCCATCGCCTTCCTGCTTCTGCGGGCCGTCACCCTGTGCCGGGTGCAGGCCCAGGCCCCAGGCGCTGCCGCTGCGGCCCAGCGACACCGGGAAGGCCGTGCCCTGCGCGCGCCAGCCCTTGCCATCGCGCACGAAGGCCTGCAGCTGGCCCTGGGTACTGTCCCAGCCCTCGCTGGTGACCACGATCAATTGCCGCGCGCCATCCAGCGGCGCGGCGTGGAGGGACAGCGACGCGGCCAGCAGCAGCGCGGCGGTGACAAGGCGGGACAGCGGCTTCATCAGCAGGCGCTCCGGTCAGGAATCGAGCAGGTGGTCAATGCGTTCCAGGTTCACCGCAAGTTGCCGCTGGCGATCTGGATTGGCGTGGCAGAGCAGCACGAACAGGAAGTCGAGCAGGGCATGCATGGCGCTACGGTACAGCAGCTGCGCCACCTGCGGCGTTCGGTCGTAGGCGCATACGCCCAGCGAGGCATCGGCGTGCGCGCGCAGCGGGTTGGCGGTGTGGCGGGTGATCGACACCACCTTGCCGCCCATGTTCTGGAACTGCCGCGACAGCTGCGAAAGCTGCGGCAGGTTGCCGTATTCGGAGAACACCAGCAGCGCATCACGCCGGCGTGCGGCCGACAGGTTGGCCAGCAGCAGCACCGGATCGGTGTGCGGCACCACCAGCAGGCCGAGCAGGGACAGGCGCATGGCGAATTCGCGCGCGAACAGGCCGTCATCGCCCAGCCCGTACACGAACAGCTTGGGCGCACCGTCCAGCAGCTGCACGATGCGTTCGATCTCCTCGCGCGGGTTGGCCTGGCGGGTCTCTTCCTCGGCCTGGGCCTTGCTGCGGCGCAGGGCATCGCCCAGGCGCAGGTAGTGATCGGCGTTGTCCGGTTCGTCCGGTGCCTGCTGCGGGTCGGCACCGGCGCGGGCCACGTCCTGGCCGATGGAATACTTCAGGTCCGGGTAGCCCTTGAAGCCCAGCTTCTGGCTGAACTTGACCACGCTGGACTGGCTGATGCCCAGCGCGCTGGCCAGCTGCTGCGAAGAGTAGTCGCGCAGCAGGTGGGCGTTGTCGAGGATGAAATCGGCGATGCGGCGTTCGATGGCCGACATCTGCCCGCGCTCGGTCCGGATTTTCAGCAGGGGCGGCATGCGGGGTGTCCGGGCGTGGGTTGGCGTTCTGTGGCGTGGTCTACAGCATCCACGCATGGCGTGGATCTACTGGGGTGCGGCCCTCGTAGAGTCGAGCCGTGCTCGACTGCGCGAATCAACCCAGCATCTCCAGGCCGCGCACTTCGGTGATGCCCAGCCCCGCTACGTCGCTGATGCTGATCTCCGATTCGTTGAAATGCACGCCGCCGCTGACCGGGTCGAACTGGCCCAGCGAGGGGCCGTCCAGGTCGACCTTGGTGATCACATCGCTCTTGGCCACGGCCAGGTGCACGGCGGCGGCCACGCTGATGCTCGATTCGATCATGCAGCCGATCATGCACGGCACGCCGTAGATGCCGGCGATATCGGCGATGCGGATCGCGTTGGACAGGCCGCCGGTCTTCATCAGCTTGATGTTGATGATGTCGGCCGCGCGCTGCTGGATCAGGTCCATCACCTGGCTCGGGCTGAACACGCTTTCGTCGGCCATCACCGGTGTGTTGACGCGGTCGGTGACGTACTTCAGGCCGCTGATGTCGGCCGCCTTCACCGGCTGCTCCAGCAGCTCCAGTACCACGCCGGCGTCTTCCAGCGTGCGCATGGCATGCACGGCCTGCTTGGCGGTCCAGCCCTGGTTGGCATCCAGGCGCAGCAGGGCGCGGCCCTGCACAGCGGCATGGATCGCCTTGACGCGCTCGATGTCCAGGCCGATGTCCTTGCCCACCTTGATCTTCAGCGACTCGAAACCGCGCTCGATGGCCGACAGCGAATCGGCCACCATTTTGTCGATGTAGTCCACGCTGATGGTGATGTCGGTGGTGATGACCGGATCGCCACCCCCCAGCATCTGGTACAGCGGTGCGCCGTGCAGCTGCGCCCACAGGTCGTACAGAGCGATTTCCACCGCCGCCTTGGCGCTGGTGTTGCGCTCCATGGCGGTCTGCACCAGCGCGCACAGGTGGTTGAGGTTGACCACGTCCTGGCCGATCAGGCGCGGGGCGATGAAGTGGCGGATCGCTTCGATGATCGAGCCGTGGGTATCGCCGGTGATGACTGCAGTGGCCGGCGCTTCGCCGTAGCCGGTGTTGCCGGTGTCGGTGCGGATCAGCACCACCACGTCTTCCACGGTTTCCACCGTGCGCAGGGCGGTCTTGAAGGGGGTCTTCAGCGGCACGCGCAGCATGCCCAGTTCGATGGCGGTGATCTTCATTCGGCAGTCTTGGCCCGCAGGCGCTGGATGTTGGTGATGCGGTCGATGTAGCGGACGGTATCGCTGGCCATCATTGGCTCCAGCGGGGTGACCGAGACACCATTGAGGTGGGCCTGCACGCGAGTGCCGTCGGCACCGAACCAGCTGCCGCCCGCCGTATCGTGGATGACCCAGGTGCGGCCGTCGACGTGGCCGATGGCCATCATCACGTGGCCGGGGATGTAGACCAGGTCGCCCACCTGCAGCTGGTTCACGGCGCGGTCGCGCGCAGCCTTGCCGGTCTTCTCGGTGAAGGGCAGCCGGTCGAGCGCCGGACTGACGGCTTGGGCACTGGTATTGCGCGGCAGCAGCACGCCGAAGCTGCGGTAGATCTCCGAGACGAACCCGCTGCAGTCGCGGGTGTCGTAGTCGTGGCCCCAGCCGTAGCGTTCGCCGAGGAACTTGAAGGCCTGCTGCAGCAGCAGGCGCGGGGTCAGCGCCAGGTATTCGCCGGCGGTGTCCTGCGAGCGCGGCAGCAGCGCCGGCACCAGCTTTAGCTGGCCATCGGCCTCGCGCACCGGCAGCTGCACTACCCACGCGGCATGCGCCTGCTGGCCGTTCACCGGCGTGGCCGCGGGCCAGTCGGCCAGCACCGGCAGGCGCACGCCCATGTCCAGCTGCAGGCGCGACACGCGCGGCTCTTCCGGGGTGAACGCGGTGTGCGCCACCGCGCCGGTGATGATGCGATACGGGCCCTGCGCGCCGTAACCGAGCACGCTGGCTTTCTCTCCGGTGGCCACAGATTCGGCTTCGATCCACGCGCTGTAGCGTTCGCTGTGCACGAACAGCCAGCGGCCGTCGGCGCTGCGATGGACCACCGCAACCTTGTCACCGGGGAACAGCGCCGATTCCTGGAAGCGGTCGATATCGGTATCGCCGGTACTGCTGAAGACGCGCTGGCGGGTCGGGAAGGTGCGCAGTCCCGCGCGCTTCACCACCAGGCCGTACTGCGGCGCTGCCTGTGCAGCGATCGCCTGCAGGCCGAGGTTGGCCTCGATGGACGCACGAAGCGCCGGCGCGATGGGCTGGCCCTGGTCGTCATGGAGCGCCCGTGTCGGCCAGCTCGACAGCGCGGTGATGCTGGTGCGCACCTGCGCAGCGGTCAGCTGTGCGGGCAGGGCGGCGATGTCCTGGATGTGTGCATCCTCGCTGCGCATGCGCGCGTTCAGCGCGTCGATCTGCGCGCGGTCGAGGATCGGCGCATCGGCGTTGTCCAGCCGCGCGGCCCAGTATTGCGGGGTCAGGTAGGCCTCGTGCAGGCCAATGACATAGGGCAGCGGCGTGCCGGGATCGGGTGGCGGTGCCGCCTGTGCGAAGGCGGGTGCCGCCAGCAGGCACAGGGCCAGGGTCAACCGGCGCGGCCAATGCCGGCGCGGTTCGCGGGAAGCCAGGATCATGCGCTGCACACCCTCCTCAATGCCTCCGGGAATACTTATTCCTTTCGGCCATGAAAGCAAGAATAAATTATTGACCGGCTACCCGGCCCGTGTTACACAGCCGTTACCACCCGCGCTGGGGAAGTGTCGCCGTGGATCCCGTCGTTCGCAAACTGCGTCTGCCTGCCGCTGCCGGCCTGTGTGCCGTGCTGCTGTTGTGGGCGTCGTCGTCAGCGGCGCAGGATGTGCGGGAGCAGGGTGCAGGCGAGACGCGATTGATCGATCTGGTCGACAGTGGCCGCTTCGCGCTAGCCGAAGGCCTGCTGGCGCGCGGCGATCTGCCCGTCACCGCGGCCTGGCAGCGCGAACGCATGCGCCGCATCCGCCTGGATTTCAGCCTGGACGAGGCCGCCGCGATAGCCGCCGTGCGCCGTTGGATTCCCGACCTGACCGATGCCGAATTCGCGCGCTGGGATCAGCTCGACCTGATCGAACACCTCGATATCGACGGTACGCGCTGGTACTTCAAGCGCGCACCGTCCAACCTGTTCCGGCTCAGCGATGAGGCACGCGCGCGCCGCCGTGCCGATGCACCGCTGCCGGCGGCGGGCCAGAACGAAGTGCTCAACGCGCATCACGCACGCGTGGTCGCTGCCGCTGATCAGAGCGGCGAGACGTCGGTACTGCCGCAGCGCATTGCGTTCACCCAGTCGCTGACGGTGAAGGCCGATGCCGTGCCGGCCGGCGAAACCATCCGCGCGTGGATTCCGTACCCGCGCGAGATTCCCGGGCAGCAGGAGCAGGTGCAGTGGCTGGGCAGCACGCCGGGCAAGGCGCGCGTCGCCCCGGCCAGCACCCTGCAGCGCACCGCCTATCTGGAGGCGAAGGCGGTGGCCGGGCAGCCGACCCGGTTCGAGATCCGCTACGCGGCCACGATCTTCGCGCGGCATACGGCGGTAGACCCGGCACGCGTGCAAGCCACCCCGGCCGATCCGGCGCTGCAGCCGTTCCTCGCTGAGCAGCTGCCGCACGTGCGTTTCACCCCGGCACTGAAGCTGTTTTCCGACCAGGTGCTGCAGGGTGAGACGCGCCCGTATGAAGTGGTGCGCAGGCTGTACGCCGCGGTCGATCGCATTCCCTGGGCCGGCGCCCGCGAATATTCCACGCTCAGCAACATCAGCGATTACGCCCTGCGTGCCGGGCATGCCGACTGCGGGCAGCAGACGCTGCTGCTGATCGCCCTGCTGCGCATGAACGGCATTCCCGCGCGCTGGCAGTCGGGCCGGGTGTTCTCCGATGACGGCAGCGGTTACAGCAACCTGCACGACTGGGGTGCGGTCTATCTGGCGCCGTATGGCTGGCTGCCGATGGATGTGACCACCGGTGCGCTGGCCAGCGAGACGCCCGCACTGCGCGATTTCTATCTCGGTGGCCTGGATGGCTACCGCATCGCCTTCAACGATGATTTCGGCCAGCCGTTCGTGCCCGCCAAACAGCATTACCGCTCGGAAACGGTCGACTCGCAGCGCGGCGAGGCCGAGTGGGCGGGCGGCAACCTGTACTTCGACCAATGGGACGACGACTTCCAGTGGCGGGTACTGCCGGCCGGGCAACGCTAGCGCACTACCTCCACCACCACACCATTCAATTCTTGCAGGAGAGAGCAGGGGATGAAGGCTTACAGCATCAAGCGGGCGGCGTTGTGCGTCGCCCTTGGGGCGTGTCTGGGCATCATGCTGCCCAGCACCGTAATGGCCCAGACCGTGAGCGGCGCCGTCGCCGGCCGCGCAACCGCCGGTGACCAGGTCACCGTGGTCAGCAGCAGCACCGGCCTGACCCGTACCGTCACCGTCGGCGCCGATGGCAGCTACCGCCTCGGCCAGCTGCCGGTAGGCGATTACCAGCTGCAGCTCAGCCGCGAGGGGCAGAAACTGGGTGACCAGGTGGCTGTCAGCGTGGCAGTCGGTGGCACCACCACGGTCAACCTGGCCAGCGCCGGCGGCGTCACCAACCTGGATGCGCTGCAGGTGACCGGCACGCGCGTGATCAACCGCGTGGACGTCTACTCCACCGAGACCTCGTTCAACATCAACCGCCAGGAAATCTCGCGGTTGCCGGTGGCGCAGGATCTGTCCGCCGTCGCACTGATGGCACCGGGCGTAGTCGGTGGCAACGCCTCGTTCGGTGGCCTGTCCTTCGCCGGTTCGTCGGTGGCCGAGAACGCGGTGTTCATCAACGGCCTCAACGTCACCGACATGTATACCCGGCGTGGCTTCAGCACCGCACCGTTCGCCTTCTTCAACGAGTTCCAGGTCAAGACCGGGGGCTACTCGGTCGAGTTCGGCCGCTCCACCGGCGGTGTCATCAACGCGGTCACCCGCTCGGGCAGCAACGAATTCGAGGGCGGCGTGGAAGTGACCGCCGAGCCCAGCGCATGGCGTGCCAGCGGGCGCGACCACTTCCACCGCGACGGCACCGCGCACGCCTACGGCAGCCGGGACAACAATTCGTTCTTCAAGACCAACGTCTGGGGTTCGGGCCCGATCATCAAGGACACGCTGTTCCTGTTCGCCATGTACGAGGACCGCGACGACCGCGGCCACAACACCTCGTCCGATGGCAGTACCTGGTTCAAGAACAACTCCGGCAACGGCTTCTGGGGCACCAAGCTGGACTGGAACATCAACGACAACCACAGCCTTGCGCTGCTGGCGTTCTCAGATGAGGGCGATGTCACCAACGCGTCGTATGGCTACGACTGGGATGACGACCGCATCGGCGACTGGGGCGGTGATTCGATCACCGAAACCGGCGGCCGCAACTGGTCGGCCACCTACACCGGCCACTTCGGGCAGAACTTCACCGCCCGCGCCATGGTCGGCCAGAACAACCAGCGCGCCTTCACCAACTCCTCGCTGGACCAGGCCTGCAGCCCGGTGTTGACCGACAGCACCTACGGCCCGCGCCTGGGCAAGCTGCAGGGCCTGCGTGCCGGCTGCCATCCCACTGGCACGGCCGTGGCCGAGCGCGATGACACCCGTGATGTCGCCCGCCTGGATTTCGAATGGCAGCTGGGTGACCACCTGCTGCGCTTCGGTCTCGACCGCGAGCTGATGACCACCGACCAGTCGACCCGTTACCCGGGGCCGACGGCGCTGAGCTACACCGCCTACGTGGCGCGGCCCGGCGATGAAGTGTGGGACGGCGCCAATGCCTACGTGCCAGCCGGCGTCACCGAGATGCTGCGCGCCCGCAACCGCCAGTCCGGCGGCACGTTCGAGACCGAAGCCAATGCCTTCTACCTGGAAGACATCTGGAACATCACCCCGAACCTGATGCTCAACCTCGGCATCCGCTGGGACCGCTTCGAAAACCGCACCGCCGAGGGCAAGGCTTTCATCAAGATGGACGACCTGTTCGCCCCGCGCGTCGGCTTCTCGTGGGACATGCGCGGCGATGGCAGCGCCAAGCTGTTCGGCAACGCCGGCCGCTACTACCTGCCGGTCACCAACAACATCAACGTCAACTTCGCCGGTGGCCTCACCGACGAATACAGCTACTACGTGCTGGAAGGCTGGGAGCAGAAGACCTCGCCGACCGGTTCGGCGTACATGGCGCCGATCATCGGCGCGCAGATCGGGCCGACCGATACGCGCATGAACACCGGCGGCGCCGACCTGCGGCAGAGCGTGGACCGCGACCTGAAGGCGGTCTACCAGGACGAGTACATCCTCGGCTTCCAGAACATGATCAACGCCGCCTGGTCGTGGGGCGTCAACGCGACGTACCGGCGCATGACCCGCGCGCTGGATGACATCCGCATCAACTACACCCCATGCGGCCCGACGCCGAGCACGCTGTGGCCGATCGGCAACCCCGGCGAAAGCCTGACCCTGTGGGGCGACCAGAGCATCGGCTGCGCCACCGAAGGCTGGATCACCATCGACACCGCCAACAGCGGCTACCGCAAGGGTGGCAGCGGCGAGGTCATCGGCTATTCCAAGCCCAAGCGCACCTACAAGGGCCTGGAGTTCCAGATCGACCGCGCCTGGGACGAGAAGTGGCTGTTCAACGCCTCCTACCTGTGGTCGCGCAGCGATGGCAACTTCGAAGGCCCGGTGAACTCCGATACCAACTACGGCGACACCGGCATGGTGCAGTACTGGGATCATCCGGCTACCAACGAACGCTATGGCGTGCTGTTCAACGATTTCCGCCACCAGATCAAGCTGCGCGCGGCCTATGCGCTGAACCAGCAGTGGTCGTTCGGCACCACGCTGCAGGTGCAGTCCGGCGGCCCGATCACTGCCTATGGCGTGATGTGGCCGAACGACACCATCGCCGGTGGCAGCACCTCCAGCGAAGGCAGTGGCGGCGGCACCGGCTGGCTGTGCGTGGCCAACTGTTCCGGGCCGTATGACCAGCGCCAGTTCGAATACAGCCCGCGCGGGGCGTTCGGTCGCCTGCCGTGGACCTGGACGATGGGCGCCAACGTCACCTGGCGCCTGCCGGTGGAGGGCATCGACCTGAGCGCCCGGCTGTCGGTGTACAACCTGACCAACAACCAGAAGACCATCAACGTGCACCAGCGCTACGAAGCACAGCCGGGCCAGTACCGTGAAGCGACCTTCGCCACCGGCACGCGCTGGCAGGCACCGCGGTACACGCAGCTGGTGGTGACGTGGAACTTCTGAGGCCTGCCGCGCGGGTGGTGTCGGGCCTGCTCGACTGCGCTTCGCGAGGTGCCCGCGCCTTGGTAGAGTCGAGCTTGCTCGACTGCCTTTCGCGGGGTGTTAGACGCCGGTCAGTCGAGCAAGCTCGACTCTACGCGCACGCAACCGCGCGTCGTTGCCGAGGTTACATCTGCATGGCTGCAGTGATGGTGTTCGCGGCGGTGGCGGCGGAATCGACAGACACCGCCGCCATCGATGCCGATGTCGCCGCCGTGGTCGAGCACGCGCACCTGCCCGGGCTGGCCATGGCCGTGGTCGAGCAGGGCAGGGTGGTCTACCAGCACGCCGAAGGTGCGCGCGGGGATGGCGGCCGCATCGACGAGGACACGCTGTTCAAGATCGCGTCCAACAGCAAGGCCATGACCGCCGCGCTGCTGGCGCGCCTGGTGGAGCAGGGCAGGCTGCGCTGGGATGATCCGGTGCGGAAGCACCTGCCCGGTTTCACCATGCATGACCCGTGGGTGGGCGAGCACATGCAGGTGCGTGATCTGCTCATCCACAACAGTGGCCTCGGCCTGGGGGCCGGCGACCTGATGCTGTGGCCGGAGCCCAACGCCTATACCCGCGCGGACATCATCGCCGGCCTGGCCCACCTGAAGCCGGTCAGCAGCTTCCGCAGCGGCTACGCCTACGACAACCTGATGTACGTGGTGGCCGGTGAAGTGGCGGCCGCCGCCGGCGGCAAACCCTATGACCAGTTGCTGCGCGAGCAGGTATTCAAGCCGCTCGGCATGGACCGCTGCCAGGTGGGCGCATGGTCGGTGAAGCGCGTGGGCAACGTCGCCCAGCCGCATGCCTGGCGTGGGGGCCGCAACGTAGTGATCAACGCCGATGGCGCGACCAGCCCCGACCTGACGTCGATGGCGGCCGGTGGCATCCGTTGCTCGCTGCGCGACATGACGCGCTGGATGCAGGTGCTGCTGGACCCCGCGCTGGTGCCCGGCTGGCTGGGCAGCGACCAGCGGCGCACGGTGTGGACCCTGCACATGCCGATGCCGCTGGGCGAGCGCCAGCGTCGCTGGGACAACGCGCACTTCATGGGTTACGGCTATGGCTGGCGTGTTTCGGACATGGACGGGCAGTGGAAGGTGGCGCACACCGGCACGCTGTCGGGCATGTATTCCTCGCTGGCCCTGCTGCCGGACCGCAGGGTGGGCGTGGTGATGCTGGTGAACGGCGAGGGCGAGGATGCACGCACGGTGCTGATGCAGTCGATGTTGAAGCGCTTCACCGCTGTGGGCGCAGCGCCGCCGGCGATGGAGTACCTGGCAGAGCTGCGTGCCAACCAGGCCGAGCGTGCCGCCAGCGGAGGCGGGCGTCCGTCCACGGCGGCCGCGCTGCCGGTGGCGCGCGATGCCCTGCCGCAGTGGCAGGGCCGCTACCGCGATCCGTGGCTGGGCCCGGCCTCGCTGTGCCCGGGCAAGGACGGCCTGCGATTCAGCGTGGACAAATCGCCCAAGCTGCAGGCGCAGGTGATGCAGCTGCAGGGTCGCTGGCTGCTGCACTGGGATACGCTGGAGGCCTCCGCGCAGGCATGGCTGCAGGCCGACGCCGGTGCACCACCCACGCTGCAGCTGCGTGCCCTCGATCCGGACATCGACTTCAGTTATGACTTCCAGGACCTGCATTTCACTCGTATTGGCGACTGCCCTGGCGGGCAGCACGCGCGCCGCTGAGCCACCGCGCATCTCGCCGGCCACCGATGCGGCCAGCGCCGGTCTGCTGGAGATCCGTACGCTGGCGCCGCGCATCGAACTGGACATCCGCTACGCCGGCGCCAACAACTTCACCGGCACGCGCGTGCCGGGTTACGAGTCTCCATCATGCTACCTGCTGGTCCCGGTGGCGAAGGCACTGGCTGCGGTGGAAGGCGACCTGCGCGCCGAGGGCTATGCGCTGCGCCTCTACGACTGCTATCGCCCGGTGCGTTCGGTACAGGCGTTCATGGCCTGGGTGCAGGATCCGCACGAGCAGTCGCGCAAGGCGCTGCAGTACCCGGGCCTGGACAAGCCGCGGCTGCTGGCCGATGGCTACATCGCCGAGCGCTCGGGCCACAGCCGGGGCGCGACGGTGGACCTGGGGCTGCTCGATTGCCGGGCCGGCGCCTGCGTGGTGATGGACATGGGCACGGATTTCGATTTCTTCGGCGTGCGCGCGCATACCGACGCGGCGGGGCTGACGGCGGCGCAGCGCGGCAACCGGCAGCGGTTGCTGCAGGCGATGGCGCGGCGTGGGTTCGCCAACTACCCGCAGGAGTGGTGGCACTACACGCTGCAGCCGGAACCGGATGCCGGCACCGCGTACGATTTTCCAGTGCGGTAATGGGTTTCTTTTGCAGGGCTTGCAGCCCTGCACCTGCTGCACATCAACGTCAACGTCAGAGGCAGAAGCTGGTTTCCTGAGGGTGGGCGGGGGGGGGGGGGGGGGGGGGGGGGGGGGGGGGGGGTGGGGGGGGGGGGGGGGGGGGGGGGCCCCGGGGGGGGCCCCCCCCCCCCCCCCCCCCCCCCCCCCGCTCCGGGGGGGGGGGGGGGGCGGGGGGGGGGGGGCCCCCCCCCCCCGGTTGAGGGGGACGCTGCAAGTACGTCCATGTAAGCTCGGTCGCCGCATCCATGCGGCTCACGCCCCCTCAACCG
>NZ_VYKI01000022.1 GCF_008710035.1 Stenotrophomonas cyclobalanopsidis | reverse complement strand
GGGTTGGTGACGCCAATTTCCGCAAGAAGTTGTACATGCCGGCGCTGACCGGGAAGACCTACAACCCGACTCTGAAGGCCTTTGCAGAACGTCTCAGCGAGAAAGGAAAGCCATTCAAGGTCATCATGTGTGCGCTGATGCGCAAGCTCATACACCTGGTCTGGGGAGTACTGAAAAGCGGCCGACCGTTTGAGCCTGAAGTCGTCCTTGCCTAGGCAAGGACAACACGGTATCTACAGGGGGGCCGCGAAGGGATCTGACCCCGGCGCGAAGAGCAGCCGAGCGTGGGCTCGGCTCTACAGAGGGGGCCGCGAAAGGCCGCCGGGCATGGCCCGGCGCTACCGGTGGGAAGGGAGTCAGCGCCCTTTGCGCAGCAAAGGGATCTGACCCAGACCGGTGAGCGGGCTTACCAGCTGTAGCTGACGCCCATCTGTGCGCTGGTCTGGTGGTAGCCCGAGGCGCGCTGCAGCGTCAGGCCGCCCCACACCCCTGCCCCGCCCGCAAACTTCACCGACGCACCGCCACTGAACTCGCCACGGCTGCGCGGGATGCGCGCATCCACCCGCTCGTCATCCATCAGCACGCTGGAGGCAGCGCGCTGGTGCAGCCAGTGCACGGCAAGGTACGGCTGCACCTGGGCCGCCCCATTGCTCCAGCGGGTCACGCCGGACAGGCGCACACCGGCGCGGCCAGACACGCCCGACGCATCGCCGGCGGTGACCACCGTGCCGTTATCCTCGGTGTGACGCAGGCGCTCCCAGCGGTTGTAGCCGACCTGCAGCTGCGGCTCCAAGAACAGGCCGCCCTGCTCAGCACCGCCTACGCGCAACGCGTAGCCCGCTTCCAATGCGCCCTGCCACGCCTTGCTGTCATAGCGTTCGGGGGTAAGCGCCACACCTTCCACCCGGTTGCGGAACTGCGCGCGCTGCAGCGACCCATCCACGTACAGGCCGGCATAAGGATCAGCACTCGCCGCGCGCCAGGTGCCATACAGGCCCAGTGCTTCACCTTTCACCCGGCCACGGGCGTAATAGCCGGTCAGCACATTGGTGGACGTACTGCTGGCGGTGCCGCTGGACAGCATCACGCCGAATGCGCTGCCACCTTCGCTGCGCAGCAGATCCGCGCCCACGCTGAGCGCCTGGTGGTGGCCGCGCACATCCAGCTGGCGGCTGACCGCGTCGAATCCATTGCGGCCACCATCCACGCGCGCCCAGCCACGGCCGCCGTTCTGGCCCGCCTGGCGCTGGTGATAGCCCAACGCAAACATGTCCTGCGCCGCGCTCAGGTTGGCCAGATAAGTGCCGCCCTCTGGGCGCAGCACCGGGTCCGGGATCGGATCCACGGGCGGAACCACAGGCGGGTCGATCGGCGGGTCGATCGGCGGGTCGATCGGCGGGTCGATGGGCGGGTCGATGGGCGGATCAACCACTGCACCGCACTCGGGCAGCGTGGGGTCCACATCGCACGGGTCCGGCGGCAACAGCTGCGAGCGCAGGTACCAGTTGCCTGCGCCACCGGCCACCCCGCCTTTGTGCAGGAAGTACTCGTACTGACCGCCAACGGCACGCCCGGCCAGGTCGAAGCGGCCATCCGACAGGCCGTCCACGCGGATCACTTCAATGCCATTGACGGTCTGCGCACCGGCACCCCCGATGTTCTTCACCGAAACCCGTGCATCACCGGAGGTATCGCCACGCACGTGCAGGCGGTCGATGGGCGAGCCATCGCCCCCCAATGCCCCCTGGAACAGGAACGTGGCGCCTTCACTGTGCAGGTTGCCATCCACGGTAAGCGTGTTGAAGCGCCCACTGCCATCGGACAGCGCGACGCCACTGTCGCGCACCTGCAGTTCGCCCACTGTGGCATCGCCGGTCAGCGTCCACTGGCTGGCGCCCTCCAGTGCCAGCGACTGCAGCAGCTGCGACCTGCCCTGCCACAGCGATCCATCGGCCAGGCGCATATGCACCTCCGACTGCGGCACCAGGCCGGCATCCTCATCCTCGGGCGTAATGACGATATCGCCGTGCAGCTGCGAGCCGCCCTGCAGCGCGACATCGAAGCGCCCAGCAACTGCGGCATCCAGTGCCAGGCCGATGCCGTTGCCGCCAGAGACCACCGCACCGTTGCCCAGGGTCAGGCCAGCATCGCGGCTGCTGCGCACCCAGATGCCGCCGTGCTGTGCACTCACCAGCGAGCCGCCGTCGATGCGCATGAGGCCCCTGTCGTTGATCACCGCCGCCCAGGCGCCCTCGCCTTCGGTGCGCACGTGGGTGTTGCTCAGGGACATTTCGCCGGTGCCGCCGGACACTACGCCGTGCGACTTGCTGCCGGTGGTCAAAACGCTGCTGTCGCGCAGGTGGATGCTGCCCCCTTTGCGCGCGATGGCACCGGCGGCGCCCACACCGGAGGTGCGCACCTGGCCGCCGCGCGCGTCGATGACCGGTCTGTCGCCAAAGGAGGTGAAGTCGGCATACAGGCCGTGGCTGTTTGCGCCGGACGTGGTCACCTGCACGCTGTCCATCTCCACCGCACCGCTGCGCACGTCGATGCCGACCGCGCGATCACCCTCGCTGATGACGGTACTGCGGGCCATTGCCAGCGTTGAATCGGCGACCATGTTGACGGTTGCGATACCGTCGCCGGTACTGTGGAAGCGGGAGTCCGCCACAGTCACCGCATTGCGGCGGCCATTGACGTCCAACGCAATCTCGCTGGCCTTGACGGTGCTTCCTGAGATATCGAACTGGTTGCCATCGGCCAGCCAGATACCCGACGCGCCTTCAATCGCAACGCCAGCCAGGGCCATGTTCGCGCCGGTGGCCGACACTGCACGACTGCCCAGGCCCATGGCCGAGATCGAGCCACCGGTCATGCTGATGTCACCGCCTCCGGCGAGGCCGACTGACGAAACGCCCTGCATGCGGATGTTCACGTCCTGCAGCGTGGCCCGGCTTCCGGTATGCGCCACGACGCCCATGCCGGTGCCCTTGTTGATCACGTCGGTCGCCGTCAGACGCAGCTCACCGCCCGTCGTCGCCAGGGCCGTCATGGCGCCAAAACCTGACGTGGTCATGGTCGAGCCTGTCAGCTCGATGCGGCTGCCGGCACCCTCGGCACGGGCGGCCGACGTGCTGTCGCCAGTGGCACTCACATTGACTGCCCCCAGTGGCACGATGCTGCCACCGTTGAGCGCGTGGAAAGCAGGGTTGCCCACGCCTGAAGCGCTGTAGTCGCCCGCTGCCGGGGTCTGATCATCCCCATCGGCAATGATCTGCTGTGCAAACACGCCTGTGGGAGCGGCTGTTGCGAGCACCGTGGCCAGCGCCACTGCAAGGGCCGAGTGCTGCATCTGACGGGTTCCCATGGTGGGGCCTCCGGTTGTAAAGACCGGCATAGTGGAGAGGGGGCTACCCGGCCACCATGGAAATCGTTGCAAATCGACCTCCGCAACGGCGTTGGCCCGCATCGACCGCGCGGCGGCGGGCCTGACCGTGCCGTTGGAAATGCTGCACGCCAGTGAGCGCCTGCGCGTGGATGGAGAGGAGGTGCAGAACGTGGGCGATGACGTACGCGAGGGCCTGCTGCTGGCGCGAAGAGCAGCCGAGCGTGGGCTCGGCTCTACAGGGGGGCCGCGAAATGTTGTCGGGCGTGGCCCGGCGCTACCGCCGCGCTGTGGGAATGGGGTCGGTTCCCTTTGCGCAGCAAAGGGCTCTGACCCCACCCAACGCATCGGCTTACCAGCTGTAGCTGACGCCCATCTGTGCGCTGGTCTGGTGATAGCCCGAGGCACGCTGCAGCGCCAACCCGCCCCACAGCCCTACCCCGCCGGCAAACTTCACCGACGCACCGCCACTGAGGTCACCTCCACACTGTCCAGATCCACCGTGCCGGCCCGCACATCGATGCCGACCGCACTGGACCCTTCGCTGATGATGGCGCTGCGTGCGGATGTCCACATCCTGCAGGTTGGCCGGGCTGCCCACCTGCGCCACAACGCCCATGCCCGTGCCGTTGTTGATCACCTCGGTTGCGGTCAGGCGCAGTTCGCCGCCGGTGGTCGCCAAGGCCGTCATGACGCCAAAACCGGAGGTAGTCAGGGTCGAACCGTTCAGCTCGATGAGGCTGCCGGCAGTCTCCGCACGCGCGGCCGATGCACTATCGCCGGATGCACTTACGTTGACCGCCCCAATGGCACGATGCTGCCACCGTTCAGTGCGTGGAAAGCATGGTTCCCAAAACTTGAGACGCTGTAGTTGCCGGCCGCCGGGGTTTGTTGATCGCCGTCAGCGATGACCTGCTGCGCGTGGACTGGACTGGAGATACCAATAGTGAGTGCGCTGGCCAGGACCAGCGTAAGCGGGGAGTAGCGGGTGTGCCGGGATTGCATGAGGGAACCTCCTGAATCGGGGCTGTGCAAGGTCGAGTGTCGCTTGGGAGCTACGCCATCGAAGGGATTGCACCGCGGAATGGAGCAGCGCAGCAGGGCCAGCGTTGTTCAGCCTCCGTGGAACAGCCGTGATGCGACATCGAGGCACGCCGGCGTGGGATTACCAATAGTCCACGCTGAGTACGGCTTCGCCCTTGATCAGGCCGGGTACAAGCGGCTCGTCGGTGCGGATGTAGCGTGCGGTGAACGGGAAATCATGGTTGCCTCCCGTGCCGGGGTTGAAGAACCAGGCCTTGCCGAACTGTACTTCCACGCCAGCGCTCAACAGCTGCATGCGTACGCCGCGTGCTGTCGAGTCGGCCGTTGCGGACAGAATGCTGCCACTGTTGGACGCATCGCCTGCATCGCGCAGCACCATATCTGCCCGTGGCTGTGCGGCGCCGCACTCCATCCGCAATGCCAAGGGCTTTTCCCGTGCGCTGTCACCCGGCCGCCCCAGCTCTGCAGCCGTGACGTCCTGCAGGACTTCAGCCACATCCCGCATGCTGCAGGTTGTCGGCGGAAACGCAATCGTGATGTCCACCGGCACTTTCACGTCAAAGCCGGGGTGAGCACTGGCGGTGATATCCAGCGAAGCCAACGTCTGCGTGTCGCGCATTTTCTGGCCGCGACTGAACATGAACGCATTGATGATGAAACTGTCGCTGCTGTTGCGGACAGGGTAGATCAGTGTGTTCGACCCAAGCCTCAACGCCGTTCTGGGGCCGTCATAGGTTGTTGCGAAGCCGATCAGCGGTGAGTCGGGCCCGGATTCGTACAACGGCATCCCGCCGTCTACGGGCCAGACCGGTACCTCAGGCAGATCCATGACCCAACGCAGGCCGGGCCCCTGGATGTTGACGGTCATCTCCAGGTTGGCACCCACCGGACACCCGCTGTAACTGACATTGGTGCCAGCATCCACCAGCATATGGATCTCTTCACGGTAGCCCGGCTTCTGCCGATCCTCCACGATGGGCCACGTGATCGTGGCGGAGCAGGCGTGTGCCAGGCCAGGCAGCGCCAGCGACAGCGCCAGGACCTGCACGCGTGCGCAGGCCAGCGGCCCAACGAACAGTGACGAAGAATGGCGAGAGCGGGAATGCATTGTCAGAATCCTCGGAAAACCACTCACCAGTAATCCACATTGAGTACGGCTTCGCCCTTGATCACGCCGGGCACCAGCGGCTCGTCAGTGCGGATGTAGCGCGCGGTGAACTGGTGGTCATGCACGCCGCCTACGCCCGGATCGAAATCCCAGGTCTGGCCAAACTGCACTTCTGCGCCATTGCGCAGCAGCTGCACGCGCACGCCTTCGGCATCGGAATCGGCCGTAGGCGTCAACTGGCTCCCGATGTTGCCCGCATCGCCGGCATCACTGAGCGTCATCCGTGCGCGCGGCGGGTCCACGCCGCAGTCCATGCGGATGGCCACCAGCTTTTCCTTGGCAGTGCTGCCAGGCACGGATAGTTCTGCGGTCTGCACATCGGCCAGCGATTCGGCTTTGTCCTGCAGGGGGCAGGTGGTGGCGGGGAACTGCAGATCCAGCCGCACCATCGATTGATGGTCAAGGGAGGGCTCCGATGGCGCGCGCAAGGTGATCGTGCCGGTCATGACCGGTGGCGTCCTCATGCGACCGCCGCGGGAAAAGACCACTACCCAGTACTGGATTGCAGCCTCAACGGCTCCCCCCCCGCTCATTTCGAACAGCCCGGGCATCTCCACGCCCACACGCAGCGGACCGTCCTCAGAATGAGCGACTTGATGATAGAACATCACCAGTGGCCCATCGGGTGCCGCTGCATACGCAGGATAGGCCTGTCCTTTGTAGGTCACTTCGCCTTGATAGGTAAGGCCAGGCATCTCCAGGGTCATGAAGACCGGCACATCCCGCTTCCCAGGGCAATCCCTGAAGGACCGCGCGGCAAGCTTCTTGTCAAACTGCACTTCGCCTGCATCCGGGTATGTGGCATAGATTTTGTCCAGCAGCAGGTCACGGTTCATGCCGTACTCGACACAGGCAATGGCATTGCCGGCGCAGAACAGAAGGCCAAACAGTGAAGCAGCCAGAAGCCTGCGGGCGCGGGGCCGGGTGAAGGGCCTCTCAGATGAGGTTTTGATGCTCATATCCATCTCCTGGGTCAGGTTCGAACCTGAAAGGGCTTATTCGTAGTCAGCAGTGACCACGATCTCGGTGGACACATCACCTGCGCTCGGCGTTTCGCCAGTGGGCAGGAAGTACGCCGCACGCAGGTCGTAGCGCGCCGTGGCACCGGTAACCGGCACGTCGATGCCGGTGTCGCCGTCCTTCAGGTAGTTGCTGCCGGTGGTGCCGGACAGCAGCGAGATCGACACGCCCCCGGCGGCATCGCTGGCCGCCGTGTTCTTCCAGCGGGTGGCATCACCATCGGCGGCGGTGCCGGCAAACGACAGCACCGCCTTGCTGACGCCCACGCAGCCACTGAACTGCAGCGCGCCGGTCTTGATCTGGCTGTCCGCACCCGGGGTCAGATCACTGGCCTTCACCGCATCCAGGGCGATGGGGGCGGCGGTGAGCGTGCAGGTGCCCGGCAGCACCTTGCCGCTGATGGTGAGCGTGGCCGTATCGGCCAGGGCCAGCGGTGCGGCAGCCAGCAGGGCGGTGTAGAGGGTGATGCGGTTGAACAGGTTCATGGTTGGAACTCCTTGCAGGTAAGAAAGAAAGGGATCAGAACGAGGTCCGCTCGGCAGCCTCCAGCGCAGCCTGCAGCCCCGGGCTGGGAGCGGGCAGCGGCGTGCATACCGCTTGGCTCCACGACAGGCCGTAGGCATCGGCTGCGTCAGGGGTGCTGTAGTCCAGGCGGCAGCGGTGCGGGCCGTCCGGATCGACAATCAACTGGCCCTGTTCGGGCGCGCCGCGCAGCTGGATGACACCGCCCTGCCCCACCGCACCGTAGCTGCGGCCACTCTCGTCCTCGACGCGCGCGGCAAACGGCAGCGGCTGGCCCAGCGCATCGGTGGTATCGATGAACAAGGTGCGCTCGCGCGTCGCAGTGAAAGCGACGCGCACGATGCTGCCGGCCGTGGGCGCCACCCGCTGCGAGGTCTGCAGCAGCTCCACGTCCATCGACAGGCCGGAAGGATCCAGCTCGATCTGGTTCCAGCGGTACGGGCTGACGTGCGGCAGCAGGGCATAGCCGTTGCGAGCGATGCGCACCTCATTGCCATAGCCGATGCGGGCACCTTGCGCGCCCTCGGCCTGCACCAGCGCAAAGCCGTCCCCCAGCGGCGCACCGACGTTGATGCCGCCACGATGCAGCACCACGCTGCCGGCGGCACTGGCGTTGACGGCACTGTAATCGCCGGCGCGGCTGAGGCCGGCGGTGACCGTGCCATGGCCACTGCGGTAGGACGCGTAAGCGCTGCTGCTGCCCGGCCCCTCGCTGGCCTGGCTGGCAGACAGGCTGTAGTTCAGTTGCTGGTCTGCGCCCAGGCTGCCGTTCAGGCCCAGCTGCGCCTGCCCGCCGCGCGCCGAATGGGCCAGCTGCGAACTCAGGCGCGGCGCGCGCGGTGCCGTGCCCAGCGGGATGCTGAGGGTGGCCGCGTAACGGGTGTCCTGTCGGCCCTCACCCACGCGCAGGCGCATGGCCGACAGGCCCACATTGGCCCGGCCGATCTGGGTCTGGAAGCGCAGCTGCAGATCGTTCTGCTGCTGCGTGCTGTCCCAGTAGCGCACGTGCCCGCCGCTGAGCGACAGCGTGCTGCGCTCGCCCAGGCGCTGGGAGAAGTTGACCTGGAAGCGCTGCCGCGCGCGGCCGGCAAACCCCCAATCATCGTTGTAGACCTGGGCGAAATCGTTCAGGCCCAGGTAGCCACGGGTGCTGTAACGCAATGCGGCCAGGCCGAAGTTGGTGCCCGTGGCGGCAATGTAGCGCTGGTAGTTCAGCCGGACGCTGTTGCCAGCCATCTGCTCGCCATGGGCCAAACGCGCACGCGCATGGGTGATGTCGGCACCAAACGCGCCGAGCGGCGTATTGATGGCACCACCCAGCAGCACGGACTGGAAGCCCTCGGCGATCTGCACCCCACCCAGCGCGGTGAAGTGGTTGCTGATGCCGCGTGCGTAGGTGCCTTCGGCAAAGCGCAGTGCTTCGCGCTCGCCGCGCGTATCACGCAGTTGGCCGGCGGTGGCGCTGAAGCGGCTGGCACCCGGCCGCAGTGCCTGCGGCACGGCCGAGAAGCTGACGTTGAACTGCTGCTGGCGGCCGTCAGCCTCGGTGACGGTCACCTGCAGATCGCCACCGAAACTGGTGGGGTACAGGTCTTCGATCGAGAACGGACCGGGCGCAACGCTCACCTCGTGGATGACGTGCCCGTTCTGCCGGATGGTGACCACCGCGTTGGTCTCGGCAATGCCCTGTACCACCGGCGCAAAGCCGCGCAGCGAGTCGGGCAGCATGCGCTCATCGCTGGCCACGCGTGCCCCGGTGAAGGACAACGACTCGAATAGCTCGCCACCGGTGCTGCCCTGGCCCAGCAGCAGTTGCGCGTTCCATCCCGGCAGATCGCGCTGCAGGGTGCTGCTGATCACGTCGTGGCGGGACCCATGGCTTCCCTGGCTGAAGGACGAGCGATGGCGCAGCCGCCATGCGCCCAGGTTCACCCCGGTGTTGAGGCCGAGATAGGTGTTCTGCTGGCCGTGGCTGCGGCTGTGGTTGGCGCTGTAATCGAAGAACGCTGCCGTGACGCCATGGTCGCGCTGTGCCGGCGCCACGTAGCCGCGGGCATCGCGCGCCTGCGCCGCCTGCGCCGCCTGCGGCACGTTGACCAGCAGCTGCAGGTTGCCGGCATCGAACTCCACCGTGGCACCGTCGATCAGCGTGGCCAGTGCAACGCAGCTCTCGTCGTCGTCCGGGTCCAGTTCGGCCAGGTAAGCCGCCTTCAGCGGCAATTGGCGTACCAGGCCGGCGGGCAGGCATGGCGTCGCCCCCAGCGGCGCAGGTGCGGGCACGAAGGTGATGTCGCGCCGTGCATGGAACTGGCCGTTGACCAGCACGTCCAGCGGATACACACCCGGCTCCATCGGGTTGCCCTGTGCATAGCGCTGCATGTCGATGGCCTTGCCGCCGATCAGGAAACCGTCACTGAACTGCAGCGGCGCTTGTTCACTGGCACGGGCATGGCTGGCCATCGCCATCACCACGGCGATGGCAATGGCCAGGCCCTGAAGGTGGGGGTCCCGGCACGGCGGACGAACAGAAGGAAGGGGGCGCTTGCACATGGCGAACCTCACTCGATGGGGCCAAAGCCGACATCGCTCGTTGTCGAAGTGGGCCGAAGCGTAGAGAGCGCCCGTGCGTCTTCCCATGCAATTTGTTGCAAAGCGACAGCGCCGCACGGAAACACAGGGCCCTGCGCACACGCCCTGTTTCCACGGCATTCAGGCTGGTTTTCACGCAGACGCGGCTGTCAATCGAAGCAGTTGCAGATGCCCGGCCTCACTGCTGCGACGGTCTGCCGCAGCCGGGAAGCGGGATTTCTAACTGCGAGCTTTATCGCAAGCACTTATTGCGCAGGTACGCAAGCACTTTGCAACTAATTGCATGTCCGGGCGGCAGACGACCGGGAACACTGCGCCCATCCGCTGGCGCATTCCCTGCGGGCCTCTGACTCCCAACCAAGGACATCTGTATGTCGAACCGATTGAACCTGATGGCTGCCGGCGCACTCGCACTGGCCCTGTCCCCCGCTGCATCCGCCGAAAAGCTGGAGATCACCGGCGAACTGATGGCCAGCACCTGCGCGGTGGATGCCACCGGCGGCACCATCACCGTGCCGATGGGCAAGGTGGATGTGGCGTGGGTGAATGGCGCTGAGCGTGCCGGCATGAAGAACTTCAGCATCGTGCTGGATTGCACCGGTGCCGGCGCCGCGCAGGACGTGGGCGTGCGCTTTGGCGGTACGCCCGATGGCAGCACCGGCAACTTGGCACTGACGGCGGCTTCCACCGCAAGCAACGTGGGCGTGGCGCTGTACGACGCTGCCGGCAACCACCAGAAACTGGGCGACGATCCGCTGCAGTGGGTGAACATCCCGGCCGCCGGCAAGGGCCAGCTGGACTACACCGCCTGGTACTCCTCGCCCGGCAAGGATGCGAAGGCCGGCACTGCCAACGCATCCGGCGATTTCGTGGTGCTTTACAAGTAAGCCCCCGCGCGCCGCCGGCAAGGGCGGCGCGCCCCCTACCCGAGGATGAAGCAATGAAAATGCGTGCAATGACGTGGACAACCGCGCTGCTGGCTGGCGCATTGGCGCTGCCGGCATCGGCAGCGGTGACGCTGCAGGGCACGCGTATCGTGCACGACGCCGCGCAGGGGCGCGACGTGACTGTCAAAGCGACCAATGGCGGCGAACAGGCGGCCATGGTGCAGGTCTGGATTGATGACGGCGACAGCCACGCACGGCCTGAAAACGTGCGCACTCCCTTCCGGCTTACGCCCGCCGAGCCGCGCCTGCTGCAGGCCCACCAGGGTCAGGCGTTCCGTATCACCTATGCGCCGCGCCCATCGGAGGCGCCGCTGCCGACCGATCGCGAATCGGTGTTCTATTTCAACCTGCTGGATATTCCGCCCAAGCCCGGCGATGCGGCAGGCAAGAACCTGCTGCAGTTTGCCGTGCGCACGCGGGTGAAGCTGTTCCATCGGCCTGCGGGATTGCCCGGCAACGCCCGCGACGCGGCAGGACAACTGCAATGGCGCGCGGATGGCAACGCGCTGCAGGTGAACAATCCCAGCGCCTACCACGTGACCGTGAGCAGCCTGAACCTGCCCGACGGGCGCACGGTGGAGGCAGACATGATCGCCCCCGGCGCCCAGGTGCGTCTGCCGCTGCCGGCCGGTGTCGCGCAACCGGCGTCGGTGACGTTCCAGTGGCTGGACGACTACGGCACCCCGCGCGACGCGCAGGCCACGGTGGCCAGCGGCCCGTAGAGCGGCAGCCGAGCATGGGCTCGGCGCTACCGATGCTTCGGCCACCGCGGCTTCTGTAGCGTCGAGCCTACGCTCGACTCACGCGCGCAGCGCAAACGGCCGCCGGGCATGGGCTCGGCGCTACCGATGCTTCGGCACCGCAGCTTCTGTAGAGTCGAGCCTACGCTCGACTCACGCGCGCAGCGCGAATGGCCGCCGGGCATGGGCTCGGCGCTACCGATGCTTCGGCACCGCAGCTTCTGTAGAGTCGAGCCCACGCTCGACTCACGCGCGCAGCGCGAAAGGCCGCCGGGCATGGCCCGGCGCTACCGATGCTTCGGCACCGCAGCTTCTGTAGAGTCGAGCCTACGCTCGACTCACGCGCGCAGCGCGAACGGCCGCCGGGCATGGCCCGGCGCTACCGATGCTTCGGCCACCGCGGCTTCTGTAGCGTCGAGCCTACGCTCGACTCACGCGCGCAGCGCGAACGGCCGCCGGGCATGGGCTCGGCGCTACCGATGCTTCGGCACCGCAGCTTCTGTAGAGTCGAGCCTACGCTCGACTCACGCGCGCAGCGCAAACGGCCGCCGGGCATGGGCTCGGCGCTGCCGATGCTTCGGCACCGCGGCTTCTGTAGAGTCGAGCCCACGCTCGACTCACGCGCGCAGCGCGAACGGCCGCCGGGCATGGCCCGGCGCTACCGACGCTTCGGCCACCGCGGCTTCTGTAGAGTCGAGCCCACGCTCGACTCACGCGCGCAGCGCGAACGGCCGCCGGGCATGGCCCGGCGCTACCGATGCTTCGGCACCGCAGCTTCTGTAGAGTCGAGCCTACGCTCGACTCACGCGCGCAGCGCGAAAGGCCGCCGGGCATGGCCCGGCGCTACCGATGCTTCGGCCACCGCGGCTTCTGTAGAGTCGAGCCTACGCTCAACTCACGCGCGCAGCGCGAACGGCAGCCGAGCATGGGCTCGGCGCTACCGATGCTTCGGCACCGCGGCTTCTGTAGAGTCGAGCCCACGCTCGACTCACGCGCGCAGCGCGAACGGCCGCCGGGCATGGCCCGGCGCTACCGGGTTACGCCGAGGCGTAGCGCACGGCGGTGCCGATCCAGCGGTTGACCACGCGGTCGGCCAGCGCCGGTTGCTGGGCCAGCAGGCGTTCGGCCAGGTCGTGCACGCCGGGCAGCAGGCCGGCGTCGCGGGCGAGGTCGGCTATGCGGAAACCGGCCAGGCCGGTCTGCCGGGTACCCAGCAGTTCGCCGGGGCCGCGCAGTTCCAGATCCTTCTCGGCGATGACAAAGCCATCATTGGTTTCGCGCATGGTCTGCAGGCGCTCGCGCGCCATCTGCGAAAGCGGTGCCTGGTACAGCAGCACGCAGCGTGACACCGCCGAACCACGCCCCACCCGGCCGCGCAGCTGGTGCAGCTGGGCCAGGCCGAGACGCTCTGCGTTCTCGATCACCATCAGCGAGGCATTGGGTACGTCCACGCCCACTTCGATCACGGTGGTCGCCACCAGCAGGTCGATCTCGCCGGCCTTGAACGCCACCATCGTGGCCAGCTTTTCCGCCGCCTTCAGGCGGCCGTGCACCAGGCCCACTCGCACGCCGGGCAGCAGCGCCTGCAGCGATTCGTAGGTGGCCTGCGCTGGGGTGGCATCCAGCTCTTCGCTTTCCTCGATGAGCGTGCAGACCCAGTACACCTGGCGCCCTTCCTGGCAGGCCAGCGCGATGCGTTCGATCAGTTCGGGGCGACGGTCGTTGTTCAGCGCCACGGTCTGCACCGGGGTGCGGCCGGGCGGAAGTTCATCGATGGCCGAGACATCCAGGTCCGCGTATTCGGACATCGCCAGCGTGCGCGGAATGGGCGTGGCGGTCATCACCAGCTGGTGCGGCACGCTGTGCGCGCCTGCCCCCTTGTCACGCAGGGCCAGCCGCTGGTGCACGCCGAAGCGGTGCTGCTCATCGACGATGGCCAGGGCCAGGTCCTGGAACACCACCGCGTCCTGCATCAGCGCATGGGTACCGACTACGACCTGCGCTTCGCCGTTGGCGACCTGCTCGATCACTTTGGCGCGTGCCTTGCCGGTGACCTTGCCGGCCAGCCAGCAGACGCGCACGCCCAGTGGTTCCAGCCAGCCACGCAGGTTGTTGAGGTGCTGTTCGGCCAGCAGTTCGGTGGGCGCGGCCAACGCCACCTGCTTGCCCTGCTCCACCGCCAGCATGGCGGCCAGCGCGGCCACCACCGTCTTGCCTGAGCCGACATCGCCCTGCACCAGCCGCAGCATCGGGCTGGGGCATGCGAGGTCTTCGCGGATCTGCTTGAACACGCGGGCCTGCGCGCCGGTCAGCGCGAACGGCAGCTGCTTCAGCAGGGCCTTGGCCAGCTTGCCCGGGCCGGCCAGCGGCGGCGCGTGATGCGCCTGCAACGCGATGCGCTGGCGGCGCAGGCTGAGGTGGTGGGCCAGCAGTTCTTCCATCGCCAGACGCCGCTGCGCCGGGTGGGTTCCGGCAGCCAGCGCGGCCAGATCAGCATCCGGTGGCGGCTGGTGCACGGTCAGCAGCGCACTGCGCAGCGACGGCAGGCCCAGGCCATCGAGCCAGCCTGCGGGCAGCAGTTCCAGCGTGCTTTCCTCGGGCAGGCGGTCCAGCGCCTGGCCGATCAGCTTGCGCATGGTCATCGGGCCAACGCCTTCCACGGTGGGATACACCGGGTCGAGGCGGTCGCCGAGTTCGGGGTCATCGTTGCGGCCCAGCACCTGGTAGCTGGGGTGGACGATTTCCAGGCCGAGGTGGCCCGGCTTGGGCGTGCCGAAGCAGCGCAGCCGGTTGCCCACCGCGAACTGGCCGACCTGCTGCTGGCGGAAGTGGAAGAAGCGCAGCACCAGGGTGCCCCGCCCTTCGTCTTCCACTGCCACCTTCAGCATGGGCCGGTAGCGCATGCCGCGTTCGACCGCGGTGACCCGCACTTCCACCTGCGCGGGCACGCCCGGACGCAGGTCTTCGATGCGGGTCAGCCGGGTGCGGTCTTCATAGCGCAGCGGCAGGTGCAGCCACAGATCCTGCAGGGTGGCCAGGCCACGCGCCTGCAGTTTGGCGGCCACGGCCGGCCCCACGCCGGCCAGCATCGCCAAGGATGCTTCGCCGGACGGTGACAGTGCCGGGGTGACCGCCGCCTTGCGTGCCACGGGTGGGTCAGTCGATGACCATCACCGCGTCGACCTCGAAGTTGGCGCCCTTCGGCAGGCCGGACACTTCGATGGTGGAACGGGCCGGGAACGGGGCCTGGAAGTAGTCCTGCATGACGGCGTTGACCTTGGCGAATTCGGCCAGGTCGGTCAGGTACAGGCCCAGGCGCACGACCTTGTCCAGCGAACCACCGGCAGCTTCGGCCACGGCCTTGAGGTTGTCGAAGGCGCGACGGGCCTGTGCTTCCACGTCACCCACGCCGACGATGTCGCCGGTGGCCGGGTCCAGCGGAATCTGGCCGGAGAAGTACACGGTATTGCCGGCGCGCACGGCCTGCGAGTACGGGCCGATGGCGGCAGGCGCGTTTTCGGTGTTGATAATCTGGCGGGACATGGGTCGCTCCGGTGCGTTTGGGGAAAACAGAGCGGTGATTGTAGCGGGTGGGCGCGATATCGGCTGGGTTCACGTTCGCGGAACATCATCCACGCATGGCCTGGATCTACTGGACTCGCCTGATGCACCGTCTGTAGAGCCGAGCCCATGCTCGGCTGCTTCAGGCAAGAGCAGCCGAGCATGGGCTCGGCTCTACAAAAACCATCCACGCATGGCGTGGCTCTATTGGCGGCGCACCGCCTGCACCACCGACAGGCGGCGCAGGCGGCGCATGACTTCGGCGAGGTGGTTGCGGTCGCGCACCTGGATGTTGAACGCCAGCACGGCGGCGTTGAAATCGCGGTCCAGGTAATCCACGCGCTCGATGTTGGAGTGACTCTGCGCGATGGCCGCGGCCAGCTGCGCCAGCACGCCGGTGCCGTTCTCCACTTCCACCACCAGCGACGTGTTGTAATCGCCCGACACAGTGGTGTCCCAGCCGATCGGCACCCAGCGTTCGGGCGACTTGCGCAGCTCGGCCAGGTTCGGGCAATCCACCCGGTGCACCACGATGCCCTTGCCGGCGGTGTGGTAGCCCATGATCTCGTCGCCGGGAATCGGCTGGCAGCAGCCGGCGAAGGTGACCACGCCGCGCTCGCTGCCGTTGATGAGGATCTTTTCCTGCGAGTACTGACGGGAATTCGGACCGCCGCGCAGTTCGGCGTAGGCCATCAGTGCCTGTGCGGCCTGCGTCGGCATCCAGTTGCCCAGCGCCACTTCGGCCAGCAGGGCCTCCAGGCGCGGAAAACGGTGTTCGGCCAGGAACGCATCCAGGCGGCCCTTGGGCAGGCGCTCCAGCGAGGAGTCCATCGCTTCCAGCGCGCGGTCCAGCATGCGGTGGCCCAGCTGCACGGCGTCCTCATGCTCCAGCTGTTTGAGCTGGTGGCGGATGGCGGTGCGCGCCTTGCTGGTGACCACGAATTCCAGCCATTGCGGCTTGGGCGTGGCCGAACGCGCGGTGATGATTTCCACCGACTGACCCGAAACCAGCTTGGTGCGCAGCGGCACCAGCTTCTTGTCCACGCGCGAGGCCACGGCCATGTTGCCGACGTCGGTATGCACCGCGTAGGCGAAATCGAGCGCGGTCGAGTTGCGCGGCAGGGCCAGGATCTTGCCCTTCGGGGTGAACAGGTAGACCTCGTCCGGGAACAGGTCGACCTTCACGTTGTCGAGGAACTCCAGCGAGGAACCGGCGGCGCGCTGCGAATCGATCAGCTCGACGATCCAGGCGTGGGCACGGCTCTGCGCGCTGTTGGGCGAATCGCCACCGAACTTGTAGGTCCAGTGTGCGGCCACGCCGCGTTCGGCGATCAGGTCCATCTCCTCGGTGCGGATCTGCACTTCGATGGGCGAACCGTAGGGCCCGAACAACACGGTGTGCAGCGACTGGTAACCGTTGGCCTTGGGAATGGCGATGAAATCGCGGAAGCGGCCATCCAGCGGCTTGAAGGTGGCGTGCACCGAACCCAGCGCGTGGTAGCAGCTGGGCACGCTGCGCACGACCAGGCGGAAGCCGAACACGTCCATCACCTGGTCGAAGGATTTGTTCTCGTCGCGCATCTTGTTGTAGATGCTCCACGGGGTCTTGATGCGGCTGACCAGGCGGTGTTCGATGCCCTCCTTCGCCAGCCGCTGCGACAGCTGTACTTCCACCTGCGCCATCGCCTCGCGGCGTACCACCGGCTGGCTGCGGATGTGTTTTTCGATGATGGCGTGGCGCCACGGATACAGCGCCTTGAAACCCAGGTTCTGCAGCTCGCTCTTGACCAGGCTCATGCCCAGGCGCTGGGCGATGGGCGCGTAGATCTCCAGCGTTTCGCGGGCGATGCGGCCGCGCGCTTCGCGGCTCTGCGCGCCTAGCGTGCGCATGTTGTGCAGGCGGTCGGCCAGCTTGATCATGATCACGCGCAGGTCGCGCGACATCGCCAGCAGCATCTTGCGGAAGCTCTCGGCGGCCGCTTCCTGGCGGTCGCGGAACTTCAGCTTGTCCAGCTTGGTCACGCCGTCGACCAGCTCGGCCACGGCTTCGCCGAACTCGGACGCCAGCTCCTCGCGGGTCAGCGGCGTGTCTTCGATGGTGTCGTGCAGGATCGCGGCGATCAGCGCTTCCACGTCCAGGCCGAGCTCGGCCAGCACCTGGGCCACGGCCACTGGATGGGTGATGTAGGGCTCGCCCGACTTGCGCGTCTGCCCAGCATGCGCCGACGCACCGACTTCCCAGGCACGGCGCAGCAGCGGCAGCTGTTCCGGCGGCAGGTAATGGGCGGCGCGTTCAAGCTGGAGGACGTAATCAGGTACGGCCGCGGCGGTGGGCGCGGCTACCTTGGCAGTGGGGCCTGGGTTCATGCCAGAAGCCTATGCCAGCGCGCCGATTACGGCAAATCCTGAATGCGAAACAGCCCGCACGGGGCGGGCTGTTCAGCGGTCAAGCAACGGCATTGATCGATGCGATCAATCGTCGTTCTTGGACATGTCTTCGTCGGCGACCACTTCAGCGGCAGCCCACTCCAGTGCTTCACGCTCGGCACGCTCGCGCTCGGCCTTCTCGACTTCGTCGATCAGCGCGTTGTCGATCTTGCGGGCGGCGATTTCGCGCAGTGCCAGCACGGTCGGCTTGTCTTCGGTGTCGTTGTCCAGGGTGGCCTGCACGCCGTTGGCGAGCTGGCGGGCGCGCTTGGAGGCCATCATGACCAGCTCGAAACGGTTGTTAACGACTTCCAGGCAATCTTCTACGGTGATGCGGGCCATACGGGCTCCCGGCGACCGGTCGGCCGCTCAGTCGAATGAGGGAAAGGGGACGGAGTGTACTGGCAAGGGCTGGACAAAATCAAGCCAGCCCCCACCCGATTCTTTTGGAATCAGTCAGTTGCGCCCGCATCGGGGGTCAGCAGGGCCTGGATCAGGCCGGCGTGGCGGACCTTCTGGGCCTCCCGGCGCAGGCGGCTGGCGGTGAAGATGGCGCACAGCTCGTCGACGGCGGTGTCGAACACCTCGTTGACGATGACGTAGTCGAACTCGTTGAAGTGCAGCATTTCATCGCGGGCGGCGCCCAGGCGCTGGGCGATGACCGCCTCGCTGTCCTGGCCGCGCTTGCGCATGCGGTCCTGCAGGGCCTGCTTGGACGGCGGCAGGATGAACACCGTCACCGTGCCCGGCACCAGCTGGCGCACCTGCTGGGCGCCCTGCCAGTCGATTTCCAGCAGCACGTCCTGGCCGGCGGCCAGTTGCGGTTCCACCGACTGGCGGGCGGTGCCCTTCCAGTCGCCATGCACCCAGGCATGTTCGAAGAAATCGCCGTCGGCGATCATTTCCTCGAACCTCTCGGCGCTGACGAAGTGGTAGTGCTCGCCGTTCACCTCACCCGGGCGCATGGCGCGCGAGGTGAAGGAAATGGACAGTGCAATCTGCGGGTCGCGCGCCAGGGTGGCGTTGACGATGCTGCTCTTGCCAGCGCCGGAAGGGGCGGCAACGATGTACAGCGTGCCGCGCGCAACGGCGGCCGACGGGGTGGACGGGGCGCTCATGCGCGGAGCCCAAGTTGTTGATTTCGCAAAATTTATCCTCGATGTTCCCGAACCGGCGCGGAGGATCGCGCCAGCACGGCGGGAGCTGCGCGGAACATCCTGGAACCAGGCCCGGCAGACGGCTCCGCGGGGTGCGGGCACGCAACTTTAACAGAGCGGACTGGAGGGGGCAGTTCCTGCCAAGCCGACGCCGCTAGCGGCCCGCCGGTTTACCGGGCTGATATCGCACAATCGCTGCACCCTGGCCCGGCACGGCTGTGGCATACACCTGCGATACGGCATCCACAATTGCCGCCCAGACACCCGGTTGCGCCAATACCGGCATTTCCTTGGCCAACACGTTGCTCAGTTCGCCGTGGTTCTGCTCGATCGAGCGCAGTACGCGATCTGCCTGCGGATCGGGCATCTCGACAACATCCTTCAGGACAGCACGTGCACGGGCGTGGTTGCGAAGATAGCGCGACTGCTCCGGCATCTGCTCGGTCAGGGTCCGGGCAATGATGTTGGACAGGAAAACGACGTGCGGCCCCAGATCAGGATGGCGCCAGACCGGCCGTACCTGTGCAGCGCCTTCAAACACAAGGTTCGAGGCGACTCCGTCGGGGTAGGTCGTCCGCGCAGCAGCAAAGGTCACGTCCTGGCGTACGGTCTCCATCAGTGGCTTGGAGACCTGGTCAAGCACCTGATCGTAGCTTCGCCGCTCACCCGCATCGTCGGTGATGACGGCGGAGATCGGGAGGATCACCGGCTCCGGGATGAGGCCATCCCTGCGCAGGATGTCGTTCACCAGGAATCGATGCACCCTGCCGTTGCCGTCGGCCAGAGGATGGATATAGACAAACCCGAACGCCGCCACGGCGCTGCGCATGACCGACGATTGGCCGGTCGTCTTTTCGAGAAAGACGCGGAGCCCGTCCAGCATGGGAACAACGTCCTCCGGCGGCGGCGCGACGTAGTGGACGATTTTCTGGTACCTGATGGTTTCGCCTACATAAACGGGCGACTGGCGGATGCCGAACTGCTCAAGGGTCGTAAGGGAGCCCAGAATTTCCTGTTGCAGCTCGGCCAGAGCGGCCCCACTCAACGGCGCGTCGCCCGCACCCGTACGGCGCGCCATCACGTCTGCAAAACGCTGCACCCGCCCTACTTGATCGCCTTCACCTTCGATTGCGAAGCTGGCCCGGCTCTCTCGCAGCGTCATCCATACAGCGGCACGGAGCAGCAATGCGTCGCCAAATTCCTCCGCCAGTTCAGCAAACAGCCCGCGCACGTCCAGATCTGCAGCCCGTTCCATGGCTTCGGTCTTGACCACGATGGGGCAGAACCACGGCGTCCCAGGCAGATTGTCATTGATCCGCCAGCGTGGGTTTCTGACCATGCGGTCGTGGGATGAGGCGACCAGTTTGGCCTCATCAATGGCGTTGACATAGTTGCCCGCCAACCGCTCAGGCACGACCAGCTCCACACCCGTCAGCCACTCGAACAGGAAAGCGGCCCTGCGCGCATACTGGCCCGTCGGCTCGCGCGCTACCCAGGCCTGCACCGGCTCTGGACCGGTCTTGGAGAACAATCGCGCCAGAAATTCCACATGCGGTACTTCATGACGCAGATGGAACTGCAGATGTCCGGCCAGATCGGCCGCTGGGCGCATGCTTTCCGGATAGGTCTCCAGCCGGAAGCCATTGATGTCACGGGTGGCGCGTCGGCTACCCACCTGACTCACCACGGGCAGGCGGCCACACGGCATGACACCGTGGGCCCTGGCCAGCCAGGCGGCACCGATGGGATCTGCAGGCACATCGTTCATACGGATGCTCCGAGAGGCGGGAACCTGCTCAAAACGGGGTCTGGCGACCCTGTTTCGTCCAATGCCGCTTAGGATTGCACAAATATAATTAGATTGCCGGCTACCTGCTCAAATTTGATTTTGCGGACCCGGGTTTGGCAATGCGCTGCGGCGCAGAGCCTGCCGCTGCACATCATTCGATGTTCTGCACCTGCTCGCGGATCTGGTCGATCAGCACCTTCAGCTCCACCGCGGCATTGGACGTGCGGCTGTCCACCGACTTCGACCCCAGCGTGTTGGCTTCGCGGTTGAACTCCTGCAGCAGGAAGTCCAGGCGGCGGCCGACCGGCTCGCGCTGCTTGAGCACGCGGCGGATTTCGACGATGTGGCTGCCCAGACGGTCCAGCTCCTCGTCCACGTCCAGCTTCTGCAGCCACATCACCAGCTCCTGCTCGGCACGGCCGGGGTCGACCGGGTGCGGCAGGTCGGCCAGGCGGGCGGCCAGCTTGGCGCGCTGACCGTCGCGAATGGCCGGAATCAGCGTGCGGACTTCATTCGCGATGCGCTCGATGCCGTCCACGCGCTCGGCAATGGCGGCGGCCAGCTTGTCGCCTTCACGTTCACGGGCAGCGACGAAGCCGTCCAGCGCCTGGTCCAGCAGCGACAGCGCCTCGGCCTGCAGGGCGGCCGCGTCGGTGGCCTCGCCCTGGGTCACGCCCGGCAGCTGCAGCAGTTCGGTGAAACTGACCTGCAGGTTGGGGAAATCGGAGGTCAGGCGGTGCGCGAGCTGGCCCAGCTGGCCCAGCAGCGCTTCGTTCACCTGCAGGCTGGCCGCACCTTCCGGCGCACGCAGGCGCATGACCAGGTCCAGCTTGCCGCGGCTCAGGCGCGCGGCGATGCGCTCGCGCAGCTGCGGTTCAAGCGCACGCAGTTCCTCGGGCAGGCGGGTGCCCACTTCCAGGAACCGGTGGTTGACCGAGCGCAGCTCGCAGCCCAGCGTGCCCCACGGGGTGACGCGCTCGCCGCCGGCATAGGCGGTCATGCTTCGAATCATGGAATGTGTCCGGTGCGTGCAAAGGGGGAATGGTACCCTAGCGCCCTCACCTGAGCCCCCCTGCCCGCCCCGTCAAGGTCGCGAGCATGGCGGCGTACTCCCATGCCCTTACGGAACCCGCACCATGTCCGATTCCCGCCCCAGTGGCCGCCAGCCCGACCAGCTCCGCCCGGTCGTCATCCAACGCGGCTTCACCCGCCATGCCGAGGGTTCGGTGCTGGTGTGCTTCGGTGAAACCCGCGTGCTGTGCACCGCCAGCGTGGAAAACCGCGTGCCGGGCTTCCTGCGTGGCAAAGGCGAAGGCTGGGTGACCGCCGAGTACGGCATGCTGCCGCGCGCCACCCACACCCGCAGCGACCGTGAAGCGGCGCGTGGCAAGCAGGGCGGCCGCACCCTGGAAATCCAGCGCCTGATCGGCCGCAGCCTGCGCGCCTGCGTGGACCGCAACGCGCTGGGCGAACGCACCATCACCCTGGACTGCGACGTGCTGCAGGCCGACGGTGGCACCCGCACCGCCGCCATCACCGGCGCCTACGTGGCCCTGGTTGATGCGGTGAACGTGCTGATGAAGCGTGGCGACATCAAGCGCAACCCGATCCTCGGCGCAGTCGCTGCCGTGTCGGTGGGCGTGTACCGCGGCACCCCGGTGCTGGACCTGGACTACGCCGAAGACAGCGACTGCGACACCGACATGAACGTGGTGATGAACGACGGTGGCGGCTTCATCGAGCTGCAGGGCACCGCCGAAGGCCACGCCTTCCGCCGCGATGAACTGGACGCGCTGCTGGGCCTGGCCGAAAAGGGCGTGGGCGAGCTGCTGGCCGCACAGCAGGCGGCGCTGTCGGCATGAACCGCCGCATCGCCCTGACCACCCTGGTGGTGGCCGACTACGACGAAGCCATTGCCTGGTACACCAGCAAGCTCGGCTTCGCCCTGTTGGACGACATCGACCAGGGCAGCAAGCGCTGGGTTGTGGTCGGGCCGACTGATGGCAGCGCTGCCGCCCTGCTGCTGGCCCGCGCCAGCACCGAGGAACAGCGCAGCCGCATCGGCAACCAGACCGGTGGCCGCGTCGGCTTCTTCCTCAACACCGATGACTTCCACCGCGACCACGCGGCGATGGTCGCCGCCGGCGTCGAGTTCCTGGAAGCGCCGCGCGAAGAAGCCTATGCCACCGTTGCGGTGTTCCGCGATCTGTACGGCAACACCTGGGACCTGTTGGAGCCCCGCTGATGAAGACGCTCGTGCTTGCCAGCCACAACGCCGGCAAACTGGTGGAAATGCAGGAGATCCTCGCCGACCTGCCGCTGCAGATCACCTCGGCCGCCGAACTGGGCCTGGGTGACGTGGAGGAAACCGGCCTGACCTTCGTCGAGAACGCGCTGCTGAAGGCACGCGCGGCCTGTGAAGCGACCGGCCTGCCGGCACTGGCCGATGATTCGGGCCTGATCGTCGATGCCCTCGGCGGCGCGCCCGGCCTGTACAGCGCGCGTTACGCCGGCCACCCGACCAATGCCGCGGACAACAACGCCAAGCTGCTGGAGGCGATGGCCGACATTGCCGATGGCCAGCGCACGGCCCGCTTCTATGCGGTCATCGTGCTGCTGCGGCATGCCACCGACCCGCAGCCGCTGATCTGCGAAGGCCGTTGGGAAGGTCAGATCATCCGCGAACTGCGCGGCACGAACGGTTTCGGCTACAACCCGGTGTTCCTCGATACCACCCACGGCCTGACCGCCGCGGAGATGGAGCCGGCGCTGAAGAACGCCATCAGCCACCGCGCCATCGCCCTGCAGCAGCTCAAGCAGCAGCTGGTCCGCTGGCTCTGACGCCCCTCTGATGACCCCAGGGAAGCCGGCCAGCGGCCGGCACTACCGATGAAACCCATGCCGCACGACCACGACCACTGCAACCACCTGCCCGGCGAAGCCTGTTCCGGCGACCACGTGCACGACACCGCGCCGCGCCTGGTGCCGCCGCCGCTGTCGCTGTACGTGCACCTGCCGTGGTGCGTGCGCAAATGCCCGTACTGCGATTTCAACTCGCACCAGGCCAAGGGCGAGCTGCCGTTCGAGGCCTACATCGACGCCCTGCTGCGCGACCTCGACCAGGACCTGCCCCTGGTCTGGGGCCGGGTGGTGCACAGCGTGTTCTTCGGTGGCGGTACGCCCAGCCTGTTCCCGCCGGAAGCGATCGACCGCTTCCTGCAGCAGGCCAGCGCACGCCTGCGCTTTGCCCCCAATGCCGAGATCACCCTGGAAACCAACCCGGGCACCGCCGAGCACGGTCGCTTCGACCGCTACCGCGCGGCCGGCGTGAACCGCCTCAGCTTCGGCATCCAGAGCTTCGACGATGCCGCACTGAAGCGCCTGGGCCGCATCCATGACAGTGGCGAAGCCGAGCGCGCGGTGAAGATGGCGCAGGACGCCGGCTACGACAATTTCAACATCGACCTGATGTACGCGCTGCCGGAACAGACCCTGGCCGGTGCCGAGGCCGACCTGGAGCGCGCCTTCGCACTGCAGCCGGCACACATCTCGCACTACCAGCTGACCCTGGAACCGAACACCGTGTTCTTCGCGCGGCCGCCGCAGGGCATCCCCGACGAGGACAGCGCCTGGGACATGCAGGAGCACTGCCAGGCGCTGCTGGCGCAGGCCGGTTTCGGCCAGTACGAAGTGAGTGCCTATGCCCGCCCCGGCCGGCAGAGCGCGCACAACCTGAACTACTGGCGCTTCGGCGATTACCTGGGCATCGGCGCCGGCGCGCACGGCAAGATCAGCTCCGGTGCCGAGGAACACGTGCTGCGGCGCTGGAAGCTCAAGCACCCGCAGGCCTACATGGACAGCGCCGGCAGCCCGGCCTCGTTCGGTGGCGACGAAGTGATCGCCGCCGACCGCCTGCCCTTCGAGTACATGCTGAACCTGCTGCGCCTGCACGAGGGCTTCGGCCTGCGCGATTTCGAATCGCGCACCGGCCTGCCGCGCAGCGTGCTGGACGCATCGCTGGCCGAGGCCGTGCAGCGCGGCTGGCTGGAGGTGAGCGGCGACCACGTGCGGCCGACCGAACTGGGCCTCCGCTTCACCAACGATGTGGTGAGCCTGTTTCTGGAGGAATGATCTTCCGGTGATACGTCCGCCGGGCATGGCCCGGCGCTACCGGATGCCCTCGGGTAGCGCCGGGCCATGCCCGGCGGCTGGCGCCTTCACCTGCCAGACGGTAGATTCCCATGTTGATTCGCGGGAATCCCGGAACTGCACCCGATGTCTGCCGCTTTCCCCTTTGCCACCCCTGACAGCGCGCGCTTGGCCGCCGCAGACCTGCCCCCCCGCGTGCGCGAGCTGCTGGGTGAACTGCTGGTGCTGTGCCGCCATGTGCTGACCGCGCCGCTCATCCTTACCGTGGAAGCGGCCGAACAGGCGTTGCTGCACGATTCCGACCGCGCACGCAATCCGCAGATGCAGGCCGAGCTGCTGACACAGCGTGGCCAGCTGCACGCGTTTGCCGGCACCTTCTGCGACCGCATGCTCGATACGCTGGCCGACAGCCTGGTGCAGCTGCGTGCGCCGCAGGACACCGCGCCGCCGAGCGTGCCCGCTCGCCCGCAGGGCTTGCTGGGCCTGTCGCTGGTGGATGACCACGAAGTGGACCGCAACCTGGTACTGACCGAAATGGTGCGCCGGGAAAACCAGCGCTCGGGCAATGCCCTGAACCTGCTCGGCCAGCGCCTTGCAGTGCTGGCCGCCGCCCCGGCGTTCGACAACGACACCCTGCCGCTGGCGCCGCAGGCGCTGTGCACCCTGGTGCGGCGCCTGGCCGAACAGGATGGGCTGAGCGCGGAACTGCAGCTGGCGCTCTATCGCAGCTTCGAACGCCAGCTGCTGGAACGCCTCGGCGATGTCCTGGAGCGCGCCAACACCCTGCTGGCCCAGCACGGCGTGCTGCCGGGCCTGGTCTACACCCCGTACCTGGCGCGCTCGTCCAGCACCCGCCGCATCATCACCCAGTCCGTTGGCGGTGGCCGCGCGACGCAGCCTGCACCGCGTTCGGCCGAGCCGTTGACCGGCTGGGGCAGCTCCGGCCGCGCGGGTTCGTGGTCGGCGCTGATGCAGAACGCCTTCGCCGACACCGTGCCGCCGGGTGCGGTCAACCCGGAACTGACCACGCCCCCGGCCAACCTGCTGCACGACCTGCTGCAGCAGGCGCGGCACGCCGCGCCGATGGCCATCGAACCGCCGTCAGTGCCCAGTGGCCTGGTGGATGCCGTGCTGGCGCGCCTGCAGGCACAGGCCGGTGCTGCCACCAGCATCACCGACCTGCAGACCGCGGTGACCGCGCAGCTGCGCAGCGAGCACGGTGCGCAGGCCCAGCTGGCCAGCCATGACCGCGACCACCTGGACCTGCTGCGCCTGTTGCTGCAGCAGGTGCAGCAGCAACAGCGCCCCGACCCCGTGCCGGCCGCCCTGCTGGCCCGCCTGCAGGTGCCGCTGGCACGCGCGGCGATGGCCGACCCTGCCTTCTTCGTGCACGACGAACACCCCGCCCGCGAACTGCTCAACACCATCGCCGAAGCCGGTGCCAACTGGCTGGGAGACGACGATGTGGACCCGCAGCTGATGCAGCGACTGGCGCAGAGCGTGCAGGGACTGCTGGGCGAGGACGCGCGTACGCCGGAAGCGTTCGCTGCGGCCAATGAAGACATCCAGCAGCACCAGCGCGCCGCCGCGCATCGCGCCGAGCTGGCCGAACGCCGTCATGTGGAAGCAGCACGTGGCAAGGAGCGGTTGGCCTTGGCCCGCCGCGAAGCCAGCGCGCAGATCGACCAGCAATGCCAGGCACAGGCGCCGCCGCGCTTCGTGCAGACCCTGCTGCGCGAGGCCTGGGCCGACGCGCTGACCCTGACCCGGCTGCGCCACGGCGATGACTCGGCGCAGTGGCAGGAGCGCCTGCAGCAGACCGAACGCATTGCCGTAGTCACCGCCGCGCCCGCCGGGGCCGACAGCGTGCCCGACGCGCCGCTGGCCGCGGAAGTGGAAGCGGCCCTGCTGCAGGTCGGCTACCACCCCGAGGAAGCCTCGGCGGTCGCCCGCCGCCTGGCTACGCCCGGCGGCGAGGACGAGCACACCTCGCGCACCGAACTCAGTGCACGCTTGAAGGCGCGCGCGCGGCTGGGCGAGCATGCAGCGGGCAGCACCCGCACCCACGACGCCGCACCGCGCAGCGCGGCCGAGCAGGCCTGCCATGAGCAGCTGACCCACCTGCCCTTCGGCAGCTGGTTCGACCTCGCCGACGAGGACGGCGGCGTGCGCCGCCAGCGCCTGTCCTGGTACAGCCTGCTGACCGGCCATGTGCTGTTCGTCAATCCACGCGGGCAGAAAAGCAGCGAGACCGACCTGGATACGCTGGCCCGGCAGATGGCCGCAGGCCGGGCGCAGCTGGTCACCGAAGAAAAAGGCCGCCTGGTCGACCGTGCGTGGCAGGCCAGCCTGTCTGCCCTGCGCGCGTTGGCCGGTCGTCGCCAGGAGCCTGACGCATGAGCCAGCTACCGCCGCAGGACACCCGCCGCGCGCCCCGCCGCCAGGTGTCCGACCTGGTCCCGGTCACCGACCAGATGCGCGACAGCGTGGTCGGCCGGCTGGGCAATGTTTCCGAAACCGGCATGCTGATGCTGGCCAGCCAGCCGCTGCGCGACGACGCGCTGTACCAGCTGCGCTTCCCACTGCCGCTGGGCGACGGCCGCAGCGCGGCCATCGATGTGGGCGTGCACCTGCTGTGGAGCGAGCCGGCGCATGCCCCGGGGCAGAGCTGGGCCGGTTTCCGTTTCCTCACTTTGTCGCGCGAACACCGGCAGCTGCTGCGTGCCTGGATCGGCGAGGACAGCGACGAGGCGCCGGTTTCGACAGGCTGAGTGCCGGTTCCTGCACAGCGGTTTTTTGCGGTATGCGGCAGAATCTAGGGCCGTTTTCCGTGTCGAGCCACCGCAATGATCCAGCAAGACCCTGGCGCCCTGTATTCCGACCACCTGGCCGTGCTGTGCCGACGCGCCGAACAGGCGCTGGCCCGCGGCGGCTTCGACCACCTGGTGGTGCCCAGCGGCACCCTGCACTACCAGATGTTCGACGATCGCGATTACCCGTACGCGGTGAACCCGCAGTTCAAGGCGTGGCTGCCGCTCACCCGCGTGCCCAACAGCTGGGTGGTGTTCACCCCGGGCAAGCGTCCGGCGGTGATCTTCCACCAGCCGTTCGATTACTGGCACGTAGTGCCCGACGCCCCCAGCGGCTGGTGGGTGGAGCACTTCGACATCCACATCATCCGCAAGCCTGAAGAGGCGCTGGCCCTGCTGCCCGCCGATCCGTCGCGCTGCGCGATCCTCGGCGAGCCGCAGAGCGCGCTGGGCGCCTACGTGCCGAACAACCCGGCGCCGGTGGTGAACCATCTGGAATGGCACCGCGCCTACAAGACCCCGTATGAAATCGCACTGATGCGCCAGGCGCAGGTGCTGGGCGTGCGCGGCCATCGTGCTGCCGAGGCGGCATTCCGCAATGGCGCCGATGAGTTCAACATCCACATGGCCTACTGCCAGGCCGTGGGCCAGGATGCCCACGAGCTGCCGTACGGCAACATCGTTGCGCTGAACGAGCACGCCGCGGTGCTGCACTATACCGAACTGGGCCGCACCGCACCGCAGCCGCTGCGCAGCTTCCTGATCGATGCCGGTGCCAGCGCGTACGGCTACGCCAGCGACATCACCCGTACCTACGCGGCCAAGGGCCATGACGAATTCGCGGCGATGATCGAGGCCGTTGATGCTGCCCAGCAGCAGATGTGCGCGGCGGTGCGCGCCGGCTTCGACTACAAGCAGCTGCACGTGGATGCGCATCTGTCGCTGATGGGCGTGCTGAAGGACTTCGGCGTCATCAAGGTCTCGCCGCAGACCGCGCTGGAAACCGGCGTCAGCGCCGCGTTCTTCCCGCACGGCATCGGCCACCTGATCGGCCTGCAGGTGCACGACGTGGCCGGTTTCGCGGCCAGTGAGGAAGGCGGCCGCATCGAGCGCCCGGCCGGCCATCCCTACCTGCGCCTGACCCGCGTGCTGGAACCGGGCATGGTGGTGACCATCGAACCGGGCCTGTACTTCATCGACATGCTGCTGGACGAAGTGAAGGCTGCCGGCCATGGCGATGCGGTCAACTGGGACCGTGTGGACTTCTTCCGCCCGTATGGCGGCATCCGCATCGAGGACGAAGTGCTGTGCACCGAGGGCGAAGCGGACAACCTGACGCGGCCGGAGTTTGCGGCAGCCAACGGCTGAGCCCCTCGTGGCTGGGCGCGGGTGCGGCGGGATTACTGACGCCCGGAGAACAATGTAGAGCCCAGCCATGCTCGGCTGCTTTTCGCCAGGAAATTCCTGCGCTTCGCGCGTAAGCCGAGCATGGCTCGGCTCTACAGAAAAGCGGTATCCATGCATGGCATGGATCTACTGCGTTGCCTCAACCCGCCATCACCGCTTCGATACTGACGCCTGGCCGGGCCGGCCCAACCACGTAGAACACTGTAGAGCCGAGCCATGCTCGGCTGCTTTTCGCCAGGAAATTCCTGCGCTTCGCGCGTAAGCCGAGCATGGCTCGGCTCTACAGAAAAGCGGTATCCACGCATGGCGTGGATCTACTGCGTTGCCTCAACCCGCCATCACCGCTTCAATCTCGTCCGCACTCCGCGCCAGCCCTTCGGTCAGCACGCGATGGCCGTCATCGGTGATCAGCACATCATCCTCGGTACGGATGCCGATCCCGCGCCAACGCGGTTCCACCGTCGTGTCATCCGCGCCGATGTACAGGCCCGGCTCGATGGTGAAGGCCATTCCCGGTTCCAGCAGGCGCGAATCGCCGGCCAGGCGGTAATCGCCCACGTCGTGCACGTCCAGGCCGATCCAGTGCCCGGTCTTGTGCCGGTAGAAACGCTGGTACAGGCCCTCGGCCAGGTTCTTCTCCAGCGTGCCCTTCAGCAGGCCCAGCCGCAGCAGGCCTTCGGTAAGCGTCTGCACTGCCGCCAGGTGACCGGTCTCGTAGGCCACGCCCGGCCTGGCCTGCGCAAGCGCTGCCGCCTGCGCCTCGCCCACCAGGTCATGCAGCGCGCGCTGCTCGGCACTGAAGCGACCGTTCACCGGGAACGTGCGGGTGATGTCGCTGGCGTAGCCGCGGTACTCGGCACCGGCATCGATCAGCACCAGCTCGCCATCGCGCGAACGCGCGTTGTTGTCGCGGTAATGCAGGATGCAGCCGTTGCGGCCCGCACCAACGATGCTGCTGTAGGCCGGCACCGCATCGCTGGCGCGGAACACGCGTTCCAGCTCGGCCTGCAGCTCGTACTCGTGGATGCCCGCCTTCGCCGCCCGCATCGCGGCCAGGTGCGCACGCACGCTGATCTGCGCGGCGTGGTGCATCAGCGCCACTTCCGCGCCGGATTTGAACAGGCGCTGCTCATGCAGCAGGTGGCCCAGTTCCAGGAACTCATGCGGCGGCTGCGCGCCGTGGCGCACCTGCGAACGCACGCGGTTGACCCAGCCGATCAGCTTCAGGTCGAAATCCGCGTCGCGGCCGAAGTGGTAATAGACGCGCGAACGCCCTTCCAGCAGGCCCGGCAGGATGTCGTCCAGGTCATCGATCGGGTACGCATCGTCCATGCCGTACTGCGCCACCGCCCCGTCCTGGCCGGCGCGACCGCCGTCCCAGGCTTCGCGTTCGGCATCGCGCTCGCGGCAGAACAGGATGGCCTCGCCGTGGGGGCGGCCGGGAATCAGCACCAGCACCGCTTCCGGTTCCGGGAAGCCGCTCAGGTACTGGAAGTCCGAGTCCTGCCGGTACGGGTAATGGGTATCCAGGCTGCGCACCTTTTCCGATGCGGCCGGCAGCACCAGGATCGCGTCGTCGCCCGCCATGTCCATCAGCTGGCGGCGGCGACGCTTGTACTCGCCGGCCGCGATGCCGGTGCGCTGCTTGATATCCATCAGTTCAAGCGCTGGCGGTGGCGCGCGGCCAGCACCACGTCACCGTGCAGCAGCAGCACCGCCACGCGGATGAACTCCTCGATCTCGGACAGGGCTTCGTCGTCGTCCTCGCCCCCGGCCTCGAAATCTTCGCTGGAGGCACGGGCCAGGCTGGCCATGTCGGTCAGCGCCTCCTCGCCCTCTTCGGACAGGGTCGGGCGGCGGCCGCCGCTGCCAAGGCCAAAGCCACCGAGGAAACTGCGGGTCCAGGCGAACATCGCGTCGGCCTGCGCGGCCACGTCGTCGTTGTCGGTCAGCAGCAGTTCGAAGGCGAAGTCGCGGTCTTCCAGCTGCTTGATGGTGGCTTCCAGCAGCTGCGCCAGCGCACTGCCAGCAGCAACCGGGGCCAGGTTGTCGTCGGCCAGCACGCGGGCCGGCCAGTCATTGCCGGGGGCGCCGCCGGCGGCCAGCCAGCCGCACAGGCCGCCATGCAGCTCGGCAGCGGTCGCGCCCAGGCCCAGTTCCTGGCTGGCGCGGGAAACGTCGTCGACGGAGGGAAGTTCGGTCATCGTGCGGCTCGTTCGTAAGGGAAACCCGGGGCGCGCACGCGCGCGCCCGTGAGCCCGGTAGTGTAGCAACCCAACCGGGTCCTCCCCGTGGCAGCCCGGCCCTGCTGCGGCAACGCTTGACCGCCCTTGCCCGGCTTGCCTATCGTGCGGCATGGAACCCGCCGACCCCCTTGCCCAGTTGCAGGCCTTCGCCGCCCGCGTGGAAGCGTTGCTTGAACGCAACCAGCGCCTGGCCGAGGAGAACCGCAGCCTGCGCCACCAGCAGGAACAGCTGGTGACCGAGCGTTCGACGCTGCTGGCCAAGAACGAGCAGGCCCGCTCGCGGGTGGAAGCGATGATCAGCCGGCTCAAATCCCTGGAGCAGCACACATGAGCGCCGAACCGGTCAGTGTCCGCATCCTCGATCGTGAATACACGGTGGGCGTCGGTGGCGATGAGCGCGACAGCCTGATGGCCGCCGCGCGCCTGCTGGATGCGCGCATGCGCGAGATCCGTGGCAGCAACCGCATGGCCGCGGTCGACCGCGTGGCCGTGCTGGCCGCGCTCAACCTGGCCCACGAGCTGCAGCTGCTGCGCGATGAGAACGCCCGCCAGGCGGTGGCCCTGCAGCAGACGCTGGCCGATCTGAACCGGCGGCTGGACCGGGCGATCGACAGCAGCACGTGAAGATCGCGCGCAGTGCGTCTTTTCATAGCTGAATTAGCACGTACTGTTGCCGACGAACGGCCTATCCAGGTCCTGCGCGCTGGCTATAATGGCAACGCGTTCTCTGCGGTACTCGACGGCATGTGCAAACATTCGCCTTGTCCCTTAAGAACGACACCGGGAGCGCGACAGCGCCGGGAGTGCAGGTCCGCCTTGTAGCGGGAAGCCCGATGGTTCTCCAGCGTTCCCACTTGAGCCCCCGGGTTCAAGGTCGTTTCGCATGCATCGACATTGCGGAGAATGCAATATTCCAGCAAGGGCGGCGTCTTCGGGCGTCGCCCTTGTTCTTTCCGGCACAATGACGGCTGTTCCCCCGCCGCACGCTGCCATGACCGACCCGCGCCAGGCCCTGCGCCACGACCTGCGGCAACGCCGCCGTGATCTTTCCGCGCCCGCGCGCATCGCCGCCGCCGAATCGCTGGCCGATGCCCTGCTCGCCCTGCCCTTCGCCCCGCGCTCCGGCCCGGTGGCCGGCTACTGGGCGCTGGATGGCGAGATCGCCCTGCACCGTTGGCAGCTGCAGCTGCCCGAAGGCCTGACCTACTGCCTGCCGGTGCTGGCCGGCGAAGTGCTGCGCTTCGCGCCGTGGGGCCCCGGCCAGCCGCTGACCAGCAACCGCTACGGCATTCCGGAACCGGACGTGGCCCTGGAAGACACTTTGGAACCGGCGCAGATGGCGCTGGTGGTGACCCCGCTGGTCGGCTTTGACAGCCACTGCCGGCGGCTGGGCATGGGGGGCGGCTGGTATGATCGCAGCTTCGCCTTCCGCCACGGCCGGCCGGCGCCGCCCTGGCTGGTCGGTGCTGCGTTCGCGGTGCAGCAGGTCGAGTCCTTGCCGGTGGCGTCGTGGGACGTGCCGGTGGATGCGATCTGCACCGAAGACGGCACCCTGCTCCCCTCCGCTGCCCCCGTGAACGCATGACCGCCCGCAAGCGCTATTGGCTGATGAAGTCCGAACCGGACGCTTTTTCCATCGATGACCTGGCCAAGGTGAAGGTCGAGCCCTGGAACGGGGTGCGCAACTACCAGGCGCGCAACTTCATGCGCGATGGCATGCAGGTCGGCGATGGCATCCTGTTCTACCACTCCAATACCAAGGTGCCGGGCATCGTCGGCCTGGCCACGGTGGCCAGCGCGGTCTACCCGGATGACACCCAGTTCGACCCGAAATCCGACTATCACGACCCCAGGAGCACGCGCGAAAACCCGCGCTGGATGCTGGTGGACGTGGCTTTCGAGCGCAAGCTGAAGCAGGTGATCGCGCTGGACGAGATCAAGCTGCACGCCGACGAGCTCGGCGAGGGCTTCCCGCTGGTTGCCAAGGGCAACCGCCTGTCGGTGTTCCCGGTGACGGCCGCGCAGTGGAAGCTGCTGCTGTCGCTCGAAAAGAAATCCTGATTCCCTGCCTGAGAGTCCTCCCATGTCCGAAGCCAAGCGCCTGGCCGCCGAGAAAGCCATCGACTACGTCCAGGACGGCATGATCGTCGGCGTCGGCACCGGTTCCACCGTGGCCTACTTCATCGACGCCCTGGCCCGTATCCAGCGCCGCATCAAGGGCGCGGTGTCCAGTTCCGAACAGAGCACCGCCCGCCTGAAGCAGCACGGCATCGAGGTGATCGAACTGAACCACGCCGGCAGCCTGTCGCTGTACGTGGACGGCGCCGATGAGTGCGATACCAACAAGTGCCTGATCAAGGGCGGTGGCGCCGCGCTGACACGCGAGAAGATCATCGCCGAGGCCAGTGAGCGCTTCGTCTGCATCGTCGACCCGAGCAAGCAGGTGCCGGTGCTGGGCAGGTTCCCGCTGCCGGTGGAAGTGATCCCGATGGCGCGCAGCCTGGTGGCTCGCCAGATCCGCGACATGACCGGCGGCCAGCCGACTTGGCGCGAGGGCGTGGTGACCGACAACGGCAACCAGATCCTGGACATCCACCACCTGGAGATCACCGACCCGGAAAAGCTGGAGCGCGAGCTCAACCAGCTGCCGGGCGTGGTCTGCGTCGGCCTGTTCGCGCGCCGTCGCGCCGATGTGGTGATCGTCGGCGGCGAACCGCCGGTCGTGCTCTGATTTTGCCGAAGGACGCTGACATGTCGCTGCGCTCGCTGCTGATCCTCCCCCTGCTAGCCCTGACCGGCTGCGCCACCGATGCTGCCCGCCACTGGGTGGAGCTGGGCGGCGCCCGTTACCAGGTGGAGCTGGCCACCAATGATGAAACCCGCGCCCGCGGGCTGATGTTCCGCGACCAGATGCCGGCCGACAACGGCATGCTCTTCATCCACGACCGCGAAGAAATGCAGGCGTACTGGATGAAGAACACCAAGATCGCGCTGGACATCCTGTACTTCGACAGCGAGCGCAGGCTGGTCAGCCAGCAGCGCGATGTGCCGCCGTGCTCGGCCGGCGACATGTGCCCGCCCTACCCGAGCAGCGGCCCGGCGCGTTACGTGCTGGAGCTCAACGCCGGCCAGGCCGAGAAGCTGAAGCTGAAGGACGGCACGCCGCTGACTTTCGGCCCGGGCATCGAAAAATAAGGGTTGGCCGGGCTGCGCCCGGCACCCGCGGTCGGAACCCGGGGTCGGATCCCTTTCGCGCGCGAAAGGGCTCTGACCCCGCTTCTTCATGGCAATGTACTTTTCACGCCTCACCGCTTGAAACCGCCTGCGATTGCCGCCAGTCTGTGGCCATGCAGGACCGGATCACTCTCCCCGACTGGGATGCACTGGCCGACGTCGATGACGAGGCGCTGCCACTGTTGCCGACCGCGCTGCTGATCGCGCGCGATGAATACCCTGACCTGCAGCCCGGCGTGTACGACGCGCTGGTGCAGAGCCATGTCGACCACCTGCGCGCGGAAGTGGACACCATCGAGCGCTGGCCGCTGAAGATGGCCGCGGTCAACCGCCACCTGTTCGACGAACTGGGCTACAGCGGCGACCACCAGGAGTACTACGACCCGCGCAACAGCTACCTTAACCAGGTGTTCGAGCGCCGGCTGGGCAACCCGATCTCGCTGGCCCTGGTGCAGATGGAAGTCGCCCGGCGCCTGGGCATTCCGCTGGATGGCGTGTCCTTCCCCGGCCACTTCCTGGTACGCCTGCCGGTGGACGACGGGGTGCTGGTGATGGACCCGTTCAACGGCGGTCGCCCGCTGGATGTGGACGAACTGCGCGAGCGCGCCAAGTCACACTTGGGCGGGCAGGCCCCGGACGACCAGGTACTGGCGCAGATCCTCGACCCGGCGCCAGCCCGCGCAATCCTCATCCGCATGCTGCGCAACCTGCACGGCGTGTATGCCGAAGCCAGCGAGTGGGACCGTGCCGCGCGCAGTGCCGACCGCCTGCTGAAGCTGGCCCCGGAACAGGACGATGCCCTGCGCGACCGTGGCCTGGCCTACCTGCAGCTGGACTACGTGGCCGGTGCCCGCCACGACCTGGGCCAGTACCTGCGCCGCAACCCCGAGGCCAACGATGCGCAGTGGCTGCGCGAGAAGCTGATCGACCTCGGCGGGCCGATGCCGCGGCTGCATTGAATCACCGGTGTGCGGACCAACGGTCCGCACCTACCACAACGGTCCGCCCCCACAGGTAGCGCCGGGCCATGCCCGGCGGCCTTCGATCAATCGATCTCGACCATCTCGAAATCGTCCTTGGTCACCCCGCAGTCGGGGCAGGTCCAGGTCTCGGGAATGTCCTCCCAGCGCGTGCCCGGGGCGATGCCCTCTTCTGGCAGACCGTCCGCTTCACGGTAAATGAAGCCGCAGACCACGCACATCCAGGTACGCAAGGTGGTGGGGGGGGCGTCGCTCATCGGATAATCAGGGCTGGATTCACGGGCCGCCATTGTCCCATCGCGGCCCACTCACCGGTAGCCATCGATGACTTCTGCTTCCCCGGCGCCCCGCGGCGTCTACCTGATCACCCCGGATGAACCCGATACCGCACGCCTGCTGGCGCGCACGGCGCCGCTGCTGGCCGCCGGCGCCACCTGGCTGCAGTACCGCAACAAGACCGCCAGCGACGCGCTGCGCCAGGAACAGGCCACCGCCCTGCAGGCGCTGTGCGCCGCCCACGGCGTGCCGCTCATCATCAACGACGACCCGCAGCTGGCCTTGGCCGTGGGCGCGGCCGGCGTGCACCTGGGCGGCACCGACGGCGACATCCCCAGCGCGCGCGCCCTGCTCGGCCCGGCCGCCATCATCGGCGCGTCCTGCTACGACCAGCTGGCCAACGCCGAAAAGGCCGTGGCCGCCGGCGCCAGCTACGTGGCCTTCGGCGCCTTCTACCCCACCACCACCAAGGTCACCCGCAGCCGCGCCCACACCGACCTGCTGCGGCAAAGCGCCGCACTGGGTGTGCCGCGGGTGGCGATCGGCGGCCTGACGCCGGACAATGTCGGTCCCATCATCGATGCCGGCGCCGACCTGGTGGCCGTGGTCAGTGGCATCTATGCCGCGCAGGACCCGGTCGCGACCCAGCGCGCCTTCCTCGCCCAGTTCGCGTAACACGCAGGAAAGTCCCATGAACCACGACCAGTCCCACGCTCTGTTCTCCCGCGCCCAGCAGCTGCTGCCGGGTGGCGTCAATTCGCCGGTGCGCGCGTTCAAGTCCGTCGGCGGCGAGCCGTTCTTCGTCGAGCGCGCCGATGGCGCCTACCTGTACGACGTCGACGGCAACCGTTACATCGACTACGTCGGTTCCTGGGGCCCGATGATCGTTGGCCACAACCACCCGGCCGTGCGCCAGGCAGTGAAGAAGGCCATCGACAACGGCCTGTCCTTCGGCGCGCCCTGTGCGGCCGAAGTGACCATGGCCGAAACCATCACCCGCCTGGTGCCGTCCTGCGAGATGGTGCGCATGGTCAACTCGGGCACCGAGGCCACGCTGTCGGCCATCCGCCTGGCCCGGGGCGCCACCGGCCGCAACCGCATCGTCAAGTTCGAGGGCTGCTACCACGGCCATGGCGATTCGTTCCTGGTCAAGGCCGGCAGCGGCATGCTGACCCTGGGCGTGCCGACCTCGCCGGGCGTGCCGGCCGGCCTGAGCGAGCTGACCCTGACCCTGCCCTACAACGACTTCGACGCCGCCACCGCGCTGTTCGAAGCGCAGGGCAGCGACATCGCCGGCCTCATCATCGAACCGGTGGTGGGCAACGCCAACTGCATCCCGCCGCGCGACGGCTACCTGCAGCACCTGCGCGCGCTGTGCACGCAATACGGCGCGCTGCTGATCTTCGATGAAGTGATGACCGGCTTCCGCGTGGCCCTGGGCGGCGCGCAGGCGCACTACGGCATCACCCCGGACCTGAGCACCTTCGGCAAGATCATCGGCGGCGGCATGCCGGTCGGCGCCTACGGTGGCCGCCGCGAGCTGATGCAGCAGATCGCCCCGGCCGGCCCGATCTACCAGGCCGGCACGCTGAGCGGCAACCCGGTGGCGATGGCCGCCGGCCTGGCGATGCTGGAACTGGTCTCGCAGCCGGGCTTCCACGACGACCTGGCCGCGCGCACGGCGCGTCTGTGCGAAGGCCTGGAAGCGGCCGCCGCCGAAGCCGGCGTGGCCGTGACCACCACTCGCGTGGGTGCGATGTTCGGCCTGTTCTTCACCGGCGAAAAAGTGGAGACCTATGCACAGGCCACCGCCTGTGACATCCCGGCGTTCAACCGCTTCTTCCACGCGATGCTGGACCAGGGCGTGTTCCTGGCGCCGTCGGCCTACGAGGCCGGTTTCATGTCCAGCGCGCACGACGATGCCGTGATCGAAGCCACCCTGGCCGCCGCCCGCATTGCGTTCAAGGCCGCCAAGGGCTGAGCCCTGCTCTGGTAGGTGCCAACCTTGGTTGGCACTGCCGCATCTGGTGGGTGCCAACCTTGGTTGGCACGCGTGCAGTCGAGCATGGCTCGACTCTACAAACGGCATCAACCGAAGACGAAGCTGCCCTTCATCATCGCGAAGTGGCCGGGGAACGAGCAGAAGAAGGTGTAATCGCCGCCCTTCTGCAGGCCCTTGGTCGAGAAATGCACGCGCGTGGTTTCGCCGCCGCCGATCACCTTGGTGTGCGCCAGCACGCGCTTGTCGGCCTTGGGCAGGTAGCTGTCGGCCAGGGTCATGCGCATGCCGGCCATCGCCACCGGCTGGTAATCGGCCGTGCGGGTCAGCACCCAGTTGTGGCCCATCGCCGTGGCTGCCAGCTTGCCGGTGTGGCGCAGGGTCAGGTCCACTTCGCTGCAGTCGGCAGCCACCTTGATCTGGCGTGTGCTGAAGCTCATCTGGTCGGTGCTGTCGATGCTCACCGCGCACACGCGCGCCATCGCCGACGGCGCCAGCATCAGCGCACCCAGTCCCACTGCCACCATCCAAGCCTTCATCGTTGCGTCTCCTGCGGGTTCACCGACCATTCTAGGCAGGGCCATGCGCCACCGGCTGCGACCGTCTGTCGCATGCACGCAGCAGAGAGTGTTCGCGCACCAACGGCAATGGCATGCTCAGGCGATGCGGATCGACCTGTTGCTGCTCGATGTGGATGGCGTGCTGGTGCAGTACCAGCGCGCGCAGCGCGTGCTGCATCTGGCACAGGCGCTGGATGTGAGCGCCGATGCCGTGCAGGCGGCGCTGTACGGCAGTGGGCTGGAAGCGGCACACGACAGCGGCGCGCTGGATGGCACGACCTATCTGGCGCGTCTTGGAGAACTGCTGGGCCGCACCGTGGATGCGCAGACCTGGATCGCCGCACGCCAGGCCGCCAGCCATCCGCAGGACGCGGTGCTGCAGCGCCTTGAACACCTGCAGATGCCGCTGGCAGTGCTGACCAACAACGGCGCGCTGATGGTGCAGGCGCTGCCCCAGCTGCTGCCGGGCCTGTTCCCGGCGCTGCACGGGCGGGTGTTCTGCAGTGCCGATTTCGGCCTGCGCAAACCGCAGCCGGCGGTGTTCCAGCGTGTGCTCGATGTGCTGCAGGTGGCACCTGCACACACGTTGTTCGTCGATGACCTGTTCGCCAACGTGCGCGGCGCACGCGCAGCCGGCCTGCACGCGGAAAGCGTGCGCGACGGGCGTGGGTTGGGGAAGGTGTTGAAGCGCTATGCAATCCTGTAGAGCCGAGCCCATGCTCGGCTTACGTGCAGCAGCCGAGCATGGGCTCGGCTCTACAGGGGTTCCCCTGCGCCGGGATCAGCGCGCGGCGATGAACGCGGCAACTGCCGCGCGCAGGCGCTTGAGGCCTTCGGCCACTTCTTCGTCGGTGATGTTCAGCGACGGGACGAAGCGCAGCACGTCCGGGCCGGCCTGCAGGGTCAGCAGCCCCTGGTCGGCAGCATGGTCGAGGATCGCACCGGCCTGGCCGGCGAAGGACGGGCTCAGCACCGCGCCCAGCATCAGGCCGCGGCCACGCACGCCACTGAACACGCCGAACTCTTCGCTGATGCGGTCAAAGCCATCGCGCAGCGCCTTCGACTGGCGGCTGACGTTGGCGGCGATCTCCGGCGAGGCCAGCTTGCGCAGGGCCACGCGGGCGACGGCCGCGGCCAGCGGGTTGCCACCGAAGGTAGTGCCGTGGGCGCCGAACTGCATGGTTTCGGCCACCTTCGGGCCGGCCAGCATCGCGCCGATCGGAAAGCCGCCGCCGAGGGCCTTGGCCAGGGTGACCATGTCCGGCACCACGTCATCCTGCCAGTGCGCGAACAGGGTGCCGGTGCGGCCCATGCCGGCCTGGATCTCGTCCAGCACCAGCAGGGCATCGTGCTGGTCGCACAGCTCGCGCACGCGCTTGAGGAAGCCGGGCTTGGCCGGCATCACGCCGCCCTCGCCCTGCACCGGTTCAAGCATGACCGCGGCAACGTCGCCGGCGGCCATCGCGGTTTCCAGCTGCACCTCATCGTTGAAGTCGATGTAGCGGAAACCACCGGGCAGCGGCTCGTAGCCTTCCTGGTACTTCGGCTGGGCGGTGGCGGTCACCGCGCCCATGGTGCGGCCGTGGAAGCTGCCGCGGAAGGTGATGATGACGCGCTTGTCGGCCGGGCGACCCTTGCTGGAGGCCCACTTGCGGACCATCTTGATCGCCACTTCGTTGGCTTCGGCGCCGGAATTGCACAGGAACACGCGCTCGGCGAAGCGGCTGGCCTGCACCAGTTCCTCGGCCAGGTGCAGCGGCGGCGCGCTGTAGAAAACGTTGCTGGTGTGCCACAGCTTGCCGGCCTGCTCGACCAGCGCAGCCACCAGGTCCGGGTCGTTATGGCCTAGGCCGCACACGGCGATGCCGGCGGCCAGGTCGATGAACTCGCGGCCCTGGCTGTCCCACACGCGGGCGCCCTGGCCTCGCTCCAACACCACCTGGCGGGGCTTGTACACCGGCAGGTAGTAGTGCGACAGGGAGATCAACGGGTCGGTAGCGGCGGTCATGGCGGTGAGCTGGTTTCGGGAATGCCCATTCTCGCCCCCCAGCCCCTGCGGCACAATGTGCGGATGCGCCCGTTTTCCGCCCCCAGCTGAACCCCGCCACCGCGTCCGGCTGGCGCCGCACCTGGTTCGACATCATCTACCGCCACGACACCCGGCCGTCGCGCAATTTCGACCTGATCCTGGTGGTGGCGATCATCGCCAGCATCGGGGTGGTGATGATCGACAGCGTGCAGCACCTGCACGTGGCGTGGTCGGACGGGCTGTACGTCATCGAGTGGGGCTTCACCGCCCTGTTCACGATCGAATACCTGCTGCGCCTGGCGGTGGTGAAGCGGCCGCTGCGCTACGCGGTCAGCATCTGGGGCATCATCGACCTGCTGTCGATCCTGCCTGCCTACCTGTCGCTGTTCATCCCCGGCGCGCAGAGCCTGCTGGTGGTGCGCGCGCTGCGCATCCTGCGGGTGTTCCGCATCCTCAAGCTGACCCGCTACATCGAGGAAAGCGGCATCCTGCTGCAATCGCTGTGGCGCAGCCGGCGCAAGATCCTGCTGTTCCTGTTCACGGTCATCACCATCACGATCATCGCCGGCACCCTGATGTACATCATCGAGGGCCCGGCGCATGGGTTCAGCAACATCCCGGCCAGCATGTACTGGGCGGTAGTGACCATGGCCACGGTCGGTTTCGGCGACATCGTGCCGCAGACCGTGCTCGGCCGTTTCGTCACCTCGGTGCTGATCCTGATCGGTTACAGCATCATCGCCGTGCCCACGGGCATCTACACCGCCGAACTGGCCAACACCATGCGCGATGCCGAGATGGCCGCGCGCCGGGATGCACGTGGCTGCCCGCAGTGCGGGCTGGAAGGCCACGAGCCCGACGCGCGCCATTGCCGCCGGTGCGGCAGTGCCCTGCCGGATATCTTCAACACGTAGATCCACGCCGTCCGGAACCAGTAGATCCACGCCATGCGTGGATGAGAGCACTGCACAGTGCGGACCAACGGTCCGCACCCACCAGAGTCGGTACCCGTCAGCGCATGCGGTTGCTGGTGGTCACCAGGTCGTTGTACGCATCCAGGATGTCCGACTGCGCACCTTCCGGGGCCGAGGTGAGCCAGCTGCCGGAGGCCTTGCGCTCGGCGGCCAGGCCTTCGGCGCTGATCGGCTTGCCCTGCTCGATGCGCTCGATGCCACGGCCGGCCTTGCGGATCAGCATCTCGGCCGAGCGCTGCACATGGCCCCACATCGGGTCGTCCTTGCCGATGCCGGCGGCCTGCATTTCCTTCACCAGCGCCTCGTAATCCGCCAGGCGCGTACGCAGCGCGGTGACGTCCGGCTTCTCCTCCTGGAAAGCCACCGCAAGCTGCTTGCCCTCGCCCACCAGGCGCAGGTGGTAATAGGCCATCGAGCGGCCTTCGCTCTTTTCGATCTGCTTCAGCTGCGCGGCACGGCGGTCTTCCTCGTTCTTTTCCAGCGCCACGTCCAGTGCGTCGCTGGCCTTGAAGAAGGCCGCATAGGCCTGCATCAGCGGTGCGTGCTGGCTGCGCATGCCTTCGCCGCCATCGCGACGGAATTCCTCGCGGCTGAAGTAGCCATCGGCCTGCTCGATCTTCGCGTACAGAGCCTGGAAGGCCTGCTGGTATTCACGCACCGGCGCATCCAAGGGCGTCGCAGGCGTCATCGCCAGCGCGTCGGTCAGCGGCTGGCCGCAGTACTCCACGCGGTGCGACAGCACCTTGCCCGGCGAGCGCGGCTGCGCTTCCTTGCCGGTCGGGCCGGCCTCGACATCCTTGATCCAGCCAGTGTAGGTCTCGTAGCCCTCGTGGATGGGCTGCTCGACACCGTTGTAGCACTCGATATAGGCATTGACCTTGGCCAGGCTGGGATCGGGCAGCGACAGGCCGGTAGACTTGTTGCAGCCGGACAGGCCGGCCACGGCACCCAGCAGCAGCACCGGCAGTACACGTACAGAAGCGTTCACTTCAGTTCCTTGCATGCAGAAAACAGGGGACCTTACTGGCGGTTGCTCTGGAAGACCAGCGCGTTATATTCCTGCATCAGCTTGCTTGGCGAGCCCTGCGGCGCCATCGACGGAGAGTCGAGCATGCCGCTCTCGAACCTGCTGTAGGGCCTTTTTTCGCTGACTCGCTGCAGCCGTTCCTTGCCCTGGCGGCGGAAGTTTTCCGCCTCGCGCTCGAAGCCTTCCCAGTCGGATTTGCCAGGCTCCTGATCTGCCACCTTGGCATGCGCTTCGTCCGAAATGCGGTTGAAGGCGTCAAGACGCTCCTGCGCCTTGGCCGTGTCGAACGCGTCCTGCGTCATCAGTTCCACGATGGCCTTGGCTTCCAGCATCATCGCCAGGCGGTAGTACTCGCGGGTGCGGCCCTCGGCCTGCTCCAGCACCTTCAGCTGCTCACGCTGCGCGGCATCGTTCTGGCGTTCGAGTTCAGCATTGAACTGCTCGCTCGCTGCGACAAACTGCTTGAACGCGACCATCAGCGGGCCGTGCATCTGCTTGGCCTTGGCAAACTGGTCGTCTTCGTAATCCTGCCGCTCGTAGTAGTCGTGGGCCTCCTTGCTGACCGGCGCCAGCGCCTTCAGCGCCTGCTGGTAGCGGCCGGCAGCGTCATCGAGCTCGGCCAGTGCAGGCTTGGCCGCAATCGCTGCCGTCAGCGGGGCGTCGCACTGCTTCATGTCGTAATCGCTGATCTCGAAGGGCCCGTAGATGCTCGATTCGCGGCCGGTCGGGCCTGCGTCGACATCCTTGATCCAACGCGTGTAGGACTGGATGCTGTCATGCGTTTTTGAATCCAGTGCGTTGAAACAGCCGATGTAGGCGTTGAGCTTGGCGGTCAGCTGCTGCTGCGCGTCCACGGCAGCCGTCGCAGCGCGCTGCTCGGCCGAGCCCGACGTGGCCTGGTCGCCGGCAGGTGTATTGCCGCAGGCAGACAGGGCAAGCGCGAGCGCAGCAGCCAGCGCGGTGGAAGAAAGAATACGGGGCATGCGGGCCTTCCTTGAAAACGATTACAGCCGCGTATTCTAACCGAGCCCGCCGTGATGGCCGGCTCAATCCCCGTAGCATTTCCTACCGCAGTCAGTCGAGGAACAGATCCGGCAGCAGCGGCCGCGACGCGTCCACGGCGTAGCGGGACAGATCGGTCACCCCGGCTTCGGCCAGCACCTCGTCATCGATCAGGAAGCGGCCGTGGAAACCGGCGGCCTCGCGCACCAGCACCGCGTGCGCGGCGTCGGCCATGATCTGCGGCGTACGGCAGCCGGCCGCATCCACACCGGGGATCATGTTGATCGCATCGGTGGCGATGACCGTACGCGGCCACAACGCATTGATCGCCACGCCCTGCGGGCCGAATTCCGCAGCCAGGCCGAGGCTGACGAAGCTCATGCCCATCTTGGCCAGCGTGTAGCCCGTATGCGGGCCCCACCACTTCGGTGCCAGGCTGGGCGGCGGGGCCAAGGTGAGGATGTGCGGATTGGGCGCCTGCAGCAGGTACGGCAGGCAGGCCTGCGCGCACAGGAAACTGCCGCGCGAATTGACCTGCTGCATGAGGTCGAAGCGCTTCATCGGTGTGTCCAGCGCGCCGCGCAGCCAGATCGCGCTGGCATTGTTGATGAGGATGTCGATGCCACCGAAGGTATCCACCGTCGCGGCCACGGCCGCCTTCACCTGCTCCTCTTCGCGGATGTCGCACTTCAGCGCCAGGCCTTGGCCGCCGGCCGCGGTCACGGCTTCGGCGGCGCTGTGGATGGTGCCGGGCAGCTTCGGGTTGGGCACTGACGACTTCGCGGCGATGGCCACGTTGGCACCGTCGCGCGCGGCGCGCAGTGCGATGGCCAGGCCGATGCCACGCGAGGCACCGGTGATGAAAAGGGTTTTGCCTCGCAGACTGCCCACGTTCCACACTCCAGCGTATGCCATGAGCCGCCAGTATGCCGCGCCGACGCGGAGTTCACCGCGCGTTGACGATACTGATGCCCCGGTCACACGCACGAGGTTTACGCCATGCGCCGTTCCCGCCTGCTGCTGCCTGCCTTGGGCCTGGCCCTGCTCACCGCCTGCCAAGGCCATTCGCCGGAACCCGGCACCGAACCCGCCACCGGCGATGCGCCTGCCGCCAACAAGGCCACCGATGGCTCACTGCGCTGGAGCGAGTCGGTGGTCTGGGATGGCGACCTCAACGCATGCCGCCAAGGTGAGAACAGTGCAACGCGCGCGTGCCTGGCTGAAACGATGAAGTCCGCCGGCGCCAGCGCCGATGCCGTCGCCGCTGCCGAGCAGTTGTCCACCGGCGGCGAGCTGGCCTATGTGACGGCCTGGCATGAACACGATGGCCTGGGCGTGGCCACGGTGGAGTATCCGTTCCGCGCCAACACCAACGAAGGCACGCGACTGGTGGATGCCGGTGGCAAGCGCATCGATGTCGACGCGGTGCAGCTGGACGACACCCTGCGTGCCGATCCGGGCGTGCAGGCCGTGCTGGCCGCGCATCCTCAGGCCACGCCGTTCGCACCCGCACAGGCGGCCGGTACTGCACCGCTTGATGGCGGCGGCATCCGCCTGCTGTACCGCACGCCGCTGCGCGACTGCCATGCCTGCCCGGATGTAGGCCAGCTGCAGATCGGTTATGACTTCGACGGCAAGCGCAATTTCATCGGCCAGCAGGTGGTGCCGGCAACGCCGTAGTGCAGGAACGTTGCGTGCCCGCCGGGCATGGCCCGGCGACAGGCAAGACGCTGCACCTGCCGTAGAGTCGAGCTTGCTCGACTGCTCCTGGCGCTTCAGTCGAGCAAGCTCGACTCTACCGAACCGCCTGGCTTCCGGCGGTACGCCTGCACCTGCTTCTTCAGAAGGTGCGGCACGATCCATCGATGCACCGGCGCCACCGGCAGCATGTATACCCGGCCAAACGCGTTGTGGGTATGCACCACGGTGGCCACTTCGAGCACGTCGCCGTGCCACTGCAGCACCAGCTGCACACGCAGGTGGCGGTCGTTGTCTTCCAGCACGATGGCGTCCTCATCCAGCGATTGCAGGGTGAAGATGCCCAGACGCTGGCCCGGTCGCGGCGCGGCGGTCTCCTGCACGGCGCGCAACGAACCCAGGTCCTTCATGCCGAGCAGGCGCATGCCGCGGTTGCGCAGCGCCATCAGGCCATCGAACCAGCCAGGAATGGTCGCGGCCATGTCGCGGTAAGCCAGCAGGGCGCTGCGGCCGTCGCGCCGGGTGCTGGCCTGGCAGGCGTGCACGAAGTCGGCTCCGGGCAACTGCGCGCGCAGCACGCTGTCCACACTCGGCGGCGCGGTCACCACCTGCTCTGCGGTCACGGCTTCGGCCCCTGCCCTTCGTTGTCTTCCCAATGCAGGATGCGGCGGGTGACGAAGCGGTAGACCGGCTTGCCGGTGGCGAACCACAGCTCGCGCACCCACGAGGTGCGCTTGAGCACGCGCTTCTCCACCGGGGTGAGCGACTCGCGGCAGTACATGCGCTTGTGCTTGAGCAGGTGGCGCAGGTCTTCGCGGGCCAGCAGGCGCATCCAGCGCGAACGCGGGTTGCCGATCACCGCCAGCTGGAAATCAATCAGCGCCGGGCGGCCGTCCTCGGTCACCAGCCAGTTGGCTTCCTTGGCCAGGTCGTTATGCGCCACGCCGCGCCGGTGCAGCTGCTGCAGCAGCCGGCGCGCGGCACGGAACCAGGCCAGGTCGCCACGCGGCGGGCGCTGGTACATGGCATCGCCGGCCATGAAGCTGCGGTCGAGGTGGCGGCCATCCCAGTCCAGCAGCTGCGGCACGTCGGCCATGCCCTCGATATACCGCAGCGCGCGTGCTTCGCGGCGGGCCAGCCACCACGCCGGCACGCGCAGCCACAGCGGCGTTGCGCCCAGGTCGCGACGCACGAAGGGGCCCTGCGGCCCCTGCACGAGCAGGATGCGGCCGAAGCTGTCGGCCTTCAGGGCATGCATTGGAGCGTCGGTCGAGTGCGGCATGCGCCCATTCTAGGCGATGGCGCGGGTTGCAAACGGTCACCAAGCCGCTGGGAACCAGTCACCTTCACGCCTCTATAATCGGGCAATGGACTCTTCATGGATCGACGCCACCCTCGCGTGGATTGCCGCCCATCCCGTACTCGCGGGCGCGGTTATTTTTCTGATCGCCTTCTGCGATGCGGTCATCATTCTCGGCGCCATCGTGCCGGCGCTGCCCCTGCTGTTTGCGGTGGGCGTGTTCATCGGCCTGGGGCAGATCTCCGGGCCGTATGCCGTGGCCGCGGCGGCGCTGGGTGCGTTTGCCGGTGATGGCATCAGCTATTGGATCGGCCGCCGCTGGGGCGACCGCCTGCGTGGGGTCTGGCCGTTCAGCCGCTACCCGCAGCTGCTGGACCGCGGCGAGAACCTGTTCCGCCGCAATGCCTTCAAGAGCATCCTGATCGCGCGCTATGTCGGTGCCATCCGGCCGTTCGTGCCGGCCATCGCCGGCATGCTGAAGATGCCGGCCAGCCGCTATGTGCAGGCCAGCGGCATCGCCAGCCTGTCCTGGGCGGTGCTGTTCCTGGCGCCGGGCTGGATCCTGGGCGAGGCGTATGACGCGGTTGCCGCTGTTGCTGGACGCCTGGTGGTGGTGGTCGGCCTGCTGGTGGTCATCCTCGGCCTGGTCTGGGCCATCGTGCTGTACGGCTACCGCTGGTCGGCCGCGCGCATGGACCACTGGCTGGCGCGCCTGCTGGACTGGTCCAACCGCCACCCCACGCTGGGCCGCTACACGGTGGGCGTGCTCGACCCCAAGCGTCGTGAATCGGTACCGCTGGCGATGCTGGCGCTGATGCTGCTGTTGCTGGGCTGGGGCTGGTTCGCGCTGCTGACCGTGGTGGTCGCCCATGGCGAACCGCTGGCCATCGACCTGCTGGTGCACCAGGCCATGCTGGCCCTGCGCAACCCGCTGGCCGACTACCCGATGGCGGCACTGGCCTCGCTCGGCGCATGGCAGGTACTGATGCCGGCCACCGCCGCGGCCATGGGCTACCTGGTGTGGCGCCGGCGCTGGATGGCCGCCGCGCACTGGCTGGCCGCACTGGCCTTCGGCCTGGCACTGACCAAGCTGCTGGGCACCACCGTGGACGTGGTGCGGCCGGTCGATGCCAGCAGCGGCTTCGGCTTCCCCTCGGTGTCGGTGACCATGGCCACCATCACCTTCGGCTTCTTCGCCGTGCTGATCGCCCGCGAAATGCCCGGCCGCACCCGCGTCTGGCCGTACCTGGTGTCGGGCATCGTGGTCAGCCTGATCGGCTTCGCGCGCCTGTACCTGGGCGCGCACTGGCTGAGCGATGTGATCGGCGGGATGCTGTTCGGCACGTTCTGGCTGCTGGTGCTGGGCATCGCCTACCGCCGCCGCTTCAACCGCTCGTTCTGGGTGAAGCCGGTGGCGTGGCTGTTCTACGGCGTCTTCGCGGTCGCGGCGATGTGGTACGCGCCGCGCAACATCCCGGTGAAGCTGGAACGCTTCGAACCGACCCTGCCGGCACCGCAGGCCATGGACATGCAGGCCTGGTGGCAGCACGACTGGGCCAAACTGCCGGCGCGCCGCAACGAGTTCGACGATGACCAGCGCTGGCCGCTGGATGTGCAGGTGGCCGGCCCGCTGGCACCGCTGCAGGCGCAGCTGGAAGCGCGTGGCTGGACCGTGCAGGCGCAGGCGGGCTGGGAAGAAGCCCTGCTGATGCTGGACAAGAACACCGGCGCCGACGAACTGCCGGTGCTGCCCGCCACGCTGGAAACGCGCGTGGAAGCACTGTTGATGGTGCGCCAGGGAGCGAAGCCGGAAGAGCGCTATGTGCTGCGCCTGTGGCCGGCACCGGGCCAGCTGCAGCCGGGCGACGTGCCGCTGTGGCTGGGCAGTGCGCAGACCCTGCGCTACGAGCGCCACTTCGAGTGGATCGGCATGTGGCACCCGGTGCGTGGCATCGATCCCGCGTTCAACGCGGTGAAGGAGGCCGTGCAGGGCATGCCGCAGCAGGAGGACGTGCACGCCGAGACCGGGTTGCCGGTGCTGCGGTTGAAGACGCAGCCGTGATGGATCCGCCGGGCATGGCCCGGCGCTACCGGGACGTGGACCACGCCGTGATGGATCCGCCGGGCATGGCACGGCGCCACCGGAACGTGGACCACGCCGTGATGGATCCGCCGGGCATGGCACGGCGCCACCGGAACGTGGACCATGCCGTGACGGATCCGCCGGGCATGGCCCGGCGCTACCGGTGCGTGGACCATGCCCGGCGGCGTAGATCCACGCCACGCGTGGATGCCTGTTACGGCATCCAGCCCAGCAACTGCTGCAACCGCTGGTGCGGATCGTCCATCTGCAGCAGCTGCAACCGCTGCTGTTCGCCCAGCGGCAGCAGTTCGGCCAGCCGCCAGCCAACCCAGCTGGCCTGGTCCAGCAGCGCCGGGTTGGCCGGTGCATAGGCTTCGCCTGCCTGCTCGATGATGTGCCCCAGCACCGTGGCCAGCAGCGCATGCTGCGGCTTCAGTTCGTCATCGGGGTCTTCTTCGCACCAGCGCACATCGGCCACGACCAGGCCGTTGTCGCGCACGCGGGTACGCTCGACATGGAAACGCCGGGTACCGCGCAGGCGCAGCTGCAGCACGCCATCGGCGCCGACATCGAAATCCTCGATGCGGACCTGCACACCGTAGGCCGCCGGGGTAGCCGGCTCCCCCACTTCCTGCCCTTCCAGTATCAGGCAGACACCGAAGCCCTCGCCGCTGCGGCCGGTGTCGCGCACCAGGTCCAGGTAGCGGCGCTCGAACACGCGCAGGCCAACCGCCGCGCCGGGCACCAGCGTGGTGTGCAGCGGAAACAGCGGCAGCGAAACGTCGGTGCTCATCGGGCCTGCAGGACGGCGAGGAAGCGGCGCGGCGCGCCGTCGAAGCCACCGTTGGACATGAACACCACGTGGTCACCGCTGCGCACGCTGGACTGCAGCTGTGCCAGCAGTGCATCGGTATCGGGCACGGCATGGGCCTGGCCACGCACGGCGGCGATCACCGAAGCGGCATCCCAGGCCAGTTCCGGGCGGTGCAGGAAAACGACTTCGTCGGCCAGTGCCAGCGACGGTGCCAGCGCCTGCGCGTGTGCGCCCAGCCGCATCGAGTTGCTGCGCGGCTCCATCGCCACCACGATGCGCGCGTCGCCGACCTTGGCACGCAGGCCATCCAGCGTGGTCGCGATCGCGGTGGGGTGGTGGGCGAAATCATCGTAGACGGTGATGCCGTCATGGCTGCCGATCACTTCCATGCGCCGCTTGACGCTGCGGAAGCGGGCCAGCGCCGGGATCACCTCGGCCGGGGCCACGCCCACCGCATGCACGGCGGCCAGTGCGGCCAGCCCGTTGAGTACGTTGTGGCGGCCCAGCAGCGACCAGTGCACATCGCCCAGCGCTTGCCCACGGTGATGCACGCGGAACGCGCTGCCATCGGCGGCCAGCAGCTCGGCATGCCATTCCAGCGCCGGGTCGAAACCGAAGCGCTCGACCGGGGTCCAGCAGCCCATCTGCAGCACCTTGGCCAGGTGCGCGTCCTCGCCATTGACGATCAGGCGGCCGCGCGCGGGCACCGTGCGTACCAGGTGGTGGAACTGGCGCTCGATGGCCTCCACGTCCGGGAAGATGTCGGCGTGGTCGTATTCGAGGTTGTTGAGGATGGCCACCAGCGGCCGGTAGTGCACGAACTTGCTGCGCTTGTCGAAGAAGGCGGTATCGTACTCATCGGCCTCGACCACGAACTCGCGGCCCTGGCCCAGGCGTGCGGAGACGCCGAAATCCTCGGCCACGCCACCGATCAGGAAGCCCGGCGAGCGCCCGGCGCTTTCCAGCAGCCAGGTGAGGATGGTGGTGGTGGTGGTCTTGCCGTGGGTGCCGGCCACGGCCAGTGTGTCGCGGCCCGGCAGCACCTGCTCGGACAGCCACTGCGCGCCGGAGATGTAGCGCTGGCCGGCATCGAGCACGGCTTCCACGGCCGGGTTGCCGCGCGACAGGGCGTTGCCGATCACCACCTCGGCGGTGCCCGGCGGCACGCTGTCGGCGCGGTAGCCCTGGTCCAGGGCGATGCCCAGCTGCTCCAGCTGGGTGGACATCGGCGGATAGATGGCCTGGTCGCTGCCACTGACCGTATGGCCCAGTTCCCGCGCCAGGGCGGCCACGCCACCCATGAAGGTGCCGGCGATTGCAAGGATATGTACGCTGCTCATGACCGGGGATTGTGACCGATCACGGCTGTATAGGGCCATTGTCGGCAGTGGGGTCAGACAACTCCTACAGCGCTTGTGAGAAAAGTCCAATCGTCTGTCAGGGAATTCCCGATAGCGCAGGTATGTGAACCCGTACACAATTCAGGAAGCCAGCCGTAGTACCCGAACCGGTCCTACTCCCCAAGAGGCCATCCCCAAGGGAGCTCATGCTGCGGAGCCCTGAGCAAGCTCATCGCTGGCACCTATGAAACGAAACAGGCCTGGTCCGCAAGGATCAGGCCTGTTTCGTTGTCGCTGCAGGGTGGCCGACGCAGGGCCGGCCAACCGCCATCAACCCTTGATCGCCGCCAGGATGCGGGCTTCGATCTCGTCCAGGTCACCAACGCCATCGACGCGGGCCAGGGTGCCACGGCCGGCGTAGAAGTCGACCACCGGGGCGGTCTGGTCGTTGTAGACCTGCAGGCGCTGGCGCACCGCTTCCGGGTTGTCGTCGGCGCGGCCCTGTTCCTGCGCGCGGCCGGCGATGCGCTCGACCAGCAGCTCGGTGGCCACGTCCAGCTGCACCACGGCGTCCAGCGGCTGGCCGATCTTGGCCAGCAGGCCGTCCATCGCATTGGCCTGGGCCACATTGCGCGGGTAGCCGTCCAGGATGAAGCCCTTGGCGACATCGGCCTGGGTCAGGCGCGACTCCAGCATGCCCAGCAGGATGTCATCGGACACCAGGTTGCCGGCATCCATCACCGCCTTGGCCTGCTTGCCCAGCTCCGAGCCCGCGGCGATTTCCGCGCGCAGCATGTCACCGGTCGAAATATGGGCGATGCCCAGCTTTTCCTTCAGGCGCGCCGCCTGCGTCCCCTTGCCCGAACCGGGCGGTCCCAACAGAACCAATCGCATTGACCTGACTCCAACGTGTTGAAAACAAAGAAAGTTCGCGCCCCGGACGGACCGGTATCGCTGCACCGCAATAGCGCCACTTTAGCGCATACGGGTAATGTCACTGCAATGTCCCCCTCAGCGAGCAGGTAGAAGCATGCGCAACGGTACCCTCCTCTACGCCCAGTCCGGCGGCGTCACGGCGGTCATCAACGCCACCGCCGCGGCGGTCATCGAGCAGGCCCGGGCCAAGGGCATCAAGGTCCTGGCCGCCCGCAACGGCATCCTCGGCGCCCTGCGCGAGGAGCTGATCGACACCAGCAAGGAGAGTGCCGCCGCCATCCGCGCCCTGGCCCACACCCCGGGCGGCGCCTTCGGGTCGTGCCGGGTCAAGCTGAAATCGCTGGAGGCCGACCGGGCCCGTTACGACCGCCTGCTGGAGGTGCTGCGCGCCCACGACGTGCGCTGGTTCCTCTACAACGGCGGCAACGACTCGGCCGATACCGCGCTGAAGGTCTCGCTGCTGGCCAAGGCGTCCGGCTACGACCTGACCTGCATCGGCGTGCCCAAGACCATCGACAACGACCTGGCCGTGACCGACACCTGCCCGGGCTTCGGCTCGGCGGCCAAGTACACCGCGGTCTCGGTGCGCGAGGCCGCGCTGGACGTGGCGGCGATGGCCGAGACCTCCACCCGCGTCTTCATCTACGAGGCGATGGGCCGCCATGCCGGCTGGCTGGCCGCCGCCGCCGGCCTGGCAGGCAACGGCGAGGACGAAGCCCCGCACATCATCCTGCTGCCCGAGCGTGCCTATGACGAGGCGACCTTCCTGGCCAAGGTCAAGGCCGTGGTCGAGCGCGTCGGCTACTGCGTGGTCGTGGCCTCCGAGGGCATCGCCACCGCCGATGGCCGCTTCGTCGCCGATGCCGGTGGTGGCAAGGATTCCTTCGGCCACTCGCAGCTGGGCGGCGTGGCCGCGCACCTGGCCGGCCGGGTCAAGGACCAGCTGGGCCTGAAGGTGCACTGGGCCCTGCCCGACTACCTGCAGCGTTCGGCCCGGCACTTGGCCAGCAAGACCGACTGGGAACAGGCGCAGGCGGTGGGCAAGGCGGCCGTGCAGCTGGCGCTGAAGGGCCAGAACGGGGTGATGCCGGTGATCGTGCGCAGCAGCGACGCGCCCTACCGCTGGAAGATCGAGGCCGCACCGCTGGCGAAGATCGCCAACCACGAGAAGAAGATGCCGGCCGGCTTCATCCGCCGCGACGGTTTCGGCATCACCGCCAAGGCACGCGCCTACCTGTCGCCGCTGATCAAGGGCGAAGCCCCCCTGCCCTACGGCGCTGACGGGCTGCCGAAGTACGTGGCGCTGAAGAACGTAGCGGTGAAGCAGAAGTTGCCCGCGTTCGAAGGCTGACCGTCAGTAGATCCACGCCATGCGTGGATGCGACATCGGTGCCGACCCACGGTCGGCACCCACGCGTATCAATTACAGGCCTTGCCTTCCACCTGCAGTTGCGCGGCAAACATTGTCACCTGCGGGATCTTGCCGGCGGCCGCCTGCTTTTTCGCTTCTTCCAGATAGATGCGCGACTGGCCCTGGCCATCCAGCGCCTGGGTGTTGTTGACCGGCAGGCGCCACACCCGCACCACCGCCTGCTGCGCCGGGCAGGCGGCATTGGGCACACGGATCACGTCGTTGAGCTTCCAGCCCTTGTCAGCACTGGGCTGTGCCTTTGCGTAATCGACGAAGCGCGAACGCGGCTGGCACTGCTCGCTGGTGCGCACGGCGGAGAAACGGTACGGCTCGGCGGCCTGGCCGGTGAACACGCCTTCCAGGCGCGCGCAGGCTTCGGGAATCTGCCGCAACGTATGCACCGCACCCACCGACTGTGGTGCGCCGACCGCCCGCTGCAGTTCGGGGGTTTCCGCGGCCAGCGCCGGCAGGGCCGGGACCAGGGCGGCAAGCATCAGCAGGGACAGGCGCATGGGGGATCTCCGTCAGGACTGTGCGCAGGCTTGCAGAAGGTGGCTTAACGGCGTGCAAAGGGTCTGTGGCTCTCAAAGCATGCCGCTGCGCTCGCCGGGCATGGCCCGGCGCTACCATCCGGGCGCGGAGGGACGCATACTGCGGGCACCAGGGAATGCTGAACACCGCCATACGTCGGACGACCGTTTCGGTCGGTACGGGTTGGTTCCAGGCTGCAACCCGTCGTCCCCCTCGTGGTGCCGTTCATCGCCACTGGATGCTCACCATCCATTCTGCGGAGGGGTCTGATGCTGGAACGTCATGGGCTGTCACTGGCGCTGGGCTGCGCCATTCTCGCGATCCTCTACGGGATCATCTCGGCGCGCTGGATCCTGCGCCAACCCACCGGCAATGAACGCATGATCGCGATCGCCACCGCGATCCAGGAAGGCGCACGCGCTTACCTCAACCGCCAGTACCTGACCATCGGCGTGGCCGGCGTGGTGCTGTTCGTGCTGGTCGGCGTGTTCCTCAGCTGGTACACGGCCATTGGTTTCGCGGTCGGTGCGGTGCTGTCCGGCGCGGCCGGCTACATCGGCATGAATGTCTCGGTACGCGCCAACGTGCGCACCGCCGAGGCGGCACGCAACGGCATCAGCGCGGCGATGGACGTGGCGTTCCGCGGTGGCGCCATCACCGGCATGCTGGTGGTCGGCCTCGGCCTGCTGGGCGTGGCCGGCTACTACGCACTGCTGCTGCGCATGGGGCTGCCGGTGGAACAAGCGCTGCACGCCCTGGTCGGCCTGGCCTTCGGCTCCTCGCTGATCTCGATCTTCGCCCGCCTTGGTGGCGGCATCTTCACCAAGGGCGCCGACGTCGGCGCCGATCTGGTGGGCAAGGTGGAAGCCGGTATTCCCGAGGACGACCCGCGCAACCCCGCGGTGATTGCCGACAACGTCGGTGACAACGTGGGCGACTGCGCCGGCATGGCCGCCGACCTGTTCGAGACCTATGCGGTCACCGTCATCGCCACGATGCTGCTGGGCAGCCTGATGCTGAGCGAGGCCGGTGCCAACGCGGTGCTCTACCCGCTGGTGCTGGGCGGGGTGTCGATCATCGCGTCGATCATCGGTGCGTTGTTCGTGAAGGTGAAGCCAGGCGGCTCGATCATGGGCGCGCTGTACAAGGGCGTGATCGTCTCCGGCGTGCTGGCGGCCATCGCGTTCTACCCCATCACCACCGGGCTGATGAGCGACAACGTGCATGGCCCGCTGGCGCTGTACGGCTGCGCGCTGATCGGCCTGGTGCTGACCGGCCTGATCGTGTGGATCACCGAGTACTACACCGGCACCCAGTACAAGCCGGTGCAGCACGTGGCGCAGGCCTCGACCACCGGCCACGGCACCAACATCATCGCCGGCCTGGGCATCTCGATGAAGTCCACCGCCCTGCCGGTGGTGGCCGTGTGTGCGGCGATCTGGGGTGCGTATGCGCTGGCCGGCCTGTACGGCATCGCCATCGCCGCCACCGCGATGCTGTCGATGGCCGGCATGATCGTGGCGTTGGATGCCTACGGTCCGATCACCGACAACGCCGGTGGCATCGCCGAAATGGCCGAGCTGCCCTCGGACATCCGCGACATCACCGACCCGCTCGATGCGGTGGGCAACACCACCAAGGCGGTGACCAAGGGCTATGCGATCGGCTCGGCAGCGCTGGCCGCGCTGGTGCTGTTCGCCGACTACACGCACAACCTGCAGGCGGCCAACCCCGGCCAGGAGTTCCGCTTCGACCTCAGCGACCACACGGTGATCATCGGCCTGCTGATTGGTGGCCTGATTCCCTACCTGTTCGGCGCGATGGCGATGGAAGCGGTCGGCCGCGCCGCCGGTGCGGTGGTCGAGGAAGTGCGGCGCCAGTTCCGCGAGATCCCCGGCATCATGCAGGGCACCGGCAAGCCGCAGTACGACAAGGCCGTGGACATGCTGACCCGCTCGGCCATCCGCGAAATGATCGTGCCTTCGCTGCTGCCGGTGGCCGTGCCGGTGGTGGTGGGCCTGCTGCTGGGGCCACGCGCGCTGGGCGGCCTGCTGATCGGCACCATCGTCACCGGCCTGTTCGTGGCCATTTCGATGACCACTGGCGGCGGCGCCTGGGACAACGCCAAGAAGTACATCGAGGATGGCCACTTCGGCGGCAAGGGCAGTGAGGCGCACAAGGCCGCGGTGACCGGCGACACGGTGGGCGACCCGTACAAGGACACCGCCGGCCCGGCGATCAATCCGCTGATCAAGATCATCAACATCGTGGCGCTGCTGCTGGTGCCGCTGCTGTAGATCCACGCCATGCGTGGATGGGGTCGGAGCCACGCCCCGTAGAGTCGAGGGG
>NZ_VYKI01000021.1:37028-59701 GCF_008710035.1 Stenotrophomonas cyclobalanopsidis | reverse complement strand
GTGCGGGATGGGGATCGCTCGGCTCGTCTGTCGGCGCTATCCGCAGATCCATGCTTGTCGGTCCCTCCACCCTGGCTCCTACATACCTCGTAGGAGCCGGGAGGAACATACAAGCCCATGCTCGGCTGCCGTATCGCCGCTGCGCGGCGCCGCCCGAGCATAGGCTCGGGCGCTACATCCGGTCGCCCCTGTAGAGCCGAGCCCATGCTCGGCTGCTGTGCCGCCGCTGCGCGGCGCCGCCCGAGCATAGGCTCGGGCGCTACATCCGGTCGCCCCTGTAGAGCCGAGCCCATGCTCGGCTGCTGTGCCGCCGCTGCCCGAGCATAGGCTCGGGCGCTACAGGACCGGATTTCAATGCCGGGCCCACCACAGCAGGCTCAGGCCGGCCAGCAGCACCAGCCCGCCGAAGCTGCGCAGGGCCGGGCTGGGCAGGTCCAGCAGACGCTCGGCCATGCGCTTCCAGGCCAGCGGGGCGACGAACAGCAGCAGGCCTTCCAGCACGGCCACCAAGCAGACGGCCGCGAACAGATCTTTCATGGGGGGCACTCCGGAAAAAACACGGGGCCCGGCATCTGGCCGGGCCCCGTGGGATCTTGCCGAACGACTCAGCGGTCGTTCTTGAGGTACTGCAGGAACGGGTCGTTCTTGTCCAGGACGATCACGCCGTTGCCGTCGGTCATCGAGCCACGGTAGGCCTCCAGGCTGCGGTAGAACGCGTAGAACGACGGGTCGGCCGAGCCGGCCTTGCCGTAGATGCGGGCCGCATCGGCATCGCCTTCACCGCGCAGGCGCTGGGCATCGCGCTCGGCTTCGGCGATCAGCACGGTGCTGTCACGGTCGGCCTGGGCACGGATGGTCAGCGACTGCTCCTCGCCCTCGGCGCGCAGCTTGGCCGCTTCCTGCTTGCGCTGTGCACGCATGCGCTCGTACACGTCGTTGATCACCTGGCTGTCGGTGGGCAGGTCGACCTGCTTGATGCGCAGGTCGATCATCTGCATGCCCAGCCCGGACACCGCTTCGTTGATGTCTTTCAGCTGCGCGGCGATCAGTTCGCTGCGGTCGCCGGACACCAGCTGCTGCAGGGTGCGCGAGTTGATCTGGTTGCGCAGCGAATCGGTGATGATCGGCTGCAGGCGGGCATTGGCCACGCGCGGGTCACCACCGGTGGCACGGAAGTAGTCGCCCACGTTGGAGATGTAGCCCACGGCGAAGAAGTCGACGCTGACGTCCTTCTGCTCGGCGGTGAAGTAACGCGCGGGTGCCGTATCCAGCACCTGGAAGCGGCGGTCGAACACGCGCACGGTTTCCACCACCGGCACCTTGAAGTGCAGGCCCGGCTTGATGTCCGAACGCACCACCTTGCCCAGGTTCAGGACCATGGCGGTCTGGTCCTCGCGAACCACGTAGACCGAACCCAGCAGGGCCAGCAAGGCCGCCACGACGACGGCAATCCAGAGTGAACTTCTCATCGGCTGCCCTCCTCACGGCCGCTCGGACGCCCGGTCGGGCGGGCCACCGGCCGGCCCGGATCACGGGAAACTTCGGTTGCGGTACCCGGCAGCGACGGCATCACCACATCCGGATTCGGCACCGGGGCCGGGGCCGAGACGCCCGGACGGGTGTCGCCGGTCATCGGCACGTAGATCAGCTGGCGACCATCGCCACCAATCACCTTGCGGTTCTCGCTCAACACCTGCTGGACGGTTTCCAGCCACAGGCGCTTGCGGGTGACTTCCGGGGCGTCCTTGTACTGGGCCTGCAGCAGGCTGAAACGCTGCGCGTCACCCTCGGCCTTGGACACCACGGCCTGCTTGTAGCCTTCGGCGGTGGTACGGGCACGCGAGGCCTGGCCTCGGGCTTCCGGCACGACCTTGGCGGCGTAGGCCTGGGCTTCGTTGATCAGGCGTTCCTTGACCTGCTGGGCACCGTTGACCTCGTCGAACGCCGGCTTGACCTCCTCCGGCGGACGGGCGTCCTGCAGGGTCAGGCCGGTCACGGTCAGGCCGGTCCTGAACGCACCCAGCAGCGTCTGCAGACGCTCCTCGGCGGCCACGGCCAGCGGGCCACGATTGTTCAGCACCGAATTGAGGTCGGCACGGCCGACTTCCTCGCGCACCGCGCTCTGCGCGGACTGTTCCAGCACCTGGTCGGCATCGACGGTACCGAACAGGTACTGCTGCGGGTCATCGATGCGGTACTGCACGTTGAGCGAGACGTTGACGATGTTTTCGTCGCGGGTCAGCACCGGCACCTGGATCGAGAAAGTCTTGATCTCGGTGGCGTTGACCTTGGTGACCGATTCGATCGGCCACGGCAGCTTGAAGTTCGGGCCCGGGGTCAGGATCCGCGAGAACTGGCCGAAGCGCAGCACCACGCCACGCTGCTGTTCGCCGATCAGCTGGAAGCTGGAGAACAGCACCAGCAACACCACCGCCACCGCCACCCAACGCAGGATGCCGCCATCGAACAGGTCCTTCAGCGGCCCGGGCAGACCGCCCCAGCCACCCCCATTGCCACCGCCACGCGAGCCGAACGGCCCGCGTCGATTGTCCTCGGGGCCTTGTCCGCCCTTGTTGCCGCCGGGTGTATTCCAGGCCATGCACGCTCCATCAATATGTGGGCTGCGGCGCGGGCCCTTCCCGCGGCGCCAGCCGTGAATCTTCACCGATCATACAAGATGGGGCGGACTGGCAGGTTTGAAAGGGCCATGACCGGGTAAGGTGGCGTTTTCCTCGAAGTCAGGCAGCGCCGATGGCCCCCACCACCCCGTTCACCGCCTTCCGGATCGAAAACGACGATGCCGGCTACCGCAGCGGCCTGGTCCAGCTGGGCATGGACGACCTCAGCCCCGGCCAGGTACTGATCCGCGCCCACTGGTCCTCGGTCAACTACAAGGACGCCCTGGCCGGCACGGGCAAGGGCAGGATCCTGCGGCGCTTCCCGCTGGTCGGTGGCATCGATGTCGCCGGCACCGTGGTCGCCTCCAGCGACCCCGCCTGGCGCGAGGGCGATGCGGTGCTGGCCACCGGCTGCGGGCTCAGCGAGACCCGTGACGGCGGCTACAGCCAGTACGTGCGGCTGGAATCGCGCGCGGTCATCGCCCAGCCTGCCGGCCTGAGCCCGCGCGAAGCGATGGTGCTGGGCACGGCCGGCTTCACCGCCGCCCTCGCCCTGCTGCGCCTGCAGGACAACCGGTTGACCCCGGGGCACGGCCCGCTGGCGGTGACCGGCGCCACCGGCGGGGTCGGCGCGCTGGCCGTGGACATCTTCAGCCGTGCCGGTTACGACGTGCATGCGATCAGCGGCAAGCCGGAGCACGCCACCTTCCTGCACGACATCGGCGCCGCCGAGGTGCTGCCGCGCGAGGCACTGGCCGATACCGCGCCGCTGCAGTCGGCCCGCTTCGGCGGTGGCCTGGACAATGCCGGTGGATCGATGCTGGCCAGCCTGCTGGCGCAGACCGTGCCCTATGGCAGCGTGGTCAGTGCCGGCCTGGCCGCCAGTCCGAAACTGGAGATGACGGTGATGCCGTACATCCTGCGCGGCGTGTCACTGCTGGGCGTGTCCTCGGCCAGCGCGCCGCGCGACCTGCGCGAAGCGGTGTGGGCGCACCTGGGCGGCGCGTGGAAGCCGCAGCACCTGGACCGCATCTGCACGGCCGAAGTCGGCCTGGCAGACCTGCCGGGTGTGTTCGAACGGATGCTGGCCGGTGGTTCGCTGGGCCGCACGGTGGTGCGGATCGACTGAACGTCGCAGGCAGGCGACGGACGGCAGCGGCCGTGTTCCCACCCGCAATGTGCCCGCACTACACTGCGGGCATGACACGGGGAACAACATGGCACGCATTCTGATCGTCGACGACTCACCGTCGCAGCTGTTGGGGATACAGCGCATCGTCGAGAAACTCGGGCACCAGATCCTGACCGCCACCGATGGCGCGGCCGGGGTGGAAACAGCCAAGGCCGAACTGCCCGACCTGGTGCTGATGGACGTGGTGATGCCCAACCTCAACGGTTTCCAGGCCACCCGCACGCTCGCCCGCGACGAGGCGACCCGGCACATTCCGGTGATCCTGGTGACCACCAAGGACCAGGACACCGACCGCATGTGGGGCATGCGCCAGGGCGCCAAGGCCTACATCACCAAGCCGTTCTCGGAAGACGAACTGTCCGAGGTGCTGGAGCGCGTGTTCGCCGGCCAGGGCTGAGGCGAATTCTGTAGAGTCGAGCCATGCTCGACTGCTGTTGGTTACGGCAGTCGAGCATGGCTCGACTCTACATGTCAAAGCCGCCGGGCATGGCCCGGCGCTACCGTCACGCACGCCGCCGGCGCTCCTCCGGCCTGTCAGATGGTTTCGCCGAAGGCCTTTGCCAGGTTCCGGTACGCCTTCTTCTGTGCCTCGTCGGTCGCCGCCGGGGCCACGATCTCCAGCTCCACGATCTGGTCGCCATCCGGGTTGCCCGGCAGGCCGCGGCCGCGCAGGCGCAGCTTGCGGCCGGCATCGGAATCGGCCGGGATCTTCAGTTCCACCGCACCGCCCAGGGTCGGCACGCTGATGCTGGTGCCCAGCGCTGCCTGCCATGGGGTCACCGGCAGCGTGTAAAGGATGTTGCGGCCATCGACCTCGAACTGCGGGTGGGCGGCGTATTCCACTTCCAGCAGCAGGTTGCCGCCATGGGTGCCCTGCCCTGACAGGCGAATCACCTGGCCCGGGCGGATGCCCTTGGGCACGCGCACGTCCAGCTGCTTGCCGTTGACGGTGATGCGCAGGCTGTCGCCGCCGTAGGCCGCTTCCAGCGGCACCGACAGCTTGGCCCGGGTATCGCGGTTGGGCGCCTGGCCGTGGCTGCTGAAGCCCGGGCCGGGGCCCGCGCCCTGGCCGCCGCGCTGGCGCGCGAACAGGCTTTCGAAGAAGTCGCTGAAGCCGCCGCCGGCACCGCCGCCGCCGAACACTTCCTCGAAATTGAAGCCACCGGCACCGCCGTAGTTCGGCGGCACGTTGAATTCCTCGCCCGGGCGGTAGCCCTGCGCGCGCAGCTGGTCATAGGCCGCGCGCTTTTCCGGATCGCGCAGCGCCTCGTAGGCCTCGTTGATGGCCTTGAACTTGTCCTCGGCGCCGGCCTCCTTGCTCACATCCGGGTGGTACTTGCGCGCCAGCCGCCGGTAGGCGGTCTTGATCTCGGCCTCGCCCGCACTCGGTTCCACCCCCAGGGTGGCGTAGTAATCCTTGAATTCCATCCAGCTACCTCGTTCTGCTTCGGCCGCGCCGGTGGCGCCGCCCCAGGTTCATTCTACGCGCCGGCATGCTACGCCGCTGCCCGTGCGTCGCCGGTGACGCTGGCTGATCCAGCGCAATGCAGCTGCCGTGGCCATGCCCCAGGATGGGGTGGGCGCACCCGGTTTCCAGTGTCTTGACGCCGCCGTCCCATCTGCCCCACTAGCCTACTCGCAGCAAGGAGTTCCCATGACCATCCATGTCGGCGACCATCTCCCGGAAGTGACCCTCAAGCGTATCGGCGAGGGCATCGAAACGCTGGACACGCACGCGCTGTTCGAAGGACGCAAGGTGGTCCTGTTCGCCGTGCCCGGCGCCTTCACCCCGACCTGCTCCGCCCGCCATCTGCCCGGCTTCGTCGAGAAGTTCGCGGCCTTCCGCCAGCGTGGCATCGACGTGTATTGCATGGCGGTCAACGATCCGTTCGTGATGAAAGCCTGGGCCGCCGAGCAACACGTGCCCGAAGGCCTGCTGATGCTGTCCGACGGCAATGCCGAACTGACCCGTGCACTGGGCCTGGAGCTGGATGCCAGCGCCTCGGGCATGGGCATCCGTTCGCGTCGCTTCGCCCTGTACGTCGACGACGGTGTTGTCCGCGCCACATGGATCGAGGCGCCCGGCCAGTTCGAGGTGTCCTCGGCCGACCATGTGCTGGAACACCTCCCCGTTTGATTCCCTCCACGTTTGCCCCCCACAGATAAAAGGAAACCGGCCAGCCATGTCCAAAAAGCCAGCCAACCAGCCCCACCCCGCAAAGCCCAATGGCATCACCGATCGTGAAACCCTGCGTGAACGCGCGCGACGGAACATCGAGGATGGTGCCATCACCGAGAGCTACAGCGCGGACCGCGAAGAGGTCATCAAGCTGCTCAACGATGCCCTTGCCACTGAATACGTCTGCGTGCTGCGCTATTACCGCCATTACTACATGGCCAAGGGCATGCTGGCCGATGCGGTCAAGGCCGAGTTCCTGGAACACGCACATCAGGAGCAGGACCACGCCGGCAAGCTGGCCGAGCGCATCGTGCAGCTCGGCGGCGAACCGGACTTCAACCCGGACACGCTGACCGCGCGCTCGCATGCCGAGTACAAGGAAGGCAGCGACCTGCGCGACATGGTGCGCGAGAATCTGGTGGCCGAGCGCATCGCCATCGACAGCTACCGCGAAATGATCAACTTCATCGGCGACCGCGACACCACCACCAAGCGCATCCTGGAGGATATCCTGGCGCAGGAGGAGGAGCATGCCGACGAGTTTGCCGACCTGCTGGAAGGCTGGATCGGGGAATGATCGGGTAGGTGCGGTCGCACGGGTAGCGCCGGGCCATGCCCGGCGTCACCGGATGACCGTGAACCGCACCTGCGTCCACGCGCCATCGGTGGCTAACGCGGTCAACGTATGTGCGCCGGGATCGGCGAACTCGCGCTGCATCAGCTGCGCGCCCTCGGTGCGGGCGATCCAGCGGCCATCCAGCAGCCAGTCCACCGCCTGTTCACTGCCCAGCGCGCGCAGCTGCAGGCGCACGCCGTGCTCGGCGTTGGGTGCCCGCGCCAATGCCGCGCCATCATTCAGACCATCCACGTGCAGGGCCACGCTCGCCTCGCGGCCATCGTCGCGGCAATCGGCCGCCAGTGGCGGCAGCTGCGAGGCATCACGCGTGGCCTTGGGCAGCCACGGTGACAACAGCGCCGGCCAGCGCGCGATCTCGCGCTCGACTTCAGTGTGCGGCGCGCTGCAGTCGGCAGACAGCCGCTGGCCGGTACGCACATCGGCCATGTAACGCTGGCGGCCCGTCTGCCAGCGGCGGGCCTCGCGTTCGGGGAAGGTCGGCGGCACGCCACCATCCAGCAGCCAGGCCGGCATGCGCCGCTGGCACAACGCAGCCGGCAGCGATTCGGCCAGGCCGCCGGTGGGCCAGCACACATCGGCGCGGCTGACGCTGGCCGGCATCGGCGCGGGGGCGGCATCGCCGGGCTGGCGCGGCAGGCTGTCAACCACTTCGAACATCAGCGGCAATGCCGTGACCGCACCGTACTGGCCCGGCAGCGGCGTGCCATCGGGACGCCCCACCCACACGCCTACCGTGTAGTGCCGCGTGCTGCCGATCGCCCACGCGTCGCGGTAGCCATAGCTGGTGCCTGTCTTCCAGGCCACGCGCGGGCGGCCGCCGACGTCGAAAGTGCCCACGCCATAGCCCGGGCGCGGATTCGATTCGAGCATCTCACGCACGATCCAGCTGGCCCCAGGCGAAGCCAGGCGACGTTCGATCATCGGCTCTTCGTCGGTATAGCGCACCCGCCCGGCGATGCCGTTGCGGTTGAGCGCGGCGAAGGCGCCGACCAGATCCTCCAGCCGCGCGCCGGTGCCGCCAAGGATCAACGACAGGTTCGGCGAACTGCCCGGCGGGAAGCGCAACTGGATGCCCGCGTGCGAGAGACGCGCGGCGAAACGCGCCGAACCCACCCGCTGCAGCAGGTCCACCGCCGGCACGTTCAGCGACAGGCGCAGCGCGCTCGATGCACCGACCGGACCGTTGAAGGCCTCATCGAAATTGCCCGGCCGGTAGCTGCCGAAACTCTGCGGCGCATCCACCAGCAGGCTTTCCGAATGGATCAGGCCATCGTCCAGCGCCATTGCGTACAGGAAGGGCTTGAGCGTGGAGCCGGGCGAGCGCCAGGCCTGCACCATGTCGACATGGCCCAGGCGCTGGCGATCACCGAAGGCCAGCGTGCCGACATAGGCACGGGCGTGCAGGGTCTGGTTGTCGACCACCAGCAGTGCGGCCGAGGTGCGCTCGGGCAGCGTGGAGAAGTAGCTGGCCACACGCTCTTCCAGCGTGCGCTGCAGGTCCAGGTCGATGCTGCTCTGGATGCGCGCCTGGCCCGGATGTGCCGAATGCAGCCGCTGCGCCAGCAGTGCCGCATGCATCGGCGGGCGCAGCGAGCGCGCGACCACGTTCTCGATGCGCGCATCCTCCACCTCTTCCGGCGTCCACACGCCAAGCTCGGCCATGCGCGCCAGCACCTTGTCACGCGCCTTCTGCGCGGCTTCCGGGTGGCGGTCCGGGCGCAGCCGGCTCGGCGCCTGCGGCAGTACCGCCAGCAGCGCGGCTTCGGCATGCGACAGCTGGGTGGCCGGCTTGCCCAGGTAGGCCCAGCTCGCCGCTTCCACGCCCTCGATCGTGCCGCCGTAGGGCGCGCGTTCCAGATACAGCGCCAGGATCTGCGCCTTCGACAGGTGCACTTCCAGCTGCACCGCGCGCAGCATCTGCTTGAGCTTGCCCCACGGCGTGCGCGAATGCGGATCGAGGATGCGCGCGACCTGCATGGTGAGTGTCGAACCGCCCGACACGATGCGGCCGCCGCGCAGCAGCTGGCCGCTGGCACGCAGGATCGCCAGCGGGTTGATGCCGGGGTGTTGCCAGAACCAGCGGTCTTCGTAGGTCAGCAGCGCCTGCAGGTACAGCGGCGAGACGCTGTCGGCCGAGGCCGGGTAGCGCCACACGCCTTCGGCATCGGCGAAGGCGCGCAGCGGGCTGCCATCAGCGGCCACCACCAGGGTGCTGGTATCGCGCTGCTTCGGCAGCGGCGGCGGGAACGCGAAATCCAGGACCAGCAGCAGGACCAGCAGCGCCGCCGTGCCCCAGCGCAGCCAGGGCCACAGCGGCTGCAGCCGGCGGCGCAGGGCCGCCCGCCGGGTCGTCCCGTCGTTCTTCATTGCAGCGTGCCGGATTGCAGGTTACCGCTGGGACGGGCCGCGCCGTCGCGGCCCGTCCGCGCGGTCACGGCTGGACCACCGTGATCGTGGTCGGGTTGCTGCGGCCCACGCCACGCAGCTGCGGGCGGTACATGTCTTCCACCAGCGGCGGCGGCACCGAGTAGGTGCCCGGGGTCACCGCACGCACCAGGTAGAACACGTTGGCCTTGCCACCACGCGACAGCTTCAGCGCGGCCACGTAGCGGTCGTCGCGGAACTCCTCGTGCTTGGTGTCCGCGGCCGAGCTGCGGTCGCTGATGGTGATGCCATCGACCACCACGTCGGCCCACTGCTTGGCGTCGCCCAGGTTGAAGTTCTCGATCTCCAGGCCGGCCGGCAGCAGGTCGGTCAGCAACGCATCGGGCATCTGCGTATCGGCACTGATGGTGATGCGCACGATCAGCGCTTCGCCTTCCTTCAGCGGCCGCGGCGTCCACGGCTTGCCGTCGGTGCCGAAGTAGGTCCGTTCGACGCCCAGCACGCTGTTGTCCGGTGCCGGCGCGCTGCGCGGGATGCCGGCCACGTCAATGCTGGCGAACATCGGCGGCTGCCCCTGCGGGGTGAAGCGCACGCCGCTGGCCAGTTCGCTGCCGGTGAAATTGCGACCGAACAGCTTGCGCTCGCCAATGGCTTCGCTGTTGCCGCCGATCACCAGTTCACCGGCCACCAGTGCCTTCTGGTTGGCGGCCAAGGCCTTGCCGAGGCGGGCGATGGCCACCTGTTCCTGCGTGCTCAGCCACATCCAGCCGGCATTGCGGCGGGCATCGAGGCCACGGCCGAGATCGACCGCGCGTGCATCCCAGGCCGGCTTGGCCAGCTTGTTTTCCTGGGTCAGCGCGATCATCAGCGCGTCATCACGGATGGCGCTGCCGTAATCACCGAAGTACGACGGACGTTCGCTGCTGGACTTGGCGAAGCCGGCGGCAATCGCGGCCTGGCCACGCTTGGCGTCACCCTGCAGCGACAGCGCCACGCCCAGGTGGACCAGCGACAGGCCGCCAACCGCCTTGCCGCGCTCGTTGTCGTACAGCGTGCGCAGGGTGCCCAGCGGCGCGCGGTTGACGCGGGCCAGCACGTAGCCGGAATACGCCTGGTTGGCGAACTTCAGCTTCTCGCGGTCATCCTGGCCGTAGAACGGGTTGCCACCGGAGAGCAGGTCCTCGCTGAGGCGGTTGAGCGCCTTCTGCAGCACGTTGTCCGGCACGGCGAAGCCACCGTCCTTGGCATCGAGCAGGAACTCGGTGATGTACGGGGTCAGCCATGGGTTCACGTAGCCGTCGTCACCCCACATCGAGAAGTTGCCGTTGGCCACCTGCATCGACGCCAAGCGACCGAACGCACCTTCCATGCGCTCGCGGCGGGTCTTGGCATCCAGGCCATCGGTGCCGAGCATCGACGACGTCGCCTGGTCCAGGATCAGCGCGGCGTAGCCCTTGCTGGTGGTCTGTTCTGCACAGCCGTAGGGGTAGTTCAGCGCGCCCTGCAGGGCACTGGCGAACGGGATCGGCGGCAGCGGGCTGACCAGCAGGCGCGCGTTGACCGACTCGGCCATCAGGCCATCGGCGAGGCCGCCATCCAGACTGACCGCGGCCAGCGGATCCAGCGTGCGCACCTGCGAACGGATCACCTGCGGCCACGCCGCACGCACCGGCAGGTCGTAGCGGCGGTCGGCCTTGAAGCCGTTGCCGTCCACCCGCACCCGCACCTTGGCCACGCTGTTGCCCTCGCGGGCAGACAGCGGGAAGCTCAGCGTGGTCTTGGCATCGGCGTTCAGCTGCACGTTGCGGCTGCCCTCGCCCAGGCCCAGCGGGCCTTCGGTGTCCACCTGCACGTTGAACTGGCCCGGCTTGCCGGTGAAGTTCTGCACGTCCAGGGTGACGGTGCTGCGGTCGCCCGGGGCAAGCACGCGCGGCATGCTGGCCTCGGCCAGGATCGGCGCGCGCACGATGGTTTCCACATCACGCTTGCCGTATTGGTCATCGCTGTAGACCAGCGCCGACACGCGCAGGGTGCCGTTGAAGTCCGGCACCTTCAGGCGGATGCGCGCATTGCCCCTGGCGTCGAGCTGCACCGGGCCGGAGAACAGGTCCACGGTCTGCACGCGCGCGGTCGGCCGCTTGGCCTGCGGCAGGGCCTGCAGGGCCATGTCGCCGCCAAACTTCAGCTTGCCGCTGCTGCCGTCGAAGCTTTCGATCACCCGGCTGTAGATGTCGTAGGCATCGATGCCGAGGCGACGCTGGGCGAAGAAGTGCGCGCCGGCATCCGGCACCGGGAAGCGGGTGATGTTGAGGATGCCAACGTCCACCGCCGAGACGGTGACGTGCGCGGTCTTGCCGGCCAGCTGCGGTGCGCTCACCGTCACCGGCAGGTCCTGTTCCGGACGCATCTGCTTGGGCGCGACCAGGCCCACGGCCACGGTGCGGCCCTTGCGGTCCATCGGCACGTGCACCACGCCCACGGCGCGGGCCGGGGTGATCTTGCTGGGCGCGCTGCCGCCACGGAACACCAGCGCGGTGATGTAGACGTCGTGGCGCTCCCAGTCGGCGGTAACCGGGATCTTGTAGGTGGCACCCGGCTTTGCGTCGATCTCCTGCACGTACAGCATGCGGTCGGTCTCGACCATCAGCACGCCCTTGCCGGTGTGCGGCGGGGTCACCGTCACCTGCAGGGTATCGCCGGCCTTGTAGCCGGTCTTGTCCAGGCCTAGCTTGACCTTGTCCGGGCGTGCATCGAGGCCGCGGTTGTCATCGCCCCAGCTCCAGCCGGCGCGGAACGGGTAGCGGCTGGTCAGGCCGGTGCTCGGATCGAACACATCCACCCGGTACTCGCCCCACTCCACCGGGAAATCGAAGGCGACCGCGCTGCTGCCGGCATCGACTGTGCGGGTGTCCTTGTTCTCGAAGCGGCGGGTGAAATCGTAGTCCCAGCGGTTGTCGTTGAAGGTCCAGTGGTAGTCGCGCAGCTCGCGCACCAGGGTCACCTTCAGGCCCTTGGCGGGCTGCGGCTTGCCGGCGGCGTCGACGCGCATCAGTTCAAAGCGCGCATTGCCGTTGGCATCGGCGCCGTCGTCCGGGTTGAACAGCGGGCGCACGCCGACCAGTGCATTGGCCGGCCACATCACCCGCTTCAGGGTGCGGGTGACGGTGCGGCCACCGGTTTCATACAGGCTGCCCGACAGCACCACGGCAATCGGCGCCTTGGCCTTGGCCGCCTCTTCCGGCAGCGCCACGTCTTCGCGCAGCTGGCCGTTGGCCGGCAGCGTGGTGTCAACCACGTCCTTGGCTTCGCGCGGCAGCTGCAGGGTCGGGTCACCGAAGAAATAACCCGGCAGGCCTTCCACCGGCTGCTGTTCGGCGGCCACGGCCAGGCGCGCGGTGAAGCGGTTGCCGTCGGCCGGCGCGCCATACAGGTACGCACCATTGGCCTGCAGGCGCAGGTCCTCACCCGGCTTCAACGTCTTCTGCGCGCTGTCCAGGTCCAGCTTCATGCGCTCGGGCAGGAACTCCTCGATGCGCAGGGTCATGCCCTGGATCGCTTCCTTGCTGGCCGGGTCGGTACGGAATTCCACCTGCCAGCGCCCGGTCGGCGCCTCGGCGGGGATGGTCTGCTCGAAGTTGATGTAGCCCTGGTCGCCGGGCTGCAGGCGGGTCTCGCGGAACGTCTTGCCGTCGGGCTGCTTGAGGCGCAGGAACACCGGCTGGGCCTTGACGGGCTTGCCGTCGTTGTCGCGCAGCAGGGCCGACAGGCGCACGGTCTCGCCGGGGCGGTACAGGTCGCGACCGGACCAGGCGTAGACGTCGAACCAGGCATTGTCACGGCCGGCCACGGCGAATTCGCTCAGGTCCAGCGCTGGCTGGTTGAACGGCAGGAAGCTGGTGTCCTTGCCGCTGCTGGCCACCAGCACGTGGGTGGCGTCCAGGGTGTAGTTCAGCAGCGCGTTGCCGTTGCTGTCGGTGCTGCCCTTGAGCACCACCTCGCCCTTGGCGTCGAGCACGCGCAGGTCGACGTTCTTCATCGCCGAACCGTCCTTCAGCGCGGCGGTGTGGACGAACAGCTTGTCCTTGTAGGCACGGGTGTGCAGGCCGATGTCGCTGACCGAGAAGAACGCGGTATCGAACTCGCCTTCGTAGTCACCGGTCCGCTTGAGCAGGGCGAAGTACAGGCCCGGTTCCTGCAGCTCCTTGATGTCCTGGGTCGGCAGGTAGGTCAGCACGCGCTCGTTCTGCTTGCCACCCAGGATGAAGCGGTTGACGTAGACCGGCTCGGCCAGCTTGTTGATGGGGCTGCGCTCATAGTCGCTGCTCAGCTCCCAGCTGCCACGGCGGCCGCCGCGCTGGTACTGGCTGAAGAAGGTTGGCAGGTCCTTCTCTCGTACGCGCAGGAATTCGACGTCGACCTCCGGCACGTTCACCGACACCACCGGCAGGCCGCGGCTGTCCTTGGCCGGCAGCACGCTGCCCTGCGAGGCGAAACCGGCCACCGGCTTCAGCTCGCCGCTGAACACCTTCTGCTTCAGTTCCTTGCCCAGGCGGCTGCCGTCGGCGGCCAGCAGGTCTTCGGAGACGACCAGGCTGTATTCCTTGCCGGCTTCGACGAAGGGATAGCGCAGGGTCAGGCCGTCGTCGGACAGCGTCCAGCTGCTGTCGTCGGTGCCGACCTTCTGTTCAAAGCGCACCAGTTTGTCGAAGTCCTGGGTGCCGACCAGCGGGCGCGAGAACTCCAGCGCCAGCGACAGGCCCTCACTCTTCTGGTCCGGGTACGCGCGCAGCAGGGTGAAGTCCTTCACCTGCTCGGCCTTGGTGGCGATGGCTTCGCCGCTGGCCTTGGGCAGCTGCCCGCTGTCATTGCGACAACCGGCCAGGCCCAGCAACAGGCCTCCTGCCAGAACAGCCGCCGCCCACCCCCACCGCTTCCGCCGTGCCGGACCGCTCATGTCGTCACTCCTTGATCAAGGCGGCCATTATAGGCGCGGCGCGTCACAGTGTTGACGACCCGGCGGTCGGAAGTCGGGGCCGGCCCGCAACCCGGTAATCGCCAACCCTGGTTGGCGGCCCCCATGCCCACCAAGGTCAGCATCTACCAAAGCGGGAGCGGCCCGGAACCCGGTAGTCGCCAACCTTGGTTGGCGCTCCCATGCCAACCAAGGTTGGCATCTACCAGAGCATCACTCGACCGGTACGCGCACCTTGCCTTCCATCAGCACACGGGCGCTGCGGCTCATGATGGCCTTGGTCACCGTCCACTGGCCGTCAACGCGCCCGGCCTGGGCGCCGACGCGCAACGTGCCGGACGGATGGCCGAAGGTCACCGCCTCGCGCTCACCGCCACCGGCCGCGCGGTTGACCAGGGTGCCCGGAATGGCCGCGGCGGTGCCGATGGCGACGGCTGCCGTACCCATCATCGCGTGGTGCAGCTTGCCCATCGACAGCGCGCGCGCGTGCAGGTCGATGGCCGAGGCCGGAATGGCCTTGCCGCTGGAGGATACGTAATCCTGCGCCGGCGCCACGAACGCCACCTTCGGCGTGTGCTGGCGGGTGGCGGCGTCCTCCAGCTTCGAAATCAGCCCCATGCGCAGCGCGCCATGGGCGCGGATGGCCTCGAACTTCTGCAGCGCCGCCTTGTCTTCGTTGATCGCCGGCTGCAGCTCGGTGCCGGTGTAGCCCAGGTCGGCAGCGTTGAGGAAAATGGTCGGAATACCGGCGGTGATCATCGTCACCTCGAAGCTGCCCACGCCCGGCACGTCCAGCGTGTCCACCAGATTGCCGGTCGGGAACATCGCGCCCGCATCGCTGTCATCGGACGGATCGATGAATTCCAGCTGGATCTCGGCGGCCGGGAAGGTCACGCCATCCAGCTCGAAGTCACCGGTCTCCTGCACTTCGCCGTCGCGCATCGGCACGTGGGCGATGATGGTTTTGCCGATGTTGGCCTGCCAGATGCGCACAGTGCACAGGCCATCGCGCGGTACCCGGGCCGGATCGACCAGGCCGTTGGCAATGGCAAACGGGCCGACCGCGGTACTGAGGTTGCCGCAGTTGCCGCTCCAGTCGACGAAGGCGGTGTCGATCGACACTTGGCCATACAGATAATCCACGTCGTGGTCGGGCACCGAGGCGGTGGAGATGATCACGCACTTGCTGGTGCTGGACGTGGCGCCGCCCATGCCGTCGGTCTGCTTGCCATACGGGTCGGGCGAACCGATCACGCGCATCAGCAGCGCATCGCGCTCGGCGCCCGGCACCTGTGCAGCGTGGGGAAGATCCTGCAGGCGGAAGAACACGCCCTTGCTGGTGCCACCGCGCATGTAGGTGGCGGGAATACGGAGTTGCGGGAGGAAGGTCATGGATGTGTTCCTTGCAAAGAAAGACGGCCCGTTGCCGGGCCGTCAGATGTCTTACGCCACCTTGGCGCCTTCCAGGAAATCCTGGGCGAAGCGCTGCAGCACGCCGCCTGCCTCATAGATCGCCACTTCCTCGTCGCTGTCCAGGCGGCAGGTGACCGGCACGATCACGCGCTGGCCGTCGCGGCGGTGGATGACCAGGGTCAACTCGGCACGCGGGGTGCGTTCGCCGACCACGTCGAAGGTCTCGGTGCCATCGATGCCCAGGGTCAGGCGGGTGGTGCCCGGCTTGAACTCCAGCGGCAGTACGCCCATGCCGATCAGGTTGGTGCGATGTATGCGCTCGAAGCCCTCTGCCACGATCGCTTCCACGCCGGCCAGGCGCACGCCCTTGGCGGCCCAGTCGCGCGAGCTGCCCTGGCCGTAGTCGGCGCCGGCGATGATGATCAGCGGCTGCTTGCGGTCCATGTAGGTTTCGATCGCCTCCCACATGCGCATCACTTTGCCTTCCGGCTCCACGCGCGCCAGCGAGCCCTGCTTCACGCTGCCGTCGTCGTTGCGCACCATCTCGTTGAACAGCTTCGGATTGGCGAACGTGGCGCGCTGCGCGGTCAGGTGGTCGCCGCGGTGGGTGGCGTAGGAATTGAAGTCTTCTTCCGGCAGGCCCATCTTCGCCAGGTATTCGCCGGCGGCGCTGGAGGCCATGATCGCGTTGGACGGTGACAGGTGGTCGGTGGTGATGTTGTCCGGCAGCACCGCCAGCGCGCGCATGCCGGACAGCGTGCGCTCACCGGCCAGAGCGCCTTCCCAATACGGCGGACGACGGATGTAGGTGCTCTGCGGGCGCCAGTCATACAGCGGGCTGACCGGCGCACCGTGCTCCACGCGCACGTTGAACATCGGGTTGTACACCTTGCGGAACTGCTCGGGCTTCACCGAAGCCTTCACCACCGCGTCGATCTCGGCATCGCTCGGCCAGATGTCCTTCAGGCGCACCTCGTTGCCGTCAGCATCCACGCCGAGCACGTCCTTCTCGATATCGAAGCGCACGGTGCCGGCGATGGCATAGGCGATGACCAGCGGCGGCGAGGCCAGGAAGGCCTGCTTGGCATACGGATGGATGCGGCCATCGAAGTTGCGGTTGCCCGACAGCACGGCCGTGGCGTACAGGTCACGGTCGATGATTTCCTGCTGGATCTTCGGGTCCAGCGCGCCGCTCATGCCATTGCAGGTGGTGCAGGCGAAGGCGACGATGCCGAAGCCGAGCTGCTCCAGGTCCGGCAGCAGGCCGGATTCTTCCAGGTACAGCTGCACGGCCTTGGAGCCCGGCGCCAGCGAGGACTTCACCCACGGCTTGCGCTGCAGGCCACGCGCGTTGGCGTTGCGCGCCAGCAGTGCGGCGGCGATCACGTTGCGCGGGTTGGAGGTGTTGGTGCAGCTGGTGATGGCGGCGATGATCACCGCGCCATCGGGCATCAGGCCCTGCGCCTGCTCGGCCTTGCCCGCTTCCAGCTTGGCTTCGTCGGCGATGCCGCGCTCGGCCAGCTCGGCGGTGGCCACGCGCTTGTGCGGGTTGGACGGGCCGGCCATGTTGCGTACCACGCTGGACAGGTCGAAGCGCAGCACGCGCTCGTACTGTGCGGTGGCCAGGTCATCGGCCCACAGGCCGGTGGTGCGTGCGTAGTTCTCCACCAGCGCCACCTGCGATTCCTCGCGGCCGGTCAGGCGCAGGTAATCGATGGTCTGCGCATCGATGTAGAACATCGCGGCGGTGGCACCGTATTCGGGGCACATGTTGGAAATGGTGGCGCGGTCACCGATGGTCAGCGCCGCTGCACCCTCGCCGAAGAATTCAAGCCACGCGCCGACCACGCGTTCCTTGCGCAGGAACTCGGTCAGCGCCAGCACCACGTCGGTGGCGGTGATGCCCGGCTGCGGGCGACCACTCAGTTCGACACCCACGGTGTCGGGCAGGCGCATCCACGAGGCGCGGCCCAGCATCACGTTCTCCGCTTCCAGGCCGCCCACACCAATCGCGATTACGCCCAGGGCATCCACGTGCGGGGTGTGGCTGTCGGTACCCACGCAGGTATCGGGGAAGGCCACGCCGTCCTGCACGTAGACCACCGGCGACATCTTCTCCAGGTTGATCTGGTGCATGATGCCGTTGCCCGGCGGGATGACGTCGACGTTCTCGAACGCCAGCTTGGTCCAGTCGATGAAGTGGAAACGGTCTTCGTTGCGGCGATCTTCGATCGCGCGGTTCTTCTCGAACGCCTGCGGGTCGAAACCACCGCACTCCACCGCCAGCGAGTGGTCCACGATCAGCTGCACCGGCACCACCGGGTTGACCTTGGCCGGGTCGCCGCCCTTGTCGGCGATCGCATCACGCAGGCCGGCCAGATCCACCAGCGCGGTCTGGCCGAGGATGTCATGGCAGACCACGCGTGCCGGGAACCAGGGAAAATCCAGATCGCGGCGGCGCTCGATCAACTGCGCCAGCGAGTCACTGAGCGTAGCCGGATCGCAGCGGCGCACCAGGTTCTCGGCCAGCACGCGCGAGGTGTACGGCAGCGTGGCGTAGGCGCCGGGCTGGAGCGCGTCGACGGCGGCGCGCGCATCGAAATAGTCCAGCGTGCTGCCGGGGAGGTTCTTGCGGTAATCGGTATTCATGGGCTGGCGGAGTACTTGGGGCGGGCCGGGTGCCGACGAAGCGGCAACGAAGGCATCCGGCCGGCGCGCGGCCGGCCGGATGGGTACAGCAGGTGGATCAGGCGCGCTTGTCGATGGCAACGAACTCGCGATCTTCCGGGCCGGTGTAGTTGGCGCTCGGGCGGATGATCTTGCCGTCGATGCGCTGCTCGACGATGTGCGCGCTCCAGCCGGCGGTGCGGGCGATCACGAACAGGGGGGTGAACATCGCGGTCGGCACGCCCATCATGTGGTAGCTGACGGCGCTGAACCAGTCCAGGTTCGGGAACATCTTCTTGATGTCCCACATCACCGTTTCCAGGCGCTCGGCGATGTCGTACATCTTCATGCTGGACTGTTCTTCGGACAGCTCGCGGGCCACGTCCTTGATCACCTTGTTGCGCGGATCGGACACGGTGTAGACCGGGTGGCCGAAACCGATCACCACTTCCTTGCGCTCGACGCGGGCCTTGATGTCTTCCTCGGCTTCATCGGGGTTGTCGTAGCGCTTCTGCACTTCGAACGCCACTTCGTTGGCGCCGCCGTGCTTGGGGCCGCGCAGCGCGCCGATGCCACCGCAGATCGCGCTGTACATGTCGCTGCCGGTGCCGGCGATGACGCGGCAGGCGAAGGTCGAGGCGTTGAACTCGTGCTCGGCGTACAGGATCAGCGAGGTGTGCATCGCCTTCACCCACGAATCCTGCGGCTTGTCGCCGTGCAGCAGGTGCAGGAAGTGGCCACCGATGGAGTCGTCGTCGGTTTCCACGTCGATGGCGCGGCCGTTGTGGCTCCAGTGGTACCAGTACAGCAGCATCGAGCCGAGGCAGGCCATCAGCTTGTCGGCGATGTCACGCGCGCCCGGATGGTTGTGGTCATCCTTTTCCGGCGCCACGCAACCGAGCACCGACACGCCGGTGCGCATCACGTCCATCGGGTGCGCCGACGGCGGCAGTTCTTCCAGCGCGGCCTTCACCGCGGCCGGAATGCCGCGCAGCGACTTCAGCTTGGCCTTGTACGAAACCAGTTCGGCGCGGGTCGGCAGCTTGCCGTGCACCAGCAGGTAGGCGATTTCCTCGAACTCGCTGGTGTTGGCCAGGTCCAGGATGTCGTAGCCGCGGTAATGCAGGTCGTTGCCGCTGCGGCCGACGCTGCACAGCGCGGTGTTGCCGGCAGCGGTGCCGGACAGGGCGACGGACTTCTTCGGCTTGAAGGTCGGGTTTGCGGTCGTATCGTTCATGTTTTCCCTCCGAAAACTGATGGTGCAGGGTACTGCTTATTTCTTGGCGGCGAACAGGGCGTCGAGCTGCTGTTCGAAGGCGTGGTAGCCGATGCGGTCATACAGTTCTTCACGCGTCTGCATGGCGTCCACCACGCTGCGCTGGTGGCCGTCGCGGCGCACCGACTGGTAGACGTTCTCGGCCGCCTTGTTGGCGGCGCGGAAGGCCGACAGCGGGAACAGCTGGATGGCCACGCCGGCCGAAGCCAGTTCGTCGCGGCTGAACAGCGGGGTCGCACCGAATTCAGTGATGTTGGCCAGCACCGGCACCTTCACCGCATCGACGAAGCGGCGGTAGGTGTCCAGGTCGTAGGCGGCCTCGGCGAAGATGCCGTCGGCACCGGCCTCGACGCAGGCGATGGCGCGCTCGATGGCCTTGTCCACGCCGTCCACCTGGATGGCGTCGGTGCGGGCGATCAGGAAGAAGTCCGGATCGGTCCTGGCGTCCGCTGCAGCCTTCACGCGGTCGACCATTTCACCCTGCGAGACGATCTCCTTGCCCGGGCGGTGACCGCAGCGCTTGGCGCCGACCTGGTCCTCGATGTGGCAGGCGGCGGCGCCTGCCTTGATCAGCGACTTCACGGTGCGGGCGATGTTGAACGCACTCGGGCCGAAGCCGGTATCGATGTCGACCATCAGCGGCAGGTCGCAGACATCGGTGATGCGGCGCACGTCGATCAGCACGTCTTCCAGGGTGTTGATGCCCAGGTCCGGCAGGCCCAGCGAACCCGCAGCGACACCGCCGCCGGACAGGTAGATGGCGCGGAAGCCGGCGCGCTTGGCCAGCAGGGCGTGGTTGGCGTTGATCGCGCCGATCACCTGCAGCGGCGATTCGGCAGCCAACGCCTCACGGAAGCGGGCACCGGCGGAAGAAGGAGTGGAAGCGGTCATGCGGCAATCCAGATTGGGAACGGGATAGGAAGCGCAAACACCATGCCAAGCTGCAAGCGGTTGATTTCAAAGGCATGACCATCCTGCAACAGTGAAACATATGAAACATTGAAACGGATGTATCATGAAACATTGTTACCCAATGCCGCCGCCATGTACCTGCCCCGCTCGCCCCTGCCCCACGCCGATGCCGACCCCGGCCGCCCGGTCATATGGACCGTGAGCGTCTCGCGCCTGACCGGCCTGCTCGGCGATGTCATTCCCGAGTTCGACCGCCGCGCACGCATCGAGCAGATCAACCTGGGCTTCGAGGAGGCGGTGGATGTGATCGGCCAGCGCCTGCGCCGGGAGCACTGCGACGTGGTGATCGCCGGCGGCTCCAATGCTGCGTGGCTGCGCGGGCGGCTTGAGCTGCCACTGGTGCCGATCCAGGCCAACGGCTTCGACCTGATGGAAGCCCTGGCCCGCGCCCGCCGCATCGCCCCGCGCATCGGCCTGGTCACCCACGCCAGCGACGTACCGGTGTTCAGCAACTTCCAGCAGAGTTTCGGCCTGGACATCGAGCACCGCCGCTTCGTTACCCGCGAAGATGCACGCGACTGCATCGCCGACCTGCGCGCCAACGGCATCGAGGTGATCGTCGGCACCGGCATGGCCATCGACCATGCCGAACAGATGGGCCTGCCGGGCGTGCTGCTGTACTCGGCCGATTCGGTACGGCACGCGTTTGAACACGCGCTGGAACTGACCCAGGCGCTGGCCCGCTCTGGTGGCAGCCGGCCGGCCGCACGCCGGCGTCCCGCCCCGCGCAGTGATGCGCATGCCCTGCTCGGCGACAGCGAGGCGATGGCGCAGGTACGTGCACAGATCGCGCTGTATGCACCGCATGACAGCACCGTGCTGGTCACCGGCGAAACCGGCACCGGCAAGGAGCTGGTGGCGCGCCAGCTGCATGCGGCCAGTGGTCGTCGCGGTCGCTTCGTGGCGCTGAACTGCGGTGCGATCAGCGAATCGCTGCTGGAAGCGGAGCTGTTCGGCTACAGCGATGGCGCCTTCACCGGCGCACGGCGCGGTGGTCGCGTCGGCCTGGTCGAGGCCGCCGACGGCGGCACCCTGTTCCTCGATGAGATCGGCGAACTGCCGTTGCCTCTGCAGACCCGCCTGCTGCGGGTGCTGGAGGAACGCGAAGTGCTGCGCGTGGGTGCCACCGAACCGACGCCGGTGGACCTGCGCGTGGTTGCCGCGACACTGCAATCACTGGAACAGCGCGCCGCCGCCGGAAGTTTCCGCCGCGACCTGTATTACCGCCTGGCAGCGCTGCGCATCGCCCTGCCCGCACTGCGTGCGCGGCGTACGGACATCGCGCTGCTGGCCCGGCACTTCTTCCGCCAGCTGCGCGGCATCGACGCGCCGCTGGATGACGAGGCACTGGCGGTACTGACCGCTGCCGAATGGCCCGGCAATGTGCGCGAACTGCGCAATCTGGTGGATCGCCTGCGCATCCACTGGCAGCCAGGCGAAGGGCTGATCGATGCCGCGCGCCTGCTGCAGCTGGCGCCGGAGCTGGTGAACGAAGGTGCCGCCGCGCTGCCGCTGGAAAGCAACGGCAAGCGCCCGCCACGCGTGCAGCTGGAAGCACTGCTGCAGGAGTACCGGAATGACCGCGAGGGCATGGCGCAGGCGCTGGGCGTGTCACGCACCACGCTGTGGCGCTGGCTGCGCGCCGAAGGCCTCTAGAGTCGAGCCATGCTCGACTGCTTTACGCCCCGGAACAAACGCAGTCGAGCATGGCTCGACTCTACAGATTGCGCGAGCGCGCCCAGCGCGCCTCAATGGCGAACCGACCACTGCCCACTGTCGCAGTCCACAGCAACAGCACACCCAATGGCACTTCGCTGAGGTAGAAAAACCAGCTCAGCCAGTCCGGCACGCTCAGCCCTGCCGGAATGCGTGCAATGCCATCGGTCAGCGCCGCCACTGCACAGATCGCCGCCAGCAGCAGGGCCGAGGGGCGGCTCAACAGGCCCACTACCAGCAGACCACCCGCGATCCACTCGATCGCCCCAAGCACCGGCGCACTGAGCACAGGGAACGGGATACCCGCATCGACCAGCGTATGCACCATCCGCTCGCGTCCCGCACCGGTGAACACCTTGTTCCAGCCGGACACACAGAACATCACCCCGGCGACGATGCGGGCGAGCAGCAACAGGACGGCTTCCACGCCGCGACGCGGGGGAGGCACGGCGAACAGGCAGCGCCAGGAGGGCATGGAAACTCCGGAAATCGAGGGCATCCGTCTGAGTGTGCCGGTTGCGGGCCTGCTCGCAGATGAAGCGAACCGGTCCATTTGCGACAACCCGCTCCTGTAGAGTCGAGGGGGGGGGGGGGGGGGGGGGGGCCGAGGCACAACAGCAGGGGAAAACCCGCGCGACAAAAAGGC
>NZ_VYKI01000021.1:0-37018 GCF_008710035.1 Stenotrophomonas cyclobalanopsidis | reverse complement strand
CCGCCCCCCCCCCCGTGAGTGGTGTCGTCGGCCGTCCCCCCGTGCGCCCCCCCCCCCCCCCCCCCCCCCCCCCCCCCCACGACTCTACAAAGCGGCTATCGGCCTGGCTCTGCATCCAATGCCATGCGGAAATACACCACGCGCTCGGTTTCCTCGAAGCCGCAGGCGCGGTGCGCAGCGTGCGCGTGCACATCCTCCACGCGGCTGTCCGAAGCGAGTTCGCTGCAGCCGGCCGCGCGCGTCCAGTCCTGCACCGCCGCCAGCAGGCCACGGCCCACGCCATGGCCCTGCCACGAAGGCTGTACGCACCAGCCTTCCAGGAAGCCCACCGGCGAAGATCCGGTACCGTTGACGTAGTCGTGGCGCAGCCGCACTTCTGCGAAACCCACGGCGTCACCATCGGCCAGGCAGGCCAGGAACACCGCGCCTTCGGCATCGTCCAGCGACTGCGCCAGCGCCTCCAGCAGGTCATCGGCATCGGGCCACAGGTCCAGCCGCAGCTGCGCCCACGCCGCCGCGTCGGCCGGCGTGGCCTGGCGGATCGTCGGCGCGGCGTCATTCACGGATACAACAACCGCTTGCTCCAGCGCCCTTCGGCACCGGCTTCATAGCACCAGCGTTCGTGCAGGCGGAACTGCGCGCCGTACCAGAACTCGATGCGGTCCGGCACTACACGCAGGCCGCTCCAGCCGTCCGGGCGCGGCACGTCCTTGCCCTGGAAACGGGCTTCGACCTCGGCCACGCGCGCATCGAACGCCTCGCGCGCTGCCAGCGTCTTCGACTGCAGCGACGCCCACGCGCCGATCTGGCTCATGCGCGGGCGGCTGGCGAAATAGGCGTCAGCCTCGACGTCGGCCACCTGCTCCACTCGCCCTTCGATGCGCACCTGGATGCCGGCCTCGCGCAGGCTGCGCCACAGGAACAGCAGCGCCGCCTGCGGGTTGACCTGCAGCTCCTGGCCCTTGTGGCTGTCCAGATGCGTGTAGAACACGAAACCGCGCGCGTCGAAGGCCTTCAGCAGCACGGTGCGCGCCGACGGGCGGCCCTGCGCATCGGCGGTGGCCACGGTCATCGCGTTGGGCTCGACCTCGCGGCTCTGCTTTGCCTCGTCGAACAGGGCAGCAAAGGTGGACAAGGCTTCGGCGTAAAGGTCGCTCATGGTTCGCTTCTTCTCACACGGATTGGGCTATTGTGGCGGCATCGTTGCTGCTGCGTACATGCCCCAGGTGAAAGGATTCCCGGATGCGCTTGCCGAGCAGGCGCTTGACGATGCGCTGGCCAGCGGCGCCACGGTGCCAGTATTGGCGATCAGCGGCGTACAGGGCAGCGGCAAATCGACGCTGGCCGCACAGGTGGTCGCCCGCGCCCAGGCACGCGGCCTGAACGCGGCAGCGCTGTCCATCGATGATGTCTACCTGACCCGCGCGCAACGCCAGCGCCTCGCCCGCCAGGTCCACCCGCTGCTGATCACCCGCGGCCCGCCCGGCACCCACGATGTACCGCTGGCCCATGCCGTGCTTGACGCGGTGGCCGCACGCCAGCCGCTGGCACTGCCGCGCTTCGACAAACTGGCCGATGAGCGCCTGCCCGAGGCGCAATGGGCAGCGTGGGACGCCCCGCTGGACCTGCTGGTGTTCGAAGGCTGGTTCCTCGGCACGCCCGCGCAGGACGATGCCGAGCTGGACAGCCCCTTGAACGCGCTGGAGCGCGAGGCCGACCCGGATGGCCGCTGGCGGCGCTGGTGCAACCAGGCGCTGGCCCGCGACTACCCGGCGCTGTGGCAGCGCTGCGACCGCCTGTGGTTCCTGCAGCCGCCGGATTTCTCGGTGGTGCCGCGCTGGCGCTGGCAGCAGGAACAGCACCTGCAGGCCGCCCAGCCCGGCCGGCACGGCATGAGCCGTCCGCAGCTGGAGCGTTTCGTGCAGTACTACGAACGGGTCAGCCGGCAGGCGCTGCGTGCCCTGCCCGACCGCGCCGACCATGTGGTGGTGCTGGACGACCAGCGCCAGGTGCAGGCGGTGCGCTGAGGCCGCCTTCCGCGGCGCGGCGGATGCTTCCAACGGCAACCATCGTGCCAGGCCGGGGGTGCGGAAGTGGTAGGATCAGAGGGCATGAATCCTGCTCCGAACCTGATCCTGATCGGCCCGATGGGCGCCGGCAAAACCTGCATCGGCCGCCGCCTGGCCGAGCGCTTCACGCTGGACTTCGTGGACGTGGACCAGGCCATCGTCGATATCGCTGGCGCCAGCATTCCGACCATCTTCGAGCACTCCGGCGAAGCCGGCTTCCGCGGCCATGAGCGCGAGGCTCTGGCTCGCGTGCTGGAAGGCCAGGGCCAACTGGTTTCCACCGGTGGCGGTGCCGTGCTGGAAGCAGGCAACCGTGCGCTGATCGCCCAGCGCGGCTTCGTGGTCTACCTCCGCGTGAGCGTGGCCGCCCAGTTGGAACGCCTGGCCCGCGACAAGGGCCGGCCGCTGCTGCAGCGCACGGACCGCGAGCAGGTGCTGCACGATCTCGCCGCGCTGCGCGACCCGCTGTACCGCGAGCTGGCCGACCTCACCCTCGATACCGACCCGTTTACCGCTGCCGACGCCACCGCCCAGCTTGTCGTCAAGCTGGCCACGCAATGGCAGCGCCAGGACCTGACCGCATGACCTCGCCCGCCCTGCTGCAGGTCGCCGTTGGCGGCGACCGCCCCTATTCCATCACCATCGGCGCCGGTGCCCAGGCCGACGGCGCTGCGCTGGCCTCGCATGTGCGCGGCCGCCACGTGCTGCTGCTGAGCGACAGCGAAGTCGCCCCGCGCTACCTGGCCTCCGTGAAAGAGACCCTGCTGGCCGCGCGCCCGGACCTGATCGTCGGCGAGCACGTGCTGCAGGCCGGCGAGGCTTCCAAGACCCTGGCCGAGTTCGGCCGCGCCATCGAAGCACTGGCCGCGCTGGGCGCCACCCGCGATGCCTGCGTGTTCGCCCTCGGCGGCGGCGTGGTCGGCGATCTGGCCGGTTTCGCCGCAGCCTGCTGGATGCGCGGCGTCGACTGCGTGCAGCTGCCGACCACCCTGCTGGCGATGGTCGACTCCTCGGTGGGCGGCAAGACCGCCGTGGACATCCCCGCCGGCAAGAATCTGGTCGGCGCCTTCCATCCGCCGCGTGCGGTCATCGCCGATACCCGCGTGCTGGCTACCCTGCCGCCGCGCGAACTGCGTGCCGGCCTGGCCGAAGTAGTGAAGTACGGTGCGCTGGGCGATGCGGTGTTCTTCGAATGGCTGCAGCAGCACGCCGAGGCGCTGCTGGCCGGCGAAGATGCCGCGCTGGCCGAGGCCATCGCACGCAGCTGCCGGCACAAGGCCGCCATCGTCGAGCGCGACCCGTTCGAGAAGGGCGAGCGCGCCCTGCTCAACCTCGGCCACACTTTCGGCCATGCCATCGAGACCGAACAGGGCTATTCGGCGCCGGGCCGCGATGCACTGAACCATGGCGAGGCCGTGGCCGTGGGCATGGTGCTGGCGGCGAAGCTGTCCACCGATCTGGGCCTGGCCGAGGATGCCGACCGCGTGCGCCTGCAGGCGCTGCTGGAAAAGCTGCAGCTGCCGGTGGCGATCCCCGCCGGGCTTGACCCGCAGGCCCTGCTGGGCCGCATGCGGCTGGACAAGAAGAACGTGGCCGGCCGCCTGCGCCTGGTGCTGTGGCGCGGCATGGGCCGGGCCGAAGTGGTGCCGGACGTGGATGAAGCGGCGGTGCTGAAGGTGCTGGGCGCGGGCTGACACCGCGCACCTGCGCCGGGCATGGCCCGGCGCTACCGGTCATTCGCGGCATGAAGCGCAGCCGAGCATGGGCTCGGCTCTGCAGGTCCGTGTCGCCCCCGGGGCGATACAATCGGTCCATGCACGTCTACCTGCAACATCCCGATGCCGGTGCGCAGGCACCGCGCTTCCTGCGCCTGAGCCTGCAGCCGGACCTGTTCGGCGGCTGGGAGCTGCTGCGCGAGAGCGGCCGCGTCGGTGCGCGCTCGCAGCTGCGGCGCGAGCTGTTCCTGCAGGCAGACGAAGCCCGCCACGCCTTCGAGAAGGCCCGTGATGCCGAACTGCATCGCGGCTTCCAGATGCTTTCGCACGGCGACTGACGCCGCTGCCAACTTTCGCCCAAGGAATGCCCATCGTGACCAGCCCCCTCCGCAACGATCGCCTGCTGCGCGCCCTGCGCCGCGAACCGGTGGACTGCACCCCCGTCTGGCTGATGCGCCAGGCCGGCCGCTACCTGCCGGAGTACCGCGCGACCCGGGCCAAGGCCGGCAGCTTCCTGGCCATGGCCAAGAACCCGGAGATCGCCTGCGAGATCACCCTGCAGCCCCTGCGCCGCTTCCCGCTCGACGCGGCCATCCTGTTCTCGGACATCCTCACCATTCCCGATGCGATGGGCCTGGAGCTGTACTTCGTCGAAGGTGAAGGCCCGAAGTTCCGCCACCCGGTGCGTGATGAAGCCGCCATCGCCAGGCTGGCGGTGCCGGACATGGAACAGGACCTGGGCTATGTGATGGACGCGGTGCGCCTGATCCGCTGCGAGCTGGACGGCCAGGTGCCGCTGATCGGCTTCTCCGGCAGCCCGTGGACGCTGGCCTGCTACATGGTGGAAGGCGGAGGCAGCAAGGATTTCGCGCGCATCAAGGCGATGGCGCTGAACCACCCGCAGGCCCTGCACCGCCTGCTGGAAGTGACCACCGACGCGGTCATCGCCTACCTCGGCGCACAGCGCGCGGCCGGTGCGCAGGCCCTGCAGGTGTTCGACACCTGGGGCGGCGTGCTGTCGCCGGCGATGTACCGCGAGTTCTCGCTGCGCTACCTGCAGCGCATCGCCGAAGGCCTGGAACGCGGCGAAGGCAGCGAGCGCACGCCGCTGATCCTGTTCGGCAAGGGCACTGGCCTGCACCTGGAAGCGCTGTCGCAGACCGGCGCCGATGCGCTGGGCCTGGACTGGACCCTGGACCTGGACGAAGCCCTGCGCCGCACCGGCGGCCGCGTTGCCCTGCAGGGCAACCTCGACCCCACCACGCTGTACGCCTCGCCCGACGCCATCGCCGCGGCCGCTGCACGCGTGCTCGACACCTATGCGGCCGGCAACGGCGGTTCGCGCGAGGGCCATGTGTTCAACCTCGGCCATGGCATGTCGCCGGACATGGACCCAGCGCACGTGCAGGTGCTGGTCGACGCGGTGCACGCGCACAGCCAGCGCTGAACCCCGGCACGGGCCACGGCGCGGCATTGATCGCGCCGTGACCCGCCTTGCGCGATCATGGCGGCCCCACGCTGCACCGGCCCCCACGCCATGTCCGAACCGTCGCCCGCAGGCGCGCCCGCACCCGACACCGCCGCATCCGCCGCCGAATACGCCCGTTTCCGCCCGCTTCTCTGGCTGGTGTCGCTGGCGATCTTCATGCAGATGCTCGATTCGACCATCGTCAACACCGCGCTGCCGGCGATGGCCAAGAGCCTGGGCGAAAGCCCGCTGCAGATGCAGTCGGTGGTCTTCAGCTACGCGCTGGCGGTCGCCACCTTCATCCCCGCCTCCGGCTGGATCGCCGACCGCTACGGCACCCGCCGCACCTTCCTGGTGGCGATCATCCTGTTCACCCTCGGCTCGCTGGCCTGCGCGCTGGCCCAGCACCTGCACCAGCTGGTCGGCGCGCGCGTGCTGCAGGGCATCGGCGGCGCGATGCTGCTCCCGGTTGGCCGCCTGGCGGTGATGCGCTCGGTGCCGCGCGAGGACTTCCTGCGTGCGATGAGCTTCATCGCCATCCCCGCACTCATCGGCCCGCTGATCGGCCCCACCCTCGGCGGCTGGCTGGTGGAAATCGCCTCGTGGCACTGGGTGTTCCTGATAAACCTGCCGATCGGCGTGATCGGTTTCGTCGCCGCGATGAAGATCATGCCCGACCACTACGCCAGCCATCGCACCCGCTTCGACCTGCGCGGCTACATCATGCTGGCCTTCGCGATGGTGGTGCTGTCGCTGGCACTGGATGGCATCTCCGGGCTGGGCACGCCGCACGCATTGATCATGCTGATGACCGTGGCCGGCCTGGCCGCGCTGGTCGGCTACTGGCTGCACGCGGCCAACTCCACCGCGCCGCTGTTTTCGCTGGCGCTGTTCCGCGTGCCCAGCTACCGCATCGGCATCCTCGGCAACCTGTTCTCGCGCATCGGCAGCAGCGCCATGCCGATGCTGATCCCGCTGCTGCTGCAGGTCGGCCTCGGCCTGGGCCCGATGCACGCGGGCCTGATGATGGTGCCGGTGGCCGCGGCAGGCATGGTGTCCAAGCAGCTGGCAGTGAAGCTGGTCGAACGCTACGGCTACCGCCGCGTGCTGATGATCAACACCGTACTGGTGGGCTTTGCGATGGCCAGTTTCATCCTGATGGACCCGGGCCAGCACCTGGCCTGGCGCCTGGTGCAGCTGGCGTTCTTCGGTGCGGTCAATTCGCTGCAGTTCACCGTGATGAACACCGTGACCCTGCGTGACCTGGACCGTGAGTACGCCAGCTCGGGCAACAGCCTGCTGTCGATGGTGATGATGCTCGCGGCCGGTTTCGGCGCGGCGGCGGCCGGCAGCCTGCTGGCGGCGTTCGGCACGCACCTGGAAGGCCATGGTGCGACAGCGGCGCTGCATGCGACGTTCATCTGCGTGGGTGCGATCACGCTGACCTCGACGATGATTTTCTGGCAGCTGCCGGATACGAGGCCGGAACCGCGGCAGGTCGAGCCGGTCGCAGAGTAGGTTTTTTTCGGCAGGGCTGCGCCCTGCACCTGCGGTAGTGCCGGCCGCTGGCCGGCAACCTCAAGATCAAGAGCGGCATTCCGTGGGATGGCGGGGCACTGTGGGTTTGCGGGGACGCCGTGAATACGTCCATGTAGGCTTGGTCGCCGCATCCATGCGGCTCACACCCCGCAAACCCACAGTGCCCCGCCTTCGACAGTTTCACGCGACTGTTGGTAACTGCGACTGTGCGGCTGTTGGTAGGTGTCGACCTTGGTCGACACGATTTTTCTGTCAGATATCGAATCAATTCATCCACGCATGGCGTGGATCTATTGTGTCGACCAAGGTCGACACCTACCCCAGCAGATCGCCATTCCGACAGACCCCGTGCCGACCAACGGTCGGCACCCACCAAAGCAGAACGCCGTTCCGACAGATCGCGGAAGTCTGTCGAAGGCGGGGTGGGTCCGGTTGAGGGGGTGTGAGCGCCATGGATGGCGCGACCAAGCCTACATGGAGGTATTTACGGCGTCCCCCTCAACCGGATCCACCCCGCCATCCCACGGATAGCCAGCTTCTGAAGTTGACGTTGATTTTGGCAGGTGCAGGGCTGCAAGCCCTGCAAAAAACCTACCGCCCCAGTACCCGCGCGATCGCTTCGACCAGCAGCTCACCGGTCACCGGCTTGCGCAGGAACCCGCCGATGCCCGCGGCCTCCACCTGCTCCTGCAGGTCCGCATCGGTACGCGCGGTCACCGCCAGCAGCGGCAGCATGTAGCCCTGGTTGCGCAGGTGCTGGGCCAGCTCGAAGCCACTCAGGCCCGGCAGGTCCAGGTCCAGCAGGCCGACATCGAAATCGTCCGCGCTGATCTCGCGCAGTGCCGCCAGCGCATGGCCGGCATGCACCACCTCATGGCCGCGCGCGGTCAACAGGCCGATCACCACATCGGCCACGGTGGCATCGTCTTCCACAAGCAGGATGCGCAGCGCCGGCATGTTCGCCACCGCGTCCTCGCCCAGCGTCGCCTCGCCGTCTTCGCTTGCGCCATCCTGCTGCAGCGGCAGCGGCAGGCTCACCTCGAAGCGGGTGCCACTGCCAAGCTGGCTCTCCACCCGGATCCGGCCCTGCATGGCCTGCGCCAGTTCGCGGCAGATCGCCAGTCCCAGGCCACTGCCACCGTACTGCGCCGCCGTACGTGCGCCGTCGGCCTGTTCGAAACGGCGGAACAGGCGCTGCTGCTGCTCCTGGTTGATGCCCGGGCCGGTGTCGTGCACTTCGAAATGCAGGCCACGCGGGCCATCCTCGCAGCGCACAAGCAGGGTGATGGTGCCGCGGCTGGTGAACTTGACGGCGTTGGACAGCAGGTTCAGCAGGATCTGTCGTACCCGCATCGCATCACCGGTCGCCTGCAGGCCCGCCGGCAGCTGGTTGTCCAGCACGAAGCGCAGGCCCTTCTGTGCGGCCAGCGGACCCATCAGGGCGGCGAGATCCTGCAGCAGGCCGTTCAGCGAGAACGGTCGCGACTGCAGTTCCAGACGACCCGATTCGATCCGGGCCAGGTCCAGTGCATCGTTCACCAGGTGCAGCAGGTGTTCGCCGGCATGACGGATCGACTGCGTGTAACCGCGCTGCTGCGGGTCCAGCGGCGAGGCCAGCAGCAGTTCGCTCATGCCCAGCACACCGGTCATCGGCGTGCGGATCTCATGGCCCAGGTTGGCCAGGAACCGCGTCTTCGCCGCTGATGCCTGTTCGGCCAGTTCCTGCTTGTGCAGGGCCAACTGGTAAGCGTGCTGCCGCTGCAGGCGGCGCCGGTACAGCCAGGCGAACCAGCTGGTCAGCAGCAGTGCGATGGACGCCAGCACCAGCAATCCGGACAGGCTGCGCCACCACGGCGGCTGCACATGGAACTCCAGCGCTTCCACCCGCGACCACACGTGGTCGGCCGAGCGCGCCTGCACTTCCAGCCGGTACGCACCCGGCGGCAGGCGCGAGAACAGGCGCTCGCCGCCCGGCCCCACTTCCACCCAGTCCGGGTCGTACCCGTTCAGCCGGAAGCGGTAGCTGTTGGATGCGGAATCGGCAAAGGACAACAGGCGCGCGACGATTCGCAGGTCACGGTCACCATCGGCAATCTGCAGCGGCGTGTCGTGGGTCAGGTCCAGCACCTGTTCGTTGCGGCGCACCTCCACCCGCTCGATCACCAGCGGCGCGCGCCGGGTCGAAGGTCGCACCAGGTCGGGATCGAACGCGACTACGCCGGCTGGCGTGCCGGCCACCAACCGCCCACTCGTCGAAGCGATCAGCGTGTGCTCGCGGAATTCCTGGCTGGGCAGGCCGTCATGCACGCCATACAGGCGCACGCTCTTGCCATCGGCACCCACCCGCACCAGGCCGCGCGCACCGCTGGCCCAGGCCACGCCCCGTACGTCGACCACCAGGCCGGTCGCGGCGATGGCCGGGTAGCCCTGCTCGCTGCCGATCACCGCCTGCCGCTCCAGGCGCCCTTTGCGCCAGAGGTAGCGTGACAGTCGCCCATCTTCGGACAGCCAGACCTGACCATCGGCGGCCACGTCGATCGCATACACCGGCGTGGCCGGCGCCCCGGGCACAGGCTGGAAGCGCTGCGCCTCAGGCTGCCACTGCAGCAGGCCGCGGCTGCTGGCCAGCCAGATCCGGCCCTGCGGACCGCACTCGACATCCATGTTGAGCTGGCCTGCCTGCAGGCCGTCGCGGCCATTCTCAAGCTGCTGGCGCAGGTGGCCATCCAGGTCGCGTTGCTGCAGGCCAGAAGCCAGCATCAGCCAGAGGCTGTCGCCGTCGCAGGTCACCATCGCATCGATGCTGCCTTCCATCATGGCGTCGGCGCCGCTGCTACGGTCCCAGCGTTGCAGCGCGCGGGTGCGGGGATCGTAGCGCAGCAGTGCGTCGGTGGAACCGACCCATACGAATCCGCGGCCATCCTCGCGCACCGATGTCAGCCAGTGCATGCCATTGAGGAAGGTCCGATGCTGTTCGATACGGCCGGAAACCGGATCGAACCGATCCAGCGCACCGTGGCCCCCGACCGTCCACACCCCACCGTTGGCCGATGGGCTGGTACCGAGCACGTAGGCATTGCGCAGCGATGATGCGTTGTCTTCCAACCGCGAGAACACCGAGAACTGCCACCATCGCGGCAGCAGGTGCCACAGGCCGGCGTTGGTGCTGGCCAGCCAGATGCCACCTTCGCGGTCTTCATAGGCACCAGACCAGTTGGGCCGCACCTGGCCCCGCGCCACGGCGCTGTACAACGGCACGGTCTGGTACTGGCCATTCACCGCGCGACCCAGGCCACTGCGTGTGTCCAGCCAATGCCCGCCCTGCTCATCGCGCAGCATCATCCCCAGTACCTGCTCACCGGCCGGCAACTGCCATGGCGCCGCCTCGAAATGGCCTTCCGGCCTGCGCACGGTAGCGCCGGCCATGGTGCTGATCCACAGGCTGCCATCGGGCTCGGCGGTCAGGCCATTGACCGGCTGGCTGGGCAGCACGCCTGCTGCAATGCGCTCGAAATCTGTACCGGTCCAGCGCGCGACGCCATGCTTGGTCCCCACCCACAGCGTGCCATCGGGCAGGGTCGCCAGGAACGGAATCGACGCGGCCGGCACGCTGCGCGGGTTGCCTGGTTCGGGCAGGAAGCGCTGCAGGCGGTCCTTGTCATCCAGCCGGTACAGACCACCGCCGTAGGTACCGAACCAGACGGCCCCATCCGGGGTGGAGGCCAGGCTCCACACCGTATTGCTGGTCATCAGCGGCTGGCTGCTGCGGTCGTAGAAGCGCAGCTGCCGGCGGTCGGCCGACATCCGCACCACGCCGGCATTCTCGGTGCCGATCCACAGCTCGTTCCGGGCATCGACCAGCACGGTCCAGATGCGGTTGTCGCGCAGTCCGTCCTCGGAACGCCAGACGCGGTAATTGCGCCCGTCGTAGCGGGCGAGACCGTCATTGGTGGCGATCCACAGGTAGCCGTAGCGGTCCTCGGCCATGCGGTTGACGGTATTGGACGGCAGGCCGTCGAACACGGTCACCTGCCGCGGGGTCGGCGGCACCGGCTGCGCGGCCACGGGCGCCAGGACGCACAGGAGGATCAGCAGCAGCGTCACCGCCCGCAGATACGCCACCGATTGCCTCCTCACATTGCCTGTTGATGGACCCCGCGTTGTGCGGCGTCGGCATGGTAAACCGAAAGTCAGGGCATTCACGCCAACCAGTGCCTCGATCAGACATCCACCTGGCGTTTTGTCCGGGCCTGCAGGATCGCCGACACCAGCAGGTCGCCGGTCACCGGCTTGCGCAGGAACCCGTCGAAACCGGCAGCGAGCACCTGGGTTTCCGCATACGCATCGGAACGCGCGGTCACCGCCACCAGTGGCAGCTCGTAGCCCATCGCACGCAGCTGGCGGGCGATGGCGGTGCCATCCAGCGCCGGCAGGTCCAGGTCGAGCAGGCCGACATCAAAGCCGTCGGTGGCGATCTCCGAAAGCGCACCCAGCCCGTGCAGCACGTGCACGACCTGGTGCCCGCGTGCGCGCAGCAGGCCGGCGATGACCTCGGCCACGGTCACATCGTCTTCCACCAGCAGGATGCGCAGGGCCGGCAGCACCGGCACCGTGCTCACCTCGCTCTGCGCCGACGCCGCCTGGCGGGTCCATGGCAGCGGAACCCACACGCGGAAACGCGCGCCCCGGCCCAGCTGGCTGTCCACGTCGATGCGTCCGCCCATCGCCACCGCCAGTTCCTGGCAGATCGCCAGACCCAGCCCACTGCCGCCGTAGCGCGAGGCGGTGCGGGGCCCGTCGGCCTGTTCGAAGCGATGGAACAGCCGGCGCTGCTGCTCTGCGTTGATGCCCGGCCCACTGTCGCTGACCTCGAAGGTCACGCCATTGCCGTCGTCGTCGAGGATGGCGCCGAGCCCGACGTAGCCGCGATCGGTAAACTTGACCGCGTTGCCGAGCAGGTTGAGCAGGATCTGCCGTACCCGCATTTCATCGCCGCTGACGCAGACCGGGCCGGGCAGCGCGTCCTCGCGCTGGAACGCCAGCTGCCGCTGCTGCGCCATCGGCTGCATCAGCGCCTGCACCTGGTCGAGCAGGCCGTTCATATCGAACGGACGGATATCCAGTTCCAGGCGACCCGCTTCGATGCGGGCCAGGTCCAGTGCGTCGTTCACCAGCCGCAGCAGATGGCTGCCGGCCTGCTGGATCGACCCGGCATAGCTGCGCTGCACCGGGTCCAGTTCGGTGGCCAGCAGCAGCTCGCTCATGCCCAGCACGCCAGTCATCGGCGTGCGCACCTCGTGGCCCAGCGTGGCCAGGAAGCGGCTCTTGGCCTGCGAGGCCTGTTCGGCCAGCTGCTGCTTGTGCACGGTCAACTGCCATTGCTGGCGCCGCCGCAGGCGTCGGCGGATCGACCACACCATCACCAGCAACAACAGCGAGCCCAGCATCAGGTAGCCGAAGATGGCCATGCCGCTGCGCCACCACGGCGGCAGCACTTTTACCTGCAGCCGCTGCGAAGCCGTCCACGGCCCGCTGGCGGTGGCGGCCTGCACCTGGATCGAATACAGCCCCGGCGGCAGCCGCGACAGCGTGCGCTGGCCATCACCGCCCTGCTCCACCCAGTTCTGGTCATAGCCTTCAACGCGGAACCGGTACCGGTTGCCCTGCGGGTTGGCGTAGGACAGCAGGCGCGCGTCGATCTGCAGGTCGCGATCATCCGGGCCCAGCAGCAGCGTGCCGGAGGCCGGCAGCGGCTGCCAGCCCCGTGCATCGTCGCGGCGCACGCGCACCTGCGCGATCACCAGTTGCGAGGGCGGCAGCTCCACGTCGGGCGCATCTGGATCGAAACCGACCAGGCCGGTCTGGGTGACCGCAAGCACCCGGCCGTCGGCGCCGATCGCCGGCGGCCGTCCGGTGAACTCGGCATCGGGCAGGCCATCGCGTTCGTTGAACTGCTGCACGCGCCGCATCTGCGGATCCCAGCGCAGCAGCCCGCGCGGCGTGGTCGCCCACACGCGCCCATCGCGGCCCAGCGCCAGTCCGCCCATGCTGACCGGCGGCATGCCGTAGGTGGCATCGACGCGCTGGATCAGGCGCAGGCCCAGGCCATCCCACTGGTAGCGTTCGAACGCACCCTGCCGCGCCAGCCACACCTGCTGCGGGTCGATCCAGAGCAGATCGAAGATCTGCCCCTGCGACACCCCGGGCACGGCGACGAAACGGTCGGCCTGTTCGCGCCAGACGCCCATCGCACCAACCAGCCAGGTCTGGCCGCGCGCATCGAAGCGTATCTGCTCCACCGGCACATCGCCTTCGCCGCTCAGCGCGGCCAGTTCGAAGGTGCGCAGCACCCGGCCATCACTGGCGCGGTGCTGCAGGCCGAGGTTCATCACCGAGATCCAGACCGTGCCATCCGGCGCCTCGCGCATCAGGTCGATGCGCTGGCGCAGGTCGGCGCCACCGGCAATGGGCCAGTCGCGCAGCGTGCGCCGCGCCGGGTCGTAGACGCTCAGCCGCCCCGCACGGCCCAGCCACAAGCGGCCATCAGGGCGCGGAAGCACCGACCACACCGCACCGCTGCCCAGTTCGCGGTCGCTGGCCAGCAGGCTCAGCGTGCCCTGCGCATTGAGCTGGTAGACGCCGTGGGCCGAGCCGACGAAGTAGTTGCGGCCGTCGCTGGCCGCGCTCAACAGGTACTGGCTGTCCAGCGGACGACCATCCAGCTGGTACCAGGTGGAAAAGCGCCGCCAGTCCGGCGGCAGGTAGGCCAGGCCCTGGGTCAGCAGCGCCACCCACATGCCACCTTCGTGGTCCTGCAGCAGGTCCAGCACGCCGCTGTGGCTGGTCAGGAATCCGCTGCCGCGGTCGCCTTCCAGGCGCCGCAGCTGGGCCGCATCACCGCGCAGCAGGCCATCGGAGGTACCGGCCCAGTAACCACCCTGGCGGTCGGCCAACACGATCGCCGAACGCAGCTGGGCACTGTCGGCCCAACGCGGCCGGCTGACCCGGTCCTGCGCATCGATCCGGTACAGGCCATCGTTCTGGGTGCCGATCCAGATCGCACCCTCGGCGTCACGGCTCAGACGCAGTACGCTCACCGCGCCCAGTTCGCGTGCGGCCACCGCTTCGAAGGCCGTGCCGTTCCAGCGTGCCAGGCCGGCCTCGGTGCCCAGCCACAGGCGGCCCTGCGCGTCGACCAGACTGCTGTAGATGGTGTCGCTGGGCAGCCCACCCGCCGACTTCCGGAAGAAGTGCAGGCTGCCGTCCTCGCCCATGCGGCAGACGCCATGGGTGCTGCTGCCGACCCACAGCGCATCCTGGGCATAGGCCAGGGTCCAGGCCTGGCCCTGGCATTGGCTGTTGAGTGCGTCAAAAGACCTGAAGCGCTCGCGGTCGGCATCCAGCCGGGCCACGCCCTTGCCGTTGATGCCGACCCATACGCGGTCGAGCGGATCGACCATCAGCGTTTCGATCTCATTGCCGGGCAGCGAGCCGGGCTGTTCCGGATCGTGCTGCCAGACCCGCAGGGTGCCGCCGTCATAGCGTGCCAGGCCGCCATCGGTGGCCGCCCATATGTGCCCGGTGCGGTCTTCGGCCAGGGCCAGCACCATGCGCGAGGGCAATCCTTCGGCCGCACCGAAGCGGCGCAGGCGCGGTGTTTCACCTGCCATGTCCAAGGTCGCTGCGGAAGTGGCCAACGCCACCAGCAACAGACCTGCCCCTGCGATGCACCGCCGGTACCGGCGCCAGCCGCTCTTCATCCTGAACCCCCTGTCCTGCGCCGATTGTCACACAGGGCCGGGGTCATCGCTGCAACGGGCTGTTTCCACCTGCATCGCCACCACGAACTGTTGCAGCCGTGCATACAGCGCAGCTCAGGGCCTGTGCGTATGATCGAGGCACCTTTCCGCCGAGCCCTGCCGATGCGTCCCTGCCTGGCCCTGCTGCCCCTGCTGCTCGCCGCCGCCCCGGCCTGGGCGGGCAATGATGCGTGGCGTATCGATCCGGTGCATACCCGCGTGCTGTTCTCGATCGACCACGCCGGTTACTCGCAGGCGATGGGCACCATTTCCGGCAGTGCGGGACAGCTGCGGTTCGATCCCGACAACTGGCGTGAAGCGACCCTGGACGTCGAGATTCCCGTGTCGCGACTGGACCTGGGCGATGACAAATGGAACCAGGCCACCCTCGCCCGCAGCCTGCTCGATGGCGAACGCTTCCCCACTGCACGCTTCGTCTCCACCCACGTGGAGCCGGTCGATGAGAAGCATGCACAGGTTGCCGGCACCCTGACCCTGCGTGGGGTCAGCCAGCCGGTAGTGCTGGATGTCACCCTCAACGCGGTCAAGCGCTATCCGCTACCGCCGTTCCGCCGCACCGTCGGCTTCTCGGCCACCACCACGCTCAGCCGCCGTGCCTTCGGCATCACGGCCTGGCCGGGCGTGATCGGTGATGCCGTACAGGTGAGGATCGAGGCCGAAGCGGCATTCGACCGCAGCGATGCCCCGGGAACTCCCGCCCCTGATTCCCACTCCGACAGCACGACGGCCCCCAAGGATTCCCGATGACTGCCAAGAACACTCCCGCCGCCTGGGGCAGTGTCAGCCAGACCCTGCACTGGTTGATCGCCCTGCTGATCCTTGCCCTGGGCATCGTCGGCCTGACCATGGGTGAACTGCCGAAGACCCCGAAGTACTTCTGGGTCTACACCGCGCACAAGTCGATCGGCATCACCGTGCTTGCCCTGGTGCTGTTCCGCCTCGGCTGGCGCCTGTATGCCGGCGCGCCGAAGCCCGTGCCGGGCGTGCCCAGCTGGCACGAACGCATTGCCAGCGCCACGCACGTGCTGCTGTACGTGCTGATGTTCGCCATTCCGCTGTCCGGCTGGCTGTACGACTCGGCCAGCGGCCTGCGACCGTTCCGCTGGTTCGGCCTGGTCGACGTACCCAAGCTGAGCGGCCCCGACCCGCAGACCGTCGCGGTGTCCCATGCCATCCACGAATACGGTTTCTGGCTGTTGATCGCGGTGGTACTGGCCCATGCCGGCGCTGCCTTCTACCACCACCTGTTCCAACGAGATGCCACCCTCTCGCGGATGTTGCCGCGCGGCTGGCTCGCCTCCCCCCAGAAGGACTGACCGATGACCCTGAAACTGACCACCCCGGCCGCCGTGGCCGCCGCCCTGGCCGGCATGCTGGCCACCGCCCCGGTGCTGGCCGCCGATTACGCGCAGGCGCCCGGCGCCGGCTCGATCCTGGTGTTCGCCACCAAGTACGACGGCGAAGTGTTCACCGGCAGCTTCCCGGGCTTTGCCACCAAGCTCAGCTTCGACCCGGCCAACCCGGCCGCCGGTTCGCTGGACGTGGTGATTCCGCTGGCCGGCGCCAAGAGCGGCAACAGCGACCGTGACTCGACCCTGCAGGGCGCGGACTTCTTCAACGTCGGCAAGTTCGCCACCGCGCACTACACCGCCAAGGGCTTCCGCGCCGTGGGCAACGACCAGTACGCCGCCGACGGCACGCTGGAACTGCGCGGCGTCAGCAAGCCGGTCACCCTCACCTTCACCTGGAAGCCGGGCACGCAGCCGGTGCTGACCGGCAAGGCGACGGTCAAGCGCCTGGACTTCGGCGTGGGCGGCGGCGACTGGGCCGACACCAAGACCATCCCGGACGAAACCTCGATCAGCACGATCGTGAAGTTCGACGCGAAATGAGCACTGGGCCGGGGCACCGCCCCGGCCGCCTTCTGTAGAGCCGAGCCATGCTCGGCTGCTGCGCGCGCCGCGACCGCATCTGCCGCCGGGCCATGCCCGGCGGAGTCACCCGCCCGCGAGCCAGGCCTGCACGCGCGCCGCATCGAACGGCCAGTCCAGCTCGCGGCCGCCGGCTTCGTCACGCAGTACCGGCACCCGCGCGCCATAGCGCGCTTCCAGCCCGGGCTGGTCGTCCAGGAACACCGAATCGAACTCCGGCGCCCGCGCCTTGGCCAGTTCGGCCAAGGCCATGTCGCACAGGTGGCAGTCGTCACGCTGGAACAGGGTCAACACCGGTTCAGGCCCCTTGCTGGAAATGCTGCGCCGCAGCCATGGGTTGCGGCAATGAACCGCTAGAATAGCGGTCTCTTCCGGTACCCGCAGTACGGCAACCATGGCTGTCAGCACGTTCGACGTTTTCAAGATCGGCATTGGTCCGAGTTCCTCGCACACCGTCGGGCCGATGAAGGCCGCCGAGCGCTTCATCCATCGCTGGCTGCTCGACCCGGGCCGGTTGCACGAAGTGGCGCGCATCCGCGCCGACGTCTACGGCTCGCTGGCGCTGACCGGCCGCGGCCACGGTACCGACAAGGCGATCCTGCTCGGCCTGGAAGGCCAGCGCCCGAACCTGATCGATCCGGACATCATCCCGGCCACTCTGGAGCGCATCCGCAGCAGCAAGCGCATCCAGCTGATGGGCCAGCACGAGATCGCCTTCGACGAGAAGCGCGACCTGGGCATGAACAAGCGCCAGAAGCTGCCGTACCACACCAACGGCATGCGCTTCACCGCGTACAACGCCGAGGACGAAGTGATCGCCACCCGCGATTACTACTCGGTGGGCGGCGGCTTCGTGGTCAACCAGGACGACGCGGCCGATGACCGCATCGTGCCCGATGAAACCCCGCTGCCCTACCCGTTCAAGAGCGGCGACGAGCTGCTGGCGCAGACCGCGCGCAGCGGCCTGAGCATCGCCCAGCTGATGTTTGAGAACGAGAAGTGCTGGCGCAGCGAGGACGAGATCCGTGTCCGGCTGCGCGAGATCTGGAGCGCGATGCAGTCGTGCGTGGCGCGTGGCATCCGCGAGGAAGGCGTGCTGCCGGGCGGCCTGAAGGTCGGCCGCCGCGCACCGGCGCTGTACCGCGAGCTGTCCTCCAAGCCTGAAGCCGCCATGCGCGACCCGCTGACCACGCTGGACTGGGTCAACCTGTACGCACTGGCGGTGAACGAAGAAAACGCTGCCGGTGGCCGCGTGGTCACCGCACCGACCAACGGCGCGGCCGGCGTGCTGCCGGCGGTACTGCATTACTTCGATCGCTTCTGCCCCGGCGCGAACGAACAGCGGGTGTTCGATTTCCTGCTGACCTCGGCGGCCATCGGCATCCTGTACAAGGAAAACGCATCGATTTCCGGCGCCGAAGTCGGCTGCCAGGGCGAAGTGGGCGTGGCCTGCTCGATGGCCGCCGGTGGCCTGGTGGCCGCACTGGGCGGCAACCCCAGCCAGATCGAGAACGCCGCGGAAATCGGCATGGAACACAACCTCGGCCTGACCTGCGACCCGATTGGCGGGCTGGTGCAGATTCCGTGCATCGAGCGCAACGCGATGGGTGCGGTGAAGGCGATCAATGCCTCGCGCATGGCCATGCGGGGCGACGGCAAGCACAAGGTGTCGCTGGACAAGGTCATCAAGACCATGCGCGATACCGGCCGCGACATGCAGGACAAGTACAAGGAAACCAGCCGTGGCGGCCTGGCGGTGAACGTCATCGAGTGCTGAAAGGCCGCGCTGTGGGTAGCGCCGCCGGTTGGTCGACTGCTCTTCCGACCGCGCTGCGCGCGGTAGTCGCCCAACGGTCGACTCTACCCCCCGGCTGGCGACACCATCACCGTCTTGCGGTTAGGCTCGCGGTTCCCCCGCTCCGGACTGTCCCATGCGCGTGATCGCTGCCGCCCTGCTTGCCTGCCTGCCGCTGTCTGCCCTCGCCGCGCCGCCACCGACCTACGGCCCGCGCCTGGAAGGCTTTGATTACGGCTATCCGGTGAAGACCTTCGCCCTGCAGTCGCAGGGCCAGCCGCTGGAAATGACCTACCTGGACGTCACGCCGAAGGAGAAGGCGATCGGCGTGGTCGTGCTGCTGCACGGCAAGAACTTCTGCGCGGCCACCTGGCGGCAGACCATCGCGCCGCTGGTGGCCGCCGGTTACCGGGTGATCGCACCGGACCAGGTGGGCTTCTGCAAGGCCAGCAAGCCCGAACGCTACCAGTATTCGTTCGGCCAGCTGGCCGCCAACACCCACGCCCTGCTGCAGCAGCTGCAGCTCGGCGACCAGCCGGTGCACCTGGTCGGCCATTCGATGGGCGGCATGCTCGCCATCCGCTATGCGCTGATGTACCCGCAGGATCTGCGCAGCCTGTCGCTGGTCAATCCGATCGGCCTGGAAGACTGGAAGGCGTTGGGCGTGCCGTGGCGCAGTGTCGACGAGTGGTATGCCGGCGAACTGAAGACCCGCTATGACAGCATCCGCCGTTACCAGCTGGACGTGTACTACGACGGCCAGTGGAAGCCCGCTTACGAGCACTGGGCACGCATGCAGTCGGGCATGTATGAAGGCGCGGGCAGGCAGGCGGTGGCCTGGAGCCAGGCGCTGACCTCGGACATGGTGTTCAACCAGCCGGTGGTCTACGAACTGAAGCACCTGCAGGTACCGACCGCATTGTTCATCGGCCAGAAGGACCGCACCGCGATCGGCCGCGACCGCGCCTCACCGGAACTGAAGGCCACGCTCGGCAATTACCCTGCGCTGGGCAAGGCGGCCGCGGAGGCGATTCCCGGCGCAACTCTGGTCGAGTTCGAAGAACTCGGGCACTCGCCGCAGGTGCAGGACCCGAAGCAGTTCAACGCGGCGCTGTTGAAGGTATTGAAGACGCGTTGACCTGCGGGATTCACCTTGTAGAGCCGAGCCGATGCTCGGCTGATCGCGCAGGGCCGGCCATGTAAGGCGCAGCCGAGCATAGGCTCGGCTCTACAGAATGGCGGGCAGCCGAGCATGGGCTCGGCTCTACGAAGTTTCTGATCCGCCGGGCACGCTCCGGCGGACATGGACGGTAGCGCCGGGCCATGCCCGGCGAGCGCAGCGGCAGGCCGTCAGCCCGCAATCCGCAGCACGTCATCCAGCAGCGCCGCAGCGGTGACTTCCGCACCGGCGCCCGGGCCCTGGATCAGCAGCGGTTGCTGGCGGTAGCGATCGCTGTGGATGGCCACGCGGTTATCCGTACCCGCCCCCTGTGCCAGCGGATGGTCGGCCGGCAGTTCACGCAGTCCCACCTGTGCGCCACCGGCATCGACACGGCCGACGAAACGCAGCACGCGGCCCTGCGCGTGCGCCTGCTGCCAGCGCGCCTGCAGCGGGGCATCCAGTTGTTCCAGCGCGGCCAACGCCTCAGCCAATGGCAAGGCTGCCAGCGCCGCCGGCACCAGCGACTCCACCTGCACCTGCGCCGCATCCAGCGCCAGCCCGCTGCTGCGGGCCAGAATCAGCAGCTTGCGCCGCACATCCTCGCCGGACAGGTCCACGCGCGGATCCGGTTCGGTATAGCCGGCGTCCAGCGCTTCACGCACCGCCAGCGAAAACGGTGAACGGCCGTCGTAGCGATGGAACAGCCAGGCCAGCGATCCGGACAGCACGCCTTCGATGGCATGGATATGGTCGCCGCCAGCCACCAGCGTGCGCAGGCTGCTCAGCAACGGCAGGCCGGCACCGACGGTGGCGCTGTCGCCGTAACGCGCACCGCTGTCGGCGCAGCTTTCGGCGATGGCCTGCGCGCGCGCCAGCTGCGCACCGCGGCCCAGCTTGTTGGCCGTCACCACGTGCACGCCGCGGGCCAGCCACTGCACGTGGCGTGCGGCCACGTCCTCGCTGGCGGTGGCATCGACCACCACGTCGCCGCGTTCCAGCCCTTCGGTGCTGGCCCACGGTGGCGAGCTCTGCCCGTCGCGCGGCGCGCGTCGGGCCAGTTCCAGCGGCAGCGCCAGGTCGCGGTCGATGGCCAGCGCCGTGCGCGAATTGGCCAGCCACTGCACGCTGGGCAGGTCCAGCCCGCGCGCCTGCAGCGCTTGGTAGCGCTGCACGAAGGCAGTGCCCACCGTGCCGGTGCCGAGCAGGGCCAGGCGGCCACCGCCCAGCGCGGGAATCTCAGCGGCCAGCGCGCTCATGCATCCACCACCTGTTTGCGGCGCACGCCAGCGCCGATCACCGCTTCGGCGCGCTGCAGCGCGGCGTCGAGGTCGGCCAGCAGGTCACGCTCAGCTTCGATGCCCACCGACAGGCGCAGCAGGCCTTCGCTGATGCCAGCGGCGGCACGTGCTTCGGCGGTCATCGCCGCATGGGTCATGGTGGCCGGGTGCGCGACCAGGCTTTCGACGCCGCCCAGCGATTCGGCCAGCGTGAAGTAGCGCAGGCCATCTACGAAGGCGCGCACCGCCGCCTGCGGATCCTCGCCCTCGCAGGCCGCCAGTTCGAAGGACAGCATGGCGCCGAAACCACTCTGCTGGCGCGCGGCGATGGCGTGGCCGGAATGGTCGGCCAGACCGGGGTAGTAGACACGTGCCACGGCCGGATGCGCATCCAGCAGGGCCACGATCGAGGCGGTGTTCTCCTGGTGCGCGCGCAGGCGTGCATCCAGCGTGCGCAGGCCGCGCAGGGTCAGGAAGGCATCGAACGGCGAACCAGTCAGGCCCAGCGCGTTGCCCCACCACACCAGCTGCTCGTGCACCGCCGGGTCGCGCGCGATCACCGCGCCGCCGACCACGTCACTGTGGCCGTTGATGTACTTGGTGGTCGAATGCAGCACCACGTCGGCACCGAACGACAGCGGCTGCTGCAGGGCCGGCGACAGGAAGGTGTTGTCCACCACGACAAGCGCACCGGCCTTGTGCGCGGCATCGATGACAAAGCGCAGGTCGGTGATGCGCAACAGCGGGTTGGACGGCGTTTCCACCAGCACCAGCTTCGGCTGGCTGGCCAGCGCCTGGGCCAGCGCACGCGGGTCGGTGAGGTCGGCGGTGACCAAGGTGAAGTGGCCCTTCCTGGCCAGTGCATTGAACAGGCGCCAGCTGCCGCCGTACGCATCGTGCGGCACCACCAGGGTATCGCCCGGCTCCAGCAGTGCGTTCAGCACCAGGTTGATCGCGCCCATGCCGGTGGCGGTGATGACGCCGCCAGCGCCGCCTTCCAGTTCGGCCAGTGCTTCGCCCAGCAGGTCGCGGGTCGGGTTGCCGCTGCGCGTGTAGTCGTACTGCCGCTTGTTGCCGAAGCCATCGAAACTGAAGTTCGACGACAGCACGATCGGCGGGGTGACCGCACCGTGGGCGGTGTCGCGGTCGATGCCGGCGCGGACAGCAGCAGTGGTGCGGCTACAGGACGGCTCATTGGCGTACAGGCTCATGCGGACTCTCCAGAAGTGCGGAAGGCGGTAGCGAGGATCGCGTCGATGCGATCGGTTTCTTTGAGGAAGGCGTCGTGGCCGTAGGGCGAGCGCAGCACGCGCAGGCTGCCGCGCGGGCCCAGCCCTTCGACCAGGCCGACCAGGTCGGCCAGCGGCACCAGGCGGTCGCCTTCCACGGCCACCACCACGGTGGGCGGCAGGATGGCGGCAGGGTCCACGCGGTGCAGGTCGATCGATTCGGACAGCCGCAGGTAGGCGGTCACCGGCGTGCGTGCCACGTACTGCGCACCGGCGGCATCGAGGTAGTCTTCGGCGGCCACGCGCACGCGGCCGTTGACCACTTCCGGCGCCGCGTCGAAACGCTCGCCGAATTCTTCCGGGGTGCGGTAGCTGAGCATGGCGAACTGGCGGGCCAGGGCCAGGCCGTGGTCTTCGCCGCACTGCAGCTGGCCCAGCGCAACGGCACGGCGCTGCAGCGCACGCCAGGCGGCGGCATACGGATGCGGGCGGTGGGCGCCGCTGGCCAGCACCAGCTGGCGCACGCGGCTGCGGTGGCGGATCGCGAACTGCTGGCCGACCAGCGCACCATAGGAATAGCCGACGAAGGCCTTCAGCACGCGGATGCCGAGATGGTCCAGCAGCAGCGCCAGTGCATCGGCCTGGTCGGCGGTATCGATCGGCACGTCCAGCGCGCCATCGGCACCGATGAAATCGAAGGCCAGCACGCGCAGCTGCTGCGGATCCAGCGCGCGTCCGCTGCCGACCAGGCCTTCGGCCCAGCCCTTTTCGCTGAACTGTGCACTGGCGGCGACGTGGCGGTGGGCGGAGATGCCACCGGCCAGCACCACCACCGGCGCGTTGGCCGGCCCCACCCACTCGTAGCGCAGGCGCACCGGGCTGGCCCCGGCGTGGCGCATCGACAGCACCGCGGCGAACTCGCCGCGCTCGGCACGCACGCGGTCACCGACCGGCACGCTGACGGGGACAAAGGATTCGGGACGGGCGGCGGTGCTGGGGGCGAAGCTCATGGCGGGATCCGTGTGTGGAATCGGCCATCGAGCCTTCGCGGGGCTCGCGTTCGAGATGCACGTGCGGTGCATGGTTCGAACCATCTTTCGGTGGACGCCACGGTCCCCGCAGGATTTGGCACCTACGCGGACGCTTTCGCGTCTGCGGGCTGCCCCGGCTTCAAAGGGCCTGTCCCTCTGCCGGTCTCGATGGTGGAGCCACGATGCCAGCCCTTTCCGCCACTGTCAATCCCTTCATGCGGATAAAGCGATGGAATAAATGAACCGCCATTCCGGGAACTGCGCCCGGTCCCCGTGTTCAGGATCCGCTACAGTCCCCAGCGCCCTTTCCGCTGGATCCGTCGATGCCCCGCCTGCCCCTGTCCTGCCTGCTGCTGCCCCTGCTGGCCAGCGCAACCGTCCACGCAAGTGACTGGCGCCAGGGCTGGGGACTGGTGCCGAAGTCCGGCACCGCTGCGGCCGGTGACGACTCCCCGCAGGCCGCGCCGACCACCCAGCTGCGACTGCAGGCAATGGGCGGGCAATGGCAGGCGCGCATCGACAATCCCTTGGCCGGCCCGGTGCAGATCGAACTGCGGCCGGCGCCCGGTGGCGCCATCGAGGGCCTGCCGGTGCGTTCACTGGTGCAGGGCGGTGGCAGCCTGGTGATCGGCCACCTGCCAGCCCCGGCCGATGGCCGCAGCCTGGAGGTGCGCCTGCAGTCGGTGCCGGGCAACCCCGCCGCGCGGGCCGAGGACGTGGCCTACCGGCTGCCCTTCCAGGCGCCACGGCTGCGCGTGGACCAGGCCCCGAACGGACGCTTCAGCCACCAGGACGAAGAGAACCGCGACGCGGTGGATTTCGCCCTGCCCGAGGCCACCCTGGTGATGGCTGCGCGCGAGGGCACGGTGATGCAGGTGCAGGATGGCTTCAAGGCCAACGGCCAGGACCGCAGGCGCGATGCCGGCCGTGCCAATTTCATCCGCATCCTGCACAGCGACGGCAGCATGGCGCTGTACGGCCACCTGCAGGCGGGCGGCATGCGCGTGCGGCCCGGCCAGGCGGTGCAGGCCGGGCAGCCGATCGGGTTGTCCGGCAACAGTGGCTACAGCACCGCGCCGCACCTGCACTTCGTGGTCCAGGTCAACCGCGGCATGGGCCTGCGCTCGCTGCCGGTGCGTATTTTCACCGCGCAGGGCCAGCTGCAGTTCGCCCGCCAGGGCGAGGCCGACGGCGCCACCGGGCGCTGACCGGCCCCGGCCGGTATAATCGGGCGCTTATCTCTTTGAAAAGCGCCCCGGGCGGGCGCCACTGCCATGTCCGAAGTCGCCAACGAAGCGTCGCGTCGCCGCACCTTCGCCATCATTTCCCACCCTGACGCCGGCAAGACCACGCTGACCGAAAAGCTGCTGCTGTTCGGCGGTGCGATCCAGATGGCCGGTTCGGTGAAGGGCCGCAAGGCCGCCCGCCACGCGACGTCCGACTGGATGGCGCTGGAAAAGGAGCGCGGCATCTCCGTCACCTCCTCGGTGATGCAGTTCCCGTACGAAGGCAAGATCGTCAACCTGCTCGACACCCCCGGCCACGCCGACTTCGGCGAGGACACCTATCGCGTGCTGACCGCGGTGGACTCGGCGCTGATGGTGATCGACGTGGCCAAGGGCGTGGAAGAGCGCACCATCAAGCTGATGGAAGTCTGCCGCCTGCGCGACACCCCGATCATGACCTTCATCAACAAGCTCGACCGCGAGGGCAAGGACCCGATCGAGCTGCTGGATGAAGTGGAGACCGTGCTGGGCATCCAGTGCGCCCCGGTCACCTGGCCGATCGGCATGGGCCAGCGCCTGAAGGGCGTGGTCCACCTGCTGACCGGCGAAGTGCACCTGTACGAACCGGGCCGCAACTTCACCCGCCAGGATTCGACCATCTTCCCGTCCATCGATGCGCCCGGCCTGGCCGAGAAGATCGGCGCACAGATGCTGGCCGAACTGCGCGACGAACTGGAACTGGTGCAGGGCGCCAGCCACCCGTTCGACCTGGACGCCTACCGCGCCGGCAAGCAGACCCCGGTGTTCTTCGGCTCGGGCGTGAACAACTTCGGCGTGCAGCCGCTGCTGGACTTCTTCGTCGAGCACGCCCCGCCGCCGCAGGCGCGCACCACCACCGGCCGGATCATCGCGCCGGAGGAGAACAAGCTCAGCGGCTTCGTGTTCAAGATCCAGGCCAACATGGATCCGCAGCACCGCGACCGCGTGGCGTTCATGCGCATCTGCTCGGGCCGCTTCAGCGCCGGCATGAAGACCTTCCACGTGCGTACCGGCAAGGACATGAAGCTGGCCAACGCACTGACCTTCATGGCCAGCGACCGCGAGATCGCCGCCGAAGCGTGGCCGGGCGATGTCATCGGTATCCACAACCACGGCACCATCTCCATCGGCGATACCTTCACCGAAGGCGAAGCGGTCACCTTCACCGGCATCCCCAACTTCGCCCCGGAACTGTTCCGCCGCGCGCGCCTGCGTGATCCGCTCAAGCTCAAGCAGCTGCAGAAGGGCCTGGCCCAGCTGTCCGAGGAAGGCGCGACCCAGTTCTTCCGCCCGCTCACCAGCAACGACCTGATCCTGGGTGCGGTGGGTGTGCTGCAGTTCGACGTGGCCGCCTACCGCCTGAAGGACGAGTACGGCGTGGAAGCGACCTTCGAGCAGGTCAGCGTCTCCACCGCACGCTGGGTCCACTGCAGCAACGAGAAAAAGCTGGAGGAGTTCCGCGAGAAGAACGCGCTGAACCTGGCCTTGGACGCCGCCGGCCACCTGGTCTACCTGGCCCCGACCCGGGTCAACCTGCAGCTGGCCCAGGAACGCTCGCCGGACGTGCGCTTCTCGGCCACCCGCGAAGCGGCACACACCGTCCCGGCGGGTTGATGCAAGGGGACAGATCCGCGCCCCGGTAGATCCACGCCATGCGTGGATAGGCGCGGATTCATCCCCCATACGGTGACGGGGGTGCAAGCGCCCGCCATCGCGGCGATGATAGGGGGGCTGCGGGTCCCCCTCCCCGCGAATACCGTCATTGCCATGTCCTCCACGACTGCTGCCTCCATCCGTGAAGAAATCGCCAGCGCCCTGACCCACGGGCTCGGCGCCGTGTTCGCGCTGGCCGCCAGCGCCGTCCTGATCACCTTGGCCGCCATCTATGGCGACGGCTGGCAGCTTGCCAGCGCCATCGTGTTCGGTATCGCCCTGCTGCTGCTGTACACCGCCTCCACCCTGTACCACGCCATCCAGCACCCCACGGCCAAGGGCCGCCTGAAGGTCTTCGACCACTGCGCGATCTACGTGCTGATTGCCGGCACCTACACCCCGTTCACCCTGATCGGCCTGCGCGGGCCCTGGGGCTGGGGCCTGTTCACCGCCATCTGGGCGCTGGCCCTGGGCGGCGTGGTGTTCAAGCTGTTCTATACCGGCCGCTTCAAGGCGCTTTCCACCGGCATCTACATCGCGATGGGCTGGCTGGTGATCGTGGCGATCAAGCCGATGTGGGCCTCCATCGACGGCGGGACCCTGGCCTGGCTGTTCGCCGGCGGCCTGTCCTACACGCTGGGCACCTACTTCTACCATCGCGAATCGATCCCCTATTCGCATGCGATCTGGCACCTGTTCGTGATCGGCGGCAGCGTCTGCCACTTCGTCGCGGTGACCATGCAGATCCTCTAATCCTGCCTCCACGGGCCCGTGTGCACACCATGCACATGAGCGCTTCGCGCCCCGTCCACCGGGATGGGGCAACCATGGCAGTGTGAATGCTGCCCCTTCCCCTGCCCCTTCTGCACCGCGCCCTTCGCGCTGGCGCCTCCAACGTCCCAGCCCCCGTGGCCAGCGCTGGTTGGCCGTGCTGGTGTTCCTGCTGGCCGCAGTGCTCATCCTCATCGCGCTATGGGACTGGAACTGGTTCAAGGGGCCGGTGGAACGCGCGGTGCAGGCCCGCACCGGCCGCGCCCTGCACATCGGCCACCTGGATGTCGACCTTGGCCGCACCAGCACGATCCGCGCCGATGCGATCACCTTCGCCAATGCCTCGTGGTCGAAGCAGGCCACCATGGCCAATGCCGACCGCGTGGAGATCGACGTCCGCGTCTGGCCCCTGCTTCGTGGCAGCATCCAGCTGCCGGAAGTACGCCTGACCCGCCCCGACGTGCTGCTGGAAGCCGCCCCGCGCAAGGGCGAGGCCGGCAACTGGGATTTCCTGCCGGCCAGCGATGGCAAGAGCGCGCTGCAACTGAAGGGCCTGCGCATCGACGACGGGCGCCTGCAGTACCTGGACGCCTTGGGCCGCACCGACATCCGCGTCGGCGTGCGCAGCGGCGAACCGACCACCACTGCGCACAAACGGGCCGACACCGCCCCGCCGCTGCTGGTGAAGGGCCAGGGCCGCTGGCAGGGCAATCCGTTCACCCTCAGCGGCGGCACCGAATCACCGCTGCAGCTGACCGACAGCGCGCATCCCTTCCGCATCCACCTCGATGGCCGTGCCGGCAGTACCCATGCTGTGGCCACCGGCACGCTGACCAACCCGTTCGCGCTGCAGGTGTTCGACCTGCAGTTCGCACTCAGTGGCCAGGACCTGGCCGACCTCTACCCGCTGCTGGGCATCGCCATCCCGCCCTCGCCGCCGTATGCGCTCGATGGCCGGCTCAAGCGCGACCACAACGTGTGGCGCTACGAAGGGTTCACCGGCAAGGTCGGCGACAGCGACCTGGGCGGCAACCTGCAGTTCGAGGTGGGCCGCGACCGTCCGCGCCTGACTGCCACGCTGGAATCGCGCCGGCTCGATTTCGATGACCTCGCCGGCTTCGTCGGCGCTCCGCCGAAGACCGGCGGCGGCGAAACCGCCAATGCCGAACAGAAGGCGCAGGCCGCCCAGGTCGCCGCCAGTCCGCGCGTGCTGCCCGACACCCCCTACAACCTGGGCAAGCTGCGCGCGATGGATGCCGACGTGCGCTGGAAGGCCCACCGTATCAACGCGCCCTCGCTGCCGCTTGACGACATGGACGCACACCTGTTGCTGGACGACGGCGTGCTGCGGCTGGATCCGCTGAACTTCGGCGTGGCCGGCGGTGACATCCGCAGCACCATCCGCATGGACGCACGCCAGCCGCAGATCGCCACGGCGCTGAAGGCCAGCGTGCGCGGCGTGCAGCTGGGCCAGCTGTTCCCGGATGCGAAGCTGGCCGAGCAGGCCAAGGGTGGCATCAGCGGCCAGATCGACCTGAGCGGCCGCGGCAATTCCATTGCCGCCATGCTCGGCGGCAGCAGCGGCGATGTCGGCGTGGCGATGGGGCGTGGCCATGTCGGCAATCTGGTGATGGAGCTGGCCGGCCTGGACATCACCGAGTCGCTGAAATTCCTGTTCACCGGTGACCGGCAGATTCCGCTGCGCTGCGCCTTCGCTGATTTCGGCGTGCGCGATGGCCTGATGACCAGCCGTGCGTTGGCGGTGGACACCACCGACACGATCATCATCGGCGAAGGCACCGTGAGCCTGCGCGATGAGCGGATGGATCTGCTACTGAAGCCGCGTCCGAAGGACAAGAGCATCCTGGTGCTGCGCTCGCCACTGCGTATCGGCGGCACGTTCAAGGATCCATCGTTCCGCCCGGACTTCAAGGCACTCGGCCTGCGCGGCGCGGTGGCCCTGGCACTGGGCAGCATCGCCCCGCCGGCAGCGCTGCTGGCCACGATTGAAACGGGGCCGGGCAAGGATGCCAACTGTGGTGGGCAGTACGCGAAGTAAAAGCGGTTGCTCGCGGCGCCTTCCGGTTCATGGGTGAGGCGAAGGGCTATCGCAGGCAGGAGACGGGGTAAATACGTCCATGTAGCTCGTAGGCGCCATCCTTGGCGCCCACGGTCCTGCCTGCGACACCCCTCAGCCTCCGGACAGTTTCCTGCGCGCGCGGAACGAGAGCGGAAATTCAAAAGAAAAAAGCGAAAAGCAGAATCAAAAGCTGTGCCAACCAAGGTTGGCAGCTACCAGAAGCGGGTGATCGGCGCTGAAACGCACCGCACTCGCAGGAACGTGTGCAGAGGCGGAGGGCACTGCTGTTGAGCTCTGGCTCCGGCTTCAGGAAGCGGGCCGGCGGGCTGCAAGCCCGCCAGCGAAAAACTCAGCCGGCCACGATGTACTGCTGCAGCTGATCCAACTCCCGCCGCTGCGCATCGATCACCGCCTTCACCAGGTCGCCGATGGAGATCACCCCCAGCACCGACCCTTTCTCCACCACCGGCAGGTGGCGGATGCGGTAATCGGTCACCAGCTGCAGGCAGTGTTCCACCTGCTCACCCGGCGACACCGTCACCACCTTCGCCGTCATGATCTCGGACACCGCCGTATCGCGCGAGGAACGATCATGCAACACGATCTTGCGCGCGTAATCGCGCTCGGACAGGATGCCGACCAGTCGCGGCCCGTCCATCACCAGCACCGCGCCGATGCCCTTCTGGGCCATCAGCCGGATCGCATCGATCACCGCCGCGCCGGGCGCGACCGCGTGTACTTCAGGGGACTTGCCGTCCAACAGTTGCCGTACCGACGTCATCTGCCTGCCCTCCCAGGGTGGGTTGCAGGCCCGAGTCTGCCACGGAAGGTGCTAGCCACGCGTCAACCAGGTACAGGGGCCGCTGCTTGGACTCCTCGTACAGGCGGCCCAGGTACTCGCCGATCAGCCCCAGCGCGATCAGCTGCACGCCGCCCAGGAACAGGATCACCGCCATCATCGTCGGCCAGCCCGCCACCCGATCGCCGTACAGCGCCGCCTTGATGATCACCCAGACGCCGAACACGAACGCCGCCGCCGCGGTCGCCAGGCCCAGGTAGGTGGCCGCCCGCAGCGGCACGGTCGAGAACCCGGTGATGCCTTCCAGTGCGAAATTCCACAGGTTCCAGAGGCTGAACTTGCTGTTGCCGGCCAACCGCGCGTGGCGGTGGTAGGGCACGGCCACGCGACGGAAGCCCACCCAGCTGAAAAGGCCTTTCATGAAGCGATGGCGCTCGCGCATCTCGCGCAGCGCACTCAGCGCCCGCGGCGACAGCAGGCGGAAATCGCCGGTGTCGGCGGGGATCGGCGTGCGCGACAGCTGGCCGATCACGCGGTAGAACATGGCCGCCGTGGCCCGCTTGCTCCAGCTTTCGCCGTCGCGCACCTTGCGCGTGCCGTACACGTTGTCATAGCCCTTTTTCCAGTGCGCGACGAAGGTCGGCACCAGTTCCGGCGGATCCTGGCCATCGGCATCGAGGATCATCGCAGCGCCTTCGCGCACCTGGTCCAGGCCGGCGGTCAGCGCGGCCTCCTTGCCGAAGTTGCGCGACAGCCGCAGGGCCGAGACACGCGGGTCGGGATGGGCGAGGTGTTCGATCACCGCCCAGGTGGCGTCGGTGCTGCCGTCATCGACATACAGGATGTGGCCGTCGACATCGTCCAGCGCGTCGAGCACAGCGCACAGGCGCGGGTGCAGCTGGGGCAGCGCCAGTTCCTCGTTGTGGGCGGCAATGACGAAGGTCAGGCGTTGGCGGCTCATGCCTGGATTGTACGTCGCTGGCGGGCTTGCAGCCCGCCGGCCCGCCTAAAGCAACGGCAACGGCAGGAGCAGCGCCTTCCTGATACGTGCGTGAGGCGGAGGGCACATTCCCGCGAGCGCGGTGCATCTCAATGCCGATCATCCGCCTTTGGTAGCTGCCAACCTTGGTTGGCACAGCTTTTGATCCTGCTCTTCTTTTGATTTTGAATTTCCGCTCTCGTTCCGCGCGCGCAGGAAACTGTCCGGAGGCGGAGGGCTACCGCAGGCAGGACCGTAGGCGCCATGGACGGCGCCTACGAGCTACATGGACGTATTTACCGCGTGTCCTGCCTGCGGTAGCCCTCCGCCTCACACATGAACCGGAAGGCGCCGCGAAACGATCAACCGTTACTCCTCCAGATACCCCGCCCCACCCAGCTGCCGGGCCTGCCGCTGTATCCACGTCGCCCGCCGCTGCACGTACGGACCCGGCTTGGCCGCGTTGTACCGCCGCGGCGCCGGCAGCACCGCCGCCAGCCGGGCACTTTCACCCGGTGCCAGCCGCGCCGCGTCCTTGCCCCAGAATTCCTGCGCCGCCGCCTGCGCGCCATACACGCCATCGCCGAACTCGGCGATGTTGGCGTACATCTCCAGGATGCGTTCCTTCGGCCAGAACGCCTCGATCAGCACCGTGTACCAGACCTCCAGACCCTTGCGGATCCAGCTGCGGCCCTGCCAGAGGAACAGGTTCTTGGCCACCTGCTGGCTGATCGTGCTGGCGCCGCGCAGGCGCCCGCCCCTGGCATTGTGGTCTCGCGCCTTCTCGATGGCCTGCAGGTCGAACCCATTGTGCTCCGGGAAGCGCTGGTCCTCGGCGGCCACCAGCGAGATCGGCAGGCTCGGTGCCATCTGGTCCAGGTCGCGCCACTGGTAATGCAGACGGTAGGACCAGTCGCCCTCGCCCAGTGCCTCGCCATAGCGCCACAGCATCACCGTGGACAGCGGCGGGTCGATGAAGCGCAGCACCAGCACCTGCAGGCAGCTGAAGCCCACGAACAGTGCCGGCAGCCACAGCAGCCGCTTCCAGCGCCAGCGTCGGCGGGCCGGCGTGGTCGCCATGGCCTGCCCGGCCTCCACCTTGTCCTGCTCTCCCCCTGCCCCCATTACTGGTGCATCCTTCTCATGCCTGGTTGTCGGCGCATTATCCGGCAACCGCCCCTGTTTACGCGCGATGTGAGCCGATGACCGCCCAAACCGATTCCCTGATCCGCTTCCTGCTGCCCGACGCCGGCGTCCGTGGCGTGCACGTGCAACTGCAGGCCACCTGGCAGGAAATCCTGTCCCACGCCGTGTACCCGGACAACGCCGCCGAACTGCTCGGCGAGGCCTGCGTGGCCTCGGCCCTGTTCACCGGCCACACCAAGGTGGACGGCCGCCTGTCCATCCAGCTGCGCAGCACCACCGGCCTGCGCACCCTGTTCGCCGAGTGCACCGCCGCCGGCACCCTGCGCGGCATCGCCCAGCTGGCCGAAGGCGCCGACGCGCCGCGCGACCTGTCCAGCCTGGGCAGCGACGCGCTGCTGGCGATCACCATCGAGAATCCCGGTCTGGACCCGCGCGAACCCCAGCGCTACCAGAGCCTGGTCGGCCTGACCGCGCCGGCGCTGGATGAGGCCTTCGAGGACTACTTCCGCCAGTCCGAACAGCTGCCGACCCGCCTGCTGCTTGCTGCCGACCGCAACGGCGCCATGGGCCTGCTGCTGCAGAAGCTGCCCGGCGACGAAGGCGACGACGACGGCTGGGCCCGCGCCAGCGCCCTGTTCGACACGCTGGGCAAGGCCGAACTGCTGGCCACCCCGGCCGAGCAGATGCTGCACCGCCTGTTCCACGAGGAGAAACCGGAACTGATGGGCAGCAAGCCGCTGGCCTTCGGCTGCTCCTGTTCGCACGAGCGGGTCGCCTCGATGCTGGTCTCCCTCGGCGAGGAGGAAGCCCGCGCGGCCGCCGAAGACACCGGCGCGGTGGAAGTCCGCTGCGAATTCTGCGGACGGGAGTATCACTTTCCGTTGACGGAGTTCGACATACTGTTCCACGGTGCCGAGGGGACTGTACCGGCGCCTGAACGACTTCAATGAATGAGCAGGTCTTGTGTTCTGGGGAGGATCAAGGCTTGTTAAGATTTCATAAACACCCTAGGATCGAGTTCCCGCCCCAGCGGGAACTTCCATTGTCCGTCACTGTCTGAACTGGTCCGATGCGTACTTTCCTGCGTCTACCGCTGGCCCTGCTGATCGCCCTTGGTGCGATCACGGGTGCGCATGCGCAGAGCAAGGACACCCGCACCGTGCTGCCGGTCTGGAACAAGGGCAGCGGCAAGGTCGAGGCCCTGCTGTACCTGGAACCGACCGGTGAACAGGCTGCCGGTGCCCGCTGGCACTTCGGCCGCAACTCGCTGGACGCGGCCTTCGGCCTGTCCTCCGGCGATTCGCTGGGCCTGCTGTGCAGCAACAGCAGCGGCAGCAGCATCAGCGGGTTGGCCAGCCACTGCATGCTGGCCAGTTTGGGCGATGACGATGACGCCATCGGTGCCAACAACCGCCGCCTGACCGGTACCGCCGCGCTCAACCGCGGCAACAACCGCCTGGGCATCACCGCCGGCACCAGCCGCGAGACCCTGCCGGCCTGGCTGGCCTCGCCGAACAAGACCCCGGCCCTGCGCGGCGAACAGAACGACCTGACCGTGTTCGCCCAGCGCAACATCGGCCGCGAAGGCTTCGTGTCCATCGCCGGTACCTACGCCAAGGCGCGTCTGGTGCCGATCTCCGATGCATCGCCCGCCCTGGTCGACCGGTGGGACAGCAAGAGCCTGAGCCTGGGTGCCGGCTACGGCAATTTCACCGGCAGCATCATCGGCCGCGTGGTCGACGTTCCCGGCAAGCCGGGCAAGTGGGAAGGCCTGGGCATCGGCCTGACCTGGCGCACCCCGTGGTCGGGCCAGCTGACCGTCGGCGCCGAGAACGTGGTCAGCCGCGGCAAGAATCCGTTCTCCCCGCGCAACGAAAGCAACGACGACGGCACCGTGCCGTACGTCCGCTACGAGCAGGATCTGTAAGCGGTCCAACGTCGTACGACATCGACTGGATGGACGAAGGGGCGCCTGCGGGGCGCCCTTCTTGTTTCCGCAGGTAACGCGTTCGTTAAACGCTCGCACGTTGTTACATATCGAAATATTACGAAATGTATCAACAAAAACATTTTTTCAGACGAAACGATACTCAAATGACCGAAGTGTCCCAGTCATGTACCACAAGTCATTGAATCGTAAAGATTCGCGGGTACCGGCTCGGGCTGCCACATCTGAAGTTAACGTAGCTTTAATTTTCTGGAGGGCGCCGTTACTATCGATTCAGCCTCGCGTTTTTTTGGAACGACATTTTGCGTTCCGCACGCAGGCAATAACCCAGCCAAGATTTCCTTGGAGAGAGAGAGCCAATGAACTTCAAGTCCAACAAGCTGCGTGATGCGGTCGTCATCGCGCTGGTCGCCGGTGCATCCGTCGCGACCGCCCAGGCGCAGGACGCAACCAACCTCGATCGCATCGAGGTGACCGGTTCGCGCATCCGCCAGGTCGATACCGAAACCGCCCAGCCCGTGCTGGCCATCAGCCGTGACCAGATCGAGAAGCAGGGTTTCAAGTCGGTCGCCGACATCCTGCAGAACATCTCCGCCGCCGGTTCCCCGGCCATCAGCCGCACCTCGCCGCTGAGCTCGGGTGAAGCCGTCGGTGGTTACTACATCGATCTGCGCAACCTGGGCGCCAACCGCACCCTGATCCTGATCGACGGCCGTCGCCTGGGCATCACCAACGATGGCCTGCAGGACGTTGCGTCGATTCCGGCCGCCATCGTCGAGCGCATCGAAATCCTGAAGGACGGCGCGTCGACCATCTACGGTTCGGACGCGATCGCCGGCGTGGTGAACATCATCACCCGCAAGGACTTCGAAGGCGCTGAAGCCAACGTCTATTTCGGTCAGTACGACCAGGGCGACGGCAAGCGCGAAAACTATGACTTCATCATGGGCTTCCGTGGCGAGCGTGGTTCGCTGACCGCCGGTGTGGAATACACCAACGAAGATCCGGTGTGGGCGAAGGACCGCTGGTTCTCGCGTGACCGTTTCCCGACCGGTGAAAAGAGTGCACCGCGTCCGGGTGGCCTGTCGGGCACCAGCCAGTACGGCCGCTTCATCTACAACGGCCAGGCCTACACGCTGCGCCGCGATGTCGCCGGTCTCGATCCGACCGACTTCGCCAGCTACCGCCCGGTCAACAGCGCGATCGACGTCTCCAACCCGGCGCTGGCATCGACCCTGCAGAGCGGCATCAAGCGCAAGTCGGCCTTCCTGAATGGTCGCTTCGACTTCACCGACAACGTCCGCTTTGACACCAGCGTCCTGTACACCGACCGCGACTCGTTCGCGCAGAACGCGGGCTACCCGTTCTTCAGCGAAGACTATCCGCTGGCTGGCCCGCTGTCGGCTGACAGCATCTACAACCCGGTTGGCGAGGACGTCGACTACGTCCGTCGTGGTTGGGAAGTGCCGCGCGGCGTCTTTAACAGCCTGACCACCACCCGCTTCACCGGTGTGTTCAGCGGTTCGTTCCAGACCGGCGAGCGCTTCTGGGATTGGGAAGCCGGCTATCTGTACAACCAGAACAAGGGTACCCAGGTCAGCACGGGCAACCTGAACACCTACGCCGTCGGTCAGGCCACCGGCCCGTCCTTCATCAACGCCAATGGCCAAGCACAGTGCGGCACGGCTGATTCGCCGATTCCGCTGGGCACCGGCCCTGGGGCCTGCACCCCGTGGAACCCGCTGATTCCCAACGGCTACGACTCGCCCAACAGCCTGGCCGATCCCGAAGTGCAGGCCTACCTGTACCAGCCGGGTCAGGCGCTGTCGCGCACCACGACCAAGAACTACTTCGCCAACATCGCCGGCACCATCGCAACCCTGCCGGCGGGCGATCTGGGAATGGCCATCGGCTTCGAGCGTCGTGAGGAAAGCGGTTCGTTCTCGCCCGACGCACTGGCCCAGACCGGCATCTCGACCGACCTGGCCGCCGGCCCGACTTCGGGCGGCTACAGCCTCAATGAAATCTACGCCGAGCTGCAGATCCCGATCCTGGCCGACCTGCCGGGCGCGAAGGAACTGACCGTCACCGCCGCGACCCGCTATTCGGACTACGACACCTTCGGCGACACGCTGAACAGCAAGTTCGGTCTGAAGTGGAAGCCGGTGGATTCGATCCTGGTCCGCGGCACCTGGTCCGAAGGCTTCCGTGCCCCGACCGTGGCCGATCTGTACGGCGGTATCTCGCAGACCTTCCCGCAGTACACCGATCCGTGCGACACCAGCTTCGGTTCTGCCGCAGGCAACGCACGCTGCCTGGCCGACGTGCCGGCCGGCTTCCGCCAGCCGAACACCTCCAGCAGCGGCCCGGCCCAGGGCCCGGGTGAAGCCAGCGATACGCCGTTCATCACCGGCTCGACTCCGGGTCTGACTCCGGAAACCTCCACGTCCAAGACCATCGGCGTGGTCTGGAGCCCGGGCTTCCTGACCGGCTTCAACGCCTCGCTGGACTGGTGGAACATCCGCATCGAGAACACCATCGTTGCTGACTCCCCGACCGATCTGCTGAACGATTGCTACCTGCGTGGCATCGAGTCGCGTTGCACCGGCTTCACCCGCAATGCGAACGGCAACATCACCGACCTCACCTTCGCTCTGCGTAATGCGGGCTATGTCGAAACCGAAGGCTTCGACTTCGACGTCAACTACCGCTTCGAAACCAGCTTCGGTAACTTCACGACGTCGCTGCAGAACACCTACGTCACCAAGAACGAGATCAAGCAGGACAACACGGACAACCCGCCGAGCCAGCAGAACGGCTTCGGTGGCAACTTCCGCCTCCGTTCGAACCTGACCGTGATGTGGCAGCTGGACAATCTGGCCGTCTCCTGGACCGCGCGCTACTTCTCGGGCACCAAGGAAGACTGCTACTTCGACGACCGCTGCACCCTGCCGAACTACAGCGCGCCGGATACCCAGGGCCAGATCACGCCGATGAACGAGCTGGGCTCCAACACCTTCCACGACCTGCAGGTGTCCTACAACCTGCCGTGGAATGCGACGGTGGCCGTCGGTGCCAACAACGTGTTCGACCATTGGGCGGCTCCGGCCTACTCCCAGCCGAACGCGGGCTACTCGTACTACGGTGGCTTCGAAGTGGGTCGCTTTGTGTACATGAAGTACCAGCAGAAGTTCTGATCGGTTGATTGATCATTGTGACCCGTCCTGCCATAGGTTGACACCTATGGGGTGGATGATACGGCCGCCGTCAGGCGGCCAAGGACGCCCGATGCGTCGCATCGGGCGTCTGCATTTTAAGGGACAGGTGGGGTCGCTCGGCGT
>NZ_VYKI01000020.1:51141-64575 GCF_008710035.1 Stenotrophomonas cyclobalanopsidis | reverse complement strand
TCGACCTGGTCGACCACCGACAATTTGAAGGCCAGCGAGTAATCGCGTTGGCTGCGCCTGATTGTTGATTTCATTGAACATTCCTTTTCCAGAGGGAAAAGGTGTCAACCCAATTCAGGACGGGTCATTGACCTCAGCAACGGCCCCGTAAGGGGCCGTTGTTTTTTCCGCGCCACCGGTTTTCCGCATGGTGCGTCGGACAAAAAAAAGCCGCGATCCAATCGCGGCTTTTTCGTGGGCTGCAGGCAACGTCAGCCGTTCGGAATCAACGTCTCGATGAGGTGTTCCACGTAGGCTTCGAAATCCTCGCGTGCCTGTTTCGGCTGCTGCAGCTGCAGCGACAGCTGCAGGAAGCCGACATAGGCCGCGTAGGCCAGACGGGCGCGATGGCGTGCATCGGTCGAACTGAGCCCGGCCTGGCGGAACGAGGCCACCAGGTAATCCAGGCGCCGCTGCGAGACCCGATCGATCACGGGCCGCACCATCGGGTGGTCCAGCGCCTTCAGCAGCTCGCTGTAGATGATGTGCGGCTGCACTTCGTGCGCCACCATCTGGAACAGCTGGCGCAGGCGCGCACGCGGATCGGGCACGTCTTCGAGGCTACCGAAGACCTGCTCCTGTTCGAACAGTTCCCAGCGTTCAAGCGCGGCCTGCAGCAGTGCATCGCGCGAAGGGAAGTGCCAGTAGAAGCTGCCCTTGGTCACGCCCAGGCGGCGCGCCAGCGGCTCCACCGCGACGGCGCCCACACCTTGTTCAGCGATCAGATCGAGGGCCGCCTGTGCCCAGTCTTCGGCACTGAGGCGGCTGTTGCGGCCGGCACGCGGTTCGCCGGCAGAAGCGTCAGGTTGATTCATTGGGTGATTTAACCATACGGCGGGGTTCGTTGCAGTACGCCGTTGCGGCCGAAACCGTCGCGGGGCGGGCGATGGCGCCTTCCGCAGCGCACCATACTGCATGGTATTGACTTCCGTCACCAGCCATCCATACTAGCGAGTATGGTTATGTCCCCTACTCCCGCCGCGTTCCGCGACCTGCGTCTGGAGGCGGCCCATGGCGCCCGTCTGGCGGCCACGGCCAGCGACCACGGTCGCCGCGGCCGCGTGCTGTTCGCCCATGGCTTCGGCCAGACCCGGCATGCGTGGAATGCCACCGCACGGGCGCTGTCTGCCGCCGGTCTGCAGACGCTGGCCTACGATGCGCGCGGCCACGGCGATTCGGACTGGAACGCCGCCGACCTGCCCTACCACGGCGAACAGTTCGCCGATGACCTGATCGTGCTGGCCGGCGAGCAGCCGGGCCCGCCGGTGCTGGTTGCCGCCTCGATGGGCGGGCTGTTCGGCCTGCTCGCCGAATCACGCTGGCCGGGCCTGTTCTCGGCGATGGTGCTGGTCGACATCACCCCGCGCTGGGACACCGCCGGCGTCGAGCGCATCCTCGCCTTCATGACCGCCCATCCCGATGGCTTCGCGTCGCTGGCCCAGGCCGCGGACGTGATCTCCGCCTACCTGCCGCACCGCCCGCGCAAATCCGAGCAGTCGCTGCGTGCGCTGCTGTGCGAGGATGGCCACGGCCGCTGGCGCTGGCACTGGGATCCGCGTCTGGTGGCCGAACTGGCCCGCGACAGCGAACAGCACCAGGATGCGCTGGCCGAAGCCGCGCGCCAGGTGAAGTGCCCGCTGCTGCTGGTCAGTGGCGGCCGCAGCGACCTGGTCACGCCGCAGACCGTCGCCGAATTCCTGGCATTGGCGCCGCACGCGCGCCACGTACAGTTGCCGCAGGCCACGCACATGGTCGCAGGCGATGACAACGACGCCTTTACCGCTACTGTGTTGGACTATCTGGACGTGTTGCCCGCAGCGGATGCTGCAGCTTCGTCCGCCACAAACGAGCACGTCACCGGAGCACGCTCATGAGCATCGTTCTTCCCTTCCTCGCCCTGCTGCTGGCAGGCGCGTTCGTCGCCTACCACCGCATGCGCCTGCTGACCTGGACGCTGATCAGCCTGGCCCTGCTGGCCGTCTGCTGGTTCGTGCCGTACGTCAACCAGACCGCCACGATCGTCGCCGCCGCCGTGCTGGCGGTGATCGCCGTGCCGCTGCTGCTGCCGTTCATCCGCAAGCCGCTGCTGACCGGCCCGATGATGAAGGTGTTCCGCAAGGTGCTGCCGCCGCTGTCGCAGACCGAGCGCATCGCGCTGGAAACCGGCTCGGTCGGTTTCGAAGGCGAGCTGTTCACCGGTGACCCGGACTGGAACATCCTGCTGAACTACCCCAAGCCGCAGCTGACCGCTGAAGAACAGGCCTTCCTCGATGGCCCGGTCGAAGAGCTGTGCACAATGGTCAACGACTGGGAAATCACCCACGTCCATGCCGACCTGCCGCCGGAACTGTGGGCCTTCATCAAGAAGAACAAGTTCTTCGGCATGATCATCCCGAAGGAGTACGGCGGCCTGGGCTTCTCCGCGCTGGCCCACCACAAGGTCATCCAGAAGCTGGCCTCGGTGTCCTCGGTGGTCAGCTCCACCGTCGGCGTGCCGAACTCGCTGGGCCCGGGTGAACTGCTGGTGCATTACGGCACCCAGGAACAGAAGGACCAGTACCTGCCGCGCCTGGCCGATGGCCGCGAAGTGCCCTGCTTCGGCCTGACCGGTCCGTTCGCCGGCTCCGACGCCACCTCGATTCCCGATTACGGCATCGTCTGCAAAGGCGAGTGGAACGGCGAGCAGGTGCTCGGCGTCAAGCTGACCTTCGACAAGCGCTACATCACCCTGGCCCCGGTCGCTTCGCTGATCGGCCTGGCCTTCCGCATGTACGATCCGGACGGCCTGATCGGCGAAACCCGCGACATCGGCATCACCCTGGGCCTGCTGCCGCGCGATACCGCCGGCGTGGAGATCGGCCGTCGCCACTTCCCGCTGAACTCGACGTTCCAGAACGGCCCGATCCGCGGCAAGGACGTGTTCATTCCGCTGACCCAGCTGATTGGTGGCGCCGCCATGGCCGGCAAGGGCTGGAACATGCTCAACGAGTGCCTGGCCGTGGGCCGCTCGATCACCCTGCCCTCCACCGCCAGTGGCGGTGCCAAGGCCGGTGCAGCGGTCACCGGTGCCTACGCGCGCATCCGCAAGCAGTTCGGCCTGTCGGTCGGCCGCTTCGAGGGCGTGGAAGAAGCGCTGGCCCGCATCGGCGGCAAGGCCTACAAGATCAGCGCGCTGTCGCAGGCCACTGCCGCTGCGGTCGACCGTGGCGACGTGCCGTCGGTGCCGTCGGCCATCGCCAAGTACCACTGCACCAGCATGAGCCGCGAAGTGATCTCGGACATGATGGACGTCATCGGCGGCAAGGGCATCATCCTCGGGCCGCGCAACTTCGCCGGCCGCAGCTGGCAGGCCGCGCCGATCGCGATCACCGTGGAAGGCGCCAACATCATGACCCGCAGCCTGCTGATCTTCGGCCAGGGTGCGATCCTCTGCCACCCGTGGGTGCTGAAGGAGATGAAGGCCGCGCAGGATCCGGACACCCGTGCCGGCCTGGAGGACTTCGACCGCAGCCTGTTCGGCCACATCCGCTATGGCATCTCCAATGCCGTGCGTTCGTTCTGGTTCGGCCTGACCGGTGCGCGCTTCGGTGCCGCCCCGGGCGATGCCTACACCCGCCGCTACTTCCGCAAGCTGGACCGCTACTCGGCCAACCTGGCGCTGATGGCCGACATTTCGATGATGACCCTCGGCGGCAAGCTGAAGTTCAAGGAATCGCTGTCCGGCCGCCTGGGCGACGTGCTGAGCCATGTCTACATGACCAGCGCCATGCTCAAGCGCTACCACGACGAAGGCGCGCCGCAGGCCGACCAGCCGCTGCTGGCGTGGGCCTTCCATGACAGCGTGCACAAGATCGAAGAGTCGCTGTCGGCGGCCCTGCGCAACTTCCCCATCCGTCCGATCGGCTGGCTGATGTGGGCGCTGATCTTCCCGCTGGGCCGTCGTGCCGAAGCCCCGGGCGATCGTCTGAGCCGTCGTGTCGCCGCCCTGCTGATGGCGCCGAACGAAGCCCGCGACCGCCTGGCCAGTGGCGTGTTCCTGACCCCGTGCGAGAACAACCCGGGTGGCCGCATCAACAGCTACCTGAGCAAGGCGATCATGGCCGAGCCGGTGGAGCGCAAGTTCCTGAAGGCGCTGAAGAGCAAGGGCATCGAGGCGCTGGACTTCAAGGCGCAGCTGGACGAGGCCGTGGCCGAAGGCGTGATCACCCAGGACGAGCGCAGCCTGCTGGAAGAACTGCGCACGCTGACCCTGGACACCATCACCGTGGACGACTTCGACACCCACGAACTGCGCGCGGCCAGCTACTACGACCGCCAGCACAAGGACCCGCATTCGCAGGCAGCGTGATCGCCTGCGTCAAGCGCACACGGAAACGGCGGGCCTCGGCCCGCCGTTTTTTGTTTGTGCACCGCAACCGTAGAGTCGAGCTTGCTCGACTGGGGCCCGAAAAGCAGTCGAGCAAGCTCGACTCTACCAAGCAATCAGGCCGGCACGAACCACCATGCCACCGCCGCCAGCAGGGCCGGCACCGCCTGGATGAAGAAGATCCGCTTGTTCACGCTCCACGCGCCGTAGCAGCCGGCCACGATCACGCAGCCCAGCGAGAAGTTCACCAGCATTGGCAGATGGTCGAACAGGCCCCAGAACAGGCCCGCAGCGAGGAAGCCGTTGTACAGGCCCTGGTTGGCCGCCAGCACGCGGGTGATCTCGGCCTTCTCCGGCGTGTTGCGGAACGTCTTCAGCCCCAGCGGGCGGGTCCACAGGAACATCTCCAGCACCAGGAAGTAGACGTGCAGCAGTGCGACCAGCAGGGTCAGGGCGAGTGCGATCCAGTACATGGCGAATTTCCTTGGATGGGTTGACGGGATGATGGGGTCAGCGGTCGCGCGGCAGCTTCTTCTCTTCGCGCAGCACGCCGAACGCGGCCAGGGTCATGCACGCGGCCACCAGCATGCCGCCGGCGAACACCACATGCGAGCCGAACAGCGACAGCCCCTTGTGCACCCAGGTGAAGCTCAGGTCGGCGCCGCGGTATACCACGGTGTCGATGGCCGCGCCGGCCTTGTAGCGCCACTGGCGGTCCACACGCGTGTAGATGGTCTCGCGGGCCGGCTTGAACAGGGAGAACTCGCTGGCTCGGGTCAGCACCTGCACCACCGCCACCATCATCGGCAGCGGCGAGGCCGCCAGTATCGAGAAGCCAAGCAGGATGGCGAAGGCGGGAATCAGCAGCGCCGGCGCGATGCCGTGGCGCGACAGCAGCCAACGGGTCAGGCTGAGCTGCAGCAGCAGGGTCAGCGCGTTCACCGCCAGGTCGATGCGCGAGAAGAACGCGGTGCTGGCCGCCGGGTCGCTGAAGGCCGCCCGCACGATGCTGGCCTGCTGGTTGTACAGCATCGTGCCCACGCCCACGCCGAACACCACCAGGATCGCCAGCCAGCGCAGCAGCGGCTCGCGCGCGATCAGCTTGAGGCCGTCGAGCACGCTGCCGCCCATCGGCTTTTCGCCGGACACCAGCTGCTGCTCGCGCTCGCGCAGCACCGCCCAATGCCGCAGCCGCCAGATGCAGAACAGGCAGACCACCAGGAAGCCGGCCGAGACCAGCATCAGGTTGGCGATGCCCACGCGCTGCACCAGCGCGCTGGTGAGGACCGGGCCGAGGAAGGCGCCGACCGTGCCGGCCGCGCCGATGTAGCCGTAGTACGCGCGTGCCTGCACGTTGCTGAAGACATCGGCCATGAAGCTCCAGAACACGGCCACCGCGAACAGGTTGAAGACCATCACCCAGAGGAAGAAGGCCATGCCCCGCCCCGGCACGCCGCTGTCGAACAGCACGTAGAACACCAGCAGGGTGGCGATGAAGAAGCCATACACCACCGGCAGGAACACCCGCCGCGGGAAGCGACTGACCAGCCAGCCATAGACCGGCTGCAGCACCAGCATGATCAGGAACACGCAGGTGAACAGGAACTGCAGGACGAAGTCCTTCAGGGCGATGCCATGGCTGGCGAACCAGCCGATCAGCAGCGGCGGGAACACCGTCTCCAGATCGGAGGAGGCCGCCATCGCCTCGCGCACCGGGCGCAGCACGTAGTAGCCGCTGAGCAGGCAGAAGAAGTACAGGAACGACCACCACAGCGCCGGCGATTCGCGCAGCGCCGCCACAAGCCCACGCAGCGGTCCCTTGCCCGCGGCCGCGCTCACGCGGTGGCCCCGGCCGGGACGCAGCAGTTGGATGGCGGCATGACAGGCTCCGGGGGCAGTGAAGCGCGTACGTTAGACAATGCACTGCAACATCGCCAGCAGACCGCGCGCAATGTCCGCAGGCGGGGTCATGCGGAGGGCATCTGCGGGCGCGTCCAGACCCCGTCGCCGGGCGTCAAAAATCCAACTTTTTCAATCAGATGCGCATTCATCTTCGCTTTGTTTGTGCACAGGCGAAAAGCGGCGCTAGAATCACAAACAGCAGTCGCGCACGGGTCCAACCGATGAAAATGAACAACCTGCGTCGCCCGGTCCGGGCGGCGACCACCGGTTTGCTGGGCATGTTGATGCCCGTGGCCTTGTCCACCACCGCGCAGACACCGCCGGCCCTGCCGCCGATGCCGACCAACATTGAAACCGCCGCGGGCCCTGGCGTCGCCCACACCCAGCCGGCGGCCTACCGCACCGGCCTGGTGCCGCAGGTGCAGCTGCCTGCCGCCGGCTTCAACGTCGCCCATATCGAATCGATGGCGCAGCAGCTCACCTACGGCGAGCGCGTGCCGGGCATGGCCGTGGCCATCGTGCAGGGCGGCCGCGTGCTCAGCGCGCGCGGCTACGGCGTCACCGATGTCAACAATCCGCTGCCGGTCGACGCGCACACCGTGTTCCGCCTGGCGTCGCTGTCCAAGGCCTTCGCCGGCACCATGGCCGGCCTGCTGGTCAACGACGGCACGCTGCGCTGGGACAGCAAGGTGACCGACTACGTGCCGGGCTTCCGCCTCAACTCGCCCGAAGCCACCGACCGCCTGACCGTGGCCGATGTGCTCAGCCACCGCGTCGGCCTGCCCTACAACGCCTACGACCGCGACATCGAAGGCAATGCCGAGTACTACTCGCTGACCCAGAAGCTGGCCAACACCAGCCTCAAGTGCCTGCCGGGCGACTGCTACGCCTACCAGAACGTGGCCTTCAGCCTGATCGGCGACGTGGTCTATGCCGCCTCGGGCAGCTTCTACGAACAATCGGTCGAGCGCCGCATCTTCAAGCCGCTGGGCATGAACGATGCCAGCCTCGGCCTGGCAGGCATCCAGGCCAGCTCGCGCTGGGCGCGCCCGCACGTGCGCAGCCGCAACGGCTGGGTGTCGCTGACGCCGAAGCCGACCTACTACCGCGTTGCTCCGGCGGCCGGCGTCAACGCCAGTGCCAGCGACATGGCGCAGTGGCTGCTGGCCCACACCGGGCATCGCCCCGACGTGCTGCCTGCGCCGCTGCTGGCCACCCTGCATTCGAGCCTGATCAACACCCCGGGCGAGATGCGCTCGGGCTGGCGCCGTGAGCGCCTGCACTCGGCCGGCTACGCGCTGGGCTGGCGCACCTTCGATTACGCCGGCCACGACGTGGTCTTCCATGCCGGTGCGGTGCAGGGTTACCGTGGTCTGGTCGCACTGGTGCCCGAACGTGACCTCGGCATCGCCATCCTCTGGAACGGCGAGAGCGGCCTGCCCAGCGGCCTGCTGCCGACCGTGCTCGATTCCGCGCTGGGCCTGCCGGCACAGCGCTGGCTGGACGTGGACACCGATTTCGGCAGCGACAGCCTGATGGCCGAAGGCGCCACCCCGGCGCAGCAGGACAAGCGCAAGGGCAAGGGCGCCTCGGGCAACCGCGCGGTGGCCTCGCCGCGCTGAGCGCGGCAGCCTGTCGGTGATCGGTAGAGTCGACTGTCAGTCGACTCACGCAGTGCCGGATCGAAAAGCAGTCGACTGACAGTCGACTCTACCAACGCAGGCTCAGTGCGCGAAGTAGTGCATGCCGCCGTCCACCGGGATCACCGCGCCGGTGATGTAGCCCGCCAGCGGCGACGCCAGGAACGCCACCAGCGGCGCGACCTCGTCCGGTTCGCCGAAGCGCCCGATCGGAATGTTGCGGTCGATGAAGGCGCGTCGGCTTTCCTCGGTGGGATGCAATCGGCCGAGGATCTGCGCGCTGTTGATCCGCCCCGGCGCGATCGTGTTGACCGTCACGCCCTGCGCCGCCACCTCCGATGACAGGCCCTTGCTCCACAGGTGCAGCGCGGCCTTCGCCGCCGTGGCGGCATTCACCGCACGCGGCTCCATCGAACCGCTGAAGTTGATCACTCGCCCCCAGCCCTGCGCCCGCATGCCGGGCAACAGCGCCTGGGTCAGCTGTCGCGACGCGGAGAAGTTCAGTGCCATCGCTTCGTCCCATACCTCATCAGCGGCGTCGACAGACGTCGGCCGCGAGCCGCCCGCGGCATTGACCAGGATGTCCACGCGCTGCAGCGCGTCCTGCGCCCCGGTGGCGATGCGCGCCAGCTGCGCGGCGTCGGTGAGGTCACCCGGCAGGATCAGCGGCGCGGCTGCACCGCGGGCTGCGATCTCCGCCGCCAGCGACTGCAGCGGCTGCAACCGTCGCGCGCTGATCGCGATGCGTACGCCGAGCGCCGCCAGCTGCCGCGCAACCGCCGCGCCAATGCCGCTGCCCGCGCCAGTCACCAGTGCGGTACGTCCTTCAAGACTCAGATCCATGGTGTTCTCCGTCATGCGTGGCCGGCACATCCGGCCCGTGCAGCGCATGCTCTTTGATCACCCCTGATTGATAAACTCCGCGCAGGTTTCAGCATTCAAAACCCGGAGTGTCAGATGAACCTGCTGGAGAGCATGCAGGTCTACGTGCTGATCGTGGACAAGGGCAGCCTCAGCGCTGCGGCCGCGGCGATGGACATCTCGGCGACGATGGCCGGCAAGCACCTGCGTGCACTGGAAGCGCGCCTGGGCATGCAGCTGCTGAGCCGCACGACCCGCCGCCAGCACATGACGCCGTTCGGCGAGGACTACTACGCCCGCTGCAGGGACATCCTGCGGATGGTGGAAGAGACCGATGCGCAGGCCGCCCACCAGCAGATGGCGCCGGCCGGCACGCTGCGCATCAGCGCACCGGTGATCTTCGGCACGCACGCGCTGGTGCCGGCCCTGGCCGAGTACATGCAGCGCCATCCGCAGGTGCGGGTGGAGGCGAGCCTGAGCGACCGCGTGGTCGACCTGGCCGAGGAAGGTTTCGAAGCAGCGCTGCGCATCGGCACGCTGGCCGACAGCGATGCGTTGGTGGCACGCCCACTGACGCCCTACCGGCTGATGATGTGTGCCGCGCCGGCCTACCTCGCCCGCCACGGCACGCCGCGCACGCTCGCCGAACTGGCGTCGCACGAGTGCCTCTCTTTCGAACCCCGCGCGCTGGCGCAGTGGCTGCAGGACCAGGCTGACGACCTCGAGCGTATCGCCGCTGCGCGCCTGCAGATCAACAACGGCGAGGCGCTGCGTGCGGCGGCGCTGCATGGGCTGGGCATCGTGCTGCAGTCAACCCTGCTGCTGGCCGCGGACGTGGCCGCCGGACGGCTGGTGCAGCTGTTCCCGCAGCACGGCCAGGCCGGTCGGCCGATGCACGTAGTGTATGCGCACGATCGCTACCGCTCCACCCGCCTGTGCAGCTTCCTGGAATTTCTGGTGGAGCGGTTTCCGCCGGTACTGCACGGGTAGAGTCGAGCTTGTCGACTGCCGGAAAAACAGTCGAGCAAGCTCGACTCTACAGGAGCGGTGAAGCAGTCGAGCGAGCTCGACTCTACAAATCGGCCCGAGACCGTCATAAAAAAACCCCCTCCCCGCTGGGCAGCCAGGGAAGGGGGTTTCAGGGTACGGCTATCGGGAAGTACTTAGATCAGCGGCGCCGGGGTCGCCGGCAGAGCGACCGGAGCCGCCTTCTTCTTGCGGGCAGCCGGCTTGCGCTTGGCAACCGTCTTGGCAGCCTTCTTCGGGGCAGCCTTCTTGGTGGCCTTCTTCGCAGTGGCCTTCTTCGCAGTCTTCTTCACTGCCTTCTTGGCAGTAGCCTTGCGCGCAGTCGCCTTCTTGGCGACCTTCTTCGCGGTCTTCTTTGCCGGCTTCTTGGCGACCTTCTTTGCCGCCTTCTTTGCAGTGGCCTTCTTCGCAGTTGCCTTCTTTGCAACCTTCTTGACGGCCTTCTTCGCGGTCTTCTTAGCCGGCTTCTTGGCGACCTTCTTTGCCGCCTTCTTTGCAGTGGCTTTCTTCGCAGTTGCCTTCTTGGCAACCTTCTTGACGGCCTTCTTGGCCGTAGCCTTCTTGGCAGTCGCCGTCTTCGCGACCTTCTTCACTGCCTTCTTGGCAGCGGCCTTCTTAGCGACCTTCTTCACCGCTTTCTTGGCAGCGGGCTTTTTCTTCGCAGCTTTCTTGGTTGCCATGGGATGGCTCCTCGTCAGTGATAGGGAGTTGAAACGCCCAGGTGGATCAAACCCGCGGTTGCTGCGTGCGGGGACCGCCGGCGCGTCAGGCGCGCCGTTACGGATGCGGCAATGCCCGCCTCGATCGGCGGAGCGGGCATCTGAACAGGAGATGCCTTGCATTTCTCCGGGGGAAGCGAGGCCATGTCCACCGTCTGCAGGATCGCGGTGGTCTTGAGGGAGCTGCTTCGCATCGGACGATTGATTCTGCGCACTCGGTTTGGCAGGCAAGGTCTGCTGAGGCGAAACCTAATCACGGTTTTTTTTACTGTCAACAACCCCCGCGAAAAAATTTCACATCCGCGTCCATCCGAACGCCACCGGCACCATCACCACACAGCACCTTCCTGGCCCTGCATCGCGCACCGCCAACGTCACGCGCAGCAACACGTGATCGTATCTGATGAATAAAAAACGCTTGAAATAAGCACTCCGCGTTGATAGGCGACAGCAGATGCCGCGCCATGCACCACGTCGTCCGGCACACGCCATCGCGCGCGCCCGCCGCACCACAACGGGTCTGCAACGGGGGGTAAAAGTTTTCACATCGGAACACGCAAACGCGGGACGGAAACGCGGATTTGCGCAAAACTGCGCACGCCTGATCGCGCCGTTCGATGCCGCCTGATGCCATGTCGGAGGTGTGCCGCAAACCCGATGGCATGAGTCGACGACGGAGGCCGGAACGAAAACGGCCACCCGAAGGTGGCCGTTCTGGAAGCAGGAAGCGAGGACTCAGTGGTCTTCGTTTTCCAGGGCTTCGGCGTACGCGTCCGGATCCAGCAGCTCGTTGAGCTCGTCGGCGCTGGTCAGCTCGACCACGTACATCCAGCCTTCGCCGTAGGCATCTTCGTTGATGGTTTCCGGCTTGTCCGACAGCGCCGAGTTGACCTCGACGATCGTGCCGCTGACCGGGCTGTAGACGTCCGAGGCGGCCTTGACCGACTCGACGACGGCGATCTGCTCGCCCGCCTTGGCCTCGGCGCCGACTTCGGGCAGCTCGACGTAGACCAGGTCACCCAGCAGGCCCTGGGCATGGTCGGAAATGCCGACGGTGACGCGGCCATTGCCTTCGACGCGGGCCCACTCGTGGGACTTGAGGAACTTGAGGTCGCCGGGGATCTCGCTCATGGGAACTGCTCCAGGTTTTGCAGGGGGTGGAAAAAACGGGGCTAGTGTAACCAACCGACCGCCACTGCTGTCAGTGACGGCCGGCACGTTCGGATCAGACGTCGGCGAGCACGCCGGGCTGGGCCTGGCCTTCGCGGACAAACGGGAACTTGACCACGCGCACCGGCACCTGCCGGCCGCGGATATCGACGGTGACCTGGCCGAGTTCACCCGCCGGCACGCGGGCGAACGCGATGCCCTTGGCCAGGCTCGGCGAGAAGGTGCCGGACAGGATTTCGCCCTGGCCGCCGGCGGTGGTCACCGCCTGGCCATGGCGCAGCACGCCCTTCTCGTCCATCACCAGGCCGATCATCTGTCGCGCGTTGCCTGCGGCCTTCTGCGCCTCCAGCACGTCGCGACCGATGAAGTCACGGCCTTCGTCCAGCGACACGGTCCAGGCCAGCGCCGCTTCGTACGGGCTGATCGCTTCGTCCATGTCCTGGCCATACAGGTTCATGCCGGCTTCCAGGCGCAGGGTATCGCGCGCGCCGAGGCCGGCCGGCTTCACGCCCGCCGCCAGCAGGCCGTTCCAGAAGGCGACCACGGCGTCCTGCGGCAGCAGGATCTCGAAGCCGTCTTCGCCGGTGTAGCCAGTGCGGGCAACGAACAGTTCAACGCCGTCGTCCGCCTTGACCTGCAGGGCAGCGAAGCGGCCGAGCTTGGCCAGCGCGTCACGGTCGCTGCCGCCGACCAGGCCGACCACGCTGTCGCGCGCCTTCGGGCCCTGCACGGCGAGGATGGCCAGGTCCGGGCGCTGCTCGACGCTGACGCCGAACGGTACCGCCTGCTCGCGCAGCCAGGCCAGGTCCTTCTCGCGGGTGGAGGCGTTGACGACCATGCGGAAGAAATCATCGGCGAGGTAGTAGACGATCAGGTCGTCGATGACGCCGCCGGCCGGATTCAGCATGCACGAGTACAGCGCCTTGCCCGGCACCTTCAGCTTGTCGATGGAGTTGGCCAGCAGGCGGCGCAGGAACGGCTTGACCTGCTCGCCGCGCAGGTCGACCACGGTCATGTGGCTGACGTCGAAGACGCCGGCTTCGCGGCGAACCAGGTGGTGCTCGTCCAGCTGCGAGCCGTAGTGGATGGGCATGTCCCAACCCCCGAAATCGACCATCTTGGCGCCGAGGGCGCGGTGGGTATCGTTGAGCAGCGTCTTCTGGGTCATGACCGGTCCGGCAGCAGGATAAACAAGAGCGCCCATTATCCCAGATCGATCGGCGGCAGGCGTGCCGCAGCGCAGCGGGGGTTTGTGCTTGGCCGGCCTGCGGCCGGCGCCGCTTTCTTCAAGCCAGAGCTCAGAGCGCAGAGCCTAAGTTCGTCGGCTCTGGGTTGTGTGGGTTTGGGTGGGCCGGTGTGACCGCGCGAGGGACGCCGTAAACCCCTCCATGGGGGCTTGGCCGCGGCATCCATGCCGCGGACACCCCCGCGCGGCCACACCGCCCCACCCCCGCCAGGTTCCGTGGTGACGGATGGCAAGTGCCAGAGCAGAGCAAGAGCAGATGTGGATGTCGATACATATATAGAGAGGGGTCGGAGCCCTTTGCTGCGGAAAGGGATCCGACCGCGGGCGAGCGCTTTTGCTTCTGCTCTTTATTTCTTTTCCGTGGGCTGGACGCGCACGGAAACTGTCGGGGGGCGGGGGGGGGGGGGGGTGGGGGACCAATGGGCGCACGGATGGGCCCCCACACCCACCACGCGCGCGGAAACG
>NZ_VYKI01000020.1:0-51131 GCF_008710035.1 Stenotrophomonas cyclobalanopsidis | reverse complement strand
TCGCGGGACCGTTGGCGCCATGGATGGCGCCATCGAGCCTCCAGGGACGGATTCACGGCGTGTCCCGCGAACCCAACCCGCCCGACCCAACACACAGACCCCGATGCATCAAGCGACCACCCCACGAGGGGCTGCGCCGTTGGCTGGAAACCCTCAGATGCGCGTGGTGGCCAGGAAGCGCTCGCGGTCCTGCTGGGTGCGCCGTCGGATTTCTTCCAGCGCCTGGCTTTCGGTCGCTTCCAGCATCGCCTCGAACAGGCGCTGGAAGTGGTAGCGCATGGCATTGCGCGCGGCCACCGGATCACGGCTGCGCAGCGCCTCGAAGATCGCCATGTGCTCGTCGGCGCGGCTGGCGCCGTCGTCGTGGCAGACCCGCGCGTAGACCTCGGCCACCCGCGGCAGATCGCTGCGCATGCGCCAGATCTGCTGGATGAAGTACTCCACCACCGGGTTGCCGGACAGGCGGGCGATGGTCAGGTGGAAGCGGCGGTCGAAGTCGCCGGCCTCCTCATCGGTCAGGTCGCGGCGGCACAGGGCCTGGGCCAGCACCTGCAGTTCGGCGATGCCGGCCTCGTCGACGTTGCTGGCAGCCAGCGCCGCGGCCTCGGCCTCGAACACCGCGCGGGCGGCAGTCAGATCGAAGGCGCTGACATCGGGCAGGCCACCGGCGGCCTGCGTCGGGCGCGGCTTGACGTACACGCCCGAGCCGATGCGTATGGCGATCCAGCCCTGGGCTTCCAGAGCGATCTCGGCTTCACGCACGGTCACCCGGCTGACGCCGAAACGTTCGGCCAGCTCACGCTCGCCCGGCAGGCGCGAGCCCGGCGGAAATTCGCCGTCCTCGATCAGCTTGCGGAGCTTGGCGGCGATGGTCTGGTAGAGGCGGTTGGCGGACATGCGGCTGACCCTTGGCGGTTCCCTCCAGGCCCGTCCCGGGCCACCGTGCGCGGTGCGGGTCCGGATGGAGCGACGGCGCGACCACTGGCCGCGCCGCCCTGTTCAGAACTTGTATCGTACACCGAAATACGCTCGCCGCCCGTAGGTCACCACTTCACGGAAATTGCCGTAAAGCGGCTGGTACGCCACGCGCGGTTCGTTGGTCAGGTTCATCAGCTCCAGCGACAGCGACAGCTGCTTGTTGACCTTGTAGCGCATGCGCAGGTCGACGCTGGTGTTGTCGTCGTAGTAGCGGTTCTGCTGCGCGGTGTTGCCGGTGAAGTCCTGGTAGTAGTGCGAGCGGAACTTGCCGATGGCCTGGATGTTGAAGCGGCCCACGTCCCAGTAGATGGAACCGGACAGCACGTGCCGCGAGAAACCGCTGAGACCGGCCGGCGGCACGATGGCCGGGATGACGGTGCCATCGGCGGCCAGCTGCTCGCCCAGTCGCGAATCCTGGGTCTCGTAGTCGGCATCGGCGTAGTTGTAGCTGACCTTGAAACCCAGCCCATCGAACGGCTTGGGCAGGTAGGACAGGCGATGGGTGACGCTCAGTTCCAGGCCGGTCAGGGTGCTGTCATCGTCGGTGGTCACCTGCTGGCGCACCGGCACGGTCACGGTCTGCCCGTTGATGGTGTAGGTCTCCGGCTCCAGCGCGGTGGCGGTGCCGCCGTTGAACTGCTTCCAGTACACCGCGCCGGCCAGCAGGGTGTCCGGGTTCGGGTACCACTCCAGCGACAGATCGCCGTTCCAGGACATCAGCGGCTGCGCGGCCGGGTTGCCGCTGGCGCTGATGTCGTCCAGCGCATCGGCCAGGTTGCCGTAGGTGGCATCGCTGCTGACATTGATGGTGCGGCCGGCACCGAGCGCCGCGATGTCCGGGCGCGACATCGCACGGTAGGCGCCGACGCGCAGCAGTACGTCCGGACGCAGTTCGAAGGCCGCGTTCAGGCTGGGCAGCAGCTTGTCGTTGCCGGCCTTGAACACCTGGGTGGTGTAGTTGCCGGTCGGCTGCAGGCGGATCGTGCCGTCGCCGTTGTCCTCGATCTGCAGGTCGGTGCGCACGCCTTCCGAACGTACATCGGTCTTGACCCAGCGCAGGCCGACGTTGCCGGTGACCGGCAGCCCGAACAGGCTGCTGCTGAACTCGCCCAGCAGGTACAGCGCGCGCGTTTTCTCGGTGATGTCGACGTTGTTGGGATCCTGGAAATCCGGATCCAGGCCGCTGTCGAGGCTGCCACGGAAGGACTGGTACAGGCAGTCCGGATCGAAGTAGGCCCAAGAGGAGATCGTGTTGCCGCTGGCGGCATCCATGAAATCGCTCTGCGGGAACGGTGCGCGGCAGGCCTGGTTGGCGGCGATGATCTTTGCCTTGTCGGCGGCGACGCGCTGGTCGTAGTCGGTCACCAGGGTATTGTCGCGCAGGCGGTAGTCGGCCTGGCTGGCGCGCACGCCGCCCTTGATGCGGGTGAAGAAGCCCGACTCCGGCATGAAGCTGGCGTCGAAGCGGCCGGCCTTTATCCTGTGGTCGTTCTCGGTCGCGCTGGAGGTGACGCGGGCCGCACCGGAGTACGCATCCCAGTTCTGCACGTTGAAGTTCGGCGCCAGGGCCACGCTCGGCACTTCGCCATGCCAGTCCCAGTCGTAGTCGACATAACCGGTGGTGCCGCTGCTGATGCCCGGCACGATGGCATTGTTGATGTCGCGCTGGTTGGCCCGCAGGCGGGTCATGCGCTCGCTGTCCAGGCGGTTGGTGTGCGAATAGGACAGATCGGTGGACAGTTCCCAGGCCGGGCTCGGGCGCACGATCAGGTTCAGGCCGCCACCGGTGTATTCCTCGCCGCGCCAGTAGCGGTTGGAGGTGGAATCGATCGAGGTACTGCCATGCAGGTGGCGGACGATGCCATTCTCGTCCACCTCGCGCTGGGTGATGCCACGGCGCGCGTTGGACAGGCTCAGGTCGCTGCGGTTTTCATACCAGTTGCGCTGGGTGTGCTCGAAGTCGACGTTCACTTCGACCACATCGTTGGGCCGCCACTGCACCGCAGCGAACTCGCTCTGGCGGTCGTTGCGTTCCTGCTTCAGGCGGTAGATGCGGCTGCTCGGCACCAGGTAGTACGGCGCACCGTTGGCGATGGCCTGCGCGCCCACTTCGGAACAGTTGGCGTTGGCCACGTTCTGGTTGCCATCGCAGGCATACCAGGTGGAACCGCTGGTGATGCTCTCTTCCGGGTCGGTGCCGTCCAGGCGCTGGAAGCCCAGCGAAACACCCAGCTTCTGGCCGTCGCCGAACTCGAACTGGTCGATGTAGCTGGCGGTGCCGCGGTAGCCGATGCCATCGTCATCGCGGTACTTCTTGTCATACTCGGCCCAGCTGCCGCGCAGGTCGAACTGCACCGAGCGCTTGCCGTATTCCAGCGGCTTGACCGTCTCCAGGCCGATGGTGCCGGCCACGCCGCCTTCGATGATGTCGGCGCGCTGGGTCTTGTAGATGGCCACCGTATTGATCAGCTCGGCCGGGAACATGTTGAAGTTCACCGAGCGGTCGCCGCTGCCGTTGGTGATCTCGCGGCCGTTGAAATTGGTGCTGCTGAGGAAGGCGCCGAGGCCGCGGATGGAAATCTCCGAAGCACCGGTCTTGTCGCGGGTCGAGGCGGCGCCGGTCAGCGTTTCGATCGCATCGGCCAGCGACGGCGCCGGCAGGTCGCCGATGTCATCGGCAGAGAGTACGTCGGCGACGACCGTGTCGTCGCGCTTCTTGTTGATCGAACTCTGCATCGATTCGCGGATGCCGGTGACCTGCACCTGGTCCAGCGTGGTGGCGTCCTGCCCGGCGCTGCCGGTGGTGGACTGTGCCTGCGCCAGCGGAGCGGCGGCCAGCGCGGCAAGCAAAGCCACGACGAGGGGGGTGGGTGACAGCGTGATGGTGCGTACAGCTCCGGCAGATTGCCGCATGGTTTCCTCCTCCCAAAGGATCGCCTGGTTGGCAGGCGTGGACGCAGCTTCGACATGCAGACACAGAAATGTCAACCAACTGGACTGGATTTTTCTTAATACCTTTGTTTCATACCACTTGGCCGTCATTAAATGTGCTGATGCAGCATGACTTTGCGCGAAAGCTGGCTTACAACAGGCCCCGCAAGTGGTATGCACACCCACCCGAAACGACGGCCCGGCCGTCCCTGGAAGGACTTCATGCGCACCGAATCGACTTCGTACCGCCCGTCCAACCGGTTTCCCGGATCATTCCTTGCAACTGGTCTGTCAATCTGCCTGACCACTTCGTCGGCACAGGCCACCAGCTGGCTGGTCTACGATGCCGCCGAGTTCACCACCGCCGCGGCTGCCCTGCAGCCCGGCGATGAAATCGTGCTGGCCGACGGCACCTGGACCGACACCCGTCTGTTGCTGAAGGGACAGGGCACCGAGGCCGCGCCGATCACCCTGCGCGCGCAAACCCCGGGCAAGGTGATCCTCAGCGGGCGTTCGGACCTGCGCCTGGCCGGCAGCTACCTGCAGGTCTCCAATCTGGTGTTCCGCAACGGCTACACGCCGGGCGATGCGGTGGTGGCCTTCCGCGAATCGAGCAAGGCGGTGGCCAGCCACAGCCGGGTGACCGGCCTGGTCATCGACGACTACACCAACCCCGATGCCAGCGACCAGGACTACTGGGTATCGCTGTATGGCAGCCACAACCGGTTGGACCACAGCCAGCTGCGCGGCAAGACCAACGCTGGCCCCACCGTGGTGGTGGTGCGCGATGCCACCCAGGGCCTGGACAACCAGCACCGCATCGACCACAACTGGTTCGGGCCGCGCCCGCTGCTCGGCGTCAACGGCGGCGAAACGATCCGCGTCGGCACCAGCGATACCTCGCTGAGCGATTCCAACAGCACCGTGGAAAACAACTGGTTCGAAAGCTGCGACGGCGAGACCGAGATCGTCTCCAACAAGTCAGGTGGCAATACCTACCGCGGCAACGTCTTCTATCGGTCGGCCGGCGCGCTGACCCTGCGACACGGCAACGGCAACCGGGTGCTCGACAATGTCTTCCTCGGCGACGACAAGGCCGGCACCGGCGGCGTGCGCATCATCAACGCCGACCAGACTGTCAGCAACAACTACTTCGAGCGCCTGGCCGGTTCCAGCAACCGCTCCGCGCTGGCAATCATGGACGCACAGGCCGATCCGCCGCTGTCCGGCTATGCGCCGGTGGTCAACGCCACCATCAGCCGCAACACCTTCGTGGATGTGGCGAAGATCAGCTTCGGCGTCGGCCATGACGTGGCCAAGGGCATCGAGGTGGCCGCGAGCAACAGCCGCTTCAGCGCCAACCTGATCGTCAACCGCACCAGCAAGAACCCACCCACCGCCGCCAGTTCACTGGCCGGCATCGCCTTCAGCGGCAACGTGCAGTCGCCGCAGGCAAGCACCGCGTTTCCCAGCGGCGTCGAAAGCCGCAGCGTGACCCTGCAGCAGGCCGCCAGCGGCCTGTGGACGCCCACCCCGGCCCTGCCCGCCACCGGTGCCGATCCGGCGCTGGCAATGACCGCGCGCGAGGCCACGGGGGTGGACTGGTATCCCAAGGTGGGCGAGGTTGCCCTGTCCCGCACCAGCACCGGAGTTGATCGATGAGGTTGCAGCCGCTGTTTGTTTCCCTGGCCCTGGCCGTCCCCTTTGCCCTGCTGCCGGCCGCACCGCTGCTGGCGGCCCCGGCCGCCGCCGCGCGCCAGGCCGACACCGCGCCGGTGCTGGTGACCGCTGCGCAGTGGCAGCAGATGGCCAGCGAAGGCAGCCGCTACCCGTGGTTCGCCAAGGAACAGGCGCGTACGGAAAAGTCACTGAAGAAGATGATGAAGGCCGGCATCGACGTGCCGGTGCCCAAGGACAAGGGCGGCGGCCGCACCCATGAACAGCACAAGCGCAACTACCAGGCGCTGCTGGCGGCCGGCACGCTGTATCGGCTGACCGGTGACAAGGCCTATGTCGACTACTCGCGCGACATGCTGCTGCAGTACGCCAAGCTCTACCCGACCCTGGGCCCGCACCCGGAAGGCCGCGGGCAGATTCCCGGCCGCGTGTTCTGGCAGGTGCTCAACGATTCGGTGTGGCTGGTCAACGCCATCCAGGGCTACGACGCGATCCGCGACGCGCTGTCCGCACAGGACCGGCAGACCATCGAGTCGCAACTGTTCCGGCCGATGGCCGAATTCCTGATCAGCGAGCCGAAGAACTACGACCAGATCCACAACCACGCGACCTGGGCGGTGGCCGCCACCGGCATGACCGGCTACGTGCTGCGTGACCAGGAACTGGTGGAGCAATCCCTGCGCGGCAGCCAGAAGGACGACAAATTCGGCTTCCTGCGGCAGATCGACCTGCTGTTCTCGCCCGATGGTTATTACGAGGAAGGCCCGTACTACCAGCGCTATGCACTGGCGCCGTTCCTGCTGTTCGCCAACGCCATCGAACGCAACGAGCCGCAGCGGAAGATCTTCGCGCGCCGCGACGGCGTGCTGCTGAAGGCCGTGGATGTGCTGGTGCAGACCAGCTACGACGGCCTGTTCTTCCCGATCAACGATGCGATCCTGGACAAGGGCATCGATACCGAGGAGCTGGTGGCTGGCATCGGCATCGCCTATGCACGCACCGGTGATGACCACCTGCTGTCGGTGGCCCAGCAGCAGAAACGCCTGCTGCTCTCGCCCGAAGGCCTGCAGGTGGCGCAGGCGTTGGCGGCCAACAAGGCCAAACCCTTCGATTACAAGCCGATGCTGCTGCGCGATGGTCGCGACGGCGACCGCGGCGGCCTGGCGATCCTGCGCATGAACGGCGAGGACGGCCAGGCGCTGGTGCAGAAGGACACCATGCAGGGCATGGGCCACGGCCACTTCGACAAGCTCAACTGGCTGTTCTACGACAACGGCAAGGCCGTGGTGACCGACTACGGCGCAGCGCGCTTCCTCAACGTGGAAGCCAAGCGCGGCGGCATCTACCTGGCCGAGAACCGCAGCTGGGCCAAGCAGACCGTGGCCCACAACACCCTGGTGGTGGACGAGCTGAGCCACTTCAAGGGCGACTGGAAACGCGGCGAGGAACATGCACCGCAGGTGCGTTTCTTCCAGGCCGACACCGATACCCAGATCGCCTCGGCGACCATGCGCGATGCCTACCCCGGCGTGGTGTTCACCCGCACCCAGGCGCTGCTGCGCCACCCCGAACTGGGCCTGCCGGTGGTGCTGGACCTGCTGCAGGTGCACGGTGACAAGGCCGCGCGCTACGACCTGCCGCTGCATTTCAACGGCCACATCGTCACCACCGGTTTCGAGGCCGAACACTTCACCAGCCAGCGCCCGGTGCTGGGCAAGGACAACGGCTACCAGCACCTGTGGCTGGACGCACGCAGCAAGCCCGGCAGCGAGCCGCGCACGCTGGCCTGGCTGCTGGATGGCCGCTTCTACACCTATCGCTTCGGCAGCAGCGCGCCTGCGCAGGCGCTGCTGGTGGAAAGCGGTGCCAACGATCCGGAATTCAACCTGCGCCGCGAACCGGCCCTGCTGCAGCGCGTGGAAGGCCAGAAGGACGTGACCTTCTTCAGCGTGCTGGAGCCGCATGGCGAGTACAACGGCACCGCCGAGTACGTGCACGGCGCCGACAGCCGCATCAAGGATATCGTGCGCACCCGCGGCAGCGATGCCGAGGTGATCGAGCTGCGCCTGGCCAGCGGCGCCCGCATCGCCCTGGGCGTGGCCGATGACAGCAACGCCAAGGGCGAGCACAGCGTGACCGTCGATGGCCACGCCTACCGCTGGAGCGGCAGCCACGCGCGCATGGACCGCAGCAAGGGTGACGCGAAATGAACGGCCCTGCGGTGTTGAGCCCGCTGCGCAAGGTGCCGGTGCGGTCGGCCGTGCGCTGGCTGATCGTCGGCCTGATCGCCGTGGCCACGGTCATCAACTACATCGACCGCAATGCACTGGCGGTGATGTGGCCGGAAATCGCCAAGGAAGTGGGCGCGACCAAGGATGACTACGCGCTGCTGGTGACGGTGTTCATGCTGTTCTACGCCGCCGGCCAGTTCCTGTTCGGCCGCCTGTTCGACATGATCGGCACGCGCCTGGGTTTCGCGCTGTCGATCAGCGTGTGGTCAATCTCCATCGCCCTGCATTCGGTCACCCATTCGATGCTGTCCTTCAGCGTGGTGCGGGCGATGCTCGGCATCAGCGAGGCCGGTGCCTGGCCGGGCGCGGTGAAGGCCAATGCCGAGTGGTTCCCGGCGCGCGAACGCGCACTGGCGCAGGGCGTGTTCAACGCCGGCGCATCAATCGGCGCGATCGTGTCCGCACCGGCCATCGCCGGCCTGTACCTGTGGCTGGGCTGGCGCGGCACCTTCGTGCTGGTCGGTGCCATCGGCTTCCTGTGGCTGCTGCCGTGGCTGTTCGTCTACCGCGCCGGCCCGGACAAGCACCCGTGGGTGAGCGATGCCGAACGCCGCCTGATCATGGAAGACCAGGCCGGGCAGCAGGATGCCGCCGCGACCAAGGTGAGCGTGCGTTCGCTGCTGACCCACCGGCAGAGCTGGGGCATGCTCGCCTGCCGCTTCCTGCTGGACCCGATCTGGTGGCTGTTCGTGTCCTGGCTGCCGATCTACCTGGCCGAGACCTTCGGCTTCGACATCAAGCAGATCGGCCTGTTCGCCTGGGTGCCCTTCGTGGGCGCGATGCTCGGCAGCCTCAGCGGCGGCTGGCTGTCCGGACGCCTGATCCGTGCCGGGCGGAGCGTTGACCGCGCACGCAAGCTGTCCATCACCCTGGGTTGCGTGATCATGGCCCCTGCCCTGCTGGGCGCGATGCTGGCCAACCAGCCGTTGTTCGCAGTGCTAGCGATTGCCGCGGTGCTGTTCGGTTTCCAGGTCGCCATCGGCAACATCCAGACCCTGCCGGGTGATCTGTTCGATGGCCGCTCGGTCGGCACCCTCGCCGGCCTCGGTGGCCTAGCTGCGGTGGCCGGCACGCTGATCACCACCTGGCTGGTGCCGGTGCTGACCCGCCATTCCTACGCTCCAATCTTCATCCTCGTCGCCGCGCTGGTGCCGCTGTCGCTGGCCGCGCTGTGGTGGTGGACCGGACCCATCCACAAGCTCGACCGCCGTGGCGGCTGAGCCTGCTTTTCCCTTCATTCCCCCGCAAGCCAAGGAGTTTCCCGCATGTCGTTCCAGGACAAGGTGGCCATCGTCACCGGTGGTGGCCGTGATATCGGCCGTGCCGTCTCGATCAAGCTGGCCGCTGCCGGCGCACGCGTCTGCATCAACTACGCCAACGATGAAGCCAGCGCCAACGAAACGCTGGCGCAGATCCAGGCCGCCGGTGGCCAGGCCATCGTGCACCGCGCCGACGTGACCGATGCCGCCGCCGTGGCCGGCCTCGTCGCCGCGACCCAGGCCGCGTTCGGCGAGCGCATCGACCTGCTGGTGAACGTGGCCGGCGGCATGGTGCAGCGCCGCCCGCTGGCCGAGATCGACCCGGCGTTCTTCCACACGGTGATGGACCTCAACCTGACCTCGACCTACCTGACCACCCACGCGGTGGTGCCGCACATGGGCGAAGGCGCAGCCATCGTCAATTTCGCCTCGCAGGCCGGCCGCGATGGCGGTGGCCCGGGCGCGTCGATCTACGCCACCGCCAAGGCGGCGGTGATGACCTTCACCCGCGCCATGGCCAAGGAACTGGGGCCGAAAGGCATCCGCGTGAACGCGCTGTGCTGCGGCATGATCGCCACCCGCTTCCATGACGAATTCACCAAGCCGGAAGTGCGCACCGCGGTCGCCGGCAACACCCCGCTGCGCCGCCAGGGCGTGCCGGACGAAGCCGCCGATGCGGCGGTGTTCCTGGCCTCCGATGCAGCGGCGTTCATCACCGGTGCGAACCTGGACGTCAACGGCGGCACCTACTTCTCCTGACCTGAGCGGACACCTGCCATGCAGCGCTGGATCACCCTGCTTTCGCTGGCCATCGGCGCTGCCGTGGCCGCACCCGTCGCCCAGGCCGCTCCGGTCTGGGTGACCGCCTGGACCGCCTCACCGGCACCGGACCGCAAGGACGGGAAGCCGGAGGCGCCGGTACAGTTCGCCGCGCAGACCGTGCGCCAGGACATCCGGGTCGGCAGCCGTGGCGAGGCGTTGCGCCTGCGCATCAGCAACGAGCTGGGCGATGCACCGCTGCACGTGGAGGACATCCGCGTGCGCCTGAAGGATGGCAGGGCTGCGGCGCTGTCGGTCACCGTCGCTGGCCGCCGTGCCATCGACGTACCGGTGGGTGCCGCGCTGCTGAGTGATCCGGTGGTATTGCCGGTGGGCGCACTGCAGGAGATCAGCGTGACCGCGTACTTCCCGCAGCCGGCCCGGCCGGCGGTGCGGCGTACCGTGGTGCGCGTGGTCGATGGCAGGCAGGAGGCGGTAGCCGACACGGTGCGCGTCAGCTACCAGCAGAATGTGTTTTCGGCGGTGATGGTGCAGCGTGAGCAGCGGCCGTCGGTCATTGTTGCGTTGGGTGATTCGATCACCGAAGGCGCGACCGCCACGCGCGGTTCGTTCAACCAGTGGCCGGAGCGGCTGGCGCAGCGCCTGCAGCAGGCCTGCCCGGACCGCTTCGTGGTGCTCAACCAGGGCATCAGCGGCAACAAGGTGCTGGACCATGGCCGCAGCCACAGTGCGCTGTCACGCCTGGACCGAGACGCGATCGCGGTGGCCGACGCCGACCAGGTGATCCTGTTCGAAGGCATCAATGACATCCGCCACGGCGGCGGTGCGCAGCCGCTGCCCGGGCGCAACGCACCGGACATGCTGCTGGGTTACCAGCAGGTGGCCGCGCGCCTGCACGCGCATGGCATCCGTGCCTACCTCGGCACGCTGACGCCGTTCGGCGGCTCCGAGCGCTATGAGCCGGTCTCGGCCACCACCCGTGCCTCGATCAACCAGTGGGCGCGCGGCAAGGACAGCGGCTTCGATGGGGTGGTCGATTTCGATGCGGCGCTGCGCGACCCGAAGCAGCCGGAATCGCTGCCGGCCAACATCACCCGCGACCACCTGCACCCGAACGATGAAGGCTACCGGCGCATGGCCGAGGCCATCGACCTGAAGATGCTGGGGTGCGAGGCCCCGCGCTGACGCGGTTTTGTAGAGCCGAGCCATGCTCGGCTGCCCGGGATTCGTGTAGAGACGAGCACATGCTCGGCTGCCCGGGATTCGTGTAGAGACGAGCACATGCTCGGCTGCCCGGGATTCGTGTAGAGACGAGCACATGCTCGGCTGCCCGGGATTCGTGTAGAGCCGAGCCCATGCTCGGCTGCCGTTGCTTCGTAGAGTCGAGCTTGCTCGACTGCCTCTGCCAAAAGCAGTCGAGCAAGCTCGACTCTACAGAAGATCGAAATCAGCCGAGCATGGCTCGGCTCTACAGGAAGCAACAGCCGCCGGGCATCACACCGGCTGGCGCGGCCCGAACATGATCACCGCCATGCCGGCCAGGCACAGGGCGGCGCCCAGCAGGTCCCAGCGGCTGGGACGGATGCCATCGACCAGCCACAGCCAGAACAACGCGGTGCCGATGTAGACGCCACCGTAGGCGGCATACACGCGGCCGCTGGCGGTGGGGTGCAGGGTCAGCAGCCAGGCGAACAGGGCCAGGCTGGCCGCGGCCGGCAGCAGCAGCCACACGCTGCCGCCCTTGCGCAGCCACAGCCACGGCAGGTAGCAGCCGACGATCTCGGCCAGCGCCGTCAGCAGGAACAGGGCGAGGGTCTTCACGCCTTTTCCGCGGCCTTGGCGTGCTGCCACAGCGCTTCCTGCGTATCCAGGTCCAGCGCGGCCAGGCTCTCACCCTGCGCGCCCGCCTGCGCTTCCATGGCACGGAAGCGGCGTTCGAACTTGTGGTTGGCAACACGCAGCGCCGCGCCCAGGTCGATGTCGGCATGGCGGGCCAGGTTGGCGCAGACGAACAGCAGGTCACCCAGCTCTTCCTGCAGCCGCGCCTTGTTGCCGGCGATGTCGCCGCGCTCGAATTCCTCGCGCAGTTCCTGCAGTTCTTCAGCGGCCTTGTCCAGCACCGGCAGCGGACCGGGCCAGTCGAAGCCGACCTTGGCCGCGCGCGACTGCAGCTTCACCGCTCGCTGCCATTCGGGCAGCCCACGCGAGATGCCGGCCAGCGCCGAGGTGTCCTGGTCGCCCTTGGCCGCGCGCTCGGCACGCTTGATCGCGTCCCAGTTGCGCATCACGCCATCGGCATCGTCCACGCTGACATCGGCGAACACATGCGGATGGCGGCGCTGCATCTTGTCGCTGATCGCGCGCGCCACTTCGGCGAAGGCGAACGCGCCCTGCTCTTCGGCCATGCGCGCGTGGAACACCACCTGCAGCAGCAGGTCGCCCAGTTCATCGCAGAGGTCGTCCAGATCGCCGCGGTCGATCGCATCGGCGACCTCGTAGGCCTCTTCTATGGTGTACGGGGCGATGGTGGCGAAGTTCTGCTCCAGGTCCCAGGGACAGCCATCCTGCGGATCGCGTAGGCGCGCCATGATCGCCAGCAGGCGCTCCAGTTCGGTGCTGGCGGCACTGCCGGCAGTGGGGGTGTCGCTCATGCGGGCTCCAGGGTCAGTCGGACAGCCAGTCCCGCCACGGCAGGCTGGTGTCGCCAAGGGCGATGAAATCGCCGTTCAGCAGGGTGCTGCGGCGGTTGTAACGGAACGGCTTGCCACTGCTCGCCGAGAGCACCGCGCCACCGGCCGCGTGCAACACGCACTGGCCGGCGGCGGTATCCCATTCGGAGGTCGGGCCCAGCCGCGGGTACACGTCCAGCCCACCTTCGGCGATGCGGCAGAACTTCAGCGACGAGCCCTGCGCCACCGTTTCGATCTCACCCATGCGCTCGAGCAGGGCGATGGTTTCCGGCGAGCGGTGCGAGCGGCTGGCAGCTACCCGCAGCGGCGCGGTAGCCGGCGTACGCGTGCGCAGCACGCTGTCGTGCAGGCCCTGGCGGCGGTAAGCCAGCTCGCCACGCATGGCGTGCCAGACGATGCCGGTCACCGGCGCCTGGACCACGCCGAAGGCCGGCGCGCCCTGGTAGATCAGCGCGATGTTGACGCTGAACTCGCCGTTGCGCTTGACGAATTCGCGGGTGCCATCCAGCGGGTCGACCAGCCAGTAGGCGCCCCAGTGCTGGCGCTGTTCCCACGGCACCAGCGCCGACTCCTCGGAGAGGATCGGCAGGTCGGGGGTGAGCTGGCGCAGGCCCTGCTGGATGACCCGGTCGGCGGCGAGATCGGCCGCGGTCACCGGGCTGTCGTCGGCCTTCAGGGTGACGTCGAAACCATCGCTGTAGACCTGCATGATCGCCTGCCCTGCTTGCTGGGCGATGGCGATCGTGGTCTCGCGCAGCTCGGTGGTCAGCTTGATCATCGGCGCCCCTGCAGCCACTGGCGCGCGATGAACAGCGCGGCCAGCGAGCGCCCTTCCGAGAAGTCCTCGCGCAGCATCAGCTGGTCCAGTTCGGCCAGCTTCCACGGCACCACTTCCAGCTCTTCCGGCTCGTCGCCGGCCAGCTTTTCCGGGTACAGGTCGCGTGCCACCACCAGCCACGACTGGTGGCTCATGTAGGTCGGGGCCAGGGTCATCGCGCGCAGCACGTCGACCTGGCGTGCGCCGTAGCCGGCCTCTTCCTTCAGTTCGCGGTCGGCAGCCTGTTCTGGCGTTTCACCGGCATCGATGCGGCCCTTGACCAGGCCCAGCTCGTAGCGGTGCACGCCGGCGGCGTATTCACGCACCAGCAGCACGGTTTCCTCGTCCAGCATCGGCACCACCACCACGGCGCCATGGCCACGGCTCACCAGGCGCTCGAAGCGCCGGTGTTCACCGTTGGAGAACTCCAGGTCCAGGTGCTGGCGCTGGAACGGGCCGTTCTCCTCGTCGGTGATCCGGTGGATGATCGGCAGGCGACGGCCGCTGCGGTCATCGTTCATGCGGAATCTCCGCGGCGGCCGGCGCGTGCGCCGGGGCCGATAGAATGTGCAGGCAGCAACATGTTCATGAGCCCGAAATGCTAGCAGACCCAACCCCCTCCCCGCTGGCCCGGCAGTGGCGGCAACGCGACCTGCAGGTGCTGTGGCACCCGTGCACGCAGATGCGCGAGCATCCGGACACCCTGCCGCTGGTGCCGATCGCGCGTGGCCAGGGCGCCTGGCTGATCGACCATGACGGCAACCGTTACCTGGACGCGGTCAGCAGCTGGTGGACGAATCTGTTCGGTCATGCCGAACCGCGCATCGGCGCGGCCATCGCCGCCCAGGCCGGGCAGCTGGAGCAGGTGATGCTGGCCGGGTTCAGCCATGAACCGGCGATCACCCTGGCCGAGCGCCTGCTGGCGCTGGCACCACGCCAGCCCGGACGCGCGCCGCTGGCCAAGGTGTTCTACGCCGACAACGGCTCGGCCGGGGTGGAAGTGGCGCTGAAGATGGCCTTCCAGTACTTCCAGAACCGCGGCGAGACCCGGCGCACGCGTTTCATCGCGCTGGAAAACGGCTACCACGGCGAGACCTTGGGCGCGCTGGCGCTGGGCGACATCCCGCTGTACCGCCGCGTGTACGCGCCGCTGCTGGCCGAGGGCCTGTTCGCGCCCTCCCCCGATGCCTACCTGGCCGAACCGGGGCAGAGCGCGGCCGACCGTGCGCGGCAGGCCGCCGATGGCCTGGCCACCCTGTTCGACCAGCACCCCGGCGAGATCTGCGCGGTGATCCTGGAACCGCGCCTGCAGTGCGCCGGCGGCATGCGCATGCATGACCCGGTCTACCTGCAGCGCGTGCGCGAGCTGTGCGATGCGCACGGCGCGTTCATGATCGCCGATGAGATCGCCACCGGCTTCGGCCGCACCGGTACGATGTTCGCCTGCGAACAGGCCGGGGTGATGCCCGACCTGATGTGCCTGTCCAAGGGCTTGACCGGCGGCTTCCTGCCGCTGGCCGCGGTGCTTGCCACGCAGGCGCTGTACGACGCCTTCCTCGATGATTCGCGCGAGCGCGCCTTCCTGCATTCGCACAGCTACACCGGCAACCCGCTGGCGTGTGCGGCGGCACTGGCCACGCTGGACATCTTCCGCGACGAGGACGTGATCGCGCGCAACCGTGGCACCGCCGCGGTGATGGCCACGCTGGCCGCGCCCTTCGCCGACCACCCGCACGTGGCCGATGTGCGCCAGGCCGGCATGGTGGTGGCCTTCGAACTGTCGCGCGACGGCAACCGGCGCACGCCGTTCAACCCAGCGCTGCGGCTTGGCCTGCACGCCTACAAGGCCGCGCTGAAGCGCGGCGTGGTACTGCGCCCGCTGGGCGACGTGCTGTACTGGATGCCACCTTACTGCGTGGATGACGAACAACTGGAGCTGCTGGCACATACCACGCTGGCAGCCATCGACGAGGCGATTGCATGCGCGTGACCCGCTGCCCCATCGACCTGGCGCTGCACAGCGGCCAGACCGTGACCCTGCCGGAAGAGACGGCCAACCACCTGGTACGGGTGATGCGCCTGCGCGAAGGCGATGCCTGCGTGCTGTTCAATGGCGATGGCCACGACTACAGCGCCACCCTGACCGTGGCCGGCAAGCGCGAGGTGCAGGTGCGCATCGACGCGGCGCAGGCGGTGGACAATGAATCGCCGCTGGCGATCACCCTGCTGCAGGGCATTGCGCGTGGCGAGAAGATGGACCTGATCCTGCAGAAGGCCACCGAACTGGGCGTCAGCGCCATCGTGCCGGTGAATGCCGAACGTACCGAGGTGAAGCTGGACGCGGCGCGTGCCGAGAAGCGCGTGGCGCACTGGAACAACGTGGTGACCTCGGCCTGCGGGCAGTCCGGGCGCGCGCGCATCCCGCAGGTGGGTTCGCCGCTGTCCCTGGCGCAGGCGGCGGCTGCGCTTCCGGCCGATACGCTGCGGCTGACGCTGGACCCGCAGGGGGTGCACCGGCTGTCGACGCTGGACGCCGCACCGGCGGGGGGCGTAGTCATCGCGATCGGTCCGGAAGGTGGCTGGTCACCGCGTGACCGTGACCAGCTGGCCGCTGCGGGCTTCCAGGGCCTGCAGCTGGGGCCACGCATCCTGCGCACGGAAACCGCCGGCCTGGCCGCGATCGCGGCGCTGCAGGCGCGGTTGGGGGATCTGGGGTAAGGGTCGGATCGCGCGACCGCTGCGATCGCCGGGCATGGCCCGGCGCTACCACCCGGAACCGAACCCTGTTACCGCTGCGCTCGCCGGGCATGGCCCGGCGCTACCACCGTCCGGTAGCGCCGGGCCATGCCCGGCGGATGGTCAGGCGGCCAGCGAATCCAGCGCCGATTCCAGCGCGTCCAGGTTCGGCAGCAGCGCGCTCTTTTCACCCAGCAGCACGCGCATGTGCACGATCTCCGGCAGGGTTTCTTCCGAAGCATCGGCCAGCAGGCCGTCGCGCGGCACCGAGATCAGCTGCGGGAAGTTCTGCGTCACCAGCGCGTAGTACGGGCGCTGCGCGTTGCCGCTGAGAGCCTTCAACACCACGACCTTGTTGTGCCCACCCACCACTTCTTCGCCCAGGCCGGACAAACGGGCGAAGGACAGCAGCGGCACCTGCCAGCCGTGCCAGGCGATCTGCCCGACCAGCCAGCGCGGCGCATCGGCCACCGGTTCCACCGCCACGCGCGACATCATTTCGGCCACCGTTGCATTCGGCAGCAGCACACGCTCGCCACCGGACTGGATCAGGACGCCACGGATCTCATCGTTGTTTGCGTAGCTCATGGCGTCTCTCCGTTGTCCTCGTCCACGGCCCAGCGCGCGGCGATGGCCTGCGCCAGTTCCTGCGGTTCACCGGCCACCATGCCAGCAGCGACCACGGCGGTTGCCGCGGCGGGGTCATAGCAGCCTTCACCCACCTGCCCTGCCACCCAGGCACCGGCCTCGGCCAGGTCCAGGGCCGGGCCGACATGGGCCAGGTCGGCGCCACTGAGCAGGACCAGGGCGCTGTGTTCGGCCGGCAGCGCGGCAATCGAGATACCCAGCGGGTCGGTCTGGAAATGCAGGCCATCGGCGGCGGCACGCACGCCGATGTCGTCGGACAGGATGTGGACCTCGCCCGGCGTCGCGCGGCGGCCGGCCTCGGCCAACTGCACCGGCAGCGGCGATACCCGTGCCATCTGCTTGACCAGGTTGCCGTAGCGGCCCCCGTCCAGGCGCATGTGGACCAGCACCGGCACGGCCAGCCCGGTCGGCAGCGCGCCCAGCAGGCGGCGCAGCGCATCGGGTCCACCGATGCCGGCCAGCACCAGCAGCGCCCCGGCGCGTGCACCGGCGGGCAGGCCGGCATCCAGGTCGACCAGGCTCAGGCGGCCGGTGTCGAATGACGGTGCGGCCGCCGGCCCGTCGCGCGTGGGCGCGGCGGCGGCCGGTGTGTCGGCGGCTTCGTCGACCAGCGACCAGGCAGTGTGATCGAAGGACACCGGAGGCGGCACGGGCGAATCGTCCGTTGCCGCCTCCACTGCATCGGCAGCGGGCTCCGGCGTCTGCGCCTGCAACGCGGCCAGGTGCTGTTCCAGCGACAGCGGTTCAGCGAACGTCGCCGGCGGTGCAGGTGTGGTGTACAGGCTGTCGGCCGGCACGTCGTCGGCCCAGTCCTGGGCCTGCTCCATGTGCGCGTGCAGGACCTCATCCTTCGGCGGTACCGGCGGCGGCGAAGGCCGGCCCGGTTCCAGCTGCAGGCTGGGTTCGGGTTCGGGTTCGTCTTCGGCGCCCGGCGGCAGCACCTGCTGGTGGCCGTGCAGCTTGGCCGACAGATGGCGGCCCCAGCGCTGCGCTTCCCAGCCGTCGCGACGCGCGGCCAGTTCGGCCTCGTCGAACACCAGGGTCAGGCCCGGCGCCGACAACGCGGGCTCCAGCCGCTCCAGCGCGTCCTCGATGGCCGCTTCCAGGGCGATCACCACGAACTGCGGATGCGCATCGGCCAGCGCCTGCGGCTCCAGCGTGATCGGGTCATCTTCCAGCACGATCTGCACATCGGCATGCGCCAGCGCCTCGCGCAGGCGCTCACGTGCAGCACCCGGGCGGGCCAGCAGGGCAACGGCCGGAACCGGATTGACGTCACTCACGGACACGGGCGATCCCCAGCAGGTCATACACGTTACGCATCAGGTCCAGCTCCTGGTATGGCTTGCCCAGGTAACGCTGCACGCCAATCTCGAAGGCGCGCTGGCGATGCTTGTCACCGCTGCGCGAGGTGATCATCACGATCGGCACGTCCTTGTAGCGCGGGTCGGCACGCATCGCGGTGGCCAGCTCGTAACCGTCCATGCGCGGCATTTCGATGTCCAGCAGCATCAGGTCGGGCACACGCTCTTCCAGCTGCTCGAGGGCCTCGACGCCGTCGCGGGCGACGCTGACCTCGAAGTTGTGGCGTTCCAGGATGCGGCCGGTCACCTTGCGCATGGTCAGCGAATCGTCGACCACCATCACCAGCGGAACCTGGCGCTCCTGGCGCGGCGCGTTGTCCTGCACCGGCGCGATCGGGTTGGCCAGATAACGGCGCACCAGTGGGGCCACGTCGAGGATGACCACCACACGGCCATCGCCGGTGATGGTGGCACCGTAGATACCCGGCACCGAAGCGATCTGCAGGCCGACCGGCTTCACCACGATTTCGCGGTTGCCCAGCACCTGATCGATCGCCACGGCGGCACGCAGGTCGCCAGCGCGGACCAGCAGCAGCGGCACCTGGTCCTGGCCGTCGGCACGCGCCGGGGCCTGGCCGACCAGGCTGCCCAGGTCGTACAGCGGATAGTCTTCGCCGCTGTAGCGGTAGCTGCTGTCGGCGGCTTCGAAACGCTCGCGCGACAGGCGGCCGATACCACTGACCGACGCCACCGGCACGGCAAACGTGGTTTCGCCGATCTGCACGAACACGGCCTGGGTGACGGCCAGGGTCTGCGGCAGGCGCAGGGTGAAACGCACGCCCTGGCCACGCACCGACTGGATGTCGACCGAGCCACCGAGCTGGCGCACTTCGTTGCGCACCACGTCCATGCCCACGCCGCGGCCAGCCAGCTGGCTGACCTGGTCGGCGGTGGAGAAGCCGGCGGCGAAGATCAGGCTGTCCAGCTGCTGCTCGTTCGGCGACGCATCGGCGGCCAGCAGGCCACGGTCAATGGCGCGGCGACGGATCGCCTCGCGGTCCAGGCCGGCACCGTCATCGGCCACTTCCAGCACGATTTCCGAGCCTTCGCGGTGCAGGCGGATGGCGATCTCGCCTTCTTCCGGCTTGCCGGCGGCGCGACGCTGTTCCGGTGCTTCCAGGCCATGGGCCACCGAGTTGCGCAGCATGTGCTCCAGCGGCGCGACCATGCGGTCCAGGACGTTGCGGTCCAGTTCGCCGTGGGTACCTTCCAGGGTCAGGTGCACCTGCTTGCTGGTGTCCATGCCGGCCTGGCGGACGACACGGCGCAGGCGCGGCACCAGGCCGTCGAACGGCACCATGCGCGCGCGCATCAGGCCATCCTGCAGTTCCGAGCTGACGCGCGACTGCTGCTGCAGCAGCGAATCGTACTGGCGCGACAGATCGTCCAGCACGCCCTGCAGGCCGCCAAGGTCGGCTGCCGATTCGTTCAGCGCACGGCTCAGCTGCTGCAGGGTGGAGAAGCGGTCCAGTTCCAGCGGATCGAACTTCTGGTCGGCCTGGTCCTGCTCGCGCTGGTAGCGGGCGACGATCTGCGCCTCGGTTTCCAGGTCGAGTCGACGCAGCTGGTCGCGCAGTCGCGCATTGGTGCGCTCCAGTTCGCCCATGGCGCCACGGAAGGCACCCAGCTGCTGCTCCAGGCGCGAGCGGTAGATCGCCACTTCACCGGCGTGGTTGACCAGGCGGTCGAGCAGGTCGGCGCGCACGCGCACCTGTTCCTGCTGCGGACGCGCCAGCGGATCTTCCTCGGGCGCGCCTTCCACGGGCAGCGGTGCCGACAGCGGCGCGTCGGCCAAGGCCAGCGGCGCGGTTGCCACCGGTGCCTCGTCAGCCTGGTCGGTGCTGGCTGCCACCGCCTTGGCAGCGGCGGCCGCATCGCTGCGGGTGCGCGCTTCAAAGGCGTCCACCAGATCCTGCGGCGGCTCGACCACGCGGTGGTCACCGGTGCGGGTCAGAAGCTGGTGCAGGCGATCGAAACCACGCTCCAGCAGCTGCACGTCAGGACGTTCGATTTCGGTGCGGCCAGCGGCCACGGCTTCCAGCAGCGATTCGATGCTGTGGCCGAGGTCGCCGATGGCATTGATGCCGGCCATGCGTGCACCGCCCTTGAGCGTGTGCAGGTCACGCTGCAGACCGGCCACGACCTCGCGGTCCTGCGGTGCATCGCGCAGTTCGCTGATCAGGCCATCGCAATGGTCGAGCAGGTCCTTGCCTTCCTCGACGAAGATGTCGACCAGCTCACGGTCGTAGACAGTGAAGTCGAGCTGATCGGCTTCGGCTTCGACGGACTCGGCTTCGATGGCTTCCGATTCAACGGCTTCGGCTGCGATGGCTTCAGGTTCAACGGCTTCGGCTGCGACGACCGCGACTTCGGCGGCGTCCTGGCTGTGGCCCGGCGCCTCTTCCATCTCGAACAGACGCACCGGTGCGGCTACCTCGGCCACCTCATCGGTCGACGGGTCGTCAACCAACACGTCGTCATTCACCGTCGCCGGGGACGGCAGGTCGGCGCTCTCTCCTTCACCGACCGCCGCCTCCCCGCCGACGTCCGCATCCTCGGCAAAGGCTTCCGCCTCGCCCGGCGCGAGTTCGCTGGCCTGCAGACCGAGCACGGGCCACTGGCCATCCTCGTCCTGCGCCTGTTCGTCCTCGATCACGTGCAGGCCGGCTTCGAGCGCGGCCTCCAGCGTGACCGGTTCTGCGAAGCCCGGCACAGCCATTTCATCCTGAAGGCTGGTTGCGTCGCTGTCGAGCGCCAATGCCTCGATGTCTTCGTCAACCGCTTCTACGACCGGCGCCTGCGGCAGCGGGCTCAGGTCAATTGCGTCATCTTCCGCCGCAACTCCGGCGTCTTCCAGATCACGGTCATCCACCGGCAGCGCGCTGGCGTCCAGGTACGGCGACAGATCGTCGACGGCGGTCAGGCCGGCGGCGTCCACATCGATCGCAACTGGCGCGACTTCAGCGGTGTCCTGGTCGGCTTCAGCGGTTTCAGCAACGCCATCGGCTTCGATGCCTTCAACGGCAGCGTCCGCTTCGATCACCGTCGGCAGCGAGACAGCGGCCTCCGGCATCGACGGCCAGCCGGCGTCGAAGTAGCGCGACAGGTCTTCGCCCCCCGTCAGTTCGGCAGTCTCCAGGCCGGCCTCGGGCACGGCGGCGTCAGCAGACGCTTCAACATTGGTCGCGACCTCCGCTTCAACCTCGACATGGCGCTGCACATCGACCACGTCGATGTCGGCGGCACTCGCCTCGGCCTCGGCCTCGGCTTCGGCTTCGTCGAAATCTTCGTCGTCCATTTCCAGACCGACCATCGGCCAGCGCGCTTCCGGCAGTTCACCGGCCAGCGCCTGCAGGCGCTGTGCCAGCTCGGCCTGCGGCACGATGCGCGGCTGTTCGGCCTGCAGCGCGTCCATGGTGGTGCTGATCGCCTGCGCGGTGGCTTCCAGCGCACCCAGCGCCTCGGCACCCGGCACCACTTCGGCGGCCAGCGCACGCTTGATGTAGGACTCGGCGGCACCGGTAACGGCGGTGATCTCCGGCACTTCGGTCATCGCGAAGGCGCCGTTCATGGTGTGCACGGCGCGCAGCAGCGCATCGTTCACCGGCTGCTCGGCCTGCTGCGCCGACTGCAGCCACTGCTGCAGGGTCGCCAGGTGGACTTCCACCTCGGCTTCCAGGATCTCGCGCAGCACGCTGTCGATGTTGGCTGGCGTACCGGCCAGCTCGGCCACGGTGTCGGCGGCAAGCGCCTCTTCCACGGCAGCGGCGTCGTCCAGCACCGGCACGTCGGCCACGGCTTCGGCCGGCGCCACCGGCTGCGGCGCGGCGGCCACCGGCAGCGGCACGTAGAAGGTTTCCTCACCGGCGGCAACGCGGTCGGCGATGGCCTGCATTGCCTGCAGGTCCACGGTGACGCGCTGGCCATCGCGCAGCGCGGCATTCAGCTGCGGCAGCGCGGTGTTGGCATGGTCGACCATCGCCAGCACGGCCGGGCTGGCCGCACGGCTGCCATCGAGCACGCGGTTGAGCATGCCCTCGATCTTCCAGGCGAACTCGCCCAGGGTGCGGGCGCCGACCAGGCGGCCACTGCCCTTGAGGGTGTGGAAGATGCGGCGGATCGGACGCAGCCGGTCCATGTTGTCCGGCTGCATGCGCCAGGCCGGCAGCAGCATGGCGAGATTGCCCATCTCGTCATCGAACTCTTCCAGGAATACCTCGCGGATGTCCTGGTCGATGTTCTCGGCATCGTCGTCGAAGCCCGCCTCGAAGCCGGTGGCTTCGGCAGCCACGGCAGCGACGTCCGGTGCCGGGGTGGCCGGCGCGGCCTGCGGATTGAACTCGGCGGCAGCCGCACCCAGTTCGGCGAAGAACTGCGCATCGGCCTCGCTGAAATCGATCGGCGCGATGGTATCGACATCGACCAGGGACACGGTCGCGGCAGGCGCGGCGGCAGTGGCCAGGACCTCGTCCGCGCCGGTCTCGGCGGCGGCCAGGGCCTCTATCATTTCAACCGGTGCCGCTTCGGCAACCACATCGGCCAGGTCGATCTGCTCGACCGGCTCGATCGTCGCGGTGGACTCCAGCTCCAGTACCTCGACCGGCGCGGCTTCAACGGCGTCGGCGATCTCAAGCACCGGCAGCTCCGCGCCGTCTTCCTCGTCCAGCGACAGCGTTTCCATCGCCTGCAGCGACAGCACGTCGTCGGCGTTGTCCAATGCGCTGTTGTCGAAGTGGAACACCACCTCGTCGGCCAGCACGGCCGGGCCATCATGCTCGGCAGCCACCGGATCGAACCCGGGCACGGCCGCCAGCTCCAGCGAAGCGCCTGCGGCGTCGTCCAGCGCGGCAACGCCGAAGTCCTCGACGCTGTCTTCCAGCACCAGCGCGTGCCCATCATCGGCCTGCGCCGCTGCGACGTCGGACAACGACCACTGCGCGGCCACGTGCTGGGCCGCGCCGTTGTGTTCGAAGCTGACCGGATCGAAGCTGTTGAAGGTCGGCGCGAGCTCATCGGCGACGGGGGCGGCGTCATTGCCACCCAGCTCCCACTGCGGCACGCTCGGCACCGGCGCGGTGGAGGCGGCGAACAGCAACGGTGCCGGTTCGGTCTGCTCCGGCGTGGATGCGGCGATGTCCTGCCCGCCCAGCGCGCCGAACATCAGGCTGTTGTCGGCCAACGGCGCAGCCGGCAGCGGATCGAAGGTGAAGTCCGGCAGCAGCGGCGGGATCGCGCCTGGCGCCGGTGCGGCAGGCTGCACGGCGATCTCCACCGGCTCCAGCTGCAGCGCAGCGGCGGCCAGCGGCACGCTCTCGCGCTCGATCGGCTGCAGCGGATCCGCGTCGCCCCCGGTCTCGGCTGCGGTGCTGCTGCGCTCGGGCAGCGGCCAGTAGCGCAGGGTTTCCAGGCTGCTGCGGGTGATGTCGAGGATGTCCTCGCGACCCGGGCGGCGGTCACGCAGCGCTTCCAGGTAGTACTCCAGGCTGGCCATGGCATCGGCCAGCGTGTCCAGCTGGCGGCCACTGGGCACGCGCTGGCGGCCGATCAGTTCGGCTTCGATATACTGCTGCACGCCGCGCAGGTAATCGGCGGCGGTGCCCAGGTCGAGCATGCGCAGCGCACCGGACACGTCGCCCAGCAGGCGCGGTACGTCCTGCAGTTCGGCGTGGTTCCAGCTGGTTTCGATGAAGGCAACGAAATGCTCGCGGGCAGCAGCGAAATTGGCGATCGCCTCGTGCGCCAGCACTTCCACCGTGCGCCGGTTCTCCACCGCGCCCGGGTCATCCTCGCCACTGCCGCCGGCGCCCAGGTGGGCGACCTGGTCGTCCAGCGAAGCATCGACGTACAGCAGCGCGCCGGCGATATCCAGCAGCATGTCTTCGTCGATCTGCTGGCGGCCTTCGACCACGGCCAGCAGCGCATCGCGCTGCTGCGCGACCACGCCGCGGGCAGCGCCCAGGCCCATCATGCCCAGCGTGTCGCCGACCGCGCCCAGCTTGGTCACCTGTTCCTGCAGCTGCTGCGACGCACCGCCGGTACGCAGGTGCAGGTCCAGGGCATCCTTGACCTGCAGCAGTTCTTCCTTGACCGCGCTGCCGACAGTATCAAGCAGCTCGCGGTTGCGGCCGCTCAGACTGCCACGGGCGTGGTCCAGTTCGGCCTCGGTGGCGCTGACGCTGTCCGGCGCGAAAGCGAACAGCACGCTGTCATTGACGCCTTCTTCGCCACGCGCGGCACGGATCTCGTTCAGCAGCGGCATCAGCACGATCGGAATATCGCGGTGGCCGTTCTGCAGGCGTTCCAGGTAATCGGGCAGCAGCACGCTGCCACGCATCAGCGTGGCGCAGGCTTCATCGCGGTCGGCCACGCGGCCTTCGCCGACGGCCACGGCCAGCTGTTCCAGTTCCTCTGCCACCATCGCCGGGGCATACAGCTCGACCATGCGCAGGGTGCCCTGCACCTGGTGCAGGTAGCCGGCGCAGATGCGCATGCGGCTGCCGTCAGCCGGGTCCTCGGCGAAGTACTCGACCTCGTGGCGCACCTGGCGCAGGGTCTCGTCCAGCTCCGGCTTGACCCAGCCCAGCGCTGCATGGCTCATCGCATCGCGCAGGCTGCTCATGGACGCGCTCCGGTCGCCACCGCGCGGAGGTCGCGCGTGTTCTGGCGTGGGAAATGGAAATGCTTCATCGAATGATTCCTTGCTCGCCGCCCTGCCCGCGTCACGCCGGCAGCTTGAAGTCGGCGACCGAACGACGCAGGTCGGCCGCCAACTGCGCCAGGTGGCCGATCGACTCGGCGGTCTGTCCGGCACCCTGCGAGGTCTGGCCGGTGATCTGGCGGATCACGCCCATCGTGCGGGTGATGTCCGAGGCCGCAGCGGACTGCTGCTGGGCGGCGATGGAGATGTTCTTGATGAGGGTGTTCAGGGCGTTGGACACCCGCTCGATCTCGGTCAGTGCGGTACCGGCGTCCTCGGCCAGGCGCGCACCGGAGACCACTTCGGCGGTGGTCTGCTCCATCGAGGTCACCGCTTCGTTGGTATCGGCCTGAATGGCCTGAACCAGGTTTTCGATGCGTCGGGTCGCACCCGAGGTACGTTCCGCCAGGCGCTGCACTTCGTCGGCCACGACCGCGAAACCGCGGCCGGCTTCACCGGCCGACGCTGCCTGCACGGCCGCGTTCAACGCCAGGATGTTGGTCTGCTCGGAAATGTCGTTGATCAGTTCCACGATCGAGCCGATCTCCTGCGAGGACTCGCCCAGGCGCTTGATGCGCTTGGAGGTTTCCTGGATCTGGTCGCGGATCTGGTCCATGCCCTGGATGGTCTCGCGGACCACGCCGGCACCCTCGGCGGCGATGACCACCGAGCGCTGTGCCACGTCGGCCGACTCGGCCGAGTTGCGCGACACCTGCTCGATGCTCGCTGCGATTTCGCCGATGCGGTCCGAGGCCGAGGTGATCTGGTTGGCCTGGTGGCCGGCGGCCTCCGCCAGCTGCATGGCGGTGGCCTGGGTTTCCTGGGTGGACACCGCGACCTTGGCCGAGGTGTCGTTGATGGTGGTCACCAGGTGGCGCAGTTCGTCCACGGCGTAGTTGATTGCGTCGGCGATGGCGCCGGTCATGTCCTCGGTCACCGAAGCCTTGACGGTCAGGTCACCCTCACCGAGCGAGGAGATTTCGTCCAGCAGCCGCATGATCGCCTGCTGGTTGCGGCTGTTGAACTCCACCTGGGTCTGGTAGCGCAGTTCCTGTTCGCGCGAACGGCTACGCACGCTGGTGGAAACGAAGCCGATGATCGCGATCAGCGACAGCGCACCGGAGATGACGCCGATCCAGAAGTTCGGGAACAGGCGGGTATCGGACACCGAGCCGAACGAGGAGAACGCCTCGAACAGCTTGCGGCTGTCGTCCAGCATGCGCGAGGAGCCCTGGCCCAGCGCGTTGGCGGCGGACTGCGCGGCGAACAGCTGGCGCGAGCTGGCCAGGATCGCGTCGGCGTCCTGCTTCATCGCTTCCCACTTCTGCTGCGACTGTTCCAGCGCAGCGACCGCACCGGCACCGCGCACGGCGGTGATGCCGAGGTCTTCGTTGCCGTTGCGCAGGCCATCGAGCACCTGGGAGAACACGGTGATGTCGCGGGCCAGCGCGTCGCCCGAGGCGGCCGCGGCGGCGCCACCGGCGCGCATTTCGGTCACGCGGCGGGCCATCGAACCGGCCACCACGACCTGCTGCAGGGCGCTGTACACCTGTGATGCGGGCGCACCGGAAGCGGACATCGCGCGCACCAGCTCGTTCAACTGGGCCTGCAGGCCCGGCACCGCGCCGGTGAAGTTGTTGGCGTTGCCGGCCAGCGCCAGCACCGCCGGCTCGCTGGCGACCAGCTGGCCGGCCTGCTTGCCCAGCGGCGCCCAGGTGTCGGACAGCGTGGTGATCGCCTTGGACACGCCCGGCTCGTTGCCGTAGCGGCCCTGCAGCGTGGACACGTTCTCTTCGATGGCGTTGCGGGTGGCCTTGAAGGCGGTGAACGCCTGCGCGTTGCCGCCCACGGCATCACGGCCCTGGTTGGCCAGCTGCTGCGAGAGCACCTGCAGGTCGGCGGCCTTGGAACCGGCATCGGCCAAGCGGCTGCCCTGCCAGGTGGAGACGCCGGTGTTCACACCGAACAGGATCATCGACAGGGCCAGCAGGGCCAGCCAGAGGTTGCTGCCGCCCAGCCGCAGCTTGCCGGTCTTGGGGGCGTCCGAAGCAGTACTCATCGTTCAACCTCGATCTTCAATGCAGGGGGCGTTGCCCGGCCTCAGGCCGCGGCTTGCCGGAATTCAGGGGTGCGCGACAGCAACGAGAGCGAGAACACGCCCCAGTCATGGCCGTCGGCATGGAAGGCGCGATCGACGAAATGACCGTAGCGGCCTTCGGCCAGGGTGCCGGCCTGGACCTGCTGGCCCAGTTCGAAACTGCGCTGGCCGAACAGCTCGTCGATGGTCAGGGCGACGTCGCCGCCGGCCTGGCGCATGATCAGCACGCGCTGGCCTTCCTGCTGCACGGTGCGCGTGCCTTCCAGGAAGTACTTCAGGTCGACCACCGGGAACAGGTTGCCGCGCAGGTTGCCCACGCCCAGCAGCCAGGGCTGCGCGCAGGGTACCGGGGTCACCGGCGGCATCGGCACGATTTCCACCACTTCGCGGAAATCGGACACCAGCCGGCGCTGGCCCACGCGGAAGCCGACGCCACGCCAGAGGTCCTCGGCGAACTGCCGCCCGGGCAGCTGCACTGCATGGGACAGGCTGCGCCGTTCGTAGGCTTCAAGAATGTCGAAAGGCGAACGCATCAGGCCACCAGTTCGTTGATCCGCGCGATCAGGTCTTCCTCGCGCGGCGGCTTGACGATGTAATCGGCCGCGCCCTGGCGCAGGCCCCATGCCTTGTCGGTTTCCATCGCCTTGGTGCTGACGATGATCACCGGGATGTGCTTGATCGCCGCATCGCGCGACATCGCGCGGGTGGCCTGGAAGCCGCTCATGCCGGGCAGGACCACGTCCATCAGCACCAGCTGCGGAACCTGGTCACGCACCAGCTGCAGGCCATCCTCGGCGTTGTCCGCTTCCAGCACCTCGTGGCCGGCACGGCGCAGCCACTGGGTGAACACCGCGCGGTCGGTCGGTGAATCCTCGATCAGGACGATACGAGCCATTGTGCCTTTCCCCCCTGGTCAGGCGTTGACGTATGTGCGGATGGCACCCAGCAGTTCTTCCCGCGTGAAAGGCTTGGTCAGGTACTGTTCCGAGCCGACGATGCGTCCGCGGGCCTTGTCGAACAGGCCGTCCTTGGAGGACAGCATGATGACCGGCGTTGCCTTGAACAGCTGGTTGCCCTTGATCAGCGCGCAGGTCTGATACCCGTCGAGACGGGGCATCATGATGTCCACGAAGATGATCTGTGGCTGCTGGTCGGCGATCTTGGCCAAGGCCTCGAAGCCATCGGTCGCGGTCACCACTTCGCAGCCTTCGCGCTTCAGCAGCGTTTCCGCAGTCCGGCGGATGGTCTTCGAGTCATCGATGACCATCACCCGGAGTCCTGCGAGCTCCCCGCCCGCAGTCGTGTTTTCAGTCATTGCCGTTCCCCAAGCGCGCGACCCTTCTGTGCTGGGGGCCGCTACGAAGGCGTATCTATATCGCACTTCCGCCGCCCGCTTCAAGCGGCATCCACGGCGCATGGGGCCGCGGCCGACTGAACGTGACCGGATTGGCAATGACTGCGCAGGCGGCGGAGCGACGCAGCGTTGCAGCACCCCGGGCAGGCACGCGGGGGGCGTTGCCGCTACCATCAACGCCTTGCCTGACAGGTGCAGCCATGCCGTTGAACGTCATCGTGGTGATGGACCCCATCGCCCACATCAAGATCGCCAAGGACACCACGTTCGCCATGCTGCTGGAAGCCCAGCGCCGCGGCCATGCCCTGCACTATGTGCGGCCGGGCGGCCTGGCCCTGGAAGGTGGCGTGGCGGTGGCCCAGACCGCCCCGCTGCAGGTCCGCGACGACCCCGCCGGCTGGTACGAACTTGGCGCATTCAGCCGCACCGCGTTCGGTCCAGGCCAGATCGTGCTGATGCGCAAGGACCCGCCGGTCGATGCCGAATACGTCTATGACACCCAGGTGCTGGACGTAGCCGCCGCCGCCGGTGCCTGCGTGGTCAACAACCCGCAGGGCCTGCGCGACTACAACGAGAAGCTGGCCGCCCTGCTGTTCCCGCAATGTTGCCCGCCGACCCTGGTCAGCCGCGACGCCAAGGCGCTGAAGGCCTTCGCCCTGGAACACGGCCAGGCCGTGCTGAAGCCGCTGGACGGCATGGGTGGCCGCTCGATCTTCCGCAGCGGCCAGGGCGATCCGAACCTGAACGTGATCCTGGAAACCCTGACCGACGGCGGTCGCAAGCTGGCGCTGGCCCAGAAGTTCATTCCCGACATCACCGCCGGCGACAAGCGCATCCTGCTGGTCGACGGCGAACCGGTGGACTACTGCCTGGCGCGCATCCCGCAGGGTGACGAGTTCCGCGGCAACCTGGCCGCCGGTGGCCGCGGCGAAGGCCGCCCGCTGAGCGAGCGTGACCGCTGGATCGCTGCCCAGGTCGGGCCGGAGATGAAGCGCCGCGGCATGCGTTTCGTCGGCCTGGACGTGATCGGCGATTACCTGACCGAAGTGAATGTGACCAGCCCGACCTGCGTGCGCGAGCTGGACGCGCAGTACGGCCTGAACATCGCCGGCACCCTGTTCGACGCGATCGAGGCCGGCCTGCGCTGATGGACGCCGCGCCCGCCGTGCCTGCCCCACCGCCGCGCGAAGCGCGGCGGCTGGGGGCCACCCTTGCCCTGTCGGTCATCGTCCACGCCCTGCTGATCCTGGGCGTGGGCTTTGCCGTGAAGGGCGAGGCACCGCTGGTGCCGACGCTGGAAGTGATCTTCAGCCAGACCCGCACGGCGCTGACGCCGAAGCAGGCCGATTTCCTGGCCGCGGCCAGCCAGGAAGGCGGCGGCGAGCATGACCGCGCGCAACGCCCGCGCGACAACCAGACCGGCATCGTGCCGCAGGCGCAGAGCGGGCTGAGCCCGGTGCCGCAGCAGCAGCAATCGGCCGCGCCGGTGCCACCGCCGCAGGCGCGGGTGGTCAGCAGCCGCAATGGCGAGGACACCGTGGCGCAGGCGCAGGCCCGCCCCACCCCGCTGGAGCCGACCCCGGACGCGGCGCAGACCGCGCGCGAGCAGCGTGATGCGGAAATGGCCCGGCTCGCCGCCGAGGTGCACCTGCGCTCGGCGCTGTACGCCAAGCGCCCGAACCGCAAGTTCGTCTCGGCCAGCACGCGTGAATATGCCTATGCCAACTACCTGCGCGCGTGGGTGGACCGCGCCGAGCAGGTGGGCAACCTGAACTACCCGGACGAAGCGCGCCAGCGCCGGCTGGGGGGCCAGGTGGTGATCAGCGTGGGGGTGCGCCGCGATGGCAGCGTGGAAAGCAGCCGTATCCTGAAAACCAGCGGCACGCCGTTGCTGGATGAGGCGGCCTTGCGGGTGATCGGGCTGGCGCAGCCATTCCCGGCGCTGCCGAATACGGATGATGGCGTGGATATCCTGCAGGTGACCCGCACCTGGGTATTCCTGCCGGGTGGCGAACTGCGCGACGACCGGTAGGGGTTTTTTTCACCCGGGACTGCGGCCCGGGACCCGCTGGACGTCAACGTCAAGGTCAAAAGCGGCGGCTGGACTGTTGGTCTGGCGGGGCGGTGTGGCCCACCTCTGACAGATCGCGGCGCGTATTCGCTCTTGGTAGGTGTCGACCTTGGTCGACACACATCCACGCAACGCGTGGATGGGAGCGAAGCGATCGGCTTCTGACTTTGACTTTGATTATTCTTTTTTCGATTTCCCGTGGCGGACGCGCACGGAAACTCTCAGAGGTCGGGCGGGTGGGTTGCGCAGGGGCGTGAGCCGCATGGGCCCGAGGCATGCCTCGGGCGGGTTGGGCAGGACGCCCAGCCCCGGTCTTGCCGTGTGCGCAGGACAGCGCACACGAGCAAGCGGCGACCGAGCTTACAGGGGTGAGGGCGCTTTGCTTGCGAAGCACTGCTTCGCGAGCGACCGAACGCACAGCCGCCAGCGGCTGGGCCGGGCCCTGGAGGGGGACTTGCAGCGTCCCCTGCGCAGCCCACCCGGCCAGGCGCGGCTGTTGCAGTCGACTGACAGTCGACTCTACCGATCCTCTGCCACAAGGGGCTCAGCCGTTGGCTTTCGCCTTCGCCTCGCGGGCGGCCTGCTGCTCGACCAGAGTCAACGCCACGTTGTCACGCAGGTAGGCCGGCTCGACCCGCTCCGCCGCTACGCCTTCGCCTCTGGCAAACGCCGGCACCGCCAGCGCCAGCACGTCCGATGCGCGAGGCAACGCTGCTGCATCGAAGCCACGCAGGCCCGCACCCAGCTGCGCCACCAGCGCGCCGTCGGCTGCGCCGAAACCGGTGCCGATACCGTAGGCCTGCAGCCCCTCAGGCAACACCACCGCCGCCGGTGCGCACACGCGCTCGGCATCGCGGGCCACCGGCAGGCCATCCACGCGCTCGAAACGCGCCACGTACAACTCACCCATCCGCGCATCGATCGCCGACAGGATCTGGGTTTCCTCGGCCGGCGCGCGCAGCGCCAGCACCTGCAGCGTCGACACCGGCAGCAGAGGCCGGTCCAGCGCCAGGGCGATGCCCTGCGCGATCGCAATCGCCAGGCGCACGCCGGTGAACGCACCCGGCCCGCGGCTGAGGGCGATGCCATCGAGCTGGCGGCGGCTGATGCCGGCCTCGGCCAGCAGCGCTTCGGCCCACGGCAGACTCAGCTCGGCATGGCGGCGCGGGGCGATCTCGAAGCGCTCCAATACCTGCCCATCGACATGCAGGGCAACGGAACAGGCTTCGGTGGCGGTTTCAAAGGCAAGCAGTTTCATCGGAGGGAATCAGAACAGGGGGAACGTGGCGCCGGGGGCCGGCTGGGGGCCCGGCGCGGAGGCCGGGACGGTCGGGGCGGCGGCGTCGTCAGCCACAGGGGCCCATTGTGGCGCAAAGAAGGCCTGCACATCGGCCAGTGCGCGGGTGCGGCGGAACGGCGGCAGCGAATCGAGGAACACCCGGCCATAGCCGCGGTTGAGCAGGCGCGGGTCGCACAGCACCAGCACGCCGCGGTCGGTCTCGCTGCGGATCAGCCGGCCCACGCCCTGCTTGAGGGCGATCACCGCCTGCGGCAGCTGTTCGTCGCGGAACGGATTGCCGCCCTCGCTGCGGATCGCCTCCAGCCGCGCCTCGTAGACCGGGTCGTCCGGCGCGGCGAACGGCAGCTTGTCGATCACCACCACGCTCAGCGCCTCGCCCACTACGTCCACGCCCTCGCGGAAGCTGGCCGAGCCAAGCAGCACGCCATTGCCGGAATCGCGGAAACGCTGCAGCAACGTGGCGCGCGGCGCCTCGCCCTGCACGAACAGCGGCCACGGCCCGTCGCGCAGGGCCTCGGCGGCCTCGCGCAGCGCACGGTGCGAGGCGAACAGCAGGAACGCCCTGCCCTGCGAGGCCTGCAGCACCGGCTGCAGAGCCTGGATGAGAGCGGTACCGAAGCCACGCGCGGCGGGATCAGGCAGGCCCTCGGGCAGGTAGCACAGCGCCTGCTCGGGCCAGTTGAATGGACTGGGCTGGACCAGCGTATGCGGATCATCCAGGCCCAGGCGGGTGGCGATGTGATCAAAGCCACCGCCCACGGTCAGCGTGGCCGAGGTGAAGATCCATGCGGCGCGGCTGCGCTCACGGTGCTCGCGCAGCGGTCCGGACACATCCATCGGCGTGCGCTGGCAGCGGAACCCGCGCGGGGTGAGTTCGTACCAGAGCACGTCGGCGGCACTGGCCGCGTCGGCCGGGTCGGTATCAAAATCCAGGGTCGGCTCGTCGTCGCCCAGCCAGCGCGACAACCGCGAAACCGCTTCGCGCGCACGTGCATGGCAGGCGTCCAGTCCTGCAGCGGCTTCGCGAAGCGGCTGCAACGCCTGTTCCAGCACCACCAGGCAGCTCATCGCCGTATCGAAACCCTCGCGCACCTGCGGCATCGCCAACGCGCGCCACTGGGTACCGCGTGACGGCAGCCCTTCCATGGCCAGGCGCAGCGCCAGCAGCGCCTGCTGCAACTGGTCGACCGGCTCCTGCAGCGCCGACTGCGCACCGCCGACGCTACGCGCCTCGGCCAGGCAGTCGCGGGCCAGCTCCTGCCACGGGCGCATGCCGAAGCCCTCGCCGAAGAACTGCGCGGCGAGTTCGGGCAGCTGATGTGCCTCGTCGATGACGAAGGCCTGCGCACCGGGGAGCAGCTCGCCGAAGCCATCCTGCTTGAGCGCCAGGTCGGCCAGCAGCAGGTGGTGGTTGACCACCACCACGTCGGCCGCCTGCGCGCGTTGCCGCGCGTGCACGACGAAGCAGTCGTCCCAAAACGGGCAATCGGTGCCCAGGCAGTTGTCGACGGTGGAAGTCACCATCGGCAGCAGCGGCGAATCGTCGGCCAGGCCGTCCAGTTCGGCGATATCACCGAACTGCGAACGGCCGGACCAGGCGAGGATGCGCTGGAACTGCGCGGCCTGTTCGGGGCCGGAAAAACGCGGCTCGCCCCGCGCCTGCTGCAGGCGGTAGCGGCACAGGTAATTGGCGCGGCCCTTCAGCAGCGCACTGCGCAGGCCCACGCCCAGCGCCTGGCGCACGCGCGGCAGATCGCGGTGATAGAGCTGGTCCTGCAGCGCGCGGGTGCCGGTGGAGATGATGGTGCGCAGGCCGGACAGCAGGACCGGCACCAGGTAGGCGAAGGTCTTGCCGGTGCCCGTTCCGGCCTCGGCCAGCAGCAGGTCGCGCTGCTGCAGCGCGTCGGCGATGGCCTCGGTCAGGCGCAGCTGTGCGGGACGCGGGTTGAAGGCATCCAGGTGCGAGGCGAGCGCGCCGCCTTCGCTGAGGGCTTCGCGGCTGGCATGAACGAGGTCGGACATCAGACAGGAAGGATACCCGGCCGGGCGCTGCCCGGCACCCGTTTCAAGCCAAGGCGTAGGCAAAGGCAACAGCAACAGCGGTGTTCATGGCTCTGGGTTGCTGCGTGTTTGGCCGGGCGGGTGGGCTGCGCAGGGGCGTGAGCCGCATGGGCCCGAGGCATGCCTCGGGCGGGTTGGGCAGGACGCCCAACCCCGGTCTTGCCGTGTGCGCAGGACAGCGCACACGAGCAAGCGGCGACCGAGCTTACAGGGGTGAGGGCGCTTTGCTTGCGAAGCACTGCTTCGCGAGCGACCGAACGCACAGTCGCCAGCGGCTGGGCCGGGCCCCGGAGGGGGACTTGCAGCGTCCCCTGCGCAGCCCATCCGCCCGGCCCACCTCGCAAGGCCAGTCGACTAACAGTCGACTCTACCGACCGGCCAGCCACGAGGGGCTGCGCCGTTGGCTGGAAACTCAGTACCGCTTGATCCCCGGCACCGTGCACCCTTCAATCTGCGCATGCGCCGACACCGCATTCTCCTTCTCGCCCCGCGCCAGGCGCGACTGCTCGATCGTCGCCCAGTGCCGGCGGCACAACGGCCCCGTCTTCGAACCCAGGTCCACCGCCTTGCGCGCGAACGTCTCCGCCTCGGCCCACTGGCCCTGCAGCAGAGCAATCTCCGCGCGTTCCTGCAGCACCGCAGGGTCGCCCGCCACGATCTGCAGCGCCTGGTCCAGGCTGCCGGCGGCGGCGGCCAGGTCGTTGCCCTGGCGCTGGGCCAGTGCGGTCTGGCGCAGGTCTTCCACCTGCGAATCACGCAGCGGCTGCACCGACAGTTCCTTGTCGTCCGGGCCAGCGGCGCCTTCCACGTTGGCCAGGCGCTGTGCCGGCGTGGTGGTGTCCACCGGCTTGGGTGCCGGCGGCGGGCTGCTCACGCAGGCGGCCAGGGCCAGGCTCAGGCTGGTCACGGCCAGCAGCGGATACGGGGATCGAAGAGTCATCGGCATCACCGGCTGGGAGGAGGAGTGGCGGCAGCGGGCGCTGCGGCAGGTTCGGCGGCAGGCGGTTCCTGCTTGCGGTCCAGGCCGAACCAGCTGCGCCAGCCACCGCCTCCGCTTTCACCGCCCTGCTCGTCCGGCAACGCGGCCGGGGCGCAGGGGGCGTAGGCCGGCGCGTAGCCGACCACGAACGGGAAGCGACGGGCGTCCGGACAGCCTTCATCGGTGCTGTTGGTACCGGTGGCGGCCACCGACTGCCAGTCCAGGCCCTTGTTGCTGACCTTCAGCGGCGCACTCGGCAGGCGCTGGAAGATGCCCGACCACACACGCATCGCACCGGTGGCGCCGTACAGGCCAGCCTGTTCGTTCTGGTCGTTGCCCATCCAGATCACCGCCAGGTGGTCGCCGGTGTAACCGGCATACCAGCTGTCGCGGCCATCGTTGGTGGTGCCGGTCTTGCCGGCCGGCTGCAGGCGGCCCAGGCCATCGGCGTTCAGGCGCTGCGCGGTGCCGCTGGCGACCACCTGCTGCAGGCCGATGCTGATCAGGTTGGCGGCAATCGAATCGCCTTCCTGGGCCGGGGCCGGGGTCTTGTCGTAGCGCTTGAGCAGCTTGCCCTGCGGATCGAGCACGCCGCGCACCGCATGCAGCGGCTGGATCTCGCCACCGGAGGCCAGGAACTGGTACAGCTGGGCCATCGCGTACGGGCTCTGGTCGGTCGAGCCGAGGATCACCGCCGGGTTCGCCTCGGCCTTGATGCCGGCCAGCACGTGGATCAGCTGGGTCACCCGTTCCGGACCGACCTGCATGCCCACGCGCACGGTGGCCTGGTTGTAGGAATGGGCCAGCGCGTCGATCAGCCGCACCGTGCCGTGGCTGCGGTTGTCCGCGTTGCCGGGGCTCCAGTTGCGGCCACGGCCGAGCTGCACCGTCACCGGTGAATCATCCACCCAGCTGGCCAGCGAATAACGGTCCGGCTGGGCAAGGGCCAGCAGGTACACGAACGGCTTCAGCAGCGACCCGACCGGGCGCTGTGCCTCGATGGCGCGGTTGAAGCCGACCTCGGACACTTCGCGGCTGCCGATCACCGCCACCACGTCGCCGTTGTGCACGTCGGTCATCACCATGCCGGCCTGCAGCTCGGGACGACGCTTGCTCTCCAGCGACTTGATGGTGCGGGTGACCGCGCCTTCGGCGTAGGCCTGCGCGGACGGCGACATGCCGCTCATCACGCTCAGGCCGGCGCCCTGCAGCGCCGTTTCGGGGTAGTCATGGCCGAGCTGGCGACGCACCAGGTCCACATAGGCGGGGAAGCGGTTGGCCGCCACCAGGCCCGGGCTCTTGGGCACGCCCAGCGGCGCCTTCAGCGCACGCTGGTACTCGGCGTCGTCGATCAGGGTTGCTTCGTGCAGCTTGCCCAGCACGAAGTTGCGGCGGTCGGTCGCGCGCTCCGGGTTGCGACGCGGGTCGTAGTAGGACGGGCCCTTGACCAGGCCGATCAGCAGCGCGATGTGCTCGGTATCCAGCGAGGAGAGGTCGCGACCGAACCAGAACTCGGCGCCGGAGGACATGCCGTGGATCGCCTGGCTGCCGCGCTGGCCCAGGTATACCTGGTTGAGGTAGGCCTCGAAAATGGTGCGCTTGTCGTAGCGCGCTTCCATGATCAGCGCGTACAGCACTTCATTGAACTTGCGGGTGAGGGTCTGTTCCTTGCCGATGCCGAGCAGGCCGCTGCGGGCCAGCTGCTGGGTCAGCGTGGACGCGCCCTGGCGGCTCTGCCCACCGGAACGGATGGTCACCCACACCGCGCGCGCGATGCCGGACAGGTCGATGCCGTGGTGGCGGTTGAAGTCCTTGTCCTCCACCGCCTGCAGGCCGGTCACCAGCAGGTCCGGCGCTTCGTTCATGCGGATCAGGCGGCGCTCTTCCTGCTTCTGCCCGTACAGCGTCGCGATGCGCGCCGGATCCAGGCGGGCGGCCTTCAGTGCCTTGCGCGAATCGGGGTCACGCAGCGACGCGATGCTGCCGCCTGACAGCGACAGTTCCACGCGCTTGGCAGCGACGTGGCCATCGACATCGTTGTAGCCGCGGCTGGAAATGGTGAAGCGCCCGCCCTGCACCGCATAGGTGGCCGGGTCTTTGCCCTGGCCATCATCGCGGTAGGCCGAGGCGGCCAGTTCGGTCTTCAGCGTGGCCGCGTCCATGGCCTTGCCGGGCACCAGCACCAGCGGGCGCGCGTAGACACGTGTCGGAATCTGCCAGCGCAGTTCGCCAAAACGCTGAGTGACCTGTTGGTTCAGGTACAGCGTATAGGGAATGAGGAAACCCAGTCCCAACGCGACCGCCGCCATGGTCCAGGTGATCATCCGGCGGCGCCACAGGGGACCGGAGTCCTGCTGGTCGTCGTCGTCGAAATCGTCGATGTCGTCGGAATCGTAGCGTCGGGGCACGGGAATGCGAGAATGTAGGGTCAGGCGAGTCTACCCCAGCCACCGTGGCTGGCGGATTCCCCCGTGTTCCCCCGCTTAAGCTGGAGTTGCAACCGGATGGCGATGTCTTTGGCCGAAATCCGCTACCTGATCAATCGCCTGACGGGCCTGGCCCGGCGCAGCCTGGCCAGCCTGCGGACCCGTGGCTGGCGCGCCACCTGGCAGCGCATCCGGGTGCACAGCCAGCGTGCCGTGCCGGCCCCGCGTGCCCCGCTGTACCTGCCGCCCGCACAGGCGTTCGCGCCGTTCAGCGTGCCTTTCAGCGAATCGCCGGTGGTGAGCATCATCATCCCGGTCTACAACCACGCCGATCACACCCTGGCCTGCCTGCGGGCGCTGGCCGCACATCCGCCGGCGGCCGCCTGCGAGATCCTGGTGGTGGACGACGGCAGCAGCGACGCCACCGTGCAGTGGATGCCGCAGATTGCCGGCCTGCGTTACGAGGTGCGTGAGCGCAACGGCGGTTTCATCGACGCCTGCAATGACGGCGTGCAGGGCGCGCGCGGCCAGTACGTGGTGCTGCTGAACAACGATACGGTACCGCAGCCGGGCTGGCTGGACGCCCTGCTGGACACCTTCACTGCGGTGCCGGAGGCCGGCCTGGTCGGCAGCCAGCTGCTCTATCCCGATGGCCGCCTGCAGGAATCGGGCGGCGTGATCTTCGCCGACGGCAGCGGCTGGAGCTATGGCCGCTTCGAGGCCGCCGACGACCCGCGCTACGCCTGCCTGCGCGACGTGGACTACTGCTCCGGCGCGGCGCTGATGCTGCCGCGCGCCCTGTGGCAGCAGCTGGGCGGCTTCGATACCCGCTACCGGCCGGCCTACTACGAAGACACCGACCTGGCCTTCAGCGTGCGGGCGCTGGGCCGCCGCGTGCTGGTGCAGCCGGCGAGCCGGGTCATCCACGATGAAGGAACCAGCAACGGCACTGATACCGGCAGCGGGGTGAAGGCCTACCAGGTGCGCAACCAGGCCATCTTCGCCGCCAAGTGGGCCACCGAACTGGCGCGCCACCCGGCCGTGGGCGAAGTGCCCTCGCCTGCCCTGCTGTACCGCGGCCGCCGCCAGGTGCTGATCCTGGACGAGGAAGTCCCGCGCCCCGAGCGCGATTCGGCCTCGCTGCGCCAGGTCAACCTGATCCGCCTGCTGCTGCAGGCCGGGGCCCACGTGGTGTTCGTGCCGACCCGGCGCGAGCACGGCGGCGCGGCCACCGAAGCCCTGCAGCGGATGGGCGTGGAAGTCTGGTACGCACCGTTCATCGAGGGCGTGGCCGGCTGGCTGCGCAGCCATGCTGCGCGCTTCGACGTCGCCCTGCTGGTGCGCCACCACGTGGCCAACGAATGCCTGCCCCTGCTCAAGCGCTATGCGCCGCAGGCACGCAGCGTGTTCGACACGGTGGACCTGCACTACCTGCGCGAGCGCCGCGGGGCCGAGGTGGCCGGTGATGCCAGCCTGCTGCGTGCGGCCGAACGCACCCGCAGCAGCGAACTGGCGGTGATGGAGCAGTGCGATGTCACCGTGCTGGTCAGTGCCGCCGAGCGCGAACAGCTGCAGGCCGATGCGCCGGGCGTACGGGTGGAACTGATCTCCAACCTGCATGAAGTGGCCGGCGCGGGTGCGCCGTATGCACAGCGCCACGACCTGGTGTTCGTCGGCGGCTTCCGCCACCCGCCGAACCTGGATGCGATGGAATGGTTCATCGGCGAGGTCTTCGCCGGCATCCGCGCGCAGCTGCCGCAGGTGCGCCTGCACTGCATCGGCGCGGCCGCGCCGGACAGCCTGCTGGCGCTGGCCGCCGGCCAGCCCGGGGTGGAGATGCACGGCTTCGTCGAGGACATCGTGCCGTACATGGACGGTGCGCGCATCGCCATTGCCCCGCTGCGCTTCGGCGCCGGGGTGAAGGGCAAGATCAACCTGAGCATGGCCCATGGCCAGCCGGTGGTCGGCACCACGTGTGCGGTGGAAGGCATGCACCTGCAGCCGGGCCAGGACGTGCTGGTGGCCGATGACGCCACCGCGTTCGCGGCCGAGGTCGTGCGCCTCTACCAGGACCCGCAGCTGTGGCAGCAGCTGTCCGATGCGGGTCTGGCCAACGTCGCCCGGCACTTCTCGCTGGATGCGGCGCGGGCCACCGTGCAGCGGGTGTTCTTCGACTAATCCAGCCGCCCTCCGGCCTGCCGCAGGCGCTGTTCGAACGCGGCCAGCTCCGGCAGGTCCGGCTGCAGCTGGCGCACCTGGTCGACGGCGGCCGCGGCGAAGGCCACGTCGCCGCGGCCCAGCCGCTCACTGCCGATGGCCAGCCATCGCTGTGCCAACCGCACCCGTGCCGACGGCAGGCCCGCCGCGGTCGGCGCCAGGGTCTGCCAGGCCTGCAGGCAGGCGCCCGCGGCCTGCACCCGGTTCTGCCGCAGGTTGTCATCGAAACACTGTCGGCTGGCCGGCAGCAGGCGCGCGGCAGCCGCCCTCACCCGTGCGTCGCGCGGCGCCAGCGCCTGTGCCTCTCGCAGCGCGTCGAACGCACTGTGCCCGGGCGGGCTGATCCAGCGTCCTTCACGCTCGGCGCGATCGATCTGCCGCAGGTGGTCGCGCAGTTTCCGCTCGCGCTGGGCCGTGCTCAATGCCGGCTGCTGCTGCGCCTGCCGTGCCTGCTGGGCGCGCTGGATGCGTTGCGCCGCCTGCTGCAATGCGGCCTGCGATGCGCCCAGTGCAGCGGCACGCGCACGGTCGGTCTCGGCGGCTTCGAACTGGAAATCGGCGGCGTGGCGCTGGCTGCGTGCCAGCAGCGCCTGCGCCGTCTGTTCGCGGCCGCGCGTCGCATTGGGATCATCGGGCGCCACTGCCAGCACGGCGTCGAAGGCGTTGGCTGCGGCGTCCAGCGTCTGCTGCTTCAGTGCACGCTGGCCCTGCCGCAGGCGCTGGTCGACCGCGCGCGCCAGCGCTTCCTGGCTGGCCGGCAGATCGCTGTGACCGGCATCGAACTGGCGCGCACGCTGCAGCAGGGCCGCACTCTGCGCCAACTCGCCGCGTGCAGCCAGCGCGCGGGCGCGCTGCAGCAGGTCGCTCAGGGCATCCTCGCGCCCTTCCAGCGCCGGCAGGTGGTCCGGCTGCAGGGCCAGGATGCGCTGGAACAGCGGCAGTGCGCTGCTGTCCCCCTCATCCAGGCGGCCGGCCGCGAAGGCATTGCGCGCCTGCGCCAGCAAGGCGCCGATCCCCGCGCCCGCGCTGCGCCGTGCCTGCAGCTGCCGCGCCACGGCATCGGCCTGGCCCTGCGGCACCTGCAGTTCGCGGGCCAGCGCGAGCGCCTGCGCGCTTCCGTCAAGGTCATCAGCCTGCAGCCGCTCATACGCCTGCCGTAACGCCGCCACGCCGGTGCTTGCCAGCCCCTGTCTCGCCTGCAGGCGATCGTTGTCGAGGGCCAGCGCGGCCTGGTAGCGTTCGCGCGCGCCGCTGCCATCGGCTGCGGTCAGCCGCCCCTCGGCCAGCGCGCGATCGCCCTCGGCCAGCAGCTGTTCAATCTGCGGTTCGTCCCAGAACCAGTCGGCCAGCGGCTTGCGCAGCAGCACCAGCGCCACGAACACCACCACCGCCGCCAGCAGTGCCCAGCGCCAGACCCGGCGCGCGTGGCGTGCCTGCAGCCACCACCAGCGGCCCTCGCGGCGAACGCGGTCCAGCGCGGGGTGGTCGGCGCCGTGGCGGCGATGCAGGGGCTCGCGTTCCATGCGTGCAGGGTAGCCGGGGCAGCGTGAAGCTCAGCCCAGACGACGCGCCTCGCTCACGCCCGGCAGTGCGTCCAGTTTGCCCAGCAGATTCGAAAGCTGGCCGTAATCGCTCACCTTCAGGCGCAGGCGCAGGTGCGCGCGGCCGCTGTTGCGCACGTTGTCACTGTGGATATCGAGCACGTACGCGTCTTCCTGTGCGATCAGGTTGGTGATGTCCTTCAGCAGCCAGCGGCGGTCGACCGCGTCGACCACCACATCCACTTCATAACCGTTGCCGGCCTGGCCCCATTCCACCGGCAGGATGCGCTGCGGGCTGGCGGCAGACAGGCGCGCCAGCGACGCGCAGTCTGCACGATGCACGGTGACACCGCGGCTGCGGGTCAGGTAACCGACGATGGGCTCGCCGGCCACCGGCTGGCAGCAGCGCGCCAGCTGCACCAGCAGGTTGCCCACGCCCTGCACGGTGAACTTGGATTTGCCCAGGTTCTCGCGACGCGCGGTCGGCCGCGGCAGGGTCGGAGCCGGCGCCGGCTGGCTGGCCGCACGCTCGGCTTCCAGCAGCGCACGGCTGACCTGGTTCGGCCCGGTATCGCCCAGCGCCACCTGGATGTACAGGTCGTCGACGCTGTCGGCATGGAATTTCTTCGCAGCCACGGCCAGGTCCGAATGCTGCAGGCCCAGCCGCTTCAGTTCGCGCTCCAGCAGCTCGCGGCCGGCCTGCACGTTGCGCGCGCGGTCCAGCTTGTGGAACCAGCTGCGCACCTTTTCGCGCGAACGGTTGCTGGCCAGGAATCCCAGTGCCGGCATCAGCCAGTCGCGGCGCGGGTCGGCCTCCTTGCCGGTCAGTATCTCCACCCGGTCGCCGCTGCGCAGGCGGTAGGTGAGCGGCACGATGCGGCCGTTGACCTTGGCGCCACGGCAGCGGTGGCCGACCATGGTGTGCACCTGGTAGGCGAAATCGAGCGGGGTGGCGCCCTGCGGCAGGTCCAGCACCTCGTCCTTCGGGCTCAGCGCGTAGACACGGTCTTCGGTCAGCTCGGCATCGAGCGCGCCGGCCAGTTCGTTGCCCTGCCCTTCCTGCGCCTGCTCCAGCAGCTGGCGCATCCAGGTGATCTTGCGATCGAAGGCCTTTTCGGCGCCCTTGCTGCCTTCCTTGTACTTCCAGTGCGCGGCCACGCCCAGCTCGGCCTGCGCATGCATGTCGTGGGTGCGGATCTGCACTTCGATGGTGCGCCCTTCCGGGCCGACCACGGCGGTATGCAGCGACCGGTAGTCGTTGGCCTTGGGGCGGGCGATGTAATCGTCAAACTCGCTGGGCACCGGCGCCCACAGCGCATGCACCACGCCCAGCGCGGCGTAGCAGGCGGCCACGTCGTCGACCATCACCCGCACAGCACGGATGTCATACAGCTGGTCGAAGGCCAGCCGCTTCTTCTGCATCTTCCGCCAGATGCTGTAGATGTGCTTCGGCCGCCCGCTCACTTCGGCATGGATGCCCTGTGCGGACAGCTCGCGCGACAGCGTCTTCTTGACGTGCTCGACGTAGCGCTCGCGGGCGATGCGCGTCTCGTCCACCTCGCGTGCGATGCGGCGGTAAGTGTCCGGCTCCAGGTGGCGGAACGCCAGGTCTTCCAGCTCCCATTTCAACTGCCAGATGCCCAGGCGGTTGGCCAGCGGGGCATGGATGTCACGGGTCAGCTGGGCCAGTGCGCGACGCTGCTCTTCGTCAAGTTTGTCGGCTGCACGCATGCGCGCCAGCTGGCGGGCCAGCAGGATCGGCACCACCCGCAGGTCGTGGATGATGGCCAGCAGCAGGCGGCGCAGGCCTTCGCTGTTGCGCCCCGCCTCGCGGCCGGCATGCAGCGCCCAGACCGGGTCGGCAGCGTCCTGGCCGTCGAGCAGGCCGATCACCGCCGTCTTGTGGCCGCCCAGCGGCAATGTATCCAGATGCGCGCGCAGGCCCGGCAGGTCGAACAGCAGCGCCGCGAGCACCGCGCCTTCGTCGGCCGACAGCAGGGCCAGCGCGTCCAGCGTATCGGCCAGCACCGACCAGCTGCTGCCGCGCATCTCGTGCGAGGTATCGGCAGCTTCCCACAGCTGCAGCAGGGCTTCGCGCAGCGGCGCGGGCAGCACCGCCGCCGCAGGGCGGTTCAACAAGGCTTCCAGGCCGGGGACAGACGCGCGGTTCACAGCAGTCGGACATCAAAGGCAGAGGGCTCTACGGTAACGCTCCGCCCGTTCAGGAACAATCGCCAAGGCCACCATCGGCGCTCATGTGTTCATGCCCGGGCGCGGCGCGGAGGATGGGGTGGGGATGTTGCACGGCGCGCCCTGCTCTACACTCGGCCCACATCCAGGAGAAACGCCATGCCCCTGCGTCTGCTGCGCCCGCTGTGTGTCGCCCTTGTTCTGTGCACCGTCGCGTTGCCGGCCCTGGCCCAACGCGTTGTCGATGGCGATCTGCAGCAGCAGATGAGCCCGCAGGAGTTCAAGGCCGCCGGCCTGGACAAGCTCACTGCCGCCGAACTGGCCACGCTCAACCGCTGGCTGCAGGGCAAGGTCGAAGCAGCCACCACCCAGGCCGTGGCCGCCGTGCGCGAAGAAGCGCGTGAGGAAGGCCGCCAGGAAGTGATCGTGAAGAACCGCGGGTTCTTCGACTTCGGCAGCAGCGAACCGGTCACCGGCGTGCTGCAGGGCGAGTTCCGCGGCTTCGGCAAGGGCCGCACCTACACCCTCGACAACGGCCAGATCTGGGAACAGGTCGACGCCACCAGCGTGTCCGGCGTGCGCAAGCCATCGCCGAAGGTCAGCATCAAGCCGGGCCTGCTGGGCGTGTGGTACATGAAGGTGGACGGCGTGAACATCCAGGCCAAGGTCCGCCGCACCAAGTAACGTTTCGACCCATGCGATGACGCCGGGCATGGCCCGGCGTCACCTGGTCACAGCTGGCGCAGCGCGGTTACCCGCTGTGCCAGTTTCTTCGCCGAGATGCCGGTGCGCGCACCCAGCTCCTGCGCGAACAGCGAGACCCGCAGTTCCTCCAGGTCCCAGCGCAGCGCCTGCCACTGCGGACGCTCGCGCAGGCCCTGCGCATCCCCTTCGCGCAGCGCATCCAGGAACGGCGTCAGTTCCAGCATGCGCGCCTGATCGCGCGGCGGATCGCGCTTGGCGCGTTCGGTACGCAGGATCATCGCCTTCAGGTAGCGCGGATACTGCGCCAGCGCATCGGCCGGCGTATCGCGCAGGAAGCCGGGATGGATCAGTCCGACCAGCTGCGCTTCCATGTCATCCAGGTTGCCGCGCGCCCAGCCCATCAGCGGCGCTTCCAGCAGCGGCTTCAGTTCAGCCACCAGCGCCAGGATGGTCTCGGCCAGCTTCAGCCGCGACATCGCCTCGCCGAACAGCGCCTTGGCCGCATGGTCGCGACGCTGTTCGAAGGCCGCTGCATCGCGGATGCCTTCCAGGCCCTCGGCCAGCACCGCGTTCATCGCTGCATCGACCAGATCGCCACGCAGGCGCTCCTGCGATTCGATGGCCGCGTACAACAGGCCGATCTTGGGGGCGACCGGCAGCTGCTTGCGTGCCTGCTTCACCTTCTCCGCGAGGGCGATTTCCAGCAGGCGGCGCACGCCCAGCGGATGGGCCTCCTGCGCCTGCTGGCGGTCGGCGAAGATGCGCAGCGCCACGCTCTCACCCTCGTCCAGCAGCGCCGGGTAAGCGGGCACGCCGGCTTCGCCGGGCACCTGCAGCAGAATCGGCGTGGCCGGGAACGTACGCAGCCCGTCGGCCGCCATCTCGCGTCCGGCACGCGCAGCGAACGCATCGCCGGCACGGCCACCAAACTTTGCACGCAGCGCATCGAGGTCACGCGAGGTGGCCAGCACCTTGCCGTGCTCGTCGCGCAGGCGCAGGTTCATGTGCAGGTGCGGTTCGATCGAACCCGGCTCAAAATCGAGCGCGGTCACCGTCGCACCGGTCGCGCGTGACAGGAAACGCGCCAGTTCACCGGTGATGGCATCGGCGCTGGGTTGCGGGAACGCCTCGAAGAAGGCACGACCGAAGTCCGGCGCCGGCACGTAGTTGCGGCGCATCGCCTTGGGCAGGCTGCGGATCAGCGCCGAGGCCTTGTCGGCCACGAAGCCTGGCGCCAGCCAGCCCAGCTGCACCGGGTCCAATGCGTTCAGCAGGTGCAGCGGCACGTCCAGGGTCACGCCGTCATCGTCGGCACCTGGCTCAAAGCGGTAATGCAGCGGCAGCCGCGCCTGGCCCAGCGGCAGGTACTTGGGGTAACGCTCCTGCTCGCTGCCCTCGCCCGGCAGCAGGTCGACCAGCGACCAGTGCAGGGTCCTGCGCTGTTCCGGCGGCAGCGCCTTCCACCAGGTGTCCAGCCCGGCCGCCGAATGGATCTGCGGCGGCACGCGGTCCAGGTACCAGCGCGCCTGCCAATCTTCGTCAGCCACGATGCCGGCACGGCGCAGCTTGGCCTCTTCCTCGCGGGCCAGTTCCAGCACCTTCTGGTTGTCGGCCACGAAACTGGCGCGGGTGTTGATCTCACCGGTCACCAGCGCCTGCCGCACGAAGATGTCATGCGCCTCGCCCGGCTCGATGCGGCCGTAGTGAACCGGCTTCTTCGGTGCCAGCACCAGACCGAACAGGCTGATCTGCTCGGAGGCCAGCACCTGGCCCTGCGCGCGCGACCAGTGCGGGTCGAAGTGCTTGCGCAGCAGCAGGTGCGGCAGCTCGGCAATCACCCAGTCCGGCTCAATCGCGGCCAGGGTCATGCCCCAGACCTTCTGCGTGTCCAGCAGGTTGGCCACCAGCAGCCACGGCGGCGGACGCTTGGACAGCGCCGAGCCCGGGAACGGCAGGAAGCGGCGCTGGCGCGGCGCCTGGAAATCGCCCTTCTCGGTGCGGTGGCCGATCTGCGTCGGCAGGCCCGCCACCAGTGCACGGTGCAGGGTCTGGTAGGCCGCCGCGCGCACACGCTCGCTGAAGCCACCGCCGGCCGGCGCCTGTTCCTTCTGCGCGCGCACGGCCACCGGGGTCGGAGCGGCTTCGGCCTTGCCTTCGCGGGCCAGGCGCGCGGCGCGGTGCAGCTGGCCACGGGTGGCCTTCACCGCCACCGCGTCATCACGCGCCGGGGCCGGCGCACTGCTGCCGGCCAGCAGCGGTGACATCGAGGCCTCGGTGGTTTCTTCCTTCCAGCCCAGTTCCTCGCACAGCAGACGCAGCTGGCGATGCAACTCGCGCCACTCGCGCATGCGCAGGAAGCCAAGGAAGTGGCGGCCGCACCAGTCGCGCAACTTGGACTGGGTCAGATCTTCGTGGGCCTGTCGGTAGCCATCCCACAGGCGCAGCACGCCAACGAACTCCGAGCGCCCATCGGCAAACTGCGCATGCGCGGCGTCGGCCGCACCGCGCGCTTCGGGCGGGCGTTCGCGCGGGTCCTGGATGCCCAGGAACGAGGCGATCACCAGCATCGGCCGCAGGCAGCCAGCAGCCTGCGCGGCCACCAGCATGCGCGCCAGCTTCACGTCCACCGGCAGGCGGGCCATCTGTTTGCCGATGGTGGTCATGCGCCGCTCGGTATCGATCGCGCCCAGCTCGGTCAGCTGCTGCCAGCCATCAGCCACGGCACGCTCGTCCGGCGCTTCCAGGAACGGGAACTCCTCGATGCGGCCCAGGCCCAGCTGCAGCATGCGCAGGATCACCCCGGCCAGACTGGAACGGCGGATTTCCGGATCGGTGAATTCCGGCCGTGCCTGGAAATCCGCTTCGGCATACAGCCGGTAGCAGATGCCCTCGGCAATACGGCCGCAGCGGCCCTTGCGCTGGTTGGCGCTGGCCTGCGAGATCGGCTCGATGTGCAGGCGGTCCAGCTTGTTGCGCGGGCTGTAGCGCTTGACGCGGGCGAAACCCGGATCGACCACGTAACGGATGCGCGGCACCGTCAGCGAGGTTTCCGCCACATTGGTGGCCAGCACGATGCGCCGGTTCGGGCCCGGGTTGAACACCCGGTCCTGGTCCTGGTTGGACAGCCGCGCGTACAGCGGCAGCACCTCGGTATTGCGGTATTTGCGCCGCTCCAGCGACTGGTGCGCATCGCGGATCTCGCGTTCGCCGGGCAGGAAGATCAGCACGTCGCCGCGCGAATCCAGGCGGGTGATCTCGTCGATGGCCGACACGATGGCATCGTTGACGGTGCGCTCGCCCTGCTCTTCGCCCTCGCCTTCCAGCGCGCGGTAACGCACCTCCACAGGATAGGTACGGCCTTCCACACTGATCACCGGCGCATTGTCGAAATGCTGGGCGAAGCGTTCGGTGTCGATGGTGGCCGAGGTCACGATCAGCTTCAGGTCCGGGCGCTTGCGCAGCAGCTGCTTCAGGTAGCCCAGCAGGAAGTCGATGTTGAGGCTGCGTTCGTGCGCCTCGTCGACGATGATCGTGTCGTAGTTCGACAGCCAGCGGTCACTGGCGATCTCCGCCAGCAGGATGCCGTCGGTCATGAACTTGATGCGGCTGTCTTCGCTGACCTTGTCGTTGAAGCGCACCTGGTAGCCGACCAGCTGGCCCAGCTCGCTCTGCAGTTCCTGCGCCACGCGGCTGGCCACCGCACGTGCGGCAATCCGTCGCGGCTGGGTGCAGCCGATCATGCCGGCCTGGCCACGGCCGGCGGCCAGGCACAGTTTCGGCAGCTGGGTGGTCTTGCCCGAGCCGGTTTCGCCGGCGATCACCACCACCTGGTGGTCGCGGATCAGGCCGATGATCGCCTCGGCTTCACGCGCAATCGGCAGCTGCGGGTCCAGAGTAATGGCCGGCTGCTGTTGCGCCCGCACCTGCCGGCGCTGCACCGACGCCTGCAAGGCCTGCTCGAAGGCAGCGGCCAGCGCCGCATCCTGCGGTTTGGCCTGGCAACGCGAGAGCATTCCCAGCAAACGGCCCCGGTCGCGGCTCATGGCGCCGTCGATGGCGGCACGCTGTTGGCGCAGGCGGGGCGACGGATTTTTATCGATAGCATTCATCAATCGGTTCGTTCAAAACTTTGAAAGCGACCAGTCATCGAGACTGATCTACTGTGAAGGCCAACGATTCCACAAGGAGGAACCCCATGGCGAAGACCAAGAGCACGACCAAGCCGGGCACCGGCAAGCAGAAGCTTGCAGCGGCGGCACCGTCGGCACCCAACATCGATATCGGGATCACCCAGGGCAACCGCAAGAAGATCGCCGACGGTCTGTCGCGGTTCCAGGCGGACGCGTTCACGCTCTACCTGAAGACCCACAACTTCCACTGGAACGTGACCGGCTCGATGTTCAACTCGCTGCACACCATGTTCGAGACGCAGTACACCGAGCAGTGGGCGGCGCTGGACGATGTGGCCGAGCGTATCCGTGCGCTGGGTTTCAATGCCCCGGGCTCCTACCGGGAATTTGCTGCGCTGACCTCGATCGCCGAGGAGCCGGGCCTGACCGACAGTGCGGACTGGCGGGAAATGGTACGCCAGTTGGTGGTCGCCAACGAAGCGGTGTGCCGTACGGCGCGTGAAGTGCTGGATGTGGCGGACGATGCCGACGACGCCCCGACCGAGGATCTGATGACCCAGCGCCTGCAGACCCACGAGAAGTACGCCTGGATGCTGCGCTCGCTCCTCCAGTAGGAGTTTGGGGGCTCGGCAGGGCTGCGCCCTGCACCCGCAGAGGCCACTGCAATGGCAACCGCCGGAGCAAAAGCTGGTTTCCCGTGGGTTGGCGGGGTGGGTCCGGATGCGGGGGACGCCGTAAATACGTCCATGTAGGCTCGGTCGCCGCATCCATGCGGCTCACGCCCCCGCAACCGGACCCACCCCGCCTTCGACAGTTTTCCGCGATCTGCCGGAACAGCGTCCGCTCTGGTAGGTGTCGACCTTGATCGATACGGATGAATTCATTCAGTATCTGACAGAGGTGTCGACCAAGGTCGACACCTACCAACAGCACACGGAATCTGTCGAGGGTGGGGCGGTGTGGGCTTGCAGGACCGCAGGCGCCATGGATGGCGCCTACGAGCCCCCATGGACCGGTTTACGGCGTGTCCTGAAAGCCCACACCGCCCCGCCCAACCAGCAGACACCCCAGAGCCGGCTGTTGCCTTTGACGTTGCTCTGGCTTCAAGGCTTCTGCAGGTGCAGGGCGCAGCCCTGCCGAGACTCCCCCGCCGGGGTAAACTAGCCGGATGGCTTCCCGTCCCGCGCACGATCTGCTCCAACGCGTCTTTGGTTACGACGATTTCCGTGGTCCCCAGCAGGACATCGTGGAGCACGTGGCTGCCGGACATGACGCACTTGTCCTCATGCCCACCGGCGGCGGCAAGTCGCTGTGCTACCAGGTCCCGGCCCTGCTGCGCGATGGCGTCGGCATCGTCATCTCCCCGCTCATCGCCCTCATGCAGGACCAGGTCGAAGCCCTGCGCCAGCTCGGCGTGCGCGCCGAATACCTGAACTCGACCCTGGATGGCGAAACCGCCGCCCGCGTCGAGCGCGAGCTGCTGGCCGGCGAGCTGGACATGCTCTATGTCGCTCCCGAGCGCCTGCTGACCGGCCGCTTCCTGTCCCTGCTCTCGCGCAGCCACGTCGCCCTGTTCGCCATCGACGAGGCGCACTGCGTGTCGCAGTGGGGCCACGATTTCCGCCCCGAATACCGGCAGCTGACCGTCCTCCACGAGCGCTGGCCGGACATCCCGCGCATCGCCCTCACCGCCACCGCCGACCCGCCCACCCAGCGCGAGATCGCCGAGCGCCTGGACCTGGCCGACGCCCGCCACTTCGTCAGCTCGTTCGACCGCCCCAACATCCGCTACACCGTGGTGCAGAAGGACAATGCCCGCAAGCAGCTGACCGATTTCCTGCGCGGCCACCGCAGCGAGGCCGGCATCGTCTACTGCATGTCGCGGCGCAAGGTCGAGGAGACCGCTGAATTCCTCTGCGGCCAGGGCTTCAATGCCCTGCCCTACCACGCCGGCCTGCCGCCGGAAGTGCGCGCCAACAACCAGCGCCGCTTCCTGCGCGAGGACGGCATCGTCATGTGCGCCACCATCGCCTTCGGCATGGGCATCGACAAGCCGGACGTGCGCTTCGTGGCGCATACCGACCTGCCCAAATCGATGGAAGGCTATTACCAGGAAACGGGCCGCGCCGGCCGCGATGGCGAGGCCGCCGAGGCATGGCTGTGCTATGGCCTGGGCGACGTGGTGCTGCTCAAGCAGATGATCGAGCAGTCCGAGGCCAGCGAGGAACGCAAGCAGCTGGAGCGGTCCAAGCTGGACCACCTGCTGGGCTACTGCGAATCGATGCAGTGCCGCCGCCAGGTGCTGCTGGCCGGCTTCGGCGAGACCTACCCGCAGCCCTGCGGCAACTGCGACAACTGCCTGACCCCGCCCGCCGCCTGGGATGCCACCATCCCAGCGCAGAAGGCGCTGAGCTGCGTCTACCGCAGCGGCCAGCGCTTCGGCGTCGGCCACCTGATCGACATCCTGCGTGGCAGCGAGAACGAGAAGATCAAGCAGCAGGGCCATGACAAGCTGAGCACCTACGCCATCGGCCGCGACCTCGATGCGCGCACCTGGCGCAGCGTGTTCCGCCAGCTGGTGGCCGCCAGCATGCTCGAAGTGGACAGCGAAGGCCACGGCGGCCTGCGCCTGACCGATGCCAGCCGCGACGTGCTGACCGGCCGCCGCCAGATCAGCATGCGACGTGATGCCGCCAGCACCACCGGCGGCCGCGAGCGCAGCGCGCAGCGCACCGGCCTGTCGGTGCTGCCGCAGGACCTGGCCCTGTTCAACGCCCTGCGCGGCCTGCGTGCCGAACTGGCCCGCGAACAGAACGTGCCGGCGTTCGTGATCTTCCACGACAGCACCCTGCGCAACATCGCCGAACAGCGGCCGGCCAGCCTGGACGAACTGGCCCGGGTCGGCGGCATCGGTGGCACCAAGCTGAGCCGCTACGGCCCGCGCCTGGTGGAGATCGTGCGCGAGGAAGGCTGACCGTTCTGCCGTGCCGCGCTGCGCGCTCGCCGGGCAAGGCCGGCGCTACCGCAAGCCGTGCGCCGCGTCGCCTGTCGTGGTGAATGCCTTTGTAGATACCGTGTTGTCCTTGCCTAGGCAAGGACGACTTCAGGCTCAAACGGTCGGCCGCTTTTCAGTACTCCCCAGACCAGGTGTATGAGCTTGCGCATCAGCGCACAGATGATGACCTTGAATG
>NZ_VYKI01000002.1:156625-303578 GCF_008710035.1 Stenotrophomonas cyclobalanopsidis | reverse complement strand
GTGGGTCCGGTTGAGGGGGCGTGAGCCGCATGGATGCGGCGACCGAGCTTACAGGGACGTACTTGCAGCGTCCCCCTCAACCGGACCCACCCCGCCAACCCGCAGGTACCCAGCTGTTGCTGTTGCTCCGCCTGTTGCTTCAGTCGAGCATGGCTCGACTCTACAGCGGGTGCAGGGCGCAGCCCTGCCGGTGGTAGGCTACCGCCAGCGACTACCACGGAGGCGGGATGGGGGCGATCGTGTTGTTGCCGCTGGGCGTGGACGATGCCGCGCTCGATCGCTGCCTGGCCGCGCTCGACGCCGGCACCGCCGCGGGCACCGCGGTATGGCTGGCTGATGACGCACAGGCCGGGCCGCGCGCGCAGGCCGTGGTCGAGCACTGGCTCGCGCATACACCGCTGAAAGCCGAATACACTCGCCGCGCGCGACCACTCGGCGAAGTCGCCCACCTCGACGAAATGCTGCGCGCCTGCGAGGGACTGGACGTTGCCGTGCTCGCCCCGGACAGCGTGCCCGCGCCCGGTTGGCTGCAGCAGCTGCAGGCCGCGTTCGCCCGCGATGCCGCCATCGCCACCGCCACGCCGTGGTGCAATGCCGGCGAAACCGCCGCATGGCCGCGGCTGGGCGAAATCAATCCCGAGCCGGCCGACACCGCGCTGCTGGCCCATACCTGTGCAAGCCTGCCGAACCTGCACCCGGAACTGCCCTCGGCGGTCACCCACACCGTGCTGGTGCGCGGCAACGCGCGGCACCGTGCCGGTGGCCTCGATACCGACAGCTACCTCGGCTGGAACGCGGCGCTGGTCGACCTCAGCCTGCGCATGGCCGGGCTGGGCTGGCGCAACGTGCTGTGCGAAAACGCCTTTGTCAGTCGCGCCGGTGAGGCCGTCAGCCGCGAGGGTGACCTGGAGGCCCTGGCCGCGCGCTGGCCGGGCTGGATGCCGCGGCTGGCCGATTTCCTCATGCACGACCCGCTGCATGCGTTGCGCGATGACCTGCAGCAACGGTTGCAGCAGGCGATAATGCCGCGAGAGCAGGGCGACCTGTTCGCCACGCCACCGCCGCCGGAGTCGCCTGCTTGAACCCTGCCATCGCCGCCATCGTCGTCACCTACCAGAGCGGCAGCACCATCGATGCCTGCCTGTCGCGCCTGCGCCAGGCGCAGGACGTGGCCGAGATCCGGGTGGTGGACAACGGTTCGCAGGATGACACGCTGGAAATCGTGCAGCGCCACGCCAGTCACGACGCGCGCGTGCGCTTCATCGGCAACCCGGACAATCCTGGTTTTGCCGCCGCCAACAACCAGGGCGTGGCCGATTCAGGCAGCCCCTGGCTGGCCTTCATCAATCCCGACCTGCTGGTGGAGGAGGACACCCTGGCGGCGCTGCGTGATCGCGCGCTGGCACTGGATGATTGCCTGCTGGGCGTGGAGCAGGTGGACGAGCACGGCTTCGCTGACGACGCCGTGCGCCGGCGCGATCCCGATTTCCTGGCCATGCTGCGTTCGCCCGGACGCGGCGGGCGGCTGGCCATCCCGCGCGACCCGGCGCAGGCGATGCAGCAGGTGCCGGCGCTGTCCGGTGCGTTGCTGCTGATGCCGCGCGCGCTGTTCGACCGGCTCGGGGGCTGGGATGCCGGCTATCGCCTGCACGCAGAAGACCTGGACCTGTGCCGCCGCGTGCGCGAGGCCGGCGGCGTGGTGGCCATCGCCAATGATCTGCGGGTGACGCACGTGCGCGGGGTGTCCAGCCGCTCGCGGCCGTTCTTCGTCGAGTGGCACAAGCACCGAGGCCTGTGGCGCTACTTCAGCAAGTTCGAGGCGAAGCAGCGCTCGGCGCCGGTGCGGGTGCTGGTGTGGGGCGCGATCTGGGCCCATGCGCTGATGCTGGTGCCGCGGCTGCTGCGCAAGGCGCTCTGATCCCTGTAGAGCCGAGCCCGCGCTCGGCTGCTTTCCGTTCCGGGCTCATGGCGCCTGAGGCTGGAGCAGCCGAGCATGGGCTCGGCTCTACAGAGCCGGGCTCGGAAAACGCGTTTCACGCCAACGGGGGCATAATCGCCCCATGGCCATCATCCAGTCCCTGCTCGACACCGACCTGTACAAATTCACCATGATGCAGGCGGTGCTGCACCATCACCCCGGCGCCCTGGTCCAGTACCGGTTCAAGTGCCGCACCCCCGGTATCGACCTGGCGAGCTACATCGACCAGATCAACGAAGAAATCGACCACCTGTGCAGCCTGCGCTTCAGCAATGAAGAGCTGGACTACATGCGTGGCCTGCGCTTCGTGAAGCCCGACTTCGCCGATTTCCTCGGCCTGTTCCACCTCGATCGCAAGTACATCCAGCTGAAGCCGTCGACGACGGTGCCGGGCGAGATCGACCTGGACATCACCGGCCCCTGGCTGCACACCATCCTGTTCGAAGTGCCGCTGCTGGCGATCATCAACGAAGTCTGGTTCCGCAACACCACCACCGCTGATTTCGCCGAGGGCGAGCGCCGCCTGCAGGCCAAGGCCGCGCTGCTGCGCGATACCCCCGGCTTCGAACAGTGCCGCATTGCCGATTACGGCAGCCGCCGCCGCTACTCGCGCGACTGGCATGCACGCCTGCTGCCGCTGCTGCGCGATGCACTCGGTCCGCAGCTGGTTGGCACCAGCAACGTGCACTTCGCCCGCCTGTATGGCATGACCCCGCACGGCACCATGGCCCACGAGTACCTGCAGGCATTCCAGGCCCTCGGCCCGCGCCTGCGTGATTCGCAGGTGGCGGCGCTGGAGTCGTGGGCACGCGAGTACCGCGGCGACCTCGGCATCGCCCTGTCCGACGTGGTCGGCCTGGATGCGTTCCTGCGCGATTTCGACATGTACTTCTGCAAGCTGTTCGATGGCGTGCGCCACGATTCGGGTGATCCGTTCGACTGGGGCGATCGCATGCTCGCCCACTTCCAGCAGCGCCGCGTCGATCCGCGCAGCAAGGTGCTGGTCTTCAGCGACGGCCTGGACATCACCAAGGTCATGCGCCTGTACGACTACTTCCGTGGGCGCTGCCAGGTGGCGTTCGGCGTCGGCACGCACCTGACCAACGATCTTGGCCCGACCCCGCTCAACATCGTCATCAAGATGGTCCGCTGCAACGGCCAGCCGGTGGCCAAGCTGAGCGATTCGCCGGGCAAGAGCATGTGCGACGACCCGGGCTATCTCAGCTACCTGCGCCAGGTCTTCGAACTGCCGCCGGAAGCCTGACTGCCGCTCCCCCGTCGAAGACCCCCTGAGCGTGGAAATGACCTGTCAGAAAACTGCGTTCATAAAAAAAATCAACAAATCCATAGGGTTGAGCCTAGGGAAGCCTCCATCCGGGTTCGGGATGTGCCACAATAAATCGGGGCGTAGTTCACACTTTTTGTCGGTTGCGGGACGAGTGAACGATTTTGCCCGTTCTGCGCCGGGCCGTTGGGGACCTACATGAGCGCATCTGAATTGCTGGACCATTACCGCGTGCAGGCGTGTTCGCCGCAGTGGCGGGGTTTCATTCTGGCCATGGCGGACGAGTTTGCCGGGGCGTTGCCGGACGCGGATGTCGCCCGGCTGATGGCACGCATGGGCGAGCGCTTCGCGCGCGCGCATACGCTGCCTGCCGCAGACACGCTGGAGGCGCTGGAAGCGGCCGCCAATGCGGTCTGGGCCAGCATCAGCTGGGGCACGGTGACGCTGCGGGATGGCGGCACCGAGGTGGTCATCGAGCATCTGGCGGCACCGCTGACCGCGTTGCTGGCCCACCATGCAGGATGGAATACCTCCTTCCTGGAAGGGGTCTACCGGGTCTGGTTCCGCAAGTCAGGCATGTCGCCCGCGCTGGACCTGGAGCCGGGGCCGGGGAGTTCGGCAGATGTGTCACGCTACGTCCTGCGCCGGGTCAGCTGAGTGTTCTGTTCACCGTCTATCGAGGGCTTCTGAATGTCTGTTGATTCTGCCAGTCACGATGATGTGGCCGGCCTGTTCAAACGCTTGGGCACCCGTGCCGGAGCACCCCACTACCACGATTTCTCCGATGAGCCGGCCACTGTCGCCGGCGCTCCGCAGGAGACCTCGCCAGCGGTGCCGATGCCGGCCGCCGTCGAGGCCGTTGGGCCGTCGACTGCAGCCGAGCCGGGGCCCCTGCCGCCTTCGGTCGCCTCCGTAGCGGCCGCTGTGACCCCGCTGCAAGAGCTGTTCCAGCGCTTGGCCCAGGCACCGTTGCAGGATGCCGGGCAGAGTCCGTTGGCGCGCTTGCGCCGGCGCTGAGTCAACGCCACCTGCGGTGCACCTCCCGGCATCGGGGAAGGACGCGGCCGCGATTCCGCCACGATAGAGGCCGCATTGTCGCGGCCGGGAAGAAGCCGCATGACGCACACATCGCCTCCCGCGCGCAGCGCTTTCATGGTGCGCCTGGGCCTTGCCGTTCTGGTCGCCGGTGCCCTCGCCCTGCTGGCCTTCGTTGCCACCGTACCGATGGACGTGACCTACCAGCTGGTTTTCTCGGCGGTGGTATTCGGCATCGCGCTGCTGCTGCGCAACCGCGAAGGGAGGCTCATTCCGCTGATCCTGATGGGCCTGTCGCTGGTCATGTCCACCCGGTACATGTGGTGGCGGCTGACCGAGACGCTCGGCTTCGGCACGCTGGTCGACCTGACGCTGGGTGCTGGCCTGGTGGCGGCGGAAATCTACGCCTACGTGGTGCTGGTGCTCGGCTACTTCCAGGTGGCGTGGCCGCTCAACCGGCCACCGGTGCCACTGCCGGAGGACCGGGCACAGTGGCCGACGGTGGATGTGCTGATTCCCACCTACAACGAACCGCTGTCGGTGGTGCGAACCACCATCCTGGCTGCCACCGTGCTGGACTGGCCGGCCGAAAAGCTCAACATCTACCTGCTCGATGATGGACGCCGCGATGAGTTCCGCGAGTTCTGCGAACAGGTCGGCGTGCACTACATCACCCGTACCAACAACAACCATGCCAAGGCCGGCAACATCAATGCCGCGCTGAAGAAGAGCCATGGCGAGTTCGTGGCCGTGTTCGACTGCGACCACGTCCCGACCCGCTCGTTCCTGCAGATGTCGATGGGCGGTTTCCTTGCCGACGCCAAGCTGGCCGTGGTGCAGACACCGCATTACTTCTTCTCGGCCGACCCCTTCGAGCGCAATCTCGGCACGTTCGGCAAGGTGCCCAACGAAGGCGAGCTGTTCTACGGCCTTCTGCAGGACGGCAACGACCTGTGGGACGCCACGTTCTTCTGTGGGTCTTGCACCGTGCTGCGCCGTGCGCCGCTGGAAGCCATCGGTGGCGTGGCGGTGGAAACGGTGACCGAAGACGCGCACACCGCCATCCGCCTGCACAAGGCCGGCTGGCGCAGCGCCTACATTCCCATTCCCCAAGCTGCCGGCCTGGCCACCGAAAGCCTCTCGGCACATGTCGGCCAGCGTATCCGCTGGGCCCGTGGCATGGCGCAGATCCTGCGCGTGGACAACCCGGTGTTCACCCGCGGCCTGAAGTTCGTGCAGCGCGTCTGCTACACCAACGCCATGCTGCACTTCTTCTATGGGTTGCCGCGCATCATTTTCCTCACCGCGCCGCTGGCCTACCTGTTCTTCGGTGCGCATGTCATCCACGCCTCGGCGCTGATGATCCTGGCCTACGCGTTGCCGCACATCCTGCAGGCCAACCTCACCAACGTCCGCGTGCAGGGCCGCCACCGCCACCTGCTGTGGAACGAGGTGTACGAGACCACGCTGGCCTGGTACATCCTGCGGCCGACGCTGATGGCGGTCATCAACCCCAAGCTGGGCAAGTTCAACGTCACCGCCAAGGGCGGTCTGGTCAAGGAAAGCTACTTCGACGCACAGATCGCCCGGCCCTACCTGGTGCTTCTGCTGCTGAACGTGATCGGGATCGTGGTCGGCATCGTGCGCCTGGTCATGGCCGATACCGATGGGCAAAGCAACACCATCTGGTTGAACCTGGGCTGGACGCTGTACAACACCATCATGCTCGGTGCGGTCATCGCTACCTCCGGCGAGCAGCGGCAGATCCGCCGCTCGCATCGCGTACCGCTGTCGATGCCGGCGGTTCTGCATCTGGAGGGAGGGCGCGCACTGCGGTGCCGCACCCTGAACTTTTCCACCGGCGGCATGGCCGTGCAGCTGGACGTACCCGAGCCGCTGCAGCCTGGCAGCGTGGCCTACATCGAACTGAGCAACCGCAACCGCAGCAAGCAGCTGCCGGTGATCATCCGCCACGACCGCGATGCATCAGGCATCAGCCTGCAGTTCGGCGAGCTGGACCTGGAGCAGGAGCGCTGGCTGGTGACCTGCACTTTTGCCCGTGCCGATATCTGGGTGCAGCTGTGGGGTCGGCATGACCGGGACACGCTGCTGCGCTCGTTCGGCGATGTGTTCAAGGCCAGCCTGCGTGGCTTCCACCGCCTGGGGCGGTTCATCACTACCGGCGGACGTCGCAGCGATGCCGCCCCACCGCGTACCGGAGATTCCGCATGACCCGTCGTGTTTTCCGCATTGGCCGCCTGCGGCTGCGCCCGCGTGCCACCGTGGTGGCCTTCGCGCTGGCCCTGCCGTGGGCTGCGGTGCAGGCGCAGGACGCGAACGCGCCTGCAGCCGGCGTGGGTGTGGCCGCGGTACCCGCCACCGCACCGGTGCCCGCGTCCATGCAGCAGAGCCGCGCAACGCTCAAGCAGCTCGGCATCGACTACGAGATCACCCTGCGTGGTGTGCAGGGCACGGCCGGCGTGCCGTTCTCGGTGCGCAGCGACCAGGTCGTGGACCGTGCATCACTGCACCTGAAGTACAGCTACTCGCCCTCGCTGCTCCCCGACCTGTCGCACCTGAAGGTAACGGTCAACGACGTCACCGTGGCCACGCTCCCGGTCGCCACCGAAGAGGCGGGCAAGGTGATTGAACGTGACATCGACGTCGATCCGCGGCTGATCATCGATTACAACCGCATCAACCTGCAGCTGATCGGGCACTACACCCGCGAGTGTGAGGATCCGGACCATTCCAGCCTGTGGGCCAACATCGACAGCAGCAGCTACCTGCAGCTGGGGTGGTTGCCGCTGCAGCTGAACAACGATCTGTCGCTGCTGCCCGTGCCGTTCTTTGATGCCCGCGACACCCGCCGCCTGGATCTGCCATTCGTGTACGCGGGCCAGCCCAGCGCCGGCACGCTGCAGGCCGCCGGCATCGTCTCCTCGTGGTTCGGCGCACTGGCCGGCTATCGCGGCGCGCGCTTCACCGCCAGCCCCGATGCGCTGCCGTTGCAGGGCAATGCCGTCGTGCTGGCGACGGCCGGCAAGAGCATTCCGGGCCTGGAAATGCCGCAGGTGGCGGGTCCCACCGTGGCCGTGCTCACCCATCCCAACGACCCCAACGGCAAGCTGCTGCTGGTGCTCGGTCGCGATGAAGCCGAACTGCGTACGGCCGCCTCGGCGTTGGCGCTGGGCGCACCGCTGTCCGGCCCGAGTGCCAGCATCGACAGCTTCAAGCCTGCCGCCGCGCGCAAGCCCTACGACGCCCCCAACTGGATCCGCAGCGATCGTCCCGTGCGATTCGACGAGCTGGTGACACGCACCAGTGAACTGAACGTGGTTGGCTACCACCCGGACCTCATCCGCATCGGCCTGCAGCTGCCGCCGGACTTGTTCGTGTGGCGCCAGCAGGGCATCCCGCTGGACCTGCGCTACCGCTACACGCTGCCCGAGGGCGCTGACAAGTCCGCGTTGAACATCAACATCAACGATGCCTTCGTCACCACGCTGCCGCTGGATGGCCTGCCGCGCGCGCAGACCATGCCGGAAAAACTGTGGAACAAGCTGAAGGTGCGCGGGCAGATGCCGATCGAGCAGAAGGTGATGCTGCCCACCGGCCCGTTCTCCTCCAGCAGCCAGCTGCGCTTCCACTTCTTCTTCGATCGCCCCCAGGCCGGCGAATGCAAGAACACCTTCCCGGATGTGTCGGCCGCCATCGATGGCGATTCCAGCATCGACCTGCGTGGCTTCCACCACTTCATGGCCATGCCCAACCTGGCGGCGTTCGGCAATGCCGGCTTCCCGTTTACGCGCATGGCCGACCTGTCCGAATCGGCCGTGGTGCTGCCTGATGCATTCACTGCCGAGGACGTCGGCAACGCGCTTACCGTGCTGGGCCGGATGGGTGCGTCCACCGGCTACCCGGCACTGGGCAGCCGCTTCCTGCGCGCCGCCGACGTGGCCGCCAACCCGGATCTGGACCTGCTGGTGCTGGGCTCGCGCCGCACCCAGCCGCTGTTCACCGAATGGGCCGCGGACATGCCCATCGGCGAGGGCACGCAGCAACGAAGCTTCGCGTTGTCCGATTGGCTGACTTCCCACCTGCCCAGCTTCCTGTCGCCCGATGCGCAGCGCACCGATCTGCCCTCGATGGCTGAGGTGGGGCTGCGCCCGGATCCTGATGATGTGGTGATGCTCGGCTTTGAATCGCCGCTGCGGAAGGGGCGAAGCGTGGTGGCCATCATCGCCGACGATCCCGGCCAGCTCGGGCGTCTGTTCGATGCGTGGTTCGAACCGGCTCTGCTGCGCGATTTCCAGGGCAGCGCCGTGCTTCTGCACAAGAACACCGTGCGCAGCATGTCCGGTAACCAGACCTACTACGTAGGCCACCTGCCGCCGCTGACCTGGGCGCGCTGGTATTTTGCGCAGAATCCGCTGTGGCTGGGCCTGCTGGTGGGTCTGTGCTGCCTGCTGCTGGCGCTGCTGGCCCGCGTGCTGCTGAAGTGGCAGGCACGGCGCCGCCTGGCGCAGGGAGGGGGCTGAGCATGGCCATCGTTGTTCACGGTGCAGCACGTCGCCGTTTCCTGCAGCTGTTGGCCGGGACGGCGGGCATGGCACTGCTGCCGGCGGCCGTGCAGGCGGTCAGCCTGCCGCGCTGCGCGGGCCCATGGCGGGAATGGCGCAGCTTCGTGCAGAAGCATGTGCAGGACGATGGCCGGGTCGTGGATTTCCTCAACAAGGATCTGCGCAGCACTTCCGAGTCTCAGTCGTATGCGCTGTTCTTCGCGCTGGTCGACAACGATCCGGTGCTGTTTGACCGGGTGCTCGGCTGGACCCGTCGCCAGCTCTGCGGCGGCCGCCCCGACCTGAACCTCCCCGCGTGGCTGTGGGGCCGTGATGCGGCCGGCCAGTTCCGCGTGCTGGATCCCAATACCGCGTCCGATGGCGAACTGTGGATCGCCTACGCTCTGCTGGAAGCCGGGCGGCTGTGGAAGCGCCCCGGCCTGCACGATGCCGGCCGGCAGATGCTGGCGCTGATGCGCAAGGCCGAAGTGGCCGAGCTGCCTGGCTTTGGCCCGATGCTGCTGCCTGGCAACGCCGGCTTCATCCATGCCGATCGCTGGACACTCAACCCTTGCTACCTGCCTCTGTTCGTGCTGCGCCGTTTCGCGGCAGTCGATGCAAAGGGTCCTTGGGCACGCATGGCCGAACGCAGCGTCGCGCTGTTGGAAGCCAGCGCTCCCGTCGGGTTTGCGCCCGACTGGGTCGCATGGAACGGACGTGCGTTCGTCACCGACGCAGACAAGGGCGATCTGGGCAGTTACGACGCCATCCGCTGTTACCTGTGGGCGGGCATGGTCGACAGCGCCGACCCGCTGCGTCGCCGTCTGCTGCAGGCCCTGTCCGGCCCGGTAGGCATGCTGCGTGAGCAGGGGCACCTGGCCGAGAAGATCCAGGTCCGCACCGGCGTCGGCACCGGCACCGCGCCGGCCGGCTTTTCCGCCGCCCTGCTGCCTTGCCTGGCGGCATCCGCGCAGCCTGCGCTGCTGAAAGCGCAGCAGGCCCGCGTACAAGCGGCCACCGATCTGAACTACTACGAGCGTTCGCTGGTCCTGTTCGGCAAAGGCTGGATGGACCGACGCTTCCGATTTTCCGCCGACGGGCGCTTGCTGCCTGCCTGGAGTAACCCATGTTCCGCAAACACCTGAAGCCGCTATGCCTGGTCGGCCTGCTCGACCTGTGCGTGTTGACAACGCCAGCCTGGGCGCAGAGCGCCTCAGTGCAGCAGCTGGTCAACCAGGGCAACTATTGGCACGACCAGGGCCGTGAAGACCTGGCGGCCGATACCTGGCGGAAGCTGCTGGCTACCGACGTCAACCAGCCCGATGCGCTGCTCGGCCTGGGTCTGATCGACCTCAACCAAGGGCGCCGTGCCGAGGCACAGAGGCGCCTGCAGCAGCTGCAGACACGCCACCCGCAGGCGCCGCAGACCGCGCGTCTGCGGCTGGCTTTGGGCGGAGGTTCCGGCGGCGGTGACAACCCGCTGCAGGCCGCGCGCCGTTCAGCGGCGGCCGGCCGCTATGTCGATGCGGTGCGCAGCTACGACAAGGCGTTCGCCGGCAGCGCGCCGCCGGACGATCTTGCGCTGGAGTACTACCAGGTGCTGGCCGGCACCCCGGAAGGCTGGGCGCGCGCGCGCGATGGCCTGCAGAAACTGGTTGGTCGCAACGACACGCCGTCGGCACGGCTGGCGCTGGCGCAGGTACTGACCTACCGCGAGCCCAGCCGCCGCGATGGCATCAGCCAGCTCAGCGCGCTCAGCCAGCGCCAGGACACCGGTGGCCCCGCCCGAGCGGCGTGGCGCCAGGCGCTGCTGTGGCTCAATGCAGGTCCTGCCGACGCGCCGCTGTACCAGACCTTCCTGGCCGCACAGCCGAACGATCGCGAAGTGGCCGCCAAGGCGGGCCAGCTGCGCGAGCAGGCCAGCACCGCCGCTGCGGCGGTCGACCCCAACCAGCGCCTGCTCGGTGAAGCCTTCCGCGCGCTCGACAACAACCAGCTGGCGCAGGCGGAAAGCCGCTTCGCCCAGGTGCTGCGCGCGCGTCCGCGCGATGCCGGTGCGCTTGGCGGCCTTGGCTCGGTGCGCCTGCGCCAGGAACGTTTTGAAGAGGCCAATGAACTGCTCAAGCAGGCCGTGGCCCGCGATGGAAAGTGGCGCAGTGCCGCCGACAGTGCGCGTTACTGGCTGACCCTGCAGCAGGTGCGCGGGCAGCGCGGTGCCGATGCGCTGGCACGCGTGCAGCAGGCCATCAGCCTGCAGCCGAAGCAGCCGGCCGGCCATGTGGCGCTGGCGCAGTTGCAGGAAGGCACCGACCCCGCTGCGGCCGAGCGCAGCTACCGCAAGGCCCTGGAACTGGACGCGGGCGATGCAGGTGCGCTGCAGGGCCTGGTGGGCCTGCTTGGCCGTCAGGGCCGGGCCGAAGAAGCGGCCGTGATGATGGAGCGCATGACCCCCGCGCAGCAGGAAAAGGCCGGCGGCCGTGCCGTGCTGCGCGCCAACCTGGCCCGCGCCCGCGCGCAGGAAGCCATCGCCGGCGGCAGCTTGCAGATGGCGCAGGTGGAACTGGAGGACGCGCTGCTGGCCCAGCCTGACGATCCCTGGCTGCGTCTGGAACTGGCGCGCCTGTACCAGCGCATGGGGCAGGCCGGCGAAGCCGACCGGGTCATGGCCGAGCTGGCTGCTGCGGGCACTGACGGGTCGGTGGAGGCGCTGCAGGCGCAGGCGCTGTTCGCGCAGGAACGCCAGCAGTGGCCGCGCATGCTCACGCTCCTCGAGCAGATCCCAGCCAACGCGCGCACGGCCGAGATCGAGGCGCTGCGCACCGTGGCCCTGGTGCAGGCGCAGGGTGCGCAGGCACGCAGCCTGGCCCAGCGCCAGCGCACCGGTGAAGCGCAGCTGCTGCTGGCGCGCACCGAGGCTGCGCTCGGCAACCAGGCCCAGAACCCGGAACTGGTGGCGGCACTGGCCGGTGCCTATGCAGACATCGGCAGCAGCGAACGCGCGATGACCCTGGCCCGTGGCCTGCTGCAGGGGGACAACCCCAGTACCGAGGCCCGCCTGCAGTACGCCTCGGTGCTGCTGCGCGCGGGGCGTGATGGCGAAGTCGCCGCCGTGCTGCGCCAGCTGGGACAGGCCCAGCTGGATGCCGCCCAGCAGGCGCGCCTGCAGGATCTGCGTTCCGGTTACGTGCTGCGCCAGGTCGATGCGCTGCGCGAGCAGGGCAACCTGGAAGCGGCCTACAGCGTGCTGGCCCCGGCGCTGGCGGAGCATCCCGACGACCCACGCAACATCGCGGCACTTGCGCGGCTGTACAGTGCCGCCGGCGATCATGGCCAGGCGCTGGCGCTGTACCAGCAGCAGCTGCAGCGCAGTCCCGGCGATGTCGATGCGCTGGTCGCCGCCGCCGGCAGTGCCGCCTCGCTGCGTGACATGGATACCGCCGAGGCTTACCTGCAGCAGGCGCTGGCCAAGGCGCCCGATTCACCCGACGTGCTGGCCGGCGCCGGCCGCGTGTACCGCGCCGCCGGCAAGAACCGCCGTGCCGAAAGTTACTTCAAGGCCTCGCTGGCTGCTGCCGCCCGCCAGTCCGGTTACGCCGATGCCGGCATGCCGCGTTCGCGCAACGCAGCGCTGGCCGGCGGTGCCGGTGCGTTCAACCCCTTCGCCGGCATGAACCGCGGCGTTGCCAGTCGTGCACTGCGCAGCGGCGACCTGCCACTGCCAGCGGCGGTCGATGCGCTGGCTGCTGCCGCGCCCGTCGGCAGCAGCGGCCTGCCGCGCAGCAGCGTGCAGGGGCCGTTGTTCGATGCGTCCGGGCTGCCCGAGCCGGTCACCGCGCGCACGGCGACGGCGCAGCTCGATGCGCTGCCGGTCCCGGGCCAGTCCAGCCGCAGCCGCCGTACCGAGGCCGCCACCGCCAGCACCGGCAACCAGGGCGTGCTGGCCGAACTGCGTGACCTCACCGCAGAGAACAGCAGCAGCCTGGCCGTCGGTGCCAGTTACCGCAGCCGCGATGGTGAACCCGGGCAAGGCAAGCTGGATGATCTGCAGGTGCCGATGGAGGCCCGCTTCGCGGTGGGCGATGGCAAGCTGATCGTGGCCGTGACCCCGGTCGTGCTCGATGCCGGGCAACCGGATGCCGCGTATGTCGACGCCAGCCGCTTTGGCGGTGGCCCGCAGGCGGCGCTGGCCGGCGCGTTGGCCGCTGACCGTACTCCGGTGGACGACCTGGTGGGCTCTTCGCTCTACCAGACCCTGCTGACCCGCGGTGAAAGCAACGCCACGCGCAACCTGATCGAACAGCGTGCACTGGATAACGGTCGCTACCAGGAGCTGTACAACCAGACCGATGGTGCGCTGACCGCCGCCGAACGACGCACGGCGGCACTGGCACTGCTGTTTGCCGATCCACTGCCGGCCTACCTGCTGTCGCGTGATGTCGGCAATACGCCGATCAGCCAGATCGCGACCCAGCTGTTGAACAACGGCGGCCTGTCGCGCGGACTGACCAGCGCCGAACAGGCACAGCTGAAGGCACTGGCCAGCGGTGCCAACAGCGGCCAGAGTCCGATCACCTTCCAGGACACGCTGTATGCAATGGTGGCCAACGCCGCCGGCGCGCGTCGCCTGTCCGCGCAGGATGCGACGGGCGCCGGCATTTCGGTGGGCTATCAGCGCGGCGGCCTGCGCGCGGATGTCGGCACCTCGCCACTGGGCTTCTCGGAAAACCAGATGGTCGGCGGCGTCGCCTACGAAGGCCGCATCGGCGAGGGTTTCACCTGGACCGGTGAAGCCTCGCGCCGCGCCGTCACCGACAGCGTCCTCGCTTTTTCCGGGGTGCAGGACGACCGCACCGGCCAGCGCTGGGGCGGCGTCACCGCCACCGGTGCCAAGATCGGCGGCACGCTCGACAACGGGCTCATCGGTGGCTACGCCAACCTGTCCTGGCATCGCCTGCAGGGCGAAAACGTGGCCAACAACGAACGCAGCGAAGTTGGCCTGGGCGTGTACGTACAGGCTTTGGAAACCAGCAACCAGTCGCTCACCGCTGGCCTGAATGTCACCGCGTTGCAGTACCAGCGCAACCTGAGTGGCTTCACCTACGGGCAGGGTGGCTACTTCAGCCCGCAGCGCTATCTCGATGTCGGCTTCCCCGTGCACTGGAACGGCCGCAATGAACGCGCGCGGGTGGCCTGGCAGGTCGATGGCAGCGTCGGCGTGCAGTACTTCGAGGAAAAGGCCTCTGACTACTTCCCCACCGACGCTGCCCTGCAGCAGGCGGCCTATGACGCCGCGTCGATGGCTGCGCTGCTCGGGCTGACCAGCGAGTACGTGGCACCGGTCTACAGTGGCCAGACCAAGACCGGCGTGTCCTACAACCTCAGCGCCGCCGCCGAGTGGCAGCTGTCCAGCCAGTTGTTCCTGGGCGGCCGGATGGAGTTGAACAACGCGCGTGACTACCGCCAGTTCGGCACCAGCCTGTACCTGCGCTTCCTGCTCGACCGCCTGGGCTCGGGCCTGGGCATGCGCCCGCAGGTGCTGCGCTCGCCGTACAGCGGCGGGCCCTGAGCGTTGGCGGGTCGGGCACGCAGGCCTGCACGCCGCGTGTCCGCCGCCTGCGCTATACCTGCAGCCCGGCCGGTTCCTGCCCCCGGCTCCTGCACCTGGAGATGCTGATGCCGCCTGTCGCCACCCCGCTCGTCGCTACGGTCTCCCGCCGCCGCCTGCTGGCGGCGCTGGCCGCACTGCCGCTGCTGTCCATCGCCGTACCCGGTTGCGCCGCCAACGATGGCCGCCGTGGCTGGCCGGCCTGGCAGCTGCTGTGCGACAGCAGCCTGAGTGAGGACGGTCGCATGATCGATCGCAGCCAAGCCGACCAGCGCAGCACCTCCGAAGGCCAGTCCTATGCGCTGTTCTTCGCGCTGGTGGCCAACGATGCCGAGCGCTTCGCGCGCGTGCTGCGCTGGACCCAGGACAACCTCGCCGGTGGTGACATGGCCGCGCGGTTGCCAGCCTGGCTGTGGGGCCGCGATGGCAAGGGAAGCTGGTCGGTGCTGGATCCCAATCCCGCATCTGACTCGGACCTGTGGCTGGCCTATGCCCTGCTGGAAGCGGCGCGCCTGTGGCGCATGCCGGATTATCAGCGCATCGCCATGGCCATGCTGGCGCAGGTCCGCGAGCGCGAGATCGCCGACCTTGATGGGCTGGGCCCGATGCTGCTGCCCGGCCCGAACGGGTTCGTGGCCGATGGGGTCACCCGGGTCAATCCCAGCTACCTGCCGCTGCCACTGCTGCGCCGCTTTGCCGCTGTTGATCGCGACGGCCCGTGGCAGGCCTTGGCCGGCAACACCGTGGCGCTGCTGCAGCAGAGCAGTCCGCAGGGCTTCGCGCCCGACTGGGCTGCATGGAAAGACGGGGCATTCGTGGCCGATCCGGTCAGCGGCGCGGTCGGCAGCTACGACGCCATCCGCTGCTACACCTGGGCGGGCATGACCGCACCGCGCGACCCGTTGTTCAAGCGCCAGTTGCAGGCATTGTCCGGCCCGCTGCAGCGCCTCCGCAGTGGTGCGACGATGTGGGAAAAGATCGATACCCGCAGCGGTGCAGGGCAGGGCGAAGGCAATGACGGCTTCCGTGCGGCCTTGCTGCCCTACCTGCTGGCGCAGGGCGAAACCGCGCTGGCCCGGCAACTGCAGGACAGCCTGCCCAGTGCCGCACAGCAGCGCGCAGCCACGCCGGTCTACTACACGCAGATGCTCAGCCTGTTCGGCCTGGGCTGGGCCGAAGGCCGCTGGCGTTTCGGCGCCGACGGGCAGCTGCAGCCGCGGCATTGATCGCTGCCGGTAGTGCCGCCGGGCATGGCCCGGCGCTACCTTCGGCGCCGCGCATGTTCCGGTGGCGCCGGGCCATGCCCGGCGAGCGCGCAGCGCGGCCGCTTATTCCAACGCGTAACGCAGCACGAACAGCGTGGCCACCAGCCACACCGCCGGATGCACCTCACGCCAGCGGCCGGTGCCGGCCTTCAGCGCGGCGTAGGCGATGAAGCCGAACGCCAAGCCATTGGCGATGGAATAGGTGAACGGCATCGCCAGCGCACACAGCGCGGCCGGCACCGATTCGGTCAGGTCACTCCAGTCCACTTCCACCAGTTCGCGCAGCATCAGGCCGGCCACGAACAGCAGGGCAGGGGAGGTGGCATAGGCAGGCACCATCGCTGCCAACGGCGAGAACAGCAGCGCGGCCAGGAACAGCGCCGACACCACCAGTGCGGTCAGGCCGGTACGGCCGCCCACCTGCACGCCCGAGGCGCTTTCGGCGAAGGCCGTGGTGCTGCTGGTGCCCAGCAGTGAACCGGCCACGATGGCCGTGCTGTCGGCCAGCAGCGCACGGCCGAAGCGCTTCTGCGCGCCCGGCAGTTTCAGCAGGCCAGCACGGCCGACCACGCCGTACAGCGTGCCGGTGGCATCGAACACTTCCACCAGCACGAACACCAGCACCACCTGCAACAGCACCGCCAGCGGCGCGCCGCCGTCGTGGTGCAGCAGGCCGGGCAGGTCCAGATGCAGGAAGGTCGGCGCCAGGCTGGGGGGCAGTGAAACCAGGCCGTGATACTGCACGTCACCCAGCGCCCAGCCGGCGCCGGTCACGGCGAGGATGCCGATCAGGATCGCGCCGCGCACGCGGCGTGCTTCCAGCACCGCGATCAGCAGGAAGCCACCGAGCGCCAGCAGCGGCGGTGCGGTGTTCAGCGGGCCCAGCGCGACCAGGGTGTCTTCGTTGCCGACGATCACCCCGGATTTCTGCAGCGCGATGATCGCCAGGAACAGGCCGATGCCGGCCACGATGGCCGAGCGCAGCGACGACGGAATGCCGGCCACCAGCCACGCGCGCACGCCGGTCAGCGACAGCACCAAAAACACCAGCCCGGAGATGAACACCGCGCCCAGCGCCTGCTGCCACGGCAGGCCGGCCGCGCCCACTACCGTAAAAGCGAAGAACGCATTCAAGCCCATGCCCGGCGCCATGCCCACTGGGAAATTGGCTGCCAGCGCCATCACTGCCGAGCCCAGCGCGGCGGCCAGGCAGGTGGCCACGAACACCGCACCGGCGTCCATGCCGGTGGTGCCCAGGATCTCCGGGTTGACGAAGACGATGTAGGACATCGTCAGGAACGTGGTGACACCGGCCAGCAGTTCGGTACGCACGGTGGTGCCGTGCTGCTGCAGCTGGAACAGGCGCTCGAACAGGGACATCGCAGATCTCTCATGCCTGCGCGCCTTGCCGCCCGAAGGAGTGCGGATGCGTCGTCAGGCGGTTAGAAGTAGTAGTTCAACTTCAGCGTAACGCTGCTGTAGTCGGTATGGAAGTTGCGGCGGGCTGCGCCCGGGTAATTGGGGTCTTCGAGGGTCACCGGGCTGGAACCCAGGTGGGTGTAGCGGTACTCGGCACCTGCCGACAGGCGGTCATTGAAGCGGTACTGCACGCCCGCCACTGCATGGGTGCCGACCGTGGTGTGGCTGGCACGGTGTTCGAACTCGGCCACGCGGCAACCGTTGGTCTTTTCCACCAGCGACTTGTCGCAGCCCAGGGTGAACTCCTGCTGCGCAACGGTCACGCCGGCACCCACGTACGGCAGCCAGCGGCCCATGGCGTAGCCCAGCGTGCCGTGGATGCTGCCCGAGCGGCTGACGGAGTCCTTGCCGTGGTAGGGGCTGTAGCGGTTGACGTCGCGGTCCTTCCACTCGCGCTCGATGTTGCCGAACGACAGCGCGCCTTCGACGCCGGTCACGACGTTGTTGTCGAACTGCCAGTAGCGCCCGCCCTGCACGCCGCCAGTGAAGCCGCGGATGCTGTTTTCGGAGGCATCGGCATTGCCACGGTCATGGCTGCCGCCTTCGCTGTGGCTGGCCTGGGCGCCCAGGTAGAAGCCGTCCCACTGCGCCGGCGCGGCAGCAGCGGTGCCCGACAGCAACAGGGCGGCAGTGGTACTGATAATGGTTTTCATGGGGGTTTTCCTACGTTTGGGGATGTAACGCGGGGCGTAGGAAACCCGATGACGGTGCGGCGGAACATACAAATAGTTGCAAGCTGTCAACAGGCCATGTGCGACAAGGTGTGACGCGTGCTTGACGGACGTGAAGACGGCCGCCATCACGTGAAAAAGTGCCTGACTGCGCGGAAGGCGTCACGACCAACGGTGGTGACCTAGCAGAATGCAGAACGGCCGCGCAGAGCGCGGCCGTTCTTCCTTTCTTATTTCAGCGCCTTGAAGCGCAGGCGCTTCGGCGCGGCGTCGTCGCCCATGCGGCGGCGCTTGTCTTCTTCGTACTCGCGGTAGTTGCCCTGGAAGAACTCCACGTGCGAATCGCCTTCGAACGCCAGGATGTGGGTCGCGATGCGATCCAGGAACCAGCGGTCATGCGAGATGACGAAGGTGTTGCCCGGGAACTCCAGCAGCGCATCTTCCAGCGCACGCAGGGTTTCGATGTCCAGATCGTTGGACGGTTCGTCGAGCAGCAGCACGTTGCCACCCTGCAGCAGGGTCTTGGCCATGTGCAGGCGGCCACGCTCACCACCGGACAGCGAACCGACCATCTTCTGCTGGTCCTGGCCCTTGAAGTTGAAGCGACCGATGTAGGCGCGCGACTGGATCTCGATGCCGTTGATGTTGAGGATGTCCAGGCCGCCCGCGATTTCCTGGAAGACGTTGTGGTTGCCTTCCAGCGCGTCGCGGCTCTGGTCCACGTAGGACAGCTTCACGGTCGGGCCGACCACGATCTCGCCGGTGTCCGGCTTTTCCTGGCCGGTGATCATCTTGAACAGGGTCGACTTACCGGCACCGTTCGGGCCGATGATGCCGACGATGGCGCCGGCCGGCACCAGGAAGCTCAGGTTGTCGAACAGCAGGCGGTCGCCGAACTTCTTGGAGACGTTCTTGAACTCCATCACCGCGTTGCCCAGGCGCTCGCCCGGCGGGATGAAGATTTCATTGGTCTCGTTGCGCTTCTGGTAATCGACCGACTGCAGCTCTTCCAGGCGGGCCAGACGGGCCTTGCCCTTGGTGCGGCCGCCCTTGGCGTTCTGGCGCGACCATTCCAGTTCCTTCTGGATCGCCTTCTGGCGGGCCTTTTCCTGGTTGTCTTCCTGCTTCAGGCGCTCATCCTTCTGGGTCAGCCAGTCGGTGTAGTTGCCCTTCCACGGAATGCCGCGGCCGCGGTCCAGTTCCAGGATCCACTCGGCGGCGTTGTCCAGGAAGTAGCGATCATGGGTGACCGCCACCACGGTGCCGGTGTAGCGCGCCAGGAACTGTTCCAGCCATTCCACCGACTCGGCGTCGAGGTGGTTGGTCGGTTCGTCGAGCAGCAGCATGTCCGGCTTCTGCAGCAGCAGGCGGCACAGCGCCACGCGGCGCTTTTCACCACCGGACAGCTTGCCGACCACGGCATCCCACGGCGGCAGGCGCAGCGCATCGGCGGCCACGTCCAGCTGGTTTTCCAGGGTGTGCGCGTCGCCAGCGGCGAGGATCGCCTCCAGGCGCTCCTGTTCCTTGGCCAGCGCATCGAAGTCGGCGCCTTCCTCGGCGTAGGCAGCGTATACCGCTTCCAGCGCGGCCTGCGCCTGCAGCACTTCGCCCACGCCTTCTTCCACCGCTTCACGCACGGTCTTGGTCGGGTCCAGTTCCGGTTCCTGCGCCAGGTAGCCGACCTTGATGCCGGCCTGCGGGCGGGCTTCGCCCTCGAAATCGGTGTCCACGCCGGCCATGATCTTCAGCACGGTGGACTTGCCGGCGCCGTTCAGGCCCAGCAGGCCGATCTTCGCGCCCGGGAAGAAGGACAGCGAGATGTCCTTGATGATCTGCCGCTTGGGCGGGACCACCTTGGACACGCGGTTCATGGTGTAGATGTATTGCGAGGACATGAGGTCTCCGTAGGGGCGCGGCCCTGCACCCGTCCGTCAGCGGGAAGCTCCCGGACGACAGCGGGCACAGACTGAATGGAATACCGCCAATTATAGCCGGAACCGGTTCGCGGCCGCGCCTGCCGGGCCCCCGTGGGGCTGGCCGAAGGCTGAATACTGAGCAGAATGCGCCAACGGGAAGCGTTTCCAGCCGGAAACGGTTCAGATCGGTTGCGCAATATGGACATCACCATCCACAGCAGCAGAGGTCTCTCATGCGCATTAATCGAATCGTGGCCGGGGCCATGGCCTCTGTGCTGGCGCTGGGCGCTGTCACGCCGGCGTTCGCCGACAACGATCACCGTGATCGCCGCGAGTGGCGCGACGACCGCCGCGACGACCGCCGCGACGATCGTCGCGACGATCGTCGCGAGCATCGCCAGGACCGTCGCGAGTGGGAACGCGACCGCCGCGAAGCGCGTCGCGATTACCGCGAGGACCGCCGTGACTGGCGCCGCGACCATGACCGCCGCCACTACCATCCGGCGCCGCCGCCGCCGCGCGTGGTTCACCGCCCCGGCTATCGCCCGGGACCCGGCTACGGCTGGCAGGTCGGCCATCGCTACCGCGATTACTACCGCGGGCCGGTCTATGTGGTGAACGACTACCCGCGCTACCACCTCCGCCGCCCGCCGTATGGCCACCAGTGGATCCGGGATGACCGCGGCAACATGCTACTGGTGGCCATCGCCACCGGCGTCATCGCCCAGTACGTGCTCAGCCGTTGAGCCGGCAACGGGGTCGGGGCCCTTCCCGCACGGAAGGGCTCCGACCCCAGGCCCACAGGCAAAACCATACGGGGCCGGATCTCCTCCAGGGGATCCGGCCCCGCGTCCATTCCGGCCCCGGCAGGCCGCCACGGGGCTACAATCAGGGGCTGTGCCATCCCTCTTTTCCCTGCCTGCCGGAGTAACCGATGTTCCCGCGTGACGTCCGCATCGAAACCTACGATCCCGAACTGGCCAAGGCCATTGCCGCCGAAACCCAGCGTCAGGAAGACCACGTCGAGCTGATCGCCAGCGAGAACTACACCAGCCCGGCCGTGATGGAGGCCCAGGGCAGCCAGCTGACCAACAAGTACGCCGAAGGCTACCCGGGCAAGCGCTACTACGGTGGCTGCGAATACGTGGACATTGCCGAGCAGCTGGCGATCGACCGCCTGAAGCAGCTGTTCGGCGCGGACTATGCCAACGTGCAGCCGCATAGCGGCTCGCAGGCCAACCAGGCCGTGTACTTCGCCCTGCTGCAGCCGGGTGACACCATCCTCGGCATGAGCCTGGCCCACGGCGGCCACCTCACCCACGGTGCCAAGGTGAATGCTTCCGGCAAGCTGTTCAACGCCGTGCAGTACGGTGTGAACGACCAGGGCCTGATCGATTACGACGAAGTCGAGCGCCTGGCCCTGGAGCACAAGCCGAAGATGGTCGTGGCCGGTTTCTCGGCCTATTCGCAGGTGATCGACTGGGCGCGCTTCCGCGCCATCGCCGACAAGGTCGGTGCCTACCTGTTCGTGGACATGGCCCACGTGGCCGGCCTAGTCGCCGCCGGCGTCTACCCGAGCCCGCTGGAACACGCCCACGTGGTCACCTCGACCACCCACAAGACCCTGCGCGGCCCGCGCGGCGGCATCATCGTCGCCAAGGGCGCTGACGAAGACCTGGTCAAGAAGCTGCAGTCGGTGGTGTTCCCGGGCATCCAGGGTGGCCCGCTGATGCACGTCATCGCCGCCAAGGCTGTGGCCTTCAAGGAAGCGCTGGAACCGGGCTTCACCGCCTACCAGCAGCAGGTGGTGAAGAACGCCCAGGCGATGGCCAGCACGCTCATCGCGCGCGGCTACAAGATCGTCTCGGGCGGCACCCGGAACCACCTGATGCTGGTCGACATGATCGGCAAGGACGTGTCCGGCAAGGACGCGGAAGCCGCGCTGGGCAAGGCTCACATCACCGTCAACAAGAACTCGGTGCCGAACGACCCGCGTTCGCCGTTCGTGACTTCGGGCCTGCGTCTGGGTACCCCGGCGGTGACCACCCGCGGTTATGTCGAACAGGACTGCGTGGACCTGGCCAACTGGATCGCCGACGTGCTCGACGCCCCGGCCGATGACGCCGTCATCGCCCGCGTGCGCGACGCCGTCAGCGCGCAGTGCCGCAAGTACCCGGTCTACGGCTGATCGGGGAGTGGGGTCGGATCCCTTCCCGCAGGGAAGGGCTCTGACCCCGGTACCCAGGAAGCGACGCACATGGATGAGCGCCTGCACAAACGCCTGCACCTTGCACTGGCGCTGCTGTTCGGCCTGCCCGGCCTGCTGCTGGGCGGCACCGTGGCCCTGGTGGGCGTGTACTCCGGCCTGATGCAGGAAACCCGCCTGCTGAGCCGGCTGCTGCTGGTCTGCTGGGGCGCGGCAGGGGCACTGGGCATCGTCGCCTGGGTGCGCATCGGCGCCGATTTCCTGCTGCAGGGCCGATCAGGCCTGCAGGCCATGGGCCGGGTCTGGTGGGGCCTGCTGCTGGTCGGCGCCCTGGCGGCCATTCCCGCCGCCGTGCTGAGCATGGTGGTCGGCCTGACCGAGCGCGGGCAGGGCTTTGCGCTGTTGCTGTACGGCCCGCCGCTGCTGCTGCCGGCTGCGCATCTGGCGTGGCTGCGCTGGCGGACGTAAGCCCGTCCCGGGCGCCTGATTTTCAGACAAGTTGCATGGTAGTGGCGAAGGGGCCTGCTTAACCTCCCAACGGTCTTCATCCTTGGGAAAGCCCATGAATCTGCTGGGTCGCCTGACGCACGTCAGGTTGCGGTGGCATCTATTGCTGGTTTCCTTTCCATGCGCCTGGATTGGCCTGCTGATCGCGTATGCGCTTGGGATGGCCTGTTACAGCAGAAATCAGCCATCTGAGGTGTTCCTGGTGGCCGCCGCAAGCTGGGCGCTCATGTGGGTATGGGGCGCCAGCGCCGCGCTGATGCTGGCCAATACCTGGCGAACTGCTGGTGCACAGGGGCTACGGGCGAAGGCCACCTGGTTGCAGGCTCTGGTCATCGTTTCCGGCTTCCAGGCGGCAGCAGCGGTGGCGATGTTTTTTGCCATGACTGGATGGGTCCCGGAAGCCTTTCTCTATGCGCCCTTGGTGATGCTTTTCGGCGCTCCATGGGCAAGCGTGGGGTGGCATCTGCGGTGGTTGGGCAGGGGCGAGGCAACCTTCCAGCGGCCCTCATTACCCGGGCAACCCATGATTCCGTCGAAAAGAGTGCCGTAATGCCGACATTGCGTACTGGGAAAGAGTGGGGCCCGCTCTTTCATGCTTTTCTGTTTTCCATGCCGTGCGCTGGGCTGGGCGTCCTCGGGTCGCTGGTACTCCTGTGGGCTTCGCTCCACGGCGGTAACCAAGCATTTCAAGCATTTCTGGTGGCCGGCGCCGCGTGGCTGCTGTTATCGGCCATTGTTCCGGTCTGCGTCATCGTGGTTTTCACCTCGTGGGGAAAGGCGGTGCCTGCCGGTCCACGAGGCGGGCTTCGTCTGCTGGACATGCTGGTGGTGCTTTCTGCCGTCCAAGGAATACCCGCACTGGCCATGGTTGGCCGTGACCTCAGCGAAGACCCAGTCATCCTGCTGCTGACCGTGCTGTTGGGGGCGCCCTGGCTGACCCTGGCGTGCCACATGCGGTGGAGGGCGGAGCGCCTGGGCACTGCCTGAACAGGGCGCGCATTTGCTGGTTTTTCCTTTCTCAGGTACCTTTGCGACGCTGTCATGACGATGACAGATAGGTATTCCTCCTGAGCCAGGCGTTCCATGTATTGCCCCTTCTGCCAGCATGCCGATACCCGGGTCATCGACTCGCGCGTCTCCGAAGACGGCGCGACGATCCGCCGTCGGCGTGAGTGCGAGGCCTGCAATGAACGTTTCAGCACCCTGGAAACGGTCGAGCTGAAGCTGCCGGCCATCGTCAAGAGTGATGGCACCCGCGAGGCCTTCGACCAGCGCAAGGTGCGCGCCGGCTTCGACCGCGCGCTGCAGAAGCGCGCCGTGCCCGAAGAGAAGATCGAAGCGGCGGTACGCGCCGTGGTCCACCAGCTGCGCATCAGCGGCGAACGCGAGGTGCCTTCCATCAAGGTCGGCGAGTTCGTGATGAACGAACTGCGCAAGCTCGACCACGTCGGCTACGTGCGCTTCGCCTCGGTCTACCGCAGCTTCGAGGACGTAGCCGATTTCCGCGAGGAGATCGAGAAGCTGGAACGCGACCTGCCCTCCAGCACCGAACAGCTGCAGCTGTTGGGCGATGTCATCGCCCTGACCAAGAAAAAGAAGGGCTGACACACCGGTGGGAGGTGGGTGCCAACCGTTGGTTGGCACGATGGCGTGGATCCCCACCAGCGGCGTTACCATGGCCGCATGAGCACTTCGTTCACCGTCCTTGACCACCTGCACATGGCCAACGCATTGCGTCTGGCCGAACGTGCCGCCTACACCACCCGCCCCAATCCCATGGTCGGCTGCGTGATCGCCCATGGCGAACGCGTGGTCGGGCAGGGCTGGCACCAGCGTGCCGGCGGCCCGCATGCCGAAGTCTTCGCCCTGCGCGAAGCCTGCAGCGAAGCGCGGGGCGCCACCGCCTACGTGACCCTTGAACCCTGCGCGCATTTCGGCCGCACGCCACCGTGCGCGCTGGCGCTGATCGAAGCCGGTGTGTCGCGCGTGGTCGCGGCGCTGCGCGATCCCTTCCCGAAGGTCGATGGCGGTGGCTTCAACCTGCTGCGCGAGGCGGGCATCGAGGTGGCCGAAGGCCTGATGGCTGCGCAGGCGCGCGAACTCAACAAGGGCTTCCTGTCGCGCGTGGAGCGCGACCGCCCGTGGCTGCGGGTGAAGCTGGCTGCGAGCCTGGACGGCCGCACCGCAATGGCCGATGGCAGCTCGAAGTGGATCACCGGCGAGGCGGCGCGCGAAGACGTGCAGCACTGGCGCGCGCGTGCCGGCGCGATCCTGACCGGTGCCGATACGGTGCTGACCGACGATCCGATGCTGACCGTGCGCCTGGCCGATACCGAGGTGATGCCACCGCTACGTGTGGTGCTGGACTCCCGCCTGCGCTCGCTGGAATGCAGCCGCGTCCGCGAGGGCGGGGCGCCGACGTTGTATGTGCACGATGCCGCGGTGAGCGCGCCGGATGCGGCTGACGCAGGATTCGCCAGCGTGCCCAGCATCGATGGCCGCCTGGATCTGGGGGCGGTGCTGGCGCTGCTGGCCGAGCGTGGCATCAACGAAGTGCACACCGAAGCCGGTGCCACCCTGGCCGGTGCGCTGTTGCGCGGCGGCTGGGTCGATGAGCTGTTGCTGTACCAGGCACCGACGCTGCTGGGTGACACCGGCCGCCCGCTGCTGGCCGGCCTCGGCATCGGGGCGATGGACCAGCAGCGACGGCTGCGCGTGGTCGACCAGCGCCAGGTGGGTGATGACCTGCGGTTGCTGCTGCGGCCCTAGAGTTCGGCGAGCGCGTTGAACATGGCGCTGCCTCATCGGCAGGTCAGCCTCCTGTATTCGAAGTGAAGACACGCAGATACCTGGTTGTTGCAGTAATGCAGCAACGCATGCTGATCCATCTTTCCGGCCGTATCCATTGCGTCGGCCTGGAGGGCATTGAACGCCTCTGTGCGCTGTGGCGACTGCCGGCGTACGCAGTGGCGGAATGGGTGCAGGGGCCATTCGCATGCAGGCGATCCTGCAAGTGCCGGTGCTTGCTCCTCATCCTGCAGCAGGCTGGCCTGGCGGCGATAGCGGTCCGCCAGTGCGGCAGGCGCTGCAACCGCAGAACCTGCGCATGTTGCCTCTTTGTAGCGCGCGTACAGCGGGCCAAGGTCGGGTACGGAACAGCGATTCAACAAGGTCGCGGTGCTGGGAAGAACATTGGCACGGAGGGATGTGCATTGCGAAGGATGGGCCCGCGAGGATCGCGGCAGCTGGGCACCAGGTCGATAGAAGAACTTTGAAATTGCCGGTCCGCCCTCGCGCCAGCCGTCAGATCCTGGTGGCCGGGACGGGGGCGTGTTCGGCGAAGCACTCGATCAGCAGCTCCGTCAACGCCTTGACCTTCCGCGCAGGATGAGGCGTTGGCGGACGGACGACGAACATCCCTGCTGGGCGCACCGGATACGGTTCCATCACCGCAACGAGCGTGCCGGCCTCCAGCTGCGCGGTGACCAGGCCTTCGGGAAGCATGGCGATGCCCAGCCCCGCCAGCGCGGCCGCCACCAGGGCCGTTCCGTTGTCACCCTTGAACCGTCCCTGCGGCCGCACGGTGACCACGCTGTCGCCATCCATGAACTGCCAGCTCTCGGTGCCCTGCATCAGGCATTCGTGCTGTGACAACGCATCCGGTGCCTGCGGTGCGCCGTGGCTGCGGACATACGCCGGCGACGCCACCAGTTTCCCGTAGATGGGCCCGACGCGCCTGGCGATCAGATTCGAATCGGGCAGGTAGCCCAGGCGTATCGCACAGTCGTAGCCCTCGGCGACAAGATCGACATGGCGGTCGCTGTAGCACGCATGCACATGCAGATGGGGATGCTGTCGCGCGAGCTCGGCGAAGATGGGGGCCAGATGGGTGGAGCCGAATGACAGCGGCGCGGCGATCCGCAGGCGACCCCGCAGTTCGCCCGTAGGCAGCAGGATGTCCCTGGCGTTGTCGATTTCCGCAGTCACCCGCGCAGCGTAGTCGCGGAAGGTGGCCCCGGCCTCGGTCAGCGACGCGCCGCGGGTCGTCCGGGCCAGCAGCTGGATGCCAAGCGCCTCCTCCAGCCGCGCCAGCCGCCGGCTGACAACCGACTTGGCAACACCCAGGCGCTGTGCGGCGGCGGTGATGCCGCCGGCATCGGCCACCTCCACAAACGTGCGTAGTTCTTCGATGTCCATCAGGCGTTCCTCATTGTGCGACGGAGTGTCGCCCGGTGCGTGGCTACTGCGCTCCGCAGCGCGCTGTCAGTATCCACGTCGAAGTGTGCTGCTGCATTCGCCCTTCATATCACGACAGCGCCCCATCATTGAAAGAGGATTGCCATGAGTTTCCGCAACGGTCTGGATTCCCTGCTTCGCCCGGAAGATTCCGTCGTCGTCCTGATCGATCACCAGCCCTACCAGCTGGCCAACGTCAACAGCCACGATCCGCAGGCGGTGGTGAACAATACGACCGCGCTGGCCAAGTCGGCAAAGGCCTTTGATGTGCCGGTCATCCTCACCAGTGTCATCGCTGAACGCGGCGGTGCGCTCTTCCGCCACATCACCGATGTGTTCCCGGGCCAGGCGGTCATCGACCGTACCTTCATCAATACCTGGGAAGACCCGGCGGTGGTGGATGCGGTGAAGGCCACCGGGCGCAAGCAGCTCATCATTGCCGGCCTGTGGACGGAGATCTGCGTGGCGATGCCGGCCATCCAGGCAGCCGGTGAAGGCTGGGACGTCACGGTGATCACCGATGCCTCCGGCGGCACCTCCACCGAAGCCCACAACGTGTCGATCCAGCGGATGATCGCCGCCGGCGTGAACATGATGACGTGGGTCGCGTTGGCTGCCGAGTGGCAGCGTGACTGGGCGCGGATGGGGTCTGCTGAAAAGCTGACGCAGGTGCTGATCGATCACGTGGGTGGCAGTGGCATTGCCTACATGTGGGAGCAGCAGCTGCTCAATACCCCTGTGGCGCCCAGCGCTGGCTGAACCCGGCCGGCCCTGCGCGGGCACGCATCGGGGCATGGTCAGCGCCATGCCCCTGCGGTACCGCTGCCACCCCACCATGACCCGTGCAGGCCTGTGGCCGGCGCTGTGTCCAACGAGGAGTCTTCCTGTGTCAAGCCAACATTTTCCTGTCGGGCAACAGATGGATGTCCGCTACCCCGACTTCACGGTCCGCCTCGAGCTGCATTCGCTGGACAGGATGACATTCGCCATCGACGAGGGCCCCTTCGCGCACAGCGAGACGGTAGCGATCGATGTGGTGCCGCTTGGCAACAGCATGTTCGCCGTCAGCTGGACGGAGGCATCTGGCGCGACGGTAACCAATGTGCAGGATTACGACCGCGCACACGTGCATTCCTTCATCACCCTGCCCGATGGCCGCTTCCTGCGCATGAATGGCCCCATGGCAGTAACCCGGGCCGCGCCGCTGGCATCGGATGCGCGTCCGGAGCGCAACAAGGCGCTGGTTCTGGAAGCCATGACGTCACTGTTCCAGCACCACGACGCATCGGCGGTGGACCGACTCTACGCGGCCGATTACGTGCAGCACAACCCGACCATCGCGCAGGGGCGTGATGCCCTGCGATCACTTGTCGCAGCGCTCTCGCCGGAGGTCTTCTACGAGCCTGGGCTGGTCATCGCCGAAGGCGATCTCGTGGCCATCCATGGCCGCATCCGCGGCTGGGCCGATGTACCCCAGGTGGTGGTTGACCTGTTCCGTGTGCAGGGCGGAAAACTGGCCGAGCACTGGGATGTGCTGCAGGACGAAGTGCCCGCAACGGGGGCCGCCGGTGGCATTTCGATGTTCGACCCGGGCGAGCGGGCTGCGGCTGCGCCATCGGCGCGGTAGTGGCTCCGGCACGATTCACCCCATGTGTTTCCGATGGACCGGCCACGGCGCACGCCCGGAGCCGCCGTCGGCTGCGCCCTCCATGACGTGACAGGAATGATCATGCTCAGATACCTTTTCGCCGCCGTTACAACTGTGCTGGCGGCCCAATCGCCGCTGAACGCAGCCCCGCCCACCGCTGAGCCAGTGGCGGTGGCGCGTAGCCCCAGCTACCTGACAACGCCTGACGGCGTCGAGCTCTACTACAAGGATTGGGGCCCCAGGCAGGGCGAAGTGGTGGTGTTCAGCCACGGCTGGCCACTCAACTCCGACAGCTGGGAAGTACAGATGCAGTTCCTTGCCGCCCGGGGCTATCGCGTGGTTGCCCATGACCGCCGTGGCCACGGGCGATCAAGCCAGCCTTGGTCGGGCAACGACATGGATCACTATGCCGACGACCTTGCGGTCGTGCTCAATACTCTCGATCTGGACAAGGCGACGCTTGTCGGGTTCTCTACCGGCGGCGGCGAAGTGGCACGCTATATCGGCCGGCATGGCACGGCACGGGTGCGCCGGGCAGTGCTGGTCAGCGCGGTCCCCCCGCGCATGTTGATGTCCGACGACAACCCGAAGGGCGTGCCCGGCGAGGTCTTTGATCTGATGCGCGCCGCCCATCAGGCCAACCGGGGCGAACTCTACCGCGACATCGCCTCGGGCCCCTTCTACGGTTTCAAGCGCCAGGGTGCCAAGAGCTCGCAGACCATGATCGACACCTGGGTCGCACAAGGCATGCAGGCCGGAGCGATCAATACCTACGATTGCATCGCCGCGTTCTCGGCCACGGACTTCCGCGCGGATCTGGCGAAGTTTGATATCCCGACCCTGGTCATCCACGGTGATGACGACCAGATCGTGCCGATCGATATCTCCGCCGAGGCCTCTGCCGCGATGATCCGGAATGCAACGCTGCGGGTCTACCACGGTGCACCTCATGGCCTGACGCAGACCCATGCGGACCGTCTGAACCAGGACCTGCTGCACTTCCTCCGCCAATGATCTGCGAGGCGATCAATGGCGGGCAAGGCGTGCCCGCAAGCGCGTAGCGATCAAGCGCTGCGCGGGCAGGGCCTTGCATGCAGCACATGCGCCCATAAAAAACGGGCCCCTCGCGGAGCCCGTTCGATTACACGACGAGGATCGAGCAATCAGAAGCTGGCGCGGACGCCGGCCGAGAACTGGGTGACGTCGCGGTAGCCGGAGATCTCGCCCACCAGACCCCAGGTCCGGGTGAAATTGACCTGGCCACCGAGGGTGCCGACCCAGGTGCCTTCGAAATTGTTGCCGCCATCCATGTAACCGGCCTTGATCCAGGCTTCGGTCATGCGCGAGGGCTTGCCACGCAGGCCCATGGTGGCGCGCACCAGGTTGGTGTGGTCCTTGAAGGTTTCATCAGCAAAACCGTCCAGGCGGTCGGTGACCTTGGCCTGCTGACGCACCCAGGCAATGTCGGCGGTGTAGTCGACGCGGTCGCTGAAGGGCATGTGGTAGCCGATGCCCAGCTCCGGCTGGTTCAGTTCCAGCTTCACCGAGCCATCGGAGAAGTGGTAGGTCTTGCTGCCGTAGTTCCAGCCACCGAACACATGCACCTGCTCGGCAAGGGCCACCGAACCGCGCACGTAGCCGCCGTCCAGCTTGGGATCATTGAGGCTGTCGTCGCTGACCTTGGCCTGGGTCCAGCCACCCTCGACGTAGGTGTAGCTCAGGGCATCGGCCGAGGCCGAGAACGGTGCGGCGGCCAGCAGTGCGGCCACGATCAGGATCTTGCGCATGGATTTTCCTGTGAATTGCAGTCCATTGGCGGGCCGCCCTGTCGGCAGTCCGTGGCGACCTCATGTCGTCCGAGGCTTGAGTTTAATGAAACTTTTACAGATTACGAGCGACTTACGTCACAGCTGGTGGTCGGTTCAGCTGGGGGTCGGATCCGTGCAGGGCTGCCCATCCGACCCCGTTCAGTCCAGGCTGGTACACTGGCCGAGCCGGTTCGCCGGTACACAAACGTCTTCAGGGCGGGGTGCGATTCCCCACCGGCGGTAGGTGCGCAAGCACGAGCCCGCGAGCGCCCCGGTCCATGGCCGGGGGTCAGCAGATCCGGTCCAATGCCGGAGCCGACGGTCATAGTCCGGATGAAAGAAGACGGTGCCACGGGGCCTTTGCGGCCCTGCGCCCGCCTGTTTGCCTTGCGGCGTTTTTCGCTCACTTTCTGCGGAGAACGTTTCTTGTTTACTGGAATCATCGAAGGCGTCGGCCATCTGGCCACACGCGAAGCCATCGGCGGCGATGTCCGCTTCACCTTCAACGTCGGCAACCTGCCGTTCGACCACGTGCAGATCGGCGAGAGCATCGCCATCAACGGTGTCTGCCTCACCGTCATCGCATTCGACGCCAGCAGCTTCCAGGCCGATGCCTCCACCGAGACCCTCGGCCTGACCACGCTGGGCCAGCTGGCTGAAGGGGCGGTCATCAACCTCGAACGCGCCATGCGCCCGACCGACCGCCTTGGCGGCCACCTGGTCAGCGGCCACGTCGATGGCCTCGGCCAGGTCCTGTCCGTCCACGAAGATGCACGTGCGCAGCGCTGGCGCTTCGCCGCGCCAGCCGCGCTGCGCCGCTACATCGCCAGGAAGGGCTCGATCTGCGTGGACGGCGTCAGCCTCACCGTCAACGAAGTGGACGACGAAGGTTTCGAAGTCGCCCTCATCCCGCACACCGTGGCCAACACCGCCTTCTCCGCCACCGGCGTGGGCAGCGCGGTGAACCTGGAAATCGACCTGGTCGCCCGGTATGTCGAGCGGCTGTTGGGTGAAGGAGCACGCGCATGAATTTCGCCCCGATCCCCGAGATCCTCGAAGACATCCGCCAGGGCCGCATGGTCGTCATCGTCGATGACGAAGACCGCGAGAACGAAGGCGACCTGATCATGGCCGCCGAGCTGGTCAAGCCGTCGGACATCAACTTCATGGTCACCCACGGCCGTGGCCTGGTGTGCCTGCCCCTCACCCGCACCCGCGCCGCCGATCTCGGCCTGGCGCCGATGGTGCAGGCCAATACCGCGCAGTTCCAGACCAATTTCACCGTCAGCATCGAGGCGGCCGAAGGCGTGACCACGGGCATTTCCGCCCATGATCGCGCCCACACCATCCGCACGGCGGTGAAGCCGAACGCCAGGCCGGCCGACCTGCACCAGCCGGGCCACATCTTCCCGCTGATCGCCCAGCCGGGCGGCGTGCTGACCCGCGCCGGCCACACTGAAGCCGGCGTCGACCTGGCCATGCTGGCCGGGCTGGAACCGGCCGGCGTGCTGGTGGAGATCCTCAACCCCGACGGCAGCATGGCGCGCCGCCCGGAGCTGGAAGTGTTCGCCCGCGAGCACGGCCTGAAGATGGGCTCCATCGCCGACCTGATCGCCTACCGCCTGGCCACCGAAAAGACCGTCGAGCGCGTGGACGAGCGCGACATCGACACCGAATTCGGCCCGTTCAAGCTGGTCACCTACCGCGACCGCATCGCCCACGACCTGCATTTCGCACTGGTCCGTGGCACGCCGGCGGCCGACACCCCGACTCTCGTGCGTGTGCAGGTGGAGAACCCGCTGGCCGACCTGCTGCACTGGCGCCGCGATGATTTCGGCGTGGCCGCCACCGATGCCCTGCGCGCGATTGCCGCCGAAGGAGCGGGCGTGATGGTGGTGCTGTCGGCCCCGCGCGACGGCGAGGCCCTGCTGGCCCGCCTGCGCCAGCAGCCGGCGCCGGTGGTGCCGGGCAAGGACAAGGACGTGGGCCAGTGGCGCCGTAATGGTGCCGGCTCGCAGATCCTGTCCGACCTGGGCCTGGGCAAGCTGCGCGTGCTGGGCACCCCCCGCCGCCAGGTGGGCCTGGCCGGCTACGGCCTGGAAGTGGTGGAAACGGTGACCCTGTAATGGTCGCCCGATGGGGTCGAATCCCGCACCGCGGGCTCCGACCCGGGTAGCGCCGGGCCATGCCCGGCGGCCATCCCCCGACCCCCTGGCAGGTGCCGACCGTTGGCCGGCACACCATGCGGTAGAATCACCCCCTTATCGAACCCCCAAGCCGCATATGAGCCACTACGAAGGCGATCTTCGCACCCCCGAGTCGGCGCGCTTTGCCATCCTGGCCAGCCGCTGGAACGCCCGCATCACCGATACCCTGGTTGCTGGCGCCCGCCAGAGCCTGGCCGGCAACGGCATTGCCGAAGCCAACATCGACGTGATCCGGGTGCCGGGTGCCTGGGAACTGCCGCTGGTCGCCGCGCGCCTGGCCGCTGCCCATGAACACGCCGCCATCCTCACCTTGGGCTGCGTCATCCGTGGCGACACCCGCCACTACGAACACGTGGCCGACCGCTGCGCCGAAGGCCTGATGCGCGTGCAGCTTGATTTCGGCGTGCCGGTGCTGAACGGCGTGCTGGCCGTGGAACGCGCCGAGGATGCCGAGGCCCGTGCCGGTGGCAGCCATGGCAACAAGGGTGAAGAAGTCGCAATCGCTGCATTGGAAATGGTCAACCTGCTGGAGCAACTGCCATGAACAAGAACACCCAGGGCAAGCCCTCCGGTAAACCCGTCCGCCGCGATGGCATCGACCCGGTGCTGCGCTCGCGCGCCCGCCGTCGTGCCGTGCAGGCGCTGTACGCCTGGCAGATCTCCGGCGGCAACGCACAGTCGCTGATCGCCCAGTTCGCCCACGAGCAGGCCCGCGAAATCGCCGATCTGGCGTATTTCGAAGCCCTGGTGCATGGCGTGCTGGACAACCGCCGCGACATCGACGAAGCCCTAGGCCCGTACCTGGATCGTGGCATCGAAGAAGTGGACGCCATCGAACGCGCCGTGCTGCGCCTGGCCGGCTACGAGCTGCGCTACCGCCTGGACGTGCCGTACCGCGTGGTCATCAACGAAGCCATCGAATCGGCCAAGCGTTTCGGGTCCGAGCATGGCCACACCTACGTCAACGGCGTGCTGGATCGTGCCGCCGTGGAATGGCGCAAGGTCGAATCGGGTCACTGACCCGATTCTGCTCCTGGTGGGTGCCAACCTTGGTTGGCATGGCTGGGAACCTGCTCTGGACTTCGAACGGCGAGGGAATCTGCCTTGGACGTCGAACGGCGCGGGAACCTGCCTTGGACGTCGAATGGCGCGGGAACCTGCTTTGGACGTCGAACAACGCGGGAACCTGCCTTGGACGTCGAACGGCGCGGGAACCTGCTTTGGACGTCGAACAACGCGGAAACCTGCTTTGGACGTCGAACAACGCGGAAACCTGCTTTGGACGTCGAACAACGCGGAAACCTGCTTTGGTAGAGTCGACTGTTAGTCGACTGCTTTTCGATCAGCAGTCGTGGTGTCGGACGGGAAAGCAGTCGACTAACAGTCGACTCTACCCCGTCGGTTCTGCCCCGTCGGTTCCGTCCCATCGGTTCCATCCCACCGGTTCCATCTCGTCTGCATCATCCGCCCGCGCCCGTCGCCCATTCACGCCAACCCGCCGGAGCGCCCCATGTCCCTGGCCGAATTCGCCCTCATCGACCGCATCCGCGCCCGCACCACCGAGCGCGACGACATCCTGCTGGGCATCGGCGATGACGCGGCGCTGCTGCAGCCGCGTGCCAACGAGCAACTGGTGGTCACCGCCGACACGCTCAACAGCGGCGTGCATTTCCCGGCGGAAACCCGGGCCTACGACATCGGCTGGAAGACCCTGGCGGTCAACCTGTCCGATCTGGCCGCGATGGGCGCACGCCCGGCGTGGTGCACGCTGGCACTCTCGCTGCCGGACACCAGCGAAGACTGGATCGACGCCTTCGCCGAAGGCTTCTTCGCCCTGGCCGACCAGCACGACATCGCGCTGATCGGTGGCGACACCACGCGCGGTCCGCTGTCGCTGACCGTGACTGCGATGGGCCAGGTAGGCCGCGGCCAGGCCCTGCGCCGCGACCGCGCGCAGGTCGGCGACGATGTCTGGGTGAGCGGCACGATCGGTGATGCTGCTGGTGCACTGAAGCTGTGGCAGCAGGGCGCCCTGGACGTGGCCACCGCCACTCTGCTGGGTGACTACGAAACCCTGCGCCTGCGCCTGCTGCGTCCGACTCCGCGCGTCACCCTCGGCCTGCGCCTGCGTGCCTTCGCGCATGCCGCCGTGGATCTGTCCGATGGCCTGGTGGCTGACCTGGGGCACATCGCGGCACGCAGTGGCGTGACCGCGCAGATCGATGCTGACGTGCTGCCGATCTCGCCGGAACTGCGCACCCTGCTGGGCCGCGATGACGCGCGCGACTGCGCGCTGCGCGGTGGGGATGACTACGAACTGTGTTTCACCGCCGCCGCCGACCAGCGCGACGCGCTGCTGTACCTGTCCGAATCACTGGATGTGCCGCTGACCTGCGTCGGCCGCATCACCGAAGGGCAGGGCGTCCAGGTCGATGGTGAGCTGGCCAGCGGTGGCTACCAGCATTTCAGTTGAGGCTGCACGGGTGATGCACGATCGTTGATCGTGCGTCACCCGATCGCGGTGCTCCCACTCCCATCCCCAACGATAGAACCACCCAGCTGGCGGTGACTCCCTTGCTGGCCTCGCCGACAGATCCCCATCCAACTACGGGTTGGCTCACACGGGCGGCGGTAATACGTTGCATCAATTTCTATGGTGCGCTCCATGGCCGTGCTGCAGAATCGCGCCGTTCATCCACGCGGTGTCCCATGCATCACCCTCTCCAGTCCCACCATGCGCTGGCGCTCGCGCTCAGCCCCCACCTACCTGCCAACGCACACCAGGTCATCGCCGACGGCGACGTCCAAACCCGCGCCGCAGCGCGGGCTGAAGAGGGCGGTCCTGCCGGTGCGCTGGGGCAGGGCGGTGTTTTCCAATTGCGGGACGCGCAGCCGCAGGGCGTTCTGCTGGTGGACCCGGATGGGCCACACCGCTGCCGCCTTGCCCACCGCCTGCCCGATGCCCCCGATGCCTGCGGCATCTACTGGAGCGAGGCGGTGAGCCTGCCGCTCTCTCCCGCGTCCGCCTTGTTCCTCTCTCCCAGGAGTTGACCATGTCCCGTTCGTTGATGCGCGCCGCTGCCCTGCTGGGTCTGGCTGGCGTGGCCCCCGCTGCACTGGCCGATACGGCCACCCTCACCATCAGTGGCCGCGTGCTGCCCGGCACCTGCACGCTGGCCGCCCCGGCCATTCCGCTGGACACCATCCGGGTCGACCAGGCCAAGGTGGGCGACAACGCGGTGAAGACCGGTGCGCTCAACTTCACCGGCTGCGTGGGCGTGGCCAGGGCCAAGCTGTCCTTCGATGGGACCGCCGCCTCCGGGGACCCGCAGCGCTGGCAGAACACCGCCACTACCGATCCGGCCACCGGCATCGCGGTGGCGCTGCTGGCCGGTGCCAGCGGAAGCACCTACCTGAAAAAGGGCGACACCGGCATTGTGGTCACGGTGAGCGGTGCCAGCGCCAGTTACCCCTTGCGCGCGGCGTACTACGTGGCCAATGTGGCCACGCTGGTGCCGGGTACCGTGCGTAGCGACATCACCGTGACCGCCGCTTATGAGTAAGCGGCGCTGCCCTGCCGGGGATGACCGTGCCAGCACAGCCACCCGCCGTGGGCGAGGCTGGCTGCTGCTGGTGTTGCTGATGCCTGCGGTGGCCCAGGCCTGCACATCGGTGAGCGGAGCCGACACTTACAGCACCAGCGTTTCCGTGCGGAATGAGGTGGCCCCCAACGTGGTGCTGCGGAGCTGGAGTGCCAACGGTTGGGGCGCCATACGCTACGGGGGCTGCCCGGGCACGCAGAACATCAGCGTGGCTTTCACACCGCAGGCCAACAACCTGACCTATGTGCGCCACGTGAACGTGGATGGCACCAGCTACCCGGCTTACGGCTTTTCCAGCACCTCACCGCTGGTGGTGTTCCGGCATTGGAAAAACAGCGCCGGTGTCGGTGCGCAGATCCACCCGATGAACATGAAGCAGAGCAACGACTTCGTTGTCAGGACGGGCAGTTCCGGGGACCTCTACGCTGCGTTGGAGTTCGCCGTGGTCTCCCGCGGCGGTGCCATGAGCAGCGTGGCGCGCGGCAGCTACAAAGGTGCTACCAGACTGACCGGCTACAGCCGGGTTCCTGCGGGGCAGCATGACATCACCTTCGATATCAATGTGCCCAGTATTGCGTGCACGCTGTCCAACGCCTCGATGTCACTCCCGGATGTGCGCCCCACGGCCCTGCCCACCGCCGGCAGCACCGCCGGCAACAGCACGTTGAACGTGCGCATGAACTGCCCCAGTGCCGGTACAACGGTAAAGCTCACGCTCACCGATGCCAACGGCAACAGCGGTGGCACCGGCCAACTGACGCCCACGCGTGATTCCACGGCGGCGGGCGCACGGGTGCGCCTGTTGCGTGGCACCACCCCCGTGCAGTTCGGCACCCAATGGACCCATGGCGCGTCCAGTGCGGGTGACCAAAGCATTGCATTCACTGCCCAGTACATCCGCACCAGCGGCGCGCTGCAGCCGGGTGTCCTGCGCGGCGAGGCCACATTGACAGCCGATTACCAGTGAGGACTGCATTACCCGCTCCGGCAGGTGCGCTGTGCAACGGGATGGTGCAGTACACAGTGCCCGGCTGCTTTCCGATCCAACACCGACACGCTGCAGACGCCTTGGCCCCGGAATGAAATGCAGCCGGGCAGAGCCCGGCTCTACGGGTGGGACGGTCGCGTGCCCGCGCCCATGCACGGGTGCAGATGGACGCTGCGGTGATCAATGCACGAATTCCGCGCAGCTGGGATTGAGTGACGGCGGGTAATGCGGCTCCACCAGGCGCTCACTGCTCTCCATCCACGGTGACCTCGCTTGACGGACGACCTGCGTCGGCCGCATCACTGAAGGGCAGGGTGTGCAGGTGGATGGCGAGCCCGCCAGTGGCGGTTACCAGCACTTTGCCTGATCAACGGCAGAATTCTTGTCTTCTATAGCGCTGATCCCATGCTCGGCGCTACCGGTTGGCATCCAGCAGCGCAGAGCGGCACCGTCTATGCCGCCTGCACCTGCTCACCGACGTAGGCGGCCAACGCACGGCACGCAAACAGCAGGCCTTCGCGTGCCGCATCGCCTGCCTGCGCGTCTTCATCACCATCCACGCGGGTGCGTTCGATGGCGTGCAGCAGTTCCAGCAGGAAGGTTTGCCCGGCGTTGGCACGGTCGATGCTGGCCAGCGCCATGCGTTGGCCCGGCGTGTGGCCTTTGTCCGGCCACGGCTGGCCATCGGCGGCTTCACCCTGGCGGATGCGCTGCAGGCAGTTCAGTACGGTAATTCCATCGGGTGTGCGCTGCACAGTGTTCGCGGCCTGGGTGGCAGCAAGCGTGCTTTCCAGCGTGCGTGCCAGATCTTCGGGCAGGCGCGTGGCAGCCTCGCCCAGGGTGGCGAACAGGAAGGGATACTTCGATGCGCTCATGGCGGCGTCCTTGTGCGGGGTGCAAAGGGCCACCCCCGCAGAACGCGAGGGTGGCGGACGGTGCGTGGTTCCAATACCGGAGGTAACTCTGCGAAACGCCGGCGGGCACGAGTGCCCCCACGCACCGCCCGCCAAAACTGCGCGGACAGAATGTCTGCCGACGCCGCGCACACGGATGCGCGACGCCGGCAGACAAGCGTAAACAACAGAATTACCTATCGGGATTGGAAGCCCTAGCCACCCGTTGTCGGTGGCGCGTACATGATTGGCATGCAGCGCCCGCGCTGCCAATGAGAAAAGTTGGAAAGTAGAAAAAATACGAAGAGTTGCAGCGCCGCGGGAAAGAGCGTCAATGCGTGCCGATTGCGTCAAACCCTGTAGCGCCGAGCCGATGCTCGGCTGACGATGATGCATCGTGATCTGACCGAAGAGCAGCCGAGCATGGGCTCGGCTCTACAGAGTGCAGCCGGCGCTGCTTTTCGCCAACCAGCAGTAGGTCACCGGCAGCTTACCCATGGCTGGCGGTGACTCTCTTGCTGGCCTCGCCGGCCGAGGGCAGGTGACGCACCCGCTCGGCGTGCGCGGTCCTGCGCCATCGCCGCATGGATGTTTCCGTCACGCTGCATGCCGTGATGTACCTCACTCGTCCTACTAACTGCAGATCCCCGTCCAACTACCGCGTCGGCTCACACGGACGGCGGAACTACGTTGCAACAATTTCCATGGTGCGCCCCATGGCCGTGCCGCAGGATCGGGCGGCTCATCCACGGAGTGTTCCATGCATCACCCTCCCCAGTCCTACCATGCCCTGGCGCTCGCGCTCAGTGCTGCGCTGTTCTCCCTCCCTCCCGCCAACGCACAGCAGGTCATTGCCGACGGCGACGTCCAGACCCCCGCCGCAGGCGACTACCACACCACCGCGCCGGAGAACCCCGGCACCACAGACGGCTATGCCTTCTTTGCCCGCAATGGTGGCAGCATCGTTCCGACTGGCGCGGTCAACCTGCGCACCGAAGGCCAGGGCGCCGCGGCGGCGCGGGCCGAAGGCGTGGGCAGCCGCATTGCACTGGAAAGCAGCAGCATCGTGACCACTGGCCACGCGGCCAGCGGGGTGGCGGCGTTGAGCGGTGCCCACGTTGCACTGGTGGATACGCGCATCGAAACCAACGGCCAGGCCGCGTTTGGCATCGCGGTGGACAACGCAACGTCAGCCATCAACGACAGCACCATCGTTACCCGTGGTGCCCTGGCCCACGGCGTGTCGGTGCGTGGCGGTACGGTGGGTCTGCTGGACAGCGTCATCCGCGTGGAAGGCACCAGTGCCAATGGCATTGATGTGCAGGCGGGCAGTCTGCGGGCCGAGCGCATGCGGATTGAGCAGATGGGGAGCGGTGCTGCGGTATCGGTCGCCAATGCCGGCAGTGATGTCACGTTGCGTTCCGTGCAGATCAATGGCCTGGGGGCTGGTTCCCGTGGCATCACGACGGGGGCGGGCAGCAAGGTCACGCTGGAAGATGTCCATATCGACCTCAGCCATGCGCGCTCCGGTGCGGGGCTGTTGGTGGGCGGGGAAGTCGAATTCCGTGGTGGCCGCATCCATGCCGACGGCGACAGCAGTAGTGTGGTCAGCTTTGCCACAGGCGGTGGCGGCCGCCTGTTGCTGGACGACGTGGACATGCGCGGGAACTGGGGCATCAGCCTGGGTCAGGGCTCGGTGCTGGTCATGCGCAATTCCCATCTGGAAACCGCCTCCACCGGTATCAATCTCAACATGCGCGATGGGGATGCGCAGGTGGACAACTCCACCATAGCTACTGCCAAGGGTTCGGGCATTGAGGTCTGGTTCAACTCCCGGCTGCAGGTGGACGCTTCGCAGATCAGCGCAGGCGGATCCGACAGCTACGGCGTTGCCCTGTTCGGCACCGATGCCCAGGCCACGCTGCGTGGCAGCCGCGTGCACACCCGTGGCGACAACGGGCACGCCCTCTATGCCAATGCGATGGCTGGCCCGGGACCACGCATGGATGTGATCGGGACGGAGGTGCTGACCGAGGGCGCGGGGGCCATGGGGGTGGTTGCCTACCAGGGCGGCAACGTGCGGCTGAAGGACAGCGTGGTGCGCACCACGGGTGACCGAGCGCATGGCCTGTACGCGCACGGTGGCGGTGAGATGGCGCTGCACGATACCCATGTCCGTGCCGAAGGCGAAGGCGCCTGGGCGGCGGTTATCAACGAACGCGGCAGCCTGCAACTGGATGGCGGCTCGCTGGTCAGTGCGCAGCATGGCGGCGTGTGGGTACGCAGCACGCGTGATGCTGGGCTGCGCTTGGGTAATGGTGCCGTGGTGGCCGGTGGTAACGGCACCGGCATCGCGCTGGATGCGGCCGTGGCCGGGCGATTCGACATTGCGCTGGAAGGCGGGGCGGAACTGCATGGCGACATCGTCACCACCCAGGCCGATGAAGATGCCGGGCTGGTGCCGCAGTCGCAGGTGCATCTTGCGCTGTCCAACCGCGCGTTATGGGTCGGGCGCTCTTCACTGCTGCACAGCCTGTCGCTGGAAGGCGGCAGCCAGTGGACGCTGACCGGCGATGCCAGCGTGGGTGCGCTGGAACTGCGCGGCAGCGGGGTGGCATTGTCCGATGGCAGTGGTGGCTTCAACACTCTCACCGTGACCGGCGACCTGCACGCCGACGGGGCGATGTTCCTGTTCAACGCGGCGCTGGGCGATGACCGCTCGCCTGCCGATCACCTGCACGTACTGGGGGATACCCACGGCAACGCGCGCGTGCAGGTCAACAACCTGGGCGGGCGTGGCGCCCCGACGCTGGATGGGATTTCCCTGATCGGCGTGGAGGGGACGTCCAATGCACGCTTTGAACTGGCCGGGCGTGCGGTAGGCGGGCAGTACGAATACTTCCTGCACAAGGGCGGCGTGGCCGGTGGCGAAGGGAACTGGTACCTGCGCTCGCAGTTGCTGCCGCCGGACCCCTGTGACACCGACCCGACGCTGCCGCAGTGTGGCGGTGCGCTTGACCCGCCTGTTGACCCTCCGGTCGATCCCCCGGTGACCCCACCGGTAGACCCGCTTCCCGACCCGGTGCTGCGCCCGGAAGGCGGTGCCTACCTGTCCAACCTGACTGCCGCGCAGAACATGTTCGGCCTGGGCTACCACGACCGCCAGGCGGGCCTGGGGGGAGGCCGCGGCTGGGCGCGCGTGCGGGGTGCACGCAGCGGGTTCGACGCGGTCAGCCGCCAGTTGGACGTGCGTGGCAGCAGCCAGGCGCTGAGCGTGGGGGTGGATGTGATGCAGGTGGCCAATGGCAGCGGGTTCGGCGTGATGCTGTCCAGCGGCAATGCCAGCAGCACGGCGGCCAACACCCTGACCGGCTATTACGCACGCGGCAAAGTGAAGGGCGAAGCGTTGGGGGTGTATGGCACCTGGCGTGCGGCCAACGAAGACCCGTATGCGGGTTTCTACGTGGATGGCTCGGTGCAGCGTGCACGGTTCCGCAACCGCGTGGAAGGCGTGGGCCTGATGCCGGAGCGGTACGACAGCAAGGCGTGGCAAGGTGCGGTTGAAACCGGGTATGCGTTCCGTGTGAGCGGTGCGCCCAACGCTGGCATCCATGTAGAGCCGCAGTTGAAGGTGGGGTACAGTCGCTGGAATGATCTGCGCCACACCGAAGCGAACGGCACGGTGGTGGCCACGCAGCATGCGGATGGGTTGCATGGTCGTGCGGGTGTGCGTTTGTCGGGGGTTACCCGTTGGGGTGATGGCATGGCGCAGGTGCAGCCGTACATCGCCGCGCACTGGCTGCACGCCCGTAACGACAGTCGGGTACGCATGGATGATGACGTGGTGGATGCACGCATTCCGCGCAACCGCGGAGAGTTCAGTGGCGGTGCCTCGGTGACGTTCGGCAACGGCCTGGGTGCGTGGGGCGGATTGTCGTTGCAGCGGGCATCCGGTTACTACCAGACCAGTGCGCAGCTGGGATTGCGTTACGACTGGTAGCGCGGCGTGCGGCGGTAGCGCACGGCCACCGGTCGTGCGCTACCAGGGCACTGCAAGTGGCATCGAGCAGCGACGCTGAACAAATCGCCAAGCCCATGGCGAGGCGGCATCCTCCCAGCCGGAAATTGCAACTAGTTGCATAGGCCGTCAGAGAGTGGATTGCGACACTTCACGTCGTTCCAAGACCCGTTGCAGCATCTCAATGCGCAGACAATCACAGTGTTGTCACGCCATGGCCCCTGAGATGCAGGAAGGAAGCCGAGGTAACGCCTTGCCCCTTCCCAACGGGCATTCCCTTTCCCGCTGAGGACCTGCGCATGAATCGCCGTGCTTTCCCCCTTTTTGACCTGCCTGAGCTGCGCCCCCTGGCCAAGGGCCTGTTGCTGGTCATGGCATCACTTTCTACCCCCGCGCTGATGGCGCGCGACCTGGATGGCCAGAGCGCGGAGGTGGTGGAAGGCGATCCCGAGGAAATGTGGTCCCTGGTCAACGGTTCCCGCCTGACGGTCAACGGCGGCAGGACCCATCAGCTGGAAGCCAGTAGCGGCTCGACGCTGACGTTGAACGGGGCCCAGGTGACGCGGACCGGTAATAGCGGGCAGGCTGCGGTGGAGTTGAGAAAAGGGGCTGTACTTCAGGCCGTCAACACCCGCTTCTCAGGCGGGGGCGTCTCCCTGCGCGGTGACAACGCGGCCGCCTCGATTGTCAACAGTGCCATCTCGATCACTGCAGATGAAATGAATCCGAGAACACTGGCGGTCGGAATTGATGTCACGTACGACGCCGTGGGTGCCAGCATCTATGATGCAACCGTCGTTGTTGATGGTACCTCGATCGTAGTCGAGGATGCGCCCAATGCGAGCAACCCCCTCAACTCCGGGCTGGGAGTGCGCCTGAACTACGGGCAGATGGACATCCTCAACCGATCAACCATCGATGCGGCCAATATAGGCGTTGTGTTGTCATCATTTCAGCCCGTGGGAGACGCCATTCGTCTGGGAATCGACAACTCCCGGGTAGCTTCGCGACGCGGCGCCGCCATTGAGGTCCAGCCGCTGGATGACGACGCGGATTACCGTATCAGCGTCAGCAACGGTGCGCAGCTGATGGGGGGTGATGGCAATCTGCTGCTGGTCCAGGCACGAGATGGTGCCAGCACGGCCCGCACCGATGTCAACTTTGCGGCGGATGATGTCCGGCTGGCGGGCAACATCACCTTCGACCCCACCACGGTCCTAAATGGCCGCCTCGACGTTGTGCTGCGCAACAAGGCCCAGCTCGATGGCCGTTTCTTCGATGTCACCAGTGCCACCATCGGCACCGACGCTACCTGGCTGCTCACCGGCGACAGCAACGTGGGCCGTTTGCAGCTGGATGCCACCGGCGTGGTGGGGCTGGGCAGCGGCACCACGTTCAACACGCTCACCGTGGATGCGTTCGTGGGCAACGGCGGCACGCTGGCGTTCAATACCCAATTGGGCGATGACACCTCGGCGACCGACAAACTGATCATCACCGGCGATGCCAATGGCCAGGCCAACGTGCGCGTGTTCAACGCCGGCGGCGCCGGGGCGCAGACCGACAAAGGCATCGAGCTGATCCGCATCGGCGGGGCATCCAACGCGCAGTTCAACCTGAGCGGCCGTGCCGTGGGTGGGCAGTACGAGTACTTCCTGTTCAAGGATGCCGGCAACGGCGGCTGGTACCTGCGCTCGCAGCTGCCGCCCGCGCCTGATCCCTGCGACACCGACCCCACCTTGCCCGAATGTGGTGGCCCGGTGGACCCGCCAATCGATCCGATCGACCCTATTGATCCCATCGACCCGATCGAGCCGCCACCGCCGGTGCTGCGTCCCGAAGCAGGTGCCTACCTGGCCAACCAGTTCGCACTCAACCAGGTGTTGCGTCACCAGTGGCGTGACCGCCAGGGTGGGAGCACAGCGGCAGATGGCGTGCGTGGCTGGGCGCGGGTGGACGCTGGCAACAGCCGCATGTCTGCAGTGGATGAAGAGCTGGGCATGCGCGTGCAGCGTTCTCGCCTGCAGCTCGGTGCGGATGTGGGGGTGTGGGATGACGGCCGTGGCCGCGTGGGCCTGATGGCCACTGCTGCGCAGTCGCACGCGCAATCGCGTTCGTCGGTGACCGGCTACCGCGCCACCGGCACGCTGGAAGGCGGTGCGGTGGGGGTGTATGGCAACTGGAGCAACGATGCGGCGTATGTGGACGCCAGCGCCCAGCGCGGCCGCTTCCGCAACACCGTACAGGGCGAAGGCCTGGCCCCGGAGCGCTACGATTCGGACCTGTGGCAGTCCTCGCTGGAGGCGGGATACCGCTTCGGCCTCGGCAGGATCGGCAGTACCGCATTGCACCTGCAACCAGAACTGCAGCTGGTGTACACCGATTCGAACACCGGCGTCCACCAGGAAAGCAACGGCACCGTAGTGCGCAGCCTGGGCAACAGCGGATTGTCTGGCCGTCTGGGCCTGCGCCTGCAGGGCGAGGCACGCCCGGCATCCGGGGCGGCAGTGAGCCCCTACCTGGCAGCGAACTGGTACCGAGATGGTGCCAGCGATGGCATTGCCTTCGATGCCGATGTGTTGAAGGCGGGTGCACCGCTCAACCGCTACGAGCTCAGCAGCGGGGTGCGGGTGGATTTCCCGTCCGGCCTGAGTGCCTGGGGTGGATTGGGGGTGATGCGCGGCGACCATGGGTACCGTGAAGCCACGGGAAACCTGGGCATGTCTTACCGCTGGTAATGCTGCGCAGCCATGCGGTAGTGAGGCCGGTCAGACACGACCTCACACAGCAGGGCAGAGCCCCGCTTTACCAGCGGGGCGGCCACATGCCCGCGCGGATGCACGGGTGCAGATGGCTGCCACAAGACCAGTGCACAGGTAGGCCTGAGCTACAGCGGTAGAGCACTTGGGGTCGGGGCCCTTTGCACCGCGAAGGGATCTGACCCTTTTTTGCATTTCTGCTCACGCCGCGTGCAGCTGCAGATCCATGTACTCGGCCAACGCGCGGCAGGCAAACAGAATGCCCTCGCGTGCGCCGTCACCTAGCTTCTCGTCTTCATCGCCATCCACGCACGTGCGTTCGATGGCGTGCAGCAGTTCCAGCAGGAAGGTCTGTCCGGCATTGGCGCGGTCGATGCGGGCCAGCGCCATGCTTTGGCCGGGCGTATGCCCATCGTTCGGCCACGGCTGGCCGTTGGCCGCTTCCACCTGGCGGATGCGCCGCAGGCAGTTCAGCACCGTGACGCTTTCGGGTGTGCGTTCGGGGGCGTTGGCGGCATCGGTGGCGGCCAGCGTGCTTTCCAGCGTGCGTGCCAGGTCGTCGGGCAGGCGCGCGGCCGCGTCGCCCAGGGTGGCGAACAGGAAGGGGTACTTGGAAGAGATCATCTCGGCGTCCTTGTGCATGAGGCGGGACGCCACCCGCGCTTGACAGCGGGGTGGCGGACGGTGCGTGGTTGCAATACCGGGGGTCGGTTAAGAGTTGCCGGCGGGCGCGAGGCCCCCACGCACCGCCCGCCATGGAGCCGCGGACGGATTGCCCGCCGACGCCGCGCACAGGGGGTGCACGACGCCGGCAGACAAGCGTAAACAACAAACCAACCCACGGGATTGCAAGCCCGTGCCACCCGTTGTCGGTGGCCTGTCGAGGATGGGCGGTTAGCGCCCGCAGCCCAATGAGAAAAGTTGGAAAGGTAGAAGAATTACGAATGCTTGCAGTGGCGCGGCCGCGGTTGCACGAGCGAGCAGATCGCGACAGCTGTTGTAGAGCCGAGCCCATGCTCGGCTGCTTTTTGCGCGGACGCGTCAGCCGAGCGTGGGCTCGGCTCTACAGGGGCAATGCAGCCGAGCGTGGGCTCGGCTCTACAGAGAGCAATGCAGCCGAGCGTGAGTTCGGTGCTACAGGATTGCGAGTGGCCTCACGCCGCCGGCAACACCTTGCCCGGGTTGAGAATGCCATCCGGGTCCAGCGCCGCCTTGATCGCGCGCATCGTCGCCAGCGTGGCCGGGGTGAACGCCTGCGCCATGAAATCGCGCTTGGCCAGGCCGATGCCATGCTCGCCCGACAGCGTGCCGCCCAGCGCCAGCGTCAGTTCGAAGATCTTCGGCAGCGCCGCATGCGCACGTGCGTTTTCGTCAGCATCCTCCGGGTGGTAGAGGATGTTGACGTGCAGGTTGCCGTTGCCGGCATGGCCGAAGGTGACGATGGTCAGCGTGTACTCACGCGCCAGCGCCTGCACGCCGGCCACCAGCTCGGGAATGCGCGATACCGGCACCACCACGTCTTCGTTGATCTTGCCCGGGGCGACGCTGCGCAGCGCGGGCGACAGCGCCTTGCGCGCGGCCCACAGCTGGTCGCGGGCGCGGCCTTCCATCGCCACGTCCAGTTCGATCATGCCGTCGCCCTCCGCGGCGCTGGCCAGCGCCTGCAGCAGGTAGGGCAGGGTGTCATGGTCGCCATCGGCTTCGACCAGCAGCATCGCGCCGGCCTCGGGTACGTCGGCGCCATTCAAGCGCAGCAGCTGCAGGCTGCGCGCATCCATGAATTCCAGGCGCGTGGGCACCACCGGCTGCGACATCAACCGCGATACCGCGGCGGCGGCGGCATCGGCATCGCGGTACAGCACGCGCAGGCCGGCCTGGCTGACCGGCAGCGGGGTCAGCTTGAGGGTGGCTTCCACGATCAATGCCAGCGTGCCTTCGCTGCCGACCAGCAGGTGGGTCAGGTCGTACCCGGTGGCATCCTTGGTGTAGGCGCCGCCACAGCGGATGACGTCGCCGGTGCCAGTGACCGCGACCAGACCGAGCACGTTGTCGCGGCTGGTGCCGTACTTCACCGCGCGCGGGCCGCCGGCATTGCAGGCCAGGTTGCCACCGATGCTGCAGATCTCCGCGCTGGACGGGTCCGGTGCCCAGAACAGGCCATGCGGGGCCAGCGCCTGCTGCAGCGTGCCGTTCAACACGCCCGGCTGCACCACGGCGCAGCGGTCACCGGCACGGATATCAACGATGCGGTCCATGCGGGTGAACGACAGTACGATGCTGCCCGGCTGCGGCACGGCAGCGCCGGTGGTGCCGGTGCCGGCGCCACGCGCGACCAAGGCCACCCCGTACGCGCGGCAGGCGCGCACCAGCGCCTGCACCTGCTCGATGTCGGCGGGCAGGGCCACGGCTTCCGCGCGCTGCCGGCGCCAGGAGTTGTCCTGTGCGTTGGCCTCCAGCGCACCGTCATCCACGCGCCAGCCCTCTGCGCCCAGCAGGGCGGACAGTTCGGCAACGAGGGCGGCGGGCAGGGCAGTGCTCATGAGGGGTTCCGGGGGACGGCAGGGGCGGGTTGGATCAGTTTCCAGGCGATCACGGCGGTGGCCAGCGGCAGCCACACCCAGCGCAGCTCTGACAGCAGCGTGGCCAGGCCGCGCGCGCTGAAGAACTGCGGCGCAAATGGCGAAACGCGGATCGGCCGCCACGGGGCGAAGAAGCGATGTTCGCTCCACGGCCAGGCAAGGGCAACGCCCAACCCGCCCGATGTCATCGCATCCAGCAGCGGATGGCTGGCCGCGCAGACGAAGACGAACACTGTGGCCTGCACCGTGGATGTCGTAGATGCCAACCTTGGTTGGCGCAGAACCGCCGACCAAGGTCGGCGACTACCGGAGCTGTCTGGTGCCGGCCAAAGTCGGCGACTACCGAAGAACGCCAGCAGCGCCGCCAACGCGGCCAGCACGCCGGCAAACAACAACGAATGGCTGGCACCGCGATGGCCGAACGCATCGGCATAGGGAACATGCAGGGCAAACGCCAGTACATCGGCGTCGGGCAGCATCGCGGCAATCACGCCGGCGGTCAGCAGGCGCGGCGGAATGCGGTCGCGGTCAGCGGCGCACCACAGCGCCAGCGGCACGGCGGCATGGGTGATGATCGACGGCATCAGCAGTCATCCAACCGGAACGCATCGCGCAGCCAACGCAGCTGCGGCGGGTCGCCACTGGCGTCCACCACATCGAAACGGCAGGGCGCGTCGGCCAAAGCAGGGTGATCCTGCAGGTACAGCAGCGCGGCGTGGGCAAGGCGCCGGCACTTGCGCACATCCACCGAGGCGGCGGCGCCGCCGAAATCCGAGCGCGCGCGGTAACGCACCTCCACGAACACCACGGTGCCCGCATCATCCATCACAAGGTCCAGTTCGCCACCCCGGTAGCGCACGTTGCGTGCGCGTGGCTGCAACCCGGCCTGTTGCAGGTGCTGCTCGGCGGCGGCTTCCACCGCCGAGCCCCGTTGCAGGTGCTCAGCGACCACCGACGATCGGCATCGGGCGGCCACCGCTGAAGGTGGACCACGCCGGCTGGCGCAGGATGTTGCCGTTGCTGTCCAGGTACAGCGTACCGGTGGCGCCATCCAGGCCGCCTTCGTTCGACAGCTTTTCCAGGTAGGCGCTGATCTTCCACGCATCGGCACCGAAGGCGAACAGGCGGCCGGCGGCACCGCGCGCGCTGGGCAGGGTCTGGCCCACCTGCGCGGCTGACGGCAGGCCGGACACGCTGCGCACGTTCCAGGCTTCGTTCGGGTAGATGATGCCGTCCAGCGCCACGTCTTCCTCGGCCTTGCCGCTGCCGGTGGTCAGCTGGCTGGTGCCGACGCGCGTTGCACCACCGGCACCGGCCAGGGCCAGCTGCGGTGCCAGCAGGCGGGCCTGTGGCGCGCGCACGGCCAGGAACACGGCATCGACCTGGCCCGCGTTGCGGACCTGGGCGCTGACATCACCCACCGCTTCGGCAACGGAGACCGTGGCGGCCACCTGGCCACCGCGCTGGGCGAAACGCTGGGCAAAGGCGGCGGCGGCACGGCGGCCGGTGTCGTCATTGCTGCTGATGACCAGGGCGCGGTTGCGCTCGCGGCCACGCAGGTATTCGGCGGCGACGATGCCGTCGTCTTCCGGCGCGAGCGAGAAGCCCGCGCTGCCTGCCGGCGGCGCATCCTTGCCGCGGTTCAGGGCCAGCATCGGCACCTGCAGCGGCTGGCGGCCGTAGACCGCATCCACTTCGTCGCGGCCCAGCGGGCCGACCACGAAGTCGGCACCGGAGGCCACGGCCTTGTCATAGGCGGCCAGCGCACCGGCCGGGGTACCGGCGGTATCGAAGAAGTTGATCTCCGGGCGGCGGCGGCTTTCACCGTAATAGGCGGCCAGCAGGCCATCGCGCACCGGCTGCGCGGCGGTAGCCAGGCGGCCGCTCAGCGGCAGCAGCACGGCCATCTTCGCCGGCGGACGGTAGCCATCGCTCAGCGCCGGCGGGCGCTTGCTGGTATCGAACTGCGCCGCGCCCTCGCGGTCGAACGGGCGCGGCAGCGGCAGGCCGCGGGCGATCAGCGCACGGCCGGTGAAGTTGTACAGCGGGTCGTTGGCCGGCAGCGCCGCGGCGCGGCTGCGCAGGGTGGCGTCGTCCAGCGTGCCGAGCAGGCCGGAGATGGCGGCCTGGTTATCGCTGCGGGCGGTCCCGGCCAGGCCGGCGTGGGCACGGGCGCGCTCGGCGGCGGCAGCGAAGCTGTCACCGCTGGCCTGCAGTGCCTCGGCGCGGGCCAGGTGCCAGCGCGTGCGCAGGCTGGGGTGCACGTTGTCGCCCGCGTCCTTGAGCAGGGCCAGGGCCTGTGCCGGCTGCTTGTCGGCCAGGGCCAGCTCGGCGCTGGCCAGCTGGAAGCGCTGCAGGCTGGCGCCGGATAGCTGGCGGGCGGTCAGCTGGCCCAGCAGGCTGCGTGCGCGGGCGCTGTCACCGGCCAGGTGCCAGGCCCAGGCCGCATCGGCCAGGGTATTGCTGCGGGCACCGCCGCGCAGGGTGGCGGCCTGCGCTTCCAGCTGCAGGGCAGCGTCGCGCGGCTTGCCTTGTTCGATCAGCGCCAGCGCCTGGCTCTGGGCCGGCGATTCGGGAGCGCTGACAAGGCTGGTGGTGGCACAACCGGCCAGAAGCATCAGCGACAACGACAGGGCGGAGATGCGTGCGGCGGGCTTGTTCATGATCGGGTCCATGCGATGAGGGCAGCGGCCTTGGCCAGGTACACGCTAGGATTCTACCCTTGCCCCGTGAGTACCGCTGAAATGAGTGTGCCAACCCTGTACGTCGTCGCCACGCCGATCGGCAACCTGGCCGATCTGAGCCCGCGCGCGCAGGAGGTGCTGCGTTCGGTGGCGGCCATCTGTGCCGAAGACACCCGCCGCAGCGGCCAGCTGCTGTCCCATTTCGGCATCCAGCAGCCGCTGGTGGCCCTGCACGAGCACAACGAAGAGGCGCTGTCGCAGCGCCTGGTGGCGCGCCTGCAGGCCGGCGAGTCGCTGGCCCTGGTCAGCGACGCCGGCACGCCGCTAGTCAGCGATCCCGGCTTCCGCCTGGTGCGCGCTGCGCGCGCGGCCGGCATCAAGGTCAGCCCCATCCCCGGTGCCTGCGCGGCCATCGCCGCGCTCAGCGTGGCTGGCCTGCCCAGCGACCGCTTTACTTTCGAAGGCTTCCTGCCGGCCAAGGCCAGCGGCCGCCGCGACCGCCTGCAGGCACTGGCCGGCGAAGTGCGCACGATGGTGTTCTACGAATCCTCGCACCGCATCGCCGAATCGCTGGCGGACATGTCGGCGATCTTCGGTGCCGAGCGCCCGGCGGTGCTGGCGCGCGAGCTGACCAAGCTGTTCGAGACCGTGCTGGAGGGTGACCTGGCCGGCCTGCTGGCGAAGGTCGAGGCCGACGAGAACCAGCGCAAGGGCGAGTTCGTGGTGATGGTGCAGGGCGCCGGCGACGATGCCGAAGCACAGCTGGCGCACGGCCGCCACGTCTACGCCAAGCTGAGCGAGCACCTGCCGCCGTCGACCGCCGCCAAGCTGGCCGCCGAACTGACCGGCGCCCCGCGCAAGGCGTTGTACGGCCGTTAGCGCCGGGCCATGCCCGGCGAGCGCGTAGCGCGGCATCAGACAACCGCCGGGCGTGGCCCGGCGCTACCGTATTGTGGTGGCCCGGAGCGGAGCGCATCGCATTTACGCTAGAATACGCGTTGGCGGAGCCGGCCAGACAGTCGCGTCATCCCTTCGGGGGTGCCGAGGAAAGTCCGGGCTCCATAGGGCAAGGTGCCAGGTAACGCCTGGGCGGCGCAAGCCGACGGAAAGTGCAACAGAAAGATACCGCCTACGTCTTCTTCGGAAGGCCGGTAAGGGTGAAATGGTGCGGTAAGAGCGCACCGCGAGTCTGGCAACAGACCGGCACGGCAAACCCCACCTGGAGCAAGACCAAATAGGGATCCATTGGCGCGGCCCGCGTTGGATCCGGGTAGGTTGCTTGAGCGTTGCGGTGACGTAACGCCTAGAGGAATGACTGTCCACGACAGAACCCGGCTTATCGGCCGGCTCCGCCTCCATTTCTCGAATCGGCGATGCCATCCACGCGGCGAACGCAGTCGAGCAAGCTCGACTCTACCTAGAACGCGACGTTGCTCTCGCCCAGGAATACACCCTGCGCGCCGAAGCGGCGTTCGTGCATCTGCCCATGGCCCTCGGTATCGATCAGCAGCACCGTGCTGGCGCGGGTGCCGTAGTCGTCGCCGCGGATGAAGGCCGGGCTCAGCCAGCGCTCGCGTTCCAGGCCGATGCCGGTGTCGGGCAGCTCGCTGTCGGCGGGGCGGTGTTCGTCGGCGAGAGCAGCCCATAAGGGGGTCAGAGCCCGTTCGCCCTGCGAAAGGGATCCGACCCCATCGGCGTCCAGCCATGCCGATAGCGCGTCCATCAACCTGCGGGTCTTCGGCCAGGGCGCGTCCAGTGCCCCGTTGGACATGCCATGCACGCCCGGGCCCAGGGTCTGGCGCTCGGCCGGATGGTTGCCCAGGTACTCAAGGCTGTCGCTATCGGCCAACAACAGGTTGAACGGAGCATATGCCGCAGCGATCCCGGCCAGCCGGTCCATGTGCACAGCGGCCGGTTCGTGGCCGCGCAGGAAATCGGCCACCAGCGCACCACGCGAGGGACCGGCCTGGGCGGCCAGCGGGTCACGCACGTTGGTGACCACGGCCATGCGCCCGGCACGGCCTGCACCGGCCCAGCCACCGCCCGAACGCAGGTCGTGCCCGCCGATGATGGACGGCTCGTCCTGCCAAGGGGCCAAGGCCGCCGTCGGGCGGGCGTGGAACTCATCGCGGTTGCCGGCCATCACCAGACGCCAGCGCGGGTGACGTAACCAGCCAAGAGCAAGCAGGCACATGGCGTCATTGTGCCCGGTTTGCGCATTCCTACGCCGCTGTCACCCCGTTCCAGATGAATGCGCAGGCCATGTTTCACGCCGTCTCCACACCCCTGAACTTCTGTTCAATCTCAAAAATTGAGACGGATCAGCAACTTGTGGATAAGCCTTGAACAATTCTCTAAACATCGCCGCAAGCCATTGATGTGGCTGGCGATTTCCGTGCTGAAAAGTTGTTGACAACCCTATGACCGCTGCTAAGGTGGGCATCAGAGGGAAATCCGGGTGTTTTGTGGGTTTTCGTGGTTCAATGTTTCACCGGGCGAAGGAAGGGTGCACGCGTCGTGTTCCAGGGCGAGACGGCCATCACAGTTGACGATAAAGGACGCATGGCGGTTCCGACCGCCTACCGCGACCTCGTCGCCCGTGCCAGCAACAACCGCCTGGTTCTCACCTACAACCCGTTCGAAGCCGGCTGCCTGTGGCTGTATGCCGAGTCGGAATGGGAACGGGTCCGCGACGACGTGATGTCCAAGCCCAACACCCAGCGCGTCGTGCGCCTGTTGCAGCAGAAGCTGGTCGGTTCGGCCGCCCATCTCGAGCTCGACGGCAACGGTCGTATCAGCATTCCCGCCAGCCACCGCGGTGCGGTGGGCATTGAGAAAAAGGCGGTATTGCTCGGTATGGGCGACAAATTCGAATTGTGGAGCGAGCAGGCGCATCGTGCCTTGATCCAGCAGACATTGTCTGATGAGGATCTGGGGGATGGGTTGCTCGACCTGAAGTTGTGAGCCGGGGTGCCCGGATGCGCCCAGAAGCGCAGACCGGTCACCTTCCGGTGTCGCAGTCGCCGGCGGTGCACCTGCCGGTCCTGTACACCCAGGTCATTGACGGCCTGAGGGTGATCGAAAACGGACGTTATCTGGATGGCACGTTCGGTCGTGGCGGTCATGCACGTGGCGTGCTCACCCAGTTGGGCCCGGAGGGGCGCCTGCTGGTCATGGACAAGGATCCGGACGCCATCGCCGTGGCAGAGCGCGATTTCGCGCCGGACGCGCGCGTGTCCATCTTCCGCGGCAGCTTCGCCCAGCTGCTGCAGTGGGATGCGACGGCCGAAGGCCTGGATGGCGTGCTGTTCGACCTCGGCGTGTCCTCGCCGCAGCTGGACGTGGCCGAGCGTGGTTTCAGCTTCGGCAAGGACGGCCCGTTGGACATGCGCATGGACCCGGACAGCGGCGAAAGCGCGGCGCAGTGGATCAACCGCGTCGAAGACCGCGAGATCGCCGACGTGCTGTGGACCTACGGGGAAGAGCGGCAGAGCCGCCGCATCGCCCGTGCCATCGTCGCCCGCCGCGAGAAGCAGCCGTTCACCCGCACTGGCGAACTGGCCGATCTGATCGCCTCGGTGATGCCGCGTGGAAAAGACAAGATCCACCCGGCCACGCGCAGCTTCCAGGCCATCCGCATCCACATCAACCGCGAGCTGGCCGATCTGGAGGCCGGGCTCGATGCGGCCGTGGAACGGCTCAAGCCCGGCGGCCGCCTGGCGGTGATCAGCTTCCATTCGCTGGAAGACCGCATCGTCAAGCAGTACATGAACCGCCTGGCCAAGGCGCCGCCGGCCAACCGCCGCCTGCCCGAGGCCGTGGCGTTCGTGCCGACCCTGGACCTGATCGGCGGTGCCATCAAGGCCACCGATGAAGAGCTGGCCGCCAACCCGCGTGCCCGCAGCGCCGTGCTGCGCGTGGCACAGAAGCGGGAGGCCGATGCATGAGCCGGCTGCTGCTGATCATCCTGTTGGCCTGCACCGTGGCCTCGGCGATCGGCGTCGTGTTCGTGCGTCACCGTCATCGGCAGACGTTCATCGAGCTGTCGCGTGCCGAACGCACGCGTGATGACATCAACCTGGAATTCGGCCGCCTGCAGCTGGAACAGGCCACCCTGGCCGAAGCCAACCGCGTCGACCGCGTGGCCCGCGAGAAGCTGGGCATGAAGTTCCCCGAAGCCGCCGACGTGGTGGTGGTGCGCCCATGAGCAAGGCTGGCCGCAACCGCCCGCGCAACGCCTTCAACCTGCGCCAGCGCCTGCGCTGGGTGGCCCTGGCGCTCGGCCTGTGCTCGGTGTCGCTGGTCGGTCGCGCGGCCTACGTGCAGATCATCAACAGCGATTTCTACCAGCGCCAGGGTGAGGCACGTTACCTGCGCGAGCTGCCGATCAAGACCTCGCGCGGCATGATCACCGACCGCAACGGCGAGCCGCTGGCAGTGTCCACCCCGGTCGCCTCGATTTGGGTGAACCCGCAGGACCTGCTGCGTGCACCGGACCGCATTCCCGAGCTGGCCCAGGCGGTCGGCATGTCGATGGACGAGCTGAGCAGCCGCCTGTCGCAGAAGTCGGACAAGGAATTCATGTACCTGCGCCGCCGGATCAATCCGGATGACGCGGAAAAAGTGGTCGCGCTGAAGATTCCGGGCGTGGCCGCACAGCGCGAGTTCCGTCGCTTCTACCCGCAGGGTGAGGCGATGGCGCACGTGCTGGGCTTCACCAACATCGATGACCGCGGCCAGGAAGGGCTGGAGCTGGCCTTCGACGAATGGCTGCGCGGCAAGGCCGGCGCCAAGCGGGTGATCCGCAACCGCAAGGGCGAAACGGTGGAGAGCGACCTGCTGCGCGCCGCCGAGCCGGGCAAGGACCTGACCCTCAGCATCGACCGCCGCATCCAGTACCTGGCCTTCAAGGAACTGCGCAACGCGCTGGTGGCCAACAAGGCGGCCGGCGGTTCGATGGTGATCATGGACGTGGCCACCGGAGAGATCCTGGCCATGGTCAACCTGCCGACCTACAACCCGAATTCGCTCAACGGTGCGGTGCCGGACACGCGCCGCAACCGCGCCGTGACCGACCTGGTCGAGCCGGGTTCGACGATGAAGCCGCTGACGATTGCGACAGCGCTGCAGGCCGGCGTGGTGACCAAGGACACCATCATCGATACCAATCCGGGCTACATGACCCTGGGCCGCTTCACCATCCGCGACGTGCCGCGCAACAACGGCGTGCTCAACGTCACCGGCGTGATCACCCGCAGTTCGAACGTGGGCGCTGCCAAGGTTGCGGCCAAGCTGCCCGACCAGACCTTCTATGATTCGATCCGCAGCTTCGGCTACGGTTCGGTACCGCACAGTGGTTTCCCGGGTGAATCCGGGGGCGTGGTGCTGCGCCCGGCGCGCTGGTCGGGTACGTCCAAGACCACCATGTCCTACGGCTACGGCCTGAACGTGACGCCGCTGCAGATCGCCACCGCGTACTCGGCGCTGGCCAACGGCGGCAAGCTGATCGCCCCGACCTTCGTCAAGGGCCAGCGCAACGAAGGCAAGCAGATCATCGACGAAAGCGTCGCCAAGCAGGTGGTGGCGATGATGGAAACGGTGGTGACCCAGGGCGGCGCCAAGCAGGCGGCGGTGCTCGGCTACCACGTGGCCGGCAAGACCGGCACCGCGCGCAAGGCCGGCCCCGGCGGTTACGAGCGCGGCCACTACAACTCGCTGTTCGCCGGCGTGGTGCCGGCCACCAACCCGCGCTTCGCCACCGTCATCGTCATCAACGACCCGCAGGCCGGCAAGTTCTACGGCGGCCTGGTGTCGGCACCGGTGTACCACAACGTGATGGAAGGCACGCTGCGCCTGATGGACGTCCCGCTGGACGACCTGCAGTCGTGGCTGGCTGCCCAGCAGTCCGGAAAGATGGGGCATTCGGCCTCCATCCTGCCGGCGCCGCCGGCCGAGGCCGTGCTGCCGGCCGATGCCGCCGCCGAATTCGATGCCGCGCTGCCCAGCGCGCAGAACCCTGTGCCGGCCCCGCCCGCGGGAGGCACGCAATGAGTCCTTCGATGTTGCTTTCGCAGTTGCTTCCGGACGTTGCCCTGTCGGGCAACGATACCGTTCTGACCGGCCTGGTGCTGGACAGCCGTGCCGTGCGCCCCGGCAATGCCTTCGTCGCCATCGCCGGTTTCGGCGCGCATGGCCTGGGCTTTGTCGAGCAGGCGCGCGCGGCTGGTGCCAGCGCCATCCTGTTCGAACCGCCCGCCCCGGCCGAGCTGCCGGCGCCGGCCGATGCCATCGCCGTGCCGGACCTGCGCGCACGCCTCGGCGCCATGGCCGACCAGTTCCATGGTGCGCCCTCGCGCGCGATGACGATGGTGGGCGTGACCGGTACCAACGGCAAAACCTCCACCGTGCAGCTGCTGGCCCAGGCCTGGCACCTTCTCGGCACGCCCAGTGGCAGTATCGGCACGTTGGGCGCCGGACTTTATGGTGCGGTCGAGCCGACCGGCTTCACCACTCCGCTGGTGCTGCAGATGCATGCGCTGCTGGCGCAGCTGCGCAACGACGGCGCACGTGCGGTGGCGATGGAAGTCAGCTCGCACGCGCTGGACCAGGGCCGCGTGGATGCCGTGCACTACGACGTGGCGGTGTTCACCAACCTCACCCGCGATCACCTGGATTACCACGGTGACATGGCCAGCTACGGCGCGGCCAAGGCACGCCTGTTCCATCGCCCGGGCCTGAAGGCCGCGGTGGTGAACCTGGATGATGCGTTCGGTCGTGAACTGTTTGCAGGCCTGCCGGCCAGCGTGCAGGCCATCGGCCTGAGCTCGCGCGGTACTGCCGGTGCCAGCGTGCGTGCCGAAGGCCTGCAGCTGGATGGCCGCGGCATCGGCTTCGAACTGCTCATCGACGGCGCGCGCGCTGCGGTGCAGTCGCCGTTGCTGGGTCGCTTCAACGTGGACAACCTGCTGGCCGTGGCCGGCAGCCTGCATGCACTGGGCGAACCGGTCGAGCGCATCGCTGGCGTGCTGTCGGCACTGCAGCCGATCCGCGGCCGCATGAACCGCCTGGGCGGTGAGGATGGCCTGCCCACCGTGGTGGTCGACTACGCACACACCCCGGATGCGCTGGAACAGGCCCTTGAAAGCCTGCACGGCCACCTGCAGGGCACGCTGTACTGCGTGTTCGGCTGTGGTGGCGAGCGTGATACCGGCAAGCGTCCGCAGATGGCCGCCATCGCCGAGCGGCTGGCCAACGAGGTCATCGTCACCGACGACAACCCGCGCGGCGAAGACGGCGACGTGATCGTGGCCGACATCCTGGCTGGATTCGCTGGGCATGGAAGCCCGAGCGGGGCGGTCGCAGGACGCGAAGGAGCACCGCGCGACCTGGCACACGTGACCGTGCAGCGCAGCCGCGCGCGTGCGATCGGCCTGGCAGTGAAGCGCGCCGGTGCGGGCGACATCATCCTGATCGCCGGCAAGGGCCACGAGCCATACCAGGAGGTCAATGGCGTGCGCCACGACTTCGACGACACCGAAGTGGCGGCCGCCGCGCTGGCCGCCAAGGCCGGTGTTCTAGCAGCACAGGCAGGGGAGGGCATCGCATGAAGCGCACCCTGCTTTCGCTGATCGCGCACTGGGCCGGTGGCGAGATCCACGGCGACGACGTGGCCATCGATGCGGTCAGCAATGACACCCGCAGCCTGGGCGCCGGCACCCTGTACGTGGCCCTACGCGGCGAGCGTTTCGACGGCCATGATTTCGCCGCCGATGCGCAGGCGCGCGGTGCCAGCGCGCTGCTGGTCGAGCGCCTGCTGCCGCTGGACGTGCCGCAGGTGCTGGTGGCCGACAGCGAACTGGCTCTGGCCAGGATTGCCGCCGGCATGCAGCGCGACCGCGACAGCCAGGTGTTCGCGATCACCGGCAGCAACGGCAAGACCAGCGTCAAGAGCCTGCTGCTGGCGATCCTGCAGCAGGTAGCCGAACACGCGCACAAGGTGGTCTACGCCAACCCGGGCAACCGCAACAACGAGATCGGCCTGCCGCTGGCAGTCATCGATGCCCCGGAAGACGCCGACTACGCCGTCTACGAGATGGGCGCCGGCAAGCCGGGCGACATCGCCTACCTGACCGACATTGCCCGCCCGCGCTATGCGCTGGTCAACAACATCGCTCCGGCGCACCTGGAACGTATGGGCAGCCTGCTCGGCGTGGCGGTGACCAAGGGCGCGATCTACGCCGCGCTGCCGGCCGATGGCGTGGCTGTCATCAATGTCGACGATGCCTACGGCCGCTGGTTCGAACAGCATTTCGTCGGTACCCCGGCGCGCTGCCGGGTGCTGCGCTACGGCCTGGACCACAGCGCCGATGTCACCGCGCGCGACATCCGCGCCGGTGCGCAGGGCAGCCAGTTCACCCTGGTCGGGCCGCAGGGCGAGGTCCGCATCGCACTCGGCCTGCCGGGCCGGCACAACGTCAGCAATGCGCTGGCCGCGGCCAGCCTGGCGCTGGGCGCCGGCATCGACCTGGCCCTGGTGGCGTCGGGCCTGGCCGCGGCACAGCCGGTGCCGGGCCGCCAGATCGCCCACCAGCTGCGCAACGGCGCGGTGCTGGTGGACGACAGCTACAACGCCAACCCCGGTTCGCTGGCCGCCGCCATCGACGCCCTGGCCGCCGCCCCGGAAGAGGGCTGGATGGTGCTGGGCGACATGCGCGAGCTGGGCCCTGACGCCGAAGCGCTGCACGCGCAGGCCGGCATCCGCGCACGTACTGCCGGCCTCAAGCGCCTGTATGCACTGGGCCCGCTGAGTGCCGCCGCAGCCACCGCCTTCGGCGAAGGCGGCCGTCATTTCGCCACCCATGACGCGCTGTCGCAGGCGCTGAAGGACGAGCTGCACGCTGGCGTGCGCTGCCTGGTCAAGGGTTCCCGTGGCAGCGCCATGGACACGATTGTCAAAGCGCTGCTGGCGCAAGGAGAGGAATCCCCGCATGTTGTATGAACTGGCTCGATGGTTGCAGCAGCTGGAGAGCCTGTTCGGGCTGTTCAACTACCAGACGTTCCGCGCCATCCTTGCCGCGCTGACGGCCCTGTTCCTGTCGCTGTGGCTCGGCCCGGCGATGATCCGCCGACTTGCCCAGTTCAAGGGTGGCCAGCCGATCCGTACCGACGGCCCGCAGACCCACTTCGTCAAGGCCGGCACGCCCACCATGGGCGGTTCGCTGATCCTGCTCACCGTCACCCTGTCGGTGCTGATGTGGGCCGACCTGCGCAACCGCTACGTGTGGCTGGTGCTGGCCGTCATGCTGTGCTTCGGTGCCATCGGCTGGTACGACGACTGGATCAAGATCGTGCGCCGCGACCCGAACGGCCTGGCCTCGCGCTGGAAGTACCTGCTGCAGTCGATCTTCGGCCTGGCCGCGGGCATCTTCCTGCTGCAGACCGCCGACGTGCCGGCCGCGCTGACCTTCTACATCCCGATGTTCAAGTCGATCGCGCTGCCGCTGGCCGGCATCAGCTTCGTGGCCATCGCCTACTTCTGGATCGTCGGCTTCTCCAACGCGGTCAACCTGACCGACGGCCTGGACGGCCTGGCGATCATGCCCACCGTGCTGGTGGCCTGCGGCCTGGGCGTGTTCGCCTACGCCTCGGGCAACGTGGTGTTCGCCAACTACCTGCAGATCCCGCAGATCCCCGGTGCCGGTGAGCTGGTCATCATCTGCGCGGCCATCGCCGGCGCGGGCTTGGGCTTCCTGTGGTTCAACACGTATCCGGCCATGGTCTTCATGGGCGACATCGGCGCACTGGCGCTGGGCGCGGTGCTGGGCACGATCGCGGTCATCACCCGCCAGGAGCTGGTGCTGGTGATCATGGGCGGCGTGTTCGTCATCGAAACACTGTCGGTGATGATCCAGGTGGCCTCGTTCAAGCTGACCGGCAAGCGCGTGTTCCGCATGGCGCCGATCCATCACCACTTCGAGCTGAAGGGCTGGCCGGAGCCGCGCGTGATCGTGCGCTTCTGGATCATCTCGGTCGTACTCGTGCTGATCGGCCTTGCCACCCTGAAGGTGCGCTGAGAATGAATGACCTGTCCCGCCAGGCAACACGCCTCGAAGCCATCGAAGGCAGCTACGACAAGTGGCTGCTGGGCGCGATCATCGCGCTCACGGGCATTGGCGTGGTGATGGTGGCGTCCAGCTCGATCGCGCTGATGAGCAGCCCGTTCTACTACCTCAACCGCCACCTGATCTTCCTGGCGGTCGGCATCGTGCTGGCGGTCGTGGCCGCCCGCACCGAGCTGAAGTCGATCGAGCAGTACAATCAGATCCTGCTGCTGGGCTGCTTCGTGCTGCTGCTGGCGGTATTCACGCCGGGCCTGGGCAGCACGGTCAACGGCGCGCGCCGCTGGATCAACCTGGGCATCTCCAAGTTCCAGACGGTCGAAGCGGTGAAGGTGCTCTACATCGTCTGGCTGTCCAGCTACCTGGTGCGCTTCCGCGACGAGGTCAATGCGACCTGGCCGGCGATGCTGAAGCCGCTGGGCGTGGCCGGTGCGCTGGTCGTGCTGCTGCTGCTGCAGCCCGACTTCGGTTCGTCCACCCTGCTTCTGGCGATCACCGCCGGCATGCTGGTGCTGGGCGGGGTGAACATGCCGCGCATGTCGATGCCGGTGATCATCGGCCTGGTCGGCATGAGCGCGCTGGCGATCATCGAGCCGTACCGCATGCGCCGCATCACCTCCTTCCTTGACCCGTGGGCCGACCAGCAGGGCGATGGCTACCAGCTGTCCAACGCACTGATGGCCGTGGGCCGTGGCGAGTGGACCGGCGTCGGCCTGGGCAACTCGGTGCAGAAGCTGTATTACCTGCCCGAAGCGCACACGGACTTCATCTTCTCGGTCACCGCCGAGGAATTCGGCTTCCTGGGCACCTGCACCATCGTCGCCCTGTACGCGCTGCTGGTCGGCCGCACCTTCTGGCTGGGCATGCGCTGCGTGGAAATGAAGCGCCACTTCTCCGGCTACATCGCCTTCGGCATCGGCCTGTGGATCAGCATGCAGACCTTCGTCTCGATCGGCGTGAACCTGGGCATCCTGCCGACCAAGGGCCTGACCCTGCCGCTGATCTCGTCGGGCGGTTCGTCGGTGCTGATGACCTGCGTGGCGATGGGCCTGCTGCTGCGCGTGACCTATGAACTGAAGCGCGCCGAGCGCCGCCAGGCCGTGCGCATCGGTGGTGGCGAAGAGGCCGCAGGTGCGCCCGTGGCTGAACCGGCTGCACCGGCCGCTGCCACCAGCGTGCCGAAGGCAGCCGAACCGGTGGCTGCCGCTGCACGTGGCACCAGCCGCCTGCAGTCGCGCATCGAACCGACCTTCGGGAGGCTGTCATGAGCACTGCCTCCACGACGACTGCCAGCGCCCGCCCGGTGATGATTCTGGCCGGCGGTACCGGTGGCCACATCTTCCCCGGCCTGGCCGTGGCCCGCGTGCTGCGCCAGCGTGGCGTGCCGGTCACCTGGATGGGTGCCGACGGCGCGATGGAAACCCGCTTGGTGCCGCAGCACGACATCCCGGTCGACACGCTGGCCATCACCGGCCTGCGCAGCAAGGGCAAGCTGGCCCTGCTGGGTGCACCGTGGCGGCTGATGCGCGCGCTGCGCGCGGCCGGCATGATCATCCGCAAGCGCCAGCCGCGCGCCGTGATCGCCTTCGGTGGCTTCGCCTCCGGCCCCGGTGGCATCGCCACCCGCCTGCACGGCCTGCCGCTGCTGGTGCACGAGCAGAACCGTGCGCCGGGCATGACCAACCGCATCCTGTCGCGCTACGCGCGCCGCCTGCTGACCGGTTTCCCGGGCACGTTCGCCAAGGGCGAGGAGTTCGTCGGCAACCCGGTGCGCGCGGAAATCGCCGCGATCGCGCCGCCGGAGCAGCGCTTCGCCGATCGCCAGGGCCCGCTGCGGCTGCTGGTGGTGGGCGGCAGCCAGGGTGCACGCGCGCTCAACACCGGTGTGCCGCAGGCCATCGCCGCGCTGGCCGGCACCGTGCCGGTGCAGGTGCGCCACCAGAGCGGCGAGAAGCTGCATGCCGAAGCGGTCGAGGCGTATGCCAAGGCCGGCGTGCAGGCTGAAATCACTCCGTTCATCGCCCACATGGCCGAGGCCTTTGCATGGGCCGACCTGGTGGTGTGCCGTGCCGGCGCGTCCACCCTGGCCGAGCTGTGCGCGGTGGGCGTGGGCAGCGTGCTGGTGCCGTTCCCCGCCGCCGTCGACGATCACCAGACCCGCAATGCGGAGTACCTGGTCGAGCGCGATGCGGCCGTGTTGCTGAAGCAGGATGGAACGCTGGCCGACGGCATTGCCGCACTGCTGCGCGAACTGTCCGAAAATCCCGCCCGCCGCATGCAGATGGCGCAAGCCGCGCGCGCGCTGGCCAAGGTCGATGCCGCCGAGCGCATCGCCGATATCATTCTCGAGGAAGCTGTATGAAGAAGGCCCGCCACTGCGCCTGCCACGCGCGAGGCCGCGCATGATCCGCCGCCTGCACGACACCAACGACCTGGTGCGCGCGTTTCCGCGCGTGCATTTCGTCGGCATCGGCGGTACCGGCATGAGCGGCATCGCCGAAGTGATGCTGACGCTGGGCTATGAAGTGTCCGGTTCGGACAACGCCGACAACGCGGCCACCCGCCGCTTGGCTGGCCTGGGTGCACGCATCATGCGTGGCCACTCGGCCGCCAACGTACTGGGCACCGACTGCGTGGTGGTCTCCAGCGCCATCCGCGAAGACAACCCGGAACTGATGGAAGCGCGCAGCCAGCGCATTCCGATCATGCCGCGCGCGGCGATGCTGGCCGAGCTGATGCGCTTCCGTCGCGGCATCGCCGTGGCCGGCACGCACGGCAAGACCACCACCACCAGCCTCACCGCGGCGGTGCTGAGCGAAGGCGGCCTTGACCCGACGTTCGTGATCGGTGGCCAGCTGCTGGCCGCCGGTGCCAACGCCAAGCTGGGCGGTGGCCAGTGGCTGGTGGCCGAAGCCGATGAAAGCGATGGCAGCTTCCTGCGCCTGAACCCGCTGATGTCGATCATCACGAACATCGATGCCGACCACCTGGAAAACTACGGCAACGACTTTGCCCGCGTGCAGGCGGCCTTCGCCGAGTTCCTGCAGCGCCTGCCGTTCTACGGCCTGGCCGTGCTGTGCATCGACGACCCGGAAGTGGCTGCACTGGCGGCCAAGACCCCGCGCCACGTGATGAGCTACGGCATGAGCCCGCAGGCCGACGTTCGCGCCGAGAACGTGGTGCAGGAAGGTTCGCGCATGCGCTTCACCCTGCGCCTGCCGCAGGGCACCAGCCAGGAAGTGGTGCTGGCCCTGCCGGGCAAGCACAACGTGCTGAACGCACTGGCCGCTGCGGCGGTGGGCTGGCAGCTGGGCGTGGCCCCGGATGCGATCGCCCGCGCGCTGGAAAGCTTCGCCGGCGTTGGCCGTCGCTTCAACGACCTGGGCGAAGTGACCACGGCCAGTGGTGCCAAGGTCCGCATCATCGACGACTACGGCCACCATCCGAGCGAGCTGGAAGCGGTGTTCGCCGCCGCCCGCGGTGGCTGGACCGACAAGCGCCTGGTGGTGGCCTTCCAGCCGCATCGCTACAGCCGTACCCGCGACCAGTTCGACAAGTTCGCCGCCGTGCTGTCCAGCGTCGATGCGCTGGTGCTGAGCGAGGTCTACCCGGCCGGCGAGGAGCCGATTGCCGGTGCCGATTCGCACGCCCTGGCCCGCGCCATCCGTGCGCGCGGCCGCAGCGAGCCGGTGGTGGTGGGCAAGGCCGCAGAGCTGGCCAGCGTGCTGCCGGACGTGCTGCAGGACGGTGACCTGCTGTTGATGATGGGCGCGGGCGACATCGGCGCCGTCGCCAGCCAGATCGCCGTGGAAGGTTTCAAGGTGGAGGGCCAGGCGTGAGCGCGCTGACCTTCCCGCCGCTGCGCGCCACCGACCCGGCCGTGTTCGGCCGCGTCGCCGTGCTGCTCGGCGGCAGTTCCAGCGAACGCGAGGTGTCGCTGGATTCGGGCCGCAACGTACTCCAAGCCCTGCAGTCGCGCGGCGTCGATGCGTTCGCCGTGGACGGCATTCCGGCACTGGCCAGGGCGCTGGCTGCCGGCGGCGTCGACCGCGTGTTCAACATCCTGCACGGCCACAACGGTGGCGGTGAGGACGGCATCGTGCAGGGCCTGATGGCGGCCTTCGGCGTGCCGTACACCGGTTCGGACGTGCTGGGCTCGGCGCTGAGCATGGACAAGATCCGCACCAAGCAGGTGTGGCTGTCGCTTGGCCTGCCGACCCCGCAGTACAGGAAGGTGACCGCGCAGAACGTGCATGCCAACGCGGCCGAACTCGGCCTGCCGGTGGTGGTCAAGCCGGCCAACGAAGGCTCCAGCGTGGGCATCAGCCGGGTGACCGACGACGCCGGCCTGGACGAAGCGGTGGCCCTGGCCGCGCGCTACGACGGCCAGCTGCTGATGGAACAGATGGTGGTGGGCGACGAACTGACCGTGGCCATCCTCGGTGATGTCGCGCTGCCGTCGATCCGCATCGTGCCCAAGGGCCAGTGGTACGACTACAACGCCAAGTACATCGCCGAGGACACCCAGTACCTGTGCCCGGGCCTGGATGGCGCTGACGAAGAAGAGATCCGCCGCATCGCCCTGGCCGCATTCCGCGCCGCCGGCTGCCGTGGCTGGGGCCGCGTGGACGTGATGCGTGACCGCACCAGCGGTCGCTTCTTCCTGCTGGAAGTGAACACCGCGCCGGGCATGACCAGCCATTCGCTGGTGCCCAAGGCCGCAGCGCAGGCCGGCATCGGTTTCGAAGAACTGGTGTGGCGCGTGCTGGAACAGACCCTGGAGGCATCGCACGCATGAACGCGGTGCTGCGCATCTTCGTCTGGCTGTTGGCCCTGTCGGTGGTTGCACTGCCGGTGGTGGCCGTGGTCAATGGCTGGGTCGGCGCCGAGCGCTGGCCGCTGGCGAAGCTGCGCGTGCACGGTGAGTTCAAGCGGGTGCCGCCGGAACAGCTGCAGCAGGTGCTGCTGCCGTACGCGCATGCGGGCTTCTTTGCGGTCAAGCTGCAGGATGCGCAGGACGCCCTGGAAAAGCTGCCATGGGTGGAAAGCGCGCAGGTGCGCAAGCAGTGGCCGGACGTGCTGGAAGTGACCCTGGTCGAGCACAAGCCGTTCGCACGCTGGGGCGAAGGCCGCCTGCTCTCCGAGCAGGGCAAGCTGTTCCCCACGCCGAAGAAGCTGGCCGACCTGCAGCTGCCCGAGCTGGATGGCCCGGACAGCCAGACCGAAGAGGTCGTAAAGCTGTACAACGATGCGCGCGCGCTGTTCGCACCGGCCGGTGTAGACGTGCGCCGCCTGACCATGGATGCGCGCGGCAGCTGGTCGCTGCTGCTGAGCAATGGCACCGAAGTGGTGGTCGGCCGTGACGATGCCCGCTCGCGCCTGCAGCGCTTCGTGCGCGTGCTGCCGCAGCTGGCCAACCAGGCGGCGCCCATCGAGCGCGCCGACCTCCGATACACCAATGGTTTCACCCTGAGCTGGGGTACGCCGGCCACGCCGGCCGGCGCACCCGCGACCCCGGCCAGACGAACGCAGGAAAGGACATGAATCGCAAGGGTGACAAATCGCTGATCGTCGGCCTGGACATCGGCACCTCCAAGGTGGTGGCGCTGGTGGGCGAGTATTCGCCGGGCAACCCGATCGAAGTGATCGGCATCGGCTCGCACGAGTCGCGCGGCCTCAAGCGCGGCGTGGTGGTGGACATCGAATCGACCGTGCAGTCGATCCAGCGTGCGGTGGAAGAAGCCGAGCTGATGGCCGGCTGCGAGATCCGCTCGGTGTACGCCTCCATTTCCGGCAACCACGTGCAGTGCAAGAACTCGCCCGGCATCGTGCCGATCCGCGACGGCGAAGTGACCTGGGGTGACCTGGATCGCGTGCTGGATGCGGCCAAGGCGGTGGCGATCCCGGCTGACCAGAAAATCCTGCATGCGATCCCGCGCGAATACGTGCTGGACGATTCGCAGGAAGGCATCCGCAACCCGGTCGGCATGACCGGCGTGCGCCTGGAAGTGCATGCCCACCTGGTGGTCTGCGCGCAGTCCGCGGCGGCCAACATCAGCAAGTGCGTGCAGCGCTGCGGCCTGCAGGTGGACGACCTGGTGCTGTCCTCGCTGGCCTCCAGCGTGGCGGTACTGACCGCCGACGAAAAGGAACTGGGCGTGGTGCTGGTCGATATGGGCGCGGGCACCACCGACATCGCGGTGTTCGTGCAGGGCGCGATCTGCCACACCGCCTCGCTGCCGATCGCCGGCGACCACGTGACCAACGACATCGCGCACATGCTGCGCACGCCGACCCCGGAAGCCGAGCAGATCAAGGTGCGCTACGCCTGCGCCCTGGCCCAGCTGGCTACCGCCGAGGAAAGCATCCAGGTGCCGTCGGTGGGTGACCGTCCGCCGCGCCGCATGCCGCGCCATGCGCTGGCGCAGGCAGTGCAGGGCCGCTACGAGGAAATCTTCGAGATGGTGCAGGCCGAGCTGCGCCGTTCCGGTTTCGAGGAACTGGTTCGCGCCGGCCTGGTGCTGACCGGTGGTGCCTCGAAGATGGAAGGCGTGGTCGAACTGGCCGAGGAAATGCTGCAGATGCCGGTGCGCGTGGGCATTCCGCAGCACGTCACCGGCCTGGGCGAAGTGGTGGGCAACCCGGTGCATGCCACCGGCGTGGGCCTGCTGTTGATGGGCAGCCAGAACGAGCATCCGCGCCGGCCGTCGCTGCCGACCGGACGCGCGGGCAGCATGTTCAAGAAACTCAAGACATGGTTCCGCGGCGAATTCTGACGCGGAACCTGCATCATCCGGGCATCGCCCGGCGGCAACAAAGGCAACACAAAGTTTCACCGGCAACACACAACCCACACAGCCGCATCGGCAACATGGCGCGCGAAAGGCAGGAGGCCGTAACGCCCATGCCACCGACAAGCGGATACAACGAGGACACGGACATGGCGCATTTTGAACTGATCGAAAAGATGGCACCCAATGCGGTGATCAAGGTGGTTGGCGTGGGCGGCGGCGGCGGCAATGCCGTGGCGCACATGGTCAACTCGGCAGTGGATGGCGTGGAATTCATCACCGCCAACACCGACTCGCAGGCCATCAAGAATTGCGGTGCCAAGCTGCAGCTGCAGCTGGGTACCAACGTGACCAAGGGCCTGGGCGCAGGCGCGAACCCGGAAGTCGGCCGCCAGGCTGCTCTGGAAGACCGTGAGCGCATCATGGACGCACTGCAGGGCGCGGACATGGTGTTCATCACCGCCGGCATGGGCGGCGGCACCGGCACCGGCGCTGCACCGGTGGTGGCACAGCTGGCCAAGGAAATGGGCATCCTGACCGTGGCCGTGGTCACCAAGCCGTTCCCGTTCGAAGGCCGTCGCCGCATGCAGGTCGCGCTGAAGGGCATCGAAGAGCTGAGCCAGCACTGCGACTCGCTGATCACCATCCCCAACGAAAAGCTGATCACCGTGCTGGGTCGCAACGCGACCATGATCCAGGCCTTCCGTGCCGCCAACGACGTGCTGCAGGGCGCCGTGCAGGGCATCGCCGACCTGATCGTGCGTCCGGGCCTGATCAACGTCGACTTTGCCGACGTGCGTACCGTCATGTCCGAAATGGGCCTGGCGATGATGGGTACCGGCACCGCCCGTGGCGATGACCGCGCGCAGGCCGCTGCCGAAGCCGCCATCCAGAACCCGCTGCTGGACGACGTGAACCTGGCCGGTGCCAACGGCATCCTGGTCAACATCACCGCCGGTGCCGACTTCACCATGGCCGAGTTCGACGAGATCGGCCGCACCATCGATGGCTTCGCTTCCGAAGACGCCACCGTGGTGGTGGGTACCGTGCTCGACCCGGACATGCAGGACGAAGTGCGCGTGACCGTGGTGGCCACCGGCCTGAACCGCGTGTCGGCCAGCAAGAGCCAGCGCCCGGGCGAACGCGCGCCGATCAAGCTGGTGCGCAACGCGACCACCGGCCAGCCGGAATTCGGCGACTTCGACAACGGTGGCGACGCCGTGTCCAAGGCCGTGGGCGGCATGGGCCTGGGCCTGCGTCGTGCCAGCAGCGACAGCGTGGCCGCATCGACCCCGTCGGCACCGGCCTCCTCGGCCCCGGCATCGGCTGAACTGCCCAACGATTACCTGGACATCCCGGCCTTCCTGCGCCGCCAGGCGGACTAAGCGGAGTTGCCCGGGGCTTGTCCCCCCCGGGTTGCGCCACCATGTCCAGAAAATGCGGGCGCCGGGCCAGGATGGGCCCGGCCGCCTTGCTCGACGCGTGTCCCACCGACAGCCCTCAGGGATGTTTCAGCCGGGGTATGGGGACGTGCGTGTTAATCTAGCGTGTCACTTCCGGTTTACGCCCATGATCCAGCAACGCACCCTCAAGAACACGATCCGCGCCACCGGCGTTGGCCTGCACAGCGGTGACAAGGTCTACATGACCCTGCGCCCGGCACCGGTCAACCATGGCATCGTGTTCCGGCGCGTGGACCTGGAACCGGTGGTGGAAGTGCCGGCCAAGGCCGAACTGGTCACCGAAGTGACCCTGTGCACCGGCCTGACCTGCAATGACGCCAAGGTCCAGACCGTCGAACACCTGATGTCGGCACTGGCCGGCCTGGGTGTGGACAACATCATCGTCGAACTGTCCTCGGCCGAGCTGCCGATCATGGACGGTTCGTCCGGCCCGTTCGTGTTCCTGCTGCAGTCGGCGGGCATCCTCGAACAGGACGCGCCCAAGCGCTTCATCCGCGTGTTGAAGACCGTGGAAGTGACCGAGGGCGACAAGGTCGCCAGCTTCGCTCCGTACGAGGGCTACAAGCTGGGCTTCACCATCCAGTTCGACCACCCGATGATCCCGGCCAAGCAGTCGCGCCAGGAAATCGAGTTCTCGACGATGGCCTACACCAAGGAAATCTCCCGCGCGCGCACCTTCGGCTTCATGCGCGACCTGGAATACATGCGCGAGCGCAACCTGGGCCTGGGCGGTTCGATGGACAACGCCATCGTGCTGGACGAGTTCCGCGTGCTCAACGAAGACGGCCTGCGCTACGCCGACGAATTCGTGCGCCACAAGATCCTCGATGCGATCGGTGACCTCTATCTGGCCGGTGGCCAGGTGCTGGGTGCCTATGAGGGCTTCAAGTCCGGCCACGCACTCAACAACAAGCTGGTGCGGGCGCTGATGGCCGATGCCACCGCCTGGGAATGGGTGACCTACGAGTCGCCGACCGCCGAAGATCCGGTCGTGTACGCCGTGCCGGCCTACGCCTGATCATTCCAGGTTGTTGAAATAAAAGAAGAAAACGCCGCCTTTCCGGGCGGCGTTGTCGTTTCCGGGCGCGGTTGGCTGAATGGCGCAGCGCGTAAAGCGACAGTCGACTGCGGATCACGGTTTTGTGAACCAGAGCGTCTGAAAGCCTGAATATAACGATTATTTAACAACAATCTAACGACTCGACCACCCGGGGCGGCTAGGATGCGATCCGGCCCTCGAGAAAGTTTCACGCAGCGGTGACACGCGCGACGGGGTCGGAGCTGGATGCTCCGTTGTCCTCAGGACCCTTGCTTCGGTTTGACCGGGGCATCCTGCAGGGCCGCCAAGGCGTCGCGTAGCCCTTTGTGCGTGGCGGCTGAAACTGCGTGGGGTCCATTCCGGTTGTCGTGCGCTGGGGAGCGCGTGGGAGTGGGAGACGCAGTCTTGATGGTCACCTTGGTGGCCTTCAGCCCGATGGACCGGGCCGCGTCGAGCAACTGGGCTTCGGCAAGCCGCAACCTGGCATGCCAGACCGGTGATTCGACGAGAAAAACGAGGTGTTCCCCGTCCACATTCGCCAGCCGGCAACGGTTGCGCAACGCGGGCGGTAACTGGGGGCGCAACTGACGGTCCAGCGCATCGAGCCACAAGGCACGACGCAGCGGGTTCCCGCTTTTGTCCGCCATCACTGCATCCAGTGCCGGTTTCGGCCTGGACGCGGGACGAACGCTGGATTTCGGCTCAGACATGAAAACTCACTGATGGCATTCAAAAAGATCGTAATCAAAACGCGTGAAGGGCAGGCCAAATCGCCGATCGCGCGTCTGCGGTTCTATTTCGAGGACCGCCCCCGCGCCCTGCTGGGCAGCGTGCTCGGGGTAGGCTGCATTATCGGCCTTGCCGGCGGCATTGGCGCCAGCGCGCTCAATGATTCGCGCCTGCAGGCCAAGGTCGACCGCCAGGAAGCTGAACTGGCCAAGGTCCAGCGCGATGCGCAGACCCAGGTCAACGCCCTGGCCGCCCGCCTGGGCGAGCTGCAGGCACAGGCCACCCGCCTGAACGCCCTCGGCGAGCGCCTGACCCAGATGGGCAAGCTGGAAGACGGCGAGTTCGACTTCAACGAGACCCCCGGCCTGGGTGACGGCGATGCCGGCGGCCCGACCTCGGACATCCCGGTCAAGGACGTCAACGCCGACTTACAGGTGCTGGAGCAGCGCTTCGCTGCTTCAGGCCGCCAGTTGTCGGTGATGGAATCGCTGATGTTCGACCACCAGCTGCAGCAGAACGCCGTGCCCTCGCGCATGCCGATCCGCAACAGTTACGTGACCTCCGGTTTCGGCACCCGTGCCGACCCGTTCGGCCGCGGTGCCGCCACCCACAAGGGCATGGATTTCCACGCCAAGGTGGGCGACCCGGTGATGGCCGTCGCCGATGGCGTGGTCAGCTTCTCCGGCGTGAAGGGCGGCTACGGCAACGTGGTCGACGTCGACCACGGCAACGGCTACGTGACCCGCTACGCGCACAATTCGCGCCTGGTGGTGAAGGTCGGCGACCTAGTCCGTGCCGGCCAGGAAGTGGCCAAGGCCGGTTCCACCGGCCGCTCGACCGGTGCCCACGTACACTTCGAGGTGTGGGAGAACGGCAACGTGGTCAACCCGCGCAAGTTCCTCGGCGACGGCGGTAACACCCCGGTCGGCCGCATCAGCCGCGGTTGATGCCAACGCCGGGCATGGCCCGGCGCTACCTGGATGCCGCCGAAGCCCGGCGGTAGCGCGGGGCCATGCCCCGCGAGCGCGCAGCGCGGCCGATCCGACACCGATCCGCCAAAGGGTTGAAACCCCTCATGCCCGTCCCAAGCTACAATGGGTGTTGCCATCGACAGGGCGCCAGGCGCCCTGTTTCGTTTGCGGCGATCGGATCCCCAGGGGGAGGCCGGGCCGCTGTGTCCATCCAACCCGGTTCCTTCAATGATCAACAGCCTGCTTACCCGCGTATTTGGCAGTCGTAATGAACGACAGCTGCGCCAGCTCAACCGCATCGTCGCCAAGATCAATGCGCTGGAGCCGGAGATCGAGAAGCTTTCCGACGAGCAGCTGCAGGCCAAGACGCCGGAGTTCAAGCAGCGCATCGCCGGCGGTGAAGCCCTGGACAAGGTGCTTGCCGAAGCCTTCGCGGTCTGCCGCGAAGCCGGCCGCCGCGTGCTGGGCATGCGCCACTACGACGTGCAGCTGATCGGCGGCATGGTGCTTCACCTGGGCAAGATCGCAGAAATGCGCACCGGTGAAGGCAAGACCCTGGTCGCGACCCTGCCGGTTTACCTCAACGCGCTGGAAGGCAAGGGCGTGCACGTGGTCACGGTGAACGACTACCTGGCCCGCCGCGACGCTGCCCAGATGGGCAAGCTGTACAACTGGCTGGGCCTGAGCGTGGGCGTGGTCTATCCGGGCATGCCGCACAGCGACAAGCGCGAAGCCTACGCCTCGGACATCACCTACGGCACCAACAACGAATTTGGTTTCGACTACCTGCGCGACAACATGGCGTTGTCCAAGGCTGACCGCTACCAGCGCGGCCTGCACTACGCCATCGTCGACGAGGTCGACTCCATCCTGATCGACGAAGCGCGTACCCCGCTGATCATCTCCGGCCCGGCCGACGATTCCCCGGAGCTGTACATCCGCGTCAACCGCGTCGTGCCGAACCTGGTCAAGCAGGAAGCGGAAGACGGCGAGGGCGACTTCTGGGTCGACGAGAAGGGCAAGCAGGTGCACCTGTCCGAAGCCGGCATGGAGCACGCCGAGCAGCTGCTGGTGGAAGCCGGCATCCTCGACGGCGAGACCGAAGGCCTGTACGCGCCGCAGAACCTGACCGTGGTGCACCACCTCAACGCCGCCCTGCGCGCGCACGCCATCTACCAGCGTGACGTGGATTACATCGTGCGCGACGGCGAAGTGGTCATCGTCGACGAATTCACCGGCCGTACCCTGTCCGGCCGCCGCTGGTCCGACGGCCTGCACCAGGCCGTGGAAGCGAAGGAAGGCGTGCCGGTCCAGCGCGAGAACCAGACGCTGGCAAGCATCACTTTCCAGAACCTGTTCCGCATGTACAAGAAGCTGTCCGGCATGACCGGTACGGCCGATACCGAAGCGTTCGAATTCCAGAGCATCTACGGCCTGGAAGTGGTGGTCATCCCGACCAACCGCCCGACCATCCGCAAGGACAGCCCGGACCAGGTATTCCTCAACCGCAAGGGCAAGTTCAATGCGGTGCTGGCCGACATCGAAGAGTGCGCCAAGCGCGGCCAGCCGGTGCTGGTGGGTACCACCTCGATCGAAACCTCGGAAATGCTGTCCGAGCACCTGAGCAAGGCCGGCGTGAAGCACGAAGTGCTCAACGCCAAGCAGCACGACCGCGAAGCGACCATCGTCGCCAACGCCGGTCGTCCGGCCGCGGTGACCATCGCCACCAACATGGCCGGCCGTGGTACCGACATCGTGCTCGGCGGTTCGCTGGAAGCGGAAATCCACGAACTGGGCGAGGGTGCGACCGACGAGCAGAAGGCGGCGGTCAAGGCCGAATGGCAGAAGCGCCATGACGCGGTGAAGGCCGCCGGCGGCCTGCACATCGTCGGCACCGAGCGCCACGAATCGCGTCGTATCGACAACCAGCTGCGTGGCCGTTCCGGCCGCCAGGGTGACCCGGGTTCGTCCCGCTTCTACCTGTCGCTGGAAGACAACCTGATGCGCATCTTCGCCTCCGACTGGGTGCAGAAGGCCATGCGCATGATGGGCATGAAGGAAGACGACGTCATCGAGGACCGCCTGGTCAGCCGCCAGATCGAAAAGGCGCAGCGCAAGGTCGAGGCCCACAACTTCGACATCCGCAAGAACCTGCTGGACTTCGACGACGTCAACAACGACCAGCGCAAGGTGATCTACGCCCAGCGTGACGAGCTGCTGGACGCCGAATCGGTGAAGGACAACGTCGACGGCATCCGCGACGACGTGATCTTCGACATCGTCGCCCGCTTCGTGCCGCCGAACTCGGTGGACGAGCAGTGGGACCTGCGTGGCCTGGAAGCGACCCTGGAGTCGGACTTCGGCCTGCAGATGTCGCTGCTGGACATGGTCAAGTCGCACGAGGAACTGGACGCCGAAGGCATCGCTGCCAAGGTGCTGGAGCGCGTCAACCAGCACTTCGCCGAGAAGGAAGCCGGGGTGGGCGAGGAAACCATGCGCGCGCTGGAAAAGCACGTGATGCTGACCGTGCTCGACCAGAGCTGGAAGGAACACCTGGCCCGCATGGATTACCTGCGCCAGGGCATCTACCTGCGTGGTTACGCGCAGAAGCAGCCCAAGCAGGAGTACAAGAAGGAAGCCTTCGAGCTGTTCTCGGACATGCTGGAGAACGTCAAGCGCGAAGTGGTGACCCTGCTGGCCCGCGTGCGCATCCGCAGCGACGAGGAAGTGCAGGCGCTGGAAGCGGCCGAACGGCAGCAGGTGGAAGCCCGCCTGAGCCAGTCGCAGTTCCAGCACCAGGACGCCGGCAGCTACAGCGCCGACGAGGAAGCAGCGCAGGTGGAAGCCGCGCAGCAGGGCATGAACCCGCTGCAGCGTGACGAGCCGAAGATCGGCCGCAACGATCCGTGCCCCTGCGGCAGTGGCAAGAAGTACAAGCACTGCCACGGCCAGCTGAGCTGACCCCAGGAAGCCCCGCGAAAGCGGGGCTTCCTTGTTATGGCCGGGGCAATGGCCGCGCCGGGCCGGAGCCCGGCATTGCGCGGCGCCCTGCGGATTCGGCATCCTGTCCCCATGCCTTCCCCGAAACGATCGATCCATGTCGTGGCCGGCGTCATCACCGACGCCCGTGGCCGCATCCTGCTCAACCGCCGTACCGAGAACCGCGACATGGCCGGGCTGTGGGAATTCCCGGGCGGCAAGCGCGAGGCCGGCGAGACGTCCGAACAGGCGCTGGTGCGTGAACTGCGCGAAGAACTCGGCATCGAGGCCGAGATCGGCGAGTGGATCATGGACGTGCCGCAGCACTACCCGGACAAGCACCTGACCCTGGAGGTGCGGCACATCCGCAGCTGGAAGGGGACCCCGCGCGGGTGCGAGGGCCAGGCCATCACCTGGGTGGCGCCGGACAAGCTGGGCCGCTATTCGATGCCGCCGGCCGATCTGCCGGTGGTGGCTGCACTGCGCCAACCAGACCGCTACCTGATCACCCCGGCGCCGGAGGACGGCGAGCACGGGCCGCAGCGCTGGCAGGACCAGCTGCAGCAGGCAGTGGCGGCGGGCCAGCAGCGCATCCAGCTGCGCCTGCCGGCCGCGCACCCGCAGCGGCAGGTGCTGATCGAACAGGCCCTGCGGACACACCGCCAGGGCGTGCAGTGGCTGCTCAACCGCGATATCGAACTGGCCCACACTCTGGGCGTCGGCGTGCACCTGGGCAGTGAACAGCTGGCGACCCTGCAGGAACGCCCGCTGCCGGCCGGGCAGCTGGTGGCTGCCTCCTGCCACGACCTGGCGCAGCTGCAGGCGGCGCAGCGGCTGGGCTGCGATTTCGCCGTGCTGGGCCCGGTGCAGGCCACGGCCAGCCATCCCGATTCCACGCCGCTGGGCTGGGAGGCGTTCGCCGCGTTGCGCGCGCAGGTGTCATTGCCGATCTACGCGCTGGGCGGGCTGGATGCCGGCCACGTCAGCCAGGCCCGCCGCCACGGCGGCCAGGGCATCGCCGCGATCCGCGGGCTGTGGCCGGGCGGGTAGCGCGGCGCTTCTGGCCTTCCGCCGGGCATGGCCCGGCGCTACCACAGGGTCGGCCGCCCGCTGTCAGTAGATCCACGCCACGCGTGGATGCGGCCCTACAACGTGATCCAGAAACACCCGTACTGCCGCCGCAACCCCAGCACCGTCGCGGCGCGCGCCGCACTGCCCGGCAGCGTCTGCTCCAGGCGCAGGCCCACGGGGTGGCGGGCCACCGGCGTCCCGGGGTCGGATCCCTGCGCAGCAGGGCTCTGACCCCCATCCGGTTGCACCTCATCATCCTGCTGCGGATACACCGGCACCACGTCCACCAGCGGCCGCCGCACCACCGATTCCAGCTGGCCGAGGATGCGCTGCGCGCCGGCATCGGAGACCGCGCTCCACAGGTACAGCGTGGACAGCCGGTTGACGTCCTGGGTGTTCACCGCGTCGTGCAGGGCCTGCACCAGCTCGCTCAGGCGGCGCGGGCAGCTGGCGCCCAGGCTGTCGCGCTGCAGGGCACTGCCGGCCGGCGGCGGTGGCGGGCGCCGCGACTGCGCGCCCACGCTGTCACAGGGACGGTCGGTGTAGACGCTCTGGCCTTGCGCATCGGTGCAGCGATTCAAGCGCGTGGATTGGGCGTGGGCGTCGATGCTGGCTGCGGACAACAGCACCAGCAGCAGGGACAGGACGGCTTTCATCGCCACAGGGTAGCGTTGAAAGTGACAACACAGTGCGCTTTCAGCCGTTCAGCAGCTTCAGCACCGACACCGTCGGCTTGGCCAGGTTCAGCGTGTAGAAGTGCAGGCCCGGTGCGCCGCCTTCGACCAGCCGCTCGCACAGCTTGGCCACGACTTCGGCGCCGAAGGCGCGCACCGACTCACTGTCATCGCCATAGGCCAGCATCTTGCGGCTGATCCAGCGCGGGATCTCGGCGCCGCACTGTTCGGAAAAACGCCGCAGCTGGCTGAAGTTGGCGATCGGCATGATGCCGGGGGTGATCGGCACCTGCACGCCCAACCGCTGCACTTCATCGACAAAGTGGAAGTACGCGTCAGCGTTGTAGAAGTACTGGGTGATGGCCGCATCGGCGCCGGCATCGACCTTGGCCTTGAAGTGCTTCAGGTCGGTCAGTGCGTCCGGTGCCTGCGGATGGGTTTCCGGGTAGGCGCCCACTTCGATGCGAAAGGCATCGCCGTGCTCGGCGCGGATGAAGGCGATCAATTCGGACGCATAGCGCATGTCGCCGGGGAAGCCCATGCCCGAGGGCAGATCACCGCGCAGTGCGACCAGGCGCCGGCAGCCGATGGCACGGTACAGCTTGAGCAGCTCGCGGATTTCCTGGCGGGTGCCGCCGACGCAGGACAGGTGCGGCGCGGCGTCCAGTCCGTGGTGCTGGTTGAGGTGGCGCACCGTCTCGGAGGTGTAGCTGAGGGTCGAGCCACCTGCACCGAAGGTACAGGACACGTACTCCGGGGCGTACGCCTTCAGGCGGGCGGCGGCCCGGTCCAGCTGGCCACGCTGCTCATCGGTCTTGGGCGGGTAGAACTCGAAGCTGATGGCGGTCATGGCACGGGCGGTGGCGACGGGTGCGGTTGAGTATATCTCTCCATCAAGATGGATGTGAAGATGCGCGGAGTGAAGAAGCGGCATGGCGTGGCGACCGTTCACCCGGCGTGGCGGCCGTTGCTCCGGAACTGCACCCCGGCGGCGCCCATCGCGGCCACGCTGGCCGCACACCCCACGCACCCGACCCTGGACGGAACACACGATGAAGATGATCCTGGCGATCTACTACGCGATGAAGGCCCTGGCCCGGCTGGCCATGCTGGGCATGGCAATGGCCGTGCTCGGCTCGGGCGCCGCCCATGCTGCCGAGGCAGCCCCGATCGGCACCGGCAAGCTGCAGGTCGAGGTGGTCGGCCACGGCTGCCCGTTGTTGATGATCCCCGGTTTGAACAGCAGCGCCGAGGTCTGGCGTGAGACCTGCCTGGCGTTGAAGGATGTGCAGTGCCACCTGGTGCAGCTGCCGGGCTTTGCCGGTGCCCGCGCCGCCGCGCCGCGCCCGGCCGACTTCCTGTCGGCCATGCGCGACCAGCTGCTGGCCTATGTGCATGACCAGGCGCTGGACCATCCGGCGGTGATCGGCCACAGCCTGGGCGGCGTGCTGACCCTGCAGATGGCGGTGAAGGAACCGGACGCACTGGGGCCGCTGGTCATCGTCGACGCGCTGCCGTTCTACGCGGGCATGCAGAACCCGCAGGCGACCGCACAGAGCGTGCAGCCGATGGCCGAACAGATGCGCACGGCCATGCTGGCTGCGGACCCGGCCAGCTACCAGGCGCAGGCCGAAGCGGCGCTGGCCCCGCTGACCAACAGTGCCGCGCGCCTGCCCGAACTGAAGCGCTGGGGCCGCGACAGCGATCGCGCCACCACCGCCGATGCGATGTACTCGCTGCTGGTGACCGACCTGCGCAGCGACGTGGCCGGTATCCAGTCACCCACGCTGGTGCTGGGCGCATGGGCGTCCTACCAGACAATGGGTGCGACCGAAGCGTCGGCGCGTGCGATCTTCCAGGCGCAGTACGCCGCGCTGCCGGGTGTACGCATCGAACTGAGCGCGACCGGCCACCACTTCCTGATGTGGGATGATCCGCAATGGCTGCGTGGGCAGGTGCAGGCGTTCCTCGACAGCCACCGCTGATCCTTCTATTCCGCCGGCCATTGCCATGCCCGAATCGACCTCCACGCTGCGCTTCTGGTTGATCAACACCCTCGGCTGGGCGCTGTTCTGCGTGGTCAGCCTGGCCATGACCGGCGCGTTCGGTGGCGGCAGCAGCAGTGGGAGCACGCTCATCAGCGTCGGCCTGGGCGTGCTGCTGTATGCCATCAGCGGCAGCGTGCGCGCGCTGGCATTGCGGCGCCACTGGTGGCGGCTGGACCTGGGCGCGCTGGTGCTGCGGCTGGCGTTGGCAGTGCTGCTGGGTGCAGCACTGGCGCAACTGCTGCTGACGGCGGTGCTGCAGCCGGCGCTGGCATTGGGCTGGGTGGATTTTGCTGGCCAATCAGGTGATTTCCGCCCGGTGGCGCGCCTGCTCTACTGGCTCAACACCGTGCTGATGCTGGGGCTGTGGACCGCGTTGTGGGCCGGCCTGCACGGCGTGCGCAGTGCGCGCCAGGCCGAACTGGCGCGCCTGCGTGCTGAGGCCGAACGCAGTGCGCTGGAGCGCGATGCGCTGCGCGCGCGCTTGAACCCGCACTTCATGTTCAACGCGTTGAACAACCTGCGCGCGCTGATCCTCGAAGATCCCGAGCGCGCACGGCAGATGGTCACCGATCTGTCGCGCACGCTGCGCCATGCACTGGAGCACGCGCGCAGCGAGGAGGCCGTGCTGGCCGACGAACTGGCCGTGGTGCGCGATTACCTGGCCGTTGAAGCCGTGCACTACGAGCAGCGCCTGCAGGTGCACATCGAGGTGAGTGGCGAAGCCGCACAGGCGCGCCTGCCGGTGATGGCGCTGCAGCTGCTGGTGGAAAATGCGATCAAGCACGGCATCGCCGTGTGTCCTGGCGGCGGCGAAGTGCGTATCAGCGCGCAGTGCCGCGACGGCCTGCTGCGGCTGCAGGTCGACAATCCGCTCGGTGTGGCTGCCGCAGGCAATGCCACCGCCACCACCGGTCATGGCGTCGGCCTGGCCTACCTGCGTTCGCAGCTGGGCCGCGGTGGCCGCTTCCATCTGCAACCGTTGGACGGCCGCATGCAGGCCCTCCTGGAGATTCCGCAATGCGCACGACCCTGAATGTCCTGATCGTCGATGACGCGCGGCTGGCGCGGCAGGAACTGCGCACGCTGCTGGCGGCGCTGCCGTGGGTGCAGTGCGTGGGCGAGGCCGATGACGTGCCGGCCGCGCGCGAGGCGATCGCCCGGTTGAAACCCGACCTCGTGCTGCTGGACGTGCAGATGCCCTCCGGTACCGGCTTCGATGTGCTCGATGGCCTGGAACAGGCACCGGCCGTGGTCTTCGTCACCGCCTACGATGCGTATGCGGTGCGTGCCTTCCAGACCAATGCGCTGGATTACCTGGTCAAGCCGGTGGAAGCGCCGCGCCTGCATGAAGCGCTGGAACGCGTGCGCCAGCGCGATGTGCCTGCCGCGCCGCCGGTGACCGCAGGTGGCAGCTTGAGCGCGCAGGACCAGGTGTTCGTGCGTGATGGCGAGCGGTGCTGGTTCGTGGCCGTGGGCGAGATCCGCCGGCTGGTGGTGGATGGCAACTACACCCGCCTGTGGTTCCGCGACCAGAACGCGCTGCTGACCCGCAGCCTGAGCGCGCTGGAAGCACGCCTGCCGGTGGAGCTGTTCTTCCGTGCCAACCGCAACACGCTGGTGAACCTGCGGCGGATCCGCGCGGTCAGCCCCAGCGTGGGCGATGGCTACGACCTGGCGCTGGATGATGGCAGCGAGGTGGAAGTCTCACGCCGGCAGGCGCGCGAGCTGCGTGAGCGGATGGCGCTGTAGCTGCTACAGCTCGGCGCTGACCGGGCTGGTGATGAAGCCCCACAACAGTCGCGCCATGACTGCAGGCGAACGTGCCTGCCTGCGTGCGTAGTCCAGCATCCTATCCAGCCGCGGGCGGTCATACAGGTGGCCCGCCAGCAACACGGCGTGGATGCGGCGGGTGTTGCCGATGTCCTGCAGGGGATTGCCATCGAGCAGCACCAGATCGGCAGCCTTGCCCACCTCGACGCTGCCGTGCGATGCCTGCAGTTGCAGATGGCGCGCCGCCTGCAGCGTGGCTGCATGCAGTACGTCGGCGTGGCTCAGGCCAGCCTGCCGCAGCCACTGCAGCTCATCGTGGTAGCGGAAGCCCCCCAGGCCGGTGTCGGTGCCGACCAGCACCGGCACGCCCGCACGGTGCGCTGCGCCGGTCAACGCCAGGCCATGGCGGAAGTACGCCTGCAGTGCGGCGTCGCCACGGTGCCCGTGATAGCGCGCGGCAGTGGCCTGCAGATCATCGCGCCAGGCCCAGCGCGAGAGCGGATCCAGATAGGCCAGGCGTGGGTCGTTGAGGAATGCTGGATCGCGGGCACGCGCATCTTCCTCGCGGGTGACGTGGGTGGGCACGAATGCGGCGCCGCTGGCCCGCATCTGCGCAAATGCTTCGGTACAAAGCGCTGGCTGATGGCCGGCAACCATGCGCTCGGCCAGTGCCGTGGGGTCTTCGCCATCCAGTGCGCCCTCGCGCCATTGCGCGGCCTTGTCGAAGCAGTGGCGGGCAAACAGCTGGGCATGCTCGAAGCTGCGCTGGCCGGCCTGCAGCGCGTCCTGCAGCGGAACCACCTTGGGCAGGTGGCCCACCAGCGGACGTTGCAGGCGTTGCGCCTCGGCGGCGAGCTGCTGGTAGGTATCTGCGCGCAGGCGGTTGTAGACCTTCAGCGCATCGATGCCGCGTGCATCGTATTCGCGGGCGCGGCGCAGCGCTTCATCGGCGCGCATCGCCGGGTCTTCGAAGTAGAAGCTGGCGACCTGCACGAAGCGCGGTGCGACCTGCTGCCCGGCAACGGCCTGCGCGGTCCAGCGGCGCTTGTCGGCCACGCAGGCGATCAACGGATCGGTGGGCTGCGGGCAGTCCATCATGTCGCGCGTACCGGTGATGCCGTTGGCCAGCATCAGCGGAAACTGCACCTGCGGTGACAGCTGCAGGGCGTGGGTATGCATGTCCCAGAAGCCGGGCGACAGCCATCGCCCGCCGGCATCGAGCACGGGCAGCGAGGGGTCCGCAGCGGCCCCGCCAATGGCGGCGATGCGCCCCTCGCGCATGGTCACCGTGGTGGGTTCGCTGGCCTGGCCGTTCACTACGTCCAGTACCCGCACGTTGATGATCACCCGGCTGTTGCCGGCCTCGGGCAGCGGCGGTGCCTGCAGCGGCCAGAACACTGCGGCGGTGAACAGCAGCGGGGGTGTCGCCAGCACGGCGGCCAGTACCAGGGCCAGGCGCTTCCAGCGACGGCGAGGGGTGGGGGACAACGCGCGTGCTGCGTGCATGGGCCGGCAATCCTTGCAGGGGGGCACCAACAGGGTGCGGCAACCACGACGCAGGCGCCAGTGACGTTCAGCCCAGCGCCCCCGGCAGGGCCGTGGCGGTTACCCTGTGCGCCTGATATTCCAACCCCGGCATGCCATGTCCATCGTCCTGACTGAATTCGCCCGTCCTCGCCTGTTCCCGCGCGTGCCGCGCGCCAACACCATCCAGGACATAAGCGCCGAGCAGTTCCAGACGCACCTCAACGCGCATGCGCCGCTGAAGGTGCTCGACGGCTATGCGCCGTTCTGCAAACTGTTCGTGTACGAGAACTGGACCAGCACGCGCTGCCTGACCGTGCCGGTCACCGAGGCCAACCGCCACCTGCTGCGCAGCGGCTACGAAGCGCGCAACCGCGAGGAACTGCCGGTGCTGGTGCGCTGGTTCGAGGGCGTGGAATCGCCGCGCGCGAACTACCTGGTGGTGATCCTGTACAGCGCCGAACAGCTGGCGAAGGAAGGCTCGCCGATCGACGCGGACTGGGGCATCGTCGGCTGCATCTACACCGCCGAGCCGGAAGAGGTGCCGATGGCGCCGATCACCATGATGCGCAACGCGCTGGGCGTGGAGGAGGGCGGTTCCGGCGTGCCACTGGACCGCGAGGCCTACCAGCGCGCCGTGCAGTTCTGGGAAAGCAACGCCAACTGGCGGCCGTAGGTCTCCGGCCCCGGTAGATCCACGCCATGCGTGGATGCTCTTCCGTCAATCGGCTTTCCACTCCCACCATGGGTAATGGTATTCGCGGTCGGTCGCTTTCCAGCGCTGGCCACACTGCGTGCAGGCGACGTGGTGGCATTCGCCCCAGCCGTCCTCGGCGTCGCCCACCGAGAGCAGCTGCATCTGCCCCTGCGCGATCAGCCTGCGCGGATCGAAGAACAGATATTTCGGCGTGAGCGCGCACAGGCAGCCGGCCTGCGCCTGCCAGTAACGCAGGCGCTGCAGCGCTGCCTGCAGATGCACCTGGTTGGCCAGCAGTGCACCGCCCAGTGTGACCCCGGCGCAGGCACGTTCGATACGGTCGGCATGCGGCGCTAGTGCATCCAGCAGCGCGTGATCGAAGGTCACCGCGACCCGGCTTGCCGAGGCATGGATGCGCGTGGCATCACCACTGAGCAGGTCCTGCAGCAGGACATCTGCGGCGGACATCAGCGGGCCTTCCCGATGGGCGCGTAGTGCCCTGCGGTCAGCCGCAGCAGGTCGGCCGGGGCCAGTTCCACTTCCAGGCCGCGGCGGCCCGCGCTGACGTGCATCGCCGGCAGTGACTGCGCGCTGGCATCGAGGAAGCTGCGCAGGCGCTTCTTCTGCCCGAGCGGACTGATGCCACCGACCAGGTAGCCGGTGGCGCGCTGGGCGGCATCGGCCGCGGCCATCTCGCACTTCTTGCAGCCGGCGGCTTCGGCCAGCGCCTTCAGGTCCAGCTGCCCGGCCACCGGCACGATCGCCACCAGCAGTTCGTGGGTTTCGGTGCTGGCCAGCAGCGTCTTGAACACCTGGGCAGGGTCCAGGCCGAGTTTCTCCACGGCTTCGCCGCCGTAGGATCCGGCATGCGCGTCGTGCACGTAGCTGCGCACGCTGTGGGCGATTTTTTCGCGCTTGAGCAGGTTGATGGCGGGGGTCATGGGGGCATCGTAGCGCGCGCTGGGCGGGTTGCCTTGACCGAGGCTACTGCCGGAGCGCATCCACGCATGGCGTGGATCTACCATGTACTGCATCCACGCATGGCAAACGCAGAACGGGCGCCCGAAGGCGCCCGTTCCGTGTGCATCCGTTGCTGGGTTCAGAGCCCTTTCCTGCGGAAAGGGATCCGACCCCCGCATGGCATCAGTAGCGGTAATGGTCCGGCTTGAACGGGCCTTCCACCGGCACGCCGATGTAGTCGGCCTGTTCCTGGGTCAGGGTGGTCAGCTTCACGCCGATCTTTTCCAGGTGCAGGCGGGCCACTTCTTCGTCCAGGTGCTTGGGCAGCAGGTAGACCTTCTTCTCGTAGCTGTCCTTGTTGGCCCACAGGTCGATCTGGGCCAGGGTCTGGTTGGCGAACGAGTTGGACATGACGAAGCTCGGGTGGCCGGTGGCGCAGCCCAGGTTCACCAGGCGGCCTTCGGCCAGCAGGAAGATCGCATTGCCAGCACTTCCATCAGAAGCCGGGAAGATGTACTTGTCCACCTGCGGCTTGATGTTGACGTGCTGCACGCCCTTGAAGCCCACCAGCGCATCGACCTGGATCTCGTTGTCGAAGTGGCCGATGTTGCAGACGATGGCCTGGTCCTTCATCGCGCTCAGGTGCTCGATGCGGATGATGTCCTTGTTGCCGGTGGTGGTGACGTACAGGTCGGCACGGCCCAGGGTCGATTCGATGGTGTTGACTTCATAGCCTTCCATCGCCGCCTGCAGGGCGCAGATCGGGTCGATCTCGGTGACGATGACGCGTGCACCGTAGGCACGCAGCGACGCCGCACAGCCCTTGCCCACGTCGCCGTAGCCGCAGACCACGGCGACCTTGCCGGCCAGCATCACGTCCATCGCGCGCTTCAGGCCATCGGCCAGCGACTCGCGGCAGCCGTACAGGTTGTCGAACTTGCTCTTGGTGACCGAGTCGTTGACGTTGATCGCCGGGATCAGCAGGGTGCCGGCCTGGGCCAGCTGGTACAGGCGGTGCACGCCGGTGGTGGTCTCTTCGGAGACGCCCTTCCAGTCCTTGACCACGCGGCCCCAATAACCCGGGCGCTCGGTGGCAACGCGCTTGAGCAGGTTCTTGATGACCTGTTCTTCGTGCGAGGACGAAGCGGTGTTGACCCAGTCGCTGCCGTTTTCCAGCTCGTAGCCCTTGTGGATCAGCAGGGTCACGTCACCGCCGTCGTCCACCACCAGCTCCGGGCCGGTCAGGGTGCCGTCGGGCAGGGTGAAGGTCAGCGCGTCCAGGGTGCAGTCCCAGTACTCTTCCAGGGTTTCGCCCTTCCAGGCAAATACCGGGGTGCCGGTGGCGGCGATGGCCGCAGCGGCGTGGTCCTGGGTCGAGAAGATGTTGCACGAGGCCCAGCGCACGTCGGCGCCGATGTCCTTCAGGGTCTCGATCAGCACCGCGGTCTGGATGGTCATGTGCAGCGAGCCGGTCACGCGCACGCCCTTAAGCGGCAGGCTGGTGGCGTGCTTGCGGCGGATCGACATCAGGCCCGGCATCTCGTGCTCGGCGATGTCCAGTTCCTTGCGACCCCAGTCGGCCAGAGTGATGTCGCGGATCTTGTAGTCACCTTCGGTGGAGAAGGTCTTGGCAACAGCGTTCATGCAGTAGCTCCGGTTGTGGGCGAGCGGGTGCTCGCATCTAGCCGGGCGCCGTTGTTACAAAGCCACCTTACCGAGCCTGGCCGGGCCTCAGGGGATCCGGTCGCAGCGCCCCTCGGCAGGGGAGAACCCCCAGTATATCGCGGCCCCGGGCCGGAACCGGAGCGACCCAACCATCGGCAGATGGGGCGCGGGTCGGCGCCTGTTAAGGTCGAAGGTCTTCACGCATCCAAAACAGGAAGAACGATGAGCAAGCACGCGCGCCGCAGCCGGCGCTGGACCGGCCTGGTCCTGTCCATGGCCCTGCTGGCGGTGGTCCCGCAGGCGTGGTCGGCCGACAGCCCGCAGGTGGCCGCCGCCAGGGACGTGGCCGGTTATGAGCTGCCCTCGGCCGCGCTGCAGGCGGTGGTCGATGCGCCGCGTGCGCCCAGCCTGTTCCTGTCGCCGCGCCGCGATGTGGCCGCGCTGATGCAGATGCCGTCGCTGCCGTCGATCCAGGTGGTGGCGCAGCCGGAACTGAAGCTGGCCGGCATCCGCATCAACCCGCGCACGTTCTCCGACAGCCGCTTCAGCTTCGGCGAGAAGCTGTGGCTGATGAACGTAACCGACGGCAAGGAACGACAGATCAGCGGCCTGCCGGCACAGCTGTCGATCGCCGGCCTGGCCTGGTCGCCCGACCAGAAGTGGCTGGCCTTCAACCAGGTCGACGCCGCCAGCGGTGCCAACGAGCTGTGGCTGGTGGACGTCGCCAACGCCAGTGCGCGCCGCCTGCAGGCCAACCTCAACACGGTGTTCGGCGACGGTTACCAGTGGCTGCCCGATAGCCGCGGCCTGATCGTGATGACCCGCCTGGCCAATGCCGGTGATCCGCCGCCTGCCGATGGCATCCCGACCGGCCCGGCCGTGCAGCAGACCGGCAAGAGCAGCGGCGTGGTGTCCATCCGCACCTACCAGGATCTGCTGAAGAACGAAGCCGACGCGCGCCTGTTCGATTTCTACGCGCGTGCGCAGCCGATGCAGGTCGGCCTGGACGGACAGGCCCGCGCCATCGGCATGGCCGGTATCTACCTGGGCCTGTCGGCCTCGCCGGACGGCAACTACCTGCTCAGCCAGACCGTGCAGCGCCCGTATTCGTACGTGGTGCCGGTGGGCAGCTTCCCGCGCCGCATCGACGTGCTCGACCGCAACGGTCAGCTGGCCCACAGCGTGGCCTCGCGCCCGCTGGTGGAAGGCCTGCCGACCGGCAACGATGCCGAGGTGACCGGTGTGCGTGACATCAGCTGGCGCGCCGATGCGCCGGCCACACTGGTCTGGGCCGAAGCGCAGGACGGCGGTGACCCGAACCGCGACGCCAAGGTGCGCGATGCGGTGTTCATGCAGGCCGCGCCGTTCGAGAAGCCGCCGGTGACCCTGGCCCAGCTGGGCAGCCGTTTCGGTGGCATCACCTGGGGCCGTGGCGATCTGGCCCTGCTCAGCGAGTCGTGGTGGAAGACGCGCAACACCAAGACCTGGCGCATCACCCCGGACGACGCGACGCAGGCGCCGCAGCTGCTGTGGGACCGCGATGCACAGGACCGCTACAACGATCCGGGCCGCGCCGGCGTGGTGCGCGACGTCAACGGCCGCAGCCGCCTGCAGACCACCGCCGATGGCCGCAGCATCTTCCTGTACGGGCAGGGCGCGTCGCCGGAAGGTGACCGTCCGTTCGTCGACCGCTTCGACATCGAAAGCCGCAAGGCCACCCGCCTGTTCCACTCGCAGGCACCGGTCTATTCGGCACCGGTCGCGTTGCTGGACCAGGAAGGCGAGTCGCTGCTGCTGACCCGCGAAAGCCCGGACGAACCGACCAACTTCTACGTGCAGTCGTTGGCCCAGGCTGATGCCGCACCGCGCGCGCTGACCCACTTCGCCCATCCGCTGCCGCAGCTGAAGGGCGTGCAGAAGGAACAGATCCGCTACAAGCGTGCCGATGGCGTGGACCTGACCGCGACGCTGCTGCTGCCGCCGGGTTACGACCCCAAGCGTGATGGCCCGCGGCCGCTGCTGATGTGGGCATACCCCGGTGAGTTCAAGAGTGCCGCGGCCGCCAGCCAGGTGACCGATTCGCCGTACCGCTTCAACGCGATCAGCTACTGGGGTCCGCAGGCGTTCCTGGCCAAGGGCTACGTGGTGCTGGCCAGCCCGACCATGCCGATCATCGGCGAGGGCGACAAGGAGCCCAACGACACCTACATCGAACAGCTGGTGGCCAATGCACAGGCGGCGGTGGATGAAGTAGTGCGTCGTGGCGTGACCGACCGCGAGCACATCGCCATCGGCGGCCATTCCTACGGTGCGTTCATGACCGCCAACCTGCTGGCGCACACCCGCCTGTTCAAGGCCGGCATCGCCCGCAGCGGCGCCTACAACCGCACGCTTACCCCGTTCGGTTTCCAGGCCGAGGAGCGCAACTACTGGCAGGCGCAGGACGTCTACCAGAAGATGGCGCCGTTCAACTACGCCGACAGGATCAAGGATCCGATCCTCTTCATCCACGGCGTGGACGACAACAACTCCGGCACGTTCCCGCTGCAGAGCGAGCGCATGTTCGCCGCGGTGAAGGGCCTGGGGGGCACCGCGCGGCTGGTGATGCTGCCGAACGAATCGCACGCCTACCGCGCACGCGAGTCGATCATGACCATGCTGGCCGAGAGCGAGCGCTGGCTGGAACAGACCATCGGTCCGGCCGAGCAGGGCAAGGCAAAGAAGAAGCGTTGACCCGCGCGCGATGATGGCGGCCCTGCAACGGGGGCCGCCCGTGCGGCTTCGCCGCCGCCCGAGCACGGGCTCGGGCGCTACACGGTGTCACGCACCATGACGTTTGTAGAGCCGAGCCCATGCTCGGCTACGTCTGCGGTGGATACGTGCAGATGAAACCATTCCTGCAACGCAGCAGCAGCTTCGAATTGGGATAGGCTTGGCGACGGATCATGCCCCGAGGTTCGTGCGTCGCCGATGAACGAGTACCGCAGCAGCATCGAATTCGCTTCCCCCGATCTTCCGCTTCGCGATGATGTGCGCCGACTGGGCGCACTGGTCGGCGACCTGCTGGTCGAACAGGTGTCCGCCGCGTTCCTCGACGACGTCGAGGACGTGCGCACCCGCGCGATCGCGCGCCGCGAGAACCAGGCACCGCTGTCCGAGCTGGCCGATGGCCTGGCCGGCCGCACGCCGGAGCAGGCCGAAACCATGGTGCGTGCGTTCAGCACGTACTTCCAGGTGGTCAACATCGCCGAGCGCGTGCACCGCATCCGCCGCCGCCGTGATTACCAGCGTGCCGGTACTGCCGCGGCGCAGCCTGATGGCCTGCAGGATGCGCTGCAGCACCTGAAGGCGCAGGGCGTAGGCCTGGACGAGCTGGCGCAGTGGTTGCCGCGCATCGACATCGAACCGGTATTCACCGCGCACCCGACCGAGGCCGTGCGCCGCGCGCTGCTGGAAAAAGAGCAGCTGATGGTGGCCAGCCTGGTGGACAACCTGGATGGCCAGCGCACGCCGGGCGAGGCTGCTGCCGATGCCGCGCGCTTCCGCATGGCGCTCACCGCGTCGTGGCAGACCACCGATTCCTCGCCGGTGCGGCCCACCGTCGATGACGAACGCGAGCACGTCGGCTTCTATCTGGTGCAGGTGCTGTACCGGGTGATTCCGGTACTGTACGAATCGCTGCAGCAGGCGCTGCGCGATACCTACGGCGAGGAGCTGCCGCTGCCGCGCCTGCTGCGCTTCGGCACGTGGGTGGGCGGTGACATGGACGGCAACCCGAACGTGGATGCCGGCACCATCCGCAACACGCTGGATGCACAGCGGCAGGCCGTGCTCGGGCGCTACCAGAAGGAACTGCTGCAGCTGGCCAGCCTGCTCAGCCAGTCCACCGAACGGGTGGGCGTGAGCGAAGCACTGCAGGCGCGCGTGGCGCACTACCAACAGCTGCTGCCGCAAGTGCAGTCGCGCCCGCGGCACGCCGACATGCCGTACCGCCTGCTCAACGACCGCATGCGTGCGCGCCTGCAGGCCGCGCTGGATGATGGTGACGGAGCCTATGCCGGCCCGGATGAACTGATCGACGACCTGCAGCTGATCCTCGACAGCCTGCGTGCCCACCGTGGCGAGCACGCCGGTGGCTTCGCCGTGCAGCGCCTGCTGTGGCGGGTGAAGACCTTCGGCTTCCATCTGGCGCGGCTGGACGTGCGCCAGGAATCGAGCGTGCATGCACGCGCACTCGCTGCGGTGCTGGGTGGCGAAGAGGCCTGGCAGGCGCTGGATGCACTGGGCCGTGCACGCCTGCTCGGCCCGCATGCCAGCGGCGAAGCGGCATTGCCCACCGGCGATGACGAGGGCAACCAGCGCCTGGATGCGGTGTTCGCGGCGCTGGCCGATGCGCGCGCGCGGCATGGCGGCGACGCACTGGGTAGTTACATCATTTCGATGGCGCACGATCGCGGCGACGTGCTGGCGGTGCTGGCGCTGGCGCGGCGCGGTGGCCTGGTCGATGCCGATGGCGGCGTGCCGCTCGACATCGCGCCGCTGTTTGAAACCGTGGACGACCTCAAGCGCGGCACTGCCACCCTGCGTGATCTGCTGGAGGATCCGGTTTACCGCGCGCACCTGCGTGCACGCGACGACGTACAGATGGTGATGTTGGGTTACTCGGACAGCAGCAAGGACGGCGGCATCGCCGCTTCGCGCTGGGGCCTGCAGCGTGCGCAGGTGGAACTGCTGGATGTCGCGGCCGAGGCCGGCATCCGCCTGACCTTCTTCCATGGACGTGGCGGTTCGATCAGCCGTGGCGGTGGCAAGACCACCCACGCGGTGGACGCATCACCACGCGGCAGCATCGATGGCCGCCTGCGGGTGACCGAGCAGGGCGAGGTGATCCACCGCAAGTACGGTATCCGCGCGCTGGCGCTGCGTTCGCTGGAACAGGCCACCGGCGCGGTGCTGCGCGCCAGCCTGCGCCCGCGTGCGCCGGAGCCGCGCGAAGACGGGTGGCGGCCGGTGATGGACGCCGTCTCCGCGGCCAGCAGCGAGGTGTACCGCGCCTTCGTCGGCCAGTCCGGCTTCATGGACTATTTCCGCACGGCCACGCCGATCGACGTGATCGAGCGGATGACCCTGGGCTCGCGGCCGTCGCGCCGGCTGGGCCAGGACGCGGCGCTGGGCAACCTGCGCGCGATTCCGTGGGTATTCGCCTGGAGCCAGGCGCGTGCCGTCATTCCCGGCTGGTACGGCGTGGGCAGTGGCCTGCAGGCGGCGGTGGACGCCGGCCACGAGCAGACGCTGCGTGAGATGGCGCGTCACTGGCCGTTCTTCCGCACCTTCCTCGACGACATCGCGATGGTGCTGTCGAAGGGCGACATCACCATCGCCGAACAGTTCTCGCAGCTGTCCGTCGACCTGCACGGGCGGTTCTTCCCGCAGGTCGAAAAGGAGCTTGCGCTGACCCGGCACTGGCTGCTGGCGCTGATGGGGCAGCAGACGCTGCTGGACCATGATGCGAGGCTGGCGCTGTCGATCCGCCTGCGCAATCCCTATGTGGATCCGATCAGCGTGCTGCAGGTGGATCTGCTGCAGCGCTGGCGGGCCAGCGGGCGCGAGGATGATGACCTGCTGCGCGCGCTGGTGGCCTGCGTCAACGGTGTTTCGCAGGGCGTGCAGAACACCGGCTGAGCCGTATCCGCCGGGCATGGCCCGGCGCTACCCAAGCGGCAATCCACGGTAGCGCCGGGCCATGCCCGGCGAGCGGTAGAGTCGAACCTGCTCGCCTGACGCGGAAAGCAGTCGAGCAAGCTCGACTCTACTCCGGCGACGGCGGGTTCGACGCCAGCAGCTCCAGGTGCCGCTGTTCCATTTCCTGCCGCAGCTGGCGGCGGATCTGCGCAGCGGCCTGGCGGCGCTTCTCGTCCGAGCTGGCCGGCTGCAGCGGCGGCACTGCCGTCGGCCTCCCTTCCTCGTCCACCGCCACCATGGTGAAGAAGCAGCTGTTGGCGTGGCGCACGCTGCGCTTGAGGATGTCCTCGGCCACGACTTTGATGCCGATCTCCATCGACGAGGTGCCGGTGTAGTTCACCGAGGCCAGGAAGGTGACCAGCTCGCCCACCGCGATGGGCTGGCGGAACATCACCTGGTCCACCGACAGGGTGACCACGTAGCTGCCCGCGTAGCGGCTGGCGCAGGCGTAGGCCACCTGGTCGAGCAGGCGCAGGACCGCGCCGCCGTGGACCTTGCCGGAGAAATTGGCCATGTCCGGCGACATCAGCACGGTCATGGACAGCTGGTGGGTTTTCAGTTCGGTCGACATGCGCCGATTGTATCGGCGTGGCGTAGCTCTTGTAGAGCCGAGCCCATGCTCGGCTTTCCTTTGCCTGCGCCAAGAGCAGCCGAGCATGGGCTCGGCTCTACAGACAGCAGAAGGGCCGCTTGCGCGGCCCTTCTCCAGGGTCAGTCGACTAACAGTCGACTCTACCCGCCGGCTCTACCGGTCGGCTCTACCCGCAGGCGTTACTTCAGCTTCGCATCGGCGCGCAAGGCGGCGGCGCGGTCGGTCTTCTCCCAGGAGAAGGCCGTGGCGTTGACGGTCTCGCCTTCGCCGTTGAGGTAGCTGAATTCCTTCGGCTTGCGGCCGAAGTGACCGTAGGCGGCGGTCTGCTGGTACATCGGGTGCACCAGGTCCAGCATCTTGATGATGCCGTACGGGCGCAGGTCGAAGTGCTTGCGGATCAGCTTCTCGATCTTGTCGTCGCTGATCTTGCCGGTGCCGAAGGTGGTGACCGAGATCGAGGTCGGCTCAGCCACGCCGATGGCGTAGGAGACCTGCACTTCGCAACGGTCGGCCAGGCCAGCGGCAACCACGTTCTTGGCGACGTAGCGGGCCGCGTAGGCCGCCGAACGGTCGACCTTGGACGGGTCCTTGCCGGAGAAGGCGCCACCACCGTGACGGGCCCAGCCGCCGTAGGTGTCGACGATGATCTTGCGGCCGGTCAGGCCGCAGTCGCCCACCGGGCCGCCGATCTCGAACTTGCCGGTCGGATTGATGTGGAACTTGGTGCCCTTGTGCAGCCACTTGGCCGGCAGCACCGGCTTGATGATCTCTTCGCGGACGGCCTCGATGAGGTCCTTCTGCTTGATGCCCGGGGCGTGCTGGGTGGACAGGACGACGGCGTCAATGGCCGAGACCACGCCGTTTTCATAGCGCAGCGTGACCTGGCTCTTGGCGTCCGGGCGCAGCCAGGACAGCGGCGAGTTGCGCTTCTTGCGGATCTTGGCCTGCTGCTCGACCAGGCGGTGCGACAGGTGGATCGCGGCCGGCATGAAGCTGTCGGTCTCGTTGGTGGCGTAGCCGAACATCAGGCCCTGGTCGCCAGCGCCCATTTCTTCCGGCTTCTTGCGGTCCACGCCCTGGGCGATGTGCGGCGACTGCTTGCCGATCAGGTTCAGCACGCCGCAGGTGGCGCCGTCGAAGCCGACGTCGGAGCTGTCGTAGCCGATGTCCGTGATGACCTTGCGGGTCAGGGCTTCCAGGTCGATCCAGGCGCTGGTGGTGATTTCACCGGCGACGATGGCAACACCGGTCTTGACCATGGTCTCGCAGGCCACGCGGGCGCGCTGGTCCTGGGTCAGGATCGCGTCCAGCACCGCATCGGAGATCTGGTCGGCAACCTTGTCCGGATGGCCTTCGGAGACCGACTCGGAGGTGAAGAGATAGCTGGACATCAGGCGGTATATCCCTTGATTCGGATGGAAAGATGGGCGCGCATCATACACGGGGTGCGCCGCCTGTGCATTGTGAACCTGTATGGGTTGCCGGTGGTTAAGGTGTTGTGCCGGCCGGGACAAGGCCTGGCGAGGCCTCGGGGCCCATGGTGCGCAGGCAGTGTTCCACTGGCGTGACCATTGGCAGGCGGCCTTCACATCTGCGGCCACATCCACCGCGCGGATCCGACAGCCCGCGTGATGGAGGCGAGGTAGAGTCGACTGTCAGTCGACTACCGCGCGCCGCGCGGGATTTTCGCGGTGTGACCGAAGAGCAGTCGACTGACAGTCGACTCTACCCCGCCACATCCCAGCATTCCGCCGCACGTCGACGTTGCGCGAGCCGTCGCGCTAGCATCAACGCATGGACTCGTTGACCCAGATCGTTCTCGGTGGCGCCGTCGCTGCCGCCATCGCTCCGCCCGGCCACCGCCGTGCGGCCCTGCTGGCCGGTGCCGCACTCGGCACGCTGCCCGACCTCGATGCCCTGTGGCTCGGCTTCGCCGCGGCCGACCCGGTGGCCAACATGGTCGACCACCGCAGCTTCAGCCATTCGCTGCTGGTGCTGCCGTGGGTGGCCGCGCTGATCTGGTGGCTGTTCAAGCGCTTCGGCAACGGCCGCGTGGCGCAGTCACCGCTACGCTGGTTCTGGGCCATCCAGCTGGCCCTGGTCACCCATCCGCTGCTGGATGCGTTCACCGTCTACGGCACACAGCTGTGGTGGCCGCTGCGGCCGCACCCGACAATGGGCTCCAGCGTCTTCATCATCGACCCGGCCTACACCGTGTGGCTGCTGCTGGGCTGCGTGGTGGCCTGGTTCGCGCGCGCACGGCCGTGGGTGGGCAAGGTGCTGGGTGTCTCGCTGCTGGTCAGCACGGCCTACCTGGGCTGGGGCCTGGTGGCCAAGGCGCAGGTCGACCGCGTTGCACAGCAGAGCCTGGCCGCCATGGGCCTGGGCGATGCGCCGCGGTTCTCGGTGCCGATGCCGTTCAACACCCTGCTGTGGCGGGTGGTGGCGATGACGCCCAGTGGCTACGTGGTGGGCGACCGTTCGCTGGTGGCCGACCACGGGCCGATGCGGTTTGAAGGCTACCCGTCCAACGTACAGGCGCTGCGCGAAGCGTCTGCGATTCCTGCCGTGCAGCGGCTGCAGTGGTTCAACCGCGGCTTCATGCGCGCGCAGGTGGTGGACAACCAGCTGGTGCTGAGTGACCTGCGCATGGGCCTGGAGCCGGACTACACCTTCAACTTCGCGGTGGCCGAACAGGTGGACGGGCAGTGGCGGGCGATCGTGCCGCAGCAGCAGCGCATGGATTACAGCAGCCCGGCCGCACGCGCCGATGCCGGGCAGCGGCTGGCGGCGATGTGGCAGCGGATCTGGCAGGTGCCGCCGGCGGCGACCCTGCACATCGACCCGTGAACCCGCGCACCGCGCGGGCGGCACCTCAATACACCGTCGCGCGGCCCTGCACGAACGAATAGAAGAACACCGCGTTCGGGTCGTTCTGCACCAGGCGGAACTCGCGGCGCATGCCTTCCACGGTGTCCTCGTCCACGGCGCCGGCCTGCAGCAGCTGGTCGGCAGCCGACAGCAGCAGTTGCTCCCAGAACGCGATCATCGTCTTGCGGCGTGCTGGTTCGCGGTTGTCCAGGTGGATGGTCTTGATCTCGGTGTGCACGTCGCGGAAGCCACCGGCCAGCAGCAGGTTGCCGAGCTTGGCACCGACGAATGGGTCGCCGCCGTGGTCATGCTGGAAATCGTTGAAGGCCATCCAGTAGCGCCAGATGTGCGGCGAATACGGATCCAGCAGGAACGAGGCATTCATCACTTCGGTGATGTAGACCGGCGAGCCCGGGGCCAGCACGCGGCGCACTTCGCTCAGCACGCGGGCAGGGGAGGGCACGTGTTCCAGCACCCAGCACAGGAAGGCCGAATCGAAGCTGCGGGCCTCGAACGGCAGTTCGCCGGCATCGGCCTGCTGCAGGGTGTAGCGGTCGCTGCACCACGGCGTGCGCGCCAAGTTCTCACGCGCGGTGGCCAGCTGCGCCTCGCTCAGGTCCACGCCGGTGACGTGCAGCTCGGGGAAGCGGCGCAGCAGGATTTCAGTCTGCGCACCGACGCCGCTGCCGACTTCCAGCAGGTGGCGTGCACCGGTGTAGTCGATCTGGCTGAAAATGCTCGATTCCAGCAGGCGCGCCTGGGTCATCAGGCGCTGCTGTTCGGTGCCGGAAAAACCGTGCAGGTAGGTCGGGGAAGAGATCGGCGGCGTCATGGTGTGCTCTTGTAGAGTCGAGCTTGCTCGACTGTTCGGAAAGGCCAGTCGAGCAACCACGCAAATAACGGTACAAGAAGTAGGGGCGGTTTAGGGGCGGCTGGCGCAGTCAGGCGGCGGAGGGCATCGCCGGTTCCCCGGCAATCAGGCGGTCAAAATACTCGGTGGTCAGCGCGATCTGGCTGGCCGGGTCCTCGGCGCGGTTGACCACCGCGCGGAAGGCGGCGTTCTCCGGCCGGTCCTTGGCGTACCAGCCCAGGTGCTTGCGGGCGATGCGCACGCCCTGCGGCTCACCGTAGAACGCGTGCAGCGCATGTAGGTGGCCCAGCAGGATGTCGCGAACTTCCTGCAGCGAGGGCGGCGGCAGTTCCTGGCCGGTGGCCAGGTAGTGCGCCACTTCGCGGAAGATCCACGGCCGGCCCTGTGCGGAACGGCCGATCATCACCGCGTCCACGCCGGTCTGCTGCAGCACATAAGCGGCCTTCTGCGGCGAATCGATATCGCCGTTGGCGATGACCGGGATGCGCAGCGCGGCCTTGATCTCGCCGATGGTGCCGTACTCGGCCTGGCCGGTGTAATGCTGGTCGCGGGTGCGGCCGTGCACGGCCAGCGCGGCGATGCCGCTGTCCTCGGCGATGCGCGCGATCACCGGCCCGTTGCGATGGTCGCAGTCCCAGCCGGTGCGGATCTTCAGGGTGACCGGCACGTCCACCGCGTTGACCACGGCTTCCAGGATGTGCGCCACCAGCAGTTCATCGCGCATCAGCGCCGAGCCGGCCCAGGCGTTGCACACCTTCTTGGCCGGGCAGCCCATGTTGATGTCGATGATCTGCGCGCCGTGGTCGACGTTGTAGCGCGCCGCCTCGGCCAGCTGCTGCGGCTCGGTGCCGGCAATCTGCACGCTGATCGGCGCCGGTTCGCCCTCATGGTCCATGCGGTGAATCGACTTGCGCGTGTTCCAGAAGCGCGGGTCGCTGATGGTCATTTCCGAGGCGGCCAGGCCCGCGCCCAGCCGTTTGCACAGCAGGCGGAAGGGCTTGTCGGTGACGCCGGCCATGGGCGCCAGCACGACGTTGGGGGCAATGGTGTACGGGCCGATCTGCATGCGCCCATTGTAGGGCGCCAGCGGCGGCGAGGCCGTTTCAGGCGCAGCCGGATTAAGGCCGATCGGCATGGACGTCATGCCGTACCGGCATCAGCAGATGCTTGACGGTTGCTTCCCCCCTGCCAAGTGGCGCGCGAAGCTGGGTGGCTGGGCCTTGCATCAGTGCGGCGGATTGATGTCCAAGCCGATGCCAAGGCGGTCCAGGGCTACGTCCACGCGGGGCAGCCGCTGCCTGCCCTGCGGCCACAGCAGTCGCAGCGGCAGCCCGCGGCAGTCGAGTGCCGGCAGGATCGGCACCAGACTGCCGCGGGCCAATGCGTCATCGACCAGCCAGGTAGCCAGCTGTGCGATACCGAAACCGGCCTCGACCGCAGCCACCTGGGCTTCGGCGCTGCCAACGACCAGCCGCGCGCGTGCCTGGAGTGGGGCGCTGCGCTGCGCACCATCGGCCACCTGCCACGGGCCGATGCTGCCATCAGCGCGGCCGAACAGAACCCCGTCATGGCGGGCCAGCTCGGAAGCCGATGCGGGCTGACCATGCTGACCCAGGTATTCCGGGGAAGCACAGAAACGCAGGCATTCGTAACCGAGCAGGCGGCTTCCCAGCGTAGCGGGCAGAGGCTCGGCACCCCCGATGCGCACAGCGAGGTCGACCCCGTCCTCGGCCAGGTCGATGAAGCGGTCACTGAACGTCACCTGTGGATGCAGTTGCGGAAACTCGGCTGCCAGTTGCAGCAGCAGCGGCCAGACCTTGAGCCGACCGAAGGTGGCCGGTGCATCCACCCGCAGGCGGCCAACGGGGGCATCGCTGTGCGACGCCAGCACCGACTCGGCGTCGGCCAGTTCGGCCAGCACCCGCACACAGGTGCGGTAGAACCCCTCGCCGGCGTTCGTGAGGCGCAGGCGGCGGGTGCTGCGTTCGAACAGCCGCGTACCAAGCCGCGCTTCCAGCCGCGCAATGGTTTTTCCCACTGCCGAGCTGGTCAGGTGCAGGTGGTGGGCGGCCGCAGTGAAGCTGCCCGCATCGGCGGTGGCAACGAAGGCCTCGATGCCTCGTAGCCGCTCGGTGGAAAGCATTGGCGAAGGAAATTCCGAAATGGGAGGAAAACATAGCAGTAATCGGAGCCTGCGGAAGCAATAGGCTGACAGGCCCTGTTCCGATGTCCCCGCATGTCTTCTCCCGATCCCGCGATGGCCGCGGCCCGCTACGGCGCCCGTGTTCGCCTTCCAGTTGTGCTGTTGGCGGTGTCCGCCTTCGTGATCGTCACGACCGAATTCCTGATCGTCGGCCTGTTGCCAGCACTGGCGCGTGACCTTGGCATCAGCATTGCCCGAGCCGGGCAACTGGTCACATTGTTTGCGTTTACCGTGATGCTGGCCGGTCCCCCATTGACCGCCCTGCTGTCGCATATCGGTCGCCGCCGCCTGTTCGTAGCGATTCTGCTGGTGTTTGCCGGCTCCAACATGCTGGCTGCGTTGGCCACGCAGTCGTGGCTGCTCACGCTGGCGCGGGTGCTCCCGGCGCTGGCCCTGCCGGTGTTCTGGGGCACGGCCAGCGAGACCGCTGCGCAGCTGGCGCCTGCCGGGCAGGGGGGGCGGGCGGTCGCTCGGGTCTATCTGGGTATCACCGCCGCCATGCTGTTCGGCGTACCTCTGGGTACGTTGGCCGCCAATGCGCTGGGCTGGCGCGGCAGCTTCTGGGTCCTGGCAGCGCTGTCGATGCTGATGGCCGCCGCACTGGCGCTGTGGATGCCAGACACCGAGGCTGCGCCGCGACGTTCGCTGGGCGAACAGGCACGCGTGCTACGCCAACCGCAGCTGCTGGGCCATGTACTGGTGTCGGTGCTCGTGTTCACCGCGATGTTTACCGGGTACACCTACCTGGCCGATGTGCTCGAGCGGCTGATGCAGGTGCCGTCGGCACAGGTGGGCTGGTGGCTGATGGGTTTCGGCGCTCTCGGCCTGCTCGGTAATGCGCTGGGCGGCCGCTGGGTCGATCGTGCGCCGCTGGGCGCAACGCTGGTATTCACTGCGGTGCTGGCACTGGGCGTGCTGGCGGGTGTCGGGCTGGCCGCCCACGGCTGGGAAGTGTTCATCGCGCTTGCCTTGTGGGGCGTCGCGCATACCGCGCTGTTCCCGCTGTGCCAGGTGCGGGTGATGCGTGCGGCGCCCCAGGCGCAGGCGCTGGCAGGCACCTTGAATGTCTCGGCGGCCAACGCTGGTATCGGCCTGGGCGCGCTGCTGGGAGGCGGTGCTATTGAACGCTTCGGCCTGGCTTCGCTGGGCGTGGTCGCCGCGGGCGTGGCGGTGCTTGCGATCGCGGCGGGGCTGCTGCTGGGACGGCTTGCCCGCTCTGGTGCGCTCACAGCTGGCGTGGTCCAGCCAGACTAATCTGCTGCCGTGGTGCCTGCAGTCGACCCAGGCCACGCGTGAAAGCGAAGCAAAAAAAGCCCGGGCATCTGCATGCCCGGGCTTTTCATCCACGCATGGCGTGGATCTACACGTCGGCCGGGCTGAAGCGCGGCATCGCCGCAGCGGCGCCTTCCTTCTCGGTGGAACGGCCGGCGAACTGGTTGGCGAAGCGCACGTGACGGGCGAATGGCGCGTCCGGCACCTGGGCGATCGAGGCCGCCAGCGCACCGTTGAAGGCATCGCCGGCACCGGTGGTGTCGATGGCCTGCACCTGTTCGGCGCCCACGCGGTAGTACGGCTGGGTGTCGCCACGCAGGTTCTCGTCGGCGTGCGAAACGAACACGCCCACCGCACCCAGGGTCACCACCACGGTGCCGTTGCCGACCAGCTTGCGGCACAGGGCGTGCAGGCTGGCGCCATCCAGCGCGGCCACGTCGTCGGCATCCACGCGCTCACCCACATGGCGGCCGAGCAGCGACGCAAACTCGGTCTCGTTCGGGGTCAGCACATCGGCCAGCTTCAGCAGGCCGATGCTGGACGGGGCGTCGGCCGGTGCGGCGTTGAGCACGGTGGTGACACCGGCTTCGCGCGCCGCAGCCAGCGCGGCTTCAATCGTCTGCACCGGCGATTCCAGCTGCACCAGCACCACCCTGGCGCCGGCCAGCAGCGCCTGCTGCTGTTCCAGGAACGTGGTGCTCAGCGCGGCGTTGGCGCCGGGGCCGATCACGATGGTGTTGCGGCCACGGGCATCGACGTAGATGCCGGCGGTGCCGGTCGGCTCGCTGCTGGCCTCGGCGATCAGCGCGAAGCCATCCTGCGCGGCCAGGTCACGCGCCGTGGCGCCACCGGCGTCATCGCCGAGCGCGCACACGAACGTGGTGTCGGCGCCGGCCCGGCAGGCAGCCACCGCCTGGTTGAAGCCCTTGCCACCCGGGCCGGTGCTGTAGCGGCCGGCAATGGTCGCGCCCGGCGCCGGCAGCGCTTCGCACCGCCACACGTGATCGACATTGAAGGAACCGACGACAACGACACTGCTGCTCATAGGGGATTTCTTCTCAAACAAGGGTTCAACTGAAGTGCGTCAGCACGCCGGCGATGGTCGCCGTCATGAAGGTGGCGATGGTACCGCCCAGCACCGCGCGCAGGCCGAACTTGGCCAGGTCGTGGCGACGTTCCGGGGCCAGGCCGCCGATGCCGCCGATCTGGATGGCGATCGAGCTGAAGTTGGCGAAGCCGCACAGGGCGTAGGTCGCGATCAGGCGGCCTTCGTCGGACAGCGACACGCCGGCGATCTGGCCGTTCACGATCTGCGACAGCTCGGTATAGGCCACGAACTCGTTGATGACGACCTTCTGGCCGATCAGCGAGCCGACGGTGGTGGCATCGGCCCACGGGGTACCGATGACCCAGGCGATCGGGGCCAGCACGTAACCGAAGATGGTCGACAGGTTGGTCGGCTTGCCGATCGCGGCAGCCAGGCCGGTGACATCACCGATCCAGGTCAGCGGGGCGTTCAGCAGGGCGATCAGGGCGATGAAGGCCAGCAGCATCGCACCGATGTTCAGCGCCAGCTTCAGGCCGTCGCCGGCGCCGGCCGCGGCCGCGTCGATGATGTTGCTGGAGGTCTTCTCGACTTCCATCTTCACCGTGCCGCGGGTCAGCGGGGTGCCGGTTTCCGGGATCAGCAGCTTGGCCACGACCAGGGTGGCCGGGGCCGCCATGATGCTGGCCGCCAGCAGATGCTTGGCGTAGAAGGCCTGCTGCGCCGGGTCACCGCCGCCGAGCATGCCCACGTAGGCCGCCAGCACGCCGCCGGCGATGTGCGCCATGCCGCCGATCATCATGGTCAGCAGCTCGGACTGGGTCATCTTGGCGATGTACGGGCGCACGGTCAGCGGCGCCTCGGTCTGGCCGATGAAGACGCTGGCGCAGACGCTGGTGGTTTCCGCGCCGGACACGCGCATCACCTTGGTGATCGACCACGCCATCACGCGGACGATGGCCTGCATGACGTTCAGGTGGTACATCACGCCCATCAGCGCCGAGAAGAAGATGATGGTCGGCAGCACCTGGAAGGCGAAGATGAAGCCGTAGTTCTGGGTATCCATCAACGAGCCGAAGATGAAGCCCGAGCCCTCGTTGACGAAGCTGAGGATCTTGACGAAGCCCTTGCCCAGGGCATCGAACACGTCACGCCCGCCCGGTACCAGGATCACCAGCGCCGCGAAGGCGATCTGCAGGGTGATGCCGGTGATGACCAGCTTCCAGTCCACCGCGCGCTTGTTGTTGGAAAACAGCCAGGTGATGCCGATCAGCACCGCCAACCCGAAAAGGCCGAAGCCGATCCTGCCCAAACCTTCGACCATGAGAGCTCCCCCGGGGGCGCGCGAAAAACGGGAAGCCTAGTGCAGGGCCGGGGCTGGGGCAAGGAAAAGCGGCGTGCGCGGGCCCATCGGCACCGATCAGGCCAGCAACGGCAAGGGCTTGCCGCCAACGGAGGCGGGTAGAATGGGGCTCGATCCCGGCCCGTATGCGGGCCTGCAACAGGAGAATCGCATGCTCTACCGTCGCCTTGGGTCCACCGGCCTGCCGGTGTCCGCCCTGTCCTTCGGCGCCTGGGTGACCTTTGGCGACCAGGTGCCGCGTGACGAGGCCCGCAACCTGGTGGCCGCCGCCTGGGATCACGGCATCAACTTCTTCGACAACGCCGAGGGCTATGCCAACGGCCGCGCGGAGCAGGTGATGGGCGATGTGATCGCCGACCTGCGCCTGCCGCGCGACGGCTACTGCGTGTCCAGCAAGGTGTTCTTCGGCAGCGCCAAGGACCCGCGCCCGACCCAGCGTGGCCTGTCGCGCAAGCATGTGACCGACGCCTGCCATGCCGCGCTCAAGCGCCTGCGGGTGGACTACCTCGACCTTTATTACTGCCATCGCCCGGATCCGGACGCGCCGATCGCCGAGACCGTGCATGCCATGGACACCCTGGTCCGGCAGGGCAAGGTGCTGTACTGGGGTACCTCGGAATGGTCGGCCACGCAGATCGAGGAGGCGGTGGACATCGCCGCGCGCCACAACTGGCAGGCGCCGTCGATGGAACAGCCGCAGTACAACCTGCTGCACCGCGAGCGGGTGGAAGTGGAATACGCCCCGCTGTACGCCAGCGCCGGGCTGGGCACCACCATCTTCTCACCGCTGGCCTCGGGCCTGCTCAGCGGCAAGTACGACCAAAGCATTCCGGCCGATGCCCGGCTGGGCCGCGAGGGCATGGGCTGGCTGCAGGACCTGGTGCTGGGCCAGAACGCCGCCGTGCGCCTGGCCCAGGTACGCCGCTTCAGCGAGGTTGCCGCCGAGCTCGGCCATGCCCCGGCCAGCCTGGCCATCGCCTGGTGCCTGCGCAACCCGAATGTCTCCAGCGTGATCCTCGGCGCCAGCCGGGTCAGCCAGCTGCTGCAGAACCTGCAGGCGCTGGACGTGCTGCAGCAGGTGGACGATGCCGGCTGGGCGCAGGTGGAAGCGGCCTTCGCCTGACAGCGCTCTGCAGGGTCGAGCCAAGCTCGATCCTGCCTCTCGCTATTGATGGAATCTATCGAATCTGCGAATTCGATCATAAATCCCATCAATGGAATTGAGAATGGTTGTTGATTGTCAACTGAGAATCATTATCATCTAAACCGTCCCTCGCACGAGTCCAGATGCTCATGAATGCTCAACCTGTACTGCTGCGCCCCGAAACGCTGACCCTGCGCGACCGCCCGGTGCGTGTCGTTCCGCCGGAAGAAGTCATCGACAGCGAAGCCCTGCTGAAGGGCCGCCGCGAAATTCTGATCCAGCACGGCGACCGCTTCTACCGGCTGCGCCACACCAGCAACGACAAGCTGATCCTGACCAAGTAACGCGGTCTGGTCGCCCGCCTCCCTCCCTCCTGCCGGCAGCGCTGGCAGGGTGGGCGACCCGTCCGCTCCCGCTCTCTCCCCCTCGGCTGTCCGTGCACGCCTGGCGTGCCGGTGGCCGGGGGCTCCCTCTGCCTGACCGACCGACACCGATGACCCGTCCGACCACGCTGTCCCTTGCCCTCTGGATGGCCCTGCCGCTGTCCGCCCACGCTGCCGCCGACGCCGCGCCCGATGCGCGCGAATTCGATCGCGTGCAGGTCACCGCCACCCGCACCGAACGCGCGGTGAGCGATGTGGCTGCCACCGTCGATGTGATCGACCGCGAGCAGATGGACCGGCAGCTGGTGCAGGACATCAAGGACCTGATCCGCTACGAACCGGGCCTGTCGGTAGGCCGCAGTGCCGCCCGCTTCGGCCTGGGCAGCATCCGCATCCGTGGCCTGGATGGCAACCGCGTGCGCATCCAGACCGATGGCATCGCCATGCCGACCAGCTTCAACATCGGCTCGTTCTCCAACGCCAACCGCAACTTCACCGATCTGGACACGCTCAAGCGCGTGGAGATCGTGCGCGGTCCGGCCAGTTCGCTGTACGGCTCGGACGCCCTGGGTGGCGTGGTCGCCTTCGTCACCAAGGACCCGGCCGACTACCTCAAGGACGGCAAGGACAGCTACGTCGGCCTGAAGTTCGGCTACGACGGTGAGTGGCAGGGCCTGCTGGGCGGCGTCACCAGCGCCTTTGGTGGCGAGCACTGGAGCGGCATGGTCAACATCAACCACCGCCAGGGCCAGGAAACCGACAACCAGGGCGATATCCGCAGCCGCGACAACACCCGTACCGCGGCCAACCCGCAGGACCGCGACGGCCGCAGCGGCCTGGCCAAGCTGGTGTACGCGCCCAGCGAAGACCAGCGCTTCCGCCTGACCGTGGAAGGCAACGAAGACAACACCGACACCGACGTGTTCTCGTCGGTGGACCGCACCACCACCACCGGCATGAAGGCGCGCGACACGCAGAACCGCACCCGCGTGTCCTTCGCCCATGAAATGGATGCGCTGGACATGGGTTTCGCCGACAGCCTGCACTGGCAGCTGTACACCCAGCACAGCGAAACCACCCAGATCACCGACGAAGACCGCGCCAACCGCAGCCGTCGCCACCGCGAATTCAACTTCGAACAGCGCGTGTGGGGCCTGCAGGCGCAGTTCAACAAGGCCTTCAGCACCGGCAGCGTCGAACACGCGCTGACCTACGGCTTCGATGGCGCGCGCACCGAGATCCGCCAGAAGCGCGACGGCTACCAGGTGCTGGCCAATGGCCAGACCAGCACCACCATTCTGCCCGACGCCTTCCCGGTGCGTGACTTCCCGATCAGCAAGACCACCGAGCTGGGCCTGTATGCGCAGGACGAAATGCGCCTGGCTGACGGTAAGCTGTCGCTGGTGCCGGGCGTGCGCGTGGACCGCTACGAACTGAAGCCGGAAGTAGACAGCATCTTTGCCGAGGACAACCCCGGCGTGGCAGTGTCCAAGCTGAGCAAGACCAGCGTGTCGCCCAAGTTCGGCCTGGTGTACCGCTTCACCGATGCGTGGTCGCTGTTTGCAGGCTACTCGCGCGGCTTCCGCTCGCCGCCGTACAACGACGTCAACCTGGGCTTCACCAACTTCGCCTTTGGTTACACCGCCATTCCCAATCCGGACCTGAAGCCGGAAACCAGCGATGGCGCCGAGCTGGGCCTGCGCTTCCTGTCGCCGGCGGCCTACGTCAGCATCAGCGGCTACTCCAACGACTACAAGGACTTCATCGAATCGCAGTCGCTGGTCGGCACCAACGCCCAAGGCCTGATGGTGTTCCAGTCGCGCAACATCGCCGATGCGCGCATCTATGGTGCCGAACTGAAGGCTGGCGTCGACTTCGGCCAGATCAGCCCGGCGCTGCAGGGCTGGGCCCTGCGCAGTGCGGTGGCCTGGTCGCGCGGTGACAACAAGACCGAAGACACCCCGCTGGCTTCGGTCGACCCGCTGCGCGGCACCGTCGGCCTGATGTACGACACCGATACCTGGGGTGTAGAGCTGGCCGGCACCTTCGTCAAGCGCAAGGACCGCCTCGCCTCGGCCACCGTCTACCGCCCCGCCGGCTACGGCGTGGCCGACCTGATGGCGCACTGGAACTTCGCGCCGGGCGCCACCTTCAACGTCGGCGTGTTCAACCTTGCCGACAAGCGTTACATCGACTGGTCCAACGTGGGCGCGACCCTGTCGGCCACCAGTACCGTGCTGGACCGCTATACCAGCCCCGGCCGCGCCCTGTCGGCCAGCCTTGCCGTGTCCTGGTGATCCCATGAGCCGAGCCCTGTCCGCCCGTCGTCTGTCGTCCTTCCTGCCGCACCCCGCGCTGCAGGCCTGGCCCACGCCGGCGCAGCTGGCAGGGCTGGGCACCGTGCTCTGCCTGTACCACGCCGACAGCAGCGAGCTGGGCGGCTGGCGCCAGGCGGTCTCGGTGCACGCGTGCCAGGGCGTTGACAGCGAAGGGCTGCGCGAAAGCCTATGCTTCGTCGACGCCCGCGGCCGCTGCGTGTGGCGCCTGTACCTGCTGCCGGACAGCGATTTCCTGGCCTGGGACCGGTTGGTGGCCGCACTGCCGCCCGGCCCCGAACACGATGCCGATGGCAGCGTGGGCGAACGTCTGTGGCGGCGCCTGGCCGGCCACCTGGGCGGGCAGCGTTGGCGCCTGTGCGCGCTGCGCCTGCATGCCGCCGACGAAGGCCGCACCCTGGCCGCCAGCCTGTCCACGTTGTCGTCGCTGGGGGCGGCCACCGCGCGCCGCATCGCCCGCCTGGAAGGCGCCGAAGGCGAACTGTCCATCGATGACTGCTGCTGTGCCGATGCCGCCCGCCGGCCGGCACCGCGGGCGCCGGGCGAACTGCCCCTGGTCCGGCTCTGACCTGATCCTCATGGAGCGACCCCGGCCACGGACGGCCTTCCACCGACCCTGAAACCCGCGAAGGAACCCCAGATGAAGTTGCAGACAGCCAGCGTGATGCTGCTGCTCGCCGCAAGCGGTGCAGCCAGCGCGCAGCCCTCCGATATCGCCCGTGACCACGACAGCATCCTTGCCATGCAGGGTGAGTACACCGTGGATTTCGCCTTTGACGAGACTGTGCTGCTGAAGCCGGGTTACGAGCGCGCGCCGGCCATGCGCAGCGGCGGCAACGAAGTGGTGATCGTGGTGGAGGACAGCCCGAAGCGCATCGTCCTGCAGCACCTGCTGGTGGACGGCAAGAGCGGCCATGTGACCAAGCACTGGCGCCAGGACTGGGTGTATGAAGCGCCCAACCGCTTCGAGTTCAGCGCCGACCAGACCTGGCAGGTACGCACGATCGACGCGGCCACCAACAAGGGCGCCTGGACCCAGTGCGTCTACGAAGTGAGCGACGCACCGCGCTACTGCGGCACCGGTACCTGGAGCTACGCCAACAACGTGCCGACCTGGACCAGCGACCTGAGCTGGCGCCCGCTACCGCGCCGTGAGTACACCAAGCGCAGCGACTACAACGCGCTGGCCGTGATCAACCGCCACACGCTCACCCCGAACGGCTGGACCCACGAGCAGTTCAACACCAAGGTGCAGCGCAACGCCGACGGCAGCCAGGTGGAGATCGCCCGCGAGTTCGGTTTCAACGACTACATCAAGACCACCGAGGTCGACTTCACCCCGGCCCGCGATTACTGGAAGGCCACGGCCGGCTACTGGGCCAAGGTGCGCCAGCGCTGGGACGGCTTCCTGACCCAGGCCCCGGGCGTGCACCTGAAGACCAAGCTGGACGGCATGGCGATGATCATTCCGCTGTTCACCCAGGCCGAAGAGATCCAGGCCGGCAAGAAGGTGAAGGACACGCAGATCGACGAAGTGTTCGCCAAGTACGTGGAAAAGGCCCGGTAACGCCGGGCCGCGACCGAATCCACGCATGGCGTGGATGCGCTTGTTCCTTGAACATTGGAAACGCCGTCGTCTGCTCTTGGTAGGTGCCGAGCTTGCTCGGCACGCTTTCCGCGGTGACCGGATGCGGCGTCCGTGTATGCCGCAGGGTGGATTGGGGTTGTGCACGCAAAAATATGACGCATTTAGCGTCATTTTGTCTGAGGCCACTTCCCAGAGCCGCGCATGCGCTAGGGTGGCCGCCAACGTCGCCATTGAACACCGCCGTCGATGAAGCTTTCCGCCTTATGCAGCCAGATGTTGTCCGGCGAAGCCTGTGACGACATCGACAGCTTCTTTCTCGACATCGACGACTTCGAGGAAGTACCCATTGTTTCGCGCACGCAGAGGATCAACGGGCTGCTCAAGCGTCTCGGGCCTCGATGGACATCTGCGTATCTGCTCAGCCTCTGTATGCATGTGCTGGCGACCGTTCGTATCGCCGGAAGCGCTCGCGACCCCGCTGGCACGAAGATGTTTCTGGCATTGAGCTTTACCGATTTCGAGCTGCAGGCGGAAGAGGGCGTTCTGCTCCCCAACGTTCTCTACTATCCGGGTTCGGAGGGGATCGCGTTTGGAAACAGGTGCCGGGAAAAATGCGGCAGGAATACCTCAACGGAAATCGACGCAGTGCGCTCCTTGTTCGAAGATGCTGGTCTGCTCGCAGGCTTCCGCTTCTGCGAAAGCCGCACCGATGGCCCTCCGGGTTACGAAGTGATTCGTGTCTATGCGATTCCAACGCATGCAAATGAGGCGTGCTGATGGTCGTGCCAGAACGCCTGATGTTCGAAACCTATCTGTCAGATCCGCAGATCTATGATCGTCTCGAACAGCATTTCCGCGACACCTTCGCGAGCGGAATCCGAGCGGCCGGCCTGCATGCTGGAGACTTTCGCAGCCCGCACTACAACACCTTCTTCGTCGATGGCACCAAGGATCGCGATGCCAACCCGATCTTCTCCGCCAAGTACCTGCCCAGCGGCAACATCGTCCGTATCGTCATTTTCGATAGCTCGCCTGAATACAGCGAAGTCCATAAGCGGGTGGGGGACAACGACGAAAAGGACGAGCTCTGCGTGTTCATAACGCTTCTGGGCATGCAACGCGCGATGTGCACGACCGTGGCCTGGGCGCAGCAACAGGCGTCCATCACCCCGGCCAGTCGTCAGTAGATCCACGCCGTGCGTGGATGCCGTTATTCCTTGAACATCAAAAACGCCGCCACTACGATCAACCCGAACGCGGCGTAGTGGTTCCACTTCAGCGGTTGACCCAGGTAGAACGCGGAAAACACCGCGAACACCAGCAGCGTGATCACTTCCTGCATGCCTTTCAGCTGCGGCGCCGAATACACCGCGCTGCCCAGCCGGTTGCCCGGCACCTGCAGGCAGTACTCGAAGAAGGCGATGCCCCGCTGACCATGATGACCATCATCAGCGGCGCACTCTTGTACTTCAGGTGGCCGTACCAGGCGAAGGTCATGAAGATGTTGCTGCCAAGCAGCAGCAACACCGGGTACAGGTAAGCAGCGAACGACGTGCCGGGCATCCGGGCGATCTCATGGGGTGGGGCGCGCAGCACACGGCCGGCCCCACCCGTCACGTGTAACGGCCGCCTCAGGCCTCGCGCAGGGCCAGCGCCGGCGGCGTGTGCAGGATCGCACGCGTGCCCCACCAGCCGGCCAGCAGGCTCAGGCCGATGCCCACCAGCCCGCCCAGCAGCAGGCCCGGCCACGGCGGCAGCAGCGGCAGCTCGAACACCTTCTGCGATACCGCCACGCCGATGCCGGCCGCCGCACCCACGGCCAGCAGCGCGGCCAGCGCCCCCAGTGCACCGAACTCCACCAGCACCGCACCGCGCAGCTGGCGCCGGGTGGCCCCCAGCGTGCGCAGCACCGCGCTGTCGTAGCGGCGCTCGCCGGCGGTGGCCTGCAGTGCGGCCAGCAGCACCAGCACGCCGGCCAGCAGGCTGAACACCATCACCAGCTGCACCGCCTGCGCGACGCGGTTCATCACCTCGCGCACCTGCGAGATCACCGCATCGACATCCAGCAGCGACAGGTTCGGCTGTTCGCGCACCAGCGCACCCAGACCCGCGGCCTTCCCGGCCGGCAGATGGAAAGCCGACAGCAGGTTGTGCGGCGTATCGCCCACCGCGTTGGGGTTGAGCAGCACGAAGAAGTTCGGGCGGAAGGTGTTCCAGTCTGCCTTGCGCACGCTGGTGACGGTGAACTCGCGTTCCTGCTCGCCCACGGCAATGGTGATGCGGTCGCCCAGGTGCGCACCGTAGCGCTTGGCCCAGGCGGTTTCCACCGAGGCCTCCGGCGCGGTGCTGTCGGCCTTCCAGAACGTGCCTTCAAGCAGCGTGTTGGCCGGCGGGAAGGTGCTGCGCCAGCTGAAGTTCAACGGCCGGTTTTCGTCATCGTCGTCGCGCTGGCCTTCGCCCTGCGGCGGCTGGCCGTTCTGCTCCGGCGTGCGGTCCACGCGTAGCGGCGGCTTGCCGTTGATCGCGATCAGGCGGCCGGTGGCCATCGGTTCGACGCTGGCGTCGGCCGCCCCCAGCCCCTGCAACGCCGCCAGTACGCTGTCGCGCTGCTCGGGCTGGATGTTGATCAGGAAGTAGTTGGGCGTGTTCTCCGGCAGGCGCTCGCGCCACTGCTGCAGCAGGCCGGGGCCGGTCACCGCCAGCAGCAGCAGCGCGCACAGCGACAGCGACAGGCCCACCAACTGCATCACCGCCAGCATCCGCCGCCGGGTCAGCGCGGCCAGGCCCAGCCGCCAGTTGCCATGCAGGCGGTGCTGCAGGCCGCGCAGCAGCTGCAGCAGGCCGAAGCCGACCACGCCAGCGGCCAGCGCCAGCGCAGCCAGGCCGCCCAGCACCCACAGCGCCAGCTTCAGGTCACCGGTGACCTGCACCGCCAGCACCAGGCTGGCCGCCAGCGCCGCCACGTAGGCCAGCAGCGAGGCCGGCGGCAGGGCGGCGAAGGAACGGTTGAGCACGCGCATCGGCGGCACCCCGCGCAGGCGCAGCAGCGGCGGCAGGCCGAAGCCGAACAACAGCAGCAGGCCGATGCCCGCACCGGTCAGTGCCGGGGTGGCCTCGGGCAGCGGCAGGCGCTGCGGCACCAGGCTGCCCAGCACCTGCACCAGGCCTTCCTGCGCGGCCATGCCCAGGCCGATACCCAGCACGCAGGCCGGCGCCGCCAGCATCAGCAGCTGCAGCGCCAGGCCAGTGAGGATGTCGCGCTGGCGTGCGCCGATGCAGCGCAGGATCGCCACCTGGTCAATGCGGCGCAACGCGAAGCGGTTGGCCGCCAGCGCGGTGGCTACGCCGGCCAGCAGCACCGCCAGCAGCGCGCTCAGGCCGAGGAAGCGGCCGGCCAGATCAAACGCCTGGCGCACGCCGCGCTGCGTGTCGTCCACGCTCAGCAGGCGCATGCCCTTCACCTGCGGCAGCAGCCATTGCCGGTACGCGGCCACCTGGTCCGGCGCACCGGCCACCATCAGCCGGTAGTTGATGCGGCTGCCCGGCCCGAGCAGGCCGGTGCCATCGACGTCGGCGCGGTTGACCAGCAGGGTGGGGGAGAGCGTCAACAGGTCGCCACCGCTGTCCGGCTCGGCCTCGATGATGCCGGCCACGCGCAGCGTGCCGGCACCGAACTCGAGCGCATCACCGACCTTCAGGCCCAGCGCCTGCAGCAGGCGCGGGTCGGCATAGGTCTGGCCCTGCGGCGGCATGCCGGCATCGGCGATCAACGCGCCGCCCGGCGTGGCCCGCACCCGCAGCGTGCCGCGCAGCGGGTAGCCGGCCTGCACCGCCTTGATGCTGGCCATCTGGCTGGCATCACCGTTGAACAGCACGCTGCCGAAGCCGGCGATGCGGGTGTAGGCCAACCCGCGCCGCTGCGCCTCTTCGGCGAAGGCCGCAGGCGGATCGCTGCGCCCGGCCACGCCGAGGTCGCCGCCCAGCATCTCGGCCGCGCTGCCGGTCAGGGCCAGGTTGACCCGGTTCACCAGCGTGCCGACGGCGGTCATCACCGCCACGCCAAGTACCAGCGCGGCGAACACGGTCAGCAGGTCACCGGCCAGGGCTTCGCGGCGCAGCGCGCGCCAAGCGTGCCGCAGCAGGTTCATGCCTGCGCCCCGTATTCGACCGCCTGCAGGCGACCGTTGTCGATGCGGTGGATGTACTGGCAGCGCTGGGCCAGGCGCAGGTCGTGGGTGACCAGCACCAGGGTGGTGCCGCTGCCAGCGTTGAGCTCGAACAGCAGGTCGCTGATGTGCTGGCCGGTGGCCTGGTCCAGCGAACCGGTGGGTTCATCGGCGAACAGGATGCGCGGGCGGGTGACGAAGGCGCGGGCCAGGGCGACGCGCTGCTGCTCGCCGCCGGACAGCTGCCGCGGGTAGTGGCGGGCGCGGTGCGAGAGGCCGACCTGGGCCAGTACCTCATCGACCCGCGCGCGGTCCTCGCGGCCGGCCAGTTCCAGCGGCAGTGCGACGTTTTCGGCCGCCGTCAGCGCCGGCAGCAGGTGGAAGCTCTGGAACACGAAGCCCACTTCGCGCGCACGCAGCTGCGCCCGGGCTTCCTCGTCCAGCGCGCCCAGCGATTGCCCGGCCAGGGTGATGCCGCCGCGGCTGGGCAGATCCAGCCCGGCCAGCAGGCCGAGCAGGGTGGTCTTGCCCGAACCGGAGGCCCCGACAATCGCCACGCTGGTGCCTTCATGTACCGTGAGGGTGATGTTGTCCAGTATGTGGACTTCACCCTCCGGGCCATGCACGGATTTGCCGACCTGGTCGACGGCGATGGCGACGGGCGCGCTGCGGGGGGACAGGCTGTCGATGAGGAAACTCCAATGCGCATTACAGGGTGGAGCCGGCAAGCCGGCACGATGATGGTGCTGCTGCTAGGGTTGCTGCTGTGGTCCGGGCTGGCGTGTGCCAAAGGTCCGGCCGGCACGGTGCTGGTGCTCGGTGACAGCCTCAGTGCTGCCCACAATATCCCGGCCGACGCAGGCTGGGTCAGCCTGCTGGACAAGCGGGTCAGGCAGCAGTCGAAAAACCCGCCTCGCATCGTTAACGCCAGCATGAGCGGGGAAACCACCGCCGGCGCGATGACCCGCCTGCCGGGCCTGCTGGCCAAGGAGAAACCCACGGTGGTGGTCATCGCGCTGGGCGGCAACGATGCCCTGCGCGGGCTGACACCGGCGCAGGTGCAGGGCAACCTGGAGAAGATGCTGCTGGCCAGCCGCGCCGCCGGCGCCAAGGTGCTGCTGCTGGGCATCGACGTGCCGCCCAACTACGGCCCGGCCTACCGCCAGCGCCTGGCCGCCGCTTACCGCGCGCTGGCCGACAAATACCAGGTGCCGCTGCTGCCGTTCCTGCTGGAGGGCGTGGCCCTGCAGCCGGGGTTGATGCAGGCCGACGGCCTGCACCCCACCGCGCAGGCCCAGCCGAAGGTGATGGACAACGTCTGGCCGCTGCTCAAACCGCTGCTGTAAAACTTTTTTCGGCGTCTTGACGGAACTTCACATCGCGTCCACCGTCGATCGGGCATGTTTCACAAAGCTGAAGACAGAGGTACTCACATGCGTCAGACGAAGGAGACTTCCGGCTTGGTGCTGGTGGTCGAGGACAACCGCAACATCTCCGAGATGATCGGCGAATACCTGGAAGGCCGTGGCTTCGAGGTGGACTATGCGCAGGATGGCCTGGACGGCTACCGTCTGGCCGCTGAAAACAGCTACGACGTCGTCGTGCTGGACCTGATGCTGCCGCGCCTGGATGGCATCGAAGTGTGCCGCCGCCTGCGCAACGATGCCCGCAAGTCAACGCCGGTGCTGATGCTCACCGCGCGCGACACGCTGGACGACAAGCTCACCGGCCTGGGGTTTGGTGCCGATGACTACCTGACCAAGCCGTTCGCCATCCAGGAACTGGAAGCCCGCCTGCGCGCGCTGATCCGCCGCGAACGTCGCCAGGTCGGTTCGGAAGTGCTCAAGGTCGCCGACCTCGTGCTCGATCCGGTCAGCATGCGGGCCACCCGCGCCGGTACCGAACTGCAGCTTTCGCCGATCGGCCTGCGCCTGCTGACCATCCTGATGCGGGAATCGCCCCGCGTGGTCACCCGCCAGGAAATCGAACGCGAGATCTGGGGCAACGGGCTGCCGGATTCGGACACCCTGCGCAGCCATCTGTACAACCTGCGCAAGATCATCGACAAGCCGTTCGACCGTCCGCTGCTGCACACCGTGCAGAGCGCCGGTTACCGCATCGCCGACATCGCCCAGCCCATGGCCTGAGTGGTGCCTGCGCAGGAACAGGCCCGCCCCGGTTTCGGCCGGGTCGCGGGGCAGGGAACGGGCCATTTGTCGTGCCGACGGTCACCGTCCGTGCACGATAAGGGCACGGCGCGCTGCCTATAATCGCAGCGCTTCAACCGGGACCCCGCAATGCCGCACGGCCTGCCGCGCAAGATCCGTATCGCTTTCATCCTGCAGGCAGTGCTGGCCAGCGTAGGCATCCTGCTGGGCGCATGGCTGGTCTCACTGGTGATCAAGCACAGCCTGGTGGGCGCCGCCCTGCGCGAAGAGGCCGCCTACTACTGGACGCTGCACGAGGCCTCGCCCGCACAGCCGCCGCCCAATACCCAGAACATCCGCGGGTACCTGCTCGAGCGCGGGCGCTCCAGCCTGTCGCTGCCGGCCAACCTGCGCACGCTGGAACCCGGTTTTCACGAACTGCCCGGCGATGACCAGCTGGTGCTGGTCGATGCCCGGCCGCAGGGCCGCCTGTACCTGGTGTTCCTGCGCTCGCGCGCGGAAATGCTGGCGTTCTGGTTCGGCATCGTGCCGGTGCTGCTGACCCTGCTGGCCGTCTACGGCGCCAGCTGGGTGACCTACCGTGCGTCCAAGCGCCTGGTGTCGCCGGTGAACTGGCTGGCGCGGCGCGTGTCGCGCTGGGACCCGGGCCATCCCGAGGCGGCTGACCTGGAGCCGGACAAGCTGCCGGCCGACATGCAGGGCGAGACCCGCCAGCTGGCGGCGGCGCTGCACTCACTGGCCAACCGGGTCACCGACCATGTGGCCCGCGAGCGCAACTTCACCCGCGATGCCAGCCACGAACTGCGCACGCCGCTGACCGTGATCCGCGTGGCCAGCGACATGGCGCTGGGCGATGAGACCCTGGAACCGCGCCTGCGCCGCAGCCTGCAGCGCATCCAGCGCGCCGGGCGGGACATGGAGGCGGTGATCGATGCGTTCCTGATCCTGGCCCGCGAGGCCGACATCGAGCCGCAGATCGAGCTGTTCGATGTCAGCGACATCGTCCGCTACGAAGTGGACAACGCCAACGAACTGCTGGGCAGCCGTCCGGTGGCGGTGCACCTGCACAGCGCCGGCCCGGTGCAGCTGCACGCGCCGCCGCGGGTGCTGCAGGTGGTGGTCAGCAACCTGGTGCGCAACGCCTGCAACTACACCGACGAAGGCCGCATCGATGTGCAGGTTGAATCTGACCGGGTGGTGGTGCGCGATACCGGCATCGGCATGTCGGCCGAGGCGCTGGCCCGCGCGTTCGAGCCGTTCTACCGCGCCGAGCCGGATCGCCCGCAGGGCACCGGCCTGGGCCTGTCGATCGTACGCCGGCTGTGCGACCGCTTCGGCTGGAAGGTCAGCCTCGCCAGCGAGCCCGGCAGGGGCACCGAAGCGACGGTCGTTTTCCGCTGACCCCGACGCCGGGCATGGCCCGGCGCTACCGGGGTCGGATCCCGTTGCAACGCAACGGGCTCTGACCCCATGCCCCATCCCGGTAGATCCACGCCATGCGTGGATGCGGGGCGGAAGCGCCGGGCCATGCCCGGCGTCCGCAATACCTCAGTTGCAGTTGACCTTCGGTGCCACGGCCTTGGTCCAGATCGCATAGCCGGCCGGGGTCATGTGCAGCATGTCCTCGCGGAACAGCCTCGCGTCCGGCTGGCCATCGGCGCCCAGCATCGGGGTGTAGATGTCGGTGTAGCCGGCGTTGGGCAGCTTGGCCAGGGCGGCCTTGATCATCGCGTTGGCCTGGTTGATCGCCGGCAGCAGGTGCGCGCGCGACGGGCTGGGCTTGATCGACAGGTATTCCACCTTGGTCTTCGGCAGGTCGCGGTGCACGCGCTGCACGAAGGCCACCACGTCATCGCGCACCTGGGTGGCGCTGCGGCCGCTGTTGAGATCGTTGTCGCCGGCGTAGAAGAACACCTTGCACGGCGCATAGGGCACCACGATCTTGTCGGCATACCAGGTGCTGTCGCGCACTTCCGAGCCACCAAAGCCGCGGTTGAATACGGGCTGGCCGGGGAAGTCCTGGGCCAGGCTCTCCCAGAAGCGGATCGAGGAACTGCCGATGAACTCGATGCCCCCGCGCGGCGGCGGGTTGCCCTGGTCGGACTTGAGGAAGCTGGCCATGTCGCCTTCCCAGGCCACGTTGGATACCTGGTCGGGCACGCGCGGCGCGGCCGGTGGGCTCAACGCCTGGGCCAGCGGGGCCAGGGTCAGCAATCCGAGCGACAGCAGACAGGTACGGGCGAGTGTCATCAGCGGCTCCAGCAAGGGCAGGGGGCACCCATCATAGGAGTTCGCCGCCGTGCTGCGCTTGCCCATGGCGGGTCGTTGGCAGGCCGCCGCGGGGTGCCGCTGCCGCCCTTGTGGCAAAATGGGGGCTGTCTGCCCATTCCTGTGCACCCATGATTGCCTGCCGTGCGTCTGAGCGGTCGCTGCGCCGCGCCCCTGTTGCTGGTTGTTCCCCTCGTGGCTGATCAGTTCGGCCACATGCCCCGCGGCCCGCGCCGCATCTTCCAGGCCGCCCGCTGGTCCTGGCAGGGCCTGCGCGCCGCCTGGCTGCACGAGTCCTCGTTCCGGCTGGAGGCCTACCTGCTGGTCGTGCTGGCCCCGCTGGCGCTGTGGCTGGGCCAGACGCCTGTCGAGCGCGCGCTGATGATCGGCTCGATGCTGCTGGTGCTGGCGATGGAACTGGCCAACTCGGCCATCGAAGCGGTGATCGAGCGCTACGGCGCCGAGATCCACGAGCTGGCTGGCCGCGCCAAGGACATGGGCTCGGCAGCGGTGTTCGTGCTGATGATGAACGTGCTGCTGTGCTGGGCACTGGTCGTGGTGCCCCACCTGCTGGCCGGCACGTACGCCTGAACCTCCATTCCCCCACTGTCCTGAAGAGTCGCCATGTCCTTTGAGTTTCTCGCCGACCCCAACGCGTGGGTAACCCTGTTTACCCTCAGCGCCCTGGAAATCGTGCTCGGCATCGACAACCTGGTGTTCATCTCCATCGCCGTCAGCAAGCTGCCGGAAGAGCGCCGCCCGTTCGCGCGCAAGCTCGGCATCGCCGTGGCCTGCATCACCCGCATCGGCCTGCTGGTATCGCTGGCCTATCTGGCGCACATGGCGGCGAACCTGTTCACCGTGGCCGGCATGGGCATCTCCATCCGCGATCTGGTGCTGATCGTCGGTGGCCTGTTCCTGATCATCAAGGGCTTCATGGAGATCAAGGAACTGATCACCGGTGGCGAAGATGAAGACCCCAGCACCACCAAGGCCTCGGCCGTGTTCGGCTACGTCATCGCGCAGATCGCGGTCATCGACATCGTGTTCTCGCTGGACTCGGTGATCACCGCCGTCGGCATCGCCGACCACATCCCGGTGATGGTCGCCGCCATCCTGCTGTCGGTGCTGGTGATGCTGCTGGCCGCCAACCCGCTGGGCCGCTTCATCGATGCCAACCCGACGGTGAAGATGCTGGCCCTGGCCTTCATCCTGCTGATCGGTGCGGTGCTGATCCTGGACGGCCTGGACGTGCACGTGCCGAAGCCCTACATCTACGCCGCGATGGGCTTCTCGGTGCTGGTGGAATGGCTGAACCTGCTGATGCGCCGCCGCGCGCGCGACCACCACGTGCCGGGCGCCGGTAACTGGTAAAAAATCCACCCAGGACCCCCGGCACTGCCGGGGGTTCTGCGTTATGGGGGCCGCTGCGCTCGCCGGGCATGGCCCGGCGCTACCAAGGGCCGTGCAGCACCGGTAGCGCCGGGCCATGCCCGGCGGAATCCCGTCCCACCTGTGAACCGGGGTCAACACTGTTTTCCCGCGGCAAGGCTTAATCGGCGGCGGCAATGCGCGCAGGCTACGCAGCTTCCCGTTTCCTCCCCACAGGAACCCCGCATGAATTCCAGAGCTGCACTGCTGGCCCTCGCCGTCGGCGCCTTCGCCATCGGCACCACCGAGTTCGCCCCGATGGGCCTGTTGCCGGTCATCGCCGATGGCGTGGGCGTGAGCATTCCTTCCGCCGGCATGCTGATTACCGCCTATGCCGTGGGCGTGATGCTGGGTGCACCGGCGATGACCCTGTTGATGGGGCGGTTCGGCAAGCGCACCGCGCTGATGCTGCTGATGTCGATCTTCGTGGTCGGCAACCTGCTGTCGGCGCTGGCGCCGAACTATGGCCTGCTGCTGCTGTCACGCCTGGTCACCAGCCTCAACCACGGTGCGTTCTTCGGCATCGGTGCCGTGGTCGCCGCCAGCCTGGTAGCGAAGGAGAAGCAGGCCGCCGCCGTGGCCACCATGTTCATGGGCCTGACCATCGCCAACATCGGTGGCGTGCCGCTGGCCACCTGGGTCGGCCAGCAGCTGGGCTGGCGCCTGTCCTTCGCCGGCACGGCGGTACTGGGCCTGGTTGCGATCACCGCATTGGGCCTGGCGCTGCCGGCGTCGGCGCAGGATGCGCGCCCGGACGTGCGTCGCGAGATTCGCGCGATCCTGCAGCCGCAGGTGCTGCTGGCGATGGCCACCACGGTGCTGGGTGCCGGTGCGATGTTCACCCTCTACACCTACGTGGCGCCGGTGCTGAACGAACTGACGGGCGCGTCGAATGCATTCATTGCGATGTCGCTGGCGCTGATCGGCATCGGCTTCACCGTCGGCAATGGCATCGGCGGGCGCATGGCTGACTGGTCGCTGGATGGCGCCACGCGCATCCTGTTGGCCGTGCTGGCGGTGCTGATGTTCGTGCTGCCGCTGGCCTTCATGAGCCACGCTACGGCGGCGCTCGGTGTCCTGCTGTTCGGTGCGGCGACCTTTGCCCTGGTGCCGCCGCTGCAGATCCGGGTGATGCAGGTGGCCAGCGAGGCGCCGGGCCTGGCGTCGTCGATCAATGTCGGTGCGTTCAATCTGGGCAACGCCGTGGGTGCGGCGCTGGGTGGCGCGGTGATCAGTGCGGGGCTGGGGTATGCGGCGATTCCAGTGGCCGGTGGGTTGCTCGCGGTGTCGGGGTTGTTGCTGGCGTGGCTGGGGCGGACGCGCGCGCCGGTGGCTGAGGCCTGTTGAGGGGGGTGGGGTTCCGGCAGGGCTTGCAGCCCTGCACCCGCTGCAAGCCACGTCAACGTCAAAGGCTGGCTTTCCGTGGGTTGGCGGGGTGGGTCCGGTTGAGGGGGACGCCGTAAACCCGTCCATGAAGTGACCCCCTCAACCGGACCCACCCCGCCTTCGACAGACCTCCGCGATCTGTCAGAACGGCGTTCTGCTTTGGTGGGTGCCGACCATTGGTCGGCACGAATGCCTGGAGCATGGGCTTTTGCTTTTGCTCTTGCTCTTGCTCTTTTTGATCTTTCCCGCGGTGCCAGGGAACCGTCCATGGTCGGGAGGGTGGGTTGGCTGGGGGCGTGAGCCGCATGGATGCGGCGACCGAGCCTCCATGGACGGATTCACGGCGTCCCCCAGCCAACCCACCCTTCCGGCCAATCACGAGATCCCGCACTGAACCACCGCGGAGGGGGCGGCGCCCGATGGCCGATCTTTCACTCCAACCATGGCATGCTCGGCGCTCAGTCCACCCGGAACTCCCGCCATGCGCCTGCTCTCCCGCGTCCTGCCCTTGCTGCTGATGGCCTCCCTGCTCTCCGGCTGCGGCTACAACGCCATCCAGCAGAAGGATGAGGCGGTCAAGGCCAGCTGGTCCGAAGTGCTCAACCAGTACAAGCGCCGCGCCGACCTGGTGCCCAACCTGGTGCAGACCGTCAAAGGTTTCGCCAGCCAGGAAGAGCGCGTACTGACCGAAGTCACCAACGCCCGCTCGCGCGTCGGCCAGATCAATGTCAACGCCGATGACCCGGACTCGCTCAAGCAGTTCCAGCAGGCGCAGGGCGAACTGGGCAGCGCGCTGTCGCGCCTGCTGGTGGTCACCGAGAACTACCCCACGCTGAAGTCCGACGCCAATTTCCGCGACCTGCAGGCGCAGCTGGAAGGCACCGAGAACCGCATCACCGTCGCCCGCGGCCGCTACATCCAGCAGGTGCAGGACTACAACACCTACATCCGCTCGTTCCCGCAGCTGGTCACCGCGAAGATCTTCGGCTACCAGCCCAAGCCCAACTTCAGCGTGGAGAACGAAGCGCAGATCTCCAACGCGCCGGTGGTCGACTTCGGCACCACGCCGCAGCAGCAGCCGGCACCGCAGCCGGCGCACTGAGCCATGCGCCTGGCCACCGCGCTGCTGCTGGCGTTCCTGCTGTGGCTGCCGCTGGCGTCGCAGGCGCAGTCGCTGGCGCCGATTCCCGCGCTGGATTCGCCGGTGGTCGATACCACCGGCACCCTCGATGCCGCGCAGAAGCAGGCGCTGGTGCAGCAGGCACTGGACCTGCAGCAGCGCAAGGGCAGCCAGCTGCAGGTGCTGGTGGTGCCCAGCACCCAGCCCGAGGACATCGCCCAGTACACCACCCGCGTCTTCGACCAGTGGCAGATCGGCCGCAAGGGCGTGGATGACGGCGTGCTGCTGGTGGTGGCCAAGGATGACCGGCGCGTGCGCATCGAGCCGGGCTACGGCCTGGAAGGTGCGATTCCCGATGCCATCGCCAACCGGGTCATCCAGGAATACCTGGTGCCGCGCTTCCGCAGCGGCGATTACGCCGGTGGCATCACCGACGCCACCGCCGTGCTGGTGAAGCTGGTCGATGGCGAGCCGCTGCCGGCGCCGGTCAGCGGCCAGCGCGGCCACGAACCGGACGGTGGTGGCGATACCTGGATCCTGGCGCTGTTCATCGGCGTGTTTGCCGGCAGCATCCTGCGCGGGGTGTTCTCGCGGGTGCCACGCCCGCTGCGTGGCCTGCTTGGCGGCGGCGGCGCGGCGCTGGCCGCCTTCCTGTTCACCTCCACCCTGCTGGCCAGCGGCTTGGCGGGCATCGTCGGCCTGGTCGTGGCGATGCTGTCCGGCCACCCCGGGCGATTTGCCGGTGGTGGCGGCTGGGGCGGCGGCAGCTGGGGTGGGGGCGGAGGCTTCGGCGGTGGTGGCGGTTTTGGCGGCGGCGGCGGTGGCTGGGGCGGTGGTGGTGGCCGCTCCGGTGGCGGCGGCGCCTCGGGAGGCTGGTGATGATCCGGCGCCTGCTCCGTCATGTGGTCGCGCCCTCGGTGCGGCGGGCCTTCCCGCCGGACACCCTGCAGGCCATCACCGACGCCATTGCCGCCGGCGAGGCACGCCATGGCGGCCAGGTGATGTTCGCGGTGGAGGCGGACCTGCCGCTGCACGCGCTGTGGCGGGGCATGACCCCGCGGCAGGCGGCCGAGCAGGCCTTCGCCCAGCTGCGCACCTGGGATACCCACCGCAACAATGGCGTACTGATCTACCTGCTGCTGGCCGACCACGCCATCGAGATCGTGGCCGACCGCGGCCTGCACGGCCGGGTCAGCGCGGCGCAGTGGCAGCGGGTCTGCACCCACCTGCGCGAGGGCCTGCGGGGGGCCAACCCGGTCGAGGCGCTGCGCAGCGCCATCGATGAAGTCTCCGCGCTGGTGGAGGGGCACTTCCCGGCCGCCACGCGGTCCGATGATGACGGCCTGCCCGACACCCCGCAGATCCTGGGTTGAGCCGTAAAATACCCGTACTCCCGCAAGGCAGCTTCCATGATCTATTTCCACGACATCGACCCCATCGCCCTTTCGCTGGGGCCGATCAAGGTGCACTGGTACGGCATCATGTACCTGCTCGGCTTCACCGCGGCCTGGCTGCTGGGCCGCAAGCGCATCGCCGAGGGCCGCCTGCCGGGCGTCGATGCCAACGGTTTCTCCGACCTGCTGTTCTACGCCATGCTCGGCGTGGTGCTGGGCGGGCGCATCGGCTACATGCTTTTCTATGCGCTGGGCGATTTCCTGCACAACCCGCTGCTGTTGTTCAAGGTATGGGATGGCGGCATGAGCTTCCACGGCGGCCTGCTGGGCGTCATCGCCGCCTGCTGGTGGTGGTCGCGCAAGCACGCGCTGCACTTCTTCGACACCATGGACTTCATGGCGCCGCTGGTGCCGCTGGGCCTGGGCTTCGGCCGCATCGGCAACTTCATCGGCGCCGAGCTGTGGGGCAAGTACACCGATGGCAGCTGGGGCGTGGTGTTTCCGTCCGGCCTGCCGGCTCCGCTGAACCAGCTCGACACCGCGACCCTGCAGGCGCAGTTCGCCACCGGCGCGCTGAACCAGTACGCCCGTCATCCCTCGCAGCTGTATGAAGCGGCGCTGGAAGGCCTGGTGATGTTCGTGGTGCTGTGGGCGGTGTCGGCAAAGCCGCGCCACCGCTACCTGATCGGTGGCCTGTTCGCGCTGCTGTACGGCATCTTCCGCTTCGCGGTCGAGTTCGTGCGCATGCCCGACAACGGCATCTACATGGCCTTCGGCTGGCTGACCAAAGGCCAGATCCTGTGCGTGCCGCTCATCGTCTTCGGTCTGGTGCTGCTGGCCCTGTCGCGCCGCGCACCGGTGCTGCAGCCGCAGCCGATGGTGGCCGCAGAGGGCAAGGCATGAAGGCCTACCTCGACCTGCTGTCGCATGTGCTCGAGCACGGCACCGAGAAGAGTGACCGCACCGGCACCGGCACCCGCAGCGTGTTCGGCTGGCAGATGCGCTTCGACCTCAGCGAAGGCTTCCCGCTGGTCACCACCAAAAAACTGCACCTGCGCTCGATCATCCACGAGCTGCTGTGGTTCCTGAAGGGCGATACCAACATCGGCTACCTGAAGGACAACCAGGTGCGCATCTGGGACGAGTGGGCCGACGAGAACGGCGACCTCGGCCCGGTCTACGGCAAGCAGTGGCGCAGCTGGGCCACCGCCGATGGCCGCGAGATCGACCAGATGCAGTGGCTGGTGGACGAGATCAAGCGCAACCCCGATTCGCGCCGGCTGGTGGTCAGCGCCTGGAACGTGGGCGAGCTATCGCAGATGGCGCTGATGCCGTGCCACAACCTGTTCCAGTTCTACGTGGTCGACGGCAAGCTCAGCTGCCAGCTGTACCAGCGCAGCGGCGACATTTTCCTCGGCGTGCCGTTCAACATCGCCAGCTACGCCCTGCTGACCCACATGGTGGCGCAGGCCACCGGCCTGGGCGTGGGCGATTTCGTGCACACCCTGGGCGATGCGCACCTGTATTCGAACCACTACGAGCAGGCCCGCGAGCAGCTGTCGCGTGAACCGCGCGCGCTGCCCAAGCTGTGGTTGAACCCGGAGGTGACCGACCTGTTCGGCTTCCAGTTCGACGACATCCGCATCGATGGCTACGACCCGCACCCGGCGATCAAGGCGCCGGTGGCGGTATGAGGCGGCGTATGTCCGCCCCGGCGCTGCTGGTGCTGGCGGGCCTGCTGCCGGCCATGGCGCAGGCAGCCCCGGCGGACGCGCTGGCGCTGGCCCGGCAGGTCAACGCGCAGATCGTGCACCGGCATGTGCAGGAAGAGATCCAGGCCATCTCCGAGGCGATGAACGGCGGCACCGGGCAGAGCCTGGTCAAGGATTCGCCGGCCGGTTGCCAGGCGCAGATGGGCGAGGCCGTGACGACCCTGTACGCGGCAATGGCCGAACAGGTGAGATCGGGCATCGAAGAGCCGGCGTACCTGGCGACCATGGACAAGCAGCTCGCGGCGGTCTATTCCGCCGAGGAATTGAAGGCTTTCCTTGCGCAGAGTGCCGACGCGGACACCGACGCCTTCGGGCTGTATCGGGAGGTGATGTCCGGGCCGGGCCTGCAGGAGATCGACGACGCGCAGAAGCAGAAGGTGTTTGCTGCGATGGATGAGAGCGCTCCCTCCACACCGGCACTGGCCGCTGCATTCCAGGCCGCGCAGGCGGCGAAGGATGCCTGCCAGCGGCTGCAGATCGATGCCAGCTGACCGGGTGCTTTGATGAAACTCTCGATGATCGTGGCGCTGGAGCGCAACCGTGGCATCGGCCAGGGCAACGCGATGCCCTGGCACCTGCCGGACGACTTCAAGCACTTCAAGGCGCTCACTCTGGGCAAGCCGATCCTGATGGGGCGCAAGACCGCCGAATCGATCGGCCGCGTGCTGCCGGGGCGGACCAACCTGGTGCTGACCCGCAGCGGCCAGGTGCCGTTCGAGGGTATGCGTGCGGTGGCGTCGCTGGATGAAGCGAAGGCCATTGCCGAAGGCGAGGGCGCTGCTGAGCTGTGCATCATCGGCGGCGGCGAGATCTTCCGCCAGCTGCTCGACCAGGCCAGCGACCTGTACCTGACCTGGGTGGATGCCGAAGTACCGGCCGACACCCATTTCCCCGAGGTCGACCCGGGCGTCTGGCAGGAAACCAGCAGCGAACCGCACCCGGCTGACGCGCGCCATGCGTACGCGTTCCGGTTCGTGCACTACATGCGCCGCTGACCCTGGGTAGAGTCGACCGTTGGTCGACTGCTCCCCATCAATTCCCGGAAAACCGCGCGTGGCGCGCGCGAGTCGACTGACAGTCGACTCTACCCGTACAGGCCTCAGCCCTGCGGCGGTGCGCTGTTGCCGTTACCGCCACCACCACCGCCACCACGACGGCGGCGACGACGCGGGCCACGGCTGGCGGCGGGTGCTGCGGCCGCTTCCTTGTCCTGCGCCGCAGCGGCCGGCCGCTCACGTGCCGGTCGTGCCGGCGGACGGGCATTGGCCACCGGTGCCGGCACATCCCGGCCGGGTACCTGCACCACGCGCAGTTCGTCGGTGTCGAGCTGGATGGCGGTGAGCTTGCCGCCCCACACCGCACCGGTGTCGATGGCATGCACGCCCTGGGTGATGGTCAGGCCCAGCGCCGACCAGTGGCCACAGACCACCTTCAGGTCGCGCTCGACCCGGCCCGGTACTTCGAACCAGGGATACAGCCCCTGTTCCTGGGTGCCCGGCGTGCCCTTGTCTTCGATGCCGATGCGCCCACGCGGGGTGCAGTAGCGCATGCGGGTGAGCACATTGATGATCGCGCGCGAACGGTCGTAGCCGGACAGGTTCGGTGCCCAGCTCGGCTTGTCGCCGTACATGTTGCGGAACAGCTTGCGGTAGCCGGCGCCATGCAGCTGCACTTCCACCTCGGCAGCGTGCTTCTCGGCCATCTGCGTGGTCCACTTCGGCGCCAGACCGGCATGCACCATCATCCAGCCCAGCTCGCGGTCCACGTGCACCAGCTTCTGCAGGCGCAGCCAGTCCAGCAGCTCGTCGCGGTCCTCGGCCTGCACGATGCGCAGCAGGTCCGGGTTGACCTTGCGCTGTTCCTCTTCGGTGCGCGCACCGACGGCCAGCAGCGAGAGGTCATGGTTGCCCAGCACCACCACGCTGTGCTCGCGCAGCGAATACACCAGGCGCAGGGTTTCCAGCGACTGTCCGCCGCGGTTCACCAGGTCGCCGCAGAACCATAGGGTGTCCTGCGCCGGGTCGAAGCGGATCTTCTCCAGCAGTCGCTGGGTAACGTCGTAGCAGCCCTGCAGGTCGCCGATCGCCCATACACTCATCGTCCGGCCTCCGTGTCAGTGCAGGGTACGCGGCACGGCCAGCACGAAAGGTGCGACCGGCGCGGCGAATTCGGTGCCGTCATCGGCAACCATGTCGTAGTGGCCCTGCATGGTCCCGTGTTCGGTCCCGAGCATGACACCCGAGGTGTAACGGAAGTCTTCACCCGGGCGCAGGCGCGGCTGCTCGCCGATCACCCCGTCGCCATCGACATGCTCGACGCGGCCGTTGGCATCGGTGATGCGCCAGTGGCGGGCGACCAGGCGCGCGGCAACGCGCCCCTGGTTGTGGATGCGGATCGTGTAGGCGAACGCATAGCGGCCGTCTTCCGGCGCGGATTGGTCGTCGAGGAAGCGCGGAGCAACCTCGACAGTAATGGCGTAAACGTCAGCGTCTTCCATACCGGCAGTGTAATCAGGTGGCATTGGCCAAAGCGATGAATTCAGCCACATCCAGCTGTTCTGCACGGGCATCGGGGCGCACGCCGGCGGCCGCGAACTGCTCGGCCGTGACGACGTTGTTGAGCGCATTGCGCAGGGTCTTGCGGCGCTGCCCGAAGGCGGCCTTGACCACGTCGGCAAAGCGCTTGTGGTCGTTGATGTTGACGCTGGCCGGGTCACGCGGCACCAGCCGCACCACGGCCGAATCGACCTTCGGCGGCGGCCGGAACGCGCCCGGCGGCACCACGAACAGCGAGGTCACCTGGCAGTAGGCCTGCAGCATCACGCTGAGGCGGCCATAGACCTTGCTGCCCGGGCCGGCAGCCATGCGGTCCACCACTTCCTTCTGCAGCATGAAGTGCATGTCGCGGACGACCGCGGCGTGCTCCAGCGCGTGGAACAGGATGGGCGAGGAGATGTTGTAGGGCAGGTTGCCGACCAGGCGGATCGGCTCGCCGGCGGCCAGCGCGGTGAAATCCACGCGCAGCACGTCGCCCTGGACGATGGTCAGATCGCCCAGCGGTTCGGCGGCGGCGGTGAGCGGCGCGATCAGGTCGCGGTCGAACTCGATCACCGTCAGCGTCGGGTGCACGCGCAGCAGGGGCAGGGTGATCGCGCCCTGGCCGGGGCCGATCTCGACCAGACGGTCACCGTCCTTGGGATTGACCGCCATCACGATCTTGTCGATGTAGTGGCGGTCGGCCAGGAAATGCTGGCCAAGCTGCTTCTTGGCCGGGGCGGTGAACACCGGGCCGGAGGGGGAATGCGGGGAATTCATGCGCTCAGTGTACGTTGCCGGGCCAGCCGCGCACACAGCGCCGTTGCGGCCTGCAGGCTGGAAGGATCAGCGATGCCACTTCCGGCCAGCTCCAAAGCGGTGCCGTGGTCGACGGCCACGCGCGGGTAGGGCAGGCCCAAGGTCAGGTTCACGGCCTGTTCGAAGCCGGAATACTTCAGCACCGGCAGGCCCTGGTCGTGGTACATGGCCAGCACGGTGTCGAAGCCGGCCAGCTTGGCCGGCAGGAAGGCGGTATCGGCCGGCAGCGGCCCGACCAGGTCCATGCCCTCCGCGCGCAGGCGCTGCAGCAGGGGGATGACCAGGTCCAGCTCCTCACGGCCGAGGTGGCCGTCTTCGCCGGCATGCGGGTTCAGCCCGAGCACGGCGATGCGCGGCGCAGGCAGGCCGAACTCGCGGCGCAGCGCGGCATGCACGGTGCGCAGGGTGTGTTCCAGGCTGGGCGCGGTGATCGCATCGGCCACCTCGCGCAGCGGCAGGTGGGTGGTGGCCAGGGCCACGCGCACGATGTCGTTGGCCAGCATCATCACTACCTTCACCCCGGCCTGGTCGGCCAGCAGTTCGGTGGTGCCGCTGTAGGCGATGCCGCCCTGGTTGATCACCGCCTTGTGCACCGGGCCGGTTATCACGCCCTGCAGTTCGCCGGACAGGCAGGCCTGGCCGGCCGCCAGCAACGCACCAATCACCGCGCCCGCATTGGCGGGATCGGTCTGGCCGAAGTGGCTGGGGGTGGAGTTGCCGAGGGGGCGCAGGCGCAGGTCGCCGGGCAGGCGGGCCTCGGCATCCTCGGGCAGCAGCTGCAGGGGCAGCTTCAGCGCGGCCGCAGCCGCGCGCAGGGTATCCGGGTCGGCGAAGGCCAGCAGCCGGCAATCATCGCGCGACTGCTGGACAAGGCGGACGCACAGCTCCGGGCCGATCCCCGCCGGCTCGCCCGGTACCAGAGCGAGCTCGGGGCGCATCGGTCAGGGCTGCTGCGGCGTCGCGGTGTTTTCTGCGCGGTCGCCACTGCGGAAGCTGACGTAGGCTTCGCCGCGCAGTTCCTGCAGGAAGCGGTTGTATTCGTCTTCCAGCTTGCGGCGGCCGATCGTCTCGCGGACCTGTGCACGCTGGTTGTCGCTGGTCACGTCGGTCTGGCGCGTGGCAACGCGCTGCACGATGTGCCAGCCGGCATCGGTACGGAACGGCTGGCTGACGCCTCCGTCCTGGATGCCTTCGATCTGCTGGCCGAACGCCGGACCGAAGGCATCGGCCGGGAACCAGCCCAGATCGCCGCCCTGGCCCTTGCTGTTGTTGTCTTCCGACGATTCCTTGGCCACGGCCTGGAAGTCGGCACCACCGGCAATGCGGGCACGCAGGGTGTCGATCTTGGCCTTGGCGGCCGCGTCGGTCTGGTTGTCGTCCACGCGCACCAGGATGTGGCGACCGTGGTACTCGGTGACGGTGTGGTCGCCGGTGGCGGCGTTGGCATCACGCACTTCGACCAGCTTCAGCAGCTGGAAGCCGCTCGGGCCACGGATCGGGCCGACCACGTCGCCGGCCTTCATCTGCTGCATCATCTGCGCGAAGGCGGCCGGGATCTCATCCAGGCTGCGCCAGCCCAGATCGCCGCCTTCCAGCGCGTTGGGGCTGTCGGAATAGCGGACGGCGGCGGCGTTGAAGTCCAGCTCGCCCTTGTCCAGCAGTGCCTTCACCCCATCGGCCTTCTTCTGGCCGGTGGAGATCTGTTCGGCAGTGGCGCCGTCGGGCAGGGCCACCAGGATGTGCGCCAGGTGGTACTGGTTGCCGACGGTGGCCTGCTGCTTCAGGGCAGCATCGACCTCGCCTTCGCTGACGCTGATGCGGCTCTGGGCGAAGCTCTGGCGCAGGCGCTGCACGGTGATCTCGTCACGCACCGAGGCGCGGAAATCGGCGAAATCGATGCCGTCGCTGGCCAGGCGCTGGCGCAGGGCGTCCAGGTTGGAACCGTTCTGCTGGGCGATCGAGTTCATCGCCTGATTCAGTTCCTGGTCGCTGATGCGGATGCCGCTGCTCTGGGCGCGGGCGACCTGCAGCTTGACCAGCACCAGGCGCTCGAGCACTTGGCGGCTGAGCACGTCATCGGGCGGCAGCTGGTTCTCACGACCGGCGTACTGGGCCTTGATGTTGACGATCGCGCGCTGCAGTTCGCTCTGCAGCACCACGTCCTCATCGACGATGGCTGCAATGCGGTCCAGCGGCTGGGCCTCCTGGGCGATGACCTGGAAGGGGGCGGACACGCTGGACACGGCCAGCAGCGAAGCGAGTAGGACGGGGAAGCTCTTGGTCATGGGATCTGGTTTGGATCGTAGTCGTCCCGGGTCGCCCCGGTGTTGCTGGGGGGCACGAGATAGAGGTCGTCGCGGTTGTACCCGAGGATAGCACGGCGCAAGGTGCGGTCCGTGTCCTGGCCCAGCGAGCTCAGGCCCTTGAGCACGAACTCGAGCTGGATGGAGTTGTTCAGATCACCCTCGCGGTTGCGCACGTAGCGGCGGGCGACGGCGCGCACGGCCAGGCAGCAGCTGTCCCACTGCACGCCACCGATGATTTCCAGCGGCTTGCTGTCCTGGATGGAGTAGTAATAGCGGCCCACCAGGCTCCAGCGCTCGTTCAGCGGGTACAGGAACGACAGGTCGGCCTGTTCAAGCAGGGTGCGCTCTTCCTTGGTGGCATTGGCCGCTGCACCGGCGTTGATGCGGTAGCGGTAGCTCAGGTTGACCACGCCGTCGTTGGACATCAGGTAGCGGGCGCGGACGCTGGCCAGATCCTCACGCTTGTACTTCGGGTCCCACTGGTAGGTGGCGCCGAGGGTCCAGCGGTCGTTGATCATGTAGTTCGAATCGGCGATCCAGGCCGACTTGCCCTTCTCCACCGGGGCGCCGCCCGGGGTCACGGTCACCCGCGATTCGTCGAAGTACTGGATCTGGCCGATCGAGGCCGAGAAGCGTTCCTTGCCCGTGGTCTGGTCGATGAAGCGGGTGCTCAGTGCCAAGGTCAGCTGGTTGGCATCGTTCTGGCGGTCGGCGCCGGTATAGCGCGAATCGCGGAACAGCTGGCCCCAGCTGAAGGTGAAGTCACGCGTATCGAATACGGGCAGTTCGTCCTGGTTGCGGTAGGGCGTGCGCAGGTAGAACAGGCGCGGCTCCAGGGTCTGCAGGAAGGACTTGCCGCCGATCTTTGTGTCGCGGTCGAAGAACAGGCCGGCATCGAGGCTGGCGATCGGCATGCTGCGGCTGGGCGAGGTGTTGCCGCGCAGTTGCTCGGGTGTTGCAGTGGTCGGGTCGATGCCCTGCGAGCGCAGGATCTGGCCACGGATGCCGTTGACGCCGTCCACCAGGCCGCGGTCCAGCTGATAGGCGGTGTAGCGGTAGGCCAGGGTCGGGGTGACATACCAGGCGGCGCCGCTGATCGGGAACGAAACGTACGGCTTCAGGTCCAGGCGCGAGCCACCGCTGACACCGATGCCGTCGGTCTGGCGCAGGCCGTTGCGGGTGTACTGCAGGTCTTCGCCGGCGCTGGCGTCGTACTTGAAGTTGATGTCATCGTGGGTGAAGCGCACGGCTTCGGCGTAGACGCCGGTCTCCAGCCATGGCAGCAGCGACTTGTCCCAGTTGAAGTACAGCCGCGGCTGGCGGTTGTAGGCCAGGGCGCTCTCGTTCAACGTGTAATCGGTCAGCTGCCAGCGGTCGGCCATGATGCCGGCCGTCCAGTTCTGGCCGGTGCCGTACAGGCCGATGGTGCTCTGCAGGTTGGACGCGGTAACGCCGACCAAGCGGTTGGCGAAATCCTCGATGTAGCGCTCGTCACTGACCCAGGCCAGGTTGGCGCGGGCCTGCCAGTGGCTGTCCACGTTGTGGTAACCGTTGAACATCACCCGGCTGCGGTCGCGATCGCGCAGCTCGTCGCTGGGCATGTAGGCGGTCAGCAGCTCGCCGCGGCCGCCGTTGTAGAGGTAGCGGAACTCGTTGTCGAGCATCAGGCCACGGCTGCTCATGTAGCGCGGCGTCAGCGTGTCGTCGTAGTTCGGCGCCAGGTTCAGGTAGATCGGCTGGGCGTAGTCGAAGCCGTTGCGGCCGGACATGCCCAGCTGCGGGAACAGCAGGCCGGTCTTGCGCCGGTCGTCGATCGGGAACTTGAAGTAAGGCGCCCACAGCACGGGGACCTTGCCGATGCGCAGCACGGCATTCCGGGCGGTGCCGAAGCCCTCGTCGTTGTCCACTTCGATTTCCGGCGCCGACAGCTTCCACACCGGCTGCGAGGGATCGCAGGTGGTGTAGGTCGAGCGGTGCATCTGGCCGACGGCGCCCTGCAGGTCGACCGATTCGGCATCGCCGTTGCCACGGCGCGACACCAGCTGGTACTGGATGTCGGTGATCTTGTGGGTGTCGCTTTCCTGATTGCCCTCGGCACGCTTGGCGACCATGCGGATCGACCCGTCCTGGTAGCGCACATTGCCGTCGGCGATGTAGTTGCCACTTTCGGTGTCGAAGCTGAGCTTGTCGGTACCGACGAACTGGTCGCCACGGCGCAGCGCCACGTTGCCCTGGTACTGCGGCACCGTGGTGGTGCCCAGCAGCTGGTCACCCTCGATGTCGGTGGGCTGCTGCTCGCGCTCGGCGCTGGCGGCGGCCTTGTCCTGCCCGGGCACCGGGGTTGGGGCATCGGTGAAGGCAGGAATGACCTCGGTTGCCGGGCACAGGCCCCAGTTGAGCGGCTTGTCATCGGCCATCGCCGGAAGGCAGACGGCGATGCTCAGGGGCAGGGGAAGCAGGCGGAGGGCTCGGCGCACGCGGTTCGGATTCGGGCGAAAACGGACGGTAGATTGCCCCATCCGCTGCATAGGGGCAATGAAGGTTGTCGCCCGCTGCCGGTTCGGGTTCATCCAGCCCGTGGCCCGGTTGCCCCTTCCAGCAGGGCCCGGACATGGGCCACGGTGCACTCGGACAGGGCCTGCAGGTCATAGCCGCCCTCCAGCATCGACACCACCCGGCCGGCCGCGTGGCGGCGGGCCAGCGCATGCAGTTCGGCGGTGATCCAGGCGAAATCGTCTGTTTCCAGCATCAGGTCGGCCTGCGGGTCGCGCAGGTGGGCGTCGAAGCCGGCCGAGACCAGCAGCAGCTGCGGGCGGAAGTCGTCGATGGCCGGCAGCATCTCGTCGGCCCAGACATTGCGGAAGCGGAACCCGCCACTGCCCGGGGGCAGCAGGATGTTCATCAGGTTGCCGGCGCCACGGTCGCGGCGCAGGCCCGAATTGGGGAACAGCCCGGCCTGGTGGGTGCTGTAGTACGACACCCGGGCATCGTGCTGGAAGATGTCCTGGGTGCCGTTGCCGTGGTGGACATCGAAGTCCACCACCGCGATGCGCTCCAGCCCGTGCCGGTCACGCGCGTACGCGGCGGCCACGGCGATGTTGTTGAGCAGGCAGAAGCCCATCGCCGTGCTGCTGGTGGCGTGGTGGCCGGGCGGGCGCACCGCGCAGAACGCCAGCGGGTCATCGCCGAGCATCACCGCATCGACCGCGGCCACGCCGGCGCCGGCCGCGTGCACGGCGGCGCTGGCCGAACCGGGCGAGGTCCAGGTGTCCATGTCGAGCTGGCGCAGCGGCAGGGTCTGCGGCTGCAGGACGAAGTCGAGCAATGCGCTGTCGTGCACCCGGCTCAGTTCACCGAACTTGGCCGGCGGTGCCTGGCGCCAGTCCAGCTGGCCGGGGAAGGCCTGGTGCAGGGCATCGAGCACCACCTGCAGCCGCTGCGGGCACTCGGGATGGCCGGGGCCGGGGTCGTGCTGCAGGCAGGCGGGGTGGGTATAGACCAGCATCGGCGGTCAGCGCTGCCGGTGCTGCGGCTGCCACAGCGCCTCGCCGTGGCCATCGGCACGGGCCAGCACCCGCGACAGCACGAACAGCAGGTCCGACAGCCGGTTGAGGTACTGCAGGGCTTCGCTGCGCACGCTTTCCATCCGCGCCAGGGCGACCGTCTCGCGCTCGGCCCGGCGCACGATGGTGCGTGCCAGGTGGCAGCGCGCGGCCGCTTCGCCGCCGGCCGGCAGGACGAATTCCTTCAGCATCGGCAGGTCGGCGTTGTAATGATCCAGCTGCTGCTCCAGCGCCGAGATGTCGGCGGCGTGGATGGCGGCATGGCCCGGCACGCACAGCTCGGCGCCGAGGTCGAACAACTGGTGCTGCAGGTGGACCACCAGCGCGCGCACGTCGTCGGGCAGCGCCGTGGCCAGCAGCAGGCCAAGGGCGGCATTGGCTTCATCCACCGTGCCGTACGAGGCCACGCGCAGGTCGTCCTTGCCGACCCGGCTGCCATCGCCGAGGCCGGTGCTGCCGTCATCGCCGGTACGGGTGTAGATGCGCGAAAGACGATGGCCCATGCGATGGCTCAGTGCTGGATGTCGCGGCGGGCCTGCTGCAGCTTCAGCACCTGCTCGACCGCCAGCTGCAGGGCCGCGGCCAGCGCCACGTAGATGGCCGTGGTGCGCAGATAGGGGCCGAACCACTGCGCGTAGTTCTGCGCCCAGCCGGCCACGGTCGGCTCGGCCACGTTGCGGGTGGTCCAGTAGAAGCCCCCCTGGGCGAGCAGATGGCACAGGGCCACCGAGGCCACCAGCAGCAGCGCGCCCTTGCCCAGGGTCGACCAGTGCGCGCCGTGGTAGTTGCGGCCCAGCAGCAGGCCACCGGCCCACAGCGAGAAGTACGCTGGCAGCAGCAGCCAATAGCCCGGCGAGACGCAGTAGTGCTGCCAGAAATCCAGGCCGCTGCTGCGGATCACGATCCAGTCCACCAGTACGGCGAAGACCATCAGCAGCGGGAACGCCCAGCGCGTCCAGCGCGCCAGGTAGAAGCCACCGATGAAGAACACGGCCCAGGACGCATCGGGGATGGCCGCGAAGTGGTTGACCCGGGTCGCCGCCAGCAACAGCACAAGTACGGAGAGGATAAAGGCGCGGTTGGCGGTGTCGGACATGGCAGCGGGCCCGGAGCGGATTCAGCTTTCATTCTAGCCCGCCGCGCGGGTTGGCGCAGGGCCCGGCGGCGAGCGCGTATCATTGGCTCATGAGTGAACGACATGACGTGCTGATCGTCGGTGGCGGTCTGGTGGGAGCCAGCCTGGCCATCGCCCTGGACCGGCTGGGCCTGGACGTGGGCCTGCTCGAGGCCAGCCCGGCCGGCGAACTGCCGGCGGTGTTCGACCAGCGCAACCTCAGCTTCGCCGCCGCCACCGTCAACGCGCTGACCGCGCTGGGGGTGATGCAGAAGCTGGCGATGGCGCCCGGCCCGATCCGCCGCATCCATGTCAGCCGCGCCGGGGATTTCGGCCGGGTCCAGCTCGACGCGGCCGATTACGACCGGCCGTGGTTCGGCCAGGTGGTGGTGGCGCGCGATTTCGGCCAGGCGCTGGAAGCGCGCCTGCAGGAACTGCCGCGCCTGCACCGTTACCGGCCGATGCGTTTCCTCGGCCTGGGCGATGTGGTCGACGGCCATCGCCAGGTGCGCGTGGCCGACGAGAGCGGCGAGCGCGTGCTGCAGGCACGCCTGGTGGTCGGTGCCGACGGTACCGCCAGCGGCGTGCGCGAGGCGCTGGGCATCGAGGTCGACCGCCATGATTTCCTGCAGACCCTGTTCGTCGCCCGCGTGCGCAGCCAGCGCGCGCCCGATGGCAGTGCCTGGGAGCGTTTCACCGACACCGGCCCGACGGCACTGCTGCCGCGCGGTGACCGCCACTTCGGCTGCGTGCACGGGGTGGCCCGTGAGCAGGCCGAGGCGGTGATGGCGCTGGACGATGCCGCCTGGCTGCAGCGCCTGCAGAACGTGCTGGGCTGGCGCGCCGGGCGCCTGCTCGAATCCGGTCCGCGCAGTGCCTATCCGCTCATCCAGGTGCTGGCGCGCGCGCTGGCCGGGCAGCGCACGGTGCTGCTGGGCAATGCGGCGCAGACCATCCACCCGTTGGGTGCGCAGGGTTTCAACCTGGGCCTGCGCGATGCGCTGACCCTGGCCGAGCTGCTGGAAGACGCGGGCGGTGATGCCGGCAGCGATGGCCTGCTGCAGGCCTACGTGGCCCGCCGCGAAGAGGACCGCCGGCAGACGGTGGCGTTCTCCGGTGGCCTGGCCCGGCTGACCAGCAACCCGGCGCCGCTGCTGCGGCCGCTGCGCAGCCTGGGCCTGGTCGCCGCGCAACGCGCGTCGGTGCAGTCGATGCTGGTGGGCGGGGCAATGGGTTTCCGCGGTGACGTGCCGCGCCTGTGCCGTGGGGAGGCCGCATGAGCCGCCGCATGCGCCTGGACGTGGCCATCGTCGGCGGTGGCGTGGTCGGTGCCGCCTGTGCGCTGGCGCTTGCCGATGCCGGGCTGTCGGTCGCCCTGGTCGAAGGCCGCGAGCCCTCGCCGTGGCAGGCCGCGCAGCCGGACCTGCGGGTGTTCGCGTTCGCCGCCGACAACGTGCAGCTGCTGCAGCGCCTCGGCGTGTGGCCGGCGATCGCCCAGGCCCGTGCCTGGCCGTACCGGCGCATGCAGGTATGGGATGCGGCCGGTGGCGAGGATCTGTTGTTCGACGCCGACCGCTTCGGTCGTCGCGAGCTGGGCTACATCGTCGAGAACGGCCTGCTGCAGGACCGCCTGTGGGCGGCGCTGCCGGCCGCTGGCGTGCAGCTGCACTGCCCGGCGCGGGTAGAAGCGCTGGAGCAGGACGAAGACGGCGTGCGCCTGCGCCTGGGCGATGGCCACCGCCTGGATGCCGCGCTGGCCGTGGCCGCCGATGGTGCCGAATCGACCCTTCGCCAACTGGCCGGGATCGAGGTCGAGCGCCACGATTACCACCAGCGGGGCGTGGTGGCCTATGTGGACAGCGAACTGCCGAATCAGGCCACGGCCTGGCAGCGCTTCCTGCCCACCGGGCCGCTGGCCCTGCTGCCGGTGGCCGAGCGCCGCAGCTCGATTGTCTGGACGCTGCCGGAGCACGAGGCCGCACGCGTGCTGGCGCTGGACGAAGCCGCCTTCAACCGGGAACTGACCCGTGCCTTCGCCGCGCGCCTGGGCGAACTGCGCCTGGCCTCGCCGCGCGCGGCGTTCCCGCTGCGCCGGCAGCTGGCCCGCCATTACGTGGCCGGTCGCGTGTTGGCGCTGGGTGATGCCGCACATGTAGTGCACCCGCTGGCCGGGCAGGGTGTGAACCTGGGGCTGCGCGATGTCGCCGCCCTGCAGCAGAGGCTGGCACCGTCGGCCGAACGCCGTGGACAGCCGCGCCTGTCGCCGCAGCGCCTGCAGCGCTGGGCCCGCGAACGGCGCAGCGACAACCAGATTGCCGCCTACAGCTTCGATGCGATCAACCGGCTGTTCTCCAACGACGAAATGCATCTGACCTTGGCCCGCGGCCGCGCGCTGGGCTGCGTCGGCAAGTGGCCGCCGCTGGTGCAGGCATTCTGGAAGCGCGCTGCCGGCGTCTAAGCGGAATGCCCCGGTAGCGCCGGGCCATGCCCGGCGAGCGCGCAGCGCGGCGGAAGGAAGCCCTTCGGCCTTATGCCAACCAAGGTTGGCCGCTACCAAACAGCAGGTCGTGCCGTGGGACGCCCCGATTGCGCCGGGCCCTGCCTGGCGAGCGCGTAGCGCGGTAGTCGCCCACCTTGGTTGGCGCGCGTGAAGGCGGATCAGTCGATCAGCCAGCCGGCCAGGTCGGTGCGGTCCAGCTTGCCGCGATGCTTCACGTCCAGCGAGGTGAACTCATCGGCCAGCGCCGGGTTGGCCTGTGCCTCGTCGCGGCTGATGAAACCATCGCCGTCCACGTCCAGCGCAGCGAAGTGGATGCGGTACTGCCCGACCACGCTGGCCGGGCTGACCGAGCGCACCGTCACCGGCGTTTCGCCCAGCGGCACGGCGATGTCGACGCTGCCGGTCACCCGGCCACTGGCCAGTGACTGCTGGCGGACCACGCCGCTGTCATCGCGCAGCGGCGCGCTCTGTGCCGGTTGCGGCAGGGCCACCTGCGCCGACGCAGCCGCCGGCAGCAGGGCCATCAGGAGTGAAATCAGTCGAGGGTTCATGCAGTCGTGTTCCCGGTAGCGCCGGGCCATGCCCGGCGGACATCGCGCATCAGCGCAGCGGCGAGGCCAGCACCGTGATCTCTTCGCGGTCGTGGTAGAGCTGCTTGCCACGCACCACCAGCGGCTTGCCGGCCTGCTCCTGGAACAGGTCCAGGCACAGCCGGGTTTCGTCCCAGCGCTTCTTCATCGGCAGCTTCAGGTTGAAGATCGCATGCCTGCACCAGCCTTCGCGGAACCAGGTGGCCATGCGCTCGGCCACGCGGCGCGGCTGCTCGACCATGTCGCAGACCATCCAGTCCAGCGGCTGGTCCGGGTGCCAGTGGAAACCATCGGCGCGCAGGTGCTCGACCAGACCGGTGTCCAGCACATGCTGGCGCAGCGGACCGTTGTCGATGCTCAGCACCTGCATGTGCTGGCGGGTCAGCACCCAGGTCCAGCCGCCCGGTGCGGCGCCGAGGTCGGCCGCGCGCATGCCAGGCTTGGCCAGCAGTTCGCGTTCTTCCGGGGTCAGCAGGGTCAGCAGTGCTTCGTCCAGCTTCAGCGCCGAGCGCGAGGGCGCTTCGGGCAGCAACTTCAGGCGCGGGATGCCCAGCGCCCACGGTGCGCTGTCGGCCGGGTCGGCCACGCAGACGAAGGCATGGGTGCCGTCGACGAACACCACGTGCAGGCGCGGCAGGCGCGCATTGGGCTTGTCGGTCAGCTTGCCGGCCTTGCGCAGTGCCGGGCGCAGCGCATTGCCGAAGGCGCGGGCCAGCCCGGACAGCGGCTTGCCGGCGTCCGAATCGGGGTGCTCCACCCACAGGTCGCCGAAGCGCGGCGCGTCGGCCAGCACTTCCAGCATCGGGGTGATGCGGTCGGCCGGGTCCAGCTGCGGCAGTTCGGCCAGGACCACCAGCTTCTGCCGGGCGAAGATCAGCTCGCGCCAGCGCAGGCGCGGGGCCAGCGCAGGGGCTTCGTCGCACATGAACAGCACGTAGCCATCATTGCGCTGGGTGCGCGCATAGCCGGCAAAACCGGCTTCGCCGGCGCGGAACTGCAGTTCGCCGGCCAGCTCGGGCTCGAAGCCCTGGCGGCACAGGCACAGCAGGCCGATGCCTGCCTCAGTAACGGGCGCCATCACTCTCTCCATAGGCACGCAGCACGCTGCGCGCATCATCACGGTTCAGACCCTGCACGACCTGGATGCCGCGCTTGTTGAGCTCACCGACCCAGTCGGCGGGCAGCGGGCCTTCATCGAACGGGGTCAGTTCTTCCACATCGGCCGCGCTGGCGCCGATCAGCAGGCGGTCGATGCCGGCCCACACGGTTGCGCCGTAGCATTGGCAGCACGGCTGCGAGCTGGTGGCCAGGGTGATCGGCGACAGCACGGCATTCAGGCGCGGGGTCTGCAGGCGCTGCTGGGCCAGCATGTAGGCCATGTTCTCGGCATGCGCCAGCGAGGTCGCATGCGGCATCACCCGGTTCACGCCGGCGGCGATCACCTTGTCTTCCGGCCCGAACACCACCGCGCCGAACGGGCCGCCGCTGGCGTGCTCGATGTTCAGCCGCGACAGCGCGATGGCCAGCGCGACCTTGGCCTCATCGCCGGGATAGCGACGATCCAGGTCGATCTGGTCGTGGATCCAGGCAGGCAGGGTCAGGTGGACTTGCGCGTACAGCATCGCGGGGTGCCTCGTGTGGAAGATGAAGGGGTGTGGCGGGTTCGGAAACCGGCGCGCAGTGTAGCGGCAGCCGGGTGCACCGGGGGTGTCTGCTGCTCAGTCGTCCAGCTCGGTGCGGACCACCACGTACTGCTTGCGGAACTCCAGCCCGGCCTGCGGCCAGCGTGCGGCGTAGGCGCGCAGCAGGGGCAGGGCGGCGGGGAAGTCGTGGCCGTTGACCCGGCAGTCAGCCTCGCACTGGCCGTCCGCATCGCGCGAAGCGAACAGGCGGATGCCGAGGAACTGGCGGGTCTTCAGCAGGTCGTTGAAGGCGTCCAGGCTCTGGGTGAACAGGCAGCAGGGGCACGAGCCGTGGTCGTCCTCGCCGCAGGCAGCGGCGTCGTTGGCCGGTTCGCTGCGGTAGTGCGCCAGCGGGCCCAGCACCACCGCGCGCGCCAGCGGCGTTCCGGTTTCCTCGGCGCCGTAGCGCAGGGTCAGCATCTGCAGTTCCGGCGCCTCGTCGGCGCCGATGGCGGCCTGCAGGGTGGCCAGGTCCACCCGCACCCAGTTCTCGAAGCCGGACAGCGCGGCCTCCTGCTGGCTGTCGCCGGCGGCGTGCTGGTACTCGAACAGGCCATCGGCGAACAGCTGCGGATGGCGCGCCTCGATCACCGTGGACGTCTGCCAGCCGCCGTTGTCGCGCGGCTCAGCGCCCACCGGGTGCGGGCTCAGGCGCAGGCCGCTGTCCAGCACCAGTTCGTCACCGTCGAGGGTGCAGGCGATGTCACGGCCCAGCAGCACCTGCTGCAGCAGCGGAAGAAGCGCATTGGCGGAAGCGGTCATGTCGAAGGGCCTGCCTTGAGCGGTGGGTGGACAGCCAGGCGGTGCCTGGCATCAGCGAAGGGCGTCGAGTTCGGCGCGATAGCGCTGTGCGTCGGACTGCTGCTGAGGATCGTTGCCGTGGTCGCGCAGCCAGGTTTCCAGCTCGCGTCGATAGTCGGCGCGGAACCCGGCGTTGTCCGGGCTGAAATGCAGCTTGCGCGCGGCCACCTCCACCCGTTCGCGCGCACGTGCTCGGGCCTGGGCGATGCCGTAGGGCGACTGCTCGGTGAGGATGACGAAGTTGCGGGCAAAACCGCTGACATACTTGACTGCAAACGGCTGGTTGGCGCCCGGGATGCGGATCGCATTGCTCAGCGGCCACAGGGCTGCCGTATCGGTATGCATGACCGTTTCGACATCGCGGCCGTCGGCCGTATGCAGCACGACCTCGTAACGCCAGATGTACTGTTCGTTCAACTGCGAGCTGGTCTGTTCAGCCCGCACGATGATCGCCTCGCCCGGTTCGCCGGCCAGGTTGAGGAAGGCCGCGTTGGCAAACTGCCCGACGATCATGTTCAGCAGGGCCAGAGGGAACACGACCACGGCGAAGCCCGGGCGGCGGCGGCGCCACGACACCAGGCCGATCAGCAGCAGCGCGGCGAAGAAGACCAGCACTGCGTGCCCGGTCAGCAGCCAGAACAGGAAAGACAGGGCGGTCAGCATGGCGGCTCGAGAGCGGGCGCCGCGGAGGCGCCCGCCTATCAGATCAGGCCGACCAGGTGTCGCGCAGGGTCACGCTGCGGTTGAACACCGGCTTGGCTTCGGTGTGGTCGCGGCGGTCGGCGACGAAGTAGCCGGTGCGCTCGAACTGGAACGACTGCTCCGGGGTGGCGCTGGCCGCGGCCGGCTCTACATAACCGGTGACGGTGCGGCGCGATTCCGGGTTGAGGTAGTCGCGGTAGGTCTTGCCTTCCGACTCGTCGTCCGGGTTCGGTACCGAGAACAGGCGGTCGTACAGACGGATCTCGGCCGGCACGGCGTGCACGGCGCTGACCCAATGGATGGTGCCCTTGACCTTGCGGTTGGCGCCTTCCATGCCCGGGCGCGATTCCGGATCCAGCCAGCCACGCAGCTCGGTGATGATGCCGTCCGCATCCTTGATCACTTCATCGCAGCGGATGATGCCGGCACCACGCAGGCGCACTTCGCCACCCGGCACCAGGCGCTTCCAGCCCTTGGGCGGCACTTCGGCGAAGTCCTCGCGATCGATCCACAGCTCGCGGGCGAACGGCACCTGGCGGCTGCCGAAGCTTTCGTCCTTGGGGTGGTTGCTGAAGGTCAGCTGCTCTTCGTGGCCTTCGTCGAGGTTGGTCAGCACCAGCTTCACCGGATCGATGACGGCCATGCGGCGCGCGGCGGCACTGTCCAGGTCCTCGCGCAGCGCGCCTTCGAGCACGCTGAAGTCGATCAGCGAATTCTGCTTGCTGATGCCCACGCGCTCGGCGAACAGGCGCATCGCCGCCGGGGTGTAGCCGCGGCGACGCAGGCCCTGCAGGGTCGGCATGCGCGGGTCTTCCCAGCCGTCCACCAGCTGTTCGGTGACCAGCGCCATCAGCTTGCGCTTGCTCATCACCGTGTAGTTGATGTTCAGGCGCGAGAACTCGATCTGGCGCGGCTTGGCCGCTTCGCGCGGCAGGCCGGCGTCGACCAGCGGCTGGGTCAGCGCGTCGTCGTGGGCGAAATCGACGTTGTCCACGCACCAGTCGTACAGCGGGCGGTGGTCTTCGAATTCCAGCGTGCACAGCGAGTGGGTGATGCCCTCGATGGAATCGCCCAGTGCATGCGCGAAGTCGTACATCGGGTAGATCGGCCACGCGTTGCCGGTGTTCTGGTGCTCGACGTGCTTGATGCGGTACAGGGCCGGATCGCGCAGGTTGATGTTGCCGCTGGCCATGTCGATCTTGGCGCGTACGGTGCGCGCGCCATCGGGGAACTCACCGGCGCGCATGCGGCGGAACAGGTCCAGGTTTTCCTCGACGCTGCGGTCGCGCCACGGCGACGGACGGCCCGGCTCGGTGAGGGTGCCGCGGTAGGCGCGCACTTCCTCGGCCGACAGGTCGCAGACGTAGGCCTTGCCCTGCTCGATCAGCTTCTCGGCGGCCAGGTAATAGGTCTGGAAGTAATCCGAGGCGTGGCGCAGTTCGTTCCAGGTGAAGCCCAGCCAGCGCACGTCGTCCTGGATGGCGGCCACGTACTCGGGGTCTTCCTTGGCCGGGTTGGTGTCATCGAAGCGCAGGTTGCAGACGCCGCTGAACTCACCGGCCAGGCCGAAGTTCAGGCAGATCGACTTGGCGTGGCCGATGTGCAGATAGCCGTTCGGCTCGGGCGGGAAGCGGGTCTTGATCGCCTGGTGCTTACCGCTGGCCAGGTCCTCGCGCACGATCTGGCGGATGAAATCGCGCTTCTCGTGGCTGTCGGCGGGGGTCTCGGGGCTGGCGGGGGTGTGCTCGGACATGAGTCGGCGAAAGAGAAAGGCAGAAAGACCAACAGTTTAGCGCGTCAGGGACGGGGCTGCCGGGGTTTGCCGCTACGCTCGCCGGGCCTGGCCCGGCGCTACCTCATCCCCGCACCCGGTAGCGCCGGGCCAGGCCCGGCGAGCGCGGCGGCGCGATTCAGGCCCCGGGCGTATGCTGGACCCCTGTCCCGAGGAGCCGCCCATGCACATCGTGTACAAGGCCGACAATCTGTTCGACGCACACCTGGTCAAGCACGCGCTGGAGGATGCCGGCATCCCCGCGTTCGTGTTCGGCGAGCAGCTGCTGGGCGGCATGGGCGAGCTGCCGCTGTTCGGCGTGCTGCGGGTCGGCATCCCCGGCGTGGCACGGCCGCAGGCCGAGGAGATCATCGCCGCGCTGGACTTGGGCCAGGGCCCGTCCGACCCCATTTCAGAGGCAGACGATTGGGCCGGACTGCCGGCGTAGGAGCGCATCATGTTGGGAATCAGCCAGGGCATCCTCGGCATCGGGGCCTTCAAGCAGCGCCTGCCGCGCCCGGAAGAGGCGCTGCCCGGCCGCGACCAGCCGCTGCCGCTGCACAGCAACCAGCACTTCGTGAACAGCCATCCGCTGAAGGACCGTTTCGCCGGCCTGCAGCAGATCCGCTTCGCGCTGGGCTGCTTCTGGGGCGCCGAGCGCAAGTTCTGGACAGAGCCGGGCGTGTACAGCACCTCGGTTGGCTATGCCGGCGGCGTCACCCCGAACCCGACCTATGAAGAGGTCTGCTCGGGCCTGACCGGCCACACCGAGGTGGTGCAGGTGGTGTTCGACCCGGCGGTGGTGAGCCTGGAGCGGCTGCTGCAGCTGTTCTGGGAGAGCCACGATCCGACCCAGGGCATGCGCCAGGGCAACGACACGGGCACCCAGTACCGCTCGGCGATCCACGCCACCGACGAGGCGCAGTACGCGGCGGCGCTGGCCAGCCGCGAGGCCTACCAGGCGCAGCTGGATGCGTCCGGCTACGGGCCGATCACCACCGAGATCGTGTACCCGGCACCGGAGTACTACTACGCCGAGGATTACCACCAGCAGTACCTGGCGAAGAACCCGAACGGGTATTGCGGGATGGGTGGCACCGGCGTGAGCTGCCCGATCGGGCTGGATGTGGAGGCGCCGCGCTGACGCGCGGAGGTCCGCCTGCGGCGGGCGGAAGCCACAGCCTGGTAGAGCCGACTGTTAGTCGGCTGAACTACAACGCGGCTCTGGGTTGCTGTGAGTCTGGCGGGACGGGTCGGGTTGTCGGGGGACGCCGTGAATCCATCCTGGGAGGCTTGTGAGCGCCATCCATGGCGCTCGCACCCCCGCCAACCCAACCCGCCCCACCCCCGACAGTTTCCCAGTGACGGTGGGCAGGAGCATTGGGTTGGTGACGAACTGATGGAAAAGAAAAAGGACGCGGCTTTCGCCGCGTCCTTTTTCTTTGGTCCTGCAGTGCCCTTTGTAGAGCGGAGCCATGCTCCGCTCCGAGCAAGCGCAGCGCGCGACCCGCTTCTGCTCTTCCTTCATTCTTCCGTGGCGGGCGGCCACCGGAAACTGTCAGAGGGCGGCCGGGTTGGGTTCGCGGGAGTGTCCGCCGCATGGATGCGGCGGCCAAGCCTCCAGGGATGGATTCACGGCGTCTCCCGCGAACCCAACCCGCCCGACCCACTGCGGCTGTTGCTCTTGCAGTCAGTCGAGCAAGCTCGACTCTACAAGCCCCCCGCCACGAGGGGCTCAGCCGCTGGCCGCAATCACAGTTCCGAGCGGATCCGCTCGCGCAGCGCCTGCAGATCCTTGGCGAATGCATCGATACCCGTCGCCAGCTTCTCGGTCGCCATCGGGTCCGCCGCCAGATCCGCCGCGAACTTCGCCGCGTCGATCGGAGTGACCGCCACGCCGTCGGCCGCACCGGCCACCAGCTTGCGCGGCAGCTCGCCGTGGTCGGCGTCCAGTTTCTCCAGCAGGTCCGGCGAAATCGTCAGGCGGTCGCAACCGGCCAGCGCTTCGATCTGCGCGGTCGAACGGAACGAGGCGCCCATCACCACCGTCGGCGAACCGCGGCGCTTGAATTCGGCATAAACGCCGCGCACGAACTTTACGCCCGGATCTTCATCGATGTTGGCCGGGGCTTGGCCATTGGCCACGTACCAGTCCAGGATGCGGCCGACGAACGGCGAGATCAGGAACGCGCCGGCTTCGCTGCAGGCCAGAGCCTGGGTCGGGTTGAAGATCAGGGTCAGATTGCAGTCGATACCCTCGGCCTGCAGGATGCGCGCGGCTTCCACGCCTTCCCAGGTCGCGGCGATCTTGATCAGGATCTTCTCGCGCGGCACGCCGGCATCGGCGTACATCTGGATGAACTGGCGGGCCTTGGCCACGGTGGCCTCGGTGTTGTGGGCCAGATCTGCATCCACTTCGGTGGACACGCGACCGGGTACCAGCGTGCTCAGCAGCGCGCCGACGCCGATGGTCAAACGATCGGCGATCGCATTGACCACGCTGTCGCGCTCGCCGCCCTGCTGGCGGCCCCAGGCCAGTTCGCGTTCGATCAGCTCGGCATAGACCGGCAGGTCCAGCGCCTTTTTCACCAGGGTCGGGTTGGTGGTGCAGTCCACCGGCTGCAGGCGCTTGATCGCGTCGTAGTCACCGGTATCGGCGACTACCACCGACAGTTCGCGCAGCTGGGACAATTTGGACGGGGTACTCATTACGGCTCCTGGTGCAGGGAAATCGAATCGCGCGCGGTGCGCAGCGGTAATCAGGGACGGTCGTTGTGGACCGCAGTCACGCGCAGGCGCAGCTTGCGGCCGCCGGGCGCGTTCCAGTCGATGCTCTGGCCGATGGCCAGGCCGAGCAGGGCACTGCCGACCGGGGCCAGCACGGAAACCTTGCCTTCATCGACATTGGCTTCGCGGGGGAAGACCAGGGTCAGGACGTGCGTCTCGCCCGACACTTCATCTTCGCACTCCACGCGCGAATGCATCATGACGATGCCTTCGGGAATCTGGTCCGGCGCCAGCACGGTGGCCCGGTTGAGTTCTGCGGCAAGCGCGAGCGCGGCAGGCGTCTGGCTCAGCGCAGGCGAATCAAGCATGGCCTCGAGGCGGTCCATGTCGAAGGTCGACACAGTGATGGACGGCGGCAGGCCGCTGGCGGTGTTCATGGTGGTGCTCCTTGATTGAAAGCCATGCAAAAGGCGGCACCACCTGGCGCCGCCTGGCTGTATTGTGGGGACAAATGCGGCCGGAATCGACTCCCGCCGCAACAGTGCGCCGGCGCTGCCGGATCAGCCGTTCAGCAGCGGGCTGGACACGTCCAGCGCTTCGCCGGCCGGCACGCCTTCGGCATCGAGGGTGAACAGTGCCTGCGGCAGGCGCTTGAACTGGTCGGCCAGCTCCAGCAGGAAGCCATGCATGGCCGAGCTGCGCCGCCAGACCATGGCGATGCGCCGGCTGGGGCGGCCTTCGCCGGTGAAGTCGAGCAGACGGATGTTGTTCGAACGCGGCACCGGCGGCTGCACCGACAGGCTTGGCAGCAGGGTGATGCCGACGTCGGCGGCGACCATCTGTCGCAGCGTTTCCAGGCTGGTGGCGCGGAATTCGGATTTCTCGTTGGCACCAAACAGGCGGCACACTTCCAGCGCCTGGTCACGCAGGCAGTGGCCGTCTTCCAGCAGCAGCAGCTTCTGCGTGGCCAGTTCCTGCACGTCCAGGTGGTCGCGGCGGGCCAGCGGGTGGCGGCCGGAGACGGCCAGCAGGAAGGGTTCCTCGAACAGGAACTCGGCATGCAGCTGGTCGTCGATGACCGGCAGCGCCAGCAGCGCGGCGTCCAGCTTGCCTTCGCGCAGGCGCTCCAGCAGCACGTCGCTCTTTTCCTCGACCAGCAGCAGTTCCAGTTCGGGGAAGCGATCGCGGATGCGCGGAATCACATGCGGCAGCAGGTACGGGCCCAGGGTCGGGAAGATCCCCAGGCGCACCGTACCGGCTTCCGGGTCGCGGCTGCGTCGCGCCGCTTCTTTCAGCTGTTCCACTTCGGACACGATCACCCGTGCCCGCATCGCTGCTTCCTGGCCGGCCGGGGTCAGCATCACCTTGCGCGGTGCGCGTTCCACCAGCGGTACACCCAGCTCCTCTTCCAGCTTGCGGATCTGGGTGGACAGCGTGGGCTGGCTGACGAAACAAGAGGCGGCCGCCCGGCCGAAGTGCTTGTGATCGGCCAGGGCCACCAGGTATTTCAGATCGCGAAGATTCATCGTAAGACCCCAGGGGTAACGGACCGGCTTACCCAGCAGGCAATGGTGCCCCCGATACCCTGGGAACGAATGATCAGGCCGCCTCGGCCACCGCGCCGCTGCCCTTGCTCACGGACGAACGGATCAGGTGGTCGAAGGCGCTCAGTGCCGCGGTGGAACCGGCGCCCATGGCGATGATGATCTGCTTGTAGGGTACCGTGGTGCAATCGCCTGCAGCGAACACGCCCGGCAGGTTGGTCTGCCCGCGGTCATCGATGACGATCTCGCCACGCGGAGAGAGCGCCACGCTGTCCTTCAGCCACTCGGTGTTGGGCAGCAGGCCGATCTGCACGAAGATGCCTTCCAGTTCGACCCGGTGGGCATCGCCGCCGACGCGATCCTTGTAGACCAGGCCGGTGACGCGGCTGCCATCGCCGAGCACTTCGGTGGTCTGCGCGCTGGTCAGCACGGTCACGTTGCCCAGGCTGCGCAGCTTCTTCTGCAGCACTTCATCGGCGCGCAGGCTGGAATCGAACTCCAGCAGGGTCACATGCGACACGATGCCGGCCAGATCGATGGCCGCTTCCACGCCGGAGTTGCCGCCACCGATCACCGCCACGCGCTTGCCCTTGAACAGCGGGCCGTCGCAGTGCGGGCAGTAGGCCACGCCCTTGTTGCGGTACTGGTCTTCGCCCGGCACGTTCATCTGCCGCCAGCGTGCGCCGGTGGACAGGATGACCGAGCGCGACTTCAGCACCGCGCCGTTTTCCAGCTGTACCTGCACCAGGCCGTCGTCGCCGGCCGGCACCAGCGCGGTGGCGCGCTGCAGGTCCATGATGTCCACCTCGTACTCGCGCACGTGCTGTTCCAGCGCGGTGGCCAGCTTCGGGCCCTCGGTCTCCTTCACCGAAATGAAGTTCTCGATCGCCATGGTGTCCAGCACCTGGCCACCGAAACGCTCGGCAGCGATGCCGGTGCGGATGCCCTTGCGCGCGGCGTAGATGGCCGCTGCGGCACCGGCCGGGCCACCGCCGACCACCAGCACGTCGAAGGCGTCCTTGGCGGCGATCTTCTCTGCGTCGCGCTTGCCGGCGTTGGTGTCCAGCTTGGCCACGATCTGTTCCAGGGTCATGCGGCCCTGGTCGAACACTTCGCCGTTGAGGTACACGGTGGGCACGGACATGATCTCGCGCTTCTCCACTTCGTCCTGGAACAGCGCGCCGTCGATGGCCACGTGCTGGATGCGCGGGTTGAGCACGGCGGCCAGGTTCAGCGCCTGCACCACATCCGGGCAGTTCTGGCAGGAAAGCGAGAAATAGGTTTCGAAGCGGTAGTCGCCTTCCAGGTTCTGCACCTGCTCGATCAGCTCGGCGGTGGCCTTGGACGGGTGGCCGCCGACCTGCAGCAGGGCCAGCACCAGCGAGGTGAACTCGTGGCCCATCGGCAGGCCGGCGAAGGTCAGGTGAATGTCCTGGCCCGGGGTGCCCAGGTCGAAGGACGGCACGCGGCCCTGGCCGTCGCGCAGGATCTGCAGCGAGATCTTGTCCGACAGGCTTTCCAGGGTGTGCAGCAGTTCCAGCATTTCCTGCGACCTGGCACCGTCATCGGCGTGCGCGGTGATCTGAATCGGGCGGGTCACGCGCTCCAGATAGGTCTTCAGCTGCGACTGCAGGTTGGCGTCCAACATGGTCTTCTCCTGGCTTCAGGCAAACAGGGGGCGTGGCACCGCTGTGAAAGGTAGCGGACCAGCGAGGGGGTAGGGGTGAACCCAAGAGGGCAACGCGGACCTGTGGAAGGGGCGTGGCGTGCGCGGCCGTCTTGGGTTCACCCCCACGCCGGCGTGGGGCCGGCACGGGGATGAGGGGCGCACCGTGGCGTGGGGCCACGGCAGGCCGGTGATGCATTAGATCTTGCCGACCAGGTCCAGCGACGGGGTCAGGGTCTTCTCACCTTCCTTCCACTTGGCCGGGCAGACCTGGTTCGGGTTGGCGGCGGTGAACTGGGCAGCCTTCAGCTTGCGAAGGGTCTCGGAGACGTCACGTGCGATCTCGTTGGAGTGGATCTCCAGGGTCTTGATCACGCCTTCCGGGTTGATGATGAAGGTGCCGCGCAGGGCCAGGCCTTCCTCTTCAATGTGCACGCCGAAGGCGCGGGTCAGCTTGTGGGTCGGGTCGCCGACCAGCGGGAACTGGGCCTTGCCGACGGCCGGCGAGGTTTCGTGCCACACCTTGTGCGAGAAGTGGGTGTCGGTGGTGACGATGTAGACCTCGGCACCGGCCTTCTTGAACTCGGCGTAATGCTCGGCGGCGTCTTCGATCTCGGTCGGGCAGTTGAAGGTGAAAGCGGCCGGCATGAAGATCAGGACGGACCACTGGCCCTTCAGGCTGGCATCGGAAACCTTGATGAACTCGCCGTTGTGGTAGGCGTTGGCTTCAAACGGCTGGATCTGAGTGTTGATGAGGGACATCGTTTTTCCTCTGGGTGAAGGGGAGTGGGTGAATCGACAGGAGCTAGGTTACCGATTCATTAGCGATAAGAACAATGCATTGATTTCATCTATTTGATAGATGAAGTCTATTAAAGTGCGATGAGCTTGCCATGAATCCGGTCGTCTCAATCCTGCAAGTAGTTGTATGTCAAGGGAAAATCGTGGTGGGCCGTGAAGATGGGCCGATAGCCCCTCCTTATCCCGTCCCGTCGAAGCTGAATGAACCGCGTATCCGTAGAGTCGAGGGGGGGGGGGGGGGGGTGGGGGGGGGGGGGGGGGCCCCGGGGGGGAACCACACCACAGAAA
>NZ_VYKI01000002.1:74175-156615 GCF_008710035.1 Stenotrophomonas cyclobalanopsidis | reverse complement strand
CCGCGTTTCGGCCCGCGGTCTCTTCGTTGTGGGGGTCGTTCTCCCCCCCCCCCCCCCCCCCCCCTCGACTCTACAATTGAGGCATGTCCTTCAAAACAGAACCCACCCTGCGCCAGGCCGTAGCCGACGCCAGCGCCCGCCTCGGCGGTATCGACGCCCGCCACGAGGCCGAACTGCTGCTGCTGCACGTGCTGGCCCGGCCGCGCAGCTGGCTGTTCGCACACGCCACCGATCCGCTGCCCGCCACCGATCTGGCGGCCTTCGACGCCCTGCTGGCGCGCCGCGTGGCCGGCGAACCGGTGGCTTACCTGACCGGCCGCCGCGGCTTCTGGACACTGGACCTGGACGTCGACCCGTCCACCCTGATTCCGCGCCCGGAAACCGAGCTGCTGGTGGAACTGGCGCTGGAGCGCCTGCCGGCCGATCGCGACCTGCAGGTGGCCGATCTCGGCACTGGCAGCGGTGCCATCGCCCTGGCCTTGGCCAGCGAGCGCCCGCAGGCCCAGGTGCTGGCCACCGACGCCAGCCCCGGCGCGCTGGCGATGGCCGCGCGCAATGCCGCCCGTCATGAACTGGGCAACGTGCGCTTGGCCGAAGGCGGCCACGACTGGTATGCGCCGCTGCAGGGCCAGCGCTTCGACCTAATCGCCAGCAACCCGCCTTACATCGCCAGCGATGACCCGCACCTGCAGCAGGGCGACCTGCGTTTCGAACCGGCCACGGCGCTCGCGTCTGGCCTGGATGGGCTGGATGACATCCGCCGCATCGTCGCCGGCGGCCAAGCGCACCTGCTGCCCGACGGCTGGCTGCTGATAGAGCACGGCTGGGACCAGGGCGAGGCGATCCGCGCGCTGTTCGAGCAGGCCGGCTATGCCCAGGTGCAGACCGCGCAGGACCTGGAGCAGCGCGACCGCATCACCCTGGGGCAGCGCCCAGCCTAGAATGGAGGTTCTCCTGCCTTGGCAGGGCATCACCCTGGAGCTGCAAGCATGCGTACGCTGTATCCCGCCATCACCCCCTACGACGTCGGCACCCTGAAAGTCGACGACCGCCACACGCTGTACTTCGAACAGTGTGGCAACCCGGACGGCAAGCCGGTGGTGATGCTGCACGGTGGTCCGGGCGGCGGCTGCAACGACAAGATGCGCCAGTTCCATGACCCGTCCAAGTACCGCATCATCCTGTTCGACCAGCGCGGCGCCGGTCGTTCCACCCCGCATGCCGACCTGGTGGACAACACCACCTGGGACCTCGTTGCCGATATCGAAAAGCTGCGCGAACACCTGAAGGTGGACCGCTGGCAGGTGTTCGGCGGCAGCTGGGGTTCGACCCTGGCCCTGGCCTACGCCGAAACCCATCCGCAGCGCGTGACCGAGCTGGTGCTGCGCGGCATCTTCATGCTGCGCCGCTGGGAACTGGAATGGTTCTACCAGGAAGGCGCCAACCGCCTGTTCCCGGATGCGTGGGAGCACTACCTGAAGCCGATCCCGGCCGTGGAGCGCCACGACCTGATCTCGGCCTTCCACCGCCGCCTGACCAGCGAAGACGAAACCACGCGCCTGGAAGCGGCCAAGGCGTGGGCGGTGTGGGAAGGCGCGACCAGCTTCCTGCACGTCGATGATGACTTCATCAACAGCCACGAAGACCCGCATTTCGCCCTCGCCTTTGCCCGCATCGAGAACCACTACTTCGTCAACGGTGGCTTCTTCGAGGTGGAAGACCAGCTGCTGCGCGACGCGCACCGCATCGCCGATATCCCGGGCGTGATCGTGCACGGCCGCTACGACGTGGTGTGCCCGCTGGCCAACGCCTGGGACCTGACCAAGGTGTGGTCGAAGGCCAAGCTCGAGATCACCCCTGCTTCGGGCCACTCGGCGTTCGAAGCGGAAAATGTGGACGCGCTGGTGCGCGCCACCGATAGTTTCGCCTGATCGGTAGCGCCGGGCCATGCCCGGCGGCATTCCGTTCCGCTGCCGCGATGCCGCTCGCCGGCCATGCCCGGCGCTACCGCGCATCCGAATCCCATCCACGCATGGCGTGGATCTACTGCACCCGGTAGCAACGCTTACCGGTAGCGCCGGGCCATGCCCGGCGGAATTCCGTTTCGCCGCCGCGATGCCGCTCGCCGGCCATGCCCGGCGCTACCGCGCATCCGAATCCCATCCACGCATGGCGTGGATCTACTGCACCCGGTAGCAACGCTTACCGGTAGCGCCGGGCCATGCCCGGCGGCTTTCCGTTCCGCTGCCGCGATGCCGCTCGCCGGCCATGCCCGGCGCTACCGCGCATCCGAATCCCATCCACGCATGGCGTGGATCTACTGCACCCGGTAGCAACGCTTACCGGTAGCGCCGGGCCATGCCCGGCTGCATTCCGTTCCGCCGCCGCGCTGCGGCTCGCCGGGCATGGCCCGGCGCTACCGCGAAGCCGAACCCCATCCACGCATGGCGTGGATTACCAGTCGCCGGCCAGCAATGCGTCGGCCAGCACCTGCAGCTTCGGCGAGTGCTGCCGCGACGGCGGGTAGATCAGCGACAGCGCGCGGCTGCGGCCCTCGAACGGCTGCAGCACGCGTTGCAGGCGGCCGTCAGCGAGCGCGTCGGCCACCGCGAAATCCATCACCTGCACGATGCCGATGCCGGCGATGGCCGCTTCCACCAGCGGGTCGCCGCTGTCGAACACCATCCGCGTCGGCGGGGTGAAGTCGCACAGCTGGCCGTCCTGCCGGAACTGCCAGTCCACCACGCGTCCGCTACGCAGGTTGCGTACCGCCAGGCAGGCATGCTCGTGCAGCGCGGCGATATCCCCCGGCGTACCGCGACGAGCCAGGTAGGCCGGGCTGGCCACGGTAACCCAGCGCAGCGGCCGCAGCGGCCGCGCAACGATGCGCTGGTCGGCAATCACGCCGGTGCGCAGCGCGGCATCGAAGCCTTCCTCGACCAGATCGACCAGACGATCGCTGAGCACCGCGTCCACCTGCAGCTGCGGGTGCTGCTGCAGCAACGGGCCCAGCAGCGGCACCAGCACCTTGCGCCCGAACATCGACGGCGCGCTGATCTTCAGCGTGCCCGAGGGCGTGCACGGGCGGTCGGCCAGCTGACGCTCGGCGTCCTCGAGGCCGCACAGCAGCGGCGCGACCTGGTCGACGAACTGGCGCCCATCCGGGGTCAGCGCCACGTTGCGGGTGTTCCGCTGCAGCAGTTTCACCCCCAGCGTGGCCTCCAGCCGGCCGATCGCGCGCGACAGCCCGGACTGGCTCAGGCCCAGCTGCCCGGCAGCGACGGTGAAGCTGCGCGAAACGGCCACCTGCACCAGCATGCGCACGGCATTGAGGTCCAATGACGATCCATTCATGCCGAAAATCATGACAGATATAGGCGCGTGGGGGTTTATTGATGGCGCCGCATCAATGAGACTGCGCTCCCCACCGATCCACCGCCGCCGATGCCCCCACTCAAGTACCCGCGCTGGGCGCTGACCCTGCTGGCCACCGCCCAGCTGATCATCGCCCTGGACGCCACCATCATCTTCGTCGCCCTGCATGACATGGGCCGCGCGCTGCAGATCAATGCGCAGCAGCTGCAGTGGGTGGTCAGCGCCTACACCGTGGCCTTCGGCGGCAGCCTGCTGCTGGGCGGGCGCGCTGCCGACCTGATCGGGCGCCGCCGCTTCTACCGGCTGGGCATGCTGCTGTTCGCGCTGGCTTCGCTGCTGGGCGCGCTGGCACCAAATGCCACGCTGCTGATCATCGCGCGCGCGGCACAGGGCATCGGTGCCGCACTGCTGTTCCCGGCCACGCTGGCGCTGATCAACACGCTGTATGCCGAGGGCCCGGTGCGCAACCGCGCGCTGGCGCTCTGGAGCATGGCCAGCGCGGTCGGTCTGGCGCTGGGCACCCTGCTTGGCGGCGTGCTGACCCAGGCGTTCGGCTGGCCGGCCGTGCTGGCGGTGATCGTGCCGCTGGCCACCGCCTGCGCCGTTGCCGCCGGTGCCTGGCTGCCGGTCGATGGCCCGCGCGCGCAGGGGCGCTCGTTCGATCTGGCCGGCTGCATCACCGTCACCCTCGGCGGCAGCCTGCTGGTGACCACCCTTGTGCAGGGGCCGGAGTGGGGCTGGACCGCGCCGGCCACGCTGGGCTGCCTGCTGCTGTCGGCGCTGCTGCTGGTGGCCTTCGTGCAGATCGAACAGCGCAGCCGCGACCCGCTGATGCAGTTCGCGCTGCTGCGCCTGCCCGGCCTGCGCGCCGCGCTCGGCCTCACCTTCGCCTTCATGAGCAGCTACGGCGTGCAGTACTACTTCATGGCGCTGTATTTCCAGGATGGCTACGGCTGGAGCCCGCTGCAGGCCGGGCTGGCGTTCCTGCCGGCGACGGCGGTGTGCATGGTCGGCATCCAGCTGGCCGAGTGGGCACTGAAGCGTTGGAGTGCACGCAAAGTGCTGGTGCTCGGCCAGCTGGCCGGCGTTGTTGGCATCGCCTGGGTCGCAGCAACACTGCCGCACGCGTCTAACTTCTGGCCGCTGCTGCCGGGCGTAGTGGTGCTGAGCATCGGCCAGGGCATGAACTGGACCTCGATGTGGATCGTGGCCGGGCAGGGCGTGCCGGCCGCACAGCAGGGCGTGGCCTCGGGCATGGCTGCCACCGCGCAGCAGATCGGCGGTGCCCTGGGTCTTGCGGTGCTGGTGATGGTGGCCAATGCCGGCGCTGGCGTTGCAGGTTCGCCCAGCGCGCTGGCCGGGCTGGTGCGTGCCGAGTACGGCGCCGCGCTGTTCGCCCTGTTCGGCGTGGTCATCGCGCTGGGCCTGCGCCCGGCACCGGTAGACTGCAGTTCCCTTGATGGACAGGCCAACAACGCATGATCGAACTGCTCGACCTGCAACAGACCCTGCACGCGTTCGCTGCCTGCAACGACGACCATGCGATGTACCAGTCCTTCGGCTGGGTGCATGCCACCGACGGTGACCTGCTGCAGGCACGCTTCTGGTTGCCGCCCAACGAGGAGACCGCGTTCGACGATGACAGCGAGGTGCCGGCCGAGGCGCACGCGCTGGGCCTGTCCACCTATCTGGAACCGGCGACGTTCGCCGACGTGCTCGACGTGCAGAAGCGGCAGCGCCCGTTGTCCACGCTGGCCGAGTACGCGCAGGCGCTGGCGTACTACCACGAGTACGATGCGTTCCAGGGAGTGGAAGGCATCGACGAGGCGCTGGGTGAGGCGACCGCTGCAGATCGGGCGGCGGCGCGTGATGCCGGTGTTGGCGCAGGCATCTTTGCTTCGTTCGATCTACAGCTGCTGGCCTGCGCGGACGATCAGTTGAAGGCGACCGCACAGCGTGTGGCCCACCTGCACGAGGTACCGGTGGGTGAAGCGCTGGCACGCTGCCGTGCGTTGCCGCTGCTGCTGGGGCAAGCCCTGGATCGCAACCGCGCGCAGGCCATCAAGGATCAGTTCGAAGCCATCGGCGCGACCGTGCACGTGCACGGCTTCAAGCCGTTCCCGTGGATGGATGCGCCTACGCTGCGGTAGCGCCGGGCCATGCCCAGCGGCATTGCAGTGCGCCGCCGCGATGCGGCTCGCCGGTCATGGCCCGGCACTACCGGGCTTCGGTCAGCCGGCCGCCAGCAACCCTGGCTGCAACGCGCTGAAGATCCGCGCCAGGCGCTCGGCCCACGCCTGCTGCCCGGCCACATCGGCAATCAGGTCCTGGCGGATTTCCAGTTCCACATGCACCAGGCCGCGGCCTTCGCCATGGACCGGCACCGCGTAATCGCTGGTGCTGCTCACCGAATACGGTTCGTTGTCGCCCACCACCAGGTCGCCTTCATCGCGCAGCGCCTGCAGCAGCGCCTGGGCGAAGCGGGTGTCCTGGTGGTACAGCACGCCGGCGTGCCACGGCCGCGCCGCGCCGTTCATCGCCGGGGTGAAGCTGTGCATCATCACCAGCAAGGTGGGGCGGCCGGCATCGCGGCGTGCGTCCAGCTCGGCATCGATGCGTGCGTGATACGGCGCATGGATGGCGTCGATGCGCTGCTGCCGCTGCGCCGCCGACAGTCCGGCGTTGCCTGGCACTACAGTGTGGTCACTTACTTCCGGGATCAGCGTGGGCGAGGCCAGCGGCCGGTTGCAGTCGATCAGCAGCCGCGAATAGGTTTGTTCGATCGCCCAGGCATCCAGCAGCCCAGCCAGCGCGCGGGTGGTGCCGGCGATGCCGATGTCCCAGCCAATGTGGCGGTCCAGTTCTACCTGCGCCAGGCCCAGGCCGTTCAATGCGCGCGGCACCTGCTGGCCGGCATGGTCGGCCAGCAGCAGGAACGGTGATGCGCCCTGCGCGCGGTGGATCGTGTAGATCGCAGGATCGTCGGCGCCCAGCAGGGCCGGCACTGCACGCAGGCCGGCGTCAGCCACGCGGGCGTCCATCCAGGTGGTGCTCGATCATCCACAGGCCGGCCCAGAGCTTGGCGTCCAGCGCGTAGCCTTCGCCCATCTTCTGCACCAGCCAGGCGGCAGCCTGTGCACGCGGAATCTCATGCACGGTGATGTCTTCGCTGTCATCGCCGCCGCCTTCGCCGATGCGGCGCAGGCCGGTGGCGCGGACGAAGGCGATCTGCTCGCTGCTGGCACCGGAAGACGTCGGGCCGATCATCAGCACTTCGGCGTGCTCGGCGGTCCAGCCGGTTTCTTCTTCCAGCTCTCGCACGGCCGACGCTTCAATCGACTCGCCCGCCGTGATGTCGCCGACCAGGCCGGCCGGCATCTCGATGGTGGACGACTGCAGCGGCACGCGGAACTGCTCGACGAACACCACCTTGTCCTCGGGGGTGACCGCGATGATGATCGCCGCCAGGCCACCGGCATGGGTGCGTTCGCTGTATTCCCAGCTGCCGCGCACGACCATGCGCTGGTACTTGCCTTCGTAGACGACGCGCGGGGCTTCGGTGTTTCTCTGGCTCATGCGGGCTCGCTGGAGGAGGGGAGGGAATGGTCGGGACCGGCCGCGGTGGCCGAACCGGGATCGTTGACGCCTGCGGCGCTGAACAGCCGCCGGCGGGTCAGCGGGCCGAAGCGCAGCGCCTGGCACAGGCCGCCCAGCAGCTCCGGGTCCGCCGCCTGGCGCAGCAGGCCCGGCTGGCAGCCTTCCAGCGGCGCGTCCAGCGCGATGGTGGTCAGCTGTCGCCAGAGCTGGGCGTGTTCGCGCTGCTCGCGCAGGCGCACGGCCATCTGTGCCGCGCCGCGCAGGCGCAGGAACGGCACTTCGTCCAGGCGTTCGTACAGCGCGTCCATGCTGCCGAAGTGGGCCAGCAGCACCGCCGCCGATTTGGCGCCGACACCGCTGATTCCGGGAATGTTGTCCACCGCATCGCCACACAGGGCCAGGTAATCGGCGACCTGGTGTGCGTGCACGCCGTGCCGAGCCTTTACCCCGGCCACGTCCCAGCGCTGGTTGCGTGCATAGTCCCACTGTTCGTCGTGGTCCAGCAGCAGCTGCGACAGGTCCTTGTCGGCGGAAATGATCAGGCCGCGGTGGCTGTGCCGGTGCTGGTGCAGCGCGCTGCCGATCAGGTCGTCGGCCTCGTAGTCATGGTGGGCCAGCACCACCAGGCCCAGCGCCGCGCACAGCGCCTTGCAGTGCACGAACTGGCGCTTCAGCGCTTCCGGCGCAGGGTCGCGGTTGGCCTTGTAGGCCGCATACAGGCGGTGGCGGAAGCCGCTGTCCAGCGCCTCGTCGAAGGCGATGGCGATGTGCCGGGGGCGCTCGCGCTCGAGCAGGTCCAGCAGAAAGCGGGCGAACCCGTGCACCGCATTGGTCGGCCAGCCCTGGCTGTCCTGGAACTCGTCCGGCAGCGAATGCCAGGCGCGGAACACATAGATGCTGGCATCCACCAGGTACAGCGGTGGCGGCAGCGGCACGGCATTCACGGCGCTCACTGGCCGGTCCAGTCCTGCAGCAGGGCCGCGGCGTCCGGCCGCTCGCGCTCGGGCACGTCGGCCTTGGACGTGCCGATATGGATGAAGCCGGCGATGCCTTCGCCCTCGGCCAAGCCCAGGTGGGCATGCACGGCGGGGTCGAAGGCCATCCACGCGGTCAGCCACTGCGCGCCGAAGCCCAGCGCCTGGGCGGCCTGCAGCAGGGCGAAGCAGACGCAGCCGGCGGTCATCAGCTGCTCCTGCTCGGGCACCTTGGCGTCCGGGCGCGGGCTGGCCACCACCACGATCACAACCGGGGCGTGGCTGAAGCGCTGGCGGTCCTTCTCGAACACCGCCTCGCCGGCCTGCGGATCGCGCTGGCGGCTGCGTTCGACCAGGAAGTCCCCCAGGGTGTGACGGGCATCGCCGGCAATCTTCAGGAAACGGAACGGGACGCGCTTGCCGTGGTCGGGCACGCGGACGGCCGACTGCAGCATGCGCAGCAGGGTGGCCGGGTCCGGGCCGGGCTCGCCCAGCTGCCGCGAGGGCACCGAACGGCGGGCGTCGAGGGCGAGCAGGGCTGCGGGGTCGGGCATGGAGTCTGAACCGGTCATCACGGGCTGAAGATTATAGTCGGGGCGGTTGGTGACGCTGTCTGCGTCGCGTTTGCCCTTTCACTATCAAACTGTGATGAACGTCATGCCACTGCCGGGCATCCGGCGAGCCCTGCCCCTCGCCTCGCAGGCCCCGCACGGCTTAGGATGTCCGTCTTGCCGGGCCGCCGGTCGTGAGGTTTGAAGTGAGGACTGTTTCACTGTCCGTGACGGGCTGGCCGGCCTACCATCGACGATCCGGTACATGGGGTGTACCGGTCGTCGCGATGTCCATGATGCCTGTCGTACCAGAGAAGGTGGGGAGCCTTCCCGAATGATGAGTGCGCCCACTCAGATGGGATCGTCGGGTCGTGACCCGGCCCAGCTCCAGCGTGCGCGGGACGCTGTCCTGCCCGCGCTGGGCCAGGCCTTCGGCGCGGCGTTGGCGCGGTTTGACGATGCCCTGTTCGACCGTGCCGGCAATGCCGGCTCGTCGCAGTTGCTGTTCCTGGATGCCATGCGCGAACTGCGCCGGCGCCGGGACGAGATCACCGCGGCATTTGCCGCTCACCTGGACCAGGCCTGGGCCGCGCTGGCCGAAGGCCATCCGTTGTCAGCCGAAGCCACCCTGTCCGGGCCGGCCGAGGAAAGCCTGAGCCTCATTCCCGAGCATGTCCTGGAATCGCGGCTGGCGGTGCGCAACTTCGCCACCGTGCTGCTGCGCGATTTCAAGCCGGTGCTGGCCCGCCTCGACCGCCGCCTCGGCTGGCTGGTCGGCGGTCTGGACCTGGACGCCGACCTCGATCCGATCAGCCCCGAACACCTGGGCGTGGCCATCCACCAGGCCTTCGCCGGGTGCGAGCTGGCACCGGAAGTCCATCTGGTGCTGATCAAGCTGTGTGAGCGCGACATGCGCACGCCGGTGGGCCGCATCTACGAGAAACTGGACGAGCAGTTGGCGGCCGCCGGTGTGATGCCGCAGATGGGCGCCCCGCGGCGACCGCTGTCGGCGGCCCCGGCCCCAGCCCCGCAGGCACCGCACGGGCTGGACGACCTGGTCGAGCAGCGCCAGACGTCGGGCTTCGAGACCGAATTCAGCGACGAGGAGCAGGCCGCACCGGCCTGGGCGCAGCGGTTTGCCGCGCGCTGGTCCGAACGTCGTGGCCACATGCAGCAGCAGCTGCCCGGCGAACATGGCATGCCCGGCGGCGCGTCGGCCGCGTCGGCCGGGTCGGGCGAAGCCTATCCCGGCCAGCAGGGCATGCTGCTGGAGGCGCTGCAGGAACTGCTGCAGCAGACCCGGCATGTCCGCGAGGACGCCACGTCGGCCGCGCAGGTGGCGGTGGGCCAGCATCGCCCGCTCAGCCAGCGCGAGATGATGTCGGTGCTGTCGCTGCTGCAGGCCACGCCCAGCGCCACCCTGCGCGCGGCCATCGGCGAGGACGGCGAATCGCTGGCGCAGCGGCTGAAGAGCGAAGTGCTGTCCAACGCCACCCGCCTCGGCGTGGACCCCAGCCAGACCCGGCTGGACCCGCAGGACGAGGATGCGATCGACCTGGTCGGCATGCTGTTCGATGTGATGCTGGACGAACGCGAACTGGAAGGCCGCTCGCGGGAGCTGATCGGCCGCCTGGTGGTGCCCTTCGTCAAGGTTGCCATGCTCGACCGCCGCATGTTCGTGCAGAAGACCCATCCGGCCCGCAAGCTGCTCAATTCGCTGGCCGAGGCCTGCGAAGGCAACACCGGCGAAAGCCAGGCCGAGCGCATGCTGATGGCCAAGGTCGAGGAGATCATCGAGCGGCTGGTTGCCGAGTTCAACGAGAACCTGGCGATCTTCCTGACCCTCGAAGAAGAATTCCGCGATTTCCTGCTGCAGCATCGCCGCCGCGTGGAAATCGCCGAGCGCCGCGCCGCTGAAACGCAGCGTGGCCAGGAAAAGCTGGAGATGGCCCGCAACCGCGCCGGCGCCGAACTGGACCGCCGCATCGGCGATGCCACCCTGCCGCCGGCGATCGCCGAATTCCTGCGCCAGCCGTGGCAGCACCACCTGACCCTGGCGCTGCTGCGCGAGGGCGAGGACGGCGCGTCCGTGGCCGAGGCACTGAGCTTGGCCGATGGCCTGCTGGAGGAAGTGGCCGAGGCACGCCGGCACATCATCGGCAAGCCGTGGCTGCAGGCCTGGCAGCCGGTGCTGGCCAAGGTGTTCGCCAGTGTCGGCGTGCACGGTGACGCGGCCTCGGCCGCCATCGATGCGCTGCACGGCACCCTGCAGGGCATTGCCGAATCGCGGCCGGAACTGCAGCGCGCGCTGCCGGAACTGCCGCAGGTCGCGCTGCCGACCCCGCCGGTGCCCGAAGCCAGCGCCGTGGAGTTGGCCGGGCAGGTCGATACCGATGATTTCGACAATGCCGACGCCGATCGTTTCCGCCGCATGGAAATCGGCAACTGGCTGGACTTCGTCGACAAGGACGGCAAGGTCCAGGCCGGCAAGCTGTCCTGGATCAGCCCGATCTCCTCGCGCCTGCTGTTCGTCAACCGCCGCGGCGTGCGCTTCTGCGTGGCCTCGCCGGAAGAACTGGCAGTCATGGTGCGGCTGGGTCGCCTGCGCGCCCACGTCGATGATGGCGCCTTCGACAGTGCCATGCAGGGCGTGATCGATCGCCTGGACCCGGGCAGCGCCACCCTGCACTGAGGGGTGGCTGCCTGCTAGGATCGGGAGAACTCACCGATCAGCGGGGACCTGCATGGCCGTGGCGTTGCTGGGGATGAAGGAGACCGCGCCGGGCGAACGGCGCGTGGCACTGACGCCGGAAACGGCGCGCAAGCTTGGGGCCTTGGGCATCACCGTCTGGTACGAAGCCGGCGCCGGACTGGCTTCAGGCTTCCCCGATGCCGCCTATGACGATGCCGGCGCACGCGCCTTCGACGCCGGCCGCTGGAGCGAGATCGACATCCTGCTGTGCGTGCAGGCGCCACCGGCAACGGTGCTGGCCCAGCTCAAGCCGGGCGCCAGCGTGGTCGGCCTGCTGACCCCCGCTGCGGATCCCTCGCTGGCGGCGCTGGCCGGTGACGACCGCCTGCTGTTGTTCCCGCTGCAGCAGCTGCCGCGCACCACGCGTGCGCAGGCCATGGACGTGCTCAGTTCGCAGGCGGGCATGGCCGGCTACAAGGCCGCGCTGATCGCCGCCGAGCGCGCGCCGCGCTTCTTCCCGATGCTGACCACGGCGGCCGGTACCGTGCGCCCGGCCAAGGTGCTGGTGATCGGTGCCGGCGTGGCCGGCCTGCAGGCGATCGCCACCGTGCGCCGTCTCGGCGCGCAGGTGGAAGGCTTCGACGTGCGCCCGGAAACCCGTGAACAGATCCAGTCGCTGGGCGCGCGCTTCCTCGACCTGGGGGTGAGCGCAGCGGGCGAGGGCGGCTACGCGCGCGCGCTGACCGACCAGGAACGCGCCGAGCAGCAGCGCCGCTTGGCAGACCACCTGCGCAGCGTGGACGTGGTGATCTGCACCGCGGCCGTGCCGGGCCGGACGGCACCCACCATCGTCACTGCGGCGATGGTCGAGGGCATGGCGGTGGGCACCGTGATCGTCGACCTGGCGGCCGAAAGCGGTGGCAACTGCGCGCTGACCCAGCCGGGCCAGTGCATCGACCACCAGGGCGTGGCCATCGATGGCCCGCTGAACCTGGCCAGCCGCGGCGCCACCCAGGCCAGTGAAATGTACGCACGCAACCTGCTGAACTTCATCACCCTGTTCGTACAGGGCGGCCAGCTGGGCTTCGACTGGGAAGACGAACTGCTGGCGAAGACGCGCTGGCTGGCGTGACCGGACCCGCACGCTGTAGAGCCGAGCCGATGCTCGGCTTGCGCAGAGGCGATGAAGCAGCCGAGCGTGGGCTCGGCTCTACATAGAGCTGCACGCGGCTTTGAAGCGGCAGCGCCGGGCAATGCCCAGCGAGCGCGGCGGCCCGCACCGGATCCGCCGGGCATGGCCCGGCGCAACCCAATTACCGCGGCTTCGCCGGCGGCGGATTCTCCCGCACCCATTCCTTGCGCTGTTCCGGCGTCATGTCCGTCCAGCGCTCGCGCAGCGCATCGCGCTGGGCCGGGCTCAGCGTGCGCATCTGGCCGAACAACGCGCGCGCCTGCTCTCGCTGTTCCGGACTCATGTGCTCGAAGCGGCGCAGGCCGCGGCGGGCCTTGTCGCGTTCTTCCGGGCTCATCGACTGCCAGCGCTGGCCGTGCGAGAGCATGCGATGGCGCTGGCCGGCATCGGCGCCGTTCCAGCGGTCACGCAGCGGCGCCAGCAGCGCTTCGCGCTGGGCCGGGCTGAGCTGTTCCCAGTTCGGCAGCGCAGCACTCGCGCCCGGCGTCGCGGCGGGCGCAGGCGTGGGCGTCTGTGCCAGCAGCGGCGCGGCCGGCAGCAGGATCAGGGCGAACAGCAGGGGCAGGGTGGGGCGTCGCAGCATGGTTCTCACTCCATCGCCAGGTCGGTGTCGCCCAGCCATAGGTACATGTCGGGATTCTCGTCGTACAGCGCGCTGTTGTCTTCCACCGCGGCCACCGTTGGTGCCGGGGCCGGACCGGTGTGCGTGCGCGGGCCGGTGAACTGCACGCCGATGCCCAGCGCCATCACCAGCGAACAGGCACTGGCCAGCCACCAGCGCCAGCGCCCCCGGTGCGCCGCGTGGGCGCCGTGGCGGGCCTGTCGCAGGCGCGCCAGGGTGGCCGGCGACAGCGACTGCAGCGATTGCGCGTGCAGGCTGCGCAGGGCGTCATCGGAGGGCAGAGAGCGGTTCACGGGTGGTTCTCCAGGTAATCCTGCAGCGCCTGTCGGGCGCGTGCCAGATGGGTCTTTACCGCGCCTTCGCTGCAGCCCATGGTGCGGGCGGTGGTGGCCCCGTCCAGGTCCTGCAGCACGCGCAGGGTGAAGGCTTCGCGCTGGCGGGCGGGCAGGGTGCGCAGGGCCTGCACCAGCTGCTGGTACCGCTGGTGCTGCTCGTGCGCCTGCGCCGGGTCCGGGCCGGGGTCGGCCCAGTCGATGTCGGCACCGTCGGCATCGTGGTTGTCGCGCCAGAACGGCAGGCGGAAGCGGCGCCGGCGCTGCAGGTCGATCACCCGCCGGCGCAGGATGCTCCAGAACAATGGCGCCCATTCGGCGGCCGGCTTGTCGGCGTAGTCCAGCATGCGCAGCAGGGCATCCTGTACCGCGTCCAGCGCATCCTCGCGCTGGCGCAGGCCGGCCTCGGCGAAGCGGAAGGCGCGCGGGCCGACGCTGGCCAGGAACGCGTCCAGCGATGCCGGCAGGGCATCGGCGTCGGCGGTCGGGGGGAGGGGGCTGCTCACCAGCACAGGGTACGGTTCCTCGCTCGGGGTCAACATCGACAACGCGTGAGCGCGCCTTTGGTTGACCGGAGTGCGCGTCGGGTTCAGCCCGTGGTTATGATGGGGCGACGAAGACAGAGCGGGAGGCGTTGCCGATGAGTGACGGGTTCGTGGCGCTGTACATCTTCATGCTGGCCGCAATCGCGGGCCACGTGATCATTTCGCGGGTGCCGGTCATCCTGCATACCCCGCTGATGTCGGGTTCCAACTTCATCCACGGCATCGTGCTGATTGGCGCGATGGTGGTGCTGGGCCACGCCCAGACACCGCTGGAGAAGGCGGTGGGGTTCCTGGCCGTGGTGCTGGGTGCCGGCAACGCCGCCGGTGGCTACGTGGTCACCGCGCGCATGCTGGAAATGTTCAAGCCGAGCGCGCCCAAGGGTGGCAAGGACGAACCGAAGGAGCCGCAGGCTTGAACATCAGCACCGTCGAACTGCTCGATTGGCTGGTCAAGGCCAGCTACCTGGTGGCCGCCACCCTGTTCCTGCTAGGCCTTCAGCGCATGGCCTCGCCGCTGACCGCGCGCAGCGGCATCCGCTGGGCCGGGCTGGGCATGCTGCTGGCCACGGTGGCCACCTTCTTCCTGCCCGAACTGCACAACGTGCCGCTGATCCTGGTGGCCCTGCTGCTCGGCGCCGGCCTGGCCTGGTGGTCGGCCGGCAAGGTCGCCATCACCGACATGCCGCAGATGGTGGCGCTCTACAACGGCATGGGCGGTGGCTCGGCCGCGGCCATCGGCGGGGTGGAACTGCTGCGCTATGCCTTCCTGGCCAACCGCGATACCAGCCACTGGAGCGCACAGGCACTGGCCGACCTGGCCGCGCGCCAGCCCTCGGCCACCATGCTGCTGCTGGCGGTGATCGGCGCGGCCATCGGCGCGGTGTCGCTGTCCGGTTCGGTCATTGCCTGGGCCAAGCTCGACGGGCGCCTGGACAAGCGCGTGACCTGGCCCGGCCAGCAGGCGCTGAACCTGCTGGTGGCGCTGGCCGTGGTGGTGCTGGCGATCATCGCCGCCAGCACGCTCAGCACCTGGTCCATCGTGGCCTTCTTCGTGCTGGCGCTGGCCCTGGGCGTGCTGATGACCCTGCCCATCGGCGGTGCCGACATGCCGGTGGTGATCTCGCTGTACAACGCGTTCACCGGCCTGGCGGTGTCCTTCGAAGGCTACGTGCTGGGCAACGAGGCACTGATCATCGCCGGCATGATGGTCGGCGCGGCCGGCATCCTGCTGACGCGGCTGATGGCCAAGGCGATGAACCGGCCGATCAGCAACGTGCTGTTCTCCAACTTCGGCGGTGGCGCCGGTGGCGAGGCGCAGGCGATCACCGGCTCGCAGAAGCCGATCGAAGCGGCCGACGTGGCGGCGATGATGGCCTTCGCCGAGCGTGTGGTGATCGTGCCCGGCTACGGCATGGCCGTGGCCCAGGCCCAGCACAAGATCTGGGAGCTTGCGCAGCGTCTGGGCCAGCGCGGGGTGAAGGTGAAGTTCGCGATCCACCCGGTGGCGGGTCGCATGCCCGGGCACATGAACGTGCTGCTGGCCGAAGCGGGCGTGCCCTACGACCTGATCGCCGACATGGACGACATCAACCCCGAATTCGCCAACACCGACGTGGTGCTGGTGATCGGTGCCAACGACGTGGTCAACCCGGTGGCACGCACCGATCCGGCCAGCCCGATCTACGGCATGCCGGTGCTGGACGTGGTCAACGCCCGCAACGTGGTGGTGATCAAGCGCGGCAAGGGCACCGGCTTTGCCGGCATCGAGAATGCGCTGTTCTACGCCGACAACACCCGCATGCTGTACGGCGATGGCGCCGAGGCCGCAGCCTCGCTGGTGAGCGAACTGAAGGCGCTCGACGGCGGGCATTGAGGCTGTACCGGTAGCGCCGGGCCATGCCCGCCGGCTTTCTGCGTCGGCCGCTGCGCTCGCCGGGCAAGGCCCGGCGCTACCGGCACCCGTGCGTTCAGCGCGCCAGCCAGGCGCCGACCACCACAGCCACGGCTAGCCAGATCCATTCAACCGCGCCGTTGGCCAGGCTGGTCAGGGTCCAGGCCAGGTGCGGGCCCATCCGCAGCGCGGCATCCATCGGGTTCAGGCCGATCGAACCGCCCATCCAGGCGCTGGCGATGCACCAGTAGGCCACCGCGCTCACCAGCACCGTGCCCAGTACCACCAGCGCGATGCGCACGCGGCCCGGGCCCAGCGTGCCCAAGCGCAGCATGAACGTGAGTTCCAGGGCGGTCAGCACCGCCATCCAGCCGACCTGGCGGCCGGTCATCAGGGCCAGCAGCACCCAGACCATCGGGGCGACAACCAGACCCAGCAGCAGCATGAAGGGCCAAAGCCAGGTGACGGTCCTGGCACGCGCGGCATTGGAGGACATCGAAGCTTCCTGAAGGACCCCCACAGGATACTGTGGTTTGCCGCAGTGCACCGGCGGGGGCAGGGCGGCTGGGCTAGAATGCCGTCTTGCGTGGCTTCGGCCGCGGCCCCATATCGGTCCCCATGTATTCCCGTAGCAGCGAACCTGTCCACTTCGAACGCGATTGCGAGGCCGTGATGGTCCCGCAGGGCGACACCGTGACCCTGCCAGCCGGCAGCTATGGCTACATCACCCAGGCATTGGGCGGCAGCTATTCGGTGTTCGTCGAAGGCAACCTGTTCCGCATCGCCGGCAAGGACGGCGACGCCATCGGCAAGGAGGCCCCGGCGCCGCTGGAACTGCCCGCCGATGCCACCGATGAACAGGTGGAACAGCTGGTGTGGCAGCAGCTTCGCACCTGCTTCGACCCGGAAATTCCGGTCAACATCGTCGAACTGGGCCTGGTCTATGAAGTCGAGATCAAGCATCTGGACGAAGGCCAGCGCGAGATCGACGTGAAGATGACCCTGACCGCGCCCGGCTGCGGCATGGGTGACATCCTCGTCGACGACGTGCGCAGCAAGCTCGAGATGGTCCCGACCGTGGCCCAGGCCGATGTCGAACTGGTGTTCGACCCGCCGTGGAACCAGCACATGATGTCCGAGGCCGCCCGGCTCGAAACCGGCATGCTTTGACCTACGGCCCGCCGCATGGCGGGTCCGGCACTACCCGCAACCAGAACAGGAATCCTCCGGTGTCCCAGTCCATTCCCAGCTTCGCCGTCACCCGTTCGGACCACCCGCGCAGCGCTGAAGAGCGCGCCCAGATCCTGGAAAAGCCGGGCTTCGGCCTGCACTTCACCGATCACATGGTGGAAGTGCGCTGGGACAAGGACACCGGCTGGCACAACGCCAACGTGCGTGCCTATGGTCCGCTGCAACTGGACCCGGCTGCGGCCGTCCTGCACTACGGCCAGGAAATCTTCGAAGGCATCAAGGCCTACCGCCACGCCGATGGTTCGATCTGGACCTTCCGCCCGGATGCCAACGGCCGCCGCCTGCAGCGTTCGGCACAGCGCCTGGCGCTGCCGGAACTGCCGGTGGAGATCTTCGTCGAATCGCTGAAGCAGCTGATCGCGCTGGACAGCGCCTGGGTGCCGTCGGCCGATGAGTCCAGCCTGTACTTCCGTCCGTTCATGATCGGCGACGAAGCCTTCCTCGGCGTGCGCGGCGCGCACAAGGCCGGCTACTACGTCATCGCCAGCCCGGCCGGCCCGTACTTCGCCAAGGGCGTCGCCCCGGTGTCGATCTGGCTGTCCACCGAATACGCACGTGCCGCCAAGGGCGGCACCGGCGCGGCCAAGTGCGGTGGCAACTACGCCGCCTCGCTGCTGCCGCAGCAGAAGGCGCAGGCACAGGGCTGCTCGCAGGTGCTGTTCCTGGATCCGGTCGAAGGCAAGTATCTGGAAGAGCTGGGCGGCATGAACGTCTTCCTGGTCTACAGGGACGGCACCCTGGTCACCCCGGAACTGTCCGGCAGCATCCTCGAGGGCATCACCCGCGAGAGCATCCTGCAGCTGGCCCGCGATCGCGGCATGAAGGTCGAAGAGCGCAAGGTCACCATCGACGAGTGGAAGAACGGCGTGGCCTCCGGTGACATCGCCGAAGTGTTCGCCTGCGGTACCGCGGCGGTGGTCACCCCGATCGGCCAGCTCAAGGGCGAAGGCTTCTCGGTGGGCGACATCAACGCCCCGGCCGGCGAAGTGACCCTGTCGCTGCGCAAGGAACTGACCGACATCCAGTACGGTCGCCAGCCGGACCGCCACAACTGGCTGGTCAAGCTGGGCTGATCGCCTGCACCAGGTCTGTAGAGCCGAGCCCACGCTCGGCTGCGCTCCCTGTAGAGTCGAGCCATGCTCGACTGCCGTACCCGGAAAGCCCGTCCCCGTGACGGGCTTTCTGCGTAATAGCCGTCCGCCGCCGGGCATGGCCCGGCGCTACCAGGGCGATGGGCTGCGCGCACGCTCCCTGTAGAGTCGCGCCATGCTCGACTGCCGTACCCGGAAAGCCCGTCCCCGTGACGGGCTTTCTACGTAATAGCCGTCTGCCGCCGGGCATGGCCCGGCGCTACCAGGGCGATGGGCTGCGCGCACGCTCCCTGTAGAGTCGAGCCATGCTCGACTGCCGTACCCGGAAAGCCTGTCCCCATGACGGGCTTTCTGCGCAACAGCCGTCTGCCGCCGGGCATGGCCCGGCGCTACCAGGGCGATGGGCTGCGCGCACGCTCCCTGTAGAGTCGAGCCATGCTCGACTGCCGTACCCGGAAAGCCCGTCCCCGTGACGGGCTTTCTGCGTAACAGCCGTCTGCCGCCGGGCATGGCCCGGCGCTACCAGGGCGATGGGCTGCGCGCACGCTCCCTGTAGAGTCGAGCCATGCTCGACTGCCGTACTGCCGCCGGGCATGGCCCGGCGCTACCGCGACGGTTCCCGGCGCCACAACTGCCGATGTCGGCAAAGACATGGGTGGACACTCAAAGTCCCGTTCATGTCTGTTGAGGTGACGTGAAAGTTTCTTCACCTTCACAAACCCTACACCCAAAACGTCTCAGATCAGACATTTCACGTTACTGAAATGACGCTGAAAATCTTGTGGAGTTCGTTTCAGGTCATTAGCGTCAACAGTACGGCGGGTCGCAGGGGAATCCGCTGACTGACCGGACTTCGAGCCACGCGTGCACACCTCCATCGCGCGCTCGGGCCGGTGCTTATGCCGATTCCGGCATTCACACCACTAGAAAGGGAAATTCCGATGTCCCAGGTTTCGCAACCGCGCCTGCGCAAGTCGTGGGTGGTTCTCAGTGCTACCGTCGTCACCTCCCTGCTGCTGGCCGCCCCGGCCTTCGCTGGCGATGTCCAGCTCAGCGGGTTGAAGTCCGCTCCGGAGCATCGGCAGTTCATCGTCAAGTACAAGGACGGCAGCCAGCTGGTGGCCAACACCACCGCACTGGCTTCGTCACTGAAGACCGCCGCTGCCGGCCTGCCCAGCGCCCAGGGGCGCGCCCTCGGCCTGCAGCAGGTCCGCCGCCTGGCCACCGGTCCGAGCGTGGTGCGCTCCGACCGCGCGCTGGACCAGGCCGAATCCGAGCTGCTGATGCGCAAGCTCGCCGCCGACCCGAACGTCGAGTACGTGGAAGTCGATCAGATCATGCGCGCCAACCTGGTGCCCAACGATCCGCGCCTGAGCGAACAGTGGGGCTTCGGCACCTCCAACGCCTCGATCAACGTGCGTCCGGCCTGGGACCAGTCCACCGGCACCGGCGTGGTCGTGGCGGTCATCGATACCGGCATCACCAGCCACCCGGACCTGAACGCCAACATCCTGCCCGGCTACGACTTCATCAGCGATGCCGCGATGGCGCGTGATGGTGGTGGTCGCGACAACAACCCCAACGACGAAGGCGACTGGTACGCCGCCAACGAATGCGGCGCGGGCTATCCGGCGTCCAATTCCAGCTGGCACGGTACCCACGTGGCCGGCACCATCGCCGCGGTGACCAACAACAGCACCGGCGTGGCCGGTACCGCCTTCAACGCCAAGGTCGTGCCGGTGCGCGTGCTCGGCAAGTGCGGTGGCTATACCTCCGACATCGTCGACGCCATCACCTGGGCCTCGGGTGGCACGGTCAGCGGCGTGCCGGCCAACGCCAACCCGGCCGAGGTCATCAACATGTCGCTGGGTGGCAGCGGCACCTGCTCGACCACTTACCAGAACGCCATCAACGGCGCGGTCGGCCGTGGCACCACCGTGGTGGTGGCCGCCGGCAACGAGTCATCCAATGTCTCCACCTCGGTACCGGCCAACTGCGCCAACGTCGTGGCGGTCGCTGCGGTGACCTCAGCCGGTGCCAAGGCCAGCTTCTCCAACTACGGCACCGGCATCGACATCTCCGCGCCGGGCGCGAACATCCTCTCGACCCTCAACACCGGCACCACGGTTCCGGCCAGCGCGACCTACGCGTCCTACAACGGTACCTCGATGGCGGCGCCGCACGTGGCCGGCGTCGTGGCGCTGATGCAGTCGGTGGCGCCCTCGCCGCTGAGCCCGGCGCAGGTGGAAAGCATCATCAAGAGCACTGCGCGCGCATTGCCGGGCGCCTGCTCGGGCGGCTGTGGCGCCGGCATTGTCGATGCCAACGCAGCAGTCACCGCAGCCAAGAACGGCACCGGTGGCGGCACCAACCCCAACCCGGGTGGCACGGTACTGCAGAACAACGTTCCGGTGACCGGCCTGGGCGCGGCCAGCGGTGCCTCGCTCAGCTACACGGTGGAAGTGCCTGCCGGTCGTTCACAGCTGCGCGTGGCGATCAGCGGCGGCAGCGGTGATGCCGACCTGTACGTGCGCCAGGGCAGCGCGCCGACCGACACGACCTACACCTGCCGCCCCTACCTGAGCGGCAACAACGAAACCTGCACCATCAACAGCCCCGCCGCCGGCATCTGGCATGTCCGGGTGAAGGGTTACAGCACCTTCTCGGGCGTCACCCTCAACGCCCAGTACTGAGCCCACGTCCCTCTCCAAGGGCACGCCCCGGCTTCGGCCGGGGTGTTTTTTTGGAACCGGGCCTATGCTCGGTTGTCAGGGAGCTGCCGAGCATGGGCTCGGCACTACGGGTTCGTCAGACCGACTCGAAGCGGTTCGCCGCCACGTTCTTGCGCACGTGCTGCGGGTCGAAGATGCGGCCGTTCATGGCGATGTACACGCCGGTCGGCAGCGACTGCACCGCACCGATCGCACAGCCGATGTTGAACTCCGCATCCGAACCACGGAAGCGGGCCGGGCTCAGCGCACCGGTCATCACGATGGTCTTGTCCGGAATCGTCGCCAGCACCTGGCCGGTCTGCACCATCGAATCGGTGCCGTGGGTGACCAGCACGTGGCGGGTCGCCTGCGCGGCGATGGTCGCGCGGATCAGCTCGCGGTCGTCATCGTTGATGTGCAGCGAGTCCTTGCGCAGGATCGGAATCACGTTGAAGCGGAAGGTCACCCCCAGCTCCCGCAGGATCATGCCGATCTGCGGATCACCGATCTGGTAGTCCGACTTGTCGTCGAAGTAGATCTTGTCGATCGTGCCACCGGTGGTGACGACCAGGAGCTCTTCCATCATGTGCATGCGCGAAACCAGGACAGGTACAGCGGCGCGGGGCCGGGAACACAGATGATAAGGCCCGGCGGCCGCAGCGTCAGCGTCGCTTGCTGAAGCGGGCGCGCAGCCCCGGCAGGCTGGCGGCGAAGATCACCAGCAGGGCCAGGGCGATCTCGATCAGCGCCAGCCAGCGGGTCTCGGGGTGGCTCCAGGCGCTCATCACCCCGTGGCTGAACCAGCCCAAGGCCAGCACCGAGGCCCAGAACCCGGCCTTGCGCCAGCGCAGGCGCAGGGCGATGGCCAGCGCCAGCGGCGGCGCGGTGAACACCAGCTGTGTGGCCAGCCAATGCTTGTCATTGATGAACCAGCCTGCGTACAGCGCCGCCAGGCCCAGCAGGGCCAGCAGCAGGACCGTGCGCGGCGCGGTGTTCATCGGGCCAGCCGCTGTGCGATGTCGGCCACCCGGCGGCCCAGCGCGCGGGCCAGCACGGCCTCGTCGTCGGTCGGTTGCGGGTCGTCGGCGGCACCGGCCACGTGGCTGGCACCATACGGCGTACCGCCACTGGTGGTGTGGCTCAGCGCCGGCTCGGTGAAGGGTATGCCGACGATCAGGCAGCCGTGGTGCAGCAGCGGCACCTGCATCGACAGCAGGGTCGATTCCTGGCCGCCGTGCATCGAGGCGGTGGAGGTGAACACTCCCGCCGGCTTGCCGGCCAGGGTGCCGTTCACCCATTCGGCGCCCAGGCCATCCAGGAAGTGCTTGACCGGCGCGGCCATGTTGCCGAAGCGGGTCGGACTGCCCAGCAGCACGCCCTGGCACTCGGCCAGGTCCTGCACGCTCACGTAGGGCGCGCCGTCATCGGGTACCGGCGGCTGCGCGGTCTGGGTCACCGCGGCCACCGGCGGCACCGTGCGCAGGCGCGCGGTCATGCCCGGCACCTCACCGATGCCCCGCGCGATCTGGCGCGCCAGCCGTGCTACCGAACCGCCCCGGCTGTAGTACAGCACCAGAATCTCGCCCATCGCGTGCAGGTCTCCTCATCGTGTGGATGCCAGTATGGCTATCCTGCATCGATTCCGCATCGGGTACCCTTGCGCCGATGGAACCTCTGGATACGCTCAACCTGTGGATGGAGCGCGCGCGGGATCGCGCACGCGCCGCCAGCTTCGGCCGCTTCCTCTGGCGCCGCTTCCTCGACGACCGCCTGTTCCAGGCAGCGGCGGCGCTGGCCTACACCACCGTGTTCGCGCTGGTGCCGCTGGCGATCGTGGTGTTCGGGGTGCTGTCGGCGTTCCCGGTGTTCGATCGCTGGAGCGACCAGCTCAGTGACTACGTGTTCTCCAACTTCGTGCCCAGCGCCGCGCGCGCGGCCGAAGGCTACCTGCGGCAGTTCTCGGCCAGTGCCGGCCAGCTCACCGCCGCCGGCTTCATCGCCCTGGTCGTATCGCTGCTGATCACCCTCAACAGCGTCGAGGAAACCTTCAACCAGATCTGGCGGGTGGGCAGCACGCGGCCCAAGCTGACCCGCTTCCTGGTCTACTGGACTGTGCTGACCCTCGGCGCGATGCTCGCGGCCGCGTCGCTGGCGGTGTCGGCGCGGGTGCTGGCATTGCCGCTGTTCGGCACCCAGGAAGGGCGCTGGCTGGCCGACCTGTCGTTGCGGCTGGCGCCGGTGCTGATCGAATTTGTCTGCATCATGCTGGTCTACCGGGTAGTGCCACATCACACGGTGAAGTGGCGGCATGCGATTCCCGGCGCGGTGCTGGCGGCGGTATTGCTGGAGCTGATCAAGTGGGGCATCGGTGCCTACCTGGGCAGCTTCCAGTCGTACCAGAAGCTCTATGGCACGGTCGCCTTCGTGCCGATCCTGCTGCTGTGGATCTACCTGTGCTGGGTGGCGGTGCTGCTGGGTGCGTCGCTGGCCTCGTCGATGGCCGCCTTCCGCTACCAGCCGGTGGAACTGCGCCTGCCGCAGGGCTTCGAGTTCTACGGCCTGCTGCGCCTGCTCGGGCGCTTCCAGCAGGCACGCGCGCTCGGCAAAAGCCTTGACGACGACGAGATCCTGCGGCTGGAACCGCTGCTGACCGATGCGCTGCTGCATGATCTGGTCTGCGAACTGCAGGCCCATGGCCTGCTGCGCCGCGACGAGAATGGCGACTGGCTTCTCGCGCGGGATCTGGACCAGGTCAGTCTTTCCGACCTCTACGAGTGGACACAGCTGCGCATCCCGGTAGCCGAGCAGTTCCTGCCCTACCGCGACGACAGCCTCGGCCGGGCCGCACTGGCGGCGCTGGATGAGCTTCGCCTGCCGCTGCGCGAGCGCCTCAAGCGCCGTGTCAGCGACATCTATCCTGATTACGGAGATACCCCATGATCCGCCCCCCCCTGTTGAAGGCCCTGCCGCTGGCTTTGTTGCTGGCCCTGGCCGCCTGCAAGCCTGCGCAGGAACCGACCCCGGCCAGCAGCGCACCGCCGGCCCAGGCGCCGACGCCCGCGGCTCCGGCGGAGGGTGCGGATGAGAATCCGGCCGAGCGCACCACGGCCGAGTTCCCGACCCTGAAGATGAAGGCCATCGACGGCAGCGACTACGACCTGGCCGCGCACCGTGGCAAGTGGGTGGTGGTGAACTTCTGGGCGACCTGGTGTGCACCGTGCCGCAAGGAGATGCCGGAGCTGTCGGCGCTGCATGCGATGCGCAGCAACATCGAAGTGGTGGGCCTGGCCTACGAGGACATCGAGACGCCGGAGATGCAGGCGTTCCTGGGCAAGCACCCGGTGACCTATCCGATCGTGGTGGTCGATCCGTTCGACCCGCCGGCCGACTTCGCGATCCCGCGCGGCCTGCCGCTGACCCACCTGATCGATCCGAACGGCAAGGTCGCGCACACGTTCCTGGGACCGGTCACCGCCACCGACATCGAACAGCAGATCGCCGCTGCGAGGTAGAGTCGACCGTTGGTCGACTGTTCCGCTCTGCCCGGCGTCAACACCGCGTGGGCAACCGCTGCGCTACGCTCGGGGCTCCCTCCAGTGTGGTGCTCCGATGGGCAAGCTCAAGCGCAAGGAATACGACGAACTGCTGCAGCCGCTGCAGCTGGAACTGACCGCAATGGCACGCTGGGTGCAGCACAGCGGGCAGCGTCTGCTGGTGCTGTTCGAAGGTCGTGACACGGCCGGCAAGGGTGGCGCAATCCAGGCCATCAGCCAGCACCTCAACCCGCGTCAATGCCGGGTGGTGGCACTGCCGAAGCCGACCGACCGCCAATCGACGCAGTGGTATTTCCAGCGCTACGCCAGCCACCTGCCGGCGGCGGGCGAGATCGTGTTGATGGACCGCAGCTGGTACAACCGCGCCGGCGTGGAACGGGTGATGGGCTACTGCAGCGAGGCCGAGTACCAGCAGTTCCTGCACCAGGCACCGGTGTTCGAGCAGCTGCTGGTGGATGACGGCATCCTGCTGTTCAAGTACTGGCTGTGCGTGGACCAGGCGCAGCAGGAAAAGCGCTTCGAGGAGCGCCACAGCGATCCGCTGAAGGGCTGGAAGCTGTCGCCGGTGGATCTGAAGTCACGCAGCAAGTACAGCGCCTACACCGAGGCCCGCGAGGCAATGCTGCGGGCCACGCATCGCGACGCGGCGCCGTGGACGCTGGTGGATTTCAACGACCAGCGGCTGGGGCGGTTGTCGCTGGTGCGCAACCTGCTGGACCGGCTGCCGGATACGCGGGTGGATGAGCCGGTGCTGGATCTGCCGAAGTTGAAGGGCAAGCTGCACGTGGAGCACTACGACGTGCTGAAACCGATCGAGGATTTTCCGCTCGAGGATTGAGCGGGCCGGTAGAGTCGACCGTTGGTCGACCATCGCGCGCAGCGTGGGTTTTCGCGGCCCGCCCAGGAGCAGTCGACCAACGGTCGACTCTACCCCGCCACGCCGCCCCAGCCGTGCTCGCGCGCCAAAGCCTGCAGCAGCGCCGACAGATCCGCGGCAAAGCCGGCCATGTCGAACACGCCGCTGCGCTCGCGCGCCTGCGCCAGCTCAGCGCGCAGCGCGGCCAGTGCCGTCGGGTCGTTGCCCAGGGCGCTGGCGATGGCGACGAAGGCGGCATCGTCGGCCACGTTCATGTGCGCCAGGCCGAGGTGGTGGTTGAGGCTGCCGGCCACGCGCGCGGCGAAGGTGTCGCCGGGGCAGGTCAGCACCGGGCAGCCGGCCCACAGCGCATCGGAGGCGGTGGTGTGGGCGTTGTACGGGTGCGTGTCCAGGAACAGGTCGGCCAGCGCATAACGGGCCAGGTACTGCGGGTGCGGCAGCTTGGCCATGAACACCAGCCGTGCCGGATCCACGCCGGCGGCCTGTGCCGCCGCGCGCAGGCGTGCATCGGCCTTGCCTGGGCCGGCCAGCAGCCACAGCACGCTGCCCGGCACCGCCTGCAGCACCGCGAAGGCGCGGGCCATGCTGCGCGGATTGAGCTTGTAGCTGTTGTTGAAGCAGCAGAACACCACGCCCTGCGTAGGCAGGCCGCAGTCGGCGCGGGTCGGTGCAGGTTCCAGCACACGGGTGTTGTCGGACGGCTGGAAGGCGCGCGGCAGGCGCAGCACGCGCTCGCTGTAATGCGGTTCCAGTGCTGGCGGCAGGGCGAAGGCATCGCCGATCACCGCGTCCAGCCACGGTGCACCGGACGTGCCGGGGTAGGCCAGCCAGTTCAGCTGCAGCGGGGCAGGGCGCATGGCCAGCACCTCCGGCGCGCCGCCACCGCCCCAGCCACGCAGGTCGAACAGCACGTCGATGCCCTGCGCGCGGATCCGTGCAGCGGTCTCGGCATGGCGTTGGCCGGCCACGTCGTGCAGGCGCGCCGCGGCCTGCAGGCGCTCGCGGATGCGGCTGCCGTCATCGCGGTTCAGCGCGAACAGGTGCAGCTGCAGTGCCGGGTCGGCCTGCAGCTGCTCCAGCAGGGCCACGGTCAGCAGCCCGGTGGGGTGGGCGCCAAAGCCATTGGAGAGGAAGCCAACGCGCAGCGGGCCGCGTGCACGCACCGGCACCGCCGGCAGCGGGCGGACGGCCGCGGCCACCGCGGCGGCACGCATGCGGGCGCAGGCCAGCTGTTCGGCGGCGCTGGCGTCCTCGCTGAGGAAGGCGAACGGCTCGACCACGCCCTGGCCAGCGGCAACGGCGGCGCGCACCTGTGCGGCCAGCGCGCCCACGTCCTGCCAGTCGCACAGGCGGCGCTGCCAGGCCAGGCGCTGTGCGGCGATATACGGTTCGCCGGGCAGCAGCGTGTGCGCGCGGCGATAGGCCGCGGCGGCACCTTCGGCATCGTCGGCATCTTCCAGCGCGTGGCCCAGCCACAGGGCGATGCCCGGGTGTTCCGGTGCCAGCGCGGAGGCCTGGCCGAGCAGCTGTGCCGCATCGGCGTGGGCGCCGACCATCCACGCCACCCGGCCCAGCCGGGCCAGCGCCTCGGGATGGTTCGGCCGCAGCTGCAGGGCGCGCCGTGCGGCCTGTTCGCCGGCGGCGATATCACCGGCTTCCAGTTCCACATCGGCCAGCATCACCCAGGCGATGAAATCACCGGGCTGGCGTGCCAGCGCCTGCTGCAGTTGTTGTCGTTGCTGCCAGGCCGACATCGGCTCAGCCCGCCGACAGCTGGGCCAGCGCGTCCACCTGGTGCTCGTGGCTCAGGCGCTGCAGCAGGGCGTCGAGGTCGCCGGACAGGACGTTGGGCAGGTCGTACAGGGTCAGCCCTTCCACGCGGTGGTCGGTGATCCGGCCCTGCGGGAAGTTGTAGGTGCGGATGCGCTGGCTGCGGTCCCCGCTGCCCACCTGCAGGCGCCGCGATTCGGCCTGCGCCGCGTCCTGGCGCTGGCGCTCGGCATCCAGCAGCTGCGCCTTCAGCCGCTTCATCGCCTTGTCGCGGTTCGCGTGCTGGCTGCGCTCGGTCTGGCACTCCACCACCACGCCGGTCGGCACGTGGGTGATGCGGATGGCCGATTCGGTCTTGTTGACGTGCTGGCCGCCGGCGCCGGACGAGCGATAGGTATCCACCCTGAGGTCGGCCGGGTTGATGACGATGTCATCGACCTCGTCGGCCTCGGGAATGATCGCCACGGTCGCCGCCGAGGTGTGGATGCGACCCTGCGATTCGGTGGCCGGCACGCGCTGCACGCGGTGCGTGCCCGATTCGAACTTCAGGCGCGAGAACGCGCCGCGACCCACCACGCGTGCCACCACTTCCTTGTAGCCGCCGTGTTCGCCGGGGCTGTCCGATTCGATCTCGACCTTCCAGCCCTGGCGCTCGGCATAGCGGGCGTACATGCGGAACAGGTCGCCGGCGAAGATCGCCGCTTCGTCGCCGCCGGTACCGGCACGCACTTCCAGGAACAGGTTGCCCTCGTCGCGCGGGTCGCGCGGCACCAGCAGGAGGGCCAGTTCCTGCTCCAGCTCCTGCAGGCGGGCCTGGGCGGCAGCGATTTCCTCGTCGGCCAGCTCGCGCAGGTCGGGGTCGGCGTGCATGCCTTCGGCGGCGGCGAGGTCGGCCTTGGCACGGGCTTCGTCGGCCAGGGCGGTGGCGACCGGTTCAAGTTGGGCGAATTCGCGCGAAAGATCGCGGAAACGGTTGTTGTCGGCGACCACGTCGGGTTCGGCGAGCAGGCGTTCCAGTTCTTCGCGGCGCTCGGCCAGCGCTTCCAGCTTACGGCGCAGGGTCGGCGTCATCGGGTCTCACGGGTGGGTGGCGGTAGCCCGGCGTGGCCGGGAACAGGCGCTCGGCGGCGCGGGTCAGGTCGGCATCGCCACTGAGCGCAGCCGCGCGCAGGGCGGCGGTCGGCGGGTGCAGCAGGCGGTTGGTCAGGCCATGGGCCAGCAGTTCCAGCACTTCGTCGGCCGGCTTGCCATTGGCCAGCTGCTGCCGCGCACGTTCCAGCAATTCGGCGCGGGTGGCCTCGCCGAAGGCGCGCAGCTGCCGCAGCGGTGCCTGGTGGGCGCTGGCCTGCAGGGTTTCGACGAAGCGCGAGACCTGCAGGTCGATGATCGCCTCGGCCTCGGCGGCCGCCTCGCGACGGCCGCGGCGGTTGTCTTCCACCGCGCGCTCAAGGTCGTCCACGGTGTACAGGAAGGCATCGTTGAGCGTGCCGACCTCGGCCTCGATGTCGCGCGGCACGGCCAGGTCGAACAGCAGCATCGGCTTGTGCCGGCGTGCGCGCAGGGCCTTGGCCACCATCTCGCGGTGGATGACCGGCTCGCGCGCGGCGGTGGCCGAGAACACCACGTCGGCCTCGGCCAGGTGGCGTTCCAGTTCGGTCAGCGGCAGCGCCACGCCGCCATGGCGGGTGGCCAGCTCCTGCGCATGGGCCAGGGTGCGGTTGGCGATCAGCAGGCGGCGCACCTTGCCTTCGCTCAGGTGCCGTGCAGCCAGCTCGATGGTCTCGCCGGCGCCGACCAGCAGTACCGTGGAATCATCCAGGCGGGCGAACGCGTTCTGTGCCAGGCGCACCGCGGCCGAGGCGACCGAGACCGGATTGGCGCCCACCTGGGTATCGGTGCGCGCACGCTTGGCCACCGAGAAGGTCTGCTGGAACAGCCGGTCCAGGCGCTGCCCGAGCAGGCCGTGATCGCGCGCGGTGGACCAGGCATCCTTCACCTGGCCCAGGATCTGCGGCTCGCCCAGCACCATCGAATCCAGGCCGGTGGCGACCCGGAACAGGTGGCGCACCGCATCGGCGTCGGCATGCTGGTACAGGTAGCCCTGCAGGTCGCCGGCCTGGCTGTGCAGCCAGTGGTCCAGCGCCTGCGGCGACTCGGCCACCGCGTACAGCTCGGTGCGGTTGCAGGTGGAAAGCAGGACCGCCTCGGCGATCTGCGGTGTATCGCGCAGCGAACCGAGCGCGCGCGGCAGCGCGTCACCGGCGAAGGCCGCGCGTTCGCGCAGCTCTACCGGTGCGGTCTGGTGATTCAGTCCGAGCACCCACAGGGTCATTGTTCAGTTGCTTGCGATAAGCTGCTGGCCATTGGACGACATTTTAAGGCCCCGATGCCGACGATGCCCGCATTGATTCGCATCCCCAGTGTTCTGCTGCTGTCCCTGGCCTTCAGCCAGGTGCTGGCGGCGGCGCCGGCCAAGGCCCCTGCACGGGGCCCGGCCAGCGAAGAACTGGCCCTGGAACCGGTGATGGCCGGTGAATTCGCCCTGCAGGCCGGCAAGCTGGCCGACGCCGCGCACGGGTACCTGCAGGCGGCCGAGCAGACCGCCGGCGATGCCGGGCTGGCCGAACGGGCCACCCGCATCTCCATGCTGGCCAACGATGACGCCAGCGCCGCCAAGGGCCTGGCCCTGTGGGAGAAGCGCGCCCCCAGCTCGCTGTCCATGCGCAGTGCCGCCGGTGCGCTGGCGATGCGCCAGGGCAACGTGAAGGCCGCGCGCACCGAGCTGCAGGCCCTGCTGGCCGACCCCGACGATCGCGGCTGGAAGTTCGCGCTGGCCGCCCTGATCGGCGGTGGCCGCGACCCGGCCGTGCCGGCGCAGGTGCTGGGCGAGCTGGTCGATGCCAATGCCATTCCGCCGAAGATCGAGGCCTGGCAGGAATTCGGCCGGCTGGCCCTGCGCATGGAAAAGCCCGAGCTGGCCCGGCGCATGATCGACGAAGTGGTCAAGCGCTTCCCGGACGAGCCGCGGGTGGCCCTGCTGCGTGCCAGCCAGCTGCAGCAGGCCGGGCAGATCGCGCAGGCGCTGGCGCTGCTGCAGGGGGTCGAGCCGAAGACCCGGCAGGACCCGGAGCTGCGCAACGCCGTGGCCATCGCCTATGACAGCCTGGGCCAGCCGGCCGCCGCCGAGCGGGTGCTGGCCGTCGGCCCGCAGAACGTGCAGACCTGGGGCATGCGCGCTTCGCTGCTGGCCAAGCAGGGCGACACCGTCGCGCTGTCGGGCCTCTACAACGAGCTCTCGCGGCAGGCTGCCAAGCCGGACCCGGCGCAGCGCCTGCTGCTGGGCAAGATCGCCGAATACCTCAAGCGCTACCCCGAGGCGGTGAACTGGTACCACAGCGTGCCGGGCGGCGACGAACTGAACGAGGCGCGCCTGCGCGCGGCCAATGCGCAGGGCCTGGCCGGCCGGCAGGCGCTGGCGCTGGACGAGGTGCATGCCATCCAGTCCGATGCCATGGTCGATGATGACGTGCGCCGCGATGCCTACCTGCTGGAAGCCGAGCTGCGCCAGCGCGCCGACGACCTGCCGGGCGAACTGGATGCGCTGGCCCGTGGCCTGGCCGCCTATCCGGACGAGAACGGCCTGCTGTACGCCCGCGCCCTGGCCTGGGAGCGGCGCGATGACATCGCCCGCGCCGAAGCCGACCTGCGCAAGGTGCTGGTGACCGACCCGGAAAACGTGCCGGCGCTGAACGCGCTGGGCTACACCCTGGCCGACCGCACCAAGCGCTACCAGGAAGCCCTGGAACTGATCGACCGCGCGCGCGTGGCCGAGCCGGACAACCCGGCCATCGTCGACAGCTACGGCTGGGTGCTGTATCGCCTGGGCCGCAACGACGAAGCCCTGGTGCAGCTGCGCCGGGCCTGGACGCTGTCCCGCGACCCGGAGATCGCCGCCCACGTGGGCGAGGTGCTGTGGGTGCTCGGCAAGCACGACGAGGCCCGCCACTTCTTCGAGGAGGCGGCCAAGCTCGACCCTGAAAACCGCGCGCTGCTGCGCGCCCGCGAGAAATTCAATCCATGAGTGTTTCCATGATCCGGCCGATGCTGCTGGTGGCCGTGACCCTGGGGGTAAGCGCCTGTACCAGCGTGGGCACGCAGAAGACGCCTGCTCCGGACGTGGTCTATACCGTGTCGCCGGCCGCCGAGCGCGCCGAGGAGGCCCGCGTGCAGGCCCTGCGCGCGCAGCCCGCTTACAGCTTCCAGGGCCGGGTCGCGGTCAGCAAAGGAAAAAACGGGGGCAGCGGACGCATCGACTGGGTCCAGCAGGGTAGCGAATACCGCATCCAGCTGAGTGCGCCGGTCACCCGCCAGAGCTGGACCCTGCAGGGGGATTCGGTGCAGGGCGGGGCACGCCTGGAAGGGCTCGGCGACGGCCCGCGTGCCGGCGATGACGCCCGCCAGCTGCTGCTCGATGCCACCGGCTGGGATATCCCGGTCAATGAAATGTCCGACTGGACCCGTGGCCTGGTGCTGCGCGGTTCCGGCGAGAGCAGCGTGGAGCGCGATGCCGAGGGCCGCCCGCGGCGCATGCAGCAGGCTGGCTGGCTGATCCAGTACCTGGACTGGTATCCGGCCCAGGAAGGAAGCCCGGCCCTGCCGCGGCGCATCGAGGCCAGCCGTGAGGACTCCAAGGTGCGCCTGCTGGTCGACCAGTGGGGCATCGACGCGCCATGACCGCGCAGATTGACGCCGATGGCTGGTCCTGGTGGCCGGCCCCGGCCAAGCTGAACCTGTTCCTGCACATCACCGGCCGCCGCGCCGATGGCTACCATGAGCTGCAGACCGTGTTCCGCCTGCTGGACTGGGGCGACCGCATCGGCCTGCGCCTGCGCGACGATGGCCAGGTGCGACGGCAGGGCGAGGGCCTGGCCGGTGTTGCCGAGGCCGATGATCTGGCGGTGCGTGCGGCCAGGTTGCTGCAATCGGCCGCCAACATCGTCCAAGGCGCTGATATTGTCGTTGAAAAGCGTGTTCCGGCGGGTGGTGGCTTCGGTGGCGGCTCGTCCGATGCGGCCACCGTGCTGGTGGTCCTGAACCGGCTCTGGCAGGCCGGCCTGGACGAGGATGCGCTGGCTGCACTTGGCCTGCGCTTGGGCGCAGATGTGCCGGTCTTCGTGCGCGGCCACAACGCCTGGGCCGAGGGCGTGGGCGAGCGCCTGCAGCCGGTGGCCCTGCCGCCGGCCTGGTACGTGATCGTCGAACCGGGCGTTCATGTTCCGACCCCGGCCCTGTTCGCTGACCCGGATTTGACGCGCGACTGCCCACAGGCGAAAATAGGCGACTTCGCTTCCGGCGCTCTGGTCGGAAACGTGTTCGAGCCGGTGCTGCGCCGTCGCGAGCCTGCCGTCGAGGCGGTGCTTGCCGCGTTGAGCAGCATAGGCCAGGCACGTTTGACCGGGTCCGGAAGTGGTTGTTTCGTCGAGTTCGATTCGCAGGCTGCCGCAGAGCAGGGGCGAGCGGAGTTGCCGAAGGAGTTGCGGGCAAGGGTGGCCGCGGGCGTTGCACGTTCGCCACTGCTGGATGCACTCGAGCAACACTGATTCATCAATGCAGGGGCGTCGCCAAGAGGCCCAAGGCACCAGGTTTTGATCCTGGCATTCGGAGGTTCGAATCCTCCCGCCCCTGCCAATGCGGCTGCGTCCGCGCCATCCAGCGCATCACTGCGCGGGACGTGGAAACAGCCGCGGTGTTGTAAGCAGCAGGGGCCGCAGCGGTCCTTGCCGCTACCGGATCCCCGCCACTCGTCCCCGCCCGAGACAATCATGATGCAAGAGTCCCCGAACCTGCTGGTATTTTCCGGCAACGCCAACAAACGGCTGGCGCAGAACATCTGCAAGGAACTGGGAGTCCGCCCGGGCAAGGCACTGGTCTCGCACTTCTCCGATGGTGAAGTGCAGGTCGAGATCGAAGAAAACGTCCGCAAGCAGGACGTCTTCGTGATCCAGCCGACCTCGGCGCCGAGCGCGGAGAACCTGATGGAACTGCTGGTACTGATCGACGCGCTCAAGCGCGCATCGGTGGCCAGCGTGACCGCCGTGGTGCCGTACTTCGGCTACTCGCGCCAGGATCGCCGCATGCGTTCCTCGCGCGTGCCGATCACCGCCAAGCTGGCGGCCAAGATGTTCAGCACCGCTGGCGCTGATCGCGTGCTGACCGTCGACCTGCACGCCGACCAGATCCAGGGCTTCTTCGATATCCCGGTGGACAACGTGTATGCGTCCCCGCTGCTGCTGGCCGATATCTGGCGCGCCTACGGCACCGAGAACCTGATCGTCGTCTCGCCGGACGTGGGCGGCGTGGTCCGCGCCCGTGCGGTGGCCAAGCGCCTGGATGACGCCGACCTGGCGATCATCGACAAGCGCCGCCCGCGCGCCAACGTCTCCACCGTGATGAACATCATCGGTGACGTCGAAGGCAAGACCTGCGTCATGGTCGATGACATCGTCGATACCGCCGGCACCCTGTGCGCCGCTGCCGCTGCCCTCAAGGCGCGCGGTGCGCTCAAGGTCGCCGCCTACTGCACCCACGCGGTGCTGTCGGGCCCGGCGGTGGACAACATCACCAATTCCCAGCTCGACGAACTGGTGGTGACCGATACCATCCCGCTGAAGGATGCAGCGCGGGTGTGCAGCAAGATCCGCCAGCTCAGCGTGGCGGAAATGCTGGCCGAAACGATGCGCCGCATCGCCTTCGGCGAGTCGGTCAGCTCGCTGTACGTCGATTGATTTTCGTCCCCGCCGGCAACGGTGGGGACACCCCCCGGGTGCTTCTGGTCGCGGAAGCATCTTCAATCGCCGAGCCGCAAGGCAAGGCAACAACCTGAGTAGTCGAAAATGTCGAAGACCCATGAAATCAAGGTCACCAAGCGTGAACTGCAGCGTAAGGGTGCGAGCCGCCGCCTGCGTCACGCTGGTGTGATCCCGGCCATCGTGTACGGCGGCACCGCCGAGCCGGTCGCCATCAGCCTGGACCACAACGAAATCTGGCTGGCCCAGCAGAACGAGTGGTTCTACGCCTCCATCCTGGACCTGAACCTGGATGGCAAGGTCGAGCGCGTGCTGCTGCGTGATATGCAGCGCCACCCGTACAAGCAGCTGATCATGCACCTGGACTTCCTGCGCGTGAACGAGAACGAAGCCCTGACCGCTTCGGTTCCGCTGCACTTCATCAACGAAGACACCTCGCCGGCTGGCAAGGCTGCCGACGTCGTGGTCACCCACGAACTGAAGGAAGTCACCATCAGCTGCCTGCCGAAGGACCTGCCGGAGTCGATCGAGGTCGACCTGGCCGATCTGAACGCTGGCGACGTGGTGTACCTGTCCAACATCAAGCTGCCGAAGGGCGTGGAAATCCCGGCCCTGGCGCTGGGCAAGGACCACGACGACGCCATCGTCACCGCCAAGCACGGCAAGGAAGACGCTGCCGACGCTGAAGCTCCGGCTGCCGAGTAATACCGTAGCGGTGCCTGCCTCCGGGCAGGCACCGTTCTGGAAGGAACCATGGCAGGACTGCGACTGATCGTCGGTCTGGGCAATCCCGGATCGGAACACGCCCGGACCCGGCACAATGCCGGGTTTCATTTCGTTGAGGCCCTGGCCGAAAAAGCCGGTGCACGCTGGAATGTGGACAGTAAGCTGTTCGGCGAGACCGCCAAGGTCGAGATCGCCGGGCAGACCGTGTGGCTGCTGAAGCCGGCCACCTTCATGAACCTCAGCGGCAAGTCGGTCACCGCCGCACAGCGGTTCTGGAAGATCGAGCCGGAGGAAACCCTGCTGGCCCACGACGAACTGGACCTGCCGCCCGGCGCGGTTCGGCTGAAGTTCGACGGCGGCCACGGCGGCCAGAACGGCCTGCGTGACACCATGCGCCTGCTCGGCCACGGCAAGTTCCACCGCCTGCGCGTGGGCATCGGCCATCCCGGCCACAAGGACCGCGTGGTGGGCTGGGTGCTCGGCCGTCCGTCCAGCGACGACGACGTGCTGATCGCACGCGCCATCGACGATGCGATCGACGTGCTGCCGCTGGCGGTACAGGGCGATTTCAACGAAGCAATGAAGCGGCTGCACACCCCGAAGTAACCGGTCCGGTACCGACCGTTGGTCGTCCAGATCGGTAGGTACCGACCGTTGGTCGGTACGGAATCAACCAGGCCGGTAGGTACCGACCGTTGGTCGGTACGGAATCAACCAGACCGGTAGGTACCGAACGTTGGTCGGTACGGAATCAACCAGGCCGGTAGGTACCGACCGTTGGTCGGTACGGAGAATGATTGGAAAAGCAGCGCCCACCTCGCTGCTTCCCCAATCACTTTCACCCCAGAGAGCTGTCACCCATGGGTATCAAATGCGGCATCGTCGGCCTGCCCAACGTCGGTAAGTCGACCCTGTTCAACGCGCTGACCAAGGCGGGCATCGCCGCGGCGAACTTCCCGTTCTGCACCATCGAACCGAACGTCGGCATCGTGCCGGTGCCGGACCCGCGCCTGGGTGAGCTGGCGGCGATCATCAACCCGCAGAAGGTCATCCCGACCGCGGTCGAGTTCGTCGACATCGCCGGCCTGGTCGCAGGTGCGGCAAGCGGCGAAGGCCTGGGCAACAAGTTCCTGGCGCACATCCGCGAAGTCGATGCGATCACCCACGTGGTGCGCTGCTTCGAGAACGCCGACGTCATCCACGTCAACAACAAGGTCGACCCGATCTCGGACATCGAAACCATCGATACCGAACTGGCCCTGGCCGACCTGGACAGCGTCGAGAAGGCACTGAACCGTGCCGAGCGCGCGGCAAAGGGTGGCGACAAGGAAGCGGCCGCGCGCAAGCCGGTGCTGGCCAAGCTGCAGGCCGCCCTGGCCGACGGCAAGTCCGGTCGTTCGGTCGGCCTGGAAGAGGAAGAGAAGGCGCTGGTCCGTGACCTTTTCCTGCTGACCCTGAAGCCGGTGATGTACATCGCCAACGTGCTGGAAGACGGCTTCGAGAACAACCCGCACCTGGACGCCGTGCGCGCCCACGCCGCCGCCGAAGGCGCGCAGGTGGTGCCGGTGTCGGCCGCGATCGAAGAAGAGCTGTCCCAGCTCGACGACGAAGATCGCGACACCTTCCTGGCCGACCTCGGCCTGAGCGAGCCGGGCCTGAACCGCGTGATCAACGCGGCCTACAGCCTGCTGGGCCTGCAAACCTACTTCACCGCTGGCGTGAAGGAAGTCCGCGCGTGGACCGTGCGCAAGGGCGCCACCGCCCCGCAGGCCGCCGCGGTCATCCACACCGACTTCGAGAAGGGCTTCATCCGCGCCGAAACCATCGCGTATGACGACTTCATCAAGTACAAGGGCGAAGCCGGCGCCAAGGAAGCCGGTCGCCTGCGCCTGGAAGGCAAGGAATACCGCGTGCAGGAAGGCGACGTGCTGCACTTCCGCTTCAACGTCTGATCCAGCCGCATCGGATCGACCCCGGACGCCCCGCCTCGAGCGGGGCGTCCGCGTTTCCGGCATCGGTTTCTGCGCTGGACAAAAAATGACCATGCTCTGAAACGCCTGCAGCGCAATGTTCGCACCCACTTGTCCACACCAAACCCCCACCGCTTTCCACGCGCGGTGTGGAAAACCCAGCGTGTCGCTGTAGAGCCGAGCCCATGCTCGGCTGATGCCAGCCGGAGCCGAGCATCGGCTCGGTTCTACAGAAGCTTGCGCGCACTGTGGACAAAATTTCACCATGCCTGAAAACGCCTGCGGCGTAACGCTCGCACCCACTTGTCCACATCAAGTTCCCATCGCTCTCCACGTACCGTGTGGAAAACCGCTGGCGCCGTGGACAAAAAATCACCATGCCCGGAAACGCCTGCGGCGCAATGCTCGCGCCCACTTGTCCACACCAAGTTCCCATCGCTTTCCACGCGTCGTGTGGAAAACATGGCGCCGCCCGCTCTGGTGCTCATCTACCAAGGCCAGGTTCCCATCGCCTCTTGTGCACTGGTAGTCGCCCACCTTGGTGGGCGCGCGGCGAAGCGGAGCCCACCAAGGTGGGCATCTACCAAAGCGGTGTGCATAAACAACAAGGCCCGCCAATGGCGGGCCGTGTCGTCCACGTCCTGCGAAAACGCGCTTACAACGCGCTGCCGCCGAACTTGTGGGTGTACTGCAGGTTGATCGTGCGGCCGACGCTGTCGAACCAGGACACGTCGTAGTACGGGTAGGCCGTGTAGGTGGCGTCCTTCGGCGGCATCTTGTTGAACACGTTGACCACCGACAGCGACAGGCGCGAGTGGTCGTCGAAGCGATACTGCACCGACGCGTTGTAACGGTAGGTGGCCTTGATGTACGGGCTGTCGCCGCTGTCCGGGTCGAACACCTGGTCGTAGCTGTCCGAGTTCGGCAGCTTGCCCAGGCGCGAGCCGTACACGGTGGCCGACCACGCATCCTTCTCCCAGGTCACGCTGACGCTGGTCTTGGTGCGCGGGATGTCGAAGCCGCTGTTCACCGCGAACTGGTCTTCGATGGGGTCGCCCGGGTAGCGCTGGAAATCATGCTCCTTCACCCAGGTGTGGGTGCCGTTGAAGATGAAGTCACCGGCACCGGTCTGCAGGCGGTAGCGCAGGCCCACGTCGATGCCCGAGGTCGACTCGCGCGCCACGTTGATCGGGTTGACGTACACGCCGTACAGGCGGCCGTCGGCGTTGCGGGTCACCCGCGCCAGCGCGTCCACGCAGGTCGGCGAGGTGATGTCGGCGTCGCCCAGGCGGCAGTTCGCTTCGCTGGCCAGGATCGTGCGCACGTCCATGTCCTGCACCTGCTTGCGCATGTCGATGTCGAACCAGTCCACCGACAGGTCCAGGCCGGCGGCCGGCGACCATACGAAGCCTGCGCTCCACGAGGTGCTGGTTTCCGGGTCGAGCTCGCGGTTGCCGCTGCGGCTGCGGATCACGTTGCGCTCGTAGTCGGAGCAGTCATCGGCGTCGTCGGCACGGCAGCTGTACAGATCTTCGGCCGTGGTCTCGTCGTTGCCCGGGCCGGCGAACACATAGTGCAGGTCCGGCGCACGGAACGCGGTGCCGTAGGAGCCGCGCACCAGCAGGCTGTCCACTGGACGCCACTCCAGGCCGCCGCTCCAGGTCGCCTTGCCGATGGTATGGCCGGAGTAGCGGTACTGGTCGTAACGGCCGGCCACGCTCAGGTTCAGCGTGTCGTGCAGCGGCAGGCGCAGCTCGGCGGCGGTCGCCCAGCGGTTGCGCGACCCCTTGCCGTCCGAATCCTTCCAGCTGTAATAGTAGTACTCGGTCGCCAGCGGATCGGGATTCAACGCGTAGGCCTGCTGGCCCACTTCCACAGTCGCGGCGAAGCCCGCATCGCCGCCGGGCAGGCCGAACAGCGCACCGTTGGTCAGGGTCAGCGCCGCCGTCTCGGTGCGCGATTTCGGCGTGTAGGTCGTGCGCGCGGCGATCGACTCGTACTCGGCGCGGGTCAGCGGCCGGTACAGGCGCGACGGGTCGGCGTTGTAGATCGGGAAGCCATCATCGTCCTCGCCCAGCTGCGGCCCCAGGAACAGGTCGTTGGCCTTGGCGGCAATGATCTGCGGCCAGCTGATCCGCGACTGGTACTGCGAATGGCTCAGCGCCGCTTCGTAATCCCAGTTGCCCGCCAGGTTGCCCTTGAAGCCGGTGGTCACGCTGAAGGTCTTCTGCGTGCTGCGCACCATGGCGTTGCGCAGGCCCCCCATTTCCTCGGGCGAGAACTGGCGCTGCCAGAATTCGATCTCGCCGGTGGCCTCGTTGTTGAAGTAGCCCGACTCATCGCCATCGGCCGCCATGCGTCCCCACGAGGTGACGTCGCGCATCAGCGCCAGCGTGTGGTATCCCATCTGCACGTCGGCAAACCACTGCTGGCCGTTGTCGAAGTCGTAGCTCAGCGAGGCATAGCCGTTGGCGCCGCGGCGCTTGCTGAGGATGGTGCCGTAGCCAATCGACGCGTCGCTGCCGCAGTAGTAGCCATAGCGCGGGCGGAAGGCGTGGTAGGTGCTGCCCTGGTTCTGCCCGGCCAGCGCTTCGCAGGTGGCCGCGCCCGGGTCCAGGTAGTCATCGTTGTAGTCGGTGCGCAGGTAGGAGCGGCGTGCGATGCGCGAGCCTTCGGTCGGCCCGTCCTGGGTCGAATCCTGGATGTCGCGCTCATAGGCCCACAGTGGCGTCTGCGACTGCAGCTCCACGCTGTAGACCGCATTGAAGTTGCCCTTGCTGAAGCCGCTGGACAGGCTCATGTCGAACGACTCGCCGCCGCCTTCGCTGGTGGTGCCCATGCGCACGTCGACGGTGGTGCCGTCGGCCTTCTTCTTCAGGATGAAGTTGACCACGCCGGCGATCGCATCCGAGCCGTAGATGGCCGAGGCGCTGCCGGTCAGCACTTCGATGCGGTCGATCATGCCCAGCGGGATGTTGGACACGTCGGTGAAGTTGCTGCGGCCCTGGAAGGGCATCGGGAAATCGGCGATGCGGCGGCCGTTGACCAGCACCAGGGTGTGGTTCGGGCCCAGCCCGCGCAGGTCGACCTGCTGTGCGCCCGGCGAGAAGTCGGCGCCGCTGGAGGACTGCTGGCTCTGGGTCTCGCCGCCGTTCTGGGTCATCGCACGCAGCACGTCAGGCACCGTGGTGAAGCCGCTGGAGCGGATCTCCTCGGCATTGATCACCGTGATCGGTGCCGGGCCTTCCACCTGCGCGCGCGGGATGCGCGAACCGGTTACCTGGACTGCATCAAGTTGCTGCACCGAAGAGGAGCCGGGGCCCTGGGCCGCTGCCGAGGCAGCAACACCCATCAACGCCAGCTGGATCGACCACGCCATCGCCTGTCTACGCATGAGAAATATCTCGGGAATGAAGCCGGCCCGCAGAGGAGGGGCCCTGTCCCCCATTCACAATCCGGAATGGGCGCGCGCATTTAACGCTTTTTTCATGCTCTTGACTACAGGTCTTTCATCTGGCAAAGAGTGAAAACGGTTGCAAGCCAATTCTGTTCAGGGAGATCTACGATGAGTTCCCTTGTCCGCCGATTCTGGTCAAGCCTCGTGCTGGGGCTGGTGCTGGCCGTGATGGCCCCGCTGGCGTCGGCGCGGGACTCCCGCGACCTGCATTCCTCCGGTTTCGATTATTACGAGATTGGCGACCTGGATGCACCCCGTCCCGGTCCACGCGCCCCAGCGATGATGCTGATGGGCGGCGGCGAGTGGGTGCCCGAGGCCTTCCAGTGGTGGCTGCGGCAGGCCGGCAACGGCCGCGTGCTGATCCTGCGCGCATCCGGTGCCGATGAACTGCAGGAACGCCTGTACCGCGATATCGGCGGCACCACCGCCGTGCAGACCCTGGTGTTCGACAACCGCCGCGGTGCCGACGATCCGGCCGTGCTGCGCGTGGTTGCCGCCGCCGATGCCATCTTCATCGCCGGCGGTGACCAGTCACGCTACATCCGCTTCTGGAAGGGCACGGCGCTCAACCGTGCGCTCAATGCGCATGTCCGCGCCGGCAAGCCGATTGCCGGCACCAGCGCCGGGCTGGCGATCCTTGGCGGCTATGCCTACGGCGCGCTCGATGGCGGCAGCATCACCTCGGCCGGCGCGCTGGCCGACCCGATGGGCAGCGCGGTCACCCTGGACAGCGGCTTCCTGCACATGCCCTACCTGCAGCGCGTGGTTACCGATACCCACTTCGACAAGCGCGACCGGCTCGGACGCCTGATCGTGTTCGTGGCCCGCGCCGCGCAGGAAAGTGGTGATCCGGACATGGTCGGCATCGGCGTGGACGAGGACACCGCGCTGTGCGTGGAGCCCGACGGCCAGGCCCAGGTCTACAGCGCCGATGGCCAGGGCAAGGTCTGGGTGGTCAGCCCCGGCCGCGACGCCGACCGGATGGTCGAAGGCGAGCCATTGCAGTTCCATGCCGTGCCGGTCACCGTGGTCGCCAGCGGTGGCCGCCTGCGCCTGGATGACTTCCAGGCCGACGTCGACTACCACGCCATGGCCGACATCACCGACGGCGAGATCGAAATCACGCGCCGGTAGTGCCGGACCATGCCCGGCGGCCTTGCCGCATCGCTCTTTCCGTCGGGCGTGGCCCGGCGCTACCGAACTACACTCCTTGGAGACGTACCCGATGAAAATGCGCCTGGCGCTGTCTGCCCTGTTGTCCATGCCCCTGCTCGCGCAGGCAGCGCCGTCCACCTCGCCGCTGCTGGTCATCCATGGCGGGGCAGGGGTCGAGCGCAAGGATCTGTCGCCGGCCGAGGAGAAGGCTGCGCGCGCGGCGCTGAAGGCGGCGCTGTTGAAGGGGCATGCGGAACTGGCGGCGGGTCGTCCGGCGCTGGCGGCGGTCACCGCGGCGATCACCGTGCTCGAGGACGATCCCACCTTCAATGCAGGCAAGGGCGCGGTGTTCACCCATGACGGCCACAACGAACTGGACGCTTCGCTGATGGATGGCGCCACCCAGGCAGCCGGTGCGGTCGCGGGCGTGCAGCGCGTGCGCAACCCGATCCAGCTGGCGCAGCGGGTCATGCAGAAATCGCCGCACGTGATGATGGTCGGGCAGGGCGCCGAGGCGTTCGCGGTGGAGCAGGGTGTCAGCCTGGTGGATCCCTCGTATTTCCGCACCGACAAGCGCTGGCAGCAGCTGCAGCGCGCACTGAGGGAAGAGGCCGGCGGCCAGGCCCATGCCGATCTCGAAACCGCCAAGCATTTCGGCACCGTCGGTGCCGTCGCGCTGGATGCACAGGGGCATCTTGCAGCAGGCACGTCCACCGGCGGCATGACCAACAAGCGCTACGGGCGCGTGGGTGACTCACCGATCATCGGTGCCGGCACCTGGGCCGATGCGCGCTGCGCGGTGTCCGGCACCGGTTGGGGCGAGTACTACATCCGCACCGCAGCGGCGCACGAGATCTGTGCGCGCATGCGCTACCAGGGGCAGACGCCGGAGCAGGCCGGCAAGGGCGTCATCAACGACGCCATCCCGCAGATGGGTGGCGATGGCGGCGCCATCGTGCTGTCCGCAGATGGAAAAGCAGCCACGCCGTTCAACACGCAGGGCATGTATCGGGGCTGGATTGGCGCCGACGGAGTGCCCCATGTCGCAATTTTCGCCAGCGAGACCCTGGTGCTGCCGGGGCAATAACCTTGCGTATCAATGGGTTTGCGACAGCGTGTGAAAAAAACCGAAAAAAGCGTTGACAGCCCCCCGTTCCATCAGCAGAATAAGCGGCTCACCACCACGCACCGCAACGCTTCGGCGGCAACGGGATGGGGTGGTAAGGAGGGATACCCAAGCGGCCAACGGGGGCAGACTGTAAATCTGCTGGCTTACGCCTTCGGTGGTTCGAATCCACCTCCCTCCACCAGATTCACGTTGTGGCACATTCCCGGTGCGGGAGTAGTTCAATGGTAGAACCTCAGCCTTCCAAGCTGATGGTGCGGGTTCGATTCCCGTCTCCCGCTCCATTGAATGAACTTTGAATATTATCGAGTTCATGCCATAATGCACAACTCGCTCACATAGCTCAGTCGGTAGAGCACTTCCTTGGTAAGGAAGAGGTCGAAGGTTCGATTCCTTTTGTGAGCACCATCTTAAGCACCACACCAGACGAATTCGAGATAAGCAGCCATGGCCAAGGGTAAGTTCGAGCGCACCAAGCCGCACGTCAACGTCGGCACCATCGGTCACGTCGACCACGGCAAGACCACGCTGACCGCCGCACTGACCAAGATCGGCGCCGAGCGTTTCGGCGGCGAGTTCAAGGACTACTCGGCCATTGACGCCGCTCCGGAAGAGAAGGCTCGTGGTATCACGATCTCGACCGCGCACGTCGAATACGAATCCACCACCCGTCACTACGCCCACGTCGATTGCCCGGGCCACGCTGACTACGTCAAGAACATGATCACCGGTGCTGCCCAGATGGACGGCGCGATCCTGGTGTGCTCGGCCGCTGACGGCCCGATGCCGCAGACCCGCGAGCACATCCTGCTGTCGCGTCAGGTCGGCGTGCCGTACATCGTCGTGTTCCTGAACAAGGCCGACATGGTTGACGATGCCGAGCTGCTGGAACTGGTCGAAATGGAAGTCCGCGAGCTGCTGAGCAAGTACGACTTCCCGGGCGACGACACCCCGATCATCTCGGGTTCGGCCCGCCTGGCGCTGGAAGGCGACCAGAGCGACATCGGCGTGCCGGCCGTGATCAAGCTGGTCGAAGCTCTCGACAGCTGGATCCCGACCCCGGAGCGTGACGTCGACAAGCCGTTCCTGATGCCGGTGGAAGACGTGTTCTCGATCTCGGGCCGCGGCACCGTGGTGACCGGTCGTATCGAGCGCGGCGTGATCAAGGTCGGCGAAGAAATCGAAATCGTCGGCATCCGTCCGGTGCAGAAGACCACCGTGACCGGCGTCGAAATGTTCCGCAAGCTGCTGGACCAGGGCCAGGCAGGCGACAACGCCGGTCTGCTGCTGCGCGGCACCAAGCGTGACGACGTCGAGCGTGGCCAGGTCCTGGCCAAGCCGGGTTCGATCAAGCCGCACACCAAGTTCGACGCCGAAGTCTACGTGCTGTCGAAGGATGAAGGTGGCCGTCACACCCCGTTCTTCAAGGGCTACCGTCCGCAGTTCTACTTCCGTACCACCGACATCACCGGTGCGGTTGAGCTGCCGGAAGGCGTCGAGATGGTGATGCCGGGCGACAACATCAAGATGGTTGTCACCCTGATCAACCCGGTCGCAATGGACGCCGGCCTGCGCTTCGCAATCCGCGAAGGTGGTCGTACCGTCGGTGCCGGCGTCGTCGCCAGCATCCTCGAGTAAGCCTGCAAAGCCGGCGGTTGCATAGCGCTGCCGGTCGGGCGAGTGGCGGGCCGGGAACCTCGGTCCGCCTTCGCCGTCTAAGGGAAGGCAAGTTTCAATCTGTACGCCAGTAGCTCAATTGGCAGAGCAGCGGTCTCCAAAACCGCAGGTTGGGGGTTCGAGTCCCTCCTGGCGTGCCATCTGCCCACCTTATCCAGCGGTTCGGCCGCTAAAGCAGACATAGCCTGATGAATAGCAAGATCGAACACTCCAAGGACACCTCCACCCAGGGTGGGGATATCGTCAAGTACGCCCTCGCCACGCTGCTGGTGCTGGCTGGTCTGTTCGTCTGGTTCTGGTTCTCCGCTGACTCCGGTCGCGCTGCCCAGCTGGGCGCGTGGACGGGTCAGCTGCGTGCGTTGGCCGTTGTCGTGGGTCTGGCCGGTGGTATTGGTGTGTTCCTGCTGACCGGCAAGGGTCGTGATACCCGCGAGTTCCTCTCCGAGTCGCGCTTCGAGCTGCGCAAGGTGGTCTGGCCGACGCGCCAGGAAGCCACCCGCATGACCTGGGTCGTGATGGTTGTGGTGATCATCCTCAGTCTGCTGCTGGGTGGATTCGATTACGTCATTCAGCGGCTGGTCCAGCTGTTCCTGACCCGCTAAGGAGATTTGCATGAAGCGTTGGTACGTCGTTCACGCCTATTCGAGCTTCGAGAAGTCGGTTGCGCAGGCCCTGCGTGATCGCATCGTCCGTGATGGCATGGAAGAGCGCTTCGGCGATGTACTGGTCCCGACCGAAGAAGTGGTCGAGATGCGCGCTGGCCAGAAGCGCCGTTCCGAGCGCAAGTTCTTCCCGGGTTACGTGCTGGTCCAGATCGAGACCCACGAAGAAGCCGGCATCCCGCGCATCGACAATGAAAGCTGGCACCTCGTCAAGGAAACCCCGCGCGTCATGGGCTTCATCGGCGGCACCGCCGATCGTCCGCTGCCGATCGCCGATTCCGAGGCCGAGGCCATCCTGAACCGCGTTCAGGAAGGTGTCGAGAAGCCGCGTCCGAAGGTGCTGTTCGAGCCGGGCCAGATGGTCCGCGTCACCGACGGCCCGTTCAACGATTTCAATGGCGTCGTCGAAGAAGTCAACTACGAGAAGAGCCGTCTGCGCGTCTCGGTGCTGATCTTCGGTCGTGCCACTCCGGTCGAGCTCGAATTCGGCCAGGTCGAAAAGGCCGTCTGATCTGTCCGTAGAGTCGAGCTTGCTCGACTTTGCTGATCAGTCGAGCAAGCTCGACTCTACGCAACCAGGAACCGGGCATCGCCCGGTTTCGTTCTTTTACGTGTCGCTTCAGGCATGTGAAGAAAAAACCTGTTATAGTGCGCGGCTCCCCGCTGGGAAGCCAGCAGGACGAGGCCGCCGCAAGGTGGCCTTCAGCATGATTTCAAAACGCGATGCCGGGACGCGTGATTCCCGGTCCGATGGGGAGCCTGTTGTCGCAAGGCGCTAGCACCCGGAGAGCATACTCATGGCAAAGAAAGTTGTCGGTTACATCAAGCTGCAGGTGAAGGCCGGTCAGGCCAACCCCTCGCCGCCGGTCGGTCCTGCGCTGGGTCAGCGCGGCCTGAACATCATGGAATTCTGCAAGGCGTTCAACGCTGCCACGCAGAAGCTCGAGCCGGGTCTGCCGGTTCCGGTGATCATCACGGCCTATTCGGACCGTACGTTCACCTTCATCACCAAGAGCACCCCGGCCACCACCCTGCTGAAGAAGGCCGCTGGCATCTCGTCGGGCTCCAAGCGCCCGAACACCGAGAAGGTCGGCAAGGTCACCCGTAAGCAGCTGGAAGAGATCGCCAAGGCGAAGGAGCCGGATCTGACTGCCGCCGATCTGGACGCCGCCGTGCGTACCATCGCTGGCTCTGCCCGTTCCATGGGCCTCGTGGTGGAGGGTTAATCAGATGGCACAGAACAAGCGCGAAAAGGCCATCAAGGCCGCCGTTGTCCCGGGCAAGTCGTACGCCTTCGAAGACGCGATCAACATCCTGAAGACCGCCACCAAGGCCAAGTTCGTCGAGTCGATCGATGTCGCCGTGCGCCTGGGCGTCGATGCCAAGAAGTCCGACCAGCAGGTCCGTGGCTCCACCGTGCTGCCGGCTGGTACCGGCAAGTCGGTCCGCGTCGCCGTCTTCGCTCCGGCCGGTGCCAAGGCTGACGAAGCCCTGGCCGCTGGCGCCGAAGCCGTCGGTATGGACGATCTGGCCGAGAAGATGCAGGCCGGCGATCTGAACTACGACGTCGTCATCGCGACCCCGGACGCCATGCGCGTCGTCGGTAAGCTGGGCACCGTGCTGGGCCCGCGCGGCCTGATGCCGAACCCGAAGGTCGGCACCGTTTCCCCGAATCCGGGTGAAGCCGTGAAGAACGCCAAGTCGGGCCAGGTCCGTTACCGCACCGACAAGGCCGGTATCATCCACTGCACCATCGGCAAGGCCGACTTCGCCGAAGACGCGCTGAAGTCGAACCTGACCGCGCTGCTGCTGGACCTGATCAAGGCCAAGCCGGCGACCTCGAAGGGCACCTACCTGCAGAAGGTTTCGGTCAGCTCGACGATGGGCCCGGGCGTCACCGTCGACCAGTCGTCGCTGACCCTGAAGTAATTGTTTCAAGCGGTCACGGTACCCTCGGGCACCGTGACCGTGACATTTGAAGGCATCGCCGGCAGTTCGCTGCTGGCGGTAGCCGTCAAAGACCGCAGGCGCGGTCGTGGCAATACCGGCGACGGGCACGGAAGCTCGATATGGCAGGGAGTCGCCGCCGGAGCAGCAATGACCGCTTAATCGATTCTTCGGAATCAACCTGCGTAGATGGTGCCCTTCTGGAGTTTTTCTGGTTCACGCATTTCCGGGATTTTCCCTGATTGCCATCCAGGTCTGGAACGGCCCACCCCCCGGAACATCATTCCGATGTTCCCGGCGTCCAGGACGGATGCCGCACAGGACCGCGCACGGCAGGAGCCGTAAGCGGAGTTCAATTGGAGGAGTGCAATGGCTCTCAATCTGTCCCAGAAGCAAGAAGTAGTCGCGGAGCTGGCAGAAGTTGCTGGCAAGGCACACTCCTTGATCGCAGCCGAATACGCTGGCACCACGGTCGCCCAGATGACCGCGATGCGCAAGCAGGCTCGTGAAACCGGCGTTTTCTTGAAAGTTGTCAAGAACACCCTGGCTTCGCGTGCCGTTGAAGGCACCGAGTTCGCAGTCGCACAGGACCAGATGGTTGGTCCGCTGCTGTACGCGTTCTCGCTCGAGGAGCCCGGTGCAGCCGGTCGCCTGATCAAGGACGCCGCCAAGGGCAACGACAAGCTGAAGGCTAAAGTCGTCGCCATCGGTGGTGAAGTGTTCCCGGCAAGCCACGTCGACGTGTTGGCCTCGCTGCCGACCCGTGACCAGGCCCTGGCAATGCTGGCACGCGTCCTGACCGAACCGGTCACGATGTTCGCCCGCGCCATCAAGGCCATCGGTGACAAGCAGAACGGTGGCGAAGCCGCTGAAGCTGCTGAACCGGCCGCCGAGACCGCCTGAGTTTCGACTATTTAGTGGTTCCTCGCGGAACCTCATCCCAGAAAATCATCCAAAGGTAATTATCATGTCCCTTACCAACGAACAGATCGTCGACGCCATCGCCGAGAAGTCCCTGATGGAAGTGATGGAGCTGGTCAAGGCCATCGAAGAGAAGTTCGGCGTCTCCGCCGCTGCTCCGGTTGCCGCCGCTGTGGCTGGCCCGGCTGCCGTCGTTGAAGAGCAGACCGAATTCGTCGTCACCCTGAAGTCCGCTGGCGACAAGAAGGTTGAAGTCATCAAGGCCGTCCGCGCCATCACCGGCCTGGGCCTGAAGGAAGCGAAGGACCTGGCCGAAGCCGGCGGCGTCCTGAAGGACAACGCTTCGAAGGACGAAGCCGAGAAGATGAAGAAGGACCTGGAAGCTGCTGGCGCGACTGTCGAAGTCAAGTAAGCACTTCCCTTGCATCGTCATCGATTCACGGCGATGCAGCCAAGGCTGGGGGCGTAAGCCCCCGGCCTTTGGTCGTTTCATGCAATACACGATGTAAATGCGGAAAAAAGCCCAACACGGGCTGCGGTCACAACCTCGCCAGCCAGCGCCTCGCGCGGCAGCAGGGCAGTAGATGCAGACGAGTTGGCAGTTGGAAGTAGCAAGAGAAGGCGTGCTGGTGCCGGCAATACCAGCGACTTCCAACTGACAATTTCAAGTTTCCTTCGGGTCGTGGGCGCACGGCCCGCACAACAAGGTGGAAGACCTCATGACGTCCTATTCGTTCACCGAAAAAAAGCGTATCCGCAAGGATTTCGGCAAGCAGCGCTCGATCCTCGAAGTGCCGTTCCTGCTGGCCATCCAGGTGGACTCCTACCGTGATTTCCTGCAGGAAAACATCGATCCGGCCAAGCGCGCCGATTACGGCCTGCACGCTGCGCTGAAGTCGGTCTTCCCGATCGCCAGCTACAGCGGCAATGCCGCCCTGGAATACGTCGGCTACAAGCTGGGCGAGCCGGTCTTCGACGAGCGTGAGTGCCGTCAGCGTGGCATGAGCTACGGTGCGCCGCTGCGCGTGACCGTGCGCCTGGTCATCTACGACCGCGAGTCGTCGACCAAGGCCATCAAGTACGTGAAGGAGCAGGAGGTCTATCTGGGCGAAATCCCGCTGATGACCGAGAACGGCACCTTCATCGTCAACGGCACCGAGCGCGTCATCGTCTCGCAGCTGCACCGTTCGCCGGGCGTGTTCTTCGACCACGACCGTGGCAAGACCCACAGCTCGGGCAAGCTGCTGTACAGCGCCCGCATCATTCCTTACCGCGGTTCCTGGCTGGACTTCGAGTTCGACCCGAAGGACGCGCTGTTCACCCGTATCGACCGTCGCCGCAAGCTGCCGGTGTCGATCCTGCTGCGCGCGCTTGGCTACAGCAACGAAGAGATGCTGGCCGAGTTCTTCGAGATCAACACCTTCCACATCAACCCGGATGAAGGCGTCCAGCTGGAGCTGGTGCCGGAGCGCCTGCGTGGCGAAACCCTGGGCTTCGACCTCGCCGACGGCGACAAGGTCATCGTGGAAGCCGGCAAGCGCATCACCGCGCGTCACATCAAGCAGCTGGAAGCCTCGGGCATTGCCGCCCTGGCCGTGCCGGACGACTACATCGTCGGCCGCATCCTGTCGCACGACGTGGTCGATGCCTCGACCGGCGAACTGCTGGCCCAGGCCAACGACGAGATCAGCGACGAGCAGCTGCAGAACTTCCGCAAGGCCGGCGTCGATGCGGTGGGCACCCTGTGGGTGAACGACCTGGATCGTGGCCCGTACCTGTCCAACACCCTGCGCATCGATCCGACCAAGACCCAGCTGGAAGCCCTGGTCGAGATCTACCGCATGATGCGTCCGGGCGAGCCGCCGACCAAGGATGCCGCGCAGAACCTGTTCCACAACCTGTTCTTCACCTTCGAGCGCTACGACCTGTCCGCGGTCGGCCGGATGAAGTTCAACCGTCGCGTGGGCCGCAAGGAAACCACCGGCGAAGCCGTGCTGTATGACAGCAAGTACTTCGGCGAGCGCAACGACGAAGAGTCCAAGCGCCTGGTCGGTGCCCACGGCGACAGCTCCGACATCCTGGACGTGATCAAGGTCCTGACCGAGATCCGCAACGGTCGCGGCGTGGTCGATGACATCGATCACCTGGGCAACCGTCGCGTGCGTTCGGTCGGCGAAATGGCCGAGAACGTGTTCCGCGTCGGCCTGGTCCGCGTCGAGCGCGCGGTCAAGGAGCGCCTGTCGATGGCCGAGTCGGAAGGCCTGACCCCGCAGGAGCTGATCAACGCCAAGCCGGTTGCCGCTGCCATCAAGGAGTTCTTCGGCTCCTCGCAGCTGTCGCAGTTCATGGATCAGAACAACCCGCTGTCGGAAGTGACCCACAAGCGTCGCGTCTCGGCCCTGGGCCCGGGCGGCCTGACCCGCGAGCGCGCCGGCTTCGAAGTGCGCGACGTGCACCCGACCCATTACGGCCGCGTCTGCACCATCGAAACGCCGGAAGGCCCGAACATCGGCCTGATCAACTCGCTGGCCGTGTATGCCCGCACCAATAAGTACGGTTTCCTCGAAACCCCGTACCGCAAGGTCGTGGACGGCAAGGTCTTCGACGAAGTCGAGTTCCTGTCGGCCATCGAAGAAAACGAGTACGTCATTGCGCAGGCCAACGCCCTGACCAATGCCGACAGCGTGCTGACCGAGCAGTTCGTTCCCTGCCGTTTCCAGGGCGAATCGCTGCTGAAGCCGCCGGCGGAAGTCCACTTCATGGACGTCTCGCCGATGCAGACCGTATCGATCGCGGCCGCGCTGGTTCCGTTCCTGGAGCACGATGACGCAAACCGCGCACTGATGGGCGCGAACATGCAGCGTCAGGCCGTGCCGACCCTGCGTGCGCAGAAGCCGCTGGTCGGTACCGGCATCGAGCGCGCCGTGGCGCGTGACTCCGGTGTGACCGTCAACGCCCGTCGTGGTGGCGAGATCGTGCAGATCGACGCCGCGCGCATCGTGGTCAAGGTGGTCGAGGAAGAAATCGTCGGTGCCACCGACGCCGGCGTCGACATCTACAACCTGGTCAAGTACACCCGTTCGAACCAGAACACCTGCATCAACCAGCGTCCGCTGGTCCAGGTGGGTGACGTCATCGCCCGCGGCGACGTGCTGGCCGACGGTCCGTCCACCGACATCGGCGAACTGGCCCTGGGCCAGAACATGCTGATCGCGTTCATGCCGTGGAACGGCTACAACTTCGAAGACTCCATCCTGCTCTCCGAGCGCGTGGTGGAAGAGGATCGCTACACCACGATCCACATCGAAGAGCTGACCTGCGTCGCGCGTGACACCAAGCTGGGGCCGGAGGAAATCTCCGCCGACATCCCGAACGTTTCCGAGCAGGCGCTGAACCGCCTGGACGAAAGCGGCGTGGTGTACATCGGTGCGGAAGTCCGCGCCGGCGACATCATGGTCGGCAAGGTCACCCCGAAGGGCGAAAGCCAGCTGACCCCGGAAGAGAAGCTGCTGCGCGCGATCTTCGGCGAGAAGGCTTCGGACGTTAAGGACAGTTCGCTGCGCGTTCCGCCGGGCATGGACGGCACCGTCATCGACGTGCAGGTCTTCACCCGCGACGGCATCGAGAAGGACAAGCGCGCCCGCCAGATCGAAGAGTCTGAAATCAAGCGCGTCAAGAAGGACTTCGACGACCAGTTCCGCATCCTGGAAGCCGCCATCTACATGCGTCTGCGTTCGCAGATCGTGGGCAAGGTGGTCAACGGTGGTGCAGGCCTGAAGAAGGGCGACGTCATCTCCGACGCCTACCTGGACGGCCTGAAGAAGGCTGACTGGTTCGCCCTGCGCATGAAGGACGAGGACGCTTCGGAAGCCATCGAGCGCGCCCAGAAGCAGATCCAGGCGCACGAGAAGGAATTCGAGCGTCGCTTCGCCGACAAGCGCGGCAAGATCACCGCCGGCGACGACCTCGCCCCGGGCGTGCTGAAGATGGTCAAGGTGTTCCTGGCCGTGAAGCGGCGCATCCAGCCGGGCGACAAGATGGCAGGCCGCCACGGCAACAAGGGTGTGGTCTCCAACGTGGTGCCGGTCGAGGACATGCCGTACATGGCCTCGGGTGAAACCGTGGACATCGTGCTGAACCCGCTGGGCGTGCCGTCGCGCATGAACATCGGCCAGATCCTGGAAGTGCACCTGGGCTGGGCAGCCAAGGGCCTGGGTCGCAAGATCCAGGCGATGATGGAAGCCCAGGCTGCGGTTGCCGACCTGCGCAAGTTCCTGGACGACATCTACAACCACGACGACACCAACGTGGCCAACCGTGTCGACCTCTCGCAGTTCAGCGACGAGGAACTGCTGCGCCTGGCCCGTAACCTCACCGACGGCGTGCCGATGGCCACCCCGGTGTTCGACGGCGCCACCGAAGCGGAAATCAAGCGCATGCTGGAACTGGCCGACCTGCCGAGCAGTGGCCAGACCCAGCTGTACGACGGCCGCACCGGTGAAGCCTTCGACCGCCACACCACCGTCGGTTACATGCACTACCTGAAGCTGAACCACCTGGTCGACGACAAGATGCACGCCCGTTCGACCGGTCCGTACTCGCTCGTCACCCAGCAGCCGCTGGGCGGCAAGGCGCAGTTCGGCGGCCAGCGCTTCGGTGAAATGGAAGTCTGGGCGCTGGAAGCCTACGGCGCGGCCTACACCCTGCAGGAAATGCTGACGGTGAAGTCCGATGACGTGCAGGGCCGCAACCAGATGTACAAGAACATCGTCGACGGTGAGCACGAGATGGTCGCGGGCATGCCGGAATCCTTCAACGTGCTGGTGAAGGAAATCCGCTCGCTGGCCATCAACATGGAACTGGAAGACAACTGATCCATGCCGGCGCGGCGGTCCGCCGCCGCGCCGCTGGCAGTCAACTGAAAGCCCATCGACACAGCATTCCTCCTTCTGGAGAACACCATGAAAGACCTGCTCAACCTCTTCAACCAGCAGCGCCAGACGCTGGACTTCGACGCGATCAAGATCGCGCTGGCCTCGCCGGACCTGATCCGTTCGTGGTCCTTCGGCGAAGTGAAGAAGCCGGAAACCATCAACTACCGTACCTTCAAGCCGGAGCGTGACGGCCTGTTCTGCGCCGCCATCTTCGGGCCGGTCAAGGACTACGAGTGCCTGTGCGGCAAGTACAAGCGCATGAAGCACCGCGGCGTGGTCTGCGAGAAGTGCGGCACCGAGGTGACCCTGGCCAAGGTGCGCCGCGAGCGCATGGGCCATATCGATCTGGCCTCGCCGGTCGCGCACATCTGGTTCCTCAAGTCGCTGCCGTCGCGCATCGGCCTGATGCTGGACATGACCCTGCGTGACATCGAGCGCGTGCTGTACTTCGAAGCCTACGTGGTGACCGAGCCGGGCCTGACCGCCCTGGAGCGCCGCCAGCTGCTGACCGAAGAACAATACCTGACCGCCCGCCAGGAACACGGTGACGACTTCGACGCCGCCATGGGCGCCGAGGCCGTGTACGAACTGCTGCGCACCATCGACCTGCAGTCGGAAATGACCCGCCTGCGCGAGGAAATCGCCGCTACCGGTTCGGAAACCAAGCTGAAGCGCCTCACCAAGCGCATCAAGCTGATCGAAGCCTTCCTGGAATCGGGCAACCGTCCGGAATGGATGGTCATGACCGTGCTGCCGGTGCTGCCGCCGGACCTGCGTCCGCTGGTCCCGCTGGATGGCGGCCGCTTCGCGACCTCCGATCTGAACGACCTGTACCGCCGCGTCATCAACCGCAACAACCGCCTGCGCCGCCTGCTCGAACTGAGCGCGCCGGACATCATCGTGCGCAATGAAAAGCGCATGCTGCAGGAATCGGTCGATGCGCTGCTGGACAACGGCCGTCGCGGCCGTGCCATCACCGGCACCAACAAGCGCCCGCTGAAGTCGCTGGCCGACATGATCAAGGGCAAGCAGGGCCGCTTCCGCCAGAACCTGCTGGGCAAGCGCGTCGACTACTCGGGCCGTTCGGTCATCGTGGTCGGCCCGTACCTGCGCCTGCACCAGTGCGGCCTGCCGAAGAAGATGGCGCTCGAGCTGTTCAAGCCGTTCGTCTTCGCCAAGCTGCAGCGTCGTGGCCTGGCCACCACCATCAAGGCCGCCAAGAAGCTGGTCGAGCGCGAAGAAGCCGAAGTCTGGGACATCCTGGAAGAGGTCATCCGCGAACACCCGGTCATGCTGAACCGTGCGCCGACCCTGCACCGCCTGGGCATCCAGGCGTTCGAGCCGGTGCTGATCGAAGGCAAGGCCATCCAGCTGCACCCGCTGGTCTGCACCGCGTTCAACGCCGACTTCGACGGTGACCAGATGGCCGTCCACGTGCCGCTCTCGCTGGAAGCCCAGCTGGAAGCGCGTGCGCTGATGATGTCGACCAACAACATCCTGTCGCCGGCCAACGGCGAGCCGATCATCGTGCCGTCGCAGGACGTCGTGCTGGGTCTGTACTACATGACCCGCTCGCTGGAAAACAAGAAGGGCGAGGGCATGGCCTTCGCCAACATCGCCGAAGTCAAGCGCGCCTACGACAACCGCGTGGTGGAACTGCACGCACGCGTCAAGGTCCGCATCACCGAAGTGGTGACCGACGAAGAAGGCAACAAGCAGAACAAGACCTCGATCGTGGACACCACGATCGGTCGCGCCCTGCTGGCTGAAATCCTGCCGGAAGGCCTGCCGTTCGCGCTGGCCAACACCGAGCTGACCAAGAAGAACATCAGCCGCCTGATCAACTCCAGCTACCGCCAGCTGGGCCTGAAGGACACGGTCGTGTTCGCCGACAAGCTGATGTACACCGGCTTCGCTTACGCGACCCGCGCCGGCGTCTCCATCGGCATCGACGACATGCTGATCCCGGACGAGAAGAAGGGCATCCTCACCGAGGCCGAAGCCGAAGTGCTGGAAATCCAGGAGCAGTACCAGTCGGGCCTGGTCACCGCCGGCGAGCGCTACAACAAGGTGGTCGACATCTGGTCGCGCACCAATGAGCGCATCGCCAAGGCGATGATGGACACCATCGGTACCGAGAAGGTCGTCAATGCCAAGGGCGAGACCATCGACCAGAAGTCGATGAACTCGCTGTACATCATGGCTGACTCCGGTGCGCGTGGTTCGCAGGCGCAGATCCGTCAGCTGGCCGGCATGCGAGGCCTGATGGCGCGTCCGGACGGCTCGATCATCGAGACGCCCATCAAGGCGAACTTCCGCGAAGGCCTGAACGTGCAGGAGTACTTCAACTCCACCCACGGTGCCCGTAAGGGTCTGGCCGATACCGCACTGAAGACCGCGAACTCGGGTTACCTGACCCGTCGTCTGGTCGACGTCGCGCAGGACGTGGTCATCACCGAGGTGGATTGCGGTACCACCGAAGGCCTGATCATGACCCCGATCGTGGAAGGCGGCGACGTGGTCGAGCCGCTGAAGGATCGCGTGCTGGGTCGCGTGGTTGCCGAGGACGTGTTCCTGCCGGGCAACGACGAAGATCCGATCGTCACCCGCAACACCCTGCTCGACGAAGCCTGGGTGGCCAAGCTGGAAGATGCCGGCGTGCAGACCATCAAGGTCCGTTCGACCATCTCCTGCGAATCGGCCTTCGGTGTCTGCGGTCGCTGCTACGGCCGCGATCTGGCCCGTGGCCACATCGTCAACATCGGTGAAGCGGTCGGCGTCATCGCCGCCCAGTCCATCGGTGAGCCGGGTACCCAGCTGACCATGCGTACGTTCCACATCGGTGGTGCGGCGTCGCGAGCTGCTGCGGTCGACAACATCACCGTCAAGACCACCGGTTCGGTCAAGTTCAGCAACCTCAAGTCGGTCGAGCACGCCAATGGCTCGCTGGTGGCAGTGTCGCGCTCGGGCGAAATCTCGGTGCTCGATGCCCACGGCCGTGAGCGTGAGCGTTACAAGCTGCCGTACGGTTCGATGATCGCCTCCAAGGATGGCGATGCAGTGAAGGCTGGCCAGACCGTGGCCAACTGGGATCCGCATAACCACCCGATCGTGTCGGAAGTTGCCGGCTTCATCCGCTTCATCGACTTCGTCGACGGCATCACCGTCATCGAGAAGACCGATGAGCTGACCGGCCTGGCGTCGCGCGAAATCACCGATCCGAAGCGTCGTGGTACCCAGGCCAAGGACCTGCGCCCGATCGTGCGCATCGTCGACGCCAAGGGCAACGACCTGACCATCCCGGGCACCGATCTGCCGGCACAGTACCTGTTGCCGCCGCGTTCGATCGTCAACCTGCAGGACGGCGCCGCAGTGGGCGTGGGCGACGTCGTCGCCAAGATCCCGCAGGAAGCGTCGAAGACCCGCGACATCACCGGTGGTCTGCCGCGCGTGGCCGATCTGTTCGAAGCCCGCAAGCCGAAGGATCCGGCGGTGCTGGCCGAGCGTTCGGGCATCATCAGCTTCGGCAAGGACACCAAGGGCAAGCAGCGCCTGATCATCAAGGACACCGATGGTTCGGAACACGAAGAGCTGATCCCGAAGTACCGCCAGGTCATCGTGTTCGAAGGCGAGCATGTCACCAAGGGTGAAACCATCGTGGACGGCGAGCCGAGCCCGCAGGACATCCTGCGCCTGCTGGGTGTCGAACCGCTGGCTGCCTACCTGGTCAAGGAAATCCAGGACGTGTACCGCCTGCAGGGCGTGAAGATCAACGACAAGCACATCGAGGTCATCACCCGCCAGATGCTGCGCAAGGTCGAGATCACCGACCAGGGCAGCAGCAAGTTCCTGAACGGCGAACAGGTGGAGCGCCAGCGCGTAATCGAGGAGAATGCGCGCCTGTCGACCCGTAACGAGCTGCCGGCGCGCTTCGATCCGGTCCTGCTGGGTATCACCAAGGCATCGCTGGCGACCGAATCGTTCATCTCGGCCGCTTCCTTCCAGGAAACCACCCGCGTGCTGACCGAAGCTGCCGTCCGCGGCACCAAGGACAACCTGCGCGGCCTGAAGGAAAACGTCATCGTCGGCCGCCTGATCCCGGCCGGTACCGGTCTGTCGTACCACAGCAGCCGCCGCCGCGGCGCTTCGGGTCTCACCGACTCGGAGATGCAGGCCCTGACCGGCACCCCGGCAGCCGTCGAAGCCCCGGCCGTCGAAGCCGAAGCTGAACCGGCGTCTGGCGAAGAATGAGGTATCAGGTCCGGTCGGTAGAGTCGAGCTTGCTCGACTGCACCGGTCGGCCTTTGGGAAAGGGCAGGGGGGATCGTCCGCGATCCACCCGACCAACCTGAACGGGGTGCACGGAGGCTCCCCAGTAACGCTCCAGGATCAGGAACGGGCTTGACAGGAGGCGTTTGACTGCTTTCCTGACAGGTTGCTACAATCGTCTGTCTCAGCAGGCCAGAATTTTGGCCTGCTTTAACATTTCCGCATCTCTGGCCGGATTTCCGGCCACCAATCAGAAGAACCTACTGATGGCGACGATCAACCAGCTGGTCCGCAAGCCGCGGCAAGCTACCACGTACAAGAGTGCCTCGCCGGCGCTCGACAAGTGCCCGCAGCGCCGTGGCGTCTGCACGCGCGTTTACACCACCACCCCGAAGAAGCCGAACTCGGCTCTCCGCAAGGTTGCCAAGGTCCGCCTGACCAACCAGGAAGAAGTCATTTCCTACATCGGCGGCGAAGGCCACAACCTGCAGGAGCACTCCGTGGTCCTGATCCGTGGCGGTCGCGTCAAGGATCTGCCGGGTGTGCGTTACCACACCGTTCGTGGCTCGCTCGACGCCGCCGGCGTTGCCAAGCGTCGCCAGGCCCGTTCCAAGTACGGCGCCAAGCGTCCGAAGGCATAAGGAGAGACCACTATGTCGCGTAAGGGTAATACTCCGCAGCGTTCCGTCCTGCCGGATCCGAAGCACGGAAGCGAAACCATCGCCCGTTTCATCAACATGGTCATGCTGAGCGGCAAGAAGTCCGTCGCTGAAAAGATCGTGTACGGTGCCATGGACGTCATCTCCGAGAAGAACGCCAACTCGATCGAGCTGGTGCAGAAGGCTCTGGACAACGTCGCTCCGTCGGTCGAAGTGAAGTCGCGCCGTGTCGGTGGTGCCACCTACCAGGTGCCGGTCGAAGTGCGTGCATCGCGCAAGATGGCTCTGGCCATGCGCTGGCTGATCGACTCCGCGCGCAAGCGTGGTGAGAACACCATGCCGAAGAAGCTGGCTGCTGAACTGATCGACGCCTCGGAAAACCGTGGCGGCGCCATCAAGAAGCGCGAAGAAACCCACCGCATGGCCGAAGCCAACAAGGCCTTCGCCCACTACCGCTGGTGAGTTTGACGGCCTTGTAAAACAGGCAGGGCAGCACCACATCGGTGCTGCCTCGCGGCCCCGGAAGGGCTGCGCCAATCCGAAGGCCGCCGCAAGGCGGCGTTCGGCCATCCGAAATCCAAGAAATCTGAGAGGCTCCCCGTGGCCCGTTCCACTCCCATCGAGCGTTACCGTAACTTCGGCATCATGGCTCACATCGATGCCGGCAAGACCACCACGTCCGAGCGCATCCTGTTCTACACCGGCAAGAGCCACAAGATCGGTGAAGTGCACGACGGCGCCGCCACCATGGACTGGATGGAGCAGGAGCAGGAGCGTGGCATCACGATCCAGTCCGCTGCCACCACCGCGTTCTGGAAGGGCATGGACAAGTCCCTGCCGGAGCACCGCTTCAACATCATCGACACCCCCGGGCACGTCGACTTCACCATCGAAGTCGAGCGTTCGCTGCGCGTGCTCGACGGTGCGGTGTTCGTGCTGTGTGCCGTCGGTGGCGTGCAGCCGCAGTCGGAAACCGTGTGGCGCCAGGCCAACCGTTACAAGGTGCCGCGCATTGCGTTCGTCAACAAGATGGACCGCACCGGCGCCAACTTCTACAAGGTCCGTGACCAGCTGAAGGCCAAGCTCGGCGCTGTCGCCGTGCCGATGCAGCTGCCGATCGGTGCCGAGGACGGCTTCAAGGGCGTCGTCGACCTGCTGAAGATGAAGGCCATCCATTGGGATGAAGCCTCGCAGGGCATGAAGTTCGAATACGGCGACATCCCGGCCGACCTGCAGGAAAAGGCTGAAGAAGCCCGTACCTTCATGATCGAAGCGGCGGCTGAAGCCAGTGAAGAGCTGATGGAAAAGTACCTGGGCGGCGAAGAGCTGGCCGAGTCCGAAATCATCAACGCGCTGCGTACCCGTACCCTGGCCACCGAAATCGTCCCGATGTACTGCGGTTCGGCGTTCAAGAACAAGGGCGTGCAGGCCATGCTCGACGGCGTGATCCAGCTGCTGCCGTCGCCGGTCGACGTGCCGGACGTGACCGGTACCGACGTGGATGACGAAAACGTCGCCATGAGCCGCAAGTCCGACGACAAGGCTCCGTTCTCGTCGCTGGCCTTCAAGATCATCACCGACCCGTTCGTCGGCGCGCTGACCTTCTTCCGTGTCTACTCGGGCACCCTGAACGGTGGCGACACCGTCCTGAACTCGGTGAAGGGCAAGAAGGAGCGCATCGGCCGCATCCTGCAGATGCATTCGAACAACCGCGAAGAAATCAAGGAAGTTCTGGCGGGTGACATCGCCGCTGCCGTGGGCCTGAAGGACACCACCACCGGTGACACCCTGTGCTCGGTCGACCAGCCGATCATCCTGGAGCGCATGACGTTCCCGGAGCCGGTGATCTCGATGGCTGTCGAGCCGAAGACCAAGTCGGACCAGGAAAAGATGGGTCTGGCCCTGGGCCGCCTGGCGCAGGAAGATCCGTCGTTCCGCGTCAAGACCGACGAAGAATCCGGCCAGACCATCATCTCGGGCATGGGCGAGCTGCACCTGGACATCATCGTCGACCGCCTGAAGCGCGAGTTCAACGTTGAAGCCAACGTCGGCGCGCCGCAGGTTGCCTACCGCGAAACCATCACCCTGGCCGACGTCAAGTCGGACTACAAGCACGCCAAGCAGTCCGGTGGTAAGGGTCAATACGGTCACGTCGTGATCGAGCTGTCGCCGCTGACCGCTGAAGACCGTGCCGATGCCAAGCTGTCGGCCAACATCAAGGACGACTTCCTGTTCGTCAATGACATCACCGGCGGCGTGATTCCGAAGGAATTCATTCCTTCGATCGAAAAGGGCCTGCGCGAAACCATCACCAGCGGTCCGCTGGCTGGCTTCCCGGTGGTGGACGTGAAGGTCAAGCTGGTCTTCGGTTCGTACCACGACGTCGACTCCTCGGAAATGGCGTTCAAGCTGGCATCGTCGATGGCCTTCAAGCAGGGCTTCGCCAAGGCCAAGCCGGTTCTGCTGGAGCCGATCATGAAGGTCGAGATCGTGACCCCGGAGGATTACCAGGGTGACGTGATGGGCGACGTGAGCCGTCGTCGCGGCGTGCTGCAGGGTTCTGACACCACCGGTGACGGCTCCGCTTCGATCATCAACGCGATGATCCCGCTGGGTGAAATGTTCGGTTACGCCACGGCTCTGCGTTCGCAGACCCAGGGCCGCGCCACCTTCACCATGGAATTCGACCATTACGAGCCGGCGCCGAACAACATCGCCGAAGCCGTCATGAAGAAGGGCTGAGCCTCGCTCAGCCTCTCGTGAAACCACTTACGACAATCAAGGGATACAACAATGGCAAAGGGTAAGTTCGAGCGCACCAAGCCGCACGTCAACGTCGGCACCATCGGTCACGTCGATCACGGCAAGACCACGCTGACCGCCGCGCTGACCAAGATCGGCGCCGAGCGCTTCGGTGGCGAATTCAAGGATTACTCGGCAATCGACGCCGCTCCGGAAGAGAAGGCTCGTGGTATCACGATCTCGACCGCGCACGTCGAATACGAATCCACCACCCGTCACTACGCCCACGTCGATTGCCCGGGCCACGCTGACTACGTCAAGAACATGATCACCGGTGCTGCCCAGATGGACGGCGCGATCCTGGTGTGCTCGGCCGCTGACGGCCCGATGCCGCAGACCCGCGAGCACATCCTGCTGTCGCGTCAGGTCGGCGTGCCGTACATCGTCGTGTTCCTGAACAAGGCCGACATGGTTGACGATGCCGAGCTGCTGGAACTGGTCGAAATGGAAGTCCGCGAGCTGCTGAGCAAGTACGACTTCCCGGGCGACGACACCCCGATCATCTCGGGTTCGGCCCGCCTGGCGCTGGAAGGCGACCAGAGCGACATCGGCGTGCCGGCCGTGATCAAGCTGGTCGAAGCTCTCGACAGCTGGATCCCGACCCCGGAGCGTGACGTCGACAAGCCGTTCCTGATGCCGGTGGAAGACGTGTTCTCGATCTCGGGCCGCGGCACCGTGGTGACCGGTCGTATCGAGCGCGGCGTGATCAAGGTCGGCGAAGAAATCGAAATCGTCGGCATCCGTCCGGTGCAGAAGACCACCGTGACCGGCGTCGAAATGTTCCGCAAGCTGCTGGACCAGGGCCAGGCAGGCGACAACGCCGGTCTGCTGCTGCGCGGCACCAAGCGTGACGACGTCGAGCGTGGCCAGGTCCTGGCCAAGCCGGGTTCGATCAAGCCGCACACCAAGTTCGACGCCGAAGTCTACGTGCTGTCGAAGGATGAAGGTGGCCGTCACACCCCGTTCTTCAAGGGCTACCGTCCGCAGTTCTACTTCCGTACCACCGACATCACCGGTGCGGTTGAGCTGCCGGAAGGCGTCGAGATGGTGATGCCGGGCGACAACATCAAGATGGTTGTCACCCTGATCAACCCGGTCGCAATGGACGCCGGCCTGCGCTTCGCAATCCGCGAAGGTGGTCGTACCGTCGGCGCCGGCGTGGTTGCCAGCATCCTCGAGTAATCTGCTACACTCTGCGCCCCGATGTTGCCTGGGTAGGGCATCGGGGCGTATCAAACGGGAAAGTAGGCACAGGATGTGCCTTGTGTTCCCCGGACCAGGAAGGGTCAATGCCATTCAGGCGGCGTCAACAGGAAGCTGTTGACAGCTGCCTTGTGTGCCATTATGCTTCGTCGTCTGGGCAGGCCTGTTTCTAGGTCTGCCTACGTTTTTGAGGTCTACGGATTGACCTTGTCGGCCTGCAGGAGTGCGGGCCGTCCGTATTCAGGGATTTCATGGGACAAAGCAACCCAGAGGCTTTGTCTGTCGCTCTTTTAACGAAGGAACCTACCGCCATGGCGGACCAAAAGATCCGGATCCGGCTGAAAGCGTTCGATCATCGTCTGATCGATCGTTCGGCCAGCGAGATCGTTGAGACGGCCAAGCGGACCGGCGCGCAAGTGCGTGGCCCGATCCCGCTGCCGACCAAGATCGAGCGTTACACCATCCTCGTCTCCCCGCACGTTGACAAAGACGCGCGTGACCAGTACGAGACCCGCACGCACAAGCGCGTGCTCGATATCGTTGACCCGAATGACAAGACCGTGGACGCGCTGATGAAGCTCGAACTGGCTGCCGGCGTCGACGTTCAGATCAAGCTGACCTGAGGACTACGACCATGACGAAGAAGTATTCGTTGGGCTTCGTGGGCCGCAAGGCTGGCATGAGCCGCGTGTTCACCGAAGATGGCCGCTCCATCCCGGTGACCCTGATCGAAGCAACCCCCAACCGCATCGCGCAGATCAAGACCGTCGAAACCGACGGCTACAGCGCCGTGCAGGTGACCGTCGGCGCTCGTCGCGCTGCCCTGGTCAACAAGCCGGAAGCCGGCCACTTCGCCAAGGCGAAGGTGGAAGCGGGTCGTGGCCTGTGGGAATTCCGCGTTGAAGACGCGCAGCTCGGCGATTTCGCCGTTGGCGGCGAAGTCAAGGCGGACATCTTCGAAGTCGGCCAGATCGTCGACGTCCAGGGTGTCACCAAGGGTAAGGGCTTCCAGGGCACCATCAAGCGCTACAACTTCCGTATGGGCGATGCAACCCACGGTAACTCGCTGTCGCATCGCGCGCCGGGTTCCTTGGGCCAGCGCCAGACCCCGGGTCGCGTTTTCCCGGGCAAGAAGATGTCGGGCCACATGGGCGCAGTGCAGCAGAGCACGCAGAACCTGGAAGTGGTCAAGGTCGACGTGGAGCGCGGTCTGATCGCGGTTCGCGGCGCCGTTCCGGGTGCGGCGGGTGGCGACGTGATCGTCCGTCCGGCGAGCAAGGCATAAGGAGAGATGACGATGGAACTCGTTATCACGGGTAGCAACAACAAGGTCTCGGTCTCCGACGCCGTGTTCGGTCGCGATTTCAGCGAAGATCTGGTCCACCAGGTCGTCGTTGCTTACCGCAACGCCGGTCGCGCCGGCACCAAGGCGCAGAAGACTCGCTCCGAAGTGGCAGGTACCACCAAGAAGTCGAAGAAGCAGAAGGGCGGCGGCGCGCGTCATGGCGCACTGACGGCTCCGATCTTCGTCGGCGGCGGTGTCACCTTCGCGGCAAAGCCGCGCAGCTTCGAGCAGAAGGTCAATCGTAAGCAGTACCGTGCCGCCATGTGCGCGATCCTGTCCGAGCTGAACCGTCAGGGCCGTCTGACCATCGTGGAGTCCTTCGATGTCGAAGTGACCAACACGAAGGGTCTGATCGCCAAGCTGGCCGGCCTGGAAGTGGGCAAGCGCCCGCTGATCGTCACTGAAGAAGCCTCCGAGCACCTGTACCTGTCCGCTCGCAATCTGCCGTACGTGCAGGTGCGTGACGTCCAGGGTCTGGACCCGGTGTCGCTGGTCGGTGCCGACACGGTCGTCATCACCGCTGATGCGGTCAAGAAGGTCGAGGAGTGGCTGGCATGAACAGCAACGAAAAAATCTTCAGCGTGCTGCGTGCCCCGCGTGTCTCCGAAAAGACCGCTCGCATTCAGGAACTTTCCAACCAGTATGCCTTCGAAGTTTCGAACGAAGCCACCAAAGCCGATGTAAAGGCCGCGGTCGAGCAGCTGTTCGGCGTCAAGGTCGAGGCTGTCAACGTGGTCAACGTCAAGGGCAAGAACAAGTCCTTCCGTAACCGTGCTGGCCGCCGCGGCGATTGGCGTAAGGCGTACGTTCGCCTGGCCGACGGCCAGTCGATCGATGTAACGGCCAAGGCCTGAGGTACATCCCATGCCATTGATGAAATTCAAGCCCACTTCCCCCGGCCGCCGTTCGGCCGTGCGCGTGGTTACCCCCGACCTGCACAAGGGTGCTCCGCACGCCGCACTGGTCGAGTCGCAGAGCCGCTCGGGTGGTCGTAACCACCATGGCCGCATCACCGTGCGTCACGTCGGTGGTGGTGCCAAGCAGCACTACCGCATCATCGACTTCAAGCGCAACAAGCTGGGCATCCCGGCGCGCGTGGAACGCATCGAATACGATCCGAACCGCACCGCCCACATTGCCCTGCTGTGCTACGTCGACGGCGAGCGTCGCTACATCATCGCCCCGAAGGGCCTGAAGGCTGGTGATCAGGTGATCGCTGGTTCGGATGCCCCGATCAAGGCGGGCAACACCCTGCCGCTGCGCAACATCCCGGTCGGTACCACCATCCACTGCATCGAACTGAAGCCCGGCAAGGGCGCTCAGATCGCCCGCGCCGCTGGTGCGGCCGTGCAGCTGGTTGCCCGCGAAGGCATCTACGCCACCCTGCGCCTGCGCTCGGGTGAAATGCGTAAGGTTCCGGTCGAGTGCTGCGCCACCATCGGTGAAGTCGGCAACGACGAGCACAGCCTGGAAAAGCTGGGCAAGGCCGGTGCCAAGCGTTGGCGCGGCGTCCGCCCGACCGTTCGTGGTGCTGCCATGAACCCGGTTGACCACCCGCACGGTGGTGGTGAGGCCAAGGCCGGCCAGGGTAATCCGCATCCGGTCACCCCGTGGGGTGTCCCGACCAAGGGTTACAAGACGCGCCATAACAAGCGCACTCAGCAGTTCATCGTCCGCGATCGTAGGGGCTAATCGACCATGGCACGTTCACTCAAGAAGGGCCCGTTTGTCGATCACCACCTGGTTGCTAAGGTGGCTGCCGCTGCGGGTAGCAAGCGTCCGGTCAAGACCTGGTCGCGTCGTTCGATGATCCTGCCTGACATGGTAGGCGTCACCATTGCCGTGCATAACGGCAAGAACCACATCCCGGTTCTCGTCAACGAGAACATGGTCGGCCACAAGCTCGGCGAATTTGCCATCACCCGGACCTTCAAGGGTCACGGTGGTGACAAGAAGTCGGGCAAGTAAGGAGAGATGACAATGGAAGCGAAAGCCATCCTGCGCACTGCGCGCATCTCCCCGCAGAAGGCTCGTCTGGTCGCTGACCAGGTGCGCGGTCTGCCGGCCGAACGTGCGGTCAACCTGCTGAAGTTCTCGGACAAGAAGGCTGCCCACCTGATCAAGAAGGTGGTGGAGTCGGCTATTGCAAATGCCGAGAACAACCAGGGCGCCGACGTCGACGAGCTGAAGGTTCAGACCATCATGGTTGATGAAGGTCCGACCCTGAAGCGTTTCATGGCGCGGGCGAAAGGCCGCGGTACCCGCATCCTCAAGCGCACCAGCCACATCACTGTGGTTGTGGGCGCCGCCAAGTAAGCGGATAAGGAAAAGACCATGGGTCATAAAGTTCATCCGATTGGTATCCGCCTCGGCATTTCCAAGGACTGGAACTCCAAGTGGTACGCCAACAAGGCCGAGTTCGCTGGTTACCTGGCAGCCGACCTGAAAGTGCGCGAAATGCTGCGCAAGAAGCTGGCTCAGGCCGGCATCAGCAAGATCCTGATCGAGCGTCCGGCCAAGACCGCTCGCGTGACGATCCACACCGCCCGTCCGGGCGTGGTGATCGGCAAGCGCGGTGAGGACATCGAGAAGCTGCGCAAGGAAGTGAGCGAGATGATGGGCGTCCCGGCGCACATCAACGTCACCGAAGTGCGCAAGCCGGAACTGGACGCTCAGCTCGTTGCCGAGTCGATCGCCCAGCAGCTGGAGCGCCGCATCATGTTCCGCCGCGCCATGAAGCGCTCGGTCGGCAACGCGATGCGCCTGGGTGCCCTGGGCATCAAGGTCAACGTGGGTGGCCGCCTCAACGGTGCAGAAATCGCCCGTTCGGAGTGGTACCGCGAAGGCCGCGTGCCGCTGCACACCCTGCGTGCCGACATCGACTATGGCTTCGCTGAAGCCAAGACGACCTACGGCATCATCGGCATCAAGGTCTGGATCTACAAGGGCGAGGTCTTCGATTTCTCCCAGGTTGGCCAGGAAAAGCAGGACGACACCCCGTCGCGCAACGATCGTCACGATCGCGGCGACCGCGGTGACCGTCAGCGCCCGGCTCGTGAAGCGAGGTAACGACAATGTTGCAACCCAAGCGAACCAAGTACCGCAAGGTGCACAAGGGCCGTAACGACGGCCTGAGCTGGAGCGCCAACGCTGTCAGCTTCGGCGAATACGGCCTCAAGGCAACCGCCCACGGTCAGCTGACCGCGCGTCAGATCGAAGCGGCCCGCCGCTCGATCAGCCGCTACGTCAAGCGCGGCGGCAAGATGTGGATCCGTGTGTTCCCCGACAAGCCCATCACCAAGAAGCCCATCGAAGTTCGAATGGGTTCGGGTAAAGGCAACGTGGAATACTGGGTGGCCCAGATCCAGCCCGGCCGCATGATCTATGAAATCGAGGGTGTCTCGGAGGAAGTGGCACGCGAGGCGTTCCGCCTGGCCGCCGCCAAGCTCTCGGTCACCACCACTTTCGTGACCCGGACGGTGCGCTGATGGAACTGAAAACTCTCCGTGAAAAGTCGGCTGACGAACTGAAGGCCCACCTGATCGACCTGCGTAAGGAACAGTTCTCTGTCCGTATGCAGCAGGTCACCGGCCAGCTGCCGAAGACTCACGATATCCGCCGCGTCCGTCGCGAGATCGCTCGCGTCAAGACGCTGCTCGGCAGCACGAAGTAAGGACGGCCGCTATGAGCGACAATATCGAAAACAAAGCGCTGCGCACGGTCGAAGGCCGTGTCGTCAGCAACAAGATGGACAAGACGGTTACCGTCCTGGTTGAGCGTCAGGTCAAGCACGCGCTGTACGGCAAGTACATCAAGCGCTCGACGAAGCTGCACGCCCACGATGCCGACAACGCCTGCAAGGAAGGCGATGTCGTCCGCGTGACCGAGATTGCTCCGATGTCCAAGACCAAGAACTGGCGCGTGGTGGAAGTCATCACGCGCGCGGCTGAATAAGGAGCTGAATCATGATCCAGATGCAGAGCTACCTTGACGTCGCGGACAATTCGGGTGCCAAGCAGGTGATGTGCTTCAAGGTGCTGGGTGGTTCCAAGCGCCGTTACGCCGGCATCGGCGACATCATCAAGGTCACCGTGAAGGATGCGATTCCGCGCGGCAAGGTCAAGAAGGGTGAAGTGTATGACGCCGTCGTGGTGCGTACCCGCAAGGGTGTGCGTCGCGCCGACGGTTCGCTGATCCGCTTCGACGGCAACGCTGCCGTCCTGCTGAACAACAAGCAGGAGCCGATCGGCACCCGTATCTTCGGGCCGGTGACTCGTGAACTTCGTTCGGAGAAGTTCATGAAGATCGTCTCGCTCGCTCCCGAAGTGCTGTGAGCGACAGGAGATAATCATGGCTAACCGTATCAAGAAGGGCGACCAGGTTGTCGTCAACGCTGGCAAGGACAAGGGCAAGCAGGGCGAAGTCGTCCGCGTCGACGGCGACCGCGTGGTCGTCGGCAACGTGAACATCGTCAAGCGCCACACCAAGCCGAACCCGCAGGCAGGTGTTGCCGGCGGCGTGGTCGAGCGCGAAGCTTCGATCCATATCTCCAACGTGAATGTGCTGAACCCGGCTTCGGGCAAGGGCGAACGCGTTGGCTTCAAGGTGCTGGAGGATGGACGCAAACTGCGTGTGTTCCGCTCCAGCGGTGAGGCGCTTGACGCCTGAGGAATGAGAAGATGAGTTCCCGTCTCGAAAAGTTCTACAAGGAAGAAGTGGTACCGGCGCTGATGAAGCAGTTCGGTTACACCAATCCGATGGAAGTGCCGAAGCTTGTCAAGGTCACCCTGAACATGGGTGTCGGCGAAGCGGCCACCAACAAGAAGATCCTGGAAAACGCCGTCGGCGACATGACCAAGATTTCCGGCCAGAAGCCGGTTGTCACCAAGTCGCGTGTGTCGGTTGCGTCGTTCAAGATCCGTGATGGTTGGCCGATCGGCTGCAAGACCACGCTGCGTCGCCACAAGATGTACGAGTTCCTGGATCGCCTGATCAACATCTCGCTGCCGCGCGTGCGCGACTTCCGTGGTGTGTCCGGTCGTTCCTTCGACGGTCGCGGCAACTTCAACATGGGTGTGAAGGAACAGATCATCTTCCCGGAAATCGACTTCGACGCTGTCGACGCGATCCGCGGCATGGATATCGCCATCACCACCACTGCGAAGACCGATGCGGAAGCGAAGGCGCTGCTGGCAGCGTTCAAGTTCCCGTTCCGTAACTGATCCGTCGAGGAATCCGAAATGGCAAAGACCTCCATGGTCAACCGCGACATCAAGCGGGAAAAGCTGGCAAAGAAGTACGCTGAAAAGCGTGCGGCTCTGAAGAAGATCGTGTCCTCCGTGGACGCGACCTACGAAGAGAAGATCGACGCCGCAACCAAGCTGGCCAAGCTGCCGCGCGATTCGTCGCCGAGCCGCCACCGCAACCGTTGCGAACTGTCGGGTCGTCCGCGTGGCGTCTACAGCAAGTTCGGCCTGGGCCGTAACAAGCTGCGCGAAGCCACCATGCGTGGCGACGTCCCGGGTCTGCGCAAGGCCAGCTGGTAATCCCAGCCGGCCCTGTGATCAGGAGCCCCTTCGGGGGTTCCTGAACCGGGCAGGGGAGGCATTCAGCTTCCCCGACGCAAAAAAACCAGGGAGCCCGGCGCAAGCCGGGCTCTTTTGGCGTATACTCCCGCGTCTTGCTCTGTGCAAACGGGGTAGCAGGGCAGGCCAGTGGCCTGCCGCAACAAGGGACCTGGCCCGTTTCCAGGAGACAACAGATTTTCGCGAAAGCGGATATCGGTGCACTCAAAGGTACTCATATGAGCATGACTGATCCCATCGCCGACCTGCTGGTCCGCATCAAGAATGCGGCCGCAGTTGGCAAGCAGACGGTGAAAGCCCCGTCGTCCAAGATCAAGGTTGCGATCGCCCAGGTCCTGAAGGACGAGGGTTACATCACCGACCTGCGCGTGACCCAGCTGGAAAACAACAAGTCCGAGCTGGAAATCGTGCTGAAGTATTTCGAAGGCAAGCCGGTCATCGCGACCCTGAAGCGCTTCTCGCGTTCGGGCCTGCGCCAGTACCGCGGCAAGAGCGAGCTGCCGAAGGTCATGAACGGCCTGGGCATCTCCATCATTTCCACCTCCAAGGGCATCATGACTGATGCGCAGGCGCGCCAGCTGGGCGTCGGCGGCGAAGTCCTGTGCTTCGTGGCCTAAGGCGAAAGGAGTAATACTATGTCCCGCGTAGCCAAGAAGCCCGTCACCCTGGGTAAGACTGAACTGAACGTCCAGGCCGATTCCGTCACCGTCAAGGGCCCGAAGGGCACCCTGTCGCTGCCGAAGCCGGCCGGCATTGCCATCAACGTCGACAACGGCGTTGCCACCCTGAGCACCGAGAACGCTGACCTGGTCCCGCTGACCGGCACCGTCCGCGCGATCCTGGCCAACATGGTCAAGGGTGTGTCCGAAGGCTTCGAGCGCAAGCTGGAGCTGGTCGGCGTGGGTTACCGTGCTGCCATGCAGGGCAAGGACCTGAGCCTGTCGCTCGGTTACTCGCACCCGATCGTGTTCGTGGCGCCGGAAGGCATCACCATCACCACCCCGACCCAGACCGAAATTCTGGTGCAGGGCGCTGACAAGCAGGTCGTCGGTGAAGTCGCCGCCAAGATCCGTGCGTTCCGCAAGCCGGAACCGTACAAGGGCAAGGGCGTGAAGTACTCCGACGAAGTCATCATCCGTAAGGAAGCCAAGAAGGCGTAAGTGCGAGTCCCTCGCAAGAGCCCGCACATCCCTGTGCGGACTCCTCAGGGAAAAGCCTCTCCTTCAGCTTTCAAGGAACAATCAAAATGAACAAGAACATCGCCCGCCTGCGTCGTGCCAAGTCGACCCGCGCCCACATCCGTGAGCTCGGCGTCGCCCGCCTGTCGGTGCTGCGCACCGGCCAGCACCTGTACGCCCAGGTCTTCACCGCCGACGGTTCCAAGGTGCTGGCTGCCGCCAACACCACCCAGACCGACGTCATGGAAGGCCTGAAGAACGGCAAGAACGCCGATGCCGCCGCCAAGGTTGGCCGTATCGTTGCTGAGCGCGCCAAGGCCGCCGGCGTCGAGAAGGTTGCCTTCGATCGTTCGGGCTACCGCTACCACGGCCGCATCAAGGCCCTGGCAGAAGCCGCCCGCGAAGCCGGCCTGCAGTTCTAAGGGATAAGGGCAGGGGACCTCGCGTCCCCTGTCCGCCTGCTCGCCCGCCTGAGTGAGGCGGGGCGGCGCCGCTCTTCTGCAGCGGCCCACCGCACCAACGCGGTACTCCACAACCATAAGCGGCCTCGAGCCGTACATACCCAAACTACCAAGGAATCAAGATGGCAGAAGAACGTCAGCAGCGGGGTCGCGATCGCGACCGTAACCGCGAAGAGAAAGTCGACGACGGCATGATCGAAAAGCTGGTCGCGGTCAACCGCGTCAGCAAGACCGTCAAGGGTGGCCGCCAGTTCACCTTCACCGCCCTGACCGTGGTCGGCGACGGCGAAGGCAAGGTCGGTTTCGGTTATGGCAAGGCGCGCGAAGTGCCGGTCGCCATCCAGAAGTCGATGGAACAGGCTCGCAAGAACCTGGTCAGCGTTGACCTGAACAACGGCACCCTGTGGCACACCATCAAGGATGGTCACGGCGCAGCCCGCGTGTTCATGCAGCCGGCTTCCGAAGGTACCGGCGTCATCGCCGGCGGTGCCATGCGCGCCGTGCTGGAAGCGGTTGGCGTGAAGAACGTGCTGGCCAAGGCCACCGGTTCGCGCAACCCGATCAACCTGGTGCGTGCCACCGTGAAGGGCCTGTCTGCTGCGCAGTCGCCGGCGCGCATCGCGGCCAAGCGCGGCAAGAAGGTGGAGGAACTCAACCATGGCTAATGAGTCCAACAAGACTGTGAAGGTGCGCCTGGTGCGCGGCCTGCGTGGTACCCAGTCGCGTCACCGCCTGTCGGTGCGTGCCCTGGGCCTGAACAAGCTCAACGATGTCCGTGAACTGAAGGACAGCCCGCAGGTTCGCGGTCTGATCAACACCGTTCACTACCTCGTCAAGGTTGAGGAGTAATCGATCATGACTCTGCGTCTCAATGAACTGAGCCCGGCACCGGGCGCGCGCACCGAGCGTACCCGCGTCGGTCGTGGTATCGGCTCGGGCCTGGGCAAGACTGCCGGCCGCGGCCACAAGGGTTCGTTCGCCCGTAAGGGTGGCGGCAAGATCAAGGCTGGCTTCGAAGGCGGCCAGACCCCCATGCAGCGTCGTCTGCCGAAGATCGGCTTCCGTTCGCCGATCGCCAAGGACACCGCTGAAGTGCTGCTGTACGCGCTGGACAAGCTGCCGGCCGGTGAGATCGACTTCGCCGCCCTGCGTGCTGCCAAGCTGGTCCCGAGCACTGCAAAGAAGGCCAAGGTCGTCCTCAAGGGCGAACTGACCAAGGCGTTCACCCTGAAGGGTATTGCTGCCACGGCCGGTGCCAAGGCTGCAATCGAAGCTGCCGGCGGCAGCGTGACGGAGTAAGAAAATCATGGCGCAAGCTGGCATCGGTAACCTCGCGGGCGGAATGGGCAAGTTCACTGAACTTCGCCAACGTTTGCTGTTCGTCGTCGGGGCTTTGATCGTCTATCGCATCGGCTGTTATGTGCCGGTGCCGGGCGTCAATCCCGATGCCATGCTTGCCATGATGCAACAGCAGGGCGGCGGCATCGTGGACATGTTCAACATGTTCTCGGGCGGCGCCCTGCACCGTTTGAGCATCTTCGCGCTCAACGTGATGCCGTACATCTCGGCATCGATCGTGATGCAGCTGGCCACCCACATCTTCCCCGCCCTGAAGGCGATGCAGAAGGAAGGTGAGTCCGGCCGTCGCAAGATCACCCAGTATTCGCGCATCGGCGCCGTGCTGCTGGCGGTGGTGCAGGGCGGTTCGATCGCCCTGGCGCTGCAGAACCAGGTGGCACCGTCGGGCGCTCCGGTCGTCTACGCACCGGGCATGGGCTTCGTGCTCACCGCCGTGGTTGCGTTGACCGCCGGCACCATGTTCCTGATGTGGGTCGGTGAGCAGGTCACCGAGCGCGGCATCGGCAACGGCGTGTCCCTGATCATCTTCGCCGGTATCGTGGCGGGCCTGCCGGGTGCGGTCATCCACACCTTCGATGCCTACCGCGACGGCAACATCCAGTTCATCCAGCTGCTGCTGATCGCCATCGTCGTCCTCGCCTTCACCTTCTTCGTGGTGTTCGTCGAGCGCGGCCAGCGCCGGATCACGGTCAACTACGCGCGCCGCCAGGGCGGTCGCAACGCGTACATGAACCAGACCTCGTTCCTGCCGCTGAAGCTGAACATGGCCGGCGTCATTCCGGCGATCTTCGCCTCGAGCCTGCTGGCCTTCCCGGCCACCCTGGCCATGTGGTCCGGCCAGGCCGCCAACCAGAGCGCCGTCGGCCAGACCCTGCAGAAGGTCGCCAACGCCCTGGGCCCGGGCGAGCCGCTGCACATGATCGTGTTCGCTGCGCTGATCACCGGTTTCGCGTTCTTCTATACCGCGCTGGTGTTCAACTCGCAGGAAACCGCCGACAACCTGAAGAAGTCGGGCGCGCTGATTCCGGGCATCCGTCCGGGCAAGGCCACCGCCGACTACATCGACGGCGTGCTGACCCGCCTGACCGCTGCCGGTTCGGCCTACCTGGTGATCGTCTGCCTGCTGCCGGAACTGATGCGCACGCAGCTGAACGCCTCGTTCTACTTCGGTGGCACTTCGCTGCTGATCGTCGTGGTGGTGGTGATGGACTTCATCGCCCAGGTGCAGGCGCACCTGATGTCCCACCAGTACGAGAGCCTGCTGAAGAAGGCCAACCTGAAGGGCGGCAACCGCGGCGGTTTTGCCCGCGGCTGATAAGCCTGTTATACTTTCGTCTTCCTGACGTGATGGTCCTCCGCTTCGCGGACTCTGGCCACACAAACGAAGGGCGGCCCCCGCAGCGGTTCCGGGTGGGGGTGTGGCGAGGTGGTCCTGCGCTGGAGTAGCGCGGGCGGCCCCGGGGAAACCCAGGTCCAACCTTGTCCGGCGCCGGAGCCTGGGCACACTCCCCAGGCCGGGTCCATGAAACTTCAATGTTTCACGGGCTTCCATGTAAACCGGAACCTTGTTAGTATCGCTAGTTCACTTTTTTGATCCATCCTGCCGGATTGGCGTGCCCGAGGCGCGCTGTCGGCCATCACTCAGCTGGAGAACCGCGTCATGGCGCGTATTGCAGGCGTCAACCTGCCAGCCCAGAAGCACGTCTGGGTCGGGTTGCAAAGCATTTACGGCATCGGCCGTACCCGTTCGAAGAAGGTCTGCGAAGTCGCAGGCGTTGCTTCGACCACCAAGATCCGCGATCTGTCGGAGCCGGAAATCGAGCGCCTGCGCGCCGAAGTCGGCAAGTACATCGTGGAAGGCGATCTGCGCCGTGAAATCGGCATCGCGATCAAGCGCCTGATGGACCTGGGCTGCTACCGCGGCCTGCGTCACCGTCGCGGCCTGCCGCTGCGTGGCCAGCGCACCCGTACCAACGCCCGCACCCGCAAGGGCCCGCGCAAGGCGATCAGGAAGTAAGGGACCTATAAATGGCTAAGCCTGCTGCTAAGACCAAGAAGAAGATCAAGCGCGTCGTCACCGACGGCGTTGCCCACGTCCACGCTTCGTTCAACAACACCATCGTGACCATCACCGACCGCCAGGGCAACGCTCTGTCGTGGGCGACCTCCGGTGGCGCTGGCTTCCGCGGCTCGCGCAAGTCGACCCCGTTCGCTGCCCAGGTGGCTGCTGAAAAGGCCGGTCGTGCTGCGCTGGACTACGGCGTGAAGTCGCTGGAAGTCCGCATCAAGGGTCCGGGTCCGGGCCGTGAGTCGGCCGTGCGTTCGTTGAACAACGTCGGCTACAAGATCACCAACATCATCGACGTGACGCCTATCCCGCACAACGGGTGCCGTCCGCCGAAGAAGCGTCGCGTCTAAAGGGAGCGATAAGAAATGGCTCGTTATATCGGTCCTACCTGTAAGCTCGCCCGTCGCGAAGGCGCCGACCTGTCCCTGAAGAGCCCGGCGCGTGCGCTGGACTCCAAGTGCAAGCTGGAGCAGAAGCCCGGCCAGCACGGCGCCACTGCCCGCAAGGGCAAGCTGTCCGACTACGCCACCCAGCTGCGTGAAAAGCAGAAGGTCAAGCGTATCTACGGCCTGCTGGAGCGTCAGTTCCGCAACTACTACAAGAAGGCCTCGACCAAGAAGGGCAACACCGGCGAGAACCTGCTGCAGCTGCTGGAAACCCGCCTGGACAACGTCGTCTACCGCATGGGCTTCGCCGTGACCCGTCCGGCTGCCCGTCAGCTGGTGTCGCACCGCGGCGTCACCGTGAATGGCAAGTCGGTCAACCTGGCTTCGTACCAGGTCAAGGCTGGCGACGCCATCGCTCTGTCTGAAAAGGCTGCCAAGCAGCTGCGCGTCCAGGAAGCCCTGACCGTCGCCGCCCAGCATGACCTGAGCCCGTCGTGGGTGGAAGTGGATTCCGGCAAGTTCACCGGCATCTTCAAGGCTGTTCCGGATCGTTCGGATCTGCCTGCGGACATCAACGAAGCGCTGATCGTCGAGCTGTATTCGAAGTAATTCACATTGGAGAGCCCCCGGCGACGGCCGGGGGTTCACTAGGAGAACCCGCAACATGACGGTTACCGCCAACCAGGTTCTGCGTCCTCGCGGTCCGCAGATCGAACGCCTTACCGACACCCGTGCAAAGGTCGTTATCGAACCTTTGGAGCGGGGTTACGGGCATACGCTGGGTAATGCCCTGCGTCGCGTGCTGCTGTCGTCCATCCCGGGCTTCGCCATCACGGAAGTCGAAATCGACGGCGTGTTGCACGAGTACACCACGGTCGAAGGTCTGCAGGAGGACGTGCTCGAAGTCCTGCTGAACCTGAAGGACGTGGCCATCCGTATGCATTCCGGCGACAGCGCCACCCTGTCCCTGTCCAAGCAGGGTCCGGGCGTTGTCACTGCCGCTGACATCAAGGTCGACCACAATGTGGAGATCCTGAACAGCGATCACGTGATCTGCCACCTGACCAAGGATACGGCGATCAACATGCGTCTGAAGATCGAACGTGGTTTCGGCTACCAGCCGGCTGCCGCGCGTCGTCGTCCGGACGAAGAAACCCGTGCCATCGGCCGCCTGGTCCTGGATGCCTCGTTCTCGCCGGTCCGCCGCGTCGCCTATGCCGTGGAAGCGGCACGTGTCGAACAGCGTACCGACCTGGACAAGCTGGTCATCGATATCGAGACCAACGGCACCATCGACGCCGAGGAAGCCGTGCGCACCGCCGCCGACATCCTCAGCGACCAGCTGTCGGTGTTCGGTGACTTCACCCACCGCGACCGCGGTGCAGCCAAGCCGGCCAACAACGGCGTGGATCCGGTGCTGCTGCGCCCGATCGACGATCTGGAGCTGACCGTGCGTTCGGCCAACTGCCTGAAGGCCGAAAGCATCTACTACATCGGCGATCTGATCCAGAAGACCGAAGTGGAGCTGCTGAAGACCCCGAACCTGGGCAAGAAGTCGCTCACCGAGATCAAGGAAGTGCTGGCTCAGCGCGGCCTGTCCCTCGGCATGAAGCTGGAGAACTGGCCGCCGGCCGGTGTCGCCAGCCACGGCATGCTGGGCTGATATCGGTAAGGCGTGGAGGCTCCACCGTTCGCGGTGGGGCCTTCAACGCAGCAACACATCGCCATGACGAACCGCAGGTTCGCGGGCAGGTCGTCCAGGACGGATGGCCAGGACCAACCGCAGTCCGCGCAGCAACGCCAGGATGGCGACAACGATCCACACAGCCTCATCATTAACCAAGGAATATCACCATGCGTCACATGAAGTCTGGCCGTAAGTTCAACCGCACCAGCGCCCACCGCGAAGCGATGTTCAAGAACATGGCCGCCTCGCTGTTCAAGCACGAGCTGATCAAGACCACCCTGCCGAAGGCCAAGGAACTGCGCCGCGTTGCCGAGCCGCTGATCACCCTGGCCAAGGTCGACTCCGTCGCCAACCGCCGTCTGGCCTTCGCCCGTCTGCGTGACAACGAAGCCGTGGGCAACCTGTTCACCATCCTGGGCCCGCGCTACGCGAACCGTCCGGGCGGCTACCTGCGTCTGCTGAAGTGCGGCTTCCGCGCCGGCGACAACGCTCCGATGGCCTACGTCGAGCTGGTCGACCGTCCGGCCGTAGCCGAGGAAGTGGCCGAGTAATCGGACCGCTCCAACGCGACACAGCGAAAGCCTGGCCTCTGCCGGGCTTTTGCGTTCTGGTAGCGCCGGGCCATGCCCGGCGTTTCCATGTCCGCTGCGCTCGCCGGGCGTGGCCAGGCGCTACCGACAAAGGGATCTGACCCACACCGTTCCGACAGGCGTGCCGTGTGGCAGTTCGAACGGGGCGCGCTCTCGGTTACGCTTGGCGCCTGATCCGTTCGAGCGTTGACGATGAATCCTTTGCGCTGGCCCTTCCGCGCCCAGTTCCTGTTGGGCTTCCTGATCTGCGTGGGCCTGCTCGGCTTCGCCATCTTCCTGCAGCTGAAGATGGGCCTGGAGCCCTGTCCGTTGTGCATCTTCCAGCGCCTGGCGTTCGCCGCGCTCGGCCTGTTGTTCCTGATCGGTGCCGTGCACGGCCCGTCAAACCGCCCGGGTCGCGCGACCTACGGCATCCTCGCCTTCATCGCTGCCGCTGTCGGCTTCGGCATTGCCGCGCGCCACGTGTACGTGCAGATGCTGCCGCCGGAAATGGGCTCCACCTGTGGCCCGCCGCTGGCCTTCCTGAGCGAGACGATGGGCCCGATGGAAGTCTTCCGCACCGTGCTGACCGGTACCGGCAACTGCGGCAACATCGACTGGACCTTGCTGGGCATGACCATGCCGATGTGGTCCGGCGTGTGGTTCGCGCTGCTGGCGCTGTGGGCGCTGGTGGTGTCGCTGCGCAAGGTCAAGCGCTGAAAGCAGAACGGGGCCGGATCCCTTTGCATGGCAAAGGGTCCGACCCCGTTTCATGAAACCGATGCTGTAGCGCCGAGCCCATGCTCGGCTCCGCCAAGCGTCCGACAGTTCAGCCGAGCGTAGGCTCGGCTCTACAGGTTACCCAGGTTACCTGCCGGTCCACACGCCGAGCGTTCTCAGAAGTCCTGCTGCAGGCTCAGGTAGGCACCGCGGCGCGGGCCCCATTGCGGCGCGAACACGCCGACACCGCCGCCATCACGCAGCTGGTAGCTGCGATCCAGTGCGTTGATCACCGCCACCTGCACGTGCAGCGGATGCCCGCTGTCGGCGTTGAAGTCGTGGCCGGCACTCAGGTTCACCTGCAGGTAAGACGGCAGCTCGCCACCGTTGGGCACCGTATCGGTATCCGAGCGCAGGCCGCTGCCGAACACGTAGGTCGCACCGATGCGGTTGTGGCCGGCGAAGGCGTAGCTGAAGCCACCCGACGAGGTCAGCTTCTGGTCGTGGTCCAGGTGGATCCAGTGGTCGGCCACATAGGCCAGGGCCTCCGGGTCGAGGTTGTACTGGCTGGTGATGACGTCGGTACCGATGGCCTTGTTCAGGGCTGCGTTGAAGTAGGCACTGAACGGACCGTTGCTGTAGTCGGCGCTGAATTCCAGACCGCGGATGTGGCCGCGACGGTAGTTGAACGTCGAGTAGATGTAGGCGGCGCCGAACTGGCCTTCGTCCTGCAGGCGCGAGACGCGGCGGTCATAGGCGTCCAAGCCCAGGGTCAGGTGCTCGCCGACCTGCTGGGAGACGCCGATGTCGTAGTAGTCGCTGCGCTCGGCCAGCGGAATGTTGTTGCCACCGGACGGCTGCGCGTTGGTGGTGCCGTCATACAGGCTGATGTCGCTGGTGGCGATCAGCTCGCTGGCCGGCGGGGTGAAGTAGCGCGAGTAGCCGGCGTGCACGGTGGTGCTGTCGCTGGCCGTCCAGACCACGCCCAGGCGCGGGCTGAGCTGGCCCTCGGTCTGGCCGAAGGCCTTGTAGCGGTCACCGCGCAGGCCGTAGTTGACCGTCCAGTCGTCGCCGATCTTCCACTCGTCCTGCACGTAGACCGCCATCGTGGTGGCCTTGAACGCGCTGCTGTCGGCAATCTGCAGCGGCGTGGTGCTGGTCTGTGCGCCGTCGTCGTCGACCGGGAACACCCAGCTGTTGTTGCTGGCGCGGGCACGCTCCTGGTTGCCGTACACGCCATAGCGCAGGGTGTGGTTGTCGCCCAGCGGCGTGGAGAAGTCCGCCTGCAGCGTGTTGGCGCGGTTGCTGCGCTGGACCTGCGAGGCGACGCCACTGAACACCAGGTCGCCGGCTACGTCGGGATTGAAGCCGACATCGCTGTAGCGCTGACCGGCCGAGACCTGGTACGCGGTCTCGCCCAGCGTGCCCTGCAGCACCAGCATGCCGAAGCGGGTGGTCTCGCGCTGGGTCTCATCCAGCTGGCTGGAATCGAAGGTGGTGGTGTCCAGGTAGCCGAATTGCGGGGTCTGGCCCGGGTTGACCGGAATCTGGAAGCGGTTGTTGGCGAAGCCGGCGAACACGCTCAGGCGCGTGGTGTCGTTGACCAGGTAGGTCAGGTCGGCGAAGGCCTTGCCCTGATGGGTGTCGTCATGTTCCGGCCTGCGCGAGCGGGTCGGGTTTTCCAGGCCGACGTCGTTCTGGTCGTAGTTTCCGGTCAGGAACCAGCTCCAGCACCCCTGCGAGCCCCACCAGGAGGCATTCGGATTGACCTTGCCGAACGAGCCGGTGGTGATGCCGACGCTGCCGCCATTGCCAAGGTCGGCGCCGCTGCGGGTGGTGATGTCGACCACCGCGGCGGTGCGCTCGCCGAACTGTGCCGGCAGCGCGCCGTCCATCAGGCGGATGCTCTTGATCGTGCGCGCGTCCAGGGTCTGGCCGAAGCCGGAGATCGACTCGGGCAGCAGCACGCCGTTGATGCGGTACTGCAGGTTGGCGTGGTCGCCGCGCACGTGCACGCCACCGTAGGAATCCTGGACCACGCCCGGCGCCTGCAGCAGCACCTGGCTGAGCGGCGCGGACGCGCCCAGCGGCTGCTTCTGGATGTCCTCGGCGGTGATCTGGTACTGGCTGCTGCCGATGTCGGGCGACAGCGCGTTGCGCGCCTGGTCGAGCTGGGCGCTGACAGTGACCGTGTCGAGGTCCTTCACCGGGGCGGCGTCAGTGGCGGCATCGGCGGCCAGGGCGAGGGAGGGCAGGCTGGCCAGGACCAGGGCGAAGGTGATGCCGGTAGCGAGCAGGGAGGGCTTCATGGCGGATGGGCTGTGGAAGGGGCCGGAAGAGGGGATGGGTTTGTTACTTCGTAACACTGCGTGGCGAATCATGCGCCTGTCCGGGCGGGTGTGGTCATGCGGTTTGTGGCCGATCGCGTTGCTCTTTCTCCGGTGTTCAGGCATGTGCAGACGGCGGCCGGGCCTTTGCGACAGCGGCCGGCTCTGCGACCATGACTGCCCCCCACCCCGGAATCCTGCAATGAGCCTGTCCGCCGTTCCGCCCGTCTCCGATCCCGCTGCGACCGCCGCCGGCGCTGGCTGGTCGCCGGAGAGCTGGCGTGGCAAGACCGCCCTGCAGATGCCGACCTATCCCGATCCCATCGCGCTGGATGCCGCCCTGCATGAGCTGAAGCGGCTGCCGCCGCTGGTGACCTCGTGGGAGATCCTGGCGCTGAAGCAGCAGCTGGCCGACGCGCAGGAAGGCAAGCGCTTCCTGCTGCAGGGCGGTGACTGCGCGGAAAATTTCAGCGACTGCGAATCGGGCACGATCTCCAACCGGCTGAAGGTGCTGCTGCAGATGAGCCTGGTGCTGGTGCACGGCCTGCGCCAGCCGGTGATCCGCGTCGGCCGTTTCGCCGGCCAGTACGCCAAGCCGCGCTCGGCCGATACCGAGACCCGCGATGGCGTGACGCTGCCGAGCTACCGGGGCGATGTGATCAATGCGCCGGCGTTCACCGAGGCCGCGCGCCTGCCGGACCCGAAGCGGATGCTGCAGGCCCACGCGCATTCGGCGATGACGATGAACTTCGTGCGGGCGCTGATCGATGGTGGCTTCGCCGACCTGCACCACCCCGAATACTGGAACCTGGAGTGGGTGCGGCATTCGCCGCTGGCCGCCGAGTACCAGAAGATGGTGGCCTCGATCGGCGACGCGGTGCACTTCATGGAGACCCTGGCCGGGGCCCGCGTGCACAACCTCAACCGCATCGACTTCTACACCTCGCACGAAGCGCTGCTGCTGCCGTACGAGCAGGCGCTGACCCGGCAGGTGCCGCGCCAGCAGGGCTGGTTGAACCTGAGCACGCATTACCCGTGGATCGGCATGCGCACGGCCGCGCTGGATGGCGCGCACGTGGAGTACCTGCGTGGCGTGCGCAATCCGATCGCGATCAAGGTGGGCCCGTCGGTGCAGCCGGACCAGCTGCTGCGCTTGATCGACGTGCTGAACCCGGACGATGAACCCGGCCGCCTGAGTTTCATTCACCGCATGGGTGCGGCGCAGATTGCCGAGAAGCTGCCGCCGTTGCTGGACGCGGTGAAGCGCGATGGCCGCCGCGTGCTGTGGGTGTGCGATGCGATGCACGGCAATACCGAGAGCACGGCGAACGGCTTCAAGACGCGTCGCTTCGACAACGTGCGCGGCGAAGTGGAGATGTCCTTCGACCTGCATGCGGCGGCGGGCACGCGGCTGGGTGGCGTGCACCTGGAGTTGACCGGTGAGGACGTGACCGAATGCACCGGCGGTGCGCGTGAGTTGACCGAGCGTGACCTGGAGCGTGCGTACCGGTCGACGGTGGACCCGCGGTTGAACTATGAGCAGTCGCTGGAGATTGCGATGGCGATCGTGCGCAAGCAGGAGCAGGCGAGGTAGGTTTTTTCTGCAGGGCTTGCAGCCCTGCACCTGCCGAAGCAACGTCAAACGCCTGCATTCCGTGGGATGGCGGGGCGGTGTCGGATTGCGGGGACGCCGCAAGTACGTCCTTGTAGGCTTGGCCGCGGCATCCATGCCGCGGACACCCCGCAATCCGACACCGCCCCGCCTTCAACAGGTTCGCGCGGCTGTTGGTAACGGCGACGGTTGTTTCTCGCGGCTGTTGGTAGGTGTCGACCGTTGGTCGACACGATTTTTCTGTCAGATATCAATATTCAAAATGGGGTCGGAGCCCGTTGCGCAGCAACGGGCTCCGACCCCGTGCCGTACCGTCAGATCGAGGGAACTGTCGAAGGCGGGGTGGGTCCGGTTGAGGGGGCGTGAGCCGCATGGATGCGGCGACCGAGCTTACATGGACGTACTTGCAGCGTCCCCCTCAACCGGGCCCACCCCGCCATCCCACGGAAAGCCGGCTCCTGAAGTTGACGTTGACGTTGACGTTGCCTCTGCGGGTGCAGGGCATCAGCCCTGCATACAACACACTCATGCCTCATGCGCGACCCTGTCCACTCGCGTGTTCGAGTGGAGGTGGCAAGAGTGCATTGGGAGCACATGCAGGCCTATGCATGGCCGTTGGGGTTGGCGCTGGTGATCGGCGGCATCGGTGCATGGGTGATCCTGTGGGTCTATCACCGGCTGAAAGGGCGCGACAGGCGCCGTGCGCGCATCGGTCGCGTGCTTGGCCTGCCGCTGGCCACGGCGTTGCCGCTGCTGCTGCTGATCCCCGCATTGCAGGCGACGCCGCTGCAGGATCCGCTGCTGGGCAATCTGCAGCGCATCCTGCACATCAGCCTGGTGGCCTGCTTCATCTGGTTGCTGGTACGTGGTGTCGGCGCCATCGAGCGCGCGATCCTGCGCAGCAATCCCATCGACGTGGCCGACAACCTGGAAGCGCGCCGCATCCAGACCCAGACCCGTGTGCTCAGCCGGGTGATCATGGGCGGCATCATCGTGCTCGGCGCCTCGCTGGTGCTGCTGCAGTTCGACATGGTGGCCAAGATCGGTTCGGCGCTGCTGGCGTCGGCGGGCCTGATCGGCCTCGTCGCCGGTATCGCCGCCAAGCCGGTGTTCGGCAACCTCATTGCAGGCCTGCAGATCGCGGTGACCCAGCCGATCCGCCTGGATGACGTGGTGATCGTTGAGGGCGAGTGGGGGCGCATCGAGGAGATCGGGAGCAGCTACGTGGTGGTGCGCATCTGGGACGAGCGGCGGATGGTGGTGCCGTTGACCTGGTTCATCGAAAACCCGTTCCAGAACTGGACGCGGCGCAGCGCTGACCTGCTGGGTACCGCGTTCTTCTGGCTGGATTACCGCGCGCCCATCGCGGCCATCCGCGCCGAGCTGGAGCGGATCTGCCGGGGCGAGCCGCTGTGGGATGGCCGCGTGTGCGTGACCCAGGTGACCGACACCAGCGAGCGTGCGATCCAGGTGCGCCTGCTGGTCAGTGCGCGCAGTTCTGGTGATGCGTTCGACCTGCGCTGCCTGGTGCGCGAACGGATGCTCGATTTCCTTGCCCGCGAACATCCGCAGTCGCTACCACAGGTGCGTGCGCGCCTGCAGCACGAGGACGAGCTGGACATGCCGCGCGGGCCGCGTGCGCGCACGGCGGACGTGCGTTCGCCGGGGGCCGAGGATGGTGAAGCTGCGATCGTGCCGGGCGAGCCGGAACCCGAACGGTAGCGCCGGGCCATGCCCGGCGAGCGCAGCGGCACGTGCCGTCCGCCGGGCATGGCCCGGAGCGACCAGGGGTGGAAGGATAGCC
>NZ_VYKI01000002.1:0-74165 GCF_008710035.1 Stenotrophomonas cyclobalanopsidis | reverse complement strand
CCGGGGCGCGCGGGGCCTGCCCCGGCGCGCGCTGCGGCCCGGGCCGCCCGCGGGGCCGGCCCCGCCGCTACCAGGTGATTACGGATCGCCGGCGTCGATCAATGCGTCGGTGGCGAACCGCGGCGGCTGCCGTGCGCGGGTGCGCTGTTCGTAGGCGTAGGCCATCTCGATCAGTTTCGGCTCGCTCCAGGCGGTGCCCATGAACAGCAGGCCGGCGGGCAGGCCGTCGATCTGGCCCATCGGCACGCTCAGGCTGGGGTAGCCAGCCACGGCGGCGGCGCTGTAGCTCTCGCCGGGGAAATCATCGCCGCTGCTGCGCAACGGCCAGGCAATGCCGGTGGTCGGGGCGACCAGGCCATCGAGCTGGTGCGCGGCCAGCACCGCATCAATGCCCTCAGGGCCTGCCAGACGGCGCGCATCGCTGCGCGCATGGATGTAGACGGGGTCGGCCAGGCCGGCGGTGGCGTCGGCCTCCTGCAGCAGCTGCTGGCCGAACAGCCCCAGTTCCTGCTTCGCATGGGCCTGGTTGAAGGCGATCAGCGCGGCCAGGCTGCGCAGCGGCGCCTTGTAGGTAACCAGATAGCGCTCCAGCCCCGCCTTGAACTCGTACAGCAGCACGGTGCGCTCGGCCTCTTCCCAGGCGCCCTGGTTCGGCATCGCCACCGGCACCACCACGGCGCCGGCACGGCGCAGCTCGGCCACGGCCTGGTCCATCAGCGGCGACATGCCGCGGTACTTCAGCAGCGGTGTCTGCAGCAGGCCCAGGCGTTTGCCGCGCAGGCCCTGCGGATCCAGTCGCGCGGTGTAGTCGTAGACCGCCCGGCCGGGCATGGTCGCCGTGGCCGGGTCGGCGGCATCGCGGCCGGCGATGGCGGTCAGCACGGCGGCCGCATCGGCCACGCTGCGGGTCATCGGCCCGGCGGTGTCCTGGCTGAAGGAGATCGGGATGATGCCCTCGCGGCTGACCAGGCCGACGGTGGGCTTGAGCCCGACCACGCCGTTGATCGCTGCCGGGCAGACGATGCTGCCGTCGGTCTCGGTGCCAATCGCCACGCTGGCCAGGTTGGCGGACACGGCTACCGCGCTGCCGCTGCTGGAGCCGCACGGCGAATGGCTCAGGCGATACGGGTTGCGGGTCTGGCCGCCGCGCGCGCTCCAGCCGGAGATCGAGTCATTGCCGCGGAAGTTGGCCCATTCGCTGAGGTTGGTCTTGCCCAGCACCACCGCGCCGGCCTCGCGCAGGCGCCGCACCAGGTAGGCATCGCCGGGCTTGAAGCCCTGCAGCGCCAGCGAGCCGGCCGTGGTGGCCATGGGGGCCGCGTTGATGTTGTCCTTCAGCAGCACCGGGATGCCGTGCAGCGGGCCGCGCAGGCGGCCTGCACGGCGCTCGCGGTCACGTTCGGTCGCTTCCTTCAGGGCATCGGGGTTGAGTTCCAGCACCGCGTGCAGGCGTGGCCCGGTGCGGTCCAGGGCGGCGATGCGCTTGAGGTAGGCGGCGGTGAGGGTGGCGCTGTCCAGCTCACCGCTGACCATCCGCGCCTGCAGATCGGCCACGTCGGTTTCGGCGTAGGGGAACGGCACGTTGCTGCTGTTGGGCGCGGCGGCGTGCGCGGCCGGTGTCGCCGGACTGCAGCCCACGGCAAACAGCGCGGGCAGGGCCGCGGCCAGGCAGGTCAGCAGGAAAGGCAGGAACGGGCGCATCGGACGGCTGGGTCGGCTCCAATCGTCAGTGTAGCGGCTGCTCAGTGGCGGCGCTTGCGCAGGTCGCGGGCGAGCACGTAGACGACGATCAGGTTGATCGCCAGCACGCTCCAGGACGCCCAGCCGGGGTGGCGCAGCACCGCGTAGATATCGAAGGGCAGATAGATGGAGGCGGTCAGGCAGCCGAGCCAGGAGGCCCACGCCCTGGCCTTCCACAGGCCCCAGGCTTCGACAAGGTGCAGCAGGCCGTAGCCGATCATCGCCGCCGCGGCCAGGTGCACCGCGTCGGGACTGATCATGTTCAACAGCGAGGGCAGGGTGCCGTGATCCGGGTCCAGGCTGAAACGCCGGATCAGGGCATTGACCCCATCGCGAAGCGGCTGCGGACCGAGCATTTCCAGCCCGGTCGCAGCCAACAGCGCCAGCATCGCCTTGCTCGCTTCGAGCAGGGCGATGACGTGGAGACCCGGATGCCGGTTCGGATCCGGGTTGTTGCCGTTCTGGCTCACGGGTCAGGCTCAGCCGCCGCGCGAAGCCTTCTTGCGGTCGCTTTCGGTCAGGAACTTCTTGCGCAGGCGGATCTCCTTCGGGGTGATCTCGACCAGCTCGTCGTCCTCGATGAAGTCCAGGGCCTGTTCCAGCGAGTACTTGATCGCCGGGGTCAGCTGGATCGCATCGTCCTTGCCCGAAGCGCGCATGTTGGTCAGCGGCTTGGTCTTGATCGCGTTGACGGTCAGGTCGTTGTCCTTGGAGTGGATGCCGACCAGCTGACCTTCATACACGTTGTCGCCTTCAGCGGCGAACAGCTTGCCGCGTTCCTGCAGCGGGCCAAGCGAGTAGGCCGGCGTGGTGCCCGGCGCATTGGCGATCATCACGCCGTTGATGCGCTTGGCGATGGCGCCCTGTTCCTTCGGACCGTAGTGGTCGAACACGTGGAACAGCAGGCCCGAACCCTGGGTCAGGGTCTTGAACTCGTTCTGGAAACCGATCAGGCCACGGGCCGGGATCGAGTATTCCAGGCGCACGCGGCCCTTGCCGTCAGGCTCCATGTTCTTCAGCTGGCCCTTGCGGGTGCCCAGCTTTTCCATCACGCCGCCCTGGTGGATTTCTTCGATGTCCACCACCAGCTGTTCGATCGGCTCCATCATCTGGCCGTCGATTTCCTTGATGATGACTTCCGGGCGCGACACGGCCAGCTCGTAGCCTTCGCGACGCATGTTCTCGATCAACACCGACAGGTGCAGTTCGCCACGGCCGGAGACCAGGAACTTGTCGGCGTCTTCCAGCTGTTCGACCTTCAGGGCCACGTTGTGGACCTTTTCACGGTCCAGGCGGTCCTTGATCTGGCGGCTGGTCAGGAACTTGCCACCGGACAGGTCCTTGTTGCCGGCGAACGGCGAGTTGTTGACCTGGAAGGTCATCGAGATGGTCGGCTCGTCGACGGTCAGTGCCGGCAGCGCTTCCGGGGTATCCGGGTGGCACAGGGTGTCGGAGATGGTCAGCTCCGGAATACCGGAGATCGCGACGATGTCACCGGCTTCGGCGGTGTCCTGCTCGATGCGCTCCAGGCCCAGGAAGCCCAGCACCTGCGCGACCTTGCCGTTGCGCTTCTTGCCTTCACGGTCGATGACCGCGACCTGCATGTTCTTCTTCAGGGTGCCGCGCTGGATGCGGCCGATGCCGATGACGCCCACGAAGTTGTTGTAGTCCAGCTGGCTGATGCGCATCTGGAAGGCGCCTTCCGGATCGACTTCCGGCTTCGGCGCGTGCTGCATGATCGCTTCGTACAGCGGGGTCATGTCGCCGTCGCGCACGGTGTCTTCCAGGCCGGCGTAGCCGTTCAGGGCCGAGGCGTAGACGATCGGGAAGTCGAGCTGCTCGTTGGTGGCGCCGAGCTTGTCGAACAGGTCGAAGACCTGATCGATCACCCACTCCGGACGCGAGCCCGGACGATCAACCTTGTTGACCACGACGATCGGCTTGAAGCCCATCGCGAAGGCCTTCTGGGTGACGAAGCGGGTCTGCGGCATCGGGCCGTCCATCGCGTCGACGAGGATCAGCACGGTGTCGACCATCGACAGCACGCGCTCCACTTCGCCGCCGAAGTCGGCATGCCCCGGGGTGTCGACGATGTTGATCCGGTTCTTGATGCCGGTCTTCTTGTCTTCCCAGGTGATGGCGGTGTTCTTGGCCAGGATGGTGATGCCGCGTTCCTTTTCCTGGTCGTTGCTGTCCATCACGCGCTCGGCGAGGACGGTGCGCTCGGACAGGGTGCCGGACTGCTTCAGCAGCTGGTCGACCAGGGTGGTCTTGCCATGGTCGACGTGAGCGACGATGGCGATGTTGCGAAGGTTTTCGATGGACATACGAAAGGGGGCCAGTCGGCGCCGGATTTGGAAAAAGAAGTCCAACATTATACGTCGAAGTTGACGATTGGCGAAAACCTTCTTTTCGGACGCGGCCGGATGCCCATTCAGGCGCATGGCGGGACTGCCTGAACGGTGCCCCCGGGCCGGTCGGGCCGGCCCCGTTGGCCCATGGTCGGAGGCGCCGCTGCCACGAGCCGGGTGTAAACTAGGTGGCTAGACGCATTCCCATCTGCAGCAAGGATCTCCATGTCCCTCATCGCCACTTTCGACACCACCCAGGGCCCGATCAAGGTCGAGCTGTTCGCCGACAAGGCGCCGCTGACGGTTGCCAACTTCGTCAACCTGGTCAAGCAGGGCTTCTATGACGGCCTGATCTTCCACCGTGTCATCGCCGACTTCATGATCCAGGGCGGCTGCCCGCAGGGTCGTGGCACCGGTGGCCCGGGCTACAAGTTCGAGGACGAGAAGAATGGCGTGAAGCACGAGGTCGGCTCGCTGTCGATGGCCAACGCCGGCCCGAACACCAACGGCAGCCAGTTCTTCATCACCCACATCAAGACCGACTGGCTGGACGGCCGCCACACCGTCTTTGGCAAGGTCCTGGAAGGCCAGGCCATCGTCGATTCGGTCAAGCAGGGCGACGTGATCCATTCGATCACCCTGGAAGGCGACGTCGACGCCGCGCTGGCCGCACAGGCCGACCGCGTCGCCGAGTGGAACAAGATCCTCGCCGCCTGATTCCCCTTCGAAACGGCCACCCCTCGGTGGCCGTTTCCCTGTTCCCCGCCGCCCGCCAGGCCTGCGTGCCGCGCCCGCGGCGTTCCATCCAACGCTTGCAAGCAAGAGGAAACCCCCATGAAAGCACCCGTTCGTGTTGCCGTGACCGGCGCTGCCGGCCAAATCGGTTACGCCCTGCTGTTCCGCATCGCCTCCGGCGAAATGCTGGGCAAGGACCAGCCGGTCATCCTGCAGCTGCTGGAACTGCCGGTCGACAAGGCCCAGGCCGCCCTGAAGGGCGTGATGATGGAGCTGGAAGACTGCGCCTTCCCGCTGCTGGCCGGCATGGTCGGCACCGACGACGCCGAAGTGGCCTTCAAGGACGCCGACATCGCCCTGCTGGTCGGCGCGCGTCCGCGCGGCCCGGGCATGGAGCGCAAGGACCTGCTGCTGGAAAACGCCAAGATCTTCACCGCCCAGGGCGCGGCGCTGAACAAGGTCGCCAGCCGTGACGTGAAGGTGCTGGTGGTCGGCAACCCGGCCAACACCAATGCCTACATCGCCATGAAGTCGGCGCCGGACCTGAAGCCGGAAAACTTCACCGCCATGCTGCGCCTGGACCACAACCGCGCGCTGAGCCAGCTGTCGGCCAAGCTCGGCAAGCCGGTCGGTGGCATGGAGAAGCTGGTCGTGTGGGGCAACCACAGCCCGACCATGTACCCGGACTACCGTTTCGCCACCGCCGATGGTGCTTCCATCGCCGATGCGATCAACGACCAGGAATGGAATGCCAACACCTTCATCCCGACCGTCGGCAAGCGCGGCGCGGCGATCATCGAAGCCCGCGGCTCGTCCTCGGCGGCTTCGGCCGCCAACGCTGCCATCGACCACGTGCGTGACTGGGTGCTGGGCAGCAACGGCAAGTGGGTCACCATGGGCGTGCCGTCCGACGGTTCCTACGGCATTCCGGAAGGCGTGATCTTCGGCTTCGCCGTGACCACCGAGAACGGCAAGTACACCCTGGTCAAGGATCTGCCGATCGACGACTTCAGCCAGAAGTACATCGACAAGACCCTGGCCGAGCTGGAAGAAGAGCGCTCCGGCGTCGCCCACCTGCTGGGCTGATACCGGCGTTGACCGGTAGGTACCGACCGTTGGTCGGTACGCAGGAACGGGGGGGCTTCGGCTTCCCCGTTTCTGTTTGAGGACCAGAAAACCTGATGATCCACCTGCATTACATCGATGACGCGCTGCTGGTGGCCGAGAAGCCGGCCGGCCTGCTGTCCGTGCCCGGCCGCAGCGCAGAGAACCAGGATTGCGTGGTGGCGCGTCTGCAGGCGCTGTACCTGGATGCGCTGACCGTGCACCGCCTGGACCAGGTGACCTCGGGCCTGCTGCTGCATGCACGCGGCAAGGCGATTCAGGCGGCGCTGTCGATGCAGTTCGAGCAGCGCCAGGTGAGCAAGCGCTACGAGGCGGTGGTGCAGGGGCTGCTGGACGCCGACGCCGGTGAGGTGGACCTGCCGTTGATCGTGGACTGGCCGAACCGGCCGAAGCAGATGGTGGACTACCAACGTGGCAAGCCGGCGTTGACGCGCTGGCAGGTGCTGGCGCGGGATGCGCAGGCGCAGCGCACGCGGGTGGCGCTGGAGCCGGTGACGGGGCGCAGCCATCAGCTGCGGCTGCACATGGCCAGTCTTGGCCATCCGATCGTGGGGGATGTGTTGTATGACGCCGCGCCGGCGCAGCGGGTGCATCTGCATGCATGCGCGCTGGCGTTCACGCATCCGGTGACGGGTGCGGCGCTGGCGTTCGAGTCAGCGGCTCCTTTCTAGGTGGTTCGGCAGGGCTGCGCCCTGCACCTGCTTCAAGCCACGGCAACGGCAACGTCAAAATCCAGAGCGGCATTCCGTGGAATGGCGAGTCACTTCACCATGGGGGCTTGGTCGCCGCATCCATGCGGCTCACACCCCGCAAACCCACAGTGCCCCGCCTTCGACAGGTTCACGCGGCTGTTGGAACCTGCTGTTGGTGGGGGCCGACCGTTGGTCGGCAGGACTTTTCTGTCAGATATCGAAATTCTTCTGGGGTCAGAGCCCGTTGCGTAGCAACGGGATCCGACCCCGTGCCGACCAACGGTCGGCACCCACCATCAGCAGCGGGAAACTGTCGAAGGCGGGGTGGGTCCGGTTGAGGGGGCGTGAGCCGCATGGATGCGGCGACCGAGCCTACATGGACGTATTTACGGCGTCCCCCTCAACCGGACCCACCCCGCCATCCCACGGATAGCCAGCTTTTGACGTTGACGTTGACGTTGATTCGGCAGGTGCAGGGCGGCAGCCCTGCAGAACACACCCCACCCCCTACCAAGGTAGGGCGGCCCGCATGCCAGCGCCGGACTATCCTCGATTGCATGACTTTGTCTGGGAGGGCTGCGTCATGAACTACGAGGAAACCTACCGCCGCTCGATCGACGAGCCGGAGGCCTTCTGGGGCGAGGAAGCCAAGCGCATCTACTGGCATGTACCGCCGAAGCAGGTGCTGGACTACAGCAACCCGCCGTTCCGCCGCTGGTATGTCGGCGGCGAAACCAACCTCTGCTACAACGCCGTCGACCGCCACCTCGTCGATCGCGCCGATCAGCTCGCGCTGGTCGCGGTCTCCACCGAAACCAACGTCACCCGCGAAATCACCTATCGCCAGCTGTACCGCGAAGTTAATGACTTCGCTGCGGTGCTGCAGCGCCTCGGTGTCGGCCACGGCGATCGCGTGGTCATCTACATGCCCAACATGGCCGAAGCCGTGTTCGCCATGCTGGCCTGCGCGCGCATCGGTGCCGTGCACTCGGTGGTGTTCGGTGGCTTCGCCGCGCACAACCTGGCGCTGCGCATCGACGATGCCAAGCCGAAGCTGCTGATCGCCGCCGATGCCGGCATGCGCGGTGGCAAGGTCATTCCGTACAAGGCCATGGTCGACGCGGCCTGTGCCGAAGCGGCCATCCCGCCGCCGCACGTGCTGATCGTCTCGCGCGGGCTGGATCCGGCCGAGCCGCGCGTGCAGGGACGCGATGTCGAGTACGCCGAGCTGCGTGAGCAGGTGGGCGAGGTGGACGTGCCGGTGAAATGGCTCGAATCCAGCGAACCCAGCTACCTGCTCTACACCTCCGGCACCACCGGCAAACCCAAGGGCGTGCAGCGCGATGTCGGCGGCTACGCGGTGGCGATGGCGCAGTCGATGCAGACCGTGTTCGACTGCCAGCCTGGCCAGGTGATGTTCTCCACCTCGGACGTGGGCTGGGCCGTCGGCCATTCCTACAACGTGTACGGGCCGTTGATCGGCGGCTGCACCTCGCTGCTGTACGAAGGCCTGCCGACCAACCCGGACCCGGGCATCTGGTGGGCGCTGTGCGAGCAGTACAACGTGCGCACGATGTTCTCCTCGCCCACGGCCATCCGCGTGCTGAAGAAGCACGATGCCGACTTCATCCACCGCCACGACCTGGATGCACTGAAGTACCTGTTCCTGGCCGGCGAGCCGCTGGATGAGCCCACCGCGCACTGGATCAGCGAGGCGCTGGGCAAGCCGATCATCGACAACTACTGGCAGACCGAAACCGGTTGGCCGGCGCTGACCCTGCTGCCGGGGCTGGACATGAAGCCGGTGCGCTTCGGTTCGCCGGGCTTCCCCAATCTCGGCTATCGCATGAAGGTGATCGACGAGAACACCGGCGAGGAAGTCGCCGCCGGGCAGAAGGGCGTACTGGTTGTCACGCCGCCGCTGCCACCGGGTTGCATGAGTACGGTGTGGAACGACGATGCGCGCTTCATGCAGAGCTACTTCAGCCACTTCAAGGAACTGCTGTACAGCTCGCTGGATTGGGCCATCCGCGATGACGACGGCTACACCTTCATCCTTGGCCGCACCGACGATGTGATCAACGTGGCCGGCCATCGCCTGGGCACGCGCGAGATCGAGGAGGCCATTTCCGGCCACCCGCGCGTGGCCGAGGCGGCGGTGATCGGGGTCAAGGACGAACTGAAGGGGCAGGTGCCGCTGGTGTTCGTCACCCTCAAGCAGGGGTTGAACGGCGAGGATCCGGCACCGGTGGTGGCCGAGATGATGGCGGCGGTGACCGCCTCGCTCGGTGCGGTGGCGCGGCCGGCGCATGTGCACGTGGTCAACGCGTTGCCCAAGACCCGCTCGGGCAAGCTGCTGCGGCGTTCGCTGCAGGCGCTGGCCGAACAGCGCGACCCGGGCGACCTGTCGACCTTGGATGACCCCGGGGCGCTGGAAGAGATCCGCCGCGCGCTGGGCCGGTAAACCGCTTCTGTAGAGCCGAGCCCGCGCTCGGCTGTGTTTGCCTGGTGGAGAAAAGCCGTCAGGCATGGCCTGGCGCTACCCATCCGCCAGACATGCGCTAAGCTCGGCCTGTCATCGATCTGCAACAGGGCCTGCGCTTCGGGGAAGCTGCGCAGGCTCCGACGATGGCGAGCAAGGGGGCGCGTCCGTCCGGGCGCGCAGATGAAACGCATCAAGGATCGGGGGGATGCATGGCACTGCTGCACGCCAAGACGGCCGCTGGCCGGCAGGAAATCGAAGACCGTGGCCGCCGCCTGCCGGCGGGACTGCGTTCGATCCTGTTGATGGTCGATGGCCGGCGCGATGACAACGAACTGCGCGGTCTGCTTGAAGGCTTGCGCGCACCGCAGGATGCATTGCAGCAACTGGCGGCGCTGGAACTGATCGAGGTGGTTGGCGGTTCGGTCGAGCCGGTGGCCGCGCGCGGCCTCAGCAGCGGTCGCGAGCAGGACCCGGCGCTGTACCAGCAGCTGTACGACGCGATGAGCGACGCGGTCCGTCGCCATCTGGGCCTGAAGGGCTATTTCATGCAGCTGAAGATCGAGCGCTGCAAGGACGCGTTGTCGCTGGAGCGGCTGTGCCCGGAGCTTCAGGACGCCGTGGCGAAGGCGCGCAGTCCTGCGCTTGCCCAGCGCTGGTGGCAGGAAACCCAGGCGCTGCTGTCGCCGGCCACCGGCGAGGTCGTGCAGGCCTGACGCGGCGGGTAAAGTGGGCGGTGGATTCCACTGCCCCCGAGGAGACCTGCGTGCAGGACGAACACGACACCACCGACACGCCCGGTTGGGACGCCATCAACGCCACGCTGGCACCGCTGTATGCCGGCCAGGAGCCGCGCCATTACGGCACCGCGTTGCCGTACACGCTGGGTGGCCAGGACCCGCTGGACGGCATCAGCGTGTACTGGGCCGACGCGCCGCTGCCGCACTGGCACTACGTCACCTACGGCTTTTCCGAACTGTATGCCAAGGAAAGCAGCGATGCCGACGCCAGTGGCTATGGCTTCGAGCTGACCTTCCGGCTGGCGGCAGTGCCCAGCGAGGACGCCACCAGCACGCCGCCGGTGTGGCCGCTGAACCTGCTGCAGAACCTGGCGCGCTATGTGTTTGGCAGCGGCAATGTGTTCGAAGATGGCCACCATCTCAATGCCAACGGACCGATCGCGCTGGAGACCGATACCCGCCTGTGCCATCTGGCCTTCATCGCCGACCCGCAGCTACCGGCGCGTGACACCGCCAACGGCCACCTGCAGTTCCTGCAACTGGTCGGCCTGGCCGACGAGGAGATGGAAGCGGTCAAGCGCTGGTCGACCCGCGACGTCCTGCTGGCCCTGCAGCCGGCGATGCCGCTGTGGATCACCGACCTGCACCGCGGCAACCTGCTGGATGACCCGGCGCTGGCGGCACAGGTGCGCGAGGGCAGTGAACGCGAAGGTTCCAGCACCGGCATGCTGTTCATCGAGACGCTGCAGTGGCGGCAGGAAGCGGGCGTGACCACGCTGGTGCTGGGCGCCGGCCAGGTGTCGAGCGTGAGCGAGCTGCTGGGCCTGCGCCTGCGCCATGGCAAGCCGCTGGAGCTGGTCAGCCGTGAGCGTCAGTGGACGTTCGTGCCTGCCGCTGGCGAGCCTGCAAATGATGTTGGAAGCGACAGCGCGCGCTGGGCCCTGGATGAGGCCGGGCTGCAGGCGATGGCGGCGGTGCCCGCCGAACGTGGGCTGTACCCGGTGGCGGAGGCGCTGCGCATTGAAGTGGTGCCGACCCAGCTGCGCGACGGCAAGGGCGAGATCATCCGCGAGATCGGCTGAACGCGACAGATGCGTAGAGTCGAGCTTGCTCGGCTGATCAACCAGTGGTCATTGGGGTCAGAGCCATCTGCTGCGCAGACGGATCCGACCCCGTCTTTGGCCTCAGGCCAGGCCTTCGGCCTTCAGCACGGCCTGCACGCCGGCGTCGGCGTCCATGCGGGTCTTGAACGCCGCCACGTTGTCCAAGCCGACCAGGTCGACCTTGGCGGCCGCGGCCCAGCGCAGGGTGATGTAGAAGTAGGGGTCGGCGAAGCTGCGGAAACCGGCCAGCCACGGCTTGTCGGCAAGCTGCTTGTCGGCGGTCTCGAACAGGCCACGCAGGCGCTTGCGCGCGGCGGCGCGGATGGCGTCGAACTGGCCTTCATCGGCGATGAACTTGGCCGGCCCGAACAGCGGCGAGAACGCCGGGTGCACGTCCGAGTTGACGAAGGACAGCCACCGGGTGGCTTCGGCGCGCTGCTGCGCACTGCCATCACCGGCCAGGCCCGCCTGCGGGAAGCTGTCGGCGATGTAGCCCATGATCGCCGCATTCTGCAGCAGGATGAAATCGCCATCGACGAGGGCGGGCACCGCACCGGCCGGGTTGATCTTGAGGAATTCCGGACCCTTCAGGGTGTCCTTGTCCAGCAGTTCCACTTCATAGGGCTGGCCGGTCCACTGAAGCGCGATGTGGTCGGCGGTGGAACAGGCACCGGGCTTGCTGTACAGCTTCATGGAAACTCCAGGCGGGGCGGGAAACACCCACTATCCCAGAGCCTGCCGGCGCGCGGCAACGCTGCCGCCGGCAACAGATCGTTACGACTGGCGAGGCTTGAGGTTCTGCACCTTATAGAAGGTGTGGTCGCCGATGGTCGCCACCTGGTAGGCATTGCGCCAGTTCGGGCTGGCGATGGAGAGCGCGGCGAAGTGGCTGGCGCCGGGCACGATCTCGCGGCGTTCGCCGGCCGGCAGCGCCCAGTTGCGCTCGGCGTCGAAGGCCACGTTCATCGCCTCGCTCCAGGCCGCGTCGTTGCCCAGCTGGGTGCCGGGGGAGACGATGGTCGGGGCGAACTGCTTGCGCGCGGTGACCACCTGGCACATCGAATCACCCCACAGGCCGCTGTCGAGGCGGCGCAGTGCGACTTCGGCGACGGCCTGCTGGCCGCGCAGGGTCTGGTCGCGGGCTTCCAGGTAAACGGTAGTGCTCAAACACAATGAATCAGCGGCCGGCTGCGGCAACAACTGCGACAGCCAGAGAATCCAGGCCAGTTTCATATAACTCCTTGCTCCGTGTGGGCCGCACCTCTGGATTCCCGCAGCGGGGGGCTGCGGGCCGGGGTACGACTTGGCGTCATGGGGAGGCGGCCATCGGGGCCGCCCCGTGGGCGACCCCAAAAGAAACGATCAATCCGATCGAGGGGGTCGCGCCGGCTCACCGGAAACTGGCTGGTGAGCGGAAAGTTGGCGCAAGGTAGGGGGGAATTGCCGAACGCATCCTGAATCGGCTTGCTTGACATTCAGGTTCGGGCCCGGTGACGGAAATCACGTTCCGTCCCCCATTCAGGCTCGAACTACAGCGCAGCAGCCACCCGGCTACCCTGATCAATTGCTCGTTTTGCGTCCAGTTCGGCCGCCACATCGGCACCGCCGATCAGCTGCGCGTCGATGCCCGCAGCCTGCAGTTCGGCCAGCAACGCACGGTTGGGTTCCTGCCCGGCACAGACCACCACATGGTCGACCGGCAGCAGCTGTTCGCTACCCTCGACGCGGATGCGCAGGCCATCGTCATCCACGCCCAGGTACTCCACGCCGCCGAGCATGCGCACGCCCTTGGCCTTCAGCGTGGCGCGGTGGATCCAGCCGGTGGTCTTGCCCAGCCGCGCCCCGGGCTTGCCGGCGCTCCGCTGCAGCAGCCAAAGCCGGCGCGGCGAGGCTTCCACCTGCGGGCTGGCCAGCGCGCCGCGGGCCTCGAAATGGCGGTCCACGCCCCATTCGGCCATCCAGCGCTGCGGGTCCAGCGACGGCGAGGGGCCGGCATGGCTGAGGAACTCGCCGACATCGAAGCCGATGCCGCCGGCGCCGATGATCGCCGCGTTGGCACCGACCTCGACCCGGCCCAGCAGCACGTCCAGGTAGCTGACCACCTTGGCGTGGTCGGCACCGGGAAAATCGACCTTGCGCGGGGTGATGCCGGTGGCCAGCACCACCGCGTCGAATCCGGCCAGGGCGGCCGCATCGGCGCGGGTGTCCAGGCGCAGCTGCACGCCGGTTTCCTGCAGCTTGTGGCGGAAGTAGCGCAGGGTCTCGTGGAACTCCTCCTTGCCCGGGATGCGCTTGGCCACGTTGAACTGGCCGCCGATCTCCGCGCCGGCATCGAACAGGGTGACCTGGTGGCCACGCTCGGCGGCTACCGTGGCGCACGCCAGGCCGGCCGGGCCTGCGCCGACCACCGCGATCTTCTTCGGTGCGGTGGTCGGGTGGTAGACCAGCTCGGTCTCGTGCGCGGCACGCGGGTTGACCAGGCAGCTGGCCAGCTTGTTATCGAACACGTGGTCCAGGCAGGCCTGGTTGCAGGCGATGCAGGTGTTGATCGCCTCGGCGCGGCCGGCGCGGGCCTTGTTCGGCCACTGCGGGTCGGCCAGCAGCGGGCGTGCCAGCGACACCATGTCGGCGCCGCCGCCGGCCAGGATGCGCTCGGCCACGTCGGGCATGTTGATGCGGTTGGTCGCCACCAGCGGCACCTTCACGTGCGGCTTGAGCTTGGCGGTGACCGCGGCGAAGGCCCCACGCGGCACCGAGGTGGCGATGGTCGGAATGCGCGCCTCGTGCCAGCCGATGCCGGAATTGATGATCGTCGCGCCGGCGGCTTCGATGGCCTGCGCCTGCTGCACGATCTCTTCCCAGTTGCTGCCGTCATCGACCAGGTCGACCAGCGACAGCCGGTAGATGATGATGAAATCCGGGCCGCAGGCTTCACGGATGCGGCGCACGATCTCCACCGCGAAACGCATGCGCTGGCGCGCGTCGCCACCCCAGCCATCGGTGCGCATGTTGGTGCGCGGGGCGATGAACTCGTTGATGAGGTAGCCCTCCGAGCCCATCACTTCCACGCCGTCGTAGCCGGCCTCGCGGGCCAGCCTGGCGCTGCGCGCGTAGTCGGCGATATGGCGTTCGACGCCGCTGGCCGACAACGCACGCGGGGTGAAGGGATTGATCGGCGCCTTCAGCTTCGACGGCGCCACCGACAGCGGGTGATAGGCGTAGCGACCCGCGTGCAGCAGCTGCAGGCAGATCTTCGCGCCGTGCTCGTGCGCGGCGGCGGTGAGCTGGCGGTGCGGGCGCACTTCCCAGGGCCAGGACAGCTTGCCGCCGAACGGCTTCAGCCAGCCCACCACGTTCGGCGCGAAGCCACCGGTGACGATCAGGCCGACGCCGCCCTCGGCGCGCTCGGCGAAGTAGGCGGCCAGGCGCGGGAAGTCGCGGGCGCGATCTTCCAGGCCGGTGTGCATCGAGCCCATCAGCACCCGGTTGCGCAGCTGGGTGAAGCCCAGGTCCAGCGGGGAGAACAGGTGCGGGTAGGCGGTTTCGTTGGCTGGCGGCATGGTCGATACGCTTGCGTACGGAAGCGCGCAGCGTGCCGCGAAACCGCGGCCGGGGCAAGGGCTGGTGCAGCGCCCGGCAGCGCCGCGCCATGCCCGGCGACGCGGTCAGCCGTGGCCGCGCTGCGCGCTCGCCGGGCGTGGCCCGGCGCTACCACCCGCCGGGCGGCCGATGCCGAACCAGCCCAGGGTGAATCCGCACAGCGGGCCGATCAGCACGGCGAAGGCCAGCGTGCCCAGGCCGATGTTGCCGCCCAGCCACCAGCCCACCGCCAGCGCGCTGCCTTCGATGAGGGTGCGGACCTTCCAGATCGGCCAGCCGGTGCGTGCATGCAGGCCGGTCATCAGCCCATCGCGCGGGCCGGGGCCGAGCCGTGCGCCGATGTACAGCCCGGTGGCCAGCGCGATCAGCAGCAGGCCGGCGCAGAACAGCAGCAGCTGCCACGCCAGGCCGACGGCGGGCGGCAGCAGCCACAGGCCGAACTGCGCGGACGGCCCGATCAGCAGCACGTTGAGCACGGTGCCCACGCCGGGCTTCTGCCGCAGTGGCCACCACAGCAGCAGCACCACCAGACCCACCAGGTTGGTGACCAGGCCGAACGACAGCGGCGAGTGCAGGGTGACGCCCTGTGACAGCACGTCCCAGGGCGCCACGCCGATGGCCGCGCGCACCATCAGGGCGATGCCGAATCCGTACAGAAACAGGCCGGTGACAAGTTGCAGCAGGCGCAGGGGCAGGGCGGTGGGCATGGGGAGTTCCGGGGGAGGAAAATCTGTTCCCAGCCTAGCCCCGCTTTGGCCGTCGTTATAGATACAGATGCCGGGTAATGCGCGCGTACAGCGGCTTTGCCGCCACCGGGCCGTACCGCATCAACGGAAATGACGGGCGCGCGGCAGAATATCGGTCGGTGCGGAACTGGAACCACGACATCAAATGACGGTTTCACCACCTCTACGGCCCGAGGGCGGTTCCTGTCATAAGGTTCCTCACTTCAATGGGCGCGCGCTGAATCCCGCCGCCAAGCTCTTCGCAAAACCTGTCGCCTGTTTCCCTTAATCCCCTCCAAACCCTTGTCGCACGGGGGTCTTGCGGATTTTCATGATCCTGTATAGGGTTTCAACGTCGGACCGTTGGCTGGTCGGGTGCGACGCTTCACATGTTACGTGACTGTTAACATGACCTTCACCCGCCTGAGCATAATGTTCGCGGCGGTGGCGTGCTGAATCGGCTGTCGAACATCGACGCAGTAGTGCTGGCCCATGCCTCTACCGGTTTCATACCCCCGAAATAGGAGCTGTACTCAATGAACAAGAAGATCCTTACTGCCGCGCTGCTGGGCGGTCTGGCTTTCGCCCAGGCTGCGTCCGCGCAGGAGTTCGATGACCGCTGGTACCTGACCGGTTCGGCCGGCTTCAACTTCCAGGACAGCGACCGTCTTACCAATGACGCTCCGTTCGTGACCCTGGGCCTGGGCAAGTTCATCAGCCCGAACTGGTCGCTGGACGGTGAGCTGAACTACCAGAACCCGAACTTCGACGCCAACCAGGACCTGAACTGGTCCCAGTACGGCATCTCGTTCGACGTGCGTCGCCACTTCATCCAGGAAGGCCGCGGCTGGAACCCGTACATCGTCGGTGGCCTGGGCTACCAGAAGTCGGAAGAAGAATACGCTGCCCTGGACAACAACGGTCCGCGTGAGCGCAAGGACGGCAACCTGTCGGCCAAGCTGGGCGTCGGCCTGCAGACCACCTTCGACAAGCGCGTTGCTGTCCGCGCCGAAGTGGCCTACCGCGCTGACTTCGACGACCAGAGCGTTGCCGCGCGCGACGAAAGCTGGTTCGGCGACGTGCTGGCTTCGGTCGGCGTCGTGATCCCGCTGGGCCCGGCCCCGGTGGCCGCTGTTGCCCCGGCTCCGGCTCCGGTTGCCCCGAGCTGCGCCGACCTGGATGACGACGGTGACGGCGTCAACAACTGCGACGACAAGTGCCCGAACTCGCAGCCGGGTCAGACCATCGGTCCGGACGGTTGCCCGGTGCCGGTCTCGATCGACCTGAAGGGCGTGAACTTCGACTTCGACAAGTCGAACCTGCGTCCGGACGCTGTGGCCATCCTGTCGGAAGCTTCGGAAATCCTGAAGCGTTACCCGGACCTGCGCGTTGAAGTCGCCGGTCACACCGACTCGAAGGGTACCGACGCTTACAACCAGAAGCTGTCCGAGCGTCGCGCCACCGCCGTGTACAACTACCTGACCCAGAACGGTGTGGACGCTGGTCGTCTGCAGGGCCCGATCGGCTACGGCGAGAGCCGTCCGATTGCCCCGAACACCAATCCGGATGGTTCGGATAACCCGGAAGGTCGCGCCAAGAACCGTCGTACCGAGCTGAACGTCCAGAACTAAGTTCTGACGCTCTGCCAGTAAGACACAGCAGGACCCGGCTTCGGCCGGGTTTTGTTGTTTGTGGTGCCAGGAAACGCCGCCGTCACGTCTCTGCACGACCGTTCGTCGGCATTTTGCCCGCAAAACCAATGAGTTGCCGTATTCATTGAAAGTGGCGCTTGAAAGCTGTCGCGGCATTGCTAAACTCGCCGCGTCACTTCCTTTCGTGGATGCCCCTCATGCTGCGCTCTGCATCGGCCGCCGTCCTGGCGCTGGCCCTGGTTCCCGTCGCCCACGCGGCGGTTGATTGCTCGGTCAACACCAGCGCCTCGCCGCTGCCCCTGCCGGCCACGGCCATCGCGCCGGTGGCCGATGAGCTGTACATCCGCGGCACCCAGCTGGGCATGTCCAGCGGCGTGCTGGGCAGCAGCTACGACCCCTCGCAGTCGCTGGACCAGGTGCTGCAGCGCCTGCGCATCGATGGCTGCCAGAACATCGCCAAGGCCATCCCCAGCGCACCGGCGGTGAAGCCGAACGATCCGGCGGCCTACAAGCCGCAGACCGAGTTCGACAACACGCCGTGGCGCTTTGACATGAGCCAGAACGGCAAGCGCATGACCGCCGAAGAGTTCGACGCCTGGATGAAGGCGCGTGGCGTGCGCGTGGTCAAGGCGCGTCCGGCGCCGGCCGCTGCCGCTGCCCCGGCCACCACCGAAGCACCGGCTGAGACCAAGCCGGGCGAGAAGAAGTAAGGCGCGCGGGGAGCAGAGGCTTGCGTACACGCCGCCCTCCTGCCACCCCCGCCGCCCGCTCCCACGCGCCGCGTGGGCGTGCGAAGCCTGCTGCCACACCCGCCGGTGTCCGCCATGGCCTGGCGCGCGTGCTGTCCAAGGCGGGTGTCTGTTCGCGTACCGAAGCCGCGCGCTGGATCGCCGACGGTCGCGTGCGGGTGTCCGGACGCATCGTCCGCGATCCCGAGTTCCCGATTGCGCAGCCGGCACCGCCCATCGACGTGGACGGCCAGCCGCTGGGCGCGCCGCAGCGCCTGTACCTGATGCTCAACAAGCCGCGCGGGGTGGTGACCACCGCGCAGGATGAGCGTGGCCGCGACACCGTCTACCGCTGCTTCGATGGCGCCGGCCTGCCGTGGATCGCGCCGGTCGGGCGGCTGGACAGGGCCAGCGAAGGCATGCTGCTGTTCAGCAACGACCCGCAGTGGGCCGCGCGCCTGACCGATCCGCAGAGCGGCCCGGACAAGACCTACCACGTACAGATCGACCGCCTGCCGGACGAGGCCACGCTGGCCGCGCTGCAGGCCGGCATCGACGACGAGGGCGAGTTCCTGGTCGCCCGGGCCGTGCGCGTGCTGCGCAGCGGCGACAAGACCGCATGGCTGGAGGTCGTCCTCGAAGAGGGGCGCAACCGCCATATCCGCCGCCTGTTGGCGGCCTTCGACCTGCAGGTGCTGCGCCTGGTCCGGGTTGCGATCGGCGGGCTGGTGCTCGGCGATCTCGGCAAGGGCCAGTGGCGGGTGCTGGAGGTCAGCGACCAGCAGCGGCTGGGGGCCGCTGCACCGGGCTGAAGTCCGGCCCACGGCTGGCAGCTGCCGGCCACCGTTCCAGGCGCAGGGGGCGCCTGGCTTTCGATTCATTTGAACGGAGCGTGCCCATGTACCCGACCCTCGACCGAACCCTGCGCTGCGCCGGCCTGCTGCTGCCGCTCGCACTGTTGACCGCCTGCGGCGGCCACAAGAAAGTGGCCAAGGCAGAAACCCCGGTGGAAACGCCGGTGGTGGAAGTGAAGACCCCGGAACTGGACGGCCGCGGCAGTTACCGCTTCATGATGAGCGACGGCGACCACAAGATGACCGCCGACGAGTTCGATGCCTGGATGAAGGCCAACGGCATCCGCGTGGCCAAGGGCAACGCGCAGGACGCCGCCGCCAAGCCGGTGGTGGTGGCCAGCAAGGACGAGCCCAAGGACAAGAAGAAAAAGAAGAAGTGACGCGCGTTGCGCTGCGCCCCTGGTAGGTGCCGACCTTGGTCGGCACGCTTTGGGTGCTGGGGTCAGAGCCCTTTCCTTCGGAAAGGGATCCGACCCCGGTGCGTCATCAGCCCTTGATCACGCCCAGTTCCAGGCCGATGCGGGTGAACGCATCGATGGCGCGGTCCAAGTGCTCACGCGTGTGCGCGGCGCTGATCTGGGTACGGATGCGCGCCTGGCCCTTGGGCACCACCGGGAAGAAGAAGCCGATCGCGTAGATGCCTTCTTCCAGCAGACGCTCGGCGAACTTCTGCGCCAGCGGTGCGTCGTACAGCATCACAGGGCTGATCGGGTGCACGCCCGGCTTCACGTCGAAACCTGCAGCGGTCATCTTCTCGCGGAAGTAGGCGGTGTTCTGCGCCAGCGTGTCGCGCAGGTCGTCAGCGGCGGCCAGCATCTCGAAGGCCTTGATGCCGGCGGCGACCACGTGCGGCGGCAGCGAGTTGGAGAACAGGTACGGGCGCGAGCGCTGGCGCAGCAGCTCGATCACCTCGGCGCTGGCGCAGGTGAAGCCGCCCAGCGCGCCGCCCATGGCCTTGCCCAGGGTGCCGGTGATGATGTCGATCTTCTCCAGCACGCCCTTCACTTCAGCCGAGCCGCGGCCGCTGGCACCGAGGAAGCCGGTGGCATGGCATTCGTCGATGTGCACCAGCGCGTTGTACTTCTTCGCCAGCGCGGTGATCTCATCCAGCGGGGCGATGAAGCCGTCCATCGAGAACACGCCATCGGTGGTGATCAGCTTGGTCTTGCAGCCGGCGGCATCGGCGGCCTGCAGCTGCGCTTCCAGGTCGGCCATATCGCAGTTGGCGTAGCGGAAGCGCTTGGCCTTGCACAGGCGCACGCCGTCGATGATCGAGGCGTGGTTCAGCGCGTCGGAAATGATCGCGTCGTTCTCGCCGAGCAGCGGCTCGAACAGGCCGCCGTTGGCGTCAAAGCAGGCCGCGTACAGGATGGTGTCCTGCTTGCCGAAGAAGTCGGCGATCTGCTTTTCCAGCTGCTTGTGCAGGTCCTGGGTGCCGCAGATGAAGCGCACCGAGGCCATGCCGAAGCCGTGGCTGTCCAGGGCGTCCTTGGCCGCCTGGATCAGGTCCGGGTGGTCGGCCAGGCCCAGGTAGTTGTTGGCGCAGAAGTTGAGCACGGTGCGGCCATCGTCGAGGGTGATCTCGGCCGACTGCGGGCTGGTGATGATCCGCTCGGACTTGAACAGGCCCTGGGCGCGGATGGCGTCCAGTTCCTCGGCGTAGTGGCGGGTCAGGGCAGAGGAGGTCTCGGTCATGGCGTGGGCACGGCTCAGCACGGGAAACCGCTGATTCTACCGGGCAACGATGGCCGGCAGCCGCCTGCAGCGGTCCATCGCCATGGCCGGCACATGTTGCATCGCAATATCAAACAGGTTAAAAAACCGTGAACCGGTAGCGACTCCGCCGGCCGCGCCACCCGCCTTCCCCCGCACCGCCCACCGGAGATGCACATGAAGCCTGCCCGCAGCTGCCTCGCCCTCGCCGCCGCCCTCTGTCTCGCCCCCTTCGCCGCCAGTGCCCAGGATAAGGCCGCATCGCCGTACAGCTGGAACGTGACCGGCGTGTCCGACTACGTGTTCCGTGGCGTCTCCCAGACCGACGAAGATCCCACCCTGCAGGCCGGCTTCACCTATACCAGCCCGGTTGGCCTTTACGCAGGCGTGTGGGGATCGGGTGTCGATTTCGGGCCGGGCGACCCGAGCGTCGAGCTGGACTACCTGATCGGCTACGGCATCGACGTCAGCGACAAGGTCAACTTCGACGTGCTGCTCAACCGCTACACCTACCCCGGTGCCAGCGAACTGAACTACAACGAGCTGATCACCACCACCACGTTTGCCGAGCAGTACAAGCTCACCGTGGCCTACACCAACGACCTGTCCGGTTCCGATACCAAGAGCTGGTATTACGCCGTCGGCGGGGAGTGGGGACTGCCGCAGGACTTCACGCTGAGCGCCAACGTCGGCCGCACCACGCTTGAATCGGCCTACGGCAAGGATTACACCGATTTCAACGTCGGCGTGTCCCGCCAGTTCGGCATGTTCAACCTGGGCGTGGCCTACCACGGCACCGATGGCGCAGGCCGCGACAACAACGGCAAGCTCGCCGACAACCGCGTCGTGCTGACCGTCGCGATCGGCAAGTGATCCGACACTGCTGCTGTCCACGAAAAAGGCGCCCGATGGGCGCCTTTTTCTTTCCAGCAACGCCGGGCATGGCCCGGCGCTACCGTATGCCGTTCAGTTCCAGCTGAGCACGACCTTGCCGGCCTTGCCTTCTTCCATCAGGTCGAAGCCCTTCTGGAAATCATCGATCGGCAGCTGGTGGGTCATCACCTTGCCCAGCGGGAAGCCGGACAGCACCAGCTGGGTCATCTTGTACCAGGTCTCGTACATCTTGCGGCCGTAGATGCCCTGCACGGTCAGGCCCTTGAAGATGATCTTGTCCCAGTCGCAGCCGGCGCCCTTGGGCATGATGCCGAGCATGGCGATCTTGCCGCCGTGGTACATGCAGTCGAGCATGTCGTTGAACGCGCGCGGGTTGCCGCTCATTTCCAGGCCCACGTCGAAGCCCTCCATGTGCAGTTCCTTCATCACCTCCTTCAGCGACTGGTTGGCGACGTTGACCACGCGGGTGGCACCCATGTCTGCCGCCAGCTTCAGGCGGAAGTCGTTGACGTCGGTGACCACCACGTTGCGCGCACCGATGTGCTTGCAGATACCGGCGGCGATGATGCCGATCGGGCCTGCGCCGGTGATCAGCACGTCCTCGCCGATGACGTCGAATTCCAGCGCGCAGTGCGCGGCATTGCCGTACGGGTCGAAGAAGGCGGCCAGCTCGGACGGGATCTGGTCGGGGATCGGCCACAGGTTGCTGGCCGGCATCACCATGTATTCGGCGAAGGCGCCGTTGACGTTGACGCCGATGCCGACGGTGTTCGGGCACAGGTGCGGGCGGCCGCCGCGGCAGTTGCGGCAGTGGCCGCAGACGATGTGGCCTTCGGCCGACACGCGCTGGCCGATCTCGTAGCCGGTGACGGCCGAGCCGAGTCCGGCGACGCGGCCGACGAACTCGTGGCCGATGGTCAGGCCCGGCTTGATGGTGCGCTGGCTCCACTCGTCCCACAGGTAGATGTGCAGGTCGGTGCCGCAGATGGCGGTCTTTTCCAGTTTGATCAGTACCTCGTTCGGGCCCGGCGTCGGCACCGGAACCTCTTCGAGCCAGATGCCCTTGGCTGCTTCGCGCTTGACCAGGGCCTTCATCGTTTGCTGCGCCATCGGGTGGAACTCATCAGGGGGAAAACGCGGATTATAGAGGCCCACGCGGATTCCCCATGTTGCGCTGCGGGTGCTTTGGCGCTCCCGGTAGCGCCGGGCCATGCCCGGCGGAGGGCAGTGGGTCGGGCCATGACTTCCGGGGATCGGGGCGGGGCAGGGGGCTGGGCTACACTCGGCGGTTCTTTCACCAGGGGCCGCTCGATGCGCTCGAACCTGCTTGCATTCTCCGTCGTCGCCAGCCTCGGGCTGGTCCAAGTCGCCCATGCCGCCGAAGGCATGTGGGTGCCGCAGCAGCTGCCGGAAATCGCCGGCCCGCTGCAAAAGGCCGGCCTGAAGCTGTCCCCTGAACAGCTGGCCGACCTGACCGGCGACCCGATGGGCGCGGTGGTCGCGCTCGGCGGCTGCACCGCCAGCTTCGTGTCCCCGCAGGGCCTGGTAGTCACCAACCACCACTGTGCCTACGGCGCCATCCAGCTCAATTCGACCGCGCAGAAGAACCTGATCAAGGACGGCTTCAACGCGCCCAAGCTCAGCGACGAACTGAGCGCCGGCCCGAACGCCCGCGTCTTCGTGCTCGACCAGATCACCGACGTCACCGCCCAGGCCAAGGCCGCCATCGCTGCCGCCGGCAAGGATCCGCTGGCCCGCAGCCGTGCCCTGGATGCCTTCGACAAGGCCCAGGTCGCCGCCTGTGAGGCCGACGCCGGCTTCCGCTGCCGCCTCTACTCGTTCAGCGGCGGCAACACCTACCGCCTGTTCCGCAACATGGAAATCAAGGACGTGCGCCTGGTCTACGCGCCTCCGGGCAGCGTCGGCAAGTTCGGCGGCGACATCGACAACTGGATGTGGCCGCGCCACACCGGCGATTTCTCGTTCTACCGCGCCTACGTCGGCAAGGACGGCAAGCCTGCGGCATTCTCGGCCGACAACGTGCCGTACCAGCCCAAGCACTTCCTGAAGTTCGCCGACCAGCCGCTGGGCGCCGACGACTTCGTGATGGTGGCCGGCTACCCGGGCCGCACCAACCGCTACGCCCTGGCCGGTGAGTTCAACGAGACCGCCAGCTTCACCTACCCGACCATCGCCCGCCACTACAACGCGGCGCTGAAGATGATCGACGAGGCCGGCAAGGCCGACCCGGACGTGAAGGTGAAGTACGCCGCCACCGCCGCCAGCATGAACAACGTGGCCAAGAACTACCTGGGCCAGCTGGAAGGCTTCAAGCGCATCGACGCGGCCGGCCAGAAGCAGGCCGAAGAAGCCGCCGTGCTGGCCTGGCTGAAGAAGCAGGGCGCCGCCGGCAAGCCGGCCCTGGCCGCGCACGCGCAGCTGCTCAAGCACCTGGACACCAGCAAGGCCACGCGTGAGCGCGACCTGTTCGTATCGCAGTTCAACAACACCTCGGCCGTCAGCGCCGCCATCACCCTGTACCGCCTGTCGATCGAGCGCACCAAGCCGGACGCCGAGCGCGAAGCCGGCTACCAGCAGCGCGACCTGACCACCATCGAAGGTGGCCTGAAGCAGATGGACCGCCGCTACGTGGCGAAGATGGACCAGCAGCTGCAGACCTACTGGCTGGACCAGTACGTGGCCCTGCCGGCCGCGCAGCGTGACAACGACGTGCTGAACACGTGGCTGGGCGGCAGCGACGAGGCCGCCGTGAAGTCGATGGTTGGCAAGCTGTCAGGCACCCAGCTGGGCAGCCTCGATACGCGCCTGAAGTGGTTCAGCGCCGACCGCGCCGCCTTCGAAGCCAGCACCGATCCGGCCATCCAGTACGCCGTGGCCGTCATGCCGGCGCTGCTGAAGCAGGAAGAACAGCGCAAGATCCGCGAAGGCGAATCGCTGACCGCGCGTCCGCTGTACCTGCAGGCCGTGGCCGACTACAAGAAGAGCCAGGGCGAGTTCGTCTACCCGGACGCCAACCTGTCGCTGCGCATCACCTTCGGCAACGTCATGGGCTATGGCAAGGACGGCGTGCAGTACACCCCGTTCACCACCCTGGAAGGCGTGGCCGCCAAGGAAACCGGCGAAGACCCGTTCGATTCGCCGAAGGCGCTGCTCGATGCGGTCAAGGCCAAGCGTTACGGTGGCCTGGAAGACAAGCGCATCGGTTCGGTGCCGGTGAACTTCCTGTCCAACCTGGACATCACCGGTGGCAACTCCGGTTCGCCGGTGCTGGACGCGCACGGCAAGCTGGTCGGCCTGGCCTTTGACGGCAACTGGGAATCGGTCAGCTCCAACTGGGTGTTCGACCCGGTGATGACCCGCATGATCGCCGTGGACAGCCGCTACATGCAGTGGATCATGCAGGAAGTGGCGCCGGCGCCGCAGCTGCTGAAGGAACTGAACCTGGCCAAATAACGGCCGGCTTTGATCGCGGTAGCGCCGGGCCATGCCCGGCGGAATCCGCCCGCAACCCCCAAACCCCGCGACCTCGGTCGCGGGGTTTTTTAATGCCCCGACCGGCCCGGTCCCCCGAACAGGTATCATCCCTGTTCCGCAGACTTCACAGGATGTGAACGAACGCGGACTCTTCCTCCCCCCAGGACCCCTTGTTCGCATGCGCATCCTGCTTGCCCGTCACGGCGAAACGCCGTGGAACGCCGAAGGCCGCTACCAGGGCCAGATCGACATCCCGCTTTCGCCCATCGGCGAAGCCCAGGCCCAGGCCTTGGGCGCCCGTCTCGCTCCAGTGGACATCACCCGTGCGGTGGCCTCGCCGCTCGCGCGCGCCCGGCTGACCGCCCAGCTCGCCCTCGGTGCCGACCGCGCCGCCATGCTGCAGACCGAACCGGACCTGCAGGAAATCGCCCACGGTGAGTGGGAAGGCCTGCTGGCCAGCGAGATCAACGAAAAAGACCCGTCGCGCCTGAAGGCCTGGCGCGAGGAACCCGATACCGTGCTGATGCCCGGCGGCGAATCGCTGCGCCTGGTGCTCGAGCGCAGCTGGCGTGGCCTGGCCCGTGCCGCCGAAGGCCTCGGCGAGCACGACACCCTGCTGGTGGTCGCCCATGACGCGGTCAACCGGGTGATCCTGTGCAAGGTGCTCGGCCTGCCGATTTCCCGCCTGTGGACCTTCCGCCAGGCGCCGACCACCCTGAACCTGCTCGAAGGCGCCGACCTGGACAGCCTGGAAGTGGTCCGCCTGAACGACTGCGCCCACCACACGCCGTTCTTCGGCGAAGCCAAGCACCGCGCCCTCTGATTCCCGAACCACCTGCTTCTGCTGGAACCCCTGCCGTGACGAACACCCCGACCACCCTGGCCGACTGGCTGGACTACATTGAACGCCAGCACCCGGCGACCATCGACATGGGCCTGGAGCGCGTGCGCGCGGTGGCCACCGCGATGGGCCTGGGCGCGCCGGCCGGGCACACCATCGTGGTCGGTGGCACCAACGGCAAGGGCTCCACGGTTGCTTTCATCGAGGCCATCGGCCGTGCCGCCGGCTGGAAGGTCGGCGCGTACACCTCGCCGCACCTGCTGCGCTACAACGAGCGGGTGCGCATCGATGGCCAGGACGTGGACGACGCCGCGCTCGTCGCAGCGTTCAACACGGTGGAAGCGGCGCGCGGTGACATCACCCTGACCTATTTCGAGTACGGCACGCTGGCCGCGCTGCAGCTGTTCGCCGACGCCGGGCTGGACCTGGCCGTGCTCGAAGTAGGCCTGGGCGGCCGCCTGGATGCGGTCAACATCATCGATGCCGACGTCTCGGTCATCACCACCGTGGACATCGACCATGCCGAGTGGCTGGGCGAGGACCGCGAGGCGATCGGCGCCGAGAAGGCCGGCATCATCCGCGGCTGGAAGCCGGTGATCCTGGGCGAGACCGACCCGCCGTCCAGCGTGCTGGCACGCGCCTATCGGGTGGGCGCCAATGCCATCCGCGGTGGCAGTGATTATTTCTACGAGCCGATCGACGCCCAGCGCTGGCGCTGGCGCGATGTCGGCCTGCGCATGGAGCTGCCGACCCCGGCCCTGGCCGGCCCGATCCAGCTGGCCAATGCCGGTGCCGCCATTGCCGCGCTGCGCGCGCTGGACAAGCCGGTGCCGCGTGCCGCCTGGGCCGCGGGCATCGCTGCCGCGCGCATCGCCGGCCGCATGCAGGCCTTCGAGCGCGACGGCGTGCAGATCCGCGTGGACGTCGGCCACAACCCGCAGGCTGCAGGCCAGCTGGCGCGCGCGCTGAACGCCGAAGTGGCGCCCGGCCGCACCCTGGCGGTGTATGCGGCGCTGCAGGACAAGGATGCCGTAGGCGTGGTGCAGGCGCTGCGGGACAGCGTCGCGCAGTGGACCCTGGCCGGCCTTGAAGGGCCGCGTGGGCAGACCGCGCAGCAGCTGCAGGCGCGCCTGGCCGATACGCCGGCCGCCACCGCCGCACTGGCCGACAGCGTCGAGCAGGCGCTGCAGCAGGTGCTGGCCCAGGCCGCGCGCGGTGACCGGGTGCTGGTGTTCGGCTCGTTCCACACCGCTGCCGCCGCGCTGCAGTGGCTGCAGGACCGTTCCTGATCCGCGTTCAGCCAGCGCCGACGCCGATGGTCCCGGCACCCGTATAATCGAACCATCTCCGCCCCTGTCGCCAGCCTCACGTGGATACGCCCCTGAAACAGCGTCTGATTGGTGCCATCGTCCTGGTGGCCTTGGCCGTGATTTTCCTGCCGATGCTGGTCAAGGGGCCTGCCCCGGACAGTGGCGTGGCCAATGTGCCGATCGCCGCGCCCGAAGCGCCGGGCGACGGCCAGTTCGAAACCCGTGAGCTGCCGCTGGTCGCCCCGGCCGGTGGCGCCACCGGCCTGCAGAGCGGCCAGGCCAAGCCGGTCGAGGAGGCTGCCGCGCCGGCCACTCCGCCCACCGTCGATACCTCGCCGGCCGTCGCTGCCGGCAACTACGCGGTCACCTTCGGTGCCTACGGCAGCCAGGCCGATGCCGATGCGGTCATCGCCTACCTGAAGCGTTCGCAGCTGCCGGGCTTCACCGAAACCGCATCGATCAATGGCCGCCCGGCCTGGCGCGTGCGCGTGGGGCCGTATGCCGACCGCGCGCAGGCCGAAGCCGCGCGCCTGCAGGCCGTGAAGGTCCGCGGCGACGTCAAGGCCGAAGTGATCACCCTGGACGCCAGCACCGCGCCGTCCGCGGCCGTGGCAGCCACCCCGGCTGCACCCAGTGCCAGCACTCCGGTTGCTGCGCCATCGCAGACGGGCGCCAACCCGGTGCGCAGCGAGAGCCTGCCGGCCAGTACCCCGACCGCAGCGACGCCGCCGGCCCCGAAGCCGGAAGCGCCCAAGCCGCAGCCCAAGCCGGAACCGGCCAAGCCGCAGCCGAAGCCGGAAGCGACGCCCAGCAAGCCCGAGGCCCCGGCCACGCCGGCCGCCCCGGCTGCCAGCAGCGTCGGCTTCGCCGTGCAGCTGGGGGCGTTCGGTCAGGCCAACGATGCCAACGCGCTGCGCGACAAGGTCCGCGCCGCCGGTTTCAGCGCCTTCGTCGAGCAGGTCCGCACCGAAAAGGGCACCCTGCACCGCGTGCGGGTCGGGCCGGTGGCCAACCGCGCCGACGCCGAACAGCTGAAGGCGCAGGTCGCCGCCAAGGTCGGCGTGGCCGGCATGGTGCGACCACACCCATGACCTGCCTGCAGCCCCGTTGCCAGCGCCGCCGAAGGAGCGGGGCGCCATGATCGACGTGGTGCTGCTGTTCGTGATTGCCGCCTCGGCCCTGCTCGGCTTGCTGCGCGGCTTCGTGAGCATCGTCATCGGCACCGTCTCATGGCTGGTCGCCGCCTGGGCGGCCTTTGCCTTCGGCAGTGATGCCGCGCGCTGGTGGTCGGCCCCGGCCGCGCCGGGCGGCGAGCACTTCGTCGGTGGCTACCTGGGCGTCGGCATCGGCGTGATGCTGGTGGTCGCGGTCATCGGCATGGTCATCAAGCACATCGTCCACCGCAACATGCTGGGCAGCCTGGACCGCCTGCTGGGCGGCGTGCTGGGTACCGTGCGGGGCGGGCTGATCGCGGCCATCCTGTTGCTGCTGGGCAGCTTCACCCCGTTGACCGTCGAGCCGTCCTGGCGCAACTCCAGCCTGCGCCCGGTGCTGAACCCGGCCGTGGCCTGGATGGACAGCAAGCTGCCGCACTGGGAGGTACCGGGCACCGATCTGCTGCCCAAGGCCTTGCCAGTGGACACTTTGTCCCCATCTGCGTTGATGGAAATGGGCAGGAACGCGGGCGCCGGGTTGGGCAAGCCGGGCGCGACAGGCGATAATGGCATCCTCAACCAGGTAGTGGCGGGCAGCGGATGGCTGCGGCCTGCGAAAGCGGAACAGGGCAGCGAACATGATCCGGCCGAAGTGCGCCCGGATGCCCCAGCACTGCCAGGCAACATCGAGCCGGACGATCCGGCCAACGTCGACCGCAGGCGCGGCGATCACTGAAGGCCAGGCATGGCCACCTTCCCTGTAACTGGGCGCATGCCCAGCGGAGACCTCGCACCATGTGTGGCATCGTCGGAATCGTCGGCAACCAGAACGTCGCCGGGCAGTTGTATGACGGCTTGACCGTCCTCCAGCATCGCGGCCAGGACGCGGCAGGCATCGCCACCGCCAGCGGCAGCCGCCTGCGGGTACAGAAGGCCACCGGCCTGGTCCGCGACGTGTTCGACGCCCGCACCATGTCCACCCTGGAAGGCAACATCGGCATCGCCCACGTGCGTTACCCGACCGCCGGTTCGGAAGGCATGGACGAGGCGCAGCCGTTCTACGTCAATTCGCCGTACGGCATCGCGCTGGCCCACAACGGCAACCTGATCAACACCGAAGACCTGCGTCGCCAGGTGTTCGAGCAGGACCGCCGCAACGTCAACACCGATTCGGACAGCGAAGTGCTGCTGAACGTGTTCGCCTACGAACTGGAGCAGCAGCGCCAGCTCAGCCCGGAAGCGGCCATCCGCGCCGTCGCCGGCGTGCACCGCCGCTGCAAGGGCGGCTATGCGGTGGTCAGCGTGGTGCTGGGCCTGGGCCTGGTCGCCTTCCGCGATCCGCATGGCATCCGTCCGCTGGTGCTGGGCAAGCGCAGCCACGCCGAAGGCGACGAGTACATCGTGGCCTCCGAATCGGCCGCGCTCGACGTGCTGGGCTTCCAGCGCGTGCGCGACGTGCAGCCGGGTGAAGCGCTGGTGATCACCGCGCGTGGCGAGCTGTTCTCGGAGATCTGCGCCGAGCCGGCCGAGCACACCCCGTGCATTTTCGAGTACGTGTACTTCGCACGTCCCGATTCGATGATCGACAACGTGTCGGTGCACAAGGCGCGCATGCGCATGGGCATCAAGCTGGGCGAGAAGATCCTGCGCCTGCGCCCGGACCACGACATCGACACGATCATCCCGATCCCGGACACCTCGCGCGACGCCGCGCTGGAAATCTCCAACGTGCTCGGCGTGAAGTACCGCGAAGGCTTCATCAAGAACCGCTACATCGGCCGCACCTTCATCATGCCGGGCCAGGGTGAGCGGGTGAAGTCGGTGCGCCGCAAGCTCAATCCGATCCACCTGGAGTTCCGCAACCGCGTGGTGCTGCTGGTGGATGATTCGATCGTGCGCGGCACCACCAGCCAGCAGATCGTGCAGATGGCCCGTGACGCGGGCGCGCGCAAGGTCTACCTGGCCAGCGCCGCGCCGCCGGTGCGTTTCCCGAACATCTACGGCATCGACATGCCGGCGGCCGAGGAACTGGTCGCGCACAACCGCACGGTGGAAGAGATCGAAGCCCACCTGGGCTGCGACTGGCTGATCTACCAGGACATCGAGGACATGGAAGCGGCGGTGAGCGAAGGCAACACGGCGCTGCGCAGCTTCGATTCGTCGTGCTTCAACGGCCATTACCCGACGGGCATCGAGCCGGGCTACTTCGAGCGCATCCAGCAGCTGCGTTCGGACGACGCCAAGCACAAGCGCCGCGCCTGAGGCCCAGGCCGTGGTGGATGTCCCCGACGTCGGTGGCGACCTGCTGCGCGCTGCGCAGCAGTGCCTTGCCGAAGCCGACCCGCTGCGCAAGGTCGCGCTGACCCAGGCCTATGCGGCCGCGTTCCGTGCTGGCCGCCTGAAGGTGGCCGCCGACGCGCCGCCGCCCGACGCGATCCGCATGCCCGGCCGCCCCGCGCAGCTGGTGCTGGTGCACCCGCGGCAGGTCCCGCGGCGCGGGCTGGGCGGGGTCGAAGGCCGCGCTGCCTTCATCCACGCCATCGCCCATATCGAACTGAACGCGATCGACCTGGCCTGGGATGCGGTGTATCGCTTCCGTGGCCTGCCGGCGGCGTTCCATGCCGACTGGGTCAGTTGTGCCGATGACGAGTCGCGGCACTTCCTGCTGCTGCGCGAGCGGCTGCAGGTGCATGGCCACGAGTACGCCGATTTCCCCGCGCACAACGGCCTGTGGGAAATGTGCGAGAAGACCGCGCACGATGGCCTGGCGCGCATGGCACTGGTGCCGCGCGTGCTGGAAGCCCGCGGGCTGGACGTGACGCCGGGCATGATCGAGAAGCTGCGCAATGTCGGCGACGCTGAAACTGCCGATGTGCTGGAAGTGATCCTGCGCGAGGAAGTGGCGCATGTCGCCGCCGGTTCGCGCTGGTACCGGTGGTATTGCGAACGCGCTGGTGTCGAACCGCGCGCACGCTTCAAGGAACTGCTGCTGGAATACGCCGGCGGTTACCTGCACGGCCCGTTCAACCTCGAAGCCCGCCTGCTGGCCGGGTTCGATGCCGACGAACTGGCCAACCTGATCGAACAGGCCGGCTGATCCATCCACGCACCAGTAGATCCACGCGATGCGTGGATCCGCTTCATGCGTTGGGCAGGACCACGCGCTTGCCATCCACCGTGGGCCGGTTGATGTAGAACAACCCCGGCCCGGGTCGATACGGCAACTCGCTCACCCCGGCATCGGCGGCATAGGTCAGCGCGGTGTCGCCCAGGGCATCGAAGTTCCAGTGCGCTGACTGCATCAGGTAGCGGCGGCGCAGCAGTGCTTCCTGCGTAGGGGTCAGTGCCTGGCCGTCCAGCAGGCGCCGTGCGATCGGCTGCAGTGCGGTGGGCAGCGCCCAGTCCGCCACGTCGGCGGCCTCGGCGGTCCACTGCACGCCGGCGTCGCGGGCCTGCCGCTGCATCACCTGCAGGGCGATCAGCTGGTAACGCCAGTCGATGGGCCGGCGCAGCACCACCGCTGCGGTCACGTACAGCACCGGGGCCAGCAGCACGCTGCGGCTGCCGGCAGGGCGATGCTGCTGCCACTGGTGCCAGACATCCACCCACACCTCCTTCTCATCCACGCCCAGCTGCTGCCGCCAGCGCTCGGCATCGGCCTGTGCTTCGGCGTACACCGTGGTCGCCTGCAGCTGCGCCAGTGAAGGCGTCTGGTAGTCGGGCACCGGCGGGCGGCGCAGCTGCTGCCGGCGCGGACGGCTCAGCAGCTTCGGACCTTCCTCGGCCTGGTCGTAGCCGCCGCCGATGTTGGCATGCACGCCGGGCAGCACGATCTCGGCATGCGCCGGTGCCACCGTGGTCAGCGGGTAGTGCTGGCGGTGTTCATCGCGGGCCACCAGCTGCACCACGCGGCCGGCGATCCCCGCAGGCAGGGCCAGCTGCGGCGGCTCGTCGGCGCGGCCGCCGCTGACCGCCACCACCGTGTCGAACAGGCCGATGAAGCGCAGCGCCGGGCGCTGCACCGCGAAATCCACCGCGCACGGCAGGCCCGCCTGCAGCAGCAGCTGACGCCAGCGCGCGCCGTCCCAGCCGCGCAGCTGGTTGGCGACATCGCGCGCCGCCGCTGCGCCACGCGAGTAACCGAACAGATCCACCTGCACGCCGTGCAGCGGGGTGTGCTGCCCGGCAGCGAGTGCGGCCAGGGCAGCCGGCAGCAGGACCTGCAACGCGCGCTGGACCTTGGCGCGCACGCCGCTGGCGCCCACGCCGAACGCCAGCCCGATCAGGTCGTCCTCGGCATCGTCGCGGGTGCCCACGCCTTCGATGTAGATCGCCAGCGATGCGCCAACCCCGGGCGTGCGCCGGCTGTCCGGGTACAGCTGGTACAGCCTCGTGATGTTGGTGGTGCCGTTGTCGTAGCTGCTGGTCAGCCGGCTCTGGTAGGTCGAATCGTCGTCGGCACGCAGCAGGGCAGGGCGCGGCTGCGGGGCCTGCGGGCGCCCGCGTGCGAGGTTGTGCGCGTTGTTGCGGGTGCCGTCGAAGAACAAGCCGATGTGCAGGATGCCGATGCGAAGCGCGCCGGGATCGGCGCCGGTGTCTGCCTGGTGCTGGCCTGGTGCCATGTGCATTTCCCGTCGTGGCCGCGTCACGGTGGCGCGAAAGCTGTGTGTTGGGGAAGTGTACTGCCGCTTTTTACCTGACTGAACGCTGCTGCGCTCCGTCACAGATCCGGATTCCCACGTGGATCTTCTATTGAATTCACATGCGCCGGACGCGCCGAATGGCCAGACCCGGCAAACCGGGTCGTGATGCATCAAGGCTGTCCACCTCACTTCAGGAGCGACCAGAATGATGTCCAGATCGATGGGTAGAACGGCGGTTGGCGTGTTGTTGGGCCTTTCGGTGGCGGCGGCGGCCAGTGCTGCGCCGTTGTTTGAACCGGTGACCATCCTCAGCCGCGCTTCGGCCGGCAGTGATCCCGCGCTGGCCCGGCTGCTGTCCACGCCGTCCACCGCCACGGTGCAGGAAGTGCGCATCGATGCGGCCGCCACCGCGCAGCCGCAGCTGGAATTCGAGCTGCTGGGGCAGAAGGTGCAGGCGACCCGCAGCAGGGTCGAAGCGCTGCCCGATGGCGGCAGCGTCTGGTATGGCCAGATCCGCATCCCCTCGGACCGCCTGCAGAAAGCCACCTCCAATGGCCAGGACGATCCGGGCAATTCGCTGATCGTGGTTCGCTCGGGCAACACCCTCACCGGCTCGATCCGCAAGGACGGCAAGCTGTACCGCCTGCGTCCACTGGGCGACCGCCACATCCTGGTGGCGGTGGATGAAACCCGGATGCCGGCCGATCATCCGGCCGACTACAACCAGCTGCCGAAGATTCCGATGGGGGACAGTGAACGCCTCGGCATCGCCCAGGCCTCGTCGGGCACGCCGGCCACCATCCGCGTGCTGGTGGTGGCCACCAATGCGGCGGTGGCGGCCTACGGCGGCAACATGCAGTCGTTGGTGCAGCTGGCAGTGGCCGAATCCAACCAGGGCTATGCCAACAGCAACGTCGGCATCACCATGCAGCTGGCCGGTTATGAAACCACCAGCTACACCGAGTCGGGCAACTTCACCACCGACCTCACCCGCTTCCGCAACACCAGCGACGGCTACATGGACAGCATCCATGCCAGCCGCAACTCCACCACGGCGGATGTCGGCGTGCTGCTGATCAACAACACCAGCTACTGCGGCCTGGCCTCGGGCATTGGTTCAACGGCGGCGACGGCGTTCGCGGCGGTGTACTGGGACTGCGCGACGGGCTACTACTCGTTCGCGCACGAGATCGGCCACCTGCAGAGTGCCCGGCATGACACCGCCAACGATCCGAGCACCTCGCCGTATGCGTTCGGCCATGGCTACCGTTACGAGCCGGCCAGCGGTACCGGCTGGCGCACGATCATGGCCTATGACTGCACCCGTGGCTGCCCGCGCCTGAACTATTGGTCCAACCCGAACATCAGCTACAACGGCATTCCGATGGGCATTGCCAGTTCGGCCGACAACCAGCGCGTACTGGTCACCACCAAGCAGACGGTGGCCGGCTTCCGCTGAGGCGATTACCAGATGGCACCCGCCGACCAGGGGCGGCGTCTACCGGCCTGCGCGGTCTGGTAGATGCCAACCTTGGTGGGCACCCGCCAATCCGTCATTCGCGCTTGAGCGAATCCAGGCGCCAGCCGTCGGCATCCACGCGCAGGACCGAACCCTGTTCGTACCAGTCGCCCAGCACGATGCGGGTGCAGCTGCGGCCGCCGGCCTGCAGCGTGTGGATGGCCGGGCGGTGGGTGTGGCCGTGGATCATCGTGTCCACGCCATGGCGCACGAAGGTCGCCTCGACTTCGGCCGGGGCCACGTCGGTGACCGTCTCGAACTGCGCGCGGTCACCCTGCTTCATTTCCGACTGGCGTGCCTGGCTGGCATCGCGCGCCTTCTGCGCGAAGGCGATGCGCGCGGCCAGTGGCTGCGACAGGAACTGCGCCTGGAACACCGGGTCGCGGGTCTGCGCACGGAACTGCTGGTAGGGGATGTCATCGGTGCACAGCAGGTCGCCGTGCTGCAGCATCACCGCACGGCCGTACAGCTCGATCACGCACGGGTCGGGCAGGATGCGCAGGCCGGCGCGGCGGGCGTAGTCCTCGCCCAGCAGGAAATCGCGGTTGCCACGCATGAAGAACACCGCCACGCCGCTGTCGGTCAGCACCTTCACCGCATCGGCCACCGCATCGGCGGCTGGCGAAGGCGTGTCATCGCCGATCCAGGCTTCGAACAGGTCGCCCAGGATGTACAGCGCGTCCGCGCCGGGCGCGTCCTCGCGCAGGAAGCGCAGGAACAGGTCGGTGATGGCTGGACGGCTGGGGTCCAGGTGCAGATCGGAAATGAACAGCGTCGTCATGCGTGCATTCTAGGGCATCGGCTCGCCGGGCATGGCCAGGCGCTGCCGGTAGCACCGGGCCATGCCCGGCGGATCCAGCGGAACTACACCGGCAGCGGCAGCCAGGCAAGGCTGGCCGCGGCCAGCAGCGCGGCGATGCCGGTGGCGGCCAGCACGTCGCTGGGGTAGTGCAGGCCCAGCACCACGCGCGACAGGCCCACGCCGAAGGCGAAGGGCACCAGCAAGGGCGCCAGCCACGGGTAGTAGGCCAGCGCCACGATGGTGAACGACACCGCGTGCAGGGTGTGCCCGGAGGGGAAGCTGAACTCGTCCAGCGGGGCCACCCAGGCGCGGATGCGCAGGTCGGCCGCGTACGGGCGCGGGCGCCGGGTCCAGCGCTTCAGGCCCTTGTACAGCAGCAGCGCGGCCAGGCCGGTGGCGGCCATGTGCACCGACGCGCGCAGGCCGTCGAAACCATCGACCACTACCAGCGCGCCCATCAGCACGTACCAGAACACGCCATCACCCAGCCGGCTGATGACCGCAAACAGGCGGCGCACGCGGCGGCGCCGGCAGTAGTGGTTGGCCCGGCGGCACAGCCGCGCTTCGCGGCCGGCCAGTCCTTCAAGCGGCGTTGTACGCATGTCCGGTCCTCCGTGCCTGGGCCAGTTCGGCCAGCAGCGTCTCGAATTCGGCCACCACCTGCTGCGGGTGCAGGCGTTTCATCGCGCGGGCGGCGTTGCTGCCCAGTTCGCGGCGCAGCGCATCGTCGCTGGCCAGCTGCACGGCCGCCTTGACGAACGCCTCGTCGGTATCCACGGCCGCGCCGTTTTCACCGTTGCGCAGGTACTCACGCGCGGCGCCGTAATCGAAGGCCACCGTGGCCAGGCCGCAGGCCATGCTTTCCAGGGTCACGTTGCCGAACGTCTCGCTGCGGCTGGGGAACAGGAACAGGTCGCCGCTGGCGAAGTGGCGGGCCAGGGCGTCGCCGCGCTGGATGCCGCAGAAGATGAAGTCTGGATTCTCGTGCGCCAGCTTATCGCGCGCCGGGCCGTCGCCGACGAACACGAAGCGCGCTTTCGGCCGCACCTGCTGCAGGCGGCGGAAGGCCTTCACCGCCAGGCCGAGGTTCTTCTCGGCGGCGATGCGGCCGACGTAGATGGCGACCAGGCCGTTGCCATCGACGCCCCATTCCTCGCGCAGTGCCGGGTGGCGCCGGCTGGGTTCGAACTGCTGGCTGTCGACGGCGCGGGCCAGCAGGCGCACCCGCTCGAAGCCCTGGTCGGTGAGGAACTGCTGCAGTTCGCGGGTCGGCACCAGGGTGGCATCGGCCTGGTTGTGGAAGCGGCGCATCCAGCGCATCGCCGCCGTCTGCAGCCAGGCCACGCCGTAGTCGGGCAGGTATTCGTCGAAGCGGGTGTGGAAGCCGGTCGCCACCGGGATGCCAAGGCGGCGGGCGGTGCGCAGCGCCGACCAGCCCAGCGGGCCTTCGGTGGCGATGTAGACCGCATCGGGACGCTGCTGCTGCCAGTGCCGGCCGAGCCGGATCGGCGCGGGCAGGCCGAAGCGCAGGCCGGGGTAGCGGGGCAGGGCGGCGCCCGGCACCAGCAGCGTGCCGGGCGCCGAGTCCAGTGCTTCACTGGCCTGTCGTGGACGGATCAGGTCGACCTCATGCCCGGATGCGCGCAGGCCCTGCTCCAGGCCCTGCACGGTGAGCGCGACGCCGTTGACTTCCGGCGGATAGGTCTCGGTGACAATGGCATGGCGCATGGCGAGCCTCCGGTTTTCCGGCATGCTCGGCCCTGCCCATGTAGTGGTCGTGACCACATTGCGACCGTCGGATGACGGCCGCGCCGGCCGCCGAAGCACGGCCCCGAAGGGCCGTGCCGTGGATCAGAAGCGTTGCTGGTACTTCATGTAGATGAAGCGGCCGATGTCGTAGCCACCGTAGTAGGAGAAGTTGGCGCTGGGCTGGGTATACATGATCGGCCCGTAGCGGCCGAACACGTTGTTGGCACCCAGCGATACGGTGCCGTCCCAAGGCAGGGTGTAGCGGAACTGCAGGTCGTGGAAGGTGGTCGAGCCGCGGCGGTTGTAATCGCGTTCGCCGGCATACCAGGGCGCGCGCTGGCCTGGGTGCGAACACTCGTCCGGCCGTTCGGTCGCATCCAGGCACTGCTCCTTCACGGCCGAGTAGTAGCGCATGCCCCAGTTGACGCCGAAGTTGCCACGCTGCCAGTCCAGCGACAGGTTGGAGCGGGTACGGAAGCCGATGCCACCAGCGCCAGCCAGACCGTTACCGGGGGTCGGCGCCACATCGGCTTCGTTGGTGGTGCGCTCCAGCGACGACACGATGTAGGTGGTCTTCCAGTCGGTGCGCAGGGTGCCCCAGTCGGTGTCCCAGCGGTGGCTCAGCTCAAGATCGTAGCCTTCGGTTTCGCGGAAGCCGCTGTTGCGGGTGCCATAGTGGAGCGAGTCGACGATGCCCAGCACCGGGTCGCGGGTGAAGCCGGCGCAGCGCTCGGCGATGCCCAGTTCATAGCAGTCGCGCAGGATGTCGTTGGGGTGGTCGGGCACGATGGTGTTGTCGATGCGGATCTTCCACCAGTCCAACGCGACATTGAGACCGGTTGCGAAGGTCGGGCTCCAGACCACGCCCAGGGTGCGGCTGGTGGCGGTTTCCGGCTGCAGGTTGGGGTTGGAGCCGTTGTTGAACGGCACCGGCGTCTGGCCGCTGCTGCCGACGATCGGCACGTTGCCCTGGCGCAGCTGCCGGTAGGTGTCGGCATTGGCGATGTCGGCGGCGCAGCGTGCGCGCACCGCCGGGCTGGTGGCTGAGGCACCGACAACGCTGTCGCAGGGATCGCGGAAGCCGGTGGTGAAGGTCTGCGAGCCGCCGCCGTACAGGTTGGCGATGGTCGGTGAGCGGAAGCCCTGTGCCCAGGTGCCGCGCAGCAGCAGCTGGTCGATCGGTTTCCAGGTGAAGCCGAACTTGCTGTTGAGGGTATCGCCGAAGGTGCTGTAATCCGAGTAGCGGGTGGCGGCACTCAGGGTGAGCTCGCGCGCCGCAGGCAGGTCACGCAGCACCGGCACGCTCAGCTCCAGGTAGGCCTCGTCCACCCGGTAGCCGCCACCGGTGGGGCCGGCGGCCAGGTTGGTGGTTGCACCGCTCTGCGCCAGCGGGTCGGGAATGAAGCGGCCTCCTTCGCGTCGGCTTTCAGCGCCCAGGGCGAAGCCCAGTTCGCCAGCCGGCAGCGTGGCTACGCTGCCGCTGATGTTGGCGAACAGGTTGCGGCTGGTGGTGCGGCCGCGGCTGGTTTCCTCGGGGAACAGCCAGTCGCGCAGCGCGGGGTTGCCGGCCAGGCTGTTGGGATCGTCGCGGCCCGCCGGCACCAGCGGATTCCACGGAATGCAGCCGGTAATCGATGCCCCCGGCACGCCGCATTCGACCTTGCCGGTCGCTGGGTTCAGCCACGATGGGCCGGTCGCATCGGCCACGCGCTGCTTGTGCAGATCACCCTTCGAGCGCTGGATCAGTTCGCTGCGGTTGTACTGGTAACCGGCTTCCCAATCGAAATCCCGCCCGCCGAATTCGAAGTTGCCCTCGAAGGCAGCCACGCCCTGCCAGGTGGTCAGCTCGCTGGTCGTCATTCGCGGCACTTCCCAGGCGCGGCGGTCCCAATGCACATCGGTGGGCGTGGCGTAACCATGGTGGTTGCCGAACGGGTTGAACCAGCTGTCCTTGGACAGCGGGGTGATGCCTTCGCGCTGTGACTGGAACGGGTAGCCGGCAATCTGCCGCGTGGCGGTACGCTTGTTGTAGGCCAGCTGCGTGTTGAAACGCACGTTGTCGCTGAGGTGCGCACGGGCATCGACGAACACCGAATCACGCTTCAGCGGCGTGAGCAGGTGCATCTGCTCGGCGGCATTGCTGACATCGCCGGTGAACGGGGTCGGGTCGAAAAGGTGGAAGCTGCTGCCGTCGATCGGGTTGCCGCCGCGGTCCAGCGAATAGGTGCAGCCGCTGCGGCTGCCACAGCCCGGGCCGTTGAAGCCGACGATGCGGCCCCACTGTCCGACCGGGGTCCAGTCGTCGTTGGGGTGGCGGGTGGTGTTGGGGAAGCGGCTGAACCAGCGATCGCGGGCCCACACGCCTTTCTCTTCGACGTGCTCGGCGGCGAGGGTGATCGAGGCGCGGTCATTGGACCAGCCGGTCACCACGTCGTACTGCGTGCGGTCACCATCGCCCTGGCTGTACTGGCCCTGGTAGACATTGACGGTGGTAACGCTCACATCGCGGCGGGTGATGATGTTGACCACGCCGGCCATGGCATCGGAGCCGTAGATGGCCGAGGCGCCGTCCTTCAGCACTTCCATGCGTTCGATGGCCGACACCGGCAGGCTGGAGATGTCCTGGTAGCCGCCGGTGGTCATGCCCAGGCGCTTGCCGTTGACCAGCACCAGCGTTCGCTGCGCGCCGAGGTTGCGCATGTCGACGTAGCTGCCGCCGGACGCTTCGCCTGATGACAACGGGCTGGAACGGCTCAGTGCCGGGCTGCCCATCGCGGTCAGGTTCTGCAGGATGTCAGCCACCGAATTGAAGCCCTGGCGTTCGATGTCGGCGCGGCTGATCGACAGAACCGGTTGCGCGGTCTCCAGGTCAACCTGGCGGATGCGCGAACCGGTGATCTCGATGCGGTCCAGCGTGGTCGGGGCGGCGGAATCCTGGGCCAGTGCGGGCAGGGCGGCGGCGGTGCCGGCCGTGGCCAGCGCACAGCGGATCGCCCAACCCAGCGGGGAGGTGCTTGGCGTCATGCGGTCTCTCTCTCTCTATGTGTGGAAGCGGACACCCGAAACGCGGGCCTGTCCGGCCGCCACGACCTGCGTCGCGACGGCATCCCACTAACGCGCAGGGTTCAAATTCCGTAAAGGCGGAAAGCGACCACTGACCGCACCGAGGCTGTCGTGTTCCGCGTTACCTGTGCACGTTCAATACCTTGCGCGCGCTGCGACGCAGAAAGACAGGCCCGGGAAGAACACGATGCGGCCTCGCCAGTGCAGCGCAGAGCAGTTCATTGGCGACAAAAAAAACCACGGCCCCGAAGGGCCGTGGTCGTGGTGTTGCGGCGGCGCGATGGATCAGAAGCGCTGCTGGTACTTCATGTAGACGAAGCGGCCGATGTCGTAGCCACCGTAGTACGAGAACACCGAGTTCGGCTTGGTGTACATCACCGGGCCGTACTTCTCGAACACGTTGTTGGCGCCGACCGACACGGTGGCATCCCACGGCAGGCTGTAACGGAACTGCACGTCGTGGAAGGTCACCGAACCACGTTCGTTGTAGTTGCGGGTACCGGCGTACCACGGTGCGCGCACGCCCGGATCGGAGCACTCGTCCGGATGCGCGCTGAGGCTCAGGCACTGTTCCTTGACGCCGGAGTAGTAACGCGCGGTCCAGGTGACGCCGAAGTTGCCCAGGTCCCAGCCCACGGTCAGGTTGGAGCGCACGCGGAAGCCGCTGCCGATGCCGTTGGTCGGGGTCGGCACCACGCTGGTGTCGTTGGTCGAACGGAAGATGTTCGAGCTGACGTAGGTGGTCGACCAGGCGCTGCTGAACTTGCCGTACGAATCGGTATCCCAGCGATAGGCCACGTCCATGTCGTAACCTTCGGTTTCCAGGAAGCCGGCGTTGCGGTTGCCGTAGGTCAGCTTGTTGACGATGCCGTTGACCGGATCACGGGTGAACTGTGCGCAGCGCGAGGTCACGCCCTGCTCATAGCAGTCGATCAGGATCTGGTTCGGGCTGTCGGCAACGATGGTGTTGTCGATGCGGATCTTCCACCAGTCCAGCGAGGCGTTGAAGTTCGGGATGAAGCTCGGGCTCCACACCAGGCCCAGCGTCTTGCTCTTGGAGGTTTCCGGCTGCAGCAGCGGGTTGGAGCCGCTGGTGAACGGCACCGGGGTCTGGTCGGTGCTGCTGGTGATCGGCACCAGGCCCTGCTTCAGCTGGCGGTAGTTGTTGGCATCGGCGATGTCGCGGGCGCAGCGGGCACGCACTTCGGCGCTGGTGCGCGAAGCGCCGTACACGGTGTCGCAGGGATCGGCGTAGCCGGTGGTGAAGGTTTCCGAGCCGCCACCGTACAGGTCATTGATGGTCGGCGCGCGGAAGCCTTCGGCCCAGGTACCACGGACCAGCAGCTGGTCCAGCGGCTTCCACTTGAAGCCGAACTTGCTGTTCAGCGTGTTGCCGAAGGTGTCGTAGTCGGAGAAGCGGGTCGCTGCGTTCAGCGTCAGCTCCTTCGCACCCGGCAGGTCGGCCAGCAGCGGCGCGTTCAACTCCAGGTAGGCTTCGTTGACGCGGTAGCCGCCACCGGTCGGGCCCGAGGCCAGGTTGGTGGTGGCGCCGGTCTGGGCCAGGGCATCGGGAATGAACTCACCGGTTTCCTTGCGGTTTTCCAAGCCGAATGCAAAGCCCAGGTCACCGGCCGGCAGGGTCACGATGCTGCCCGCGAGGGACGCGAAGAAGTTCTTGCCGACGGTCTTGCCGGAGGAATCCTCGGCCGGCATCAGGTAGTCGAGCAGCGCCTGGTTGCCGGTCAGGCCGTACGGATCGACCACGCCGGCGGCGATCAGCGGATTCCAGACCATGCAGTTGGCGATCGGCGCCGCAGCGGTGCCGCACTCGACCTTGCCGGTAGCGGCGTTGTAGTACGACGGGCCGACCGCGTTCTTCACGCGTTCCTTGTGCAGGTTGCCGGTGGCGTGCTGGCGCAGCTCGTTCTTGTTGTACTGGTAGCCCACTTCCCAGTCGAAGAAGCGCTCACCGATATCGAACGAACCACCGAAGGCGGCCACGGCACGGTAGGTCTTCAGCGAGCTGTCGCTGACGCGCGGCACTTCCCAGGTGCGGTGGTTCCAGGCCACGGCGGTCGGGGTGGCGTAACCGTGCTGGCTGCCGAACGGGTTGAAGTAGCTGTTGACCGACATCGCGCCGATGCCGGCGGTGGACGACTGCAGCGGGTAACCGGCGATCTGGCGGCTCGAGTCACGCTTGTTGTAGCCCAGCTGCGTGCTGAAGTGGATCGCGTCGGTGATGTTCAGGCGGCCATCGACGAACACCGAATCCCGCTTCAGCGGATAGTTCAGGTGCATCTGCTCGTTGGTGTTGCTGACATCGCCGTTCGGGGCATTCGGATTGGTGATGTGGTAGTTGGCCGGGTTCAGCGGATCGCTGCCGCGGTTGAGCGAGTAGCCGCAGCTGGCGGTGGCGCAGCCCGGGCCCTTCAGGCCGGTGATCTGGCCGTACTGGCTGACCGTGGTCCAGGCTTCGGTCGGATGGCGGTCGGTGTTGCCGAAGGCGCTGAACCCGCGGTCCTTGGCCCACACGGCCTTTTCTTCGGCGTGTTCGGCCGAGAGGGTGATCGAGCCGCGGTCGTTGGACCAGCCGGCGACCACGTCGATGCGGTCACGGCCGCCGTCGCCCTGGCTGTACTGGCCGTGGTAGACATTGGCGGTCACGCCGGTCACGTCATGGCGGGTGATGATGTTGACCACGCCGGCCATGGCGTCGGAGCCGTAGATGGCCGAGGCGCCGTCCTTCAGCACTTCGATGCGCTCGACGGCCGACACCGGCAGGGTCGAGATGTCCTGGTAGCCGGAGGTGCTCATGCCCAAGCGCTTGCCGTTCACCAGCACCAGGGTGCGCTGGGTACCCAGGTTGCGCATGTCGATGTAGGTACCACCGGCGTTCTCACCGGCGGTCAGCACGTTGGCGCGGCTGATGGTCGGGCTGCCCATCGCGGTGACGTTCTGCAGGATGTCGGACACCGAGGCGAAGCCCTGGCGTTCGATGTCGGTGCGCGAGATCGCCAGCACCGGGTTGGCGCTCTCCACGTCGACCTGACGGATGCGCGAGCCGGTGATTTCGATGCGGTCGAGGGTGGTGGGGGCGCCGTCCTGGGCAAATGCGGGCAGCGCAATGGTTGCGGTGCCGACGATCAGGGCCTGGCGGATCGCCTTGCCGAGCACGGTGGTGCGTGAAGTCATCGCGTCTCTCTCTCTCTCTCAGAAGCTGCGGGTGCAGGGCCAAAGGGACCCCAGCAAATGCCGGCTCGGTCAACAGAGACTGAGCCGGTGACTTCGATTTATTCTCGTTCGTTAACCAGATGTAAAGGGGTCAAGACGAAATGTGTCAAAATATGTCGCGCCAACTTCATCTAAATTTAATAAAAGCAAGGCCTTAGGGTCACGGTGCTGTCGCCAGATTCGGCACAGTCCGGTAGCCTGAACGCCCATTCAGTTTCAAGAATGCGCAAACGCGCACGTGAAAACGGCCCCGTGTGGGGCCGTCGTCAGGTCGGGGATGGAGCCCGGCGGCTGGCGATGCCAGGCCGCCGGGATCAGGCCACGAAGGGGCGGAACTGGATGCCCAGCCCGGCCAGGCCCTCGGTCTCGCCGATCAGGTCGGCGCGCAGCAGCGGCCGCGGGTCGATGAAGGCCTGCGGCACGATCAGCGACAGGCGGGTCTCGTCGGCGGTCAGTTCCAGCTTCGGCAGCGGCGCGTCTTCGTGGGCGCGGTTGAGCAGCACGGCCAGCCGCAGCAGGGCGGTCAGGCGGCGCGCGGTCAGCAGCAGGCGCTCGGGCAGGGCGTCGAAGGCGGATTTGCCGACGCTGCGCCGGTGGCTGCGCACCAGGGCGGCCAGCATCTGCTGTTCCTGCCGCGAGAAGCCGGCAATGTCGGAATTCTCCAGCACGTAGCTGCCGTGCACGTGGTAACCGCTGTGGGCGATCATCAGGCCCAGCTCGTGCAGGCGCGCGGCCCAGCCGAGCATGCGGGCGTCGTCGGCGTCCAGCTTCCAGCGCTCCTGCACCTGCTCCAGCAGCGATAGGGCGGTGTCCTGCACGCGGTCGGCCTGCACGGTGTCGATGCCATAGCGCTGGGTCAGCGCCGCTACCGATTGGTCGCGCGGGTCGTTCTCGCCGGCACGGCCGACGATGTCGTAGAGGATGCCTTCGCGCATGGCGGCCTTGCTGACCAGCAGCTTCTCCAGGCCCAGCGCCTGGAAGGCGGCTTCCAGCACCAGGATGCCGCCGGCGATGATCGGCCGGCGGTCGGCGGACAGCCCGGGCAGCACGATATCGTCGATCTTCTTGGCCTTCAGCAGTTCGTCGCGCAGCTGCGGCAGGGCTTCGGCGGTGATCGCGCCCTTGCTCAGCTTCATCGTGGCGCAGATTTCGCTGATCGCCTTGTGCGTCCCCGACGAGCCGAGTGCTTCGTGCCAGCCAAGTGCGCGGTACTTGCTGGCGAACGGCTGGAACTCACGGCCGATCTCGGCCAGCGCGTCTTTCCAGCGCTTGCGGCTGAGCTTGCCGCCAGGGAAGAAGCGACGGGTGCTGGCGATGCAGCCGGCCTGGAGGCTCTCGCGCTCGAGGGTCTGCATGCCCTTGCCGATGATGAATTCGGTGGAACCGCCGCCGATGTCGATCACCAGGCGGCGCTGGTCGGCCTTGGGCGGCTGTGCATGGGCCACGCCGAGGTAGATCAGGCGCGCTTCTTCGCGGCCGCTGACCACTTCGATGGCATGACCGAGCGCGGTTTCGGCTGGCACCAGGAACGACTGCGGCGAGCGCAGCTGGCGCACGGTGTTGGTGGCCAGGGCGCGCACGCGGTGCGGGGGCACGTTGCGGATGCGCTGGCCGAAGCGGGCCAGGCATTCCAGCGCGCGCTGCCGTGCGGCGGTGGAAAGGCCGCCCTTGCCATCCAGGCCATCGGCCATGCGTACCGTTTCGCGCAGCCGGTCGATGACGCGCAGCTGGCCGAGCGTGTAGCGCGCGATGACCATGTGGAAGCTGTTGGAGCCAAGGTCGATGGCGGCCAGCAGGTCGCCATCCTGCAATGCGGGCGGAGTCGTGGTGGTATGCGGCATGGGCGAATGTTAGCCGAAGCGGCGGTGTGCTCGTCACCGCGCGGCCTTCACATTTTGCAGGGGAAGTGCGGCAGGGCTGCGCCCTGCACCTGCAGAGGCCAGGGCAACGTCAAAATCGGGCTATCCGTGGGATGGCGGGGCGGGTCCGATGTCAGGGGACGCCGTGTACCCGTCATTGGGGGCTTGGTCGCCGCATCCATGCGGCTCACACCCCTGCCATCGGACCCACCCCGCCTTCGACAGTTTCCCGCGGCTCCTGGAGCCTGCTGCTGTTGGTGTGTGCCGACCGTTGGTCGGCACTGTTTGACCACCGGGAAGCTTACAGACCCTGCATCAACGCCATCTGCGCCGAATGCGGTGCTTCGTCGTGGGCCGGGGTGCGCTTGTGGTAGATGCCGTCGGCATCCAGTTCCCAGGCGTTGAGGTTGTCGTCCAGGTAGTTCTGCAGCACTTCGCGGTACACGCGCTTGGCCAGGTCCGGGTCGAGGATCGGGAAGCAGGTCTCCACCCGGCGCAGCAGGTTGCGTTCCAGCCAGTCGGCGCTGGCGCAGTACAGCTCCGGTGCGCCGTCGTTGCCGAACCAGTAGACGCGGCTGTGTTCCAGGAAGCGGCCGACGATCGAGCGTACGCGGATGTTGTCCGACACGCCCTGCACGCCCGGGCGCAGGGTGCAGGCGCCGCGGATGATCAGGTCGATCTGCACGCCGGCCTGCGAGGCCGCGTACAACGCGCGCACCACCTGCGGTTCGTTCAATGCGTTCATCTTGGCAATGATGCGCGCCGGACGGCCGGCCGCGGCGATGCGCGTCTCACGCTCGATGCGGCCGAGGATGCCGGTGTGCAGGGTGAAGGGCGACTGCAGCAGGCGCTTCAGTTTCATCTTCGAAGCCAGCCCGGACAGCTGCTGGAACAACAGGTGCACGTCATTGCCGATGTCCGCATCGGCGGTGATCAGGCTGATGTCGGTGTACGCGCGGGCGGTACCGCTGTGGTAGTTGCCGGTGCCCAGGTGTACGTAGCGGCGCAGCTTGCGGCCTTCGCGGCGTACGATCAGCAGCATCTTGGCGTGGGTCTTGAAGCCGACCACGCCGTACACCACCTGCACGCCGGCCTCCTGCAGGCGGTCGGCCAGCCCCAGGTTGGCTTCTTCGTCGAAGCGCGCGCGCAGCTCGACCACCACCGTCACGTCCTTGCCGTTGCGGGCGGCCTGGATCAGCGCATCGACGATCAGCGAATCCTTGCCGGTGCGGTACAGGGTCTGCTTGATCGCCAGCACGTTCGGATCCACCGCAGCCTGCTTGATCATGTCCAGCACGGCGGTGAAGGCATCAAACGGATGGTGCAGCAGCAGGTCCTGGCGCCGGGCGATCTCGAAGATGCCGTCGCTGTCGCGCAGGGTGCGCGGATTCATCGGCGGGTACTTCAGGTCCGGCTGCGGCACCAGGTCGTACAGCTGGATGATGCGGTTGAGATTGACCGGGCCATCGATGCGGTACACCGCGTTTTCGGTCAGGCCGAAGTTCTGCAGCAGGGTGCGCACGATGTCCTTCGGCGTGTCCTCGGCGATCTCCAGGCGCACCGCCGGGCGGTAGCCGCGGTCGACCAGTTCATCGCGCAGGGCCAGCGCCAGGTTCTCCACTTCTTCCTCGTCCACCACCAGCTCGGAATTGCGGGTGACGCGGAACTGGTAGGCACCCTGGACTTCCAGGCCCGGGAACAGCTCGTCGACGAAGGCCGACAGCACCGAGGACAGGAACACGAAGTTCTGCCCGCCGCCCAGGCTTTCCGGCAGCTGGATGATGCGCGGCAGCGAACGCGGTGCGCGCACGATGGCCAGGTGGCCGGCGCGGCCGAACGCATCGGTGCCTTTCAGCACGACGACGATGTTCAGCGACTTGTTGAGGATCTTCGGGAACGGATGCACCGGGTCCAGGCCCAGCGGCGACAGCACCGGCATGATCTCGTTGCGGAAATATGCACGCAGCCAGCGCTTCTGCCGGTGGTTCCACGAGTGACGGCCGAGCACGCCGATGCCGGCCTCGGCCAGCGCCGGGCGCAGCGTCTCGTTCCAGCAGCGGTACTGCTGGTCCACCAGCTCGGCGGCGCGGTCATGGATGGCGTTGAGGATGGCCTGCGGGCTCATGCCGTCCGGGGCCGGCGGCAGGCCGAATTCCTGCGCGTGGCGCACGGCCGCGGCGCGGATTTCGAAGAATTCGTCCAGGTTGGTGCAGGAGATGCACATGAAGCGCAGGCGCTCCAGTAGCGGTACCTGCGGGTCCATCGCCTGTGCCAGCACCCGGAAGTTGAAATCCAGCTGGGACAGTTCGCGGTTGATGTAGAGCGCCGGGTCACGCAGTGGATCGTTGTCCGGGCTCACGGGGAGGGGGAGGGATCCGAGGCTGCTCATGGCTTCATTCTTCGATGGAGGTCAGGGGGGCGGACTCGCGCGGGCGCACGTGGTCGGCATCGAAATGACAGGAGAACACCGAGCCCTTGCCCACTTCGCTTTCGATCTCCAGCCGTGCGTGGTGCAGGCCGAGGATGTGCTTGACGATGGACAGGCCCAGGCCGGTGCCACCGCTCTCGCGCGAGCGGCTGCTGGACACCCGGTAGAAACGTTCGGTCAGGCGCGGCAGGTGGGTGGCGGGGATGCCGTAGCCGCTGTCACGCACGGCCAGCACGGCGCCATCGCCCTCGCGGCGGAACTCCACCGCGATGCGGCCATCGGCCGGGGTGTAGCGCACGGCGTTGGTGACCAGGTTGGAGAACGCGCTGTGCAGTTCCTTGGTCGAGCCCAGCAGGTCCACGCCGGCCAGGTCGTCGATGCTGATCTGGTGGCGGCCCTGGCTGTGCGCCTCCGCTTCGCGGCGCAGGGTGGCCAGCATCGGCTGCATGGCCACGGTCTCCGCTTCGCTGTGTTCCTGCGATTCCAGCCGCGACAGGGTCAGCAGGTCTTCCACCAGCTGGGCCATGCGCTGGCTCTGCTTGCGCATTTCTTCCAGCATCGGACCGGTGCCGGGGAAGTCTTCCGGATCCATCATGTCCAGGTAGCCGTGCACCACGGTCAGCGGCGTGCGCAGTTCGTGCGACACGTTGGCGACGAAATCGCGGCGCACCTGTTCCAGGCGCAGCAGCTTGGTGACGTCGCGGGCGATCAGCAGCCAGTAGTCCGAGGAATAGGGAATCAGGCGCAGGTTGAGGCGGATCGCGGGGTCCACCGGCGAGGGCGCGTCGAGGATCGGTTCGGCATTGCGGCCGCCGGCCAGCCAGTGCGCCAGCGGCATCGGCTGCAGGCGTTCGACCAGGGCTTCGCCGAGGTCACCGGGGTGGTGCAGGCCGAGCAGGGCGGTGGCCGCTTCGTTGAACCACTGCACGCGCTGGCTGTTGCGGTCCAGCACCACCACCGCATCGGGCAGGGCGGCAGCGGCGGCGCGATAGCTGCGCAGCATGTCCAGCAGGCGGCGCTTGCGCACGCGCATTTCCACCTGGTTGCGGTACAGCAGGCGGTCCAGCTCGTTCCACACGCCTGTGCCTTCCTCGGCGGTGTCCCAGCGCTGGCGCGCGGTCAGCCGGCGCAGCACGCGGCGCAGGCGCCAGTAATGCCAGGTCAGCGTGGCCAGTGCGGCCAGCGCGATGCACAGCCACAGATGCCCACTGAACCACCCGACCACGCCGGCCAGCACCAATACCGCTGCCACGGAGGCCAGCGTCTTAAACCAGGCGGAGCGGATGTGGCGGGGCATTGCGGTCTCGTCGTTGGAGGCGGCGGTTCACGCGGTGAATCGAGGGTTATAGCAGAGTTGCCGACACCGGCACCCCGCGGGTGCGCGGTGCCGGCACGACGAGGCTCAGGTCGCGTTGGAGAAGCGGTAACCGGCGCCGCGCACGGTCTGCACCATGTTCTCGGCATTGAACGGTTCCAGCGTCTTGCGCAGGCGGCGGATGTGCACGTCGATGGTGCGTTCTTCCACGTACACGCTGCCGCCCCACACATGGTCCAGCAGCTGGGCGCGGGTGTAGACGCGCTCGGGGTGGGTCATGAAGAAGTGCAGCAGGCGGTATTCGGTCGGGCCGATCGGCACCGGCTGTTCGTTGGCGAACACGCGGTGGGCGGCGCCGTCGATGCGGATCGGGCCGACGGCCACGCTGCCGTCTTCGTCGTCGTCACGGGCGCGGCGCATGACCGCGCGGATGCGGGCCAGCAGTTCGCGGGCCGAGAACGGCTTGACTACGTAGTCGTCGACACCGGCTTCGAGGCCGCCGACGCGATCGTTCTCTTCGCCGCGCGCGGTCAGCATGATGATCGGCACTTCGCGGGTCAGGGTTTCCTTGCGCCAGCGACGGGCCAGGTCCAGGCCACTGGTGCCGGGCAGCATCCAGTCCAGCAGGATCAGGTCGGGGACGCGGTCGGCGATCGCGGTCTGGGCCTCGCGGGCATCGCCGGCGTGGACGGGTTCGTAATCGCCCTTGCGGAGGGCGAAGGCGACCATTTCGCGGATCGCGGGCTCGTCATCGACGATCAGGATGCGTTTCTGCACGAGGACACCGTAGGGCTCGGTTACTGGAGTGGTGCCAGTAGACTACGGTTTGATGACATGTTTGTGACTGCCCGGCCGGGATCGGCGAGGATTGCCATCCCCCGGTCATGCGGCGCTCAGCGCCGGTCCAGCTCCGGGTCCTGCACGCCCTGGCGGCGCAGCTCCAGCACGGTGGGGGTGATGGTCTCGATGCGCGCATCCACCCGCGCACGGCCGACATAGTCCAGCTCGGGGTTGCGCTTGAGCGCCTGCAGCTGCATCAGCGCCTGCTCCGGGCGGCCGCCGAGGAAGGCTGCCTCGGCATAGGCCTCGCTGGCCCGCACGCTGTCCCCGGCCAGTTCGCTGGCACGGGCGTAGCGCTGCTGGAAAACCGGATCGTTACCGCTTTGCGACAGCAAGGGCCGCAGCATCGCCTGGGCGCGCTGGCCGGCCTCGCGTCCGCCCTGCTCATTCAGGATTTCGGCGTAGGTCAGCGCCACCGGGCGGCTGTTGGGGTGTTCGCGCAGCAGCTGTTCGAAGCGTGCGCTGGCCTGGACCGGCTGGCCGGCACGGGATTCCGCCTCGCCCAGGGCCAGGGCCACGAACAGGCTGTCCGGATGGGTCTGCAGCAGGCTGGCCAGGGCCTGCCGGGCCTGGTTGGCGCCGGCGCGGCCGCCGCGCATGGCAGCCAGGGCCTGGCCATAGCGCTGGGCGTCGGTCAGGCCGTCCTTCTGGCGCCGGGCCAGGTCGGCGTACTCGCGTTCCAGGTCCGGCGTGGTGTCGGCGCTGAGCACCCGCAGGCGCTCGCGGGCCCAGTCGAAGTCGCCGCTGGCACCGCGGCTGAGCTGGCCGATCGGCAGGCGCAGCACGCTGCTGGGCAGCAGTGGGTTGCTGCCGCGCAGCAGCGGCTCGCCCAGGCTGGGGTCGGCCGGGTTGACCCGCTCCTTGCGCTCGCCGCTGGGGGTGCTGGTGGTCAGCAGCACCGTGTCCTTCTTCATCTGCTGGGCGCGGGCCTTGGCCTCGCTGATGCGGGTGGTGTTGACCGGGTGGGTCTGCAGGAAGTCGGGGGCCTGGTAGCCGCCGTCGTTGCCACGCATGGCGGCCGACATCCGCTCGAAGAAGCCGGCCATGGCGTCCACGTCGTAGCCGCTGCGGGACAGGGTGCGGATGCCCAGCCGGTCGGCCTCCGATTCGTTGGAGCGGGTGTAATTGATCTGCCGCTGCTGCATCAGGCCCATGCCCGAGCTGATCGCGGCCATGGTCGCGTTGCCGGAGGACGAGCTGTTGCTGGCCTGGGCGGCGACCACTGCCGCCAGCATGCCCAGCAGGATCGGGATCTGGTCGCGCTGGGCGCGCTCGACCCCGCGCAGCACGTGCTGCTGGGTGACGTGGGCGATTTCATGGGACAGCACCGCTGCCACCTCGTCCTCGCGCTCGGCGGTCAGCACCAGGCCGGCGTTGACCCCGATATAGCCGCCCAGGGTCGCGAAGGCGTTGATCTGGCGGTCCTTCATGATGAAGAACGTATAGGGCTGGCGGGGCTGGTCGCTGTTGGAACCCAGGCGGGTGCCCATGGTCTGCAGCCAGTCGTTGACCAGCGGATCGTCCAGCAGGTACCCGTAGTTGCGCAGCTCGCGCAGCATCATCGCGCCGTACTCGGCCTGCCGGGCCGGGGTCAGCAGTTCGCCGGCCGACGACCCGATGTCCGGCAGCTTCTCCTGGGCCTGGGCCAGCGGCATGGCCAGGGCCAGGGTGACGGCGGTAGTCAGCAGCAGGGCTCGCAAGCGGGAGGTCCTCGGGCGGGGCGCGCCAAGCGTGGCAGGGCAGGGGGCAACCATTCGTTAATCCACAGTGTTGCGGTCGTGGCGTGGAAATTCCAGCACACCGGTACCATATATGGACCGTCGATCCATCGTGGAGTTTCCCGTGACAGACCAGTCCGCTGGCGCCTCGCCCGCCATCACCATCTATTCCACCGCCGTCTGCCCGTACTGCGTGGCGGCCAAGAACTTCCTCAAGAGCAAGGGCCAGCAGTGGACCGAGGTCCGCATCGACCTTGACCCGGTCGAGCGCGAGAAGATGATGTCCCTGACCCGCCGCACCAGCGTGCCGCAGATCTTCGTTGGTGACGTCCATGTCGGCGGCTACGACGACATGATGGCCCTGCATCGCGAAGGCAAGCTCGAGCCGCTGCTGGCCGGGCAGGGCCAGGCATGAGCGCGGCCGACGACGGCAGCAGGGACCGCATTGCCGAATTCACTGCGTTCCGCAGGCGCATGAACGAACGCATCCTGGGCGAGCCGAACCAGGTGGTGCGGCGCTTCTTCGCGCTGGACACGCAGACCTACCAGGCCGGCGCGCTGGACGTGAAGACCAAGGAACTGCTGGGCCTGGTGGCCTCGATGGTGCTGCGCTGCGACGACTGCATCAGCTACCACGTGGCCCAGTGCAAGGAAGCCGGCGTGACCCGCGAGGAGTTCTTCGAGACCTTCTCGGTCGGCCTGGTGGTCGGCGGTTCCATCGTGATCCCGCACCTGCGCCGCGCGGTCGACTTCCTCGACCAGCTCGAAGGCGGCGCCGCCGCCCCGGAAGCGCACGAGCACTGAGGTAGCGCCGAGCCATGCCCGGCGAATAGCGGCAGTCCCTCCCGCCGGGCATGGCCCGGCGCTACCGGACGCGCGCCGGGGTCTTTCCCGCGATCCAACCGCCCAGGAGCCCCCTTGTTGTTCAAGGGGGCGCGCCGACAGGCGCGGGGATAAGGAGAAATGCGCGGGCAATTCTGCCTGAGCCGGGGAGTGGGACCATGGTCTATTTGGGACCTCGGCCCCGGCTCAGGCATAATTGCGGGTGAAACTTCCTTAGCGCCGGCGTTTCCGGGCACGTCCGGACGGCGTATTCCCCCCTGTTCGGAACATCGATCAATGACGCAGAAAATTACGGTCATCCGCGGCGACGGCATCGGCCCGGAAATCATGGACGCCACCCTGTTCGTCCTCGACCAGCTCAACGCTGGCCTGGAGTACGAAGATGCGGACGCCGGCCTGGCGGCCCTGGAAAAGCACGGCGACCTGATGCCGGCGGTGACCCTGGAATCGATCGCGCGCAACAAGGTCGCGCTGAAGAGCCCGCTGACCACCCCGGTCGGTGGTGGCTTCACCTCGATCAACGTCAGCCTGCGCCGCCACTTCGACCTGTACGCCAACGTGCGTCCGGCCCACACCTTCCCGAACACCAAGTCGCGCTTCGACAAGGTCGACCTGATCACCGTTCGTGAGAACACCGAAGGTGCGTACCTGGCCGAAGGCCAGGAAGTCTCGGCTGACGGCGAGACCGCCTTCTCCGGCACCCGCATCACCCGCAAGGGCTCCGAGCGCATCGTGCGCTACGCCTTCGAGCTGGCCCGCAGCGTCGGCCGCAAGAAGGTCACCGCCGTGCACAAGGCCAACATCATCAAGTCGACCTCGGGCCTGTTCCTGAACGTCGCCCGTGAAGTGGCGGCGCAGTACCCGGACATCGAGTTCCAGGAAATGATCGTCGACAACTGCTGCATGCAGCTGGTGATGCGTCCGGAACAGTTCGACGTGATCGTCACCACCAACCTGTTCGGCGACATCATCTCCGACCTGTGCGCCGGCCTCGTCGGCGGCCTGGGCCTGGCCCCGGGTGCCAACATCGGCAAGGACGCGGCGATCTTCGAAGCCGTGCACGGCACCGCGCCGGACATCGCCGGCCAGGGCAAGGCCAACCCGTGCGCGCTGCTGCTGGCAGCTGCACAGATGCTGGACCATGTCGGCCAGCCGGAAAACGCCGAGCGCCTGCGCAAGGCCATCGTGGCCACCATGGAAGCCAAGGATTCGCTGACCGGCGACCTCGGCGGCACCGGTACCACCATGAGCTTCGCCCAGGCCATCGCCAGCCGCCTGTAAGCGGCTGGCCAACCTCGGTTGATCCACAGCGGGGTGCCTTCGGGCGCCCCGTTGCGTTTACGGCCCTTTGTAGAGTCGAGCCATGCTCGACTACGCAGGAGCAGTCGAGCATGGCTCGACACTAAAGTTGGCCAAAAGCACACATAAAGTGGCCCGTATCCGCTGGTTCTTGCGCCATCCGCTCCGCATCCTGTGCCCACTTCCCACCGCACAGGAGTCGCCCCATGAACCTTTCCGCCTTCGGCCTGGCCAGCCTGATCGGCATGGCCGCCGCCGCGCCGGTCGCCGCTGCCGAGCCGGCCCATCCCACCATCCGCCACATGGCCGGTGCGCCGTCGGTCACCGCACTGGATGCCGCGAAGACCGCCGTGCTGGTCATCGATTTCCAGAACGAGTACTTCGACGCCAGTGCCGCGCCGGGCTTCGCCGGTGGCCGCATGGTCATTCCCGATGGCGTGGCTTCGCTGCGCCAGGCCAAGCGCGTGGTGCAGTTCGCCGATGCCCATGGCATCCGGGTGATCCACGTGCAGCACGTGCTGCCGGCAGGCGCGCCGCTGTTCGCGCAGGGCAGCGTCAATGCCGCCTTCCATCGCGACCTGCAGCCGCGCCAGGGCGAGACGGTGGTGCAGAAGGACAACGTCAGCGTGTTTGCCGGTGCTTCGGCCGCCGTGCTCGACACGGTGCTGAAAGACGCCGGCATCGATACCTTGATCGTCACCGGCCTGCAGACCCATGCCTGCGTGGTGGGGGCTGCGCGCGATGCCGCTGCGGCGCCGCGCGGTTACCGGGTGATCGTGGCCGGCGATGCCACCGCCAGCCGCGACCTGGACCTGGCCGGCGGCCAGCGCATCGGTCACCGCGCGCTGCACGAAGCCTCGCTGGCACAGATCGAGGACGCCTTCGGTGAAGTGGTCAGCACCGAGGCGCTGCTGGCGCTGCCGGTGCGCAAGGCCGGCGACGGCGCTTGATAAGCTGGCGGGGCCCGCAGATCGCGGGCTCCGCTTCCGGGAGCTGCCTTCGATGGATCACTTCGCCGCCCTGCGCGCGCTGCGCGCCATCGTCGAAGCGGGCAGTTTCACCGCCGCCGCCGAGCGCTTGGGCACCACCCATTCGGCGATGTCGCGGCAGCTGCGGCAACTGGAAGAACACCTGCAGGTGCGCCTGCTCGACCGCAACAGCCGGCGCCTGTCGCTGACCGAGGCCGGGCGCGATTACTACCGCGAGGCCGTGGCTCTGCTGGATCGCCTGGAGGCCGCCGATAACCGCGCACGCGCCGGCCAGGCCCAGCCCAGCGGGCGCCTGCGCATCAGCGTGCCGCAGGTGGTGGCCAGCCAGGAGCTGCCGCACTGGCTGCCCGGTTTCCTCGCCCGCTACCCGCAGGTGGCGCTGGACCTGTCGGCCGACGACCAGCTGGTTGATGTCGTTGGCGGTGGCTTCGATCTGGCCCTGCGCATTGCGCCGTCGCTACCGGACAGCCAGCTGGTGGCGCGCGAGCTGGCCAGCTGCCCGCGCATCCTGGTCGCCGCCCCTGCCTATCTGGCCCGGCACGGCCTGCCGCGGCAGGTGACCGACCTGCAGCAGCACACCTTGCTGGGCTTCAGTCCCACCGCAGCCACTGCGCCGTGGCAGCTGCATGGCCCGCGTGGCGCAACTGCCAGCGTTGACGCCGGCCAGCGCCTGCGCGTGGATGCCACGCCCGCGCTGCATGCGGCGGTGATGGCGGGCATGGGCATCAGTCTGTTTACTGCGTTGACCGTGCAGGAAGACCTGCGCAGCGGTCGCCTGATCCACGTGCTGCCGGCCTGGAATGCCGGCCAGCGCCGTTACTTCGCGCTGTACCCGCACGCGCGTGCCCTGGCGCCGAAGGTGCGCGCGCTGGTCGATTACCTGGCCACGCACTACGCTGGCTGGACGGGCGGGGCAGGCTAGCCACGCCACGGCAACGAGGAGCGTGATGGATCCGGTCTATCTGCTGGTGGCGGTCGGTGCGATCGTCGCTGGCTTCGTGCAGGGCCTTTCCGGGTTCGCGTTCGGCATGGTGGCGATGTCCTTCTGGGCCTGGGGGCTGGACCCGCGGCTGGCCGCTGCGCTGTCGGTGTTCGGTGCGCTGACCGGCCAGCTGCTGGCGGTGTTCACCGTGCGCCGCGGCTTCAACCTGCGCCTGCTGCTGCCGTTCGTGCTGGGTGGGCTGGCCGGCATTCCGCTGGGCGTGATGGTGCTGCCGCAGCTGGACATGGCCTGGTTCAAGGCCTTGCTGGGTGGGTTTCTGGCGGTGTGGTGCCCGGTGATGCTGATGGTGCGCAGGCTGCCGCCGATCACGGTGGGTGGCCGCATCGGCGACGCCGTGGCCGGCATGGCCGGCGGCGTGCTCAGTGGCATCGGTGGCTTCGCCGGGCCGGTGCCGACGCTGTGGAGCACGTTGCGCGGTTTCGCCAAGGACGAGCAGCGCGCGGTCATCCAGAACTTCAACCTGGCCATGCTGGCGGTGACCATGGCCACCTATGTCGGCAACGGCATGATCACCCGGCAGATGCTGCCGTACTTCGTCATCGTGGCCCCAGCCATGCTGGTGCCGACGCTGCTGGGTGCGCGCCTGTACATCGGCATCAGCGAGGCGCGCTTCCGGCAGATCGTGCTGGGCCTGCTGACCGCGTCCGGCATCGCCCTGCTGTGCTCGGCGCTGCCGGTGCTGCTGTCGCGTTGAGGCTCAGGCCGGGCGGAACATGCTGAAGCGCTGTTCGGCGCTGACCCGGAAATAGTCGGCCGGGCCGCCACCGCGCAGGATCGGATCGGCGGCGACGGTGCCGTAAATGCCATTGACCAGCAGCCGCGCATCGATATGCACCGCCACCACCTCGCCCAGCACCAGCCAGCCGTTGGTGTCCTGGCCGGCGGCATCGCGCAGGCGCACGATCTGGGTGCAGCGGCATTCCATGCTGACCGGGCTCTGTGCAACGCGCGGCGGGCGCACTTGGGTGGACGCCAGCGGCGTCAGTCCGGCAAGGCTGAACTCATCGACCTCCGGCGCGACCGCGCGGCAGCTTTCGTTCATCGCCTCGGCCAGGTCGAAGGTGGCCAGGTTCCAGACGAATTCGCCGGTAGCCTCGATGTTGTGCAGCGAGTCTTTCCGCCCCTGGCTGGAGAAGCCGATGATCGGCGGGGTGTAGTTGAAGGCGTTGAAGAAGCTGTACGGGGCCAGGTTCAGGGTGCCGCCGGCGGCGCAGCTGGAGATCCAGCCGATCGGGCGCGGGCCGATGATGGCGTTGAACGGGTCGTGTGGCAGGCGGTGGCCGTCGGCGGGGCGGTAGCTGTGGAAGGTGTCGGACATGGCGTAAGGGTTCCGTAGAGTCGAGCTTGCTCGACTGGATGTTGCTCCCGATTATCCGCCAGTCGGACAGGTGAGACCCACGAAAAAGCCGCGACCCTCGCGGATCGCGGCTTGTCGTTTGCAGCTTGATCGGGCTCAGCGCTGCTGGATCTTCGACAGCAGTCGCAGGAATTCCACGTACAGCCAGACCAGGGTCACCATCAGGCCGAATGCGCCATACCACTCCATGTACTTCGGCGCGCGCTGGGCGACGCCGGTTTCGATGAAGTCGAAATCCAGCACCAGGTTCAGCGCGGCCACCACCACCACGAACAGGCTGAAGGCGATGCCCAGCCAGCTGGCGTCATGGATCACCGGCACGTTGATGTTGAAGAAGCCCAGCACGAACGAGGCCAGGTAGAGCAGGGCGATGCCGCCGGTGGCGGCGACCACGCCCAGCTTGAAGTTCTCGGTGGCCTTGATCAGGCCGCTGCGGTAGGCGAACAGCAGGGCGAACAGGGTGCCGAAGGTCAGCAGCACTGCCTGGAATACGATGCCCGGGAACTTCATGTTGAACACGGCCGAGATGGCGCCCAGGAACAGACCTTCCACCAGCGCGTACATCGGCGCGGTGACCGGCGACCATTCCTTCCTGAAGATGGTGATCAGCGCCAGCACCAGGCCGCCGATCGCGCCGCCCATGGCATAGAGCTTGGCGCTGGCCATCACCTGGCCGTAGTCGTTGATCGACTGGTTCCAGGCGAAGGCGGCGGTCAGCACGGTCAGCAGCAACAGGATGCCGGTCTTGTTGACGGTGCCGTTGAGGGTCATCGCCTGGTCGGGGTGGGTCACCACCGATCCGCTGGCCAGGTCGAGGAAAGTCGACTCGGAAAGAGCCGGGTTGCCGCTGCGCATGCGAAATCTCCGTGCGAATGAGGTGGTTACGGCCATCCGGCCGATTACAGCGAGCATAGCCGATGGCGGCGCACGGTAGTGTGGCAGCGCGGCGCCGCCGGGCGGCCGCGTTGACAGGCTGCGCTGCGCTTGTTCACAATGACCAGCTCCCCGGGCCTTGCCCGAGGGGATTGCAACACCGGGGTATAGCGCAGTCTGGTAGCGCGCCTGCTTTGGGAGCAGGATGTCGGGGGTTCGAATCCCTCTACCCCGACCAATCCCACTACGTCGGATTGGACGCCGTTCCGGTTCGGGCGCCCGTAGCTCAACTGGATAGAGCACCGGCCTTCTAAGCCGGCGGTTACAGGTTCGATTCCTGTCGGGCGCGCCATTGCTGGAAAGCTTCCCTGACTTCCGGCGCATGCGGCCCTTCACGCCCACCCTTTACAGTCATTGCTCGGACAAGGTCGTCCGGGGCAGCGCGTTGTCCGCTTTTCCTGCCCCATCAAAGGAGTGAGACGCATGACGGAGCAGGCAGTCCAGGACAAGGACCTCGTTGCGGAAGTGCAGCGCCTGCGCGCCAGCCAGCGGCGGCTTTCGCTGTACTGCGGCGGTGTCACCCTGCTGGCGCTGGCCGGTCTGCTGATGGGCGCCAGTGCCCATCGCGATGCATCGTTCGATGTCATCGACGCGCAGCGCATCAACATCCGGGAGCCCGACGGCACCCTGCGCCTGGTTGTGTCCAACCGCACGCGTTTCCCGGGTGGCTTCATGAAGGGCGAGGAGATCACCGCACACAAGCGGCCCATGGCCGGCATGCTGTTCCTGAATGACGAGGGCACCGAGAATGGTGGCCTGATCTTCAATGGCGCGCTGGGCAAAGATGGGCGCCCGGACAGCGGGATGAGCCTCACCTTTGATCGGTACCAGCAGGACCAGCAGCTGCAGTTGCTGGGTCTGGATGGCCCCGATGGAAATATCGCAGGCTTGATGTTCAATGACGTGGCCGATGGCCTGAAGCGGCCGATCTTCTCGGCCGACGATGAGCGGTTGGCCAAGGCCGGCGAAGAGGCGATCACCCGTCGCGTGTTCCTCGGCAGGTCTGATGCGCGCAATGCGATGCTGCAGTTGCTGGACGCCAGGGGCAATCCGCGGCTGCAGTTGCAGGTGACGCCGAAGGGCGAGGCGACGCTGGCGTTCCTGGATGAAGCAGGCGAAACGACCCGGGTCATCTCGGCCAGCGATCCCTGAGTAGAGGGCGCTGTCGGCCCTTGGTAGGCCCCTGCACATCATTGTGAAGAAGGGCTTGCAATTCCCGCGCGACTCCCGGAAAATGCCGGACTCGCTTCGGGGGACGGAACTTCTGCTTCCGCCACTCTAGGCAACGCATCAAGGCTCCAGCGCCAGAAGATCGGCGATGAAGCAAACGGTTCAGTGGTGGCTGTAGCTCAGTTGGTTAGAGTACCGGATTGTGATTCCGGTGGTCGGGGGTTCGAATCCCCTCAGCCACCCCACTGTTTCAACCGCATCGGCAACGCCGACACGGTATTGCAATAAACAGAATGCACGCTACAATGTGCGTCTGAGTTTCACGGGCTGTTAGCTCAGTTGGTAGAGCAGTTGACTCTTAATCAATAGGTCCAAGGTTCGAATCCTTGACAGCCCACCAAGACGGAAGCCACCTGGTATGCCAGGTGGCTTTTTTCTTCAGCTAGTGCGGTACCCGGAGCAGCGCCGACGTCGACGATAGTCGAACGAAGTGCTTGCATCCCCCAGGCGGATGGGGTCATAATTCGCGCCCCGATTTCGGGCTGTTAGCTCAGTTGGTAGAGCAGTTGACTCTTAATCAATAGGTCCAAGGTTCGAATCCTTGACAGCCCACCAGACGAAAGCCACTTGGTCCGCCAAGTGGCTTTTTTCTTGCCTGCGATCGGGCGGTTCGCGTGATCGGGACGCATCCACGCATGGCGTGGATCTACCGATCAATCGGCGCGTCATATCCACGCATGGCGCGGATCTACTGAAGCGATGCTTAAAACTGGGTTACATGCGTCATCAGTGTTTTCAATGCTGTGCGCTGCATCTCACCGTTCGCGCTTCGCATCACTCCCAATGGATGCTCCGCGCCAGAGGCGCTTGCATGTGGAGTGAATCTTGATGATTGCAACGAACAGGAATGCAGGGCTGATCGTGTCCGGCGTGCTGCTGCTCGCATTGGTGGGTTGCAAGCCTGCTGAGCCGCCTGCAACCAGCGACGACCACGCGCAGACCGTGCCGCGTGATGCCGATACGCCCAGTGTGGCAGCGCAACCGGCCATGCCCTCGGAGAGCGGTGGAACGACCGAGGCGGTCGAGATCACCCGCGCGGACGATGGGTCTTCGGTGCAGCTGCGCAAGGTCGATGCATCCGATCCGCCATCGGCGGCCGAGCCCGCGCAGCCGGCCGAACCCGCGCACTGAGCCTGCCGGGCCCGGCGTGGTTCACGCCATCCGGGCCCTTGTGGGCGACGTGCAAAAGGGGGCGCAGGCATCGTCCGCTTTCGTCGGCCAGCAGTGGCAGCGCCCAGCTCAGCAGCAGGCTGGTCCAGAACATGCCGTAGGCCTCCGGCGTCACCCGCGCGTAGCGCTGCGCGGTAACCCACAGGAAGTGACCGGTTGCGCCCAGGCCCACCAGCCAGGCGGCGGCCTTCCAGCAGACGTTCCAGGTGCGCGGGGAGGTCGGGGCAGTTCTGATGTGCTCCACCGGGACATTCGGCCAGCGCGATCCGGCGAGTCTGCGCGAAGCCCGTGGACTTCGCATTCAGGGTTGTCATGCCTTTCGCTTTCCAGCCCCGCCTGCGACAATGAACCCCTGTGCCGGCCACGCGAAAGTGGCGGAATTGGTAGACGCCCTGGATTTAGGTTCCAGTGTCGCAAGGCGTGGGGGTTCGAGTCCCCCCTTTCGCACCAGTGCCGGCCTGTCTCCGCCCTGATCGGGCCGCCGACGGACCCTTGACCGCCACGCGCTGGCAGTGCAGGCCGAATTGGGCGAAACTAAAGGGCTGCGGCAAGCAGGCGCGTCCCAGACGTCGCGTCCTTACAACCGTTTCATCCCAATCATCGAGCCGGGGGCGTGGGCCACCGGTGGCAGGAGTCAACATGCAAGCTTCGATCGAAACCATCGGCACCCTGGAACGCCGCCTGAGCTTCTCGCTGCCGGAAGACCGTCTGCAGAGCCACATCAACGGCCGCCTGGGCGAAATCGCCCGTACCACCCGCATCAAGGGCTTCCGCCCGGGCAAGGTGCCGGCCAAGGTGATCGAGCAGCGCTTCGGTGCGCAGGTCCGTGGCGAGGCGCTGGACGGCCTGCTGCGCGAAACCTTCGATGCCGCCGTGCGTGAGCACGACCTGCGCATCGTCGGCAGCCCGCGCATCGACAAGGGCGAAGAGGGTGAATTCTCTTTTGTCGCCACCGTGGAGGTGGTGCCGGACTTCGGCGACATCGACGTCAGCAAGCTGACCGTGGTGCGCCACACCGCTGAAATCACCGACGCCGACATCGACCAGATGATCGAGAACCTGCAGAACCAGCGTCGTACCTGGGCCCCGGTCACCCGTGGCGCGCAGGACGGCGACCTGGTCGCGCTGGAAACCTGGTCGCAGGCCGGCGACGAGCGCCTGCCGGCCGAAGGCGCCGAGAAGGGTTCGATCGTGCTCGGCCAGGGCATGATGTTCGAAACCATTGAAAAGGGCCTGGTCGGCCTGGCCAAGGGTGAAGAAAAGACCCTGGACGTCGAGTTCCCGGCTGACTGGCGCGTGCCGGTGCTGGCCGGCAAGACCGTGCAGGTCACCGTCAAGGTCGTCGAGGTGTCCGAGCCGGTCGTGCCGGCCGTTGATGAAGCCTTCATCAAGAGCTTCGGCGTGAAGGGCGGCGACGTCGAGCAGTTCCGCAGCGACATCCGCGCCAACCTGGAGCGCGAGCTGAAGGGCGCCCTGATGAACCGCCTGCGCCGCGAAGTGGGCGAGCAGCTGATCGCCGCCTATTCGTCGGTGGAAATGCCGCCGCGCCTGGTCGAGAACGAAGCCCGCGCCATGCTGGGCCAGCAGGTCGAGCAGGCCCGCCGCAACGGCCAGAACGTCGGTGAGATCCCGGCCGATGCCCACGAAGGCTTCAAGGAAGCGGCCGCCAAGCGCGTGCTGGTCGGCCTGGTGGTGGGCGAAGTCGCCCGCACCAACGACCTGCGCCTGGAAGCCAAGCGCCTGAATGAAACGATGCGTCTGATCGCTTCGACCTACGAAGAGCCGGAGCAGGTCATTGAGATGTACCGCAACGACCCCCAGCTGATGTCTGGTCTGCAGAACCGTGTGATGGAAGAGCAGGTGATCGACTGGATCGCCGAGCGTGCCCAGCACACCGAAGAAAAGCTGTCGTTCCAGGACGCGATCCGCCAGTAACAAGGGGCGGATCTCCCCATACCCCGCGCCTGCACCGGCGCGGGGGTGTTTCCCCCAAGACAGGTACCTCACGAAATGGACAACCGGACCAAAGCCCTGAACATGGTTCCCATGGTGGTCGAGCAGACCAGCCGCGGCGAGCGTGCCTACGATATCTATTCGCGCCTGTTGAAGGAGCGCCTGATCTTCCTCGTGGGCCCGATCGATGATCACATGGCCAACGTGGTGGTGGCGCAGCTGCTGTTCCTGGAAGCGGAAAACCCGGAAAAGGACATCAGCATCTACATCAACTCGCCGGGTGGCGTGGTCACCGCCGGCATGGCGATCTACGACACCATGCAGTACATCAAGCCGGACGTGAGCACCATCTGCGTCGGCCAGGCCGCCTCGATGGGCGCCCTGCTGCTGGCCTCCGGCGCTGCCGGCAAGCGTTATGCGCTGCCGAACTCGCGCGTGATGATCCACCAGCCGCTGGGCGGCTTCCAGGGCCAGGCCACGGACATCGACATCCATGCCCGTGAAATCCTGACCCTGCGTTCGCGCCTGAACGAAGTGCTGGCCAAGCACACCGGCCAGTCGCTGGAAACGATCGCCCGCGACACCGAGCGCGACAACTTCAAGAGCGCGGTCGACTCGGTGGCCTATGGCCTGGTCGACCAGGTGCTGGAGCGTCGTCCGGAAGAGTCGATCCAGGCCGGTTGATCGGCCTGCACGGGGCCAGGGAGGCCCCGTTCCTGCAGGGTCGGGTCGGGACTGTCGTCCCTCCGGCCCTGTGCTATTCTCGAATCGAACCCCCGTTCAGCGGGTGGGGTAACTGGGTAAGCGAAGCATGAGCGAAGACCGCCAAGGTCGTTCCACGGACACCGGCAAGATCCTCTACTGCTCTTTCTGCGGAAAGAGCCAGCATGAAGTGCGCAAGCTCATTGCGGGTCCGAGCGTGTTCATCTGCGATGAATGCGTGGAGCTGTGCAACGACATCATCCGTGAAGAACTCGAGGAAAAGGCGCAGTCGGCGCGCAGTTCGCTGCCCAAGCCGCGCGAGATCCTCGAGGTGCTCGACCAGTACGTGATTGGCCAGAACCGGGCCAAGCGCACCCTGGCCGTGGCCGTCTACAACCACTACAAGCGCATCGAGAGCCGGCAGAAAAACGACGAGGTCGAACTGGCCAAGTCGAACATCCTGCTGGTCGGCCCGACCGGTTCGGGCAAGACGCTGCTGGCCGAAACCCTGGCCCGCCTGCTCAACGTGCCGTTCACCATGGCCGACGCCACCACGCTGACCGAAGCCGGTTACGTGGGCGAGGACGTGGAAAACATCATCCAGAAGCTGCTGCAGAAGTGCGACTACGACGTTGAGAAGGCACAGCAGGGCATCGTCTACATCGATGAAATCGACAAGATCTCGCGCAAGAGCGAGAACCCGTCGATCACCCGTGACGTGTCCGGCGAAGGCGTCCAGCAGGCCCTGCTGAAGCTGATCGAAGGCACCGTGGCGAGCGTGCCGCCGCAGGGCGGGCGCAAGCATCCGCAGCAGGAATTCCTGCAGGTGGACACCAAGAACATCCTGTTCATCTGTGGCGGTGCGTTTGCCGGCCTGGACAAGGTGATCCAGCAGCGTTCCAACGACGCCGGCGGCATCGGCTTCGGCGCCAAGGTGAAGAGTGCCGAGCGCAAGGTGGAAGTGGGCAAGGTGCTGGCTGAAGTCGAGCCGGAAGACCTGATCAAGTTCGGCCTGATCCCCGAGTTCGTTGGCCGCCTGCCGGTGGTGGCGACCCTGGAGGAGCTGGACGAGCCTGCACTGATCAAGATCCTGACCGAGCCGAAGAACGCCATCACCAAGCAGTTCAAGAAGCTGTTCGAGATGGAGAACGTCGAGCTTGAGTTCCGTCCGGACGCGCTGTCGGCCATTGCCAGGAAGGCGCTCAAGCGCAAGACCGGCGCCCGTGGCCTGCGCACCATCGTCGAATCGGTCCTGCTGGACACCATGTACGACCTTCCCTCGCAGGAAAACGTCAGCAAGGTGGTCGTGGATGAATCGGTGATCGAGCACAAGTCCGAGCCGTATCTGATCTACCAGACCCCGGCGGCCCCTGAACAGAAGGCCGCAGGCGCCGAGTGATCCTTTCAACTTTTTGATTTGAAAGGATTTTCAACGAACGCCTTGCATCTGAAAGCCGATGGCCCCATAACGGGGCCATCGGCTTTTTTTGTCTCCGGAAGATGCCCTCCCGGAGACGGTTTTCCCCTTCCCTGGAGCCCCCATGGCCCGTTCCCCAAGTGAAACCCTCGACCTGCCGGTCCTGCCGCTGCGCGACGTAGTGGTGTTCCCGCACATGGTCATCCCGCTGTTCGTCGGCCGTGACAAGTCCATGCACGCGCTCGAACAGGCAATGGAGGCAGACAAGCGCATCCTGCTGCTTGCGCAGAAGTCGGCCGAGACCGACGACCCGCAGGCGGCCGACCTCTATCAGGTCGGTACGCTGGCGCAGGTGCTGCAGCTGCTGAAGCTGCCCGACGGCACCATCAAGGTGCTGGTCGAAGGCCTGTCGCGCGTGCAGATCACCCACGTCGACGAGCGTGATGGCTCGCTGCACGGCCAGGCCGTGGAGATCGACGCGGCCGATCCGCGTGAACCGCGCGAGATCGAGGCCATCGCCCGCTCGCTGATGTCGCTGTTCGAGCAGTACGTCAAGACCAACCGCAAGCTGCCGCCGGAGCTGCTGCAGACCCTGGCCGGCATCGACGAGCCGGCACGCCTGGCCGACACCATCGCCGCGCACATCAGCGTGCGCCTGGCCGACAAGCAGCGCCTGCTGGAAACGCTGGCCGTGGGCGAACGCCTGGAGATGCTGGTCGGCCTGGTCGACGGCGAGATCGACGTGCAGCAGATGGAAAAGCGCATCCGCGGCCGCGTGAAGTCGCAGATGGAAAAGAGCCAGCGCGAGTACTACCTCAACGAACAGATGAAGGCCATCCAGAAAGAACTGGGTGACCTCGACGACGCGCCGGGCGAGCTGGAAGAGCTGGCCCGCAAGATCGCCGAAGCCGGCATGCCCAAGCCGGTGGAAACCAAGGCGCGCAACGAGCTGAACAAGCTCAAGCAGATGTCGCCGATGTCCGCCGAAGCGGCCGTCGTGCGCAACTACCTGGAGTGGCTGCTGGGCGTGCCGTGGAAGAAGCGCACCAAGGTGCGCAAGGACCTGAAGGCCGCGCAGGACACCCTGGACGCCGACCACTACGGCCTGGACAAGGTCAAGGACCGCATCCTGGAATACCTGGCGGTGCAGTCGCGCGTGAAGCAGATGAAGGGCCCGATCCTGTGCCTGGTCGGTCCGCCGGGCGTGGGCAAGACTTCGCTGGGTCAGTCCATCGCCAAGGCCACCAACCGCAAGTTCGTGCGCATGTCGCTGGGCGGCGTGCGCGACGAGGCCGAGATCCGTGGCCACCGCCGTACCTACGTCGGTTCGATGCCGGGCCGCATCGTGCAGAACCTCAACAAGGTCGGCAGCAGGAACGCGCTGTTCGTGCTCGATGAGATCGACAAGATGTCGATGGACTTCCGTGGCGATCCGTCCTCGGCGCTGCTGGAAGTGCTCGACCCGGAGCAGAACAACGCGTTCAACGACCACTACCTGGAAGTGGACCTGGACCTGTCCGAAGTGATGTTCGTGGCGACCTCCAACTCGCTCAACATCCCGGGCCCGCTGCTGGACCGCATGGAAGTGATCCGCATCCCCGGCTACACCGAGGATGAGAAGCTCAACATCGCCACCCGTTACCTGTCGCCGAAGCAGATCAAGGCCAATGGCCTGAAGCCGGAAGAACTGGAAATCGGCAGCGATGCCATCCAGGACATCGTGCGCTACTACACGCGCGAATCCGGCGTGCGCAACCTGGAACGCGAGATCGCCAAGATCTGCCGCAAGGTGGTGAAGGAAATCGCGCTGGCCGGCCCGCAGCCGGTGAAGGCGAAGAAGGGCGCGAAGAAGTCCAAGGCCCTGGTCAGCGTCACCAGCAAGAACCTGGACAAGTACCTGGGCGTGCGTCGCTTCGATTTCGGCCGCGCCGAGGAAGCCAACGAAATCGGCCTGGTCACCGGCCTGGCCTGGACCGAAGTGGGCGGCGATCTGCTGCAGATCGAATCGACTCTGGTGCCGGGCAAGGGCCAGCTGATCCTGACCGGCCAGCTCGGCAACGTGATGAAGGAATCGGCATCGGCAGCGCTGTCGGTGGTGCGTTCGCGCGCCGTCGGTTTCGGCATCGATGCGGACTTCCTGCAGAAGCACGACGTGCACGTGCACGTGCCCGATGGCGCCACGCCGAAGGACGGCCCCAGCGCCGGCGCGGCGATGGTCACCTCGCTGGTTTCGATGCTGAGCAAGGTGCCGGTGCGTGCGGACGTGGCGATGACCGGTGAGATCACGCTGCGCGGTCGCGTCACCGCCATCGGTGGCCTGAAGGAAAAGCTGCTGGCGGCACTGCGTGGCGGTATCCGCACGGTCATCATCCCCGAGGAGAACCGCAAGGACCTGGCCGACATCCCGGTCAATGTCACCCGCGATCTGCAGATCGTGCCGGTAAAGTACATCGAGGAGGTGCTGGACCTGGCGTTGGAGCGTCCGCTGGCACCGAAGAAGGCGCGCAAGAGTGCGCAGCGCGTCACGGTGCGCAGCAAGGCCAAACCGAGTGGAAACGCGCGCGTCAAGCATTGACGCGCGCGGTCGAAATGCCCGAAACCCGCGTCGTTGCTGGCTTTCCACCTTGCGTGGGGGTAGGGGCGCTGGTATAAAAGCAGCACCCGCGAATGAGTGATCGCAGTGTGGCGATCACTGAATTCGGCGAACAGTTTCCACATGGCGGCCGTGTGCGCATCGCGTGCGGTTGCTTCCCTGTCGAATAAGCGGAACCCACCGCCAAAGGAGTTGTACAGAATGAACAAGACCGAATTGATCGATGCCGTTGCTGAAGCCGCCGACCTGACCAAGGCCGAGTCCAGCCGCGCTGTCGATGCCGTCGTTGCTGCCGTCACCAAGGCGCTGAAGGACGGCGATGCGGTCACCCTGGTTGGCTTCGGTACCTTCCAGGTCCGCGACCGTGCTGCCCGCACCGGCCGCAACCCGAAGACCGGCGACACCATCAAGATCGCTGCTTCGAAGAATCCGTCGTTCAAGGCTGGTAAGGCCCTGAAGGATGCTGTAAACTAAGCGGCTAGCTGGGGTGCTTAGCTCAGCGGTAGAGCGTCTCCTTTACACGGAGAGGGTCGGGGGTTCGAAACCCTCAGCACCCACCACAGCACCGCAGTAAAAGTTCAAGTGTGGAGCGGTAGTTCAGCTGGTTAGAATGCTGGCCTGTCACGCCGGAGGTCGCGGGTTCGAGTCCCGTCCGCTCCGCCACTTTGATGCGAGGCCCCTGGGCGACTGGGGGCTTTGTTTTCTTCAAGGGTTCGCCCTGCGGGAAAACAGCAACACAACTGGAGCGGTAGTTCAGCTGGTTAGAATGCTGGCCTGTCACGCCGGAGGTCGCGGGTTCGAGTCCCGTCCGCTCCGCCAGTTTCAAGGGCTTCCGGGCAACCGGGCGCCTTGTTTCAACCGGCCTCTGCCGGGGGAGACAGAAAGGTTTGCAGCAAACGTGGAGCGGTAGTTCAGCTGGTTAGAATGCTGGCCTGTCACGCCGGAGGTCGCGGGTTCGAGTCCCGTCCGCTCCGCCAAGTTGCAAGCAGGGGTATCTGGAAGTGCTGTGGAGCGGTAGTTCAGCTGGTTAGAATGCTGGCCTGTCACGCCGGAGGTCGCGGGTTCGAGTCCCGTCCGCTCCGCCATCCCGGATCCCGACAAGTTCTGCCCATGTGGAGCGGTAGTTCAGCTGGTTAGAATGCTGGCCTGTCACGCCGGAGGTCGCGGGTTCGAGTCCCGTCCGCTCCGCCAGCAGAGTTTGAAGTGTCAACGAAGATGCCCGTCGGTCCTGGACCTGCGGGCATTTTGCTTTTTCGGGGTCGATCTACGCCGGGCATGGCCCGGCGCTACCGCAGCGACTCGACGCGGTCGAGCACCGCTTCCACCGCGAGATGCCGCTGCACGGCCGCCTGCAGCGCGGCCAGGCCCGGGAACGCATCTGGCTGCAGCGCGCGTGCGAACAGCGCCGGCAGCTGGTCCAGATCGCGCAGCCACAGCCCTGCGCCTGCGTCCTGCAATCGCGCAGCGTGGTCGAACTGGTCGTAATCCAGCGGATGGACCAGGGATGGCACGCCGGCGCGCAGTGCGTGGTACATCACGCCGGCGCCACCGTGGTGCAGCACGCAGTCATAGCGGTGCAGGTGGCGTGCGTAATCGACGAATGGCAGCCGGTGCAGGTTCGGCAGCGGCTGCAATGCATCGCTTGTTTCATGCTGGTGGCCGTCGCTGACGTGGATCTGCCACTGCGGGTGCAGCGCCGCCAGCGTCGCTGCCGCCTCGGCCAGGCGCGGCTTGATCCAGTCCTGGTGGGTGCCGGCGGTGACCAGCAGGTGCCGCGCGCCATCCACGAACGGCGGCGCCGCGTGCGTGCTGGCCGGGGTGTGCAGCATCGGCCCGATGAACTGCAGCGCGCGTGGCCAGGTGCGCGGGAATTCCAACTCCGGCACGCCCAGGGCGAGAATGCATTCATCGGAATACACGCGTTCGCTGCCATCGCTGCGATAGATCGACGGCACGCCCAGCCGCTGCATCGCCGAGCGCTGCCAGGCGTGCACCCCGCGTTTGAACAGCCGGGTCAACTGTCGGCCGCCTGCGTGCTGCAGCGCCTGCCAGCCCGTGCGCGCCGGGCCCTGGCCGCCCAGATACGGCGGCGGGCCATCCACGCAGTCCAGCACGCAGGGCGAGGGCAGGCTGGTCCACCAGCGGATGCCGAGCTCGGCCGCCAGCAGGCCCGCCGGCGGCAGGGTGAAATCGACGATGGCCAGATCCGGGCGCGCGTGCTGCCAGCGCTGCTGCAGCGCCTGCCGCATCTGCTCCATCAGCCGCAGCGCCTGGGTCAATTGCGCGTGCAGTCGCAGCGGGTTGGCCTTGACCGGCTTCGGCGGGTTGGCGATCTGCCACAGCGCTGCTTCCTGGTCCGCCGACAGCAGCACGCCACCGTTGAGCCCGCTGGCCGAGATCGCCGCCTGTGCGCCGGGCGTGCTCAGTACGGTCACGTCATGCTGCGGCTGCAGCTGGCGGGCGATGGCGAGGATCGGGTGCAGGTGGCCGCTGTAGGGCGGGGCGAGCAGTTCGATCTTCATGCGTGTTCCTGCTGCAGGCGCGCGGCCAGGTCGCGGGCGATGGCCAGCACGTCCGGCTGCTGCAGATAGTCCAGGTGGCCGCTGTCGACCCACTGCCGTGCACCGCGCCAGCCCAGCCGCGAGATCCAGTCCTGGCGGCCCACCAGGATCTGCAGGTGGGCGACCGCGGGTGCGCGGCGTGCGACCGGCCCGTAGGCCAGCACGCTGCAGCGCTGCGCCAGGGCCGGCGGCAGGGCCAGGTTGGCCAGCAGTTCCAGGCCGCAGCTGCCCACCAGCAGCAGGGTGTGCGGTGCGGCGTCCAGCAGCTGGGCCAGTGCCGGCGCGTGCGTTGCGGCAAAACCCTGCTGGCGCGAGCGCAGGTAGTGGCGGCTGTTGTGCCAGCTGGCCGCCAGCCGCGCGGCGGGCCTGTGCTCGGGCGTGGCGGCGTCGTAAGGGAAATTGCAGGGATACAGCACCCGGCCCGGTGCCAGCAGGGCATCGCCGAACGCGCGTTGCAGCGGGCTCAGCGCACAGCGCGCCGGATCGCTCTGCCCGGTGAGGAAGGCCAATTGCAGTTGCGGTGCGGGCGTGGGCATCGGCTCAGCCGCCCTGGAAATCATCATTGGCCCGCACCAGGTAAAGCCGGGTGCGCCAGCGGATGCGCCGCACGCAGGCCGCATGCAGTAGATGCAGGGGCTGCAGCAGTTCGGCCAGCAGCGAGGCCAGCGGACGATGTCGGGCGCGGACGCCGGCGCGGCGTTGCAGGTGCAGCAGCAGGCCTGCGCGCAGCACCAGCACCAGCGCGGCAACGAGCGCCGGAGGCCCGATCGGCGGTAGCACGGCCAGCACCAGCAACGCCCACAGCAGCAGCGGCGGCAGACCATGCAGCACGCCGATCAACAGGCGCAGACGCGGTGATTCATCGCGCAGCAGCAGCACCGCAAACAACATCCAGCGGTGCATCTGCTGGCGGTAGCGCTGCAGCGTCGGCACATGCGTCTGCACTTCCACGGGCGCGGTGGACTGGAACAGGCGCGCCCCCTGTCGGCGCAGCGCGCGGGCCAGCGCCAAGTCGTCGGCCAGCATCCGCAGCAGCGGGGTGAATCCGCCCAGCTCACGCAGGCGTTCGCTGCGCAGCGCGTAGCACATGCCGTTGATCGACAGCGGCGGCAGCCACGGCAGCAGGCCGAGGTAGGTCAGCACCGCATTGTTGTTGACGAACTGCGCCATCAGCCGTGCGCCGCGCGCGCCGTCGTCGCGGGAGCAGGGCAGGGCGGTGACCAGATCGGCGTCGGCCGCGCCCAGTTCATCGACCAGCTGCGCCAGCGCTGCCGCCGACAGGCGTGCATCGTCGTCCAGCACCAGCAGCATCGGTTCGCGCACCTGGGGCAGCACCGCGTCCAGCTTGAAGGTCTTCGGGTTGGTCCCTTCCGGTGCAGCCGGATAAATCAGGCGAGTGATCTGGTGGCCGGGGTGTGCCGCGTACAGCGCGTCCGCAGTCGCCCGTCCGATGGCGTCGGCCTCATCCAGCAACCAGTGGAAATGCGCGCCGGGCAGCGTCTGCAGATTGTGCTGCAGCACCTGCGCCAGCAGCGGGTCGCCGCCGAGGATGGGCTGCAGGATGGCCACGCCGCGGCCGTCGTAGCCGGCGGGCGCCTGCTGCCGGGGCGGACGCTGGCCGAGGATGCGCAGGGCGCCGGCGGACTTCAGGCCCATCAGCAGCAGGTACAGGGCCGCCAGCAGCAGGCTGGTCAGGATTATCCCGTTCAGGCTAAGGCCTCCCATTGCGCACGCTGTTCGCTGATGAAGCGCTCGATAGCGTCCTCCAGCGAAACCCGTGGTGGTCCCAGGTCGGCCAGCATGCGCTGCGGATTGAAGGTTTTTGAATAGGCGAAGGCGGCCACGCCGAAGCGGGTGACTGGTGGTTCGCTGCGCAGGCGCAGGACACGCCAGCCGGCTTCGATCACGCTGGCTGCGCGCAGGGCCAGCCCGGTCGGCACGCGGCGGCGTGGGGCTGGCAGCTGCAGGGCGGCCAGCAAACGCTGCAGCAGGGCGTGCAGGTCCACCGGGGCGGCATTGGTCAGGTTGTAGGCCGGGCCGAGCCGCGGGGCCTGCGCGGCGCGCAGCAGGTACTCCACCAACGTGTCGATGTGGATCAGGTCCATCCGTGGCGGACCACCGGGGCTGACCAGCAGCGGCACGCCGCCGCGGCGCGCGGCCGCCAGCAGGCGCGGCAGCAGTACGGTGTCACCGGGGCCGAACACCGCGCGTGGGCGCAGGATGCAGGACGGGCCGTCGTAGCGGGCCAGCAGGCGCTCGGCCTCGGCCTTGCTGCGCGCGTATTCATTCAGGAAGACCGGACCGATCGGGCTGTCCTCGTCCAGGTCATGCTGGTGCGTCTCTTGGTAGAACACCGCGGTGCTGGAGACCAGCAGCAGGCGCGGATGGCCGGCGCGGCGGCAGAACTCGATCACCTGTGCGGTGGTGTCCACGTTCTGCTGGCGGAACTGCGCCGGGCTGCCCCATGGGGCTACGCGGGCGGCGGCATGCACCACCACATCGGGCCGGAACGGCAGTTCGAACGGCTGCGACAGGTCGCGCGCGGCGTAATTGGGCAGGGCGAGCGGGCGGCGGGCGACACCGAAGGCCTGCACGCCTGGCACGTCGGCAAGGCGGCGCAGCAGGGCGCCCCCCACGAAGCCGGAGGCGCCGGTGACCAGGATGCGCATGGACGGGGTCCTCCTTGTGCCTGTGACGCGCTGCAGCCGAGGCCTGCCGCCCATCTGACCGGCCAGTATGCGCCGGCTGCCGCGTCTGCGCCCAGCGCAGGCATGGCGTGGATGCCGCGCATGCGGCGCAGATCCTTGTCCCGCCTGCCTCCGGGCCGTTTTTGGTGCGGGCCGCGAAGCGGGTTACACTGCCGGGCTCGCCAATCAGGCCATGTGATTCCTCACCATGCTGCAGAAACTCCGCGACAAGACCTCAGGCTGGATCGTCACCGTGATCCTGGGGCTGCTGATGATTCCGTTCCTGTTCGTGATCGACAACAGCTACCTCGGTGGTGTCGGCGCACAGAACGTGGCCAAGGTTTCGGCACCGCCGACCTGGTGGCGCTCGGCGCCGTCGTGGTGGCCGGTGCGCATGCTGTGGCAGCACCATGAGATCAGCGCGCAGGATTTCCGCACCCGCTTCGAGCAGGAGCGCATGCGTGAGCGCCAGCAGCAGGGCGAGAACTTCGACCCGCGCGCGTTCGAGAGCACGGAGAACAAGCTGGCCGTGCTTGACCAGCTGATCGACGAGCAGGTCGTGCGCCTGGTGGGCGAACAGGCCGGCGTGGTCGTCGGTGACGGCGCCGTGCGCGACTACATCATGACCATCCCGGCCTTCCTCGGCAGCGATGGCAAATTCAACGAGAACAACTACCGGTTGGCGCTGGGCGGTGGCAATCCGCCGCGTACCCCGTCGCAGTTCCAGGAAGAAGTGCGTGCCAGCCTGCAGCAGTCGGTGATCCCGGCCGGCCTGCAGAACTCGGGCTTCGTCACCCAGGCCGAGACCGAGCGCCTGCTGAAGCTGCTGGGCGAGACCCGTGACGTAGAGCTGGTCGCGCTGCCGGAAGTGCCGGCCGATACCGCGCCGGTCACCGACGCGCAGATCAAGCAGTGGTACGACAGCCACGGCAAGGACTTCCGCCAGGCCGAATCGGTCTCGCTGGAATACGTCGAACTCAACGGTGCCAACCTGCCGGCGCCAGTGCCGGCCGACGAGGCCACCCTGCGCAAGCGCTATGAAGAAGAGAAGGCCAAGTTCGCGACACCGGAACAGCGCCAGGCCTCGCACATCCTGATCACCGGCGACGGTGCCGAAGCCAAGGCCGCCAAGCTGGCGACCGAAGCCAAGGCCGCCGGTGCCGACTTCGCCGCGCTGGCCAAGGCCAACTCGGAAGACCCGGGTTCCAAGGACCAGGGCGGTGACCTGGGCTGGGTCGAGCGTGGCGCGATGGTGAAGCCGTTCGAGGACGCACTGTTTGCTGCCAAGGCTGGTGACGTGATCGGTCCGGTCAAGACCGACTTCGGTTACCACATCATCAAGGTCGCGGCCGTGCGCGGTGGCGAAGGCAAGTCGTTCGAGGAAGTGCGTGACGTGCTGGCCGCCGAACAGCTGAAGGCCGACGGCGAGCGTGGCTTCAACGATCTGGCCGGCCGTCTGGTCGATGCCATCAACAAGAGCCCGAGCGACCTCGTTGCTGCAGCCAAGTCGGTCGACCTGCCGGTGCAGACCCTGGGCCCGATCACCCGCGCCACCGCCAGCGGTATCGCCGCTGATCCGGCCGTGCTGCGCTCGGCGTTCTCCGACGTGATGGTGCAGGACGGTACCGCCAGCGATCCAATCGCCCTGGGCGGCAGCACCAACCACAGTGTCGTGATCCGTGTGGCCGCGCACACCCCGGAACAGGCGCTGCCGCTGGACAAGGCCCGTGAGCAGGTCATCGCCGCGATCCGTGCCGACCGCCAGCGCCAGGCCAGCGACAAGGCAGCTGACGCCGTGCTGGCCAAGCTGAAGGGCGGTGCCAGCCTGCAGTCGCTGGTGGCCAGCGACAAGCTGCAGGTCAGCCCGATGCCGGGCCTGCCGCGCAGCCAGCCGGTGCCGACCCCGGAAATCAACCGCGCCATCTTCAGTGCCCCGGTGCCGGCCGAAGGCAAGCCGAGCTACGGCAAGGTCGACGTCAACGGCCACGCACTGGTGTTCGTGGTGAACAAGGTCACCCCGGGCAACATCAAGGAAGTGACGCCGGAACAGCAGAAGCAGCTGAAGGACCAGTTGAGCCAGATCGACGGCATGGCAGCAGCCAAGGCCTACATCGACGCGATGCGCAAGAAGTTCGTGGTGCAGACCACCGAAGCCAATCTGTAAGCTGGAAGGCGAGCAGGACGCAGAAGGCCCGGCGATGCCGTAATGCTGTTCACTTAAGCAGCCGGGCCAATCAGAATCCGATGCCAGTCTTCTGGCATCGGATTTTTTGTGCCCATCCAACAGCAATTGCTCGACCTTGGTGACCTGTTCAACTTCTCCGACC
>NZ_VYKI01000019.1 GCF_008710035.1 Stenotrophomonas cyclobalanopsidis | reverse complement strand
TCGACCTGGTCGACCACCGACAATTTGAAGGCCAGCGAGTAATCGCGTTGGCTGCGCCTGATTGTTGATTTCATTGAACATTCCTTTTCCAGAGGGAAAAGGTGTCAACCCAATTCAGGACGGGTCAATGCAAACACAAAGGCCCGGGAAATCCCGGGCCTTTGCAGGTCTACCTTGGCGTCAGCCCCGGCTTACCAGATCACCACCTGCTGGTCGCCGGTGCGGGCCATCGGCGAGCCGGCCTTGCACTGGAACGCAGCGGCGAAGGTCGGCAGGTTCGACGGCGCACCCATGGCGCGGAACTGCGCCGGGGCGTGCGGGTCGGTGGCCAGGCGGACCTTGGCGTTTTCCGCGGTGTACTTGGTGCGCCACACGGTGGCCCAGTTGAAGAAGAAGCGCTGGTCGCGGGTGAAGCCGTCGACCTTCGGATCTTCCTTGCCGGCGGTGGCCTTCTGCAGGGCGTCGTAGGCGGTGGCCAGGCCACCCAGGTCGGCGATGTTCTCGCCCAGGGTCAGGTGGCCATTCACTGCCTGGCCGTCGACCTTGTACTGGTCGAACTGCCTGACCAGCTTGCCGGTCAGGCCTTCGAAATTCTTCTTGTCAGCCGGGGTCCACCAGTCTTCCAGGTTGCCGGTCGGCCCGAAGCGTGCGCCCTGGTCGTCGTAACCGTGGGTCATTTCGTGGCCGATCACTGCGCCGATGCCGCCGTAGTTCAGGGCGTCGTCGGCCTTCGGGTCGAAGAACGGCGGCTGCAGGATGGCGGCCGGGAACACGATCTCGTTCTGCAGCGGGTTGTAGTAGGCATTGACCGTCTGCGGGGTCATGCCCCACTCGGTCTTGTCCACCGGCTTGCCGACCTTGGACAGGTTGAACTTGTAGTTGAACTCGTTGGCCGCGCGCACGTTGCCCAGGTAGCTGTCGCGCTGGGTCTGCAGGCCGGCCCAGTCACGCCACTTGTCCGGGTAACCGATCTTCGGGGTGAAGGTCTCCCACTTGGCGATGGCCTTGGCCTTGGTCTCGTCGCTCATCCAGCTCAGACCCTGGATGCGTTCCTTCAGCGACGCGGCCAGGTTCTTCACCAGTTCTTCCATCTTCGCCTTGGCTTCCGGCGAGAAGGCGACCTTCACGTACAGCTGGCCGAAGGCTTCGCCGGCATCATTCTCGATGGTGCCCAGCACGCGCTTCCAGCGCGGCTTCTGTTCCTTCTGGCCATTGAGGGTCTTGCCGTAGAACTCGTAGTTCTCCTGCACGAAGGCGTCGTCCAGGTACGGCGAGGCGCCATCAACGGTGTGGAAGCGCAGGTAGGCGCGCCAGACCGACGGATCGGTGTCACCCAGGGCCTTGCTCACTTCCTCGTGGAAGGCCGGCATGGCCAGCGAGAACTTCTCCGGTGCGGCAACGCCCTGCGACTTGAAGAACTCGGTCCAGCTGAAGTTCGGGGTCAGCTTGTCGGCGTCAGCCAGGGTGAGCGGGTTGTAGAACAGCTCGACGTTGCGCGACAGTTCCACGCGCGACTTGGAGGCCTTGGCGAGGCGGGTCTCGAACTTGACCACGTCCTCGGCCTGCTTGGCGGCGTCGGCAGCGGCCACGCCCGACAGTTCCAGCACCTTGGCGACGTGCGCCTGGTAGGCCTTCAGCTTGTCGGCATTCTTGGCGTCGGTGTAGTAAGTGGTGTCCGGCAGGCCCAGGCCGCCCTGGCTGGCGTAGGCCATGTTCATGGCCGAGTTCTTGAAGTCCGCTTCGGCGCCGAAGCCGAACAGGATGTTTTCACCCTTGGCGGCGCTGGTGCGCAGGTAATCGGCGATGGCGGCCTTGTCCTGCAGGCCGTCGATGGCGGCCAGGTCGGCCTTCAGCGGCTCGATGCCCTGGGCGTTGATCTTGGCCTCGTCCATGCCAGTGGCCCACAGGTCGCCGACGATCTTCTCGATGTGGTTCGGGTTCTTGACCTGGGCAACCTGCTCGGCCAGCTGGTGCTGCGCCGCTACCGAACGCTCGTCGAGGATGGTGAAGGCGCCCCAGCTGGTGCGGTCGCCCGGAATCTCATTGGCGGCCAGCCACTTGCCGTTGACGTAGTCGCCGAAGGCGCCGCAGGCGTCCAGATTGCTGTCCAGGTCGCTGGCCTGGAAGGCGTTGTAGGCCGGCAGCTTGGCTTCGTCCAGCTTGTAGGTGGTGGCCTGGTCAGTGGCGGCCGGCGTGGAGGCGGCGGCATCCTTTGCCGGGGTATCGGTCTTGCCGCAGCCGACCAGCACGGCCGAAACGGCCAGGGTCAGCAGCACGATCTTGGGAGTACGGGTCACTTGTATGGCCTCCAGGCCGAGTGAGTCAGGGAAGGGCCGCAGGACGGCCGTGGGCCGAACGATACGCCGCCGGCCCGTCATGCAAGGGTGTCGAAGGTCATGGCCGATTGCAAACCCTCCAGCCGTTGGCCGGACCGCCAGATACGGAAAAGGAAAGGGCGGCTTACGCCGCCCTTCCCGGGTACTGCCTTGAAGCGCTATCAGAACTTGTACGAGGCGCCCATGTAGAAGTAGCGGCCCACGTTGTCGTACAGCGCCGAACCCACGTCCGAACCGAAATAGTTCACCGGCGGATCCTTGTCGAAGGCGTTGTCGATGCCCAGGTACACGTCGATCTTGTCGCCCGGGAAGCGATAGCCGAACTGGAAGTTGTTGTACACGTAGGAACCGTTGCGGATCGGGCTCTGCGAACCCGGGTTGCTGTTGTAGCTGTCCGGGGTCACGCGCAGGTTGCCGTCCACGTAGGTCATGTCCCACGACGCACGCCACTGGCCCAGCGAGTATTTGGTCTGCAACTGGGCGCGCCAACGCGGATCGGTCACGTAGGTGACGTACTCGGTGTATTCATCCGGGAAGTCCTGGAAGGCCCATTCGCGGGACTGCAGCAGACGGGTGCCGACGAAGCGCACCACGGTATCGCCACCGGCCAGCTTGAAGCGGTAGTCCATTTCCAGGTCGACACCGATGCGGCGCGAGCGGGCCAGGTTCTCGTTCAGCGCGGTCCAGCGGGTGATCGAGTATTCCGGGAACACACGGCCCTGCGCGTCGGTGAAGCCACCGGCCGGCGCACGCACGATCTGGTCACAGAAGGCGTTGCCCACGCCCCCCGGCGAATCGACGCAGCGGGTCGCGTTGGTCTGCGCGGTGACCGCACCGATGGCGTCCTTCAGGTTGATGTTCCAGTAGTCGATCGACATGCCGAACCCTTCCAGGAACTCCGGCTGCCACACCAGGCCGTAGGTGAAGCTGCGAGCGCGCTCGGGTTTCAGGTTCGGGTTGCCGCCGCTCACGCCGGGGCGGGTGGCGGTGTAGGTGTCGACCCAACCCACCGGAATGCCCAGCGCCGAGCAGTTGGCCTGGCGCAGCGCCGGGTCCTTGGCGGTGGACGGACGATTGCTGTTGGTCACCAGATAGTTGCAGGGGTCGGCGACGCTGGCGAAGTTCTCGCTCTGCGGGTTGTACAGTTCACCGATGCTCGGTGCACGCACGGCCTGCGACAGGGTGCCGCGGGCACGCAGGGACGGGATGATGGTCCAGTCCAGGCCGACCTTCCAGGTGGTGGTCTTGCCGATGCTGCTGTAGTCGGACCAGCGACCGGCGGCATCCATGGTCAGGTTGTAGATACCCGGGATGTCGGCCAGCAGCGGCACGGTGGTTTCCACGAACGCTTCGCGCACGTCGTACTTGCCGGCGCGGTTGGGAATGGCGTTGAGGAAGGTCAGGCCCTGTGCGGCCAGCGGATCGGTGATTTCGCGGCTCTTCTCGCGGCGGTATTCCACGCCACCGGCCACGCCCACGTCACCGGCCGGCAGGCTGAACAGCGAGCCATTGGCAACCGATGCGCTGAACACGCTCTGCTGGATGCGCGAGAAGTTGTACGAATTGACGTTCATCCAGTCGCGTGCGGCCTGGGTGACTTGGCCATTGCCCAGCACGCTGAACGGAACGCATCCGTCACGGCCGAACGCGGAATAGACGCGGCCGGTGTGCGGATTGATGGCGTTCGGGTTCAGGGTGGTGCGGCAGGTAACCTGGCCGGTGGCCGGGTCGATCACGGCGTCCAGGCCAGCCTGCCAGCGCTCGTTGATACGGTTGTTCAGGTTCCAGCGCTTAACCTCGCTCTGGCCCCAGTTGCCGTATACGTCGTAGGTCCAGTTTTCGCTCAGGTTGCCTTCCATGCCGAACACGAAGCGCTGGGTGTTGCGCTCCACGTGCTCGCCGCGCTGGCCGGCGTCGACGTTGAAGCGGTTCAGCACGATCGAGGAGGCACCGTTGGCCAGCATCAGCGCACGCAGTTCCGGCGACACATAGGCGTTGTCGCGCTGGATGCGGATGTTGGTGTCGAACGACGGCTGCGACAGGAAGTCGGACTCCGTCTCGGTGTACTTGCCTTCGAAGTAGAGGCGGTGGTTGTCGGTCAGATCGAAGTTGACGATCGTGTTCACGCTCTTGCGATCGAACTCCGGCTGCAGGTCAGCCACCGCGTTCAGGTCGGCGAAGTCGCAGTTGGTGCAGCTGCTGTTGCTGACCACGATGCCGTCGTAGCGCTGCTTGCGGAACGTGCCATCCGGATTGAACTGGTAGCGGTTGCCCCAGGTCGCCGGATTGGTGGCACTGAAGGTACCCAGGGTGAACGTACCGCCGTAGGAGATCGAGTGGTTGCCGCCAGGGCCGCTCAGCACGGTCTGCGGGTTGCTTTCGCTCGGCGGCTTGGACGAGTCGTAGTTCGGGTTCGGAACCGAGACCAGGTACTCGCGGCCGATGGCACGGTCGGTGCGCACGAAGCGGTCCTGCTTGCTGTATTCCAGTGCGATGGCAGCGTTGCCGCGGCCACCGGCGAAGTCGGTACCGGCCGACACGCTGACGAACGAGCGGTTGAAGCCGCCTTCATCGGCCATGCCGGTCTGGCCACGGATTTCCGCGCCGTCGAAGGACTTCTTCATGATGAAGTTGACCACGCCGGCCACGGCGTCGGCGCCGTACACGGCCGAGGCGCCACCGGTGATGACTTCCACGCGCTCGATCCATTCCACCGGAATGGTGTTCACGTCCACCGAGGTCGAACCGGAGGTCGCACCCACGTGGCGGCGGCCGTTGACCAGCACCAGTGTCCGCGAGGTGCCCATGCCGCGCAGGTCCAGCAGGCCCACGCCAGCGGTACCGATGAAGCGGGTGGAGTTGCCGAGCGTGTAGCTCGGGGTCAGCGCCGGCATGCGGGTCATCAGGTCGCCGATGTTGTTCGCGCCGGTGGCGCGGATTTCTTCGGCGGTGATGGCCGTTACCGGTGACGGGGTGACGAAGCCGGTGCGCGCAATACGCGAGCCGGTCACGCTGACGCGATCCAGATCGACCGGGTTGGAACCCGAGTTGGCTTCCTGTGCCAGGACGGGTGCGGCAGCGGCGAACATCAGGCCGGCCAGCAGTGCATTGGTCAGCGGGTGGCGACCGGGCAAGCGATGGTGCGTCATCAAGTGAATCCCCCTAAGAAGTGTGAAACGCCGGACTTCCCTGCCGACGTTCTGTAAATGTTCATGCGTCATCCTGACGTCACTTGAACCTAACACGCTCTTAACGATAAATGTACGGTTGTGTCAGGGGAGTTTGCTAAATCAGTCATTTCGACAGAAAAACTGCAACAAATACAGCGCTTTAGTCTCAGTTTCCTTTGCAACTTCTGGCGGCCTGAGTGGATGATGAATGGGGTTTTTGGCTTAACAATGCGCAGGATCACGGGCCCTGCGCTCCGATGGATCTGCGGTCAGGAAAAAAAAGACCCCGCCGAAGCGGGGTCTCCAGTCAATGCGTTGTGGGTGTGGCTTACTTCGCGCCGAAGTCGTACTTGGCCTGCACGTAGATCGCACGCCCGTAGGCGCTGTACAGGTAGTTGTTGTACGGCTGGCCACTGGTGCCGGCGTAACTGAAGCGCTGGTTGTCAGGCAGTTTGTTGAACACGTTGTTGACCATCAGCGACAGGGTCAGGTTGTCCATCGCGCGGTAGTTCACACTCAGGTTGTAGGTGGTGTAGGAGCCCCACTTGCCGGCCTTGTAGCCCGAGCTGTGCACGTAGTCGTAGCCGTTGCCCGCGTAGGCCATGTAGTTAGGCGTCTTGCCGATGTAGTTGGCATACAGGGTTGTGGTCCACTTGTCCTTGGCCCAGGCGATCGAGCCATCGGCGCGCACTTTGGCGTAGGAATCGTAGACCCACATCGCGTACGGGTCACGCAGCAGGTCCAGATACTCGTCGCCCGGCTGCGGCTGCAGTTCGCGCTTGAGCATGTTGGTGTAGTTGCCCGAGAACTGTAGCGAGCCGAAGCGACCGACGTCCTGCACGTACTTGAAGCTGGCCGTCAATGCCTGCAGGTCCTGCCGGGCGACGTTCATCTTCGGCGTGTAGATCTCATCCAGCACGCCCGATGCATCGCGGGTGATCCAGTCGCTCACGTTCTGGCAGCTGGCCGAGGTGTTGTTGGTCTGGCCGTTGCGGCAGTAGTACTCAGCCAGCAGCAGCTGGTCGGAGCTGAGGGTGTTGACCTCGTTCTCGATCTTCCAGTTGTAGTAGTCCAGCGAAACCGACAGGTTGTTGATCGGTGCCCAGACCACGCCCGCGTTCCAGACGTCAGCGGTGATCGGTTCCAAGTCCGGGTTGCCGGACTGGGTGCCGAACACCGACACGCTGTCGTACGGGCAGCCGGTGGTGTCGGCCGGGTTGAAGCCCAGCTGGCCGCAGCGGTAGTAGTCGGTCGAACCGTTGGCGTAATAGCCGCTCTCGCCCTGGAAGGCGTCGGACAGGGTCGGCGCGCGGAAGGCGGTGCCGTACTTGCCGCGGAACAGCAGGCTCTCGATCGGGCGGAACTCCAGGCCCACGCTGTAGGTGGCCTTATCGATGGTGTTGCCACCGATCTTGAAGGCGTCATAGCGACCCGAGCCGGTCACGGTCAGCGAGTCGAGCAGCGGCATGCGCAGTTCGCTGGTCACCGCGTAATTGCTGCGATGGCCGGCGCCGGACACCGCCGTGGTGCCCCACACGCTGCCATCGACCAAGCGGGCATCAGGGGTGTAATCCCAACCTTCGCTGCCGCCTTCCATTACCACCGCAAAGCCGGCATCACCGCCGGGCAGGCTGAACAGCGAGCCGTTGGTGACCTGTGCGCGCAGCAGGTTCTGCCAGGTGCGGCTCTGGCTGTAGGTGTAGCCGGTGAAGCTCTGGAAATCGCCCGACGGCAGCGGCGAGTAGAACGCATCCCACTCCGGGCTGTAGATGTTGTAGCCAGTGCTGGTAGTGCCCAGCACCGGGCCCAGCACGCGGTTTTCGAAGTAGTCGTTGATCGGGTCAGCCCAGCGCACGAAGTTGCGCTCGGTGAGCTTGTACTCGCCACGGGTGAAGCTGGCGCTGTAATCCCAGTTGCCCGCCGTGCCACGGCCGCCCAGGGTGACCTGGTAGGCCTTGTTGCGGTCGGTGTTCATGATGTCGCGGTAGCCTGCGCCGCCGATGTCCTCCGGCGCGAACACGCGCTGCAGGTTCATGTACTGGCCGCTGCCCTGGTCGTAGAAGCGGCCCCAGCCGGAGGACGTGCCCCACCAGGTGTAGCTCGAACCGGTAGCGTACTTTACTTCTTCCAGGCTGTACAGCGCGTCGCCGAACAGCTGGAAGTTGTCAGTCACATCGAAGGTGGCCGAGCTGTAGATCTGCCCGCTTTCCTTGCCGTTCTTGATGGTCTTGTAGCCGGTGCCGTAGACCGAGCCGCAGGCCTGGCCGGTGGGGCGGGTGCCCAGCACGGTGGTGCCACCGAACTGGCCGGCCACGTCGGCGCATAGGTCCGGATCCATCATTGCGTAGCGATTACCGTTGGCCGGCAGCAGCACCAGGAAATCGTTGGACACGTACTGCGGGCTGTAACCATCGGGGTTGTTGACCTTGGTCGGGTCACGCTGATAACCCCAGATCGGGCTGGTCTTTTCGTACTGCACATTCACCAGCGCGTTGAAGCGGTCATCCTTGGAGTTGAAGCCGCGCGCCGCGCTGAAGCGGAAGCTGTTGCCACCGCCTTCGCTGTAAGCACCGCCGCGTACGCTCACCGTGCCGCCGTCAATGCGCTCTTTCAGGATGATGTTGACCACGCCTGCAATGGCGTCCGAACCGTACAGCGAGGACTGGCCGCCCGGCAGGATCTCGATGCGCTCGACGATATCGATCGGAATGCCGCTGATGTTGTTGAACGTATCGCTGCCGTTGTACAGCGCTGGATACGAAAGCATCGGGCGGCCGTTGATCAGGTACTTGGTGTACCCCGGGCTGAGGCCGAACATGCCAGCCGCTTCAGCGCCCTGGGTGAACGAGGCCGAGGTCTGGCCGCCCTGCAGGCCGCCGGTGGACAGCGAGGACTGCTGCAGAACATCGGCCACGCTGGTGAAACTGCGGGTCTGAATGTCTTCGGCAGTGACGGTGAGGACCGGCGTGTGGTTCTCGATTTCGGTCTGCGGGATCAGCGAGCCGGTAACCGTCACGCGGTCCAGCTGGGTGGTGGCACCGTCCTGTGCCGCGGCGGCGCCGCTGGCCAGCAGGGTGCCGATCAGGGCAAGAGTCAGTGGGTGACGCGAAAACGCAGTGCGGGGGCTGTGCATGAAGGATTCCCATCGAAACAGATCAAGGCGGTGTCATCCATGGTGGCTTTTAAGCCGGGTTCAGTTTCATTCCATTCATTTCGAACGTAACACGGCTTTAACAAGCTCCACACGTCCTGTAACAGCCGTTCCGCAGGGAGATCTTGAAAACGTTTTATCAATCAATGACTAAGCGGATTATTTGGAAGTGTGTCAGTTTGTTGCGGTGCGCAATACTTTGTTGTTGCATCGATAAAAGGCATATATATCAATCGCTTGTATATGGCGCCAAGCGTGCGGCCGCCGCCGCCGGGAAGCCGGGTCCGGCCCAGCTTGTATGATGGCTGGCTCTCAATTCAGATCTCTTCGGAGTCCGCAGTGAACAGTCAGACCCGCCGTCCCCATGCCAGCCAGGTCCAAAAGGGCCTGACTCCGCATGCGCGCATCCGCAACGTGATCGCGGTGGGATCGGGCAAGGGAGGCGTGGGCAAGTCCACCACCTCGGTGAACCTGGCCGTGGCGCTGCAGCAGCTCGGTGCGCGCGTGGGCGTGCTCGACGCCGATATCTACGGTCCCAGCGTGCCGGCCATGCTCGGCCTCTCCGGCCGCCCGGAAAGCCCGGACAACAAGAGCATCGAGCCGATGCGCGCATTCGGCGTGGACACCATGTCCATCGGCTACCTGGTGGAGGACGAGACCCCGCTGATCATGCGCGCGCCGCGGGCGACCGCCGCCCTGACCCAGCTGTTCGAAGACACGCTGTGGGACGACCTGGACTACCTGCTGATCGATCTGCCGCCGGGTACCGGTGACATCCAGCTGACCCTGGTGCAGAAGATTCCGCTTGCCGGGGCGGTCATCGTCACCACGCCGCAGGACATCGCCACGCTGGATGCGAAGAAGGCGCTGAGGATGTTCGAGAAGGTGGAGGTGCCGGTGCTGGGCATCGTCGAGAACATGGCCGTGCACACCTGCTGCAACTGTGGCCATGTCGAGCACCTGTTCGGCGAGGGCGGTGGCGAGCGCATGGCCGCGCAGTACGGCGTACCGCTGCTGGGGTCGCTGCCGCTGCAGATCGATATCCGCGAACAGGGCGACGCCGGCAGCCCGATCACCGTCGCCCAGCCCGAGTCGACCGCGGCCCTGGCCTACCGCCGCGCCGCCGAGCGCCTGGTGGAAGAGGTGGGCAAGCGCCCGCGTGCCTCGATCCAGATCCTGTCCTCGCTGTTGTAAGGCCAGGCCCGCGGGGCTGCGGCGTGCGTGCCCGGCCCCCTGCTAGAATCCACGCGCCCCCTCGCACCCAGGACAAAGCATGAGCATCAAGAGTGACCGTTGGATCCGCCGTATGTCCGAGCAGCACGGCATGATCGAGCCGTTCGAGGCCGGGCAGGTGAAGCACGCCAACGGCGAGCGCATCGTCAGCTACGGCACCTCCAGCTATGGTTACGACGTGCGCTGCTCGCGCGAGTTCAAGGTGTTCACCAACATCAACTCCACGATCGTCGACCCCAAGCACTTCGATCCGGGCAGCTTCGTGGACATCGTCGGCGATGAGTGCATCATCCCGCCCAACAGCTTCGCGCTGGCGCGCACGGTGGAGTACTTCCGCATCCCGCGCGACACCCTGGTGGTGTGCCTGGGCAAGAGTACCTATGCCCGCTGCGGCATCATCGTCAACGTGACCCCGCTGGAACCGGAGTGGGAAGGCCACGTGACCCTGGAATTCAGCAACACCACGCCGCTGCCGGCGCGCATCTACGCCAACGAAGGCGTGGCCCAGATGCTGTTCTTCCAGGCGGCGGCCGACGACGTCTGCGAGACCTCGTACAAGGACCGCGGTGGCAAGTACCAGGGCCAGACCGGCGTAACCCTGCCGCGCACCTGATCAACATATCGGTAGCGCCGGGCCATGCCCGGCGTTTTCGTATGGGCCGCGTGGTGCATCCGCCGGGCATGGCCCGGCGCTCCCTTATTTGCCGCGTCCGAACAGCATCGCGATGCCGACGCCGACCAGGCCGACCGGCCACCAGGTCAGGAACAGCTTGGACAGGTTCAGGTGCGTCCAGCCCAGGTTGCTGGCGAGCATGAACAAGCCGATCAGGATCAGCAGGATGGCGGCGACGAGATTGAAGCGCATCGGGTCGTCAAAGGCTCAGGGGTGGGCCGGATATCCTAGCCGTTCCTTCCAGTAGGCGACATGCTGGTCCAGTGCGGCCGGCTCGTAGCGGTGCGCCGGCCCACTGCCCCAGACCGGGCCCGGCCAGGCAGGATCGCCGTCATGGCGGCCGATCACGTGGAAATGCAGCTGGCGCACGATGTTGCCCAGCGCGCCGATATTGATCTTTTCCACCCCGTCCGTGCCGTGCAGGGCCTTGCAGGCGCGGTTGAGTTCGGTGCGCAGCTTGTCCTGCTGCTCGCCGTCCAGCTCGATCCATTCGGTGATCCCGGCCAGGCGCGGCACCAGCACCAGCCAGGGGAATCGTTCGTCGTTCATCAACCGCACTTGCGACAACGGGCCTTCTGCTACCAGGACGCTGTCGGTGGCCAAGCGTGAATCCAGTTCGAAATCGCTCATCCAAGATGCTCCGTGAAGAAGTCCAGGGTGCGTTGCAGCGCCAGGGCGGCGCTGTCTGGATCATACGCATGTCCGACCTCCCGGTTGAAGGCGTGGTCGGCCGGATAGACGTAGGTGGCCATCTGCGGCAGCTTTTCGCGGTGGGCCTGCACGGCTTCCGGCGGGATGCTCTTGTCCTGGGCGCCGAAGTGGAAGATCACCGGTGCCTTGGGCGTTTCGTCGAGGAAATTGACGTTGCGGCCGCCGTAGTAGCTGGCCGAGGGCAGGCCCAGGCGCATCGCCGCCAGCAGGGCCACGCTGCCGCCCCAGCAGTAGCCGACGGTGCCGACCTTGCCGTAGTGGGTCAAGCGCGTCGCCGCGGCGCGGACCACTTCCAGCGCTTTCTCCATGCCCAGGGTGTCGACCCGTTCCAGGCCGTCCTTAACGCCCTCGGGGCTGTAGGGCAGGGCATCAGGGTCGGATTCCGGGCCATCGACCAGGTCGAAGAACGATGGTGCCAGTACGGCATAGCCTTCGGCGGCGAAGCGCTCGGCCACCCCGCGCATGTGCGCGTTGACCCCGAAGATTTCCTGTATGACCACCAGCGCCGCGCGCGGCTTGCCCTCGGGCAGGACCTGCCAGGCGCGGACCGGGCCATGATGCGTATCCAGGGTGATCCATTCGGACATCGTCGGGTACCTCGTTGCAGGGGACAGGCCTGCATTGTCGATGCTGGCCGGGTTAGCGGCGTGTCAGCGGCTGTGCCCGATCAGGCGGCTGGCCGTTCAGAGCCCGGCCACCAACCCCGTTATACTGGCGCCCTTTCAGGCCCCGGCCCCCAGGACCCCCTGCCATGCCGGCAGGGGCCCAGGCCCCCAGAGTCCCGCGATTTCCATGTCCCAGCTGAACCCTAAAGTCGGCTTCGTCAGCCTTGGCTGCCCGAAGGCCCTTGTCGATTCCGAGCGCATCCTGACCCAGCTCCGCTCGGAAGGTTATGACATCGTCCCGTCCTACGATTCGGCCGACGTGGTGGTGGTCAACACCTGCGGCTTCATCGATTCGGCGGTGACCGAATCGCTGGACGCCATCGGCGAGGCGATGAACCAGAACGGCAAGGTCATCGTCACCGGCTGCCTGGGCAAGCGCCCGGAACAGATCCGCGAGGCGTACCCGAACGTGCTGGCGGTGTCCGGCCCGCAGGACTACCAGAGCGTGATGGAGGCGGTGCACGAAGCGCTGCCGCCCAAGCACGACCCGTTCGTGGACCTGGTGCCGGACTACGGTATCAAGCTGACCCCGCGCCACTATGCCTACCTGAAGATTTCCGAGGGCTGCAACCACAAGTGCAGCTTCTGCATCATTCCGTCGATGCGCGGCAAGCTGGTTTCGCGCCCGGTGGATGAGGTGCTGCGCGAAGCCGAGCGCCTGGTGCGCGGCGGCGTGCGTGAACTGCTGGTGGTGTCGCAGGACACCTCGGCCTACGGCGTGGACGTGAAGTACGCCGAGAAGATGTGGCGCGACAAGGCCTACCAGACCCGCCTGAAGGCGCTGTGCGAAGGCCTGTCCGAGCTCGATGCCTGGGTGCGCATGCACTACGTCTACCCGTACCCGCACGTGGACGAAGTGGTGCCGCTGATGGCGGAGAACCGCATCCTGCCGTACCTGGACATCCCGTTCCAGCACGCCAGCCCGCGCATCCTGCGCTTGATGAAGCGCCCCGGCGCGGTCGAGAAGACCCTCGAGCGCGTGCAGAACTGGCGCCGCATCGCCCCGGACATCACCGTGCGTTCGACCTTCATCGTCGGCTTCCCGGGCGAGACCGAGGCCGAGTTCGAAGAACTGTTGTCGTTCCTGGACGAGGCACAGCTGGACCGCGTGGGCGCGTTCGCCTATTCGCCGGTCGAGGGTGCCACCGCCAACGACCTGCCCGACGCCGTGCCGGAAGAAGTGAAGCAGGAACGCCTGGCCCGCTTCATGGAGAAGCAGGCGCAGATTTCCGCCGCGCGCCTGGAAGCCAAGATCGGCACCGTGCAGCAGTGCCTGGTCGATGCCATCGAAGGCGATATCGCGGTGGCCCGTTCCAAGGCCGATGCGCCGGAGATCGACGGCCTGGTGCACATCCAGAACGCCGACCAGGTGCCCCTGCGCGTGGGCGAGTTCGTCGACGTGGAGATCACCGAGAGCGACGAGCACGACCTGTACGGCGACGCACTGGCCAGTGCCACGCGTCCGGCGTTCGACCTCAAGGTGCTGTGACCGCAGCGACGGCCGCCGGCGGCCCTCGTCGTTTCATCCCGCCGCTGCGTGCGGCGGTCGATGCGCGGGTGTTCGAGCATCCGCTGTTCGATGGCGTGCGCGGCTTTGCCGATCTGCTGGCGGGACCGGGTTGGCCGACCATCGCCGCGCTCGATGCCCGGCTGGCCCTGCCTGGGCTGCAGCTGGTCGAGCAGGATCCGGCGCTGCTGGCCGATGGCCTGCACTATGAAACCCGCATCGCCCGCGGCCGCCTCGCGACCCGCGCGGACAACTGGCACGACCTGTTCAACGCGTTGGTCTGGGCCACACTGCTGCCGCTGAAGCGTGCGCTCAATCTGCAGCAGTGTCGGCACATTGCCGCGATGGCGCCCGGCCAGCGCAACCGCGCACAGGCCGCGTTGACCCAGTTCGATGAGACCGGCGTGGTCGTGCAGGTGCGCGATGCGGCCGTGCTGGCCGCCTGGGATGCGCATGACTGGTGCGCGCTGTTCGCTCCTTCGCACTGGCAGGGCGGTGGCATCGCTGTGGTGGCGGTGTTCGGCCATGCGCTGATGGAGCAGGCGCTGCTGCCGGGCCGGCTGCTGGTCGGCAAATGCGTGGTGGTGCAGGGCGATGGTGAAGCGGGCTGCATCGAGACGGTCAGCCGAGCCATCGACGAGGGCAGGGTGCTGCGCGATCCGCTGCAGCTGCGGCCGCTGCCGTTGGCCGGTATCCCCGATTGGCATGAGGCGCAGGATGCCGTCTTCTACGGCAACGCGGAGTACTTCCGCCCGCTGCGCGCCGGCCGCCAGTACCCCGCGCCCCTACCGCTCTTGTAGAGCCGAGCCCATGCTCGGCTGGCCGTACCGCAGCCGAGCATGGGCTCGGCTCTACAAGTGCGGCGCAGTCGACCGACCGTCGACGTTACGGGGCCGCGTATTCCACCCCGATCACCGCGAACGTGAACTGCCCGCCGGGCAGCTCGACCGCGAACTCGTCATCGATGCGCTTCTTCAGCAGCGCCCGCGCCAGCGGCGAGTCGATGCTGATCCAGCCCAGTCCTGCATCGGTCTCGTCCGGGCCGACGATGCGGTAGCGGCTGGTTTCGCCACTGTCCACGTTCTCCAGCTCCACCCACGCCCCGAAGAACACTGCCTGCGGGTCGGTCGGCGTGGTGTCGACCACGCGCAGCGATTCCAGGCGCTTGGTCAGGTAGCGCACGCGGCGGTCGATTTCGCCCAGCTGCTTCTTGCGGTAGGTGTACTCGGCATTCTCCGAGCGGTCGCCCTCGGCGGCGGCGGCAGCCAGCGCCTTCACCACCTCCGGGCGGCGCACGCGCCACAGGTCATCCAGTTCGGCTTTCAGCCGGGCGTGGCCGGCGGCAGTGATCAGGGCAGTACTTTTTTCTGCGGGGGGACGCCAGCGGGACATGCGGTACGACTTCTTTTCTGGATGACAAATGGGGAGCGGGGCAGTAGCAGATCAGCGCTTGCCGCCGAAGATGCTGCCGAGGATGCCACGCACGATCTGGTTGCCCAGCTTGGTGCCGACGGTGCGTGTGGTCTGCTTGGCCATGGTTTCGATCATGCCCTGGCGGCGCTTGGTGCCGAAAATCGCATCCTTGATCGACTGGCCGAAGCCGCCTTCCTGTGCATCATCCTGTTCGCGGCTGCGGGCGGCCGGGGCTGCGGCCTTCTCGGTGGCCTTCTGCGCGCGCTGGGCCAGTAGTTCGGCTGCCGATTCGCGGTTCACCGCGGTGTCGTAACGGGTGCCGACCGGGCTGCCCGCACGTACCTGTGCGCGCTCGGCCTCGGTGATCGGCCCCATCCGGCAGCGCGGCGGGGCGATCATCGTCTGCTGCACCGGCATCGGCACGCCCTTGTCCTGCAGCGTGGAGACCAGTGCCTCGCCGGTGCCGAGCTGGCTGAGCACCTTGGCCACGTCCAGCTTCGGGTTCGGTACGAAGGTCTCGGCGGCGGTCTTCACCGCCTTCTGGTCGCGCGGGGTGAAGGCGCGCAGCGCGTGCTGCACGCGGTTGCCGAGCTGGCCGAGGATGTTGCCCGGCACGTCGTCGGGGAACTGCGAGCAGAAGTACACGCCCACGCCCTTGGAGCGGATCAGCCGCACCACCTGCTCGATGCGCTGCACCAGCGAGGCCGGCGCGTCGTCGAACAGCAGGTGGGCCTCGTCGAAGATGAAGACCAGCTTGGGTTTTTCCAGGTCGCCCACTTCAGGCAGCTGCTCGAACAGTTCCGACAACAGCCACAGCAGGAAGGTGGAGTAGAGCCTGGGCTTGAGCACCAGCTGGTCGGCGGCGAGGATGCCGACCACGCCGCGGCCGTCGTGGTTGACCCGCATGAGGTCGGCCAGTTCCACCGCCGGTTCGCCGAAGAAGCCTTCGCCGCCGTCCTGGGCCAGGCGCAGCACCGCGCGCTGGATGGCGGCGATCGACTGCGCGCTGACCAGCCCGTACTCGGTGGAGATGTCCTTGCGCTCCTCGGCCACCAGGCCGAGCAGGGCGCGCAGGTCATCCATGTCCAGCAGCAGCAGGCCGCGGTCGTCGGCCAGCTTGAAGACGATGTCGAGCACGCCGGCCTGGGTGTCGTTCAATTCCAGGATGCGCGCCAGCAGGGTCGGGCCCATCTCGCTGATGGTGGTGCGCACAGGGTGGCCGAGCTTGCCGTACAGATCCCAGAACACGGTGGGGCTGGCGGCCGGGGCGTAGTCGGCCACGCCGATCTGGGCGGCGCGCTGCAGCAGGGCATCGGCACCGGTGCCGGGTACGGCCAGGCCGGACACATCGCCCTTCACATCGGCCAGGAACACCGGCACGCCCAGCCGCGAGAAGCCCTCGGCCAGGGTCATCAGGGTCACGGTCTTGCCGGTGCCGGTGGCCCCGGCCACCAGGCCATGGCGGTTGCCGAGTTTCGGCAGCAGGGTGACAGCCACATCGTCGGTGATGCCTTTGCCGAGCAGAATCGGATCCATGGTCCAGCCCTTGTGGTGAATGCGCCCAATGTTAACCGCCGACGGTGGCGGGCCGACGGCCGGGTTGCCCCGACCTCGGCGGCACCGCTACTCTGCCTGCCTGTTTCGCACACAGTGCCACCAATGCCCGTTCCTGTCCTGATTTCCCGTGGTTGGCCGCTGCTGGCGCTTGCCGGCCTGGTATCCCTGGCGCCCGACGCCCATGCGCAGCGTGTTTCGGCACGGGACCAGGCCAAGGCCGATGCGCTGCAGCAGCGCATGGCCACCGCCGAGAAACGCTACAGCGATGCCCTGCTTCTGGTCGCCAATGCCGACCCCAAGGGCAGCAACGAAGCCGACGCGGCGCTGGAGGACATGGAAGATGTCATCAGCGAATGCGTGAAGCAGAAGGGCTGCCAGATGAGCAACATGCTGGTCACCTACAAGCGCCTGCTGAAGCGTGATGCCGACGCGGCCGCCAGCGACGACGTGGCCGAAGAGGGCGGTGACCGCCTTGAGGCCGACCCCGACCACGTGGGCCCGCTGACCGCCGACGTGCCCGAGGCCGCCCGCGCCGCGGCCCTGCTCAATGACAAGCGCCATGCCTTTGACAACATGGTCGAGTACAACCCGGCCGTGCAGGCGGGCATCCGCCGCTGGCTGACTGACATGCGTCCGGCGCTGTTGACCAGCTACGAGAACTACCAGAACCTGCGCGCGGTGATGTGGCCCGAGTGGGAAAAGCGCGGCCTGCCCGAGGCGCTGCTGTTCGGCATCATGGCCAAGGAATCCAATGGCCGCGTGCATGCCTCTTCGCGCGCCGGTGCGGCTGGCTTGATGCAGTTCATGCCGGCCACCGGCCGCCGTTTCGGCCTGGGCCCGGACGGCACCGGCTTCGATACCCGCTTCGACGCGCGCAGCGCCGCCGAAGCCAGCGCCAGCTACCTCAACGAGCGCCTGCGCGAACTGAACAACAACGTGGAACTGTCGGTGGCCGCCTACAACGGCGGTGAAGGCCGCGCCGCGCGCGTGTTCAAGCAAAGCGGCGGGCAGAGCTTCTGGACCGACAGCGTCTACAACCAGTTCCCCGGCGAGACCAAGGACTACGTGCCGATGGTGATCGCCGCGGCGTGGATCTTCCTGCACCCGCAGCAGTACGGCGTGGAGTTCCCGAAGATCAGTGCGCAGCCGGCCACCCTGCGCCTGGCCAAGTCGACCACCATCTACGAGCTGACCATCTGCCTGGGCAGCCACGGCACGCGTGACGGCTACATGCGCGCGCTGCGCAACCTCAACCCGCGCTATGAAGCCGATGGCTGGATTCCGGCCGGCACGCTGATCAACGCCACCACCCGCATCGCCGGCCTGTACCAGCGCAACTGCGTCAGCGGCCCGCGCGCGGACCTGGCCCGTACCCTGATCACCGCCGATCTGAACGCGGCCATCGTGCGCCCGACCGCCGCCAGCTACACCGGCAGCGTGGCCGTGGGCGGCGTGGTGCCGCTGGCCGACCCGAACGCCAGCGCCACGGTGCCGACCGCACCGACCGCGCCGGTTGCCGCACCGCGCCCGGCGGCGCCCAAGGCCAAGCCTGCCAAGACCTACAAGGTCGGCAAGGGCGATACCCTTGGCCGCATCGCGGCGAAGTTCCAGTGCGCCGTGCCGACCCTGGCGCGCGCCAACGGCCTGAAGGCCCCCAGCTACAGCCTGCGCCCCGGCCAGGTGCTGAAGCTGCAGGGCTGCGACAAGTAACCGAACCGGAAGAGAGCCATGGACCTGGAAGCAACCCGCGATCTGTTCGCCAACCTGCGCGAGAACACCGACTGGGATCTCGCCACGCCCCTGCTGTGGGGCTACTACTTCGTGCATTCCACCCCGGACCGCCTGCAGGCGCTGGCGGCCACCCTGGAAGCCCAGGGCTATGCGGTGGTGGAGCTGTTCGAACAGGAGCCGGAGGAGGGCGATGCGCCCTTCCACGTGCTGCACGTGGAACGCGTGGAGATCCACGACGAAGCCTCGCTGGACCTGCGCAACCAGGAACTGGCCGCCCTGGCCAGCCAGACCGGCGTGGAAGACTACGACGGCGTCGACGTCGGCCCGGCCCCGACCCTGCAATAACGCACCGCTTTCTGCAGAGCCGAGCCCATGCTCGGCTGTTTTTCCCGGCAGCCGAGCATGGGCTCGGCTCTACAGACCCGGTATTGGCGCTTCCTCAGCGCAGCTTTGCCAACGCCTGACCGAGTTGCACAGGGTGCTCGGCATCCAGATGCGGGGCGAACTCGGCCACGCCCGGCGGCAGCAGCACGATCACGGTCGAGCCGTAGTTGAAGCGCGCCATTTCGGCGAAACGCTCCAGCCTGATGCCCTGGCCGCGGTAATCCTTGCGGGTGATGCGGTCGCCATAATGCGGAATCTCTTCGCCGCTCCACACCGTTTCCACGCCGGACACCAGCAGCGCGCCGACCATCACGCTGGCCATCGGGCCGAAGCTGGTATCGAAATGGCAGACCAGGCGCTCGTTGCGGGCGAACAGGCGCGGCACGCCGTTCACCGCAGCCGGGCCGACGCTGAACAGGCGGCCCGGCACGTGCACGGTCTCGCGCAGGGTGCCGGTCCACGGCATGTGCACGCGGTGGTAGTCACGCGGGGACAGGTACACCGTGGCATACAGGCCGTCGTTGTACGGCTTGGCGTCCTCTTCGCTGCCCAGCAGCTCGGCGGCGGTGAAGGACTGGCCCTTGGCCTGGAAGATGCGGCCGGCCTCGATCTTGCCCAGCTGGCTGATGCGGCCGTCGGCCGGCATCACCAGGCTGCGCGGATCGGCATCGGCCACGCGCGCGCCCGGCTTCAGCGCGCGGGTGAAGAACTGGTTGAAGGTCGGGTAGCTGCGCGGGTCCGGATTGGCCGCTTCGTCCAGATTGACGTTGAACTTGCGGGTGACGGTGTCGATCAGCCAGCGCGACACGCGCGGGTCGTCCGAGTACGCCAGCGAGCGCGCCATCGAGGACAGCAGGCGGTGGGGCAGGGCGTACGTCAGGGCGGTGATCAGGCTCATGGGGCGGATTTCTCGGTCAGCTTCTGCAGGTCGCGGGCGATGGCCGGCGCGTTGAACGGGGGCCGCACCAGGCCGGCAAGGCGGCCCTGCGGGTCGAGCACGGCCAGGCTGGCCGAGTGCTCGACGGTGTAATCCTCGGGATTCTCGTCGAAATGCTTGCCCGGCACCTTCTGGAACACGAAGCCCAGTGAAGTGGCGAAGCGCTCCAGCGAGGGAATGTCGGCGGTGGCGGCCAGGGTGTCCTTGTGGAAGCCGTGCACGTACTCGCCCAGGCGGGTGGCGTTGTCACGGTCCGGGTCCACTGAAACGAACAGCACGCGCGGGCGCAGCGTGTCGGGCAGGGCTTCCCACTGCTTCTGCGCGCCGGCCAGCTCGGCCAGGGTGGTCGGGCAGACGTCCGGGCAGAAGGTGAAACCGAGGAACACCAGGGTCCAGTGGCCCTTCAGTTCACCGGGGATGAGCCGGGTGCCGTCGGACTGGGCCAGGTTGAAATCGGGCAGCTCGCGGGTGTGCGGGTACAGGGTGATCGCTTCGGTGGCCGGCTGCTTGGCCGGCGGCTTCGGCGCGAACACCTGCTGCGCGGCCAGCAGGCCCAGGCCCGCCGCCAGGGCGATCAGCAGGATGATGCCGACGTTGCGATTGAACATGGGAGCCCCCGCAGGAAGTAATCCCCATCATACCGGCTGCAGCCTGATCGTTTCCGTCGCAACGGATGCCGCCGCGGGCGCCAGCCTCTATAATCGTGGGCCACTTTGCCCGCAGTACCGCCATGACCGCTGAAACGGCCGCCGAACTCCACACGATCATCGACCTGATCCGCTACGGCACCAGCCGTTTCAACGAAGCCGGGCTGACCTTCGGGCACAGCTACGACAACGCCCTGGACGAGGCCACCCAGCTGGTGCTGCACAGCCTGCACCTGCCGCACGACCTCGGCCCGGCCTACGGCCAGGCCCGCCTGCTGCAGGCCGAGAAGGTCCGCGTGCTGGAACTGTTCCAGCGCCGCATCGACGAGCGCGTCCCGGCCGCCTACCTGAGCGGTGAAGCCTGGTTCGCCGGCCTCAGCTTCAAGAGCGATTCGCGCGCCCTGGTGCCGCGTTCGCCGATCGCCGAGCTGATCGAGTGCGGCTTCGAGCCGTGGCTGGCAGGCCGCGACGTCAGCCGTGCGCTGGACCTGTGCACCGGTTCGGGCTGCATCGCCATCGCCATGGGCCACTACTACCCGAACTGGGAAGTGGACGGCGTCGACCTGAGCGATGACGCGCTGTCGCTGGCCGAAGAGAACAAGGAACGCCTGCAGGCGCACAACGTGACCCTGCTGAAGTCGGACCTGTTCAACGGCCTGACCGGTCGCCACTACGACCTGATCGTCACCAACCCGCCGTACGTCACCAACGACGAGACCGATGCCCTGCCGCAGGAATACTCCTACGAGCCGGAAATGGGCCTGCGCGCCGGCGACGACGGGTTGGACCTGGTGCTGAAGATCCTGCGCGACGCCCCGCTGCACCTGAGCGAGGACGGCCTGCTGATCTGCGAAGTGGGTGACTCCGAGCAGCACCTGATCAAGCTGCTGCCGGAAGTCGATTTCGCATGGGTTGAATTCAAGGTCGGCCAGATGGGCATCTTCGCGGTCGAATGCCGCGAGCTGATCGCCCACAGCGCACGCATCACCGAACTGGCGGCGCAGCGCCCGTGAGCTCCAATTCGTTCGGCAAGCTGTTCACCGTCACCACGTTCGGCGAGTCGCACGGGCCGGCCATCGGCTGCGTGATCGACGGTTGCCCGCCGGGGCTGGCGCTGGACGCGGCCGAATTCGCCCACGACCTGCAGCGTCGCGCCACCGGCAAGAGCCGGCACACCTCGGCGCGCCGCGAGGCCGATGAGGTCGAGATCCTGTCCGGCGTGTACGAGGGCCTGACCACCGGCACCCCGATCGCGCTGCTGATCCGCAACACCGACCAGCGCAGCAAGGATTACGCGAACATCGGCCAGCAGTTCCGGCCGGGCCACGCCGACTACAGCTACTGGCACAAGTACGGCATCCGCGACCCGCGCGGTGGCGGCCGTTCCTCGGCTCGCGAGACCACCATGCGCGTGGCCGCCGGCGTGGTCGCCAAGAAGTGGCTGGCCGAGCGCTTCGGCGTGACCGTGCGCGGCTACCTGTCGCAGCTGGGCGAGATCCGTCCGGCCGGCTTCGACTGGTCGGCGGTGGAAGACAACCCGTTCTTCTGGCCGCACGCCGAACAGGTGCCCGAGCTGGAGGCGTACATGGATGCGCTGCGCAAGTCCGGTGATTCGGTCGGTGCGCGCGTGGACGTGGTGGCCGACAACGTGCCGCCGGGCTGGGGCGAGCCGATCTACGGCAAGCTCGACGGCGACCTCGCCGCCGCGCTGATGAGCATCAATGCTGTGAAGGGTGTGGAGATCGGCGATGGTTTCGCCAGTGCCGCGCAGACGGGCACCGAACATCGTGACCTGCTGACCCCGCAGGGCTTCGCCAGCAACCATGCCGGCGGCATTCTCGGTGGCATTTCCACCGGCCAGCCGGTGGTCGCGTCCATCGTCCTCAAGCCGACCTCCAGCCTGCGCCTGCCGGGCCCGTCGCTGGATACCGAGGGCAACGTGATCGAAGTGGTCACCACCGGCCGCCACGACCCGTGCGTCGGCATCCGCGCCACCCCCATCGCCGAGGCGATGATGGCGCTGGTGCTGATGGATCAGGCCCTGCGCCACCGCGCCCAGTGTGGTGACGTCGGCACCATCACCCCGCGCATTCCCGGGCAGATCGATGGCTGATACCCGGCCGACGGTGTGGGTGAGCCAGCCGTTGATCGACGCGGCCATCGCGCCGCTGCGCGATCGCGTGCAGCTGCTGGCCACCGACTCCGTCACCGCCTGGTCGCCGCAGCAGATCGCCGAGCGCCTGGCCTCGGTCGACGGCGCGATCATCACCCTCAACGAGCGCATTGGCGCGGCCCAGGTGGCCGAGGCCACGCAGCTGCAGGTGATCGCCAACGTCGGCGTCGGCTACAACAATCTGGATGTCGACGCGCTGAGCGCGGCCGGCATCCTCGCCAGCAACACCCCGGACGTGCTCACCGAGACCACGGCCGACCTCGGTTTCGCCCTGCTGATGGCCACCGCGCGCCGCATCACCGAATCCGAGCGCTGGCTGCGTGAAGGGCAGTGGGGGCAGTGGTCGTTCCAGACCATGCTCGGTGCCGACATCCACGGCAGCACGCTGGGCATCCTCGGCATGGGCCGCATCGGCCAGGGCATTGCCGGCCGTGGCGCGCTCGGTTTCGGCATGAAGGTGCTGTACCACAACCGTTCGCGCCTGCCGGCCGAGACCGAAGCCGCACTGGGTGCCACCTACGTGGACCTGGACACGCTGCTGGCGCAGTCCGACCACCTGGTCACCGTGCTGCCCTACACCCCGGGCTCGCACCACATCATCGATGCGGCCGCGCTGGCGAAGATGAAGCCGTCGGCCACCCTGGTGAACATCGCCCGCGGCGGCATCGTCGACGAGCTGGCACTGGCCGAAGCGCTGGCCCATGGCCGCCTGGCCGCCGCCGGCCTGGATGTCTACGAAGGCGAACCGAAGGTGCGCCCGGAACTGCTGGCGCTGCGCAACGTGGTGCTGACTCCGCATATCGGCAGCGCCTCGCTGGGCACCCGTACCGCCATGGTGCAGCTGGCCGTGGACAACCTGCTGGCCGGCCTCGGCCTGGCTGGCGAAGCGGCGCGCATGCCGAGCGCGATCAACGCCGACGCGGCCCTCGCCGCGCGTGCCGTGCTGGGTAAAAAAACCGGGAAACGATAGGGAACCTCTGCGCGCCCCGCCTGAGGAGGTTCCCCGAACCCAGCTGTCGTGCGTGAGTTTTCCCCCTTCCCGTTTTCGTGAGAGTTCCCCCATGAGCAATGCACAACGCAGCGTCCACGTCGCCATCGTCGGTGCCACCGGCGCCGTCGGCGAAACCATGCTGGCCATCCTGGCCGAGCGCAACTTCCCGGTCGGTACCCTGAGCCTGCTCGCTTCCGAGCGCTCGGCCGGCGGCGAAGTCGAGTTCGAAGGCCAGAAGGTGAAGATCCAGGACCTCGCCACCTTCGACCCCAGCGGCGTGGAAATCGCCCTGTTCTCGGCCGGTGGCAGCGTGTCCAAGGAATACGCGCCGAAGTTCGCCGCCGCCGGTGCGGTGGTGATCGACAACTCCTCGGCCTTCCGTTACGACGATGACGTGCCGCTGGTGGTGTCCGAGGTCAACCCGGACCAGGTCGGCAACCGTCCGCGCGGCATCATCGCAAACCCGAACTGCTCGACCATGCAGATGCTGGTGGCGCTGGCGCCGCTGCACCGCAAGTACGGCATCGAGCGCATCAACGTGTCCACCTACCAGTCGGTGTCCGGCGGCGGCCGTTCGGCGATGGAAGAGCTGGGCAAGCAGACCGGCCAGCTGCTGAGCTTCCAGGAGATCGATCCGCAGCGCTTCCCGGTGCAGATCGCCTTCAACCTGATCCCGCACATCGACGACTTCCAGGACAACGGCTTCACCAAGGAAGAAATGAAGCTGGTCTGGGAAACCCGCAAGATCCTCGGCGACGACAGCATCCTGGTGAACCCGACCGCCGTGCGCGTGCCGGTGTTCTACGGCCACTCCGAATCGGTGGCGATCGAAACCCGCGACAAGGTGACCGTGGCCGAAGCGCGCGCGCTGCTGGAACAGTCGCCGGGCGTGGAAGTGGTGGACCGCCATGAAGCCGGTGGCTACCCGACCCCGGTCACCCACGCCTCGGGCACCGATGCGGTGTACGTCGGTCGCATCCGCGAAGACCTGTCGCACCCGCGCGGCCTGAACCTGTGGATCGTCTCGGACAACGTGCGCAAGGGCGCGGCACTGAATGCCGTGCAGCTGGCCGAGCTGGTGGCCGCCGAACAGCGCTGATCCCAGCTTCCGTAGAGTCGAGCCATGCTCGACCGCGTCTGTCCTTCGTAGAGTCGAGCTTGCTCGACTGTTTTGAAGGCAGTGGAGCAAGCTCGACTCGACCGGGTGCCGCCCCCAGGGTGGGTGCGGACCGTGGTCCGCACGCTTTATAGTGTCGCCCATGAATAAACGGGCCAAGGGCGCCTCGCGCCCGCTCCTCTATCTGTCTGCCGCGCTGCTGGCATTGGCCAGCAGTTCGGCCATGGCCCTGGGCCTGGGCGACATCCGCGTGCTGTCGCGCCCCGGCCAGCCGCTTCTGGCCGAAATTCCGGTGGTGTCCGCCGATCCTTCCGAACTGCAGAACCTGCGCGTGGCGCTGGCCTCGGCCGTCACCTTCGAGCGGGTCGGCCTGCAGCGGCCGACCGGGCTGGTCAGCGAACTGCAGTTCGAGCTGACCACCAACAGTCAGGGCAGGGCGGTGGTGCGGGTGACCTCGCAGGCACCGGTGGAAACCCCGTCGCTGAGCTTCCTGATCGAGGCCGACTGGGGCCAGGGCCGCCTGGTCCGCGAATACTCCGCGCTGGTCGATACGCCGGCCAGTGCGCTGGCCGTGGCCGAGCCGGAGATCGTCGCCCCGGCCAGCGTGCTGGGCAACACGATCACCCGCGACACGCCTGCCAAACCGGCCGCACAGGCTGCAGCCAACACAGCACCGGCCGCACCCGCCAGCGCCGCCCGTCCGGCCGCGTCGCGCCCGCGTGCCGCTGCGCCGGCGGCCGCCGATGGCAGCATCACCGTGCAGCAGGGCCAGACCCTGTCGCAGATTGCCGGCGCGCTGGCCCGTGGCAATCAGATCAGCCGCGAGCGGGCGATGATCGCCCTGCTGCGCGCCAATCCGGAGGCCTTCATCCGCGGCAACGTCAACCTGCTCAAGCAGGGCGCGGTGCTGCGCGTGCCAGGCAGCGAGGCCCTGGCCGCGATCGATGGCAACGAAGCCGCCGCGCTGGTCCGCGAGCATGCCGCGCAGTGGCGGCAGGCGCGCACCGTGCCGCAGCCGGCCGGTGCGCCGACGCCGGCCGCGCCCGTGGCCGCTGCAGCCACCGCCGCTGCCGCCACGGCCGGGGCACGTCTTGAGATCGCTCCGGCGCTGGCGTCCGATGCCATGCACGCGGGCACAACCACCGGCACCGCTGCCGGCAGCGAGGGTGACATGCTGGGCAATGAACAACTGCGGCAGGCCAGAGAAGACGTTGCCACCCGCGATGCCGAGATCGGCGAGCTGAAGCAGCGCGTGGCCGAGCTGGAAAAGCTGAAGGAGCAGCAGCAGTCGTTGATCGCGATGAAGGACAACGATCTGGCTGCCGCCCAGCAGCGCCTGGCGCCGCCGCCCGGGGCACCCGCCGGTGGCACGCCCTGGTACTGGCTGGGCCTGCCGCTGCTGTTGCTGGTGGCCGGTGCCGCCTGGCTGCTACGCCGGCGCAAGCCGTCGCCGCTGCCGCCGCTGCGCGAGGAGGGCGATGCCGTGGCGCTGGCCGCTGCGGTGCCTGCCGGTGCCGCGCTGGATTCGCTGGCCGAACAATCGCCCTGGGTCACCGGCCACGAAGACGACGGCCGCCAGGAACCGTCGATGCCGGCCTGGGCGATCGAAAAGGATCATGTCGTCCACGCGCAGCATGACGACCAAGCGCGGGCCGATGAGGCGCCCTCTGCACTGGTCGAGCCGGAAGTAGAGCCGGTACCGCAGCCTGCTGCCGATGTCGAGGCCTCCTGGCAGGTCGGGGCGCTGGTGACCGACGAGGGCGACGAACTGCCGCCGGCGGTGAGCGACGCACCGCGCTGGGGCGAGCCCGAGGCAGTGGCGCCGGAACCGGCCGACGCGGCCCCCGTGCCCGCCGATGAGATCGGCGTGCCCGACTACGCCCTGCACGCCGAGCAGCAGCCGGAATTCCGTGGCGTGTTCGATCTGCCGGCCGAGCAGAGCGAGCAGTCGCAGCCCGTGCAGGCAGCCAGCGAAGACCTGGACCCGGCCGCAGGATCCAGCAGCAACGACTGGGCCCCGCGCGCGGGCCAGGAGCGCCTGGAACTGGCCATCGCCTACCTGGACCTCGGCGATGCGCAGACCGCACGGACCCTGCTGGAAGAAGTCGCCACCGATGGCGATATGCACTGCCAGGCCCAGGCGCGCGAACTGCTCGCCCGCCTGGACTGACCACTGGACCACAGGGGCCACCCATGAGCCGCGAAAACCGCATCGACTACGTTGAGTTCGCCTCGGCCGACCCGGCCGCCAGCCGTGCCTTCTTCGAGGCCGTGTTCGGCTGGTCGTTCGTCGACTACGGCGAGGACTACACCGCCTTCGACGATTGCCGCCTGCAGGGCGGCTTCTTCCGCGGCCAGCCGCAGCGTGCCGAGTCCGGCGCACCGCTGCTGGTGCTGTATGCCGACCTGCTGTCACCGGTCGAAGCCGCGGTGCGTGCGGCCGGCGGGCAGGTCGTCCGGCCCGTTTTCTCTTTCCCCGGTGGCAGCCGCTTCCAGTTCGTCGAGCCTGGTGGCAACGAACTGGCGGTCTGGTCCGAACGCGACCCGGCCTGAGCGCCGTCCCACCCGCAATATCGAGGTAGCAGCACATGCGTTACGCGCTCGGCGTCGAGTACGACGGCAGCGATTTCAGGGGCTGGCAGAACCTGGGCGAGGGCGGACCCAGTGTCCAGGCCAGCCTGGAGAAGGCCCTGTCCTCGGTGGCCGACGCGCCGCTGCAGGTGGTCTGCGCCGGCCGCACCGATGCGGGCGTGCACGGCCAGTGCCAGGTCGTGCATTTCGATACCGACGTGGTGCGCGACCCGCGCGCCTGGATGCTGGGAACCACCACCCGCCTGCCGCGTTCAATCGCGGTGCGCTGGTGCGTGCCGGTGGCCGATGATTTCCACGCCCGCTTCTCGGCGCGTGCGCGCCGCTATCGCTACCGCCTGCTCAACCGCGAGGTGCGCCCGGCGCTGGACCGGCAGACCCTCAGCTGGGAACGACGGGCGCTGGACGAGACCCTCATGCATGCCGCAGGCCAGGCGCTGCTCGGCGAGAACGACTTCAGTGCGTTCCGCTCGGTGCACTGCCAGGCTCTGCATGCGCGGCGTGAGCTGCAGTCGCTGCAGGTCAGCCGCCAGGGCGAGGTCATCGAGGTGGCGGTGCGCGGTAATGCATTCCTTCATCACATGGTCCGCAATATCGTCGGTTCGCTGATCCTGGTCGGCAGCGGCGAGAAACCGGTGGAGTGGATCGCCGAGCTGCTGGCCGGACGCGACCGAACCGTTGCCGGCCCTACCGCACCTCCGCAGGGGCTGGTGTTCCTGGGGCCGCTGTACCCCGACAACTGGCATCTGCCTGCCGAGGTCACCTTATGAGCCGCTCCTACTACCGTACCCGCATCAAGTTCTGTGGCATGACCCGCGCCGGCGATGTGCGCCTGGCCGGCGAACTGGGCGTGGACGCGGTGGGCTTCATCTTTGCCCGTGAAAGCAGCCGCCGGGTCGCCCCGGCCGAAGCCCGGGCAATGCGCCAGGCGATCGCACCGATGGTCGACGTGGTGGCGCTGTTCCGCAACAACAGCAAGGAAGAGGTGCGTGAAGTGCTGCGCACCGTGCGTCCGACCCTGCTGCAGTTCCATGGCGAGGAAGACGAGAGCTTCTGCCGCAGTTTCAACATGCCCTACCTGAAAGCCATCGCCATGGGCGGCCGCGAGGACGTCAACGCACGCACGCTGCAGCTGCGTTACCCGAGCGCGGCCGGCTTCCTGTTCGACAGCCACGCCCCGGGCGGCGGTGGCGGCACCGGCGTGGCCTTCGACTGGGCGCGCATTCCGACCGGCCTGCACCGCCCGTTCCTGCTGGCCGGCGGGCTCAACCCGGAAAACGTGAAGGACGCCATCCTCGCCACCCTGCCGTGGGGCGTGGATGTGTCCAGCGGCATCGAGGTCGAGCCGGGCATCAAGGACGGCTACAAGATGCGCACGTTCGTCGAGGAAGTGCGCAGCGCCGACTGCACCGTGCTGGAGTAATCCCGGCGCGCACCCCGCGCGTGGCCGCCTGCGGGCGGCTCGCGCCTTCACATTTGTCCCTGCACGCCCTCTTCACATAGGATGAAGGGGAAGCCATGGCCATGAGGGCCGTGGTGGGATCGACGGAACCGCCCCCGGCGGATTCCGAACGGGGCGTCACGCGCCCACAGCCCGGGAAGGCAAAGCGATGCAGGAATTCCTCACCGTCGTGTTCGGTTACCCGACCCTGCCGTACAGCGTCCTGCTGGCGGTCTCGCTGGTCTATTGGGGGCTTGCCGCATTTGGGCTGGTTGATGACGGCTTCGGCGACCTCGGCGCCGACGGTGCGCTGGACGGCGGCACCGACCTCAGCGGCCTGTCGGCCCTGCTGCAGCGCTTCGGCCTCGGCGGCGTGCCGGTCATGGTCGTGGTCACCCTGCTGGGGTTCTTCGGCTGGGCGCTGACCTATTTCATCCATCTTTTCATCCTGCTGCCGCTGCCGGACGTGCTGCGCTGGGGCTTCGGCACGCTCGTGGCCGTGCTCGCGCCGCTGCCGGCGGTGCCGATCACCGCACTGCTGCTGCGGCCCATCCGCAGTTTCCTGCAGCGCCTGCAGCCGGTCGCGCAGGCCTCCCTGCTGGGCCGGGTGGGCGTGGTCGCCTCGCCGCGGGTGGACGCCCGCAGCGGCCATGCCAATGTCGATGATGGCGGCGCCGGGCTGATCCTGCAGGTGCGCAGCGACATCGAACTGCAGCGTGGCGAGCGCATCGTGCTGGTCGAGCACGTGGCCGAACAGCACTACTACCGGGTGGTCCGCGCCGACGCGGTCGCCCTCGATTTCCAGGACAACCTGCTTCCGGGCAACAAGGAGAATCACTGATGAGTTTCGCTGGCGCGGCCCCCTTCCTGATCGGGATCATCGTCGTCGTAGGCCTGCTGCTGGGCCTGGCCGGACTGTTCAAGGCGTTCTACCGCAAGGTCGACCAGGGCGTGGCCCTGATCGTCAACGACATGAGCGCCACGCCCAAGGTGCACTTCACCGGTGCGCTGATCATCCCGGTGCTGTACCGCGCCGAGCTGATGCGCATCAGCCTGATCACCCTGCAGATCGACCGCCGCGGCAAGGAAGGCCTGATCTGCCGCGACAACATGCGCGCCGACATCGCCGTGGCCTTCTACCTGCGGGTGAACGAAACCCAGGCCGACGTGCTGCGCGTGGCCAAGGCCATCGGTGCCGACCGTGCGTCGGACAAGCACGCGGTCGATGAGCTGTTCAACGCCAAGTTCTCCGAGGCGCTGAAGACGGTCGGCAAGAAGTTCGACTTCACCGAACTGTTCGAGAAGCGCCAGGAATTCCGCGATGAGATCATCGCGGTCATCGGCAACGACCTGAACGGCTATGTGCTGGAAGACGTGGCCATCGATTACCTGGAACAGACCCCGAAGTCGCTGCTGGACCAGTTCAACATCCTCGACGCGCAGGGCATCCGCAAGATCACCGAGCTGACCGCCGCGCAGAACGTGGTGACCAACGAGTTGGAGCAGAACGAGAAGCTCGCCATCACTAAGAAGAACGTGGAAGCACGCGAAGCGCTGCTGGCCCTGGAACGCCAGCAGGCCGAGGCCGAGGCGCGGCAGAAGCGCGAGATCGAGACCATCCGCGCCCGCGAGGAAGCCGAGACTGCCAAGGTGCAGGAAGAGCAGCGCCAGCTGTCCGAGAACGCTCGCATCGAAGCACAGCAGCTGATCGAGATCCGCGACCAGAACCGCCTGCGCGAAGTGGAAGTGGCCGAACAGAACCGCCAGCGTGCGGTGGCCATCGAAGCCGAGCGCGTGGAGCGTGCGCGCCAGCTGGAGCAGGTCACCACCGACCGCGAAGTGCAGCTGCAGGGCGTGGAGCGCGACAAGGTGGTCGAGCAGGGCAAGATGGACGTGGCCAACATTACCCGCGAACGCATCTCCATCGACAAGACCGTGGCCCAGGAAGAAGAGCGCATCAAGGAAGTGCGCGAGGTCTCCGAGGCCGACCGCCAGAAGCAGGTGCTGATCCTGGAAGCCGAAGCCAAGGCGCAGGAATCGCTGGTGCGCGAAGTGAAGGAAGCGCAGGCCCGCGAGACCGCCTCCAAACACCGCGCGGTGGAGCTGACCACCCTGGCCCAGGCCGAGCACGAAGCGGCCGGCAAGCAGGCCGAGGCAAAGCGCCTGCTGGCCGATGCGTTCCGTGCCGAACAGGCCGCGCCGGGCCTGGCCGAAGCGCAGGTGCGTGAAGCTTCCGCGCTGGCCATCGAAAAGGTCGGCATCGCCGAAGCCCGCGTGATCGAAGCCAAGGCCGAAGCCAACCTGAAGCAGGGCAGCAACGAAGCCCGCGTGCTGGCCGAGACCCTGCAGGCCCAGGCCCAGGGCGAGGAGAAGATGGGCCTGGCCCGTGCCACAGCCACCGAATCGCTGGGCAACGCCGAAGCCGGCGTGGTGCAGAAGAAGCTGCTGGCCGAAGCCGAGGGCCTGGTGCGCAAGTTCGAGGCGATCGCTTCGCTGAGCGACCAGGCGCGTGGCCACGAAGAGTTCCGAATGATGCTGGACAACAGCCTGAAGCAGGCGCTGGCCTCCATCGAAGCGGGCAAGGAAGTGTCGCGCGAGAACGCCAACGTCATCGCCAGCGCACTGCGCAACGCCGACATCGACCTGGTCGGTGGCGACGGTGGCATGTTCGAGAACCTGGTCAAGGCGGTGTCGCTGGGCAAGTCGATCGAAGGCTTCGCTGGCAAGAGCCCGATCGTGCAGGAGCTGATGCAGCGCTACCTGGGCGTGGCCGTGGCCGATCCGTCACCGCGGCAGATCGCCGGCGACGCCGAGGTGGCGCCGAGCGTGTCGCCCGCCCTGGTCGACAGCGACCGTTGATGCACCGGGCGATGGCCGCTGCGGCCATCGTCCGCCCGCGCCGGCCGCGACCATGGCCGGCCGTCCGTGAGCCGGAAGCCTGCTGATGTCTGAAACCCATCCGTCCGCCGAAACCCCCGCGCCGGAGGCCGGCGGCAGCACCGTCGACCTGGCCGTCGCCCAGGGCGGTGCCTACGAAGTCCTGCGCCGCCGCCTCAGCGAGCAGGGCCAGCGCCTGCAGGCCCTGGCCGAGACCCTCAACCGCCAGCGCCTGGCCGAATTCGGTGACAGCCGGCTGGAGGTGATCGGCCGCTTCCGCATCCGCAGCGAGAACAACTGCGTTGGCCGGGACATCGTCCAGGTCGGGCCTGACCGCCTGCTGTTCGGCTACAACGTCTACATCGGGCTCAAGACCCATACCCGCATCGAGGATGTGTTCGGCCTGTACCGGCTGGTGCAGGGCAAGGACGGCTACGATGTGGCCGCGCTGGAGCTGAAGGGCAGCTTCCTCGACCAGCCCGGCTTCGTGCACGACTTCAACGAGCTGTACGCCTACTACAAGCATGCGCGCCTGCTGCAGCTGATCGTGGTCGGCGACAAGCTGCTGGCCTCGTTCCAGATCGGCGAGCGCAGCAGCGACGTGCGCGTGTTCCGCTGGGCGCTGTCGCGCGAAGGCGAGCTGACCTATCTCGATGCGCGCGGCGAACGCGATATCGCCCTGCCGCCGCCGTTCGACTTCGAATGGACCAAGGCCACCCGCGACCTCGCGGTCAACGGCCGCCATTCGCACCTGAACATCCTCGACACCCTGTTCGTGGAGACCACCGGTGGCGACCTGACCATCAAGGTCGAGAACAACACCGAGACCGGGCAGGGCATCTACAGCGAACCGGTGGAGGACAGCACGCAGTCGCTGGACGACGCCCAGTTCGAGTTCGCCCGTGTCGGCTCGCTGCTGCTGCTGAAGGTGCTGCCGTACCGCGAGACCGTCTGGCGCGGGCTGATCTACAACACGCTCACCGGCGACATCGTGCGCAACGACGCCATCGTCCAGGCCTGCGTGCAGCTGCCCGAAGACCATGGCGTCATCTTCCCCGGTGGCTATTACCTGCAGGGCGGCGAGCACAAGGCCTTCGATGCCTCGATGGCCGGCATGCAGTTCAAGCGCAGCATCCGTTCGCCCAATGGCGAGGACGTGCTGTACATCTTCTACGAGCGCGAAGGCGGGCGCTCGGCGCTGTTCGTCTACAACACCATCCAGCGCGTGCTGCAGAACCCGGTGTTCGGCCACGGCTATGCGTTCATGCAGGATGGGCGCATGGTGCTGTTCCATGCCGAGGGCACCGAGCCCACGCGCATCCACCCGATGCAGGTCTGGCAGACGCCGTTCAGCAGCGACGAGTTCGCCGCGAGTCGTCCGCCCGGCAACACCTTCATGGGTCGCATCGGCAATGCCGAGCTGGTGCGCGGCATCTCCAACCTGTTCAACCTGGCCCGCGAGATCGACGGCCAGGATGTCTCGGTGCAGCGCTACCAGCGCCTGGTGGCCGACACCCGCCGCCTGTTCGACGCCCACCACTGGCTGGGCGACGAGGCCTGCGACGGCGCCGAGGCGCTGCTGCGGCAGATCAGCGCCACCGGCGAATCGGTGCTGGACGAATACGAGAAGGTCCAGTCCATCCGCGAGCAGTCGGCGCAGGCGATGGTCGAGGCGGAGGCCAGCTTCAAGGCCCTGCTGGGCCGGCTGCAGCCGCAGAACTGGAACGAGATACAGGCCTTCGTCGAGGCACTGAACGAGATCACCGCGCTGCGCGGGCGCCTGCTGACCATCCGCGAGCTGCGTTACATCGACACCGCGCGCATCGAAGCGATGGCCGCCGAACTGGTGCAGGCGCAGGACCGCGTCGGCGCCGCCACCGGCGAATTCCTCGCCGGCGATGCCGCGCTGGCGCCGCTGGGCAGCCGCCTGCAGGTGCTGGACGAAGCCGCCCAGCAGGCAGCCAGTGCGCGCCAGCTGGACGAGCAGCTGGACGGCATGCGTGGCATGGCCGGCGATCTGGACATGCTGTCCGAACTGATGGCCGGGCTGAAGGTGGACGATGCCACCGCGCGTACCCGCGTGGTCGAATCGATTTCCGCGCTGTACGGCCGCCTGAACCAATCGCGCACGCGTGCCGAGCAGCGACGCCGCACCCTCGGTTCGGCCGAGGCCGTGGCCCAGTTCGCCGCGCAGTTCGCCCTGTTCTCGCAGTCCATCACCAGTGCGCTGGCGATGGCCAGCGACCCGGAAAAGGCCGACGAGCAGCTGTCGCGCCTGCTGGTGCAGCTGGAAGAGCTGGAAAGCCAGTTCGGCGAGCACGAGCAGTTCCTCGGCGACATCCTCAGCAAGCGCGAGGAGCTGGTCGAGGCCTTCGAGACGCACAAGCAGGCTCTGCTGGATGACCGCCAGCGCAAGGCGCGTTCGGTGCTCGACGCGGCCAACCGCATTCTCGATGGCCTGGCCAAGCGCACCGAGCGCTTCGCCACGGCCGATGAACTCAACGCGTTCTTCGCCGGCGATCCGCTGATCCTCAAGCTGCGCGAACTGGCCGAGCGCCTGCGCACGCTGCGTGACAACGTCAAGGCCGATGACATCGAGGCGCGCCTGAAGGGCGTGCGCGACCAAGCGGTGCGTCAGCTGCGCGACCGCAGTGATCTGTACGAGGCCGGTGGCAACGTGGTCCGGCTCGGTCCGCGCCATCGTTTCAGCGTCAACACGCAGGCGCTGGACCTGACCTTGTTGCCGCGTGGCGACACGCTGGCCATCCACCTCACCGGCACCGATTTCCTGGAAACCCTGCACGATCCGCAACTGGATGCGCTTAAGCCGTTCTGGCCGGTGACCCTGGATTCGGAATCCGATGCGATCTACCGCGGCGAGTACCTGGCCGGCAGCCTGCTGCTGGCCGCGCAGGCCGGCCGCGACGGCCTGGATCTGGCCCAGCTGCAGCAGGACGTCGCCAGCCCCGAGGCGCTGGACCAGCGCGTGCGCACGTTCGCCGCACCGCGTTACCGCGAAGGCTACGAACGTGGCATCCACGACCATGACGCCGCGCTGATCCTGCGCGCGCTGCTGCCGTTGCAGCAGTCGGCCGGCGCGCTGCGGCATGAACCGCGCGTGCGCGCACTGGCCCTGCTGTTCTGGGCCGCGCAGCAGCGCGAGGACGCGGTGAAGCAGTGGCCCAGCCGCCAGGCGGGTGCGGAGACCATCGCCCGTCTGTTCGGCTCCGACGAAGGACGCAGCGCCCTGCGCACGGAAATGGCGGCAGCCATCGCCGCGTTCGCGCAGGCCGAAGCCCTGCCGTTCGACGATGAGGCTGCCGAGGCGGGGGCCGCCTATCTGGGCGAAGAACTGATCAACGGCGAGCCGGTGTTCAGCACCAGCAAGCATGCACAGGCGCTGCTGGATGCGCTGGCCCAGCAGCTGGAACAGGCCGGGCAGCGCGAGGCGCTGGAACGCGCCCTGCAGCGTGCACAGGAGCCGCTGGCCGCGCGCTGGGCGCTGGCCGGGCAATGGCTGCGCGCACTGGCCGGTCTGCCGGCCCAGGCCGCACATGCCGGCTATGCCGACGAGGCCGCGGCGCTGCTGCTGGTGCAGCGCCAGCTGCGCACGCGCGGCAGCGACGCACCGCTGCGGGTCGACGTGGCGGGCCTGCTGGGCGAACACCCGCGCATCCACGGCGGCACGCTGTCGCTGTCACTGGATGATTTCCTGGCACGCCTGCAGCACCACCTGAAGCGCTTCGTGCCCGATTTCCATGCCTACCAGGCGGTACGCCAGGGCATCATCAACCGCGAGCGGCAGACCCTGCGCCTGTCCGAATTCAAGGCACGGCCGCTGTCCTCGTTCGTGCGCAACAAGCTCATCAACGATGTCTACCTGGGCGTGATCGGCGACAACCTGGCCAAGCAGATGGGCACGGTGGGCGAGAACAAGCGCAGCGACCTGATGGGCCTGCTGATGATGATCTCGCCGCCGGGCTACGGTAAGACCACGCTGATGGAATACGTGGCGCACCGGCTCGGCCTGGTCTTCATGAAGATCAACGGCCCGGCGCTGGGCCACGAGGTGCGCTCGCTGGATCCGGAACAGGCGCCCGACGCGACCTCGCGGCAGGAGCTGGAAAAGCTCAACCTGGCCCTGGAGATGGGCAACAACACCATGCTGTATGTCGATGACATCCAGCACACCCATCCGGAGTTCCTGCAGAAATTCATCTCGCTCTGCGACGGTACCCGCCGTATCGAAGGCGTCTGGCGCGGAAAGACACGTACCTACGACATGCGCGGCAAGAAGTTCTGCGTGGTCATGGCCGGCAACCCGTACACCGAGTCGGGCGAGGTGTTCAAGATTCCGGACATGCTGGCCAACCGTGCCGACATCTACAACCTCGGCGACGTGCTGGGCGGCATGGAGGCGGCGTTCACCCTCAGCTACATCGAAAACAGCCTGACCTCCAACCCGGTGCTGGCACCGCTGGCCACCCGTGACATGGCCGACCTGTACCTGCTGGTCGACCGTGCGATGGGCAAGGACGTGTCGACCAACGGGCTCAGCCACGCCTACAGCGGCGCGGAGGTCAACGAGATCACCGCCACCCTGCAGCGCATGCTGCGCGTGCGCGACGTGGTCTACCGGGTCAACCAGCAGTACATCGCCAGCGCCGCGCAGGATGACCGCTACCGCACCGAGCCGCCGTTCCGCCTGCAGGGCAGCTACCGCAACATGAACAAGCTGGCCGAGAAGATCTCGCCGGTGATGAACGAGGACGAGTTGCAGCAGCTGATTTCCGACCACTACCTGGGCGAAGCGCAGCTGCTGACCACCGGTGCCGAAGAGAACCTGCTGAAGCTGGGCGAGCTGCGTGGCGTGCTGGATGAGGCACAGGTGCAGCGCTGGGCGCAGATCAAGCGTGATTTCCTGCGCAACAAGGCCATGGGTGCCGACGACAGTGATGTCGGTGGGCGCGTGGTCGCGCAGCTGGCCGATATCGCCAGTGCCCTGCAGCTGCCGCCGGCCGCGCCGGTGCTGGCCGCGGATCCGGCGCCGTGGCCGGCACTGCTGGACGCGCTGCAGCGCCTGGCCGACGTGCGCCCGGCAGAACGTGCACCGTCAGAGCCTGCACCGTCAGAGCCTGCACCCGCGGCGGCAACGGAGCCGGTGCAGACCGCTGCGTCCAGCGCACCGGCCACGCCGCTGGCTGATGACCTGCAGGCCGGGCTGGCGCCACTGGTGCAGCTTCTGGTCGCTTCGCAGGCACGGCAGGAACAGGTGTCGCAGACCCTGGCCGCATTCGCCGCGTGGGCCCGGCAGCAGGTCGAGGGCGCGGCCGGCAGCAACGCTGCGGCGGTGCGCCGTCCGCGCGTGCGCCGCGCCAGCACGCCGGAGGAACGCGCACTGGATGAGGCGCTGATGCGCCACTTCTATGGCGAGTCGTTGCCCGCCGATGCCACTGACGGCACACCGATGCCGCCGCCGCTGCCGTGACCGACGCAGCGCCCCTGCCAACGCCGCAACGGCTGGACACGGCCGATGTCGCGCGCGTGGGCGAGTACGGCGCGCCGTTGCTGCAGGCGCTGGCCGCACGCGAAGCTGCGCTGCCGGCGACGGCTGGCGACGGCCTGGTGGCGGCGCTGGCGCGCATCGCGCTGGCCCTGCAGTCGGCCGATCCGGCCCGCCTGCGTCGGCAGGAAAGCTGGTGGGGCCGCCTGCTCGGCCGCGATGTCGAGCGCGAAGCCGAGGGCCGCGGGCTGCAGTCGCAGCTCGGCGTGCTTGCCCTGCAGGCACGCGAGCAGGCCCAGCAGCTGCAGCAGCACATGGACCTGCGGGCTGCCGCGATCAGCGCCGCAGGGCAGGCCGCCGAGGCACTGGACGCCTGGGCGGATGCCGGCGCCGCGTGGCGCCCTACGCTGGACGGCGCTGGCCAGGACGCGCTGGCGCCGCGCCTTGACCACCTGCAGCGACTGGCGGCACTGCGCCGCATTGAAGCCGGCCAATGGCAGCTGCTGCAGGAACAGGACGCGGTGCTGCTGCAGCGCTTCGCCCGCATCCATGATGTCCTGCTGCCGGCCTGGCGGCAGGCCGCACTGGCCGCGCAGGCCGCCACCGGCGCGGTCCGCGCCGGGCAGGCGGCCACGCTGCACGCACAGATCGATGACGAGGTCGCGGCGGCTCAGGCTAGACTGCGCTGAGCCGGCCGCCGCTGCCGCTAACCCACCTGCAAGGAGACTGCCCGATGACCCAGGACAGCCAGCACCCCGGCACCCTCGTGCCCACCCCGGCCACCCCTTCCGCACTGGACGAGGGCGCGCTGCAGGCCCTGGGCCTGGTCCGCGAGGATCTTCCCCGCATCGCCGAGATCCGCAAGGAGCTGGACGACCTGCGCCCGGGCAACCTGCAGGTGTTCGGCCGCGAAGCCGCGTCGCGCACCGCCGCGTTTTCCAGCCAGCTGCTGGACCAGGTGCGCAACCGCGACCTCGATACCAGCGGCGACAAGCTCGGCGAAGTGGTGCGCATCGCGCGCAGCTTGAAACTGGATGGCTTCGCCCAGCGTTCCAAGGTGCCGGTCATCGGTGGCCTGATCGATCGCCTGCGCGTGTCCAAGGGCGAGCTGGTGCAGAAATTCAGCGATACCAATGCGCAGATCGAGCAGCTGCTGGGCGATGTTGGCGTGCAGCAGGCGCTGATGGGCAAGCGCGTGGGCGAGTTCGACCGCATGCACGAGATCGTGCGTGAGGAGCGCCACGCGCTGGGCCTGTATGCCGCCGCCGGCAAGCAGCGCCTGGCTGAACTGCAGGCCGAGCAGCTGGCGGGGCAGGGCAGTGATGACCCGCAGCAGCGCATCCGCCAGAGCGAGGTCGACAATGCGATCCGCCTGATCGAAAAGCGCGTGTCCGACCTGCAGTTGATGCAGCACGCCGCCGACCAGTCGCTGCCGATGATCCGCCTGATCCAGGCCAATGCGCTGCAGCTGATCGAGAAGTTCAACACGGTGCGCGAGATCACCATCCCGTCGTGGAAGCGCCAGTTCGCCATCCAGCTCTCGCTGGGCGAGCAGAAGGCAGCGGCGGAACTGTCCACCGCCATCGACGATGCCACCAACGAGATGATGCGCCGCAATGCCGATCTGCTGCGCCAGGCCTCGGTGGATACCGCGCGCAGCAACCAGCGCGGCGTGATCGACGTGGCCACGCTGCGCCACGTCCACGACCAGCTGATCGCCACGGTCGAGGAAGTGCGCAGCATCCATCGCGAGGGAATGCAGCAGCGGCAGCAGGCCGAAGTCGAGCTGTCGCGCCTGCGCGAGGACCTGCAGCAACGGCTCGCCGCACCCACCGCCCCCTGATTGACCCGGCGGATGCTCCCCGGGTGAAGGCGAGGTGATTGCTGAATGTGACCGATGTCTTGGTTTGATGTGCCTCTGAACCCGTCATCGCCGAGTCGACATCGACACAACATCTGATCAATGACAATGCGCCCAGCCGGACCATGGCCGGGCGCTTTGCTGTGCGCGCCCGCCGTCGATGGAATCCTGCAGATACGTTCAATCTTTCCAACGAGGACGCAACGGATATGCCCCATTTCTCTTCCCGCCGCACGCGCATGACCGGCCTCGCGATCATTCCGGGCCTGCTGCTTGCCTTGGGCGCTTGTGCGGCAGGTGATTCATCGAGTCCGGCCGCACCGGCCGCTGCGCCCGCTGCCACCGCACCGCCTGCCATGGCTGCCTCCGCACCGGCGGCAACGACGCCGACCGCTGCGGCCGGTGACGGTCTGGCTGCACTGATCCAATCCAGTGGCGTGACGTGCACCGACGCCAGCGCGGGCCGCGGCTGCACCGCCGGCGATGTCGACAGCGGTGATTTCTACGATGTGGAACTGTCGCCGGGCTGTGGCGACCAGGGCTTCTTCGCCGGCGTCGCTGATGCCAAGGGCGCGGAAACCCTGGACACGGTGCCGACCACCGGCAGCAAGGCCGCGGCCACCGCGCGCTTGTCGAAGGGGCAGCTGGTGTGCGTCCAGGGCATCGGCCGCGCGGGGCAGAACCCGATGTTCTATTACGTCGTTGCCGTTCCCGCGGCGACGGTCGACAAGTGCAAGGGCAACGCGTTGTGTGACACCTACGGCGACCGTCCGATCACTGGCCTGGCCAGCAGTGGCGAAGCCTGCCACGCGGCAGCGCCGGGACAGTATGCCGGCAACTGCGCACGCGGCTGGGTCAGCGCCGACGTGCTCGACGTGTTCTCCAACGGAATGTAAGCACCGCCAACGCAGCGGCCCAATCAACCATCGGCAAAGGAACAGCTCATGTCGGACCCCAAGATCACCCGCCTGGTCAGCAGCGTCGGCACGACGCGTACGCTGGAAATGGATGATGGCAGCATCATCGAACGCTCCGGCGGCAGCGTCTCATGGCGCAACAACAATCCAGGCAATCTCAAGTTCGAGTTCGCGGGCAGCGCGGACAAGACCGTCACCAATACCCGTACCCGCGAACAGGCACTGGAATCTGCACAGGGGCGCTATGACGGCGTCGTCGGCCTGGACCAGTGGGGCAATGCCGTATTCGAAAGCTATGAAGCAGGGCGCGTAGCAAAGATCCAGCTGCTCGAACGTCGGTTCGGCGACAAGACCGTCGAGGAGATGCTGCCGAGCTATTCCAAGGCCGATTACAGCGGCAGCACCCATCACAGGGAACAGGCCGCGGCCATCTATGCCGAGGGTGATCGCAACGGTGTCGATCTGCGCTCGAAGAAGGTGGGCGAGATGAGCGTGCGCGAGCGCGAAGTCCTGGCCGATGGCATCCGCCGTTTCGAAGGATGGAACCCCGGCGAGGTCACGACGCAGCAGGCGCCGACGCGCACCCAGGCGGCGGCACCCGTGCAGACCCAGACGCCGTCACAGGCTCCGACCGCCACTGCGACGGCACCTTCCGCGGCCGCGGCCGCCACCGGTAGTGCCGCCGTCTACAACGAGGCCTACCAGCACTTCATGGCGTCGGGCCGGCAGTACGAGTATGGCCGCCCGGATCACCCGCGTCCGGGCCGCGACAGCAGCCGGCTGGAGCGCGACCTCGATGGTGACGGGCGCCTCGGCGTGGACTGCTCCGCCTTCGTCTGGCGCGGTCTGAAAAACGCCGGCTATGACGTGCGCGGCGAGAACGCTGCTGCCTTCACCACGTCCACGCTGTTCAACGGCGCCAACACCACGGCGTACGCACGCGAGCACTTCGACGTGACGTCGGCGGCCGAAGCGCGCAAGCCGAACGGCTCGTTGAAGCAGGGCGACATCCTGATGTTCTCTTCGTCGCAGGGCCAGCACGTCGGCATCTTCAAGGGCTACGACGCGCAGGGCAACATCCAGTTCATCGGTTCGCAGGGCAGCACGGGTCCGGCCGAAGTGACCATCCGCCCGGGCGGCTACTGGGATGGAGGCAGCACGCGGATCGTCGGCGCACTGACACCGAAGCCCGAATTCCAAGTGCGCGCGCCGTTGCATGGCGGTGCCGAGCCCGCACCCGCGCGCACGGCCGCACAGCCGGCACCCGCGGCGGCGGCACCGGCGGTGTCGGCTGATCTGCTCAAGCACGGCCAGCGCGGCACCGATGTGCAGGCGCTGCAGCACAGTCTCAACCAGCTGGGTGTGCGCGATGGCAACGGCAATCGCCTGGCCGAGGACGGCCGCTTCGGCGATCACACCCGCGAGGCGGTGATCGCCTTCCAGAAGCAGCAGGGCCTCGCCGCCGACGGCATCGTCGGCCGCCATACGCGCACCGCGCTGGCGGCCGAACAGACCCCGCGCCATGAGGCGCCGGCCGTGGCAGCGAAGGGGCCATCGCTCAACGATGCCTCGCACCCGGACAACGCGCTGCACAACGCGGTCCGCGGCAAGCTGCCCAGCATGATCTCCGAGGACGCCGCGGCCCACATCACCCAGCAGGCCAAGCAGAACGGCATCGACTCGCCGGAAAAACTGCAGAGCATCACCCTGCAGGACGGGAAGGCCTTCGTGATGGGGACGACGCCGGGCTTCCGCGCTGCGGTGGACCTGAATCAGCCGCCGCCGTCGCTGGAACAGACCAGTGCGAAGCTGCTGGATGACCAGCCGCGCCAGCAGCAGGTGCAGGACGAACAGCAGAAGATCGCGGTCGGCGCACGCTGAGTCCGGGCCCTGACGATGCCGGCCGCGCTGGCGGTCGGCATTACCCGCCGCGTAGTCGTGCCGTGGCCCAGTCGGCCAACGCGTCCACGCGCGGGTCGGCCGGGCCATCCGGCCGCGCCAGCACCCAGAAACCGCCGGTCGCGGCGAAGCCCCACGGTGCGACCAGTCGCCCCGCGGCCAGGTCCTCGGCCACCAGCGGCTCCGGCGCGATCGCCGGCCCCAGTCCGGCAACGGCCGCTTCCAGCAGGTAGTACAGGTGCTCGAAGCCGGTGCCGAGCTGCAACCGCGCCGGGTCCAGCCCGTGCGCCTGCGCCCATGCCGGCCACGCCTGCGGGCGTGAGCTGGTGTGCAGCAGCGTCTCCTGCAGCAGCGCGTCCGGCGGTACATGGCGCAGGCGCTGCGCGGCCGGATGCGAGGGCGCCACCACCACGCCCACCCGTTCCGGTGCCAGCTCGCGCACCTGCCAGCCCCGCGGCCACGGCCCCTGTGCCAGCAGCAGCACCGCATCCAGCGCCGCCTGTGCTTCGGTGAAGGCGCCATCCAGCGCCGACCACTGCAGGTTCACCCCCGGCAGGGCCGCCTGCAGCGCGGGCAGGCGGGGAATCATCCAGCGCGCCAGCACGCTGCCGCTGCAGCCGAGCACCAGAGCAGGGGAACGCGCCGGCTGGCGCAGTTCGCGCACGCAGTCTTCGATGCCGGCGAAGGCCTCGCCGCAGGCCGCGTGCAGGCGCTGCCCGGCCTCGGTCAGGCGCAGCCCGCGGCCGGCGCGCTGGAACAGCGGCAACCCCAGATGGTCCTCCAGCAGCTTCAGCTGCCGGCTCACCGCACCGTGGGTCACGTGCAGGGCCTGGGCGGCGCGGCCCACGCCCCCCAGGCGGGCGGTGGCCTCGAAGGCGCGCAGGGCGTTGAGCGGGGGCAGCAGGGAGGTGCTCATGTGAGATTTCCTGACGATATACGCCAGATAATATCGATATTCCGGTCAGGATCCGTGCGCTAGAGTATCAATCTGTCTCGAACCAGCGGTCGCTTCCATGTCTGCCTCCCCCATTGCCGACTACCACGCCTTCCCGGACGCCCAGGGCCACTTCGGCCGCTACGGCGGCAGTTTCGTCGCCGAAACCCTGGTCGGCCCGCTGCAGGAACTGGCCCAGGCCTATGACCAGGCCCGCCAGGACCCGGCGTTCCAGCTGGCCTACGACAAGGACCTGGCCCATTACGTCGGCCGGCCGAGCCCGATCTATCACGCCCAGCGCCTGAGCGACCATGTCGGCGGTGCGCAGATCCTGCTCAAGCGCGAGGACCTGAACCACACCGGCGCGCACAAGATCAACAACACCATCGGCCAGGCCCTGCTGGCCGCGCGGATGGGCAAGAAGCGCATCATCGCGGAGACCGGTGCGGGCCAGCACGGCGTGGCCAGTGCCACCGTCGCCGCGCGCCTGGGGCTGGAATGCGTGGTCTACATGGGCGCCACCGACATCGAGCGGCAGAAGATCAACGTCTACCGGATGAAGCTGCTGGGCGCGACGGTGGTGCCGGTCACCTCCGGCTCGGCCACCCTGAAGGACGCGCTCAACGAAGCGATGCGCGACTGGGTGACCAACGTGCAGGACACCTTCTACATCATCGGCACCGTGGCCGGCCCGGACCCGTACCCGCGCATGGTGCGTGACTTCAACGCCATCGTCGGCCGCGAAGCGCGCGAGCAGATGCTGGCCGAGTACGGCCGCCTGCCCGATGCGATCACCGCCTGCGTCGGCGGTGGCAGCAATGCCATCGGCCTGTTCCATGCCTTCCTCAACGACCGTGAGGTCGAGATATTCGGCGCCGAAGCGGCCGGCGACGGCATCCACACCGGTCGCCACGCCGCGTCGATTGCCGCCGGCCGCCCCGGCGTGCTGCACGGCAACCGCACCTACGTGCTGTGCGATGACGATGGCCAGATCATCGAGACCCACTCGGTGTCGGCCGGCCTGGACTACCCCGGCGTCGGTCCGGAACACGCCTTCCTGTCCGACAGCGGCCGTGCCACCTACCTCGGCATCACCGATGAGGAGGCGCTGCAGGCCTTCCACCTGCTGGCGCATGTCGAGGGCATCCTGCCGGCGCTGGAATCCAGCCACGCGCTGGCCCAGGCCATCAAGCTGGCGCGTGAGCGCCCGCGCGACCAGATGGTGCTGTGCAACCTGTCCGGCCGTGGTGACAAGGACGTGCACACCATCGCCGCGCGCGAAGGCCTGGTGCTGTGAACTACGTGCTGCGCCACGGTGGCGCGCTGGTGCTGGCGGTCGGTCTGGGCGGCTGCACGCCCCCGGATCCGCCGGTGCTGGCACCCGCGCCGGCGTCGCCCGCAGCCATCGCTCCGGCCCGCCAGCCGGCCAGCAATGATGATGACGCCGCGCATCGCCCGATCGAGGATGCGCCGGCGGCTACCCGCGCCGACAGCGTCGAGGACGAGACCGCCCCGGCAGTCGTGTCGGTGGCGCTGGACCATGCCGGCGACGTGCTGATCGGCCAGCCCTTCAGCGAACTGCAGGGCGAGGCGCAGTGGCACTCGGCCGGGCTGGGCGAGGCCACCGCCGGGCGCTGTGAGTATTACGAGCGCGGCACGCTGCCCGAAGGCGTGGCGATGATGGTGCAGGAGGGCGACGTGGTGCGCTTTGACCTGGCCCCCATCGACGACTCGGGCCAGGTGGTGGTGCAGCTCGGGCCGTTCGGCCTGCGCCTGGACATGCCGCGTGCGCAGGCCCAGCAGCTGTTGCCCCGGGGCGCCGTCGCGCGTCCTTATGGCGAAGATGCCGAGGCCGGCGAGACCCTGCTCTGGCAGGACCCCGGTTCCGACCTGGCGATCCGCGTGGAGATCGTCGACGGCACCGTTTCCCGAATGTACTGGGGCGCCAGCGGCGCCGTTGACCTGATCGAAGGATGTACCTGACATGTCCGTATCCCGACTCGATGCCTGTTTCCAGCGCCTTCGCGAGCAGCAGCGCAAGGCGCTGATCCCCTTCATCACCGCTGGCGACCCGTCGCTGGAGGCCACCGTGCCGGTCATGCATGCGCTGGTCGAGGCCGGTGCCGATGTGATCGAACTGGGCGTGCCGTTCTCCGATCCGATGGCCGATGGCCCGACCATCCAGCGCAGTTCCGAGCGCGCGCTGGGCCGCGGTGCCGGCAGCCGCTACGTGCTGCAGGCGGTGGCGCAGTTCCGCCAGCGCGATGCGCAGACCCCGGTGGTGCTGATGGGCTACCTCAACCCGGTGGAGATCCACGGCTACGCGGCCTTCGCCGAGGCTGCAGTGGGCGCTGGCGTGGACGGCGTGCTGCTGGTGGACCTGCCGCCGGAAGAAGCCGGTGAAGCCCAGCAGGCCTTCGATGCGGCCGGCCTGGCGCTGGTCCTGCTGGCTTCGCCGACCACCAGCGAAGCACGCGCCGACAAGCTGCTCGCGCTGGCCCGCGGTTACCTCTACTACGTCAGCTTCGCCGGCGTCACCGGTGCCTCCGAGCGCCTGGACAGCGATGCCGCCAGCGCACGCCTGCAGGCCCTGCGTGCACGCGCCAGCGTGCCGGTGGTGGCCGGCTTCGGCATCAAGGATGCGGCCAGTGCCGCAGCCATGGCCCGCCAGGCCGATGGCGTGGTGGTCGGCAGCGCCCTGGTGGCGGCGCTGGCCGATGCCGGATCGACCGAGGAGGCTGCCCAGCGCGCCGGTGTCTTCCTGGCCCCGCTGCGGCAGGCGCTGGACGCCTGACCCACGCGTGCGCCACGGGTTGCCGGCCAGCGGCCGGCACTACCGGCGATGCGCTGGACGCCTTGAAGGTAGCGCCGGGCCATGCCCGGCGACGCTAAACGTACGTCCCAGCATGGTTTTTTACCGCCGGCCCGTTCCCCGCAAGGGGTGCACGGGCGGGCGCAGCAGAGCTAGACTGTCCGCCTTTGCGGCCCTCGGGCCGCCCTGAACGGAAGTGTCCTCCCGCATGAGTTGGCTCAGCAAGTTGATGCCGTCTGGCATCCGCACCGACAACACCCCCAGCAAGAAGCGCAGCGTCCCCGAGGGCCTGTGGGAAAAGTGCAGCAACTGCGGCAGCGCGCTGTACCGCCCCGAGCTGGAAGAGAACCTGGAGGTCTGCCCGAAGTGCGGCCACCACATGGCGATCCGCGCCCGCGCGCGCCTGGCGGCCCTGTTCGACGCCGACAGCACCACCGAGATCGGTGCCCGCCTGGGCCCGACCGACCTGCTGAAGTTCAAGGACCAGAAGAAGTACAGCGAGCGCATCAAGATCGCGCAGAAGAACACTGGCGAGTACGACGCGCTGATCGCCATGCGCGGCCTGCTCAAGGGTCGTCCACTGGTCGCCTCGTCCTTCGATTTCGCCTTCATGGGCGGCTCGATGGGTTCGGTGGTCGGTGAGCGCTTCGCGCTGGCCGCTGAAACCGCCGTCGAGATCGGTGCGCCCTACGTGTGCTTCTCCGCCAGCGGCGGCGCGCGCATGCAGGAAGGCCTGTTCTCGCTGATGCAGATGGCCAAGACCTCGGCCGCGCTGGGCAAGCTGCGCGAAGCCGGCCTGCCGTACATCTCGGTGCTGACCCATCCGACCACCGGTGGCGTGTCGGCCTCGTTCGCCATGCTGGGTGACATCAACATCGCCGAGCCGCAGGCGCTGATCGGCTTCGCCGGTCCGCGCGTGATCGAGCAGACCGTGCGCGAGAAGCTGCCTGAAGGCTTCCAGCGCTCCGAGTTCCTGCTGGAACACGGTGCCATCGACCAGATCTGTGACCGCCGTGAAATGCGTAACCGCCTGTCCGACCTGCTGGCCATGCTCGGCCGCCAGCCGGCGCCGGAGGTGGCGTGATGTCGGGCCGCAGGTACTTCGGTACTGACGGCATCCGCGGCCGCGTCGGGCAGAGCCCGATCTCGGCCGACTTCGTGCTGCGCCTGGGCAATGCGCTGGGCCGCGTGCTGGTCGAGCAGCGCGGCCCCGGTGGCCGCCGCCCGATCGTGGTGATCGGCAAGGACACGCGCATTTCCGGCTACATGTTTGAAGCCGCACTGGAAGCCGGCCTGGTGGCCGCCGGTGCCGACGTGCAGCTGCTGGGGCCGATGCCGACCCCGGCGGTGGCTTTCCTCACCCGCACCCTGGGCGTGGATGCCGGCGTCGTCATCAGTGCCTCGCACAACCCGCACTACGACAACGGCATCAAGTTCTTCTCCGCCCAGGGCGAGAAGCTCGACGATGCCACCGAACTGGCGCTGGAAGCCGCGCTGGACGTGCCGTTCGTGACGGCCGAATCGGAAAAGCTGGGCAAGGCCGCGCGTGCGCGCGAAGCGGTCGGCCGCTACATCGAATTCTGCAAGGCCAGCGTGCCGCGCACCTTCGACCTGCGCGGCGTGCGCTTGGTGCTCGACTGCGCGCACGGCGCCACCTACCAGATCGCACCGCTGCTGTTCCGCGAGCTGGGTGCCGAGGTGATCGGCATCGGTGCCGAGCCCAACGGCGTCAACATCAATGACGGCGTGGGCTCGACCCACATCGACAACCTGGCCGCCAAGGTGCGCGAGACCGGCGCGGACCTCGGAATCGCCTTCGACGGCGACGGCGACCGCGTGCTGATGGCCGACGACCAGGGCAACCCGGTCGACGGCGACGACCTGCTCTACATCCTGGCCCGCGCGTGGCAGGCCGACGGCCGCCTGCGTGGCCCCGTGGTCGGCACGCTGATGAGCAACTACGGCCTGGAAAAGGCGCTGGGCGAGCTGCAGATCCCGTTCGTGCGCAGCAACGTAGGCGATCGCTATGTCCACCAGGCGCTGATCGAAGGCGGCGGCGTGCTCGGTGGCGAAGCCTCCGGCCACCTGCTGTGCCTGGACCGGGCAACCACCGGCGATGGCATCGTCAGCGCCCTGCAGGTGCTGGTCGCGCTGCGCAGCACTGGCCAGACCCTGCGGCAGGCGCTGCAGCCGCTGGCCAAGGTGCCGCAGAAGACCGTCAACGTGCGCCTGGGCGATGTCTCGGCCAAGGCCACCGTGCAGGCCGACAGTGTGCAGTCGGCGCTGGCTGATGCGCAGCAGGCCGTGGCCGGCCGCGGCCGCGCGTTCCTGCGTCCGTCCGGCACCGAGCCGGTGGTGCGCGTCACCGTCGAGGCCGACGAAGCCACGCTGATGCAGGACACGCTGGATCGCCTGTCCGCTGCAGTGAAGTCGGCAGCCTCGGCCTGAGCCACCTGCTGCAGGTCCAGACTGAAAACGCCCCGGGAGACCGGGGCGTTTTTTTTGTTCCGCAGCGATGGGATGACGGCCAGGGCCGCTCAGGGCCCCGGCACCATCTTCTTCTGGCGCGCCTTGAAACCGTTGAAGAACGGCGCGATCAACGGGTTGTAGCTCTGCGCGATGCGCTTGCGCAGCCAGCTGGCCGGACGGTTGCGGATCGCAAAGCGGTAGATGCGTTCCGGATCGCCGCCGACCACGTTGCGGCCGAACGGATGGGTGGTGTGCAGGTAACGGAAGCCGTGCTCGCGCGCGACCTCGACGTGGTCCTGGTCGAAATCGCCATAGGGCCAGCACAGGGTGTCGGACACTTCGCCCAGCCTGTCCTGCAGCACCTGCCGCGAGATCGCCAGATCCTGGCTGATGCCGGCGCGGCGCTGTGCGCGGTCCAGGTCGTCGCGGCGCAGCCAGCGGGTGTGCGTGTGGGTGTGGCAATGCACTTCGAAGGTGCCCGCCTCGATTGCCTCGCGTGCCTCGCTCCAGCGCATCATCACGTCGTCGCTGCGGTCGTGCTCGAAGATCGCCGCTTCGCAGCCACGGTGGTCCGGCGTCGCAGGCAGCGTCGCACCGGCGATACCCGCATGCGGGCGCACCTCGCCTTCACCCATCCAGCCGGTCACCACGAACACCACCGCGTGCATGCCGTACTTCTGCAGGATCGGGTGCGCGTACACCCAGTTGTCCAGGTAGCCATCATCGAAGGTGATGACGATGGAACGGCGCGGCACCGGCTTGCCGGCCAGGAAGCCGGCGTACTGGTCCAGGGTCAGCGAGGTCCAGCCGTTGTTGGCCAGCCAGGCGATCTGGCTCTCGAAGTTTTCCGGCGAGACGGTGATCATCCCCGGCGAGGGGCTGACGTGATGGTGCATCAGCACCGGAACGGTTCGCGCATCAGCCATGTCCCAGCTCCTTCAGCCACTGGTGGTAATAGTGTTCGGTGGTTTCGCCATGCCCGGCGGGGCTGAAATCGTGCGCAGTGCGCATCCAGTCCCAGCCGGCACGGCCCATCATCTGCCGGCGCTGCGGATCATCCACCAGCAGGCGCAGGGCGGCGGTCAACGCGCCATTGTCGCCCAAGCGGGTGAGGATGGCATTGCTGCCTTCGGCCACCATCTCCGGCACACCGCCGACCCGCGTGGCGACGATCGGCACCGCCACGTAGGCCGCCTCCAGGAACACCGTGCCGGCGGCCTCCTTGTGCGAGGCGAGGGCGAAGATGTCGAAGCCGGTCATCAGCCGGCAGGCGTTGTCACGGTAGCCGAGCAGGTGCACCTGCCGTTGCAGGCCCTGTTCCTCGCGCATCTCCAGCAGGCGCTGCATGACGGCCTCGCCGTGGCCGACCACGACCAGGTGCAGGCGCGGGTTGGCCTTGCACAGCGGCGTGATCGCACGCAGCAGGTCGGCATGGCCCTTCGGTTCGCGCAGCACCGCCACGCAGCCGACCACGATGTCCTCATCGCTGAAGCCAAGCTCGGCGCGGACCTCGGCGCGGACGTCCTGCAGGCACTGCCACGGATCATCCTTGCGGATGTCGGTCCAGCGTGGCGGTACCGCGATGGGCGGCACGATGCCGATGGTGTCGCTGGCAATGCCACGCTCGGCCAGCAGCTGCTTCACGAAGCGGCTCACGGTGATTACCCGGTGCGGCAACCCGGTATAGGTCAGCAGCGAGTTGACCGGACTCATCAGGTGCCGCGAGCGCACCACCAGCGGCGTGCGCCCCAGGCGCGCACCGGCCGCGGCGATCAGCGTGTCGCGGCGGCTGGTGGTGTTGACCACGTCGTAGCGCTCGCGGCGCACCAGCCGCGACACCGACCAGATGCCGCGCATCAGCCGCGCCATGCCGCCCATGCGCAGGGTGTGCACGGTGAAGCCATCATCGCGGGCCAGCGTGCCCAGCCGCGCGTCGGGCTGGCACAGCAGCGCGACCTCGTGGCCGCGCGCACGCATCACCTGCATGTGGCGAAGGATGTAGATCTCCTGGCCACCCATTCCTTTGGCGGCTTCGGTGTGGAGAATGCGCAGCGGGCGGTTCATCGCGAATCAGTCCTGTAATTCAACGGTTGCGGAAGCGGGTAAGGGCATCCCACGCGGTACGCAGGCTGGCCGGGTCCGGCGTCTGCTGCGGAAGAGGCAGGTAGTTCTGGTCCAGTGCGGTCGCGTTGCCGAACTTGTCGAACACGTAGATCGCGTCGCCGTGGCGGACCGCGCGCTGCGACCAGCTCTCCACCACCAGTGAGCGCGGGCCCTGCGGCACGGCGAGCAGGTCCTGGCCGGTGCTGAAATCGCCCAGCGCGTTCTCGCAGCCCAGGGCATGCCGCATCAGCGTCGGCACCCAGTCCTCGTGGGAGCTGGTGCGCGCGTCGTGGCCGCTGCCTTCGCCCGGCCAGCGCAGCACGAACGGCACCTGCAGCTGGTGGTTGGAGAAGTTGCCGTTGTGGCCCCAGTAGTTGAGCTTGAGGTCGTTGAATTCCTCGGCGTGGTCACCGGTCACCAGCACGATGGTGTCCTGCTCCAGGCCCTGCGCACGCAGCTGTTCAAGCAGCTCGCCGACCAAGCTGTCGGCGTAGTGCACGGCGGTGTGGTAGCGGTTGAGCTCCGGCGTCGGATCATGGTCCGGGCCGAGTTTGAGGAAGTCGATGTCGGCCGCCATCGGCGTGGCCACCGGCGGGTAGCCGGCCGGCATGTGGTATGGCGCGTGGGTGGAATCGAGGAACACGAAGCCGAACCACGGGCGCTGCGCGTCCTGGCTGCGGGTGATGTCCTGCTGCAGCGAGACCACGATGCTGCGGTCGCGCCCGGATGAATCCAGTTCCGCCGGCCCCTGGTGCAGCTGGTCGCGCACGTCGGCAAAGGCGGTGCGGTCGAACTCGGGGCTGTACAGCGGCGCGCTGCCATAGAGGTGCAGGTCGTAGCCCTGCTGCTGCAGCACCTTGAACAGCTGCGATCCGCGCTGCTCATCCAGCATGCTCGGCCAGTAGCCACCGGGCAGGCCGTAGAGCAGGCCGAACAGGCCGTAACGGGTCGCGTTGCCGGTGCTGAAATGGTGGTCGTAAACGCGCGCCGAGTCCGCCAGCGCCGCGGTGTGCGGCATGTACTGCGGGGTCAGTGCATCGTGCCGCAGCGATTCCAGCACCACCATCAGCACGTTGGGCCGGCGATGGCTCTGGCAGCGCAGTGGCTGCAGCGGGTACTGCAGCTGGGCGTGGCGCGGGTCGGGCAGGCCGGCCTGCTGCTGGCTGTGCACGCCGAGCCGGCGCATGAAGCTTTTGGCGGTGATCGGCTGCGCCCAGGGCAGGTAGTTCCACTGGCCGATCACGGCGCGCTCGCCGAGCGCGTCGTAGTAGGCGGTGGCGGCCTGGCCGCCGCCCATCAGCAGGGCGATGGCGGTCCAGGCCTGCAGTACGCGGCGGCGGTGCGGTGCGGGCGACAGCAGCTTCCAGCAGGCCCAGGCCAGCAGCGCCTGCGCGGCGAAGATGGCCGCCACCAGGCCGCTCGCCTGCAGCCAGGTCTTCCATGACAGGCTGACCTGGTCGTGCAGCGCGCCGCCGAACACCATGTTGGCGACCATCGCATTGAGGTGGAAGCGGTACAGGGCGAACACCTTGGCATCGACCAGCAGCAGGCAGATCCACAGCCCCTGCACCGTGATGGCTGAAAGCGTCAATGTGCGCGCGCTGCGCGGCCACAGGCCGATCACCAGCGGCAGCGCGCCGGCCAGCGCGCCCATGGCCAGCAGGTGGCCGGGCAGGGCGACCGCCAGGTAGGCCAGGCCGAGGCCGCCGCCGGGGTTGTCGCCCAGCGGCACGTTGCCCAGCGTGATCAGCAGGGCCAGCGCTGCGTTGGCGGCGACGAACAGCGACCACCAGGCCAGCCGGCGCCAGCGGCGGTCAGGTGCGGAAAGCGGGGCAGGGGCGGAATCGGGCGAGGCGGCGGACATGGTGCAGGCGCGGGCGGGCAGGGGGCGGAGGGGCGTGCTGCATGGGCGCCCGGAGGGGCCGCCTGCTCGCGCGGGTGGCGCATTGTATCGGTTTGTTTCATTGTATCGATGGCGTACTTCGGCCGATCTGTCACAATGTTCAGGCTGGCCGGCAGACAGCTGCCGGCCCTTTGACCCAACGACAAGCCAGGAACCGCTGTGAGCCAGATCCCGACCCTCGACATCACCCGTTTTGACAGCGACCGCGAGGCCTTCGTGGCCGAGCTGGGCGCGGCCTACCGCCAATGGGGATTCGCGGGCATCCGCAACCACGGCATCCCGCAGGCCGACATCGACGCGGCCTACGATGTCTTCAAGGCCTTCTTCGCCCTGCCGGACGAGGTCAAGCGCCAGTACCACGTGGCCGGCAGCGGCGGCGCCCGCGGCTATACCCCGTTCGGCGTGGAGACCGCCAAGGGCTCCAAGCACTTCGACCTGAAGGAGTTCTGGCACATCGGCCGCGAGATCGCCGACGACTCCAGGTACCGTGACGTGATGGCGCCGAACCTGTGGCCGACCGAGGTCGAAGGTTTCCGTGAGCGCGGCTACGGCCTGTACCAGGCGCTGGACAACCTGGGCTCGCGCGTCCTGTCGGCCCTGGCCCTGCACATCGGCCTGCCGGAAGACTTCTTCGCCGACAAGACCAACTTCGGCAATTCGATCCTGCGCCCGATCCACTACCCGCCGATCACCACCGACGACATTCCGAACGTGCGTGCCGGTGCCCATGGCGACATCAACTTCATCACCCTGCTGGTCGGCGCCAGCGCCGCGGGCCTGGAAGTGCAGTCGCATGATGGGAAGTGGGTGCCGTTCACCTCCGATGCCGACACCATCGTGGTCAACATCGGCGACATGCTGCAGCGCCTGACCAACCACGTGTACCCGTCGACCATCCACCGCGTGGTCAATCCCCCGGGCGAGCTGGCCCGCCAGCCACGCTACTCGGTGCCGTTCTTCCTGCACCCGAACCCGGATTTCCTGATCGACGTGCTGCCTTCGTGCATCACCCCGGAAAACCCGAGCCGGTACCCGGAGCCGATCACCGCCCACGGCTTCCTCGAGGAGCGCCTGCGCGAGATCAAGCTGAAGTAATGAAGAAGCCGCCGAAAGGCGGCTTTTTCATTACAGGTAGCGACGGGCCGTGCCCGGCGAGCGCAGCGGAGGGTATTCGGCAGGGCTCCGCCCTGCACCTGCAGAGGCCAAAGCCAAAGCCAAAGCGGCTCTGGGTTTCTGCGTGCGGAGGCGGGGAGGTGTGGGGGGGGGGGGGGGGGGGGGGGGGGGGGCCCCCCCCCCCCCCCCCCCCCACCTCCCCGCCTTCGACAGTTTCCCGGTGACGGTGGGTACGGGCGGCTCCTGGTAGGTGTCGACCTTGGTCGACACATCTGTCAGATCGACGTGGAGCCGGGGTCAGGTCCCTTTTCCTGCGGAAAAGGGATCTGACCCCGGAACAGCCCGGAATGCTGCTCCTGCTTTTGCCCTTGCTCCTGCTCTTGCTCTTCTTTTTTCTTTCCGTGGCGGCGGAACCGCCGGAATGTGTCAGAGGCCGGGCGGGTGGGTTGCGCAGGGGCGTGAGCCGCATGGATGCGGCGACCGAGCTTACATGGACGTACTTGCAGCGTCCCCTGCGCAGCCCAGATGCCCGGCCAATCACCCAACCCAACCGGGCGTTCCGCAACCCACCCAACCCAATCGACCCGCCACGAGGCGCTGCGCCGTTCGCTGAAAACCCATGTAACCGCTTACAAGCAAACGGGTTTTTTCCGTAACGGGTATCATGGGCGGCTGACTTCATACAGGAGCCACCCGCTCATGCGCCGCAAGATCGTCGCCGGAAACTGGAAGCTGCACGGCAGCCGTCAATTCGCCACTGACCTGCTGGGCCAGGTGGCTGCCGGGCTGCCCAAGGCCGGGGTCGAGGTGGTGATCCTGCCGCCGCTGCCCTACCTGGGGGAGCTGGTCGAGGACTTTGGCGAGACCGGCCTGGTGTTCGGTGCCCAGGACGTCAGCAGCAACGAGAAGGGTGCCTATACCGGTGAGGTCTGCGCCGCCATGCTGCATGAGGTCGGTGCCCGCTACGGCCTGGTCGGTCACTCCGAGCGCCGCCAGTACCATCATGAAAGCAGCGAGCTGGTCGCGCGCAAATTTGCCGCCGCCCTGCATGCCGGCCTGGTGCCGGTGCTGTGCGTCGGCGAGACCCTGGAACAGCGCGAGGCGGGGCAGACCGAGGCGGTCATCGCCGGCCAGCTGGCCCCGGTGCTGGCCCTGGTCGGGGGCGAGGGCTTCGCCACTGCCGTGGTCGCCTACGAGCCGGTATGGGCCATCGGTACCGGCAAGACCGCCAGCAAGGAACAGGCGCAGCAGGTCCACGCGTTCATCCGTGGCGAAGTGGCGTGCATCGATGCTAGAATCGCTGATTCACTGCCCATTCTTTACGGCGGCAGCGTGAAGCCCGACAATGCCGGGGAACTGTTCGCGCAGCCGGATGTCGATGGTGGGCTGGTCGGCGGCGCCTCCCTGGTGGCCGCGGACTTCCTGGCCATCGCGGAGGCGGCGGTCGCGAACTAATCCTTGTAAGTATTGTCCGAGGGCGGATTCCCAATGCTGATGTTGATCCTCAATGTCGTCTACGTGCTCGTGGCCGTGGCCATGATCGCGCTCATCCTGATGCAGCGTGGTTCGGGTGCGGCGGCTGGTTCGGGCTTCGGCGCTGGCGCCTCGGGCACCGTGTTCGGCGCGCGCGGCGCGTCCAACTTCCTGTCCAAGTCGACCAAGTGGCTGGCCGTCGTGTTCTTCGGCATCAGCCTCTTCATGGCCTGGTATGCCGGCCACGGCAGCCGTCCGGCGGCCGACCAGGATCTGGGCCTGATGTCCGCCCCGGCGGCCAGCGCTCCGGCCGCTCCGGCAGGTGAACTCCCGGCCGTTCCGAAGGCCGATGCGGTCCCGGTCGCCCCGGTTCCGGCTGCGAATGTGCCGGCTCAGGCGGAATCTTCGGTTTCTGGTGAAGAAAAGCCCTCGGAAGGCTCCCAGAAAGACTGAAGACGGTTACAATATGCGGCGCATCGGGTTATCTGACTGATGTGATCGTTTGCCCAGGTGGCGGAATTGGTAGACGCACTACCTTGAGGTGGTAGCGACTTAGGTCGTAGGGGTTCGAGTCCCCTCTTGGGCACCATTTGTAAGTAAAGCGGGTTCTCCTGGCGCGCAATGCGCCAGCCGTTTCCCGTCCACTCCCCCATGCCAAAGCGCCTGCAGGCGCGGCGGCAGAGGCAAGAGAGAATCGCTGTGCTGGCCGAATATTTGCCGTCTCTGCTGTTTCTGATCGTCGCGACCGGTATCGGCATCACGCTGATGCTGATCGGTCGATTCCTCGGTCCCCGCCGCCCCGATCTGGAAAAGCTCTCGCCGTACGAGTGCGGCTTCGAGGCCTTCGAAGACGCGCGCATGAAGTTCGACGTGCGCTACTACCTGATCGCGATCCAGTTCATCGTCTTCGACCTGGAAATCATCTTCATCGTGCCGTGGACCCAGGTCTTCATGGAGCTGGGCGCCCGTTCGCTCGTCACCATGGGCCTGTTCGTCGGCATGCTGTTCCTCGGTTTCATTTACGTCTGGAAGAAGGGAGCGCTGGAATGGGAGTGATTCAGACTCTCGATGGCCTCATGAACAATCCGGTCCCGGAAGGGCGGGTTGATGACATCCTGCGGCCGGAGGGCGACAACCCGCTGCTGGAGAAGGGCTTCGTCACCACCAGCGTCGACGCACTGCTGAACTGGGCGCGTACCGGCTCGATGTGGCCGATGACCTTCGGTCTGGCCTGCTGCGCGGTCGAGATGATGCACGCCGGCGCCGCGCGCCTGGACCTTGACCGCTACGGCGTGGTGTTCCGCCCGTCGCCGCGCCAGTCCGACGTGATGATCGTGGCCGGTACCCTGGTCAACAAGATGGCCCCGGCGCTGCGCAAGGTCTACGACCAGATGCCGGACCCGAAGTGGGTCATCTCGATGGGCAGCTGCGCCAACGGCGGCGGCTACTACCATTACTCCTATTCTGTCGTGCGCGGCTGTGATCGCGTGGTGCCGGTGGACGTCTACGTCCCGGGCTGCCCGCCGACCGCCGAGGCGCTGGTGTACGGGATCCTGCAGCTGCAGAAGAAGATCTGGCGTACACAGACCATCGCCCGCTGACCCTTCCACACTACAAGAGCGCGCCAAGCCCCCATGGCAGAGCAAGCATCCTTCATCGACCGACTCTCCGCACGTTTCGCTGGTGCGAAGGTCATCGTGGTCGAACCCCGCGGCGAAGTGACGCTGGAGGTGCCTGCCGCCGAGTGGCATGCCACCGCGCTGGCGCTGCGTGACGAGTTTGGTTTCGAGCAGGCCGTGGATCTCTGCGGCGTCGATTACCTCGGTTATGGCTCCGACGAATGGGACACCGCTGACGTGTCCTCGCAGGGCTTCAGCCGTGGCGTAGAAGGCAAGGCCCAGGGCCGTTTCGCGTGGGGCGAGTTCCCCACCGAAGAGAACGGTGCCGACGGCGCGAGCCCGCAGCACATGCCGACCCAGCGTTTCGCCGTGGTCGCCCAGCTGCGCTCCTACCAGCACAACCTGATGTTGCACCTGCGCTGCTTCGCCCCTGACGAAGCACTGCCGGTGGTGTCCTCGCTGACCGGCATCTGGCCGGGCCTGAACTGGTTCGAGCGCGAAGCGTTCGACCTGTACGGCGTGATCTTCGAAGGTCACCCGGACCTGCGCCGGATCCTGACCGACTACGGTTTCGTCGGCCATCCGTTCCGCAAGGACTTCCCGCTGATCGGCAACGTCGAAGTCCGCTACGACGAAGAAAAGAAGCGCGTGATCTACGAACCGGTCACCTCGGTGGAGCCGCGCGTCGGCGTGCCGCGTGTGATCCGCGACGACGCCCGTCTGCAGACCGCAGAAGGTGAGCGCGCGCAGGAGGCAGTGAAGTGAGCCCGGAAATGAGTAGGCATGTTCACCAGGCCGGCGAAGCCTTCGCCAGCAACGCCGCCGAAAGCCGGCAGGAAATCCGCAACTACACCATGAACTTCGGCCCGCAGCATCCGGCCGCTCACGGTGTGCTGCGCCTGATCCTGGAAATGGACGGCGAAACCATCATGCGCGCCGACCCGCACGTCGGCCTGCTGCACCGTGGTACTGAAAAACTGGCCGAGTCCAAGCCCTTCAACCAGTCGATCGGCTACATGGATCGCCTGGATTACGTGTCGATGATGTGCAACGAGCACGCCTACGTGCGCTCGATCGAGACCCTGATGGGGATCGAGGCGCCGGAACGCGCGCAGTACATCCGCACGATGTACGACGAAATCACCCGCATCCTGAACCACCTGATGTGGCTGGGCTCCAACGCCCTCGATCTGGGTGCGATGGCGGTCATGCTGTACGCCTTCCGTGAGCGCGAAGAGTTGATGGACTGCTACGAAGCAGTCTCCGGCGCGCGCATGCACGCGGCCTACTACCGTCCGGGCGGCGTCTACCGCGACCTGCCGGACCACATGCCGAAGTACAAGGAATCGCGCTGGCACAAGGGCAAGGCGCTGAAGCAGCTCAATGCTTCGCGTGAAGGTTCGCTGCTGGACTTCCTGGAGAACTTCACCAATGAGTTCCCGGGTCGCGTCGACGAATACGAAACCCTGCTGACCGACAACCGTATCTGGAAGCAGCGTACGGTCGGCATCGGCGTGGTCAGCCCGGAGCTGGCCCACCAGTGGGGCATGACCGGCGTGATGCTGCGCGGCTCGGGCGTTGCCTGGGACCTGCGCAAAAAGCGTCCGTACGCCAAGTACGATGCCGTCGATTTCGACATCCCGCTGGGCAAGGAAGGCGACTGCTACGACCGCTACCTGTGCCGCGTGGCGGAAATGCGTGAGTCCAACCGCATCATCAAGCAGTGCGTGGCGTGGCTGAAGGCCAACCCGGGCCCGGTGATGGTGAAGAACTTCAAGGTCGCGCCGCCCAGCCGCGAGGACATGAAGGACGACATGGAAGCGCTGATCCATCACTTCAAGCTGTTCAGCGAAGGCTATTGCGTGCCGGCCGGCGAAACCTATTCGGCGGTGGAAGCCCCGAAGGGTGAGTTCGGCTGCTACCTGGTCTCCGATGGCGCCAACAAGCCTTTCCGCGTGCACCTGCGCGCACCGGGCTTCGCCCACCTGTCCTCGATCGATTCGATCGTGCGCGGCCACATGCTGGCCGACGTGGTGGCGATGATCGGCACCTACGATCTGGTGTTCGGCGAGGTTGACCGGTAATGACGTCTGCCAAGCCAACGCCTGCTGCAGGCAGCCGGCGCAAGCCGGCGCCGCAGTTTCTGCAATTTCACGTTATGCATTTCGCTGAGGTCGGCCGATGAAGGCGACAGGTAATTTCGAGACGGCGCGCGACGTCGACCCGATGGTGGTGTTGAGCGACAAGACGCGCGCTCACATCGATCACTGGCTGTCCAAGTTCCCGCCGGACCGCAAGCGCTCCGCCGTGCTGCAGGGCCTGCATGCGGCCCAGGAGCAGAACCAGGGCTGGCTGACCGACGAGCTGATCGCCGGCGTCGCCAAGTACCTGGATCTGCCGCCGGTGTGGGCCTACGAGGTCGCCAGCTTCTACTCGATGTTCGAGACCGAGAAGGTGGGCCGCAACAACGTGGCCATCTGCACCAACATCAGCTGCTGGCTCAATGGCGCCGAGGACATCGTGCGCCATTGCGAGAAGAAGCTGGGCATCAAGCACGGCCAGTCCACCCCGGACGGCCGCGTCTACCTCAAGCGCGAGGAAGAGTGCCTGGCAGGCTGCGGTGGTGCACCGATGATGGTCATCAACGGTCATTACCATGAGCGTCTGACCCTGGAAAAGGTCGACGAGCTGCTGGACGGGCTGGAGTAAGGGCATGGCACATCACCACGAATCCAAGGGTCCGGTCGGCCCCGCGCCGCTGCCGCACCAGGTGGTCTACACCACCCTGCATTACGACACCCCGTGGTCGTACGAAAGCTACCTGAAGACCGGTGGCTACGCCGCCCTGCGCAAGATCCTCGAAGAGAAGATCCCGCCGGAGCAGGTCATCGAGATGGTCAAGGCCTCGGGCCTGCGCGGCCGCGGTGGCGCTGGCTTCCCGACGGGCCTGAAGTGGTCTTTCATGCCCAAGGGCAACATGCAGAAGTACATCCTCTGCAACTCGGATGAATCCGAGCCGGGCACCTGCAAGGACCGCGACATCCTGCGCTACAACCCGCATTCGGTCGTGGAAGGCATGGCGATCGCCTGCTACGCCACCGGCTCGACCGTGGGCTACAACTACCTGCGCGGTGAGTTCCACCACGAGCCGTTCGAGAACTTCGAACAGGCCCTGGCCGATGCCTATGCAAATGGCTGGCTGGGCAAGAACGTGATGGGCTCGGGCGTGGACATCGACATCTATGGTGCCCTGGGCGCCGGCGCCTACATCTGCGGCGAAGAAACCGCGCTGATGGAATCGCTGGAAGGCAAGAAGGGCCAGCCGCGCTACAAGCCGCCGTTCCCGGCCAACTTCGGCCTGTACGGCAAGCCGTCGACGATCAACAACACCGAAACCTACGGTTCGGTGCCGGCGATCATCCGCAACGGCCCGGAGTGGTTCAAGGGCCTGAGCCTGACCGCCAACGGCGGCCCGAAGTGCTTCTCGGTCTCCGGCTGCGTGCAGAACGGCGGCAACTTCGAAGTGCCGCTGGGCACTACCTTCGACGACCTGCTGGAAATGGCCGGTGGCCTGCGTCCGGGCCGCACCCTGAAGGGCGCGATCCCGGGTGGCGTGTCGATGCCGGTGCTGACCGCGGCCGAGCTGAAGGGCCTGCCGATGGACTACGACACGATCCGTGCACTGGGCTCCGGCCTGGGTTCTGGCGCCGTCGTAGTGCTGGATGACAGCGTCTGCTGCGTCAAGTTCGCCTGCCGCATCAGCCAGTTCTTCCACAAGGAATCCTGCGGGCAGTGCACCCCGTGCCGTGAAGGCACCGGCTGGATGCACCGCGTGCTGGAGCGCATCGTCGCCGGCAAGGCCACGATGGAAGACCTGCACCAGCTGAAGGCGGTGGCCGGCCAGATCGAAGGCCACACCATCTGTGCGTTCGGCGAAGCGGCTGCATGGCCCATCCAGGGCTTCCTGCGCCAGTTCTGGGACGAGTTCGAGTACTACATCGTCAACGGTCATTCGATGGTTGACGGCAAGAAGGTGGAGGCAGCCGCTGCATGAGCGCGCAACCCAATAATCCGGGTGGGAATCCGAGCGTCCCACCCGATCACGTCACCATCGAGATCGATGGCAAGTCGCTGGTCGTGCCCAAGGGCTCGATGATCATCCAGGCCGCCGACAAGGCCGGCATCTCCATTCCGCGCTTCTGCTACCACGAGAAGCTGCCGATCGCCGCCAACTGCCGCATGTGCCTGGTGGACGTGGAGAAGTCGCCGAAGCCGGCGCCGGCCTGCGCCACCCCGGTGATGGACGGCATGAAGGTCGCCACCCGTAGCGAGAAGGCGCTCAAGTTCCAGCGTTCGGTGATGGAGTTCCTGCTCATCAACCATCCGCTGGACTGTCCGATCTGCGACCAGGGCGGCGAGTGCGAGCTGCAGGACGTTTCGCTGGGCTATGGCCGTTCGGTCAGCCGCTTCAACGAGCGCAAGCGCGTGGTGCCGGACGAGGACATGGGTCCGCTGGTCGCCACCGAGATGACCCGCTGCATCCAGTGCACCCGCTGCGTGCGCTTCACCGCCGACGTGGCAGGCACCTATGAACTGGGTGGCATGTACCGCGGCGAGAACCTGCAGATCGGTACCTACGACGGCAAGCCGCTGACCACCGAGCTGTCCGGCAACGTCGTCGACGTCTGCCCGGTCGGCGCGCTGACCAACAAGGTGTTCCAGTTCCGCGCCCGTCCGTGGGAACTGACCGCGCGCGAATCGCTGGGCTACCACGACGCCATGGGTTCGAACCTGTTCCTGCACGTGCGTCGCGGCGAAGTGCTGCGTACCGTGCCGCGCGACAACGAAGCCGTGAACGAGTGCTGGCTGTCCGACCGTGACCGCTACTCGCACCAGGGCCTGTACAGCGAAGACCGTGCGGTCAAGCCGCTGCGCAAGGTCAACGGCGAGTGGAAGGAAGTGAGCTGGACCGAAGGCCTGGCCGCGGCCGCCGAGATCCTCAAGGCCCACCAGGGTGACCATCTGGGCGTGCTGGTGCACCCGTCGACCTCCAACGAGGAAGGCGCGCTGCTGGCCCGCCTGGCCAAGGGCCTGGGCTCGAACAACATCGACCACCGCATCAACAACCGCGATTTCTCCGACGCCGCAACCGCCGAAGTGTTCGGCCTGCCGCTGGCCGAGATCGAAGGCGCCGACCGCATCGTCGTTCTGGGCAGCAACATCCGCCACGAACTGCCGCTGCTGCACGCCCGGCTGCGCAAGGCGCAGACCACCAAGGGCGCGAAGATCCACGTCGTCAACCCGGTGGACTTCGACTTCGCCTTCAGCATCGCCGGCAAGCAGATCGTCGCCCCGTCGAAGTTCGTCGACGCGCTGGCCAGCGAAGAACTGCGTTCGGCGGTGCAGGGCGGTACCAACACCGTGCTGATCGTCGGTGGCATCGCCGAGAACCACCCGCAGGCTGCCGCGATCCGCGCCGCTGCGCGTGACTTCGCTGCCGCCACCGGTGCCAAGCTGTGCCGCATCCCGCAGGGCGCCAATGCCGTGGGCCTGACCCGCGCCGGTGTGTTGCCGGCCGGCAAGGACGTGGCCACCATGCTGGCGCAGCCGCGCCAGGCCTACGTGGTCTACGGCCTCGAGCCGGGCCTGGACTTCGCCGATGCCCCGGCCGCGCGCAAGGCGCTGGTCGGTGCCAAGGTGGTGGCCTTCAGCCAGTTCGCCTGCGTCTCCACCCGTGACGTTGCCGACGTCATCCTGCCGATCGGCGCGCTGCCGGAAATCGACGCCACCCTGACCAATCTCGATGGTCGCGAGCAGTCGGCCCGTGCCGGCGGCAAGCTGCCGGGCGAGGCCCGCGAGGGCTGGCGCGTGCTGCGCGCACTGGGCGGCGAGATGGCGCTGGCCGGTTTCGACTTCACCGACCTGGCCGGCCTGCGTGCCAGCATGGCGCCGGTGTCGGTCGCCGTGGCGGCCTCGGCCCAGCCGGCCGTTGCCGGCGAAGGCCTGGAAGTGGCTTCGACCGCCGCGATCTACCGCACCGATGCGGTGGTCCGTCGCGCGCCGGCGCTGCAGTCGCATCCGCTGAACAACGCCCCGCGCATCGTGCTGAACGCTGACGATGCCGCGCGCCTGCAGCTGCAGGAAGGGCAGATGGCCAAGGTCGGCACCGATGCCGGCAAGGCCACCCTGCCGGTGGTGGTCGACGCCCGCGTCGCTGTGGGTTCGGTCTGGATTGAATCGGGCCACGGCGCGACCGCGCCGCTGGGTGCCGCTCGCGTATCGGTGGTGGCTGCATGAACGAATTGCTGTTGAACGCGGTCGACCCGCTGCACCAGTGGCTGCTTGCCCTTGGTGATATCGGCGCGCTGGTCTGGATCATCCTGAAGATCCTGGTGATCACCGTGCCGGTGATCGTCTCGGTGGCCTTCTACGTGGTCTGGGAACGCAAGCTGATCGGCTGGATGCACGTCCGCCACGGCCCGATGTACGTGGGCATGGGCATCTTCCAGGCCTTCGCCGACGTCTTCAAGCTGCTGTTCAAGGAAGTCCTGCAGCCGAGCAGCGCCAACAAGGCGATCTTCCTGCTCGCGCCGCTGATTACCCTGGCCCCGGCGTTTGCCGCCTGGTCGGTGGTGCCCTTCGACTCGCAGATCGTGCTGTCCAACGCCAACGCCGGTCTGCTGTACCTGCTGGCGATGACCTCGCTGGGCATCTACGGCATCATCCTGGCCGGTTGGGCCTCCAACTCGAAGTACGCGTTCCTGGGGGCCATGCGCGCCTCGGCGCAGATGATCAGCTACGAAATCGCGATGGGCTTCGCCCTGGTCGGCGTGATGATCGCTTCGGGCAGCCTGAACCTGAGCAGCATCGTGATGGCCCAGGCCGGCAGCTCCGGCTTCTTCGACTGGTTCCTGATCCCGCTGTTCCCGCTGTTCGTCATCTACTGGGTGTCGGGCGTGGCTGAAACCAACCGCGCGCCGTTCGATGTGGTGGAAGGCGAATCGGAAATCGTCGCCGGCCACATGGTCGAATACTCCGGCGGTGCCTTCGCCCTGTTCTTCCTGGCCGAATACGCGAACATGATCCTGATCAGCTTCCTGATCTCGATCTTCTTCCTCGGCGGCTGGCTGAGCCCGATCCAGGGCTGGGTGAACTTCGGTGATGTCTCGCCGCTGGTCGACTGGATCTGGAAGGGCGGTGCACCGTGGCTGTTCGTCAAGGTGTTCTTCTTCGCCAGTGCCTACATCTGGTTCCGTGCCAGCTTCCCGCGCTTCCGCTATGACCAGATCATGCGGCTGGGCTGGAAGGTCTTCATCCCGCTGGCCATTCTGTGGATCGCGGTTACCGCCGTCATGGTGTTCTTCGGCGTGATTCAAAAGGGCGTCTAAGTGATGAACAGGATTACCCATTACTTCAAGAGCCTGCTGCTGCTCGAACTGCTGGCCGGTCTCTGGCTGACGCTGAAGTACAGCTTCAAGCCGAAGTACACGATGATGTACCCGATGGAGAAGTTCCCGCAGTCGCCGCGCTTCCGTGGCCTGCACGCCCTGCGCCGTTACCCCAACGGTGAAGAGCGCTGCATCGCCTGCAAGCTGTGCGAAGCGGTGTGCCCGGCACTGGCCATCACCATCGACTCGGCCAAGCGCGAGGACGGCACCCGCCGTACCACCCGCTACGACATCGATCTGTTCAAGTGCATCTTCTGCGGCTTCTGCGAAGAAAGCTGCCCGGTGGACTCGATCGTCGAAACCCACATCCTCGAGTACCACTTCGAGAACCGTGGCGAAAACATCGTTACCAAGCCGCAGCTGCTGGCCCTTGGCGATCGTCTCGAAAACGAGATCGCCGAGCGTCGTGCCGCCGATGCCGCTTACCGCTGAGGTCGAGAGATGGATTGGGTAAATATCGCTTTCTGGGTGTTCGCCATCGCGGCAACGGTTTCGGCCGGTGCGGTGATCAGCGTGCGCAACCCGGTTCACGCCGTGCTCTGCCTGGTGCTGACCTTCTTCTCCATTGCCTGCGTGTGGCTGCTGGTGGGTGCCGAGTTCCTCGGTGTCGCCCTGGTGCTGGTCTACGTCGGCGCGGTGATGGTGCTGTTCCTGTTCGTGGTGATGATGCTCGACATCGACCCCACGAACCTGCGTGAGGGCTGGGTGCGCTACCTGCCGGTCGGCCTGATCGTGGCCGTCGCCATGCTGGTGCAGATGCTGATCCTGATCGGGGTGAAGGGCAGGGCGGTCAACGCCTTCCCGGCGGACAACGCTGCGGCCCTGGCCGCGGACACGTCCAACATCACCTGGCTGGCCCGCAGCCTGTTCACCGAATACCTGCTGCCGTTCGAGTTCGCCGCCGTCATCCTGACCGTGGCCGTGGTTGCCGCCGTCATGCTGACCCTGCGTCGCCGTACCGGTGTCAAGGTCCAGAACCCGGGCGACCAGACCATGGTCAAGGCCTCGCAGCGTCTGCGCGTGGTCAAGATGGACGCTGAGAAGCCGCTGGTCCACAGCAACACCAAGCCGGTCGCGGGCGACGAGGAGACCCAGGCATGATCACTCTCGGCCATATCCTGGCGCTGGGCGCGGTGCTGTTCTGCATCAGCCTTGCCGGCATCTTCCTCAACCGCAAGAACATCATCGTCCTGCTGATGTCCATCGAGTTGATGCTGCTGTCGGTGAACATCAACTTCGTCGGGTTCTCGCGCCAGCTGGGCGATCCGTCCGGCCAGCTGTTCGTGTTCTTCATCCTGACCGTCGCCGCTGCCGAGGCCGCCATCGGCCTGGCGATCCTGGTGACCCTGTTCCGTACACGCCGCACAATCAATGTCGGCGAAGTCGATTCGCTGAAGGGCTGATCCACAGATGGAAATCACTCTCTCCAAGAGTCTGTTGATCGCAGTGGTGCTTGCACCGCTGTTCGGCAGCATCATCGCCGGCCTGTTCGGTCGCCAGGTCAAGCGCTTCGGCGCGCAGACCGTCACCATCCTCGGCGTGGCCATCAGCTGCGCCCTGTCGATGTTCACCCTGTACCAGCTGGTCTGGGGCGGTGCGCAGCCGTTCAACCAGAACCTGTACACCTTCTTCGAAGTGGGCCAGTACTCGGCCCATGTCGGCTTCATGGTCGACAAGCTGACCGCGATGATGATGGTGGTGGTGACCTTCGTGTCGCTGCTGGTCCACATCTACACCATCGGCTACATGGAAGAAGACCCGGGCTACCAGCGCTTCTTCAGCTACATCTCGCTGTTCACCTTCTCGATGCTCACCCTGGTGATGAGCAACAACTTCCTGCAGCTGTTCTTCGGCTGGGAAGCGGTGGGCCTGGTGTCGTACCTGCTGATCGGCTTCTGGTTCAAGCGCCCGACCGCGATCTTCGCCAACATGAAGGCGTTCCTGGTCAACCGCGTCGGTGACTTCGGCTTCCTGCTGGGCATCGCCGGCGTGCTGTGGGTGTTCGGCACCCTGGACTACTCGCAGGTCTTCTCGCAGGCCGGCGCACTGGCCAGCCCCGAAGCCAAGATGCAGATCTGGGATGGCACCGTGTTCGGCATGCAGCTGCTGAGCGAGCCGGTCGTCTGGTCGATCGCCACGGTCATCTGCATCTGCCTGTTCATCGGCGCCATGGGCAAGTCGGCCCAGGTCCCGCTGCACGTGTGGCTGCCGGATTCGATGGAAGGCCCGACCCCGATCTCGGCACTGATCCACGCCGCGACCATGGTGACCGCCGGTATCTTCATGGTCACCCGCATGTCGCCGCTGTTCGAGCTGTCGCAGACCGCGCTGAACTTCATTCTCTTCATCGGTGCCACCACCGCGTTCTTCACCGGCCTGATCGGCATCGTGCAGAACGACATCAAGCGCGTGGTCGCGTACTCGACGCTGTCCCAGCTCGGTTACATGACCGTGGCGCTGGGCGTGTCGGCCTACTCGGCGGCCGTGTTCCACCTGATGACCCACGCCTTCTTCAAGGCGCTGCTGTTCCTGGGTGCCGGCTCGGTCATCATCGCGATGCACCACGAGCAGGACATGCGCAAGATGGGCGGCCTGCGCAAGTACATGCCGATCACCTTCATCACCATGTGGATCGGTACGCTGGCCCTGGTCGGTACGCCGTTCTTCTCCGGCTTCTACTCGAAGGACACCATCATCGAGGCCGCCGAGATCCACGCCCACATGCAGAACACCTGGGTGGCCACCTACGGCTACTGGGCAGTGCTGGGTGGCGTGCTGGTGACCAGCTTCTACAGCTTCCGCCTGCTGTTCCTGACCTTCCATGGTCCGGAGCGCTTCCGTGACGCGCACCACGATGACCACGGCCATGACGACCATCATGCCGCCGATGCCCATCACGCCGATGCGCACCACGGCGATGCCCATGACGACCACGGCCATGGCCACGGTCCGCATGAGCCGCACGAGACCCCGTGGGTGGTGACGCTGCCGCTGATCCTGCTGGCCATCCCCTCGATCGCCATCGGTTTCTTCAGCATCGGTCCGATGCTGCACGGCACCGACTGGGCCGGCCACCACGCCCACGAGGCGATCAAGGGCCAGGCGACCACGTTCTTCACCGGCATCGTCGATTTCTACGATCCGGCCAAGAACACCGTAGCCTTCCTCGGCGAGGAGTTCCATGGTCCGGTCAGGTTCGCCCTGCACGGCATGATGCTGCCGCCGTTCTGGCTGACCCTGGCGGGCTTCCTGCTGGCCGCGCTGTTCTACCTGTGGAAGCCGGACCTGTCGGGCAAGGCCCGCAAGACCTTCGCTCCGCTGGTCTCGGTGCTGGAAAACAAGTACGGCTTCGACAAGCTGTGGATCGACGGTTTTGCGGGTGGCAGCGTCAAGCTCGGCAAGGTCGCTCGCTGGATCGACAGCAACATCGTCGACGGCGTGGTCAATCTCTCGGCACGTGTTGTGGACGTCGCAGCCGGCGTGCTGCGTCGTACCCAATCCGGTTTCCTCTATCACTACGCCTTCGCGATGATCATCGGCCTGATTGCCCTCCTGGGCGTGCTGATGCATTACCTGCGTTGATGACCTGTACGGAATAAGAAGACGTGTCGAACTGGCCCCTACTCAGTGTCCTCATCTGGCTGCCGATCCTCGGCGGTGCCCTGATCCTTGCGATCCGTGATGCGCAGACCGCCCGCTGGGCGTCGATCGGCGTGGCGCTGCTGACCTTCGTTGCGAGTCTCTCGCTGCTCGGCGGCTACAACCCGGCTGCCGATGGCATGCAGTTCGTCGAGACCCATGCGTGGATCCCGGCGTACAAGATCGGCTACAACCTGGGCGTGGATGGCATCGCCATCGCGCTGATCCTGCTGACCACCCTGGTCGGCGTGCTGGCCCTGCTGGGTGCCTGGAGCGCGATCGACAAGCGCGTGAACCAGTACGTGGCGGCCTTCCTGATCCTGGAAGGCGTCACCGTCGGCATCTTCTCGGCCACGGACGCAATGCTGTTCTACGTGTTCTTCGAGGCGATGCTGATCCCGATGTTCCTCATCATCGGTGTCTGGGGCGGCCCGCGCCGCATCTACGCCGCGATGAAGTTCTTCCTGTACACCTTCCTCGGCTCGGTGCTGATGCTGGTGGCGCTGATCTACCTGTACATGAAGGGTGGCAGCTTCCAGCTGGCCGACCTGTACGCGCTGCCGCTGAGCGCCAAGGAACAGACCTGGATCTTCTTCGCCTTCCTGATCGCCTTCGCGGTCAAGGTGCCGATGTTCCCGGTGCACACCTGGCTGCCGGACGCCCACGTGGAAGCGCCGACGGCCGGTTCGGTGATCCTGGCCGCCATCGCCCTGAAGATCGGTGGCTATGGCTTCCTGCGCTTCAACCTGCCGATCGTTCCGGATGCGTCCAACGAATGGGCCTGGCTGGTGATCGCACTGTCGCTGATCGCGGTGATCTACGTCGGCCTGGTCGCCCTGGTGCAGGACGACATGAAGAAGCTGATCGCCTATTCGTCGATCGCGCACATGGGCTTCGTCACCCTGGGTACCTTCATCGCCCTGTGGCTGGTGCGTGAAGCCGGCAACGCCGATGCAGCTCGCCTGGGCCTGCAGGGCGCCATGGTGCAGATGATCTCGCACGGCTTCGTGTCCGGTGCGATGTTCTCCTGCGTCGGCGTGCTGTACGACCGCATGCACAGCCGCCGCATCGCCGATTACGGCGGCGTGGTCAACGTGATGCCGTGGTTCGCCACCTTCGCCATGCTGTTCTTCATGGCCAATGCCGGCCTGCCGGGCACCAGTGGTTTTGCCGGTGAATTCATGGTCATCCTGGCTGCGTTCCAGCGCAATCCGTGGATCGCCCTGGGCGCCGCCACCACCCTGATCATCGGTGCGGCCTACACCCTGTGGCTGTACAAGCGCATCTTCTTCGGCGAAGTGGCCAACAGCCATGTGGCCGAACTGAAGGACATCAACGGCCGCGAATGGGCGCTGCTGAGCGTGTTCGCCATCGGCGTGCTGGCGCTGGGCATCTACCCCAAGCCGCTGACCGACCTGATGGAGCCCTCGATCGCGAAGCTGGCGATGCAGATCGCATCCAGCAAGCTGCTGTAATTCCAGGATTTGATGATGACCACCTCGCCGCTGCTGCCATTGACCGCCGCTGACCTGCCACCGCTCGCTCCCGAGCTGGTGCTGATCGGCAGCGCCTTCGCCCTGATGATCCTCGACCTGTTCGTCAGCAACCGGAACAAGATCGTCACCCACCTGTTCTCGGTCGCTGCACTGGCCGTGGTGCTGTTCATGCTCGCCACCGGCGTGGGCGGGCAGGGTGAGGTCTTCCACGGCATGTTCGTGCGCGATACCGCCGCGGACGTGATGAAGACCGGGATCGTGCTGCTCAGCGGCCTTACCCTCGTCTACGGCTGGCGCTACCTGCGCGACCGCAACCTGTTCCAGGGCGAGATCCCGGTGCTGATCCTGTTCGGCACCGCCGGCATGATGATCCTGGTCTCGGCCGGCAGCCTGCTGATGGTCTACCTGGGCCTGGAACTGCTGGCCCTATGCTCCTACGCACTGGTCGCCAGCAACCGCGACAGCGGCCTGGCCTCGGAAGCGGCGATGAAGTACATCGTCCTCGGTTCGCTGGCCTCGGGCCTGCTGCTGTACGGCATGTCGCTGATCTACGGCGCCACCGGCAGCCTGCACCTGGATGCCATCCAGGCCGCCATCCCGCATTCGGATGAGCGCGTGCTGCTGATCACCGGCGCGGTCTTCATGATCGCCGGCGTGGCCTTCAAGCTGGGTGCCGCTCCGTTCCACATGTGGCTGCCTGACGTGTACCAAGGTGCCCCGGCGCCGATCGCGCTGTTCATCAGCTCGGCACCGAAGCTGGCCGCCTTCGGCATGGCCTACCGCCTGCTGGAAATGGGCGTGGGCCCGCTGTCGACCGAACTGCAGCTGCTGATCGCCGGCCTGGCCGCCGTGTCGCTGGTCATCGGCAACCTGATGGCCATCGCGCAGAGCAACCTCAAGCGCATGCTGGCGTTCTCCACGGTGTCGCACATCGGCTTCCTGCTGATGGGCATCGCCGGTGGTGGCGCGCAGGGCTATGCCGCCGCGCTGTTCTACGCACTGGCTTACGCCATCATGTCCACCGCCGCCTTCGGTGCGATCATCGCCCTGTCGCGCGCCGGTTTTGAAGCCGAGAACATCGAGGACTTCAAGGGCCTGAACGCCCGCAACCCGTGGATGGCCGGCCTCGTGCTGTGCATCATGGCGTCGCTGGCCGGCATCCCGCCGTTCCTGGGCTTCTGGACCAAGCTGGCTGTGCTCGGCGCTGCCGTCAACGGCGGCCTGCTGTGGCTGGCCATCCTCGGCGTCCTGTGCGCCGTGGTCGGCTGCTTCTACTACCTGCGCGTCATCAAGGTCATGTACTTCGATGAGCCGGTGGGCGAGGCCATGCCGCGCAACAACGACCGCGTGCTGGGCGTGGTGCTGGGCGTGAACGCCCTGGCGCTGCTGGCCCTGGGCCTGGCCTGGAATCCGATCATGGTCTGGTGCCAGCAGGCATTTGCGCATCTTGCATAAAAGTTGACACAAAGCTGCGCGATTCGTGTAATATGCGCAGCCTGAGTTGTCACTGCAGCGGTTCAGCCAGAACATCGTTGCGGTAGCCCTCCTCGAAAGAGCAGGGCAGCAGTTCAAACGCTTCCGGTGCGGGGTGGAGCAGTCTGGCAGCTCGTCGGGCTCATAACCCGAAGGTCGCAGGTTCAAATCCTGCCCCCGCTACCAAACTTCAGATCGGCGCCAACCGGTTTGATGAATGAGGGAAAGCTTGCATGTTTTGAAGTTATCACTCATAATTCCGCTTCTGATGCGGGGTGGAGCAGTCTGGCAGCTCGTCGGGCTCATAACCCGAAGGTCGCAGGTTCAAATCCTGCCCCCGCTACCAAGTAAAGAGATCGCCTTCGAAGTGCTGCTTCGAGGGCGTTTTTCTTTGGGGTTCCGCTGGATCCGCCGGGCATGGCCCGGCGCTACCAGGTCGCGCGTTGTCCCGGTAGCGCCGGGCC
>NZ_VYKI01000018.1:56593-83197 GCF_008710035.1 Stenotrophomonas cyclobalanopsidis | reverse complement strand
AAGGCTTAAGAGCCGAAGGCTTAAGAGCCGAGGCAGCGTCATCGGAGCCTCCCGGGGTCACCAGGGGAATTGTGCCTGATCAGGGCACCGTTCCAAGACACAAGAGCCGAGCCCACGCTCGGCTGCTTTCTGCTGGCCGCCTGAATGGCGCAAAGGCAGCCGAGCGCAGGCTCGGCTCTACAGAACGCGGGTTACGCCGCGGCTGCCGGCCAGCGGCCGGCAACGCATTTCTCCGCGTGCACGACGGGTCACGCCCGGCGCGGGGTGCCCAGGTACACGGCGCTTTGCATTTCGATCAGCCCCATCGCTTCGCCCAGGCTTCCCACAAAGCCTGCCTGCTCATCTGAATAGTCCATTGCAATGCTTCTGAACTGCGAGCACAACGATGATTGGGACTCCAAGTCCATCATTTGCAGTGTCGAAGCCAGTTGTTCGAGCCGCTGGATTGCGGCATCAGGATCCAATACATCATCCGCCGAAAACTCGAGAAATATGGCGACGTCAACGAGGGCTCGCGCAACCTGCTTGTCGATTTCCTGGCTCATGAATCAACCTTACCGGAATACTTGAAGCAGCCGAGCATGGGCTCGGCTCTACTACCAGCGCCCCCTCACGCCCGGTGCGGGGTGCCCAGGTACTCGGCGCTCTGCATTTCAATCAGGCGCGAGGCGGTGCGCTCGAAGGCGCCCTGCAGGCGCTCGCCGGCATACAGCTCCACCGGCGAGGTGCTGGCGGTGCAGACCAGGTTGACGTGGCGGTCGTACAGCTCGTCGATCAGGTTCACGAAGCGGCGCGCGGCATCTTCGTTCAGGCGGTCGAAGGCAGGAATGCCGCCCAGCAGCACCGTGTTGAACTCGTGCGCGATCTCGATGTAATCCGACGGGCCGCGCGGGCCTTCGCAGAGGGCGGCGAAATCGAACCAGGCGATGCTCTTGCCGCGGCCGCGTACCGGAATCTTGCGGCCCTCGATCTCGATGTTGCCGGCCTTGGCCGGCTGCCCGCCGCTCAGTTCGCCCCAGCGGCTGGCCAGCCAGCCATCGCTGTCGGCGGCCAGCGGCGCGCGGTACACCGGCGAACGGGTCAGCGCGCGCATGCGGTAATCCTCGGTGCCCTCGGCGTACAGCTCCACGCAATAGCGCTGCAGCAGGCCGATGGCCGGCATGAAGCTCTCGCGCTGCAGGCCGTTGAGGTACAGGTTCTCCACCGCCGTGTTGGAGGTGGTGACCAGGGTCACGCCCTCGGCGAACAGGCGCTCGAGCAGGCGCGCCAGCAGCATCGCATCGCCGATGTCGGTGACGAAGAACTCGTCCAGCACCAGCACGCGCAGGTTGCTGCGCCATTCCTGGGCGATCTTCGCCAGCGGGTCGCTCTGCCCCTGGTGCTCGCGCAGGCGCTCGTGGACGCTGCGCATGAAGCGGTGGAAGTGCGTGCGGTACTTCTGCTTGATCGGCAGGCCGTCGTAGAACAGGTCCACCAGGAAGGTCTTGCCACGGCCGACGCCGCCCCAGAAGTACAGGCCCTTCACCGGCTCTGGCTTCTTCCAGAACGAGGACAGGCGGTCCAGCCAGCCGTCCTCGGCGCTGTCGACCAGGCCCAGGTGGATGCGGTCCAGTTCGCCCAGGGCCGCGTGCTGGGCCGGGTCGTCCTGCCAGTCGCCGCTGGCAACCCCGGCCGCGTACCGCTGCGACGGGGTCAACGCCTGCTCGCTCATGCCGCCGCGCCCAGCCAGTGCTTGACGCCGTGGGTCAGCGCGCCGCGCAGGTCGATCAGCTTGCGGTGGAAGAAGTGGCTGGTTTCGGGCATGCGCACCAGCTCATGCGGGAAATCGAGCGTGTCCAGCCACTGGTAGACGGCCTGCGGGTCGACGATCTCGTCCTGCTCGCCCTGGATGACCAGCCAGCGGGCCGGCGGCTGCACGCCGCTGAAATCCCAGCGGCCGGCCGGCGGCGCGATCGAGATCAGCGCTTCCGGCTGCAGCTCGCCTGCGGCCTTCAGCGAAACGAAGGAGCCGAAGCTGAAACCGGCCAGCCACAGGCGGTCTTCCGGGCGCTGGCTGCGCACCCAGGCGGTGACGGCCTTCAGGTCGTCCTGCTCGCCCACGCCGTGGTCGAAGCTGCCGGCCGAGCCGCCGACGCTGCGGAAGTTGAAGCGCACCGTGGCGATGCCCAGCTCGCGCAGGGTGGTGGCGGCCATGGTGACCACCTTGTTGTGCAGGGTGCCGCCTTCGGTGGACAGCGGGTGGCAGACGATGGCCACGATCGGCTGCACCGGCACGTCGGCCTTGGGCAGGTCGACGACCACTTCCAGCGGGCCGGCCGGGCCGTCCAGTACGAGGCAGGCGGTTTCGCCGGGGGCGACGGGGAACGAGGGCTTGTGCATGGCACCATGATACCGTCCCCCGCCCCTGCCCTGTGCCCGCCCCATGCTCTACCTGTCCTTGGCCGTGATCTGCAGTGTGCTGGTTTCGGTCTTGTTGAAGCTGGCCAACCGCCGCGCGCTGGACGTGCCGCAGATGGTGACCTGGAACTACCTGGTGGCCGCCACCCTGACCGCCGTGGTGCTGCAGCCGCCGCTGGAGGCGCTGCGCGCGCCGCATGCGCCGTGGGCGTCGCTGCTGGCGCTGGCGGTGGTGCTGCCATCGATCTTCCTGGTGCTGGGCCGCGCGGTGGCGGTGGCCGGCATCGTCCGCAGCGACGTGGCGCAGCGCCTGTCACTGCTGCTGTCACTGGCGGCGGCCTTCCTGTTCTTCGGCCAGACCGCCACGCCGTGGAAGCTGACCGGGCTGGGCCTGGGCGTGCTGGCGATGGTGGCCATCAGCCTGCGTCCGCGTGGGCCGGCGGTGGCGGCCTCGCCCGGTGGCTGGGGCTGGCTGCTGGGCGTGTGGGCCGGCTTTGCGGTGGTGGACGTGCTGCTGAAGCAGGTGGCGCTGTCGGGCACGCCGTCGATGGCGGCGGTGCTGGCCAGCTTCAGCGTGGCCTTCGTGCTGATGCTGGCGCTGCAGCTGTGGCGGCATGTCAGCGGCCGCAACCGGCTGGCCTGGCGCAACCTGGCGGCCGGCGCGCTGCTGGGCCTGCTCAACGGCGGCAACATCCTTTTCTATGTGCATGCACACCAGTCGATGCCGGACAGCCCGGCCACCGTGTTCGCCGGCATGAACATCGGCGTGGTGGTGCTGGGCGCGCTGGTGGGCGTGTTCGCCTTCGGCGAGGCCACCACGAAGTGGAACCGCGCCGGGCTGGCGCTGGCGGTGCTGGCGATCGGGTTGATTGCCTGGGGGTGAGCGGCGCCCGGGGTCGGATCCCATTCCAACGGAATGCGCTCTGACCCGTTCGTTGTCGTGATTGACAGGGCCGAGCACACCCGCAGGTGCGGTTTTCCGCTTGGCAGGCAGACATCTTCTGCTGTCGTGGCGACACTCAAGAAGGCGCTCACGTAGCCCTTTCGCGACACATGCGACTCAACCGCGCGCCTTCCGCACTTTCAAACCTGTCAACCGCTACGGAAGCACGCTCTCAATGTCGGCATCAACGGCAACCCAGCCTTAAGCCGGCGACCCGGGGGCCACGTCCATCCGCATCGCGGTTGCTAGCGTCAGGGTCTCCTCACGCAGACAGAGTCCTCCATGGCCCCATCCACCTTTCTGAAGGTCTTCCGCGCCACCCTGTGGGTCACCTTGATGGCCGCGGGCAGTGCTGCCCACGCGCAAAGTGCGCCCGCGCTACGGATTGCGCCCCCTGAAGACCACGACCCGAGCGCGACGGTGGTCCGCGGTGAATCGGCGCCGGCACATCCCTTGCACCCCGCGCACACGGACATCCGCCACCAACGTGACCATCGCGCGCATCCGGCGGACACCGTGCAGCGCTTCAGCTGCAACAGTTACGGGCACGGCTACACCCAGTGCCCGGCCCCCCATGGACGGATACGAATGGTCCAGCGGCATTCCAGTGCGTCCTGCCGCGAGGGGCGCGACTGGGGCATCAGCCGAGGCACCGTGTGGGTGGACAACGGCTGCCGGGCCACGTTCGAGGCCCGGTGAAGCAACGTCGCCGGGCGTGGCCCGACGTTGGGTTACTTGCCGAAACCCAGCAGCAGCGGGTCGTGGTCGGAACTGCGCCACGGGCCCGGCACGTTGCGGCCCTGGTACCCGCTGGCGTCCTGTTCGTCGGCGTTGCTGTGCCATTCGGCGGCACCGCGCAGGCGCTTGGCCATGCCCGGGCTCAGCAGCGCGTGGTCGAGCCGGCCGGTGTAGCCGTTGTAGACGTAGCTGTAGGGGTGTTCGACCTTGGCCATCTTGAACGCATCCTGCCAGCCGAGGTCATGCAGGGTGCGGATCGGGTCTTCCTGCGCGTAGGCATTGAAGTCGCCCAGCAGCACCGCATCCTGGGTGCCGGTACCGGTCGGGTTGGTCTTCAGCCAGTCGTTCAACTGCTGGGCCGAGGCCACGCGGGTGGCGTTCCAGCAGCCCTGGCCGTCGTTGCGGTCAGCATCGGCGCCGGCGGCCTCGCGGCAGCCCTTGGACTTGAAGTGGTTGGCGACCACCACGAACGGTGCGCCCTGCTTGGCCTGGAAGGCCTGGGCCAGCGGCACGCGGCTGTGTTCGACAAACGGGCCGCCGGTCAGCGTGGCCGGCTTGCCCAGCGGCTGCAGGCGGCTGCTGCGGTAGATGATACCGACGCGGATCGGGTTGTCGCCCGGGCCGTTGCCGGCGTCGACGAAGCGCCAGTCGCCCTGCGCGCCGCGGTCGCGGTTGAGCGCATCGACCAGTTCGGCGATGGCCGACTGCGGGCCGTAGCCGTCGTTTTCCAGTTCCATCAGCGCGGCGACATCGGCGCCGAGCGCGTTGACGGTGGTGACCAGCTTGGCCACCTGGGCCTTGTGTTCGTCCAGCGTGCGCGCGCCGCGCAGGGTCGGGAAACCACCGCCCTGGCCATCACCGTTGAAGAAGTTCTCCAGATTGAAGGCGGCGATGTGCAGGTCGCCGGGCACCGTCGGCACCGCCGGGCGCTGCACGTCCGGCAGCTTCAGCGTTCCCTGCACCTGCAGGCTGGGGCGGCCCTGTGCGTCCACCCGCACGATGCCTTCCACGTTGCGCAGCTGCATGCCGGTGCGCAGCACCGGGTGGCCGGCCAGGTACGGCACGCTGCCCGGCTCGCGGGCATCGCTGCCGTCATCGAGCAACAGGCGGCGGCGCTGGTTGTCGGCCATCAGCTGTTCGATGCCGGCCGTGCCCGGCGCGGCCACTTCAGTGGGCTGCCAGAGGCGGCCGTCGAAGGCCACGGTCAGCTGGCCGAAGCGCTCCAGGCCATCGGTGCCGGCCAGGGTGAGCGGGGCGGCGATGCGCACGTGCTGGCCGTCCAGCGCGCGCCAGTCGGCCGGGGCCGTGGTCAGCACGACCGGAGCCTTGCTGCGTGCGGTGGCGGAGGTCGGGGTCGGCGCGGCCTGCGGCTGGGCCTGGGCAAAGGCGGTGGCCGGCAGCAGCAGGGACAGGGCAAGGGCTAGGGAACGGCGGCGCATCGACAGGCGACTCCACGAAATGGGCGCACAGACTAACCCCGAAATGTGCAGGCCAGCTTGCAGGGCGGGGCACTCTGGGCGATCAGGCCTCGGTGGGCAAAGCGCGGGGCGCTTCCGACCGGTGGGGACGCGGCGGTAGAGTCAACTGTCAGTCGACTATCGCGCGCAGCGCGGGCTTTTCGGCGACGTAGCGAAAAGCAGTCGACTGACAGTCGACTCTACCCCCATTCCGCCGTTTGGCCGTTCCCCGGCTTACTTCAGGTTGCCCAGCATCCAGTCCACGGTGGCGTGGATCTGTTCTTCGGTGAGGGCCGGATTGCCGCCCTTGGGCGGCATGATGCCGCCATCCGGGCCGGTGTAACCCTCGATGGCGTGCTTGTAGAGGGTGTCCTTGCCCTGCGCCAGGCGCTGGTCCCAGTGCGCGTGGTCGAGCGTGGGCGCCTGGCCGACGCCGGTGGTGTGGCAGGCGGTGCACAGGTTGTCGAAGATGACCTTGCCGTCCTTGGTGCCGCCATAGGCGACCTGCGACGCGGCCTTGGCCAGTGCGGCAGCCTTGGCGGCGGCCTGTGCGGCGGCGCCGGTACTGCCGGCATACACCGCGCCGGTGGGCGAGATGCGCTGCTCGGTGCGCTTGGCCGCCGTGGGCGATACCTCGGGCGGAATCCGGGTGTGGATGTACGCCGCCAGAAGGATGAGACCGAGGGTGATGGCCGCCAGCAGCGCGATCACCATGGAGAAGCGTTTCAGGAACTCCAGATCGTAATTCCGCACTCTTCGTTACCCCTGGCTGATAGTCGTTGGACCACGGCTGAGCGACTGCGTGATGGGCCGAGTATAGAACGCGCTTTGCGTGCGACAACAGGCGTCGATGCTGGTGCGGCGCAGCATGCGGCCGTGGCCGCCTCGCCTTTGTAGAGTCGAGCCATGCTCGACTGCTTTCGCCAGGCAGCATGGCAACAGCCGGCGGGCATGGTCGGACGCTACCGTTTTGCGGGGGCACCGATCGCGCGCAGGCAGAAGCTGCAGATCGCGTCCACCAGCGCGCCTTCGTCGCGGTGCACTTCCCGGCTGGGCGCGGTCGGGCCGACCATCGCTTCGGTGAAGGCACCGACCAGGCAGGCGGCCGTGGCATGCGCGTCCTGCGCGGGCAGTTCGCCGGCAGCCACGCCCTCTTCCACCAGGCGCAGGAACACATCCCCGAAGGCGCGGCGCCCGCGCATGCGCTCGGCCTCCACATCCGGGTCCACCGGCTCGACGATGAAGGCATGGGCCAACCCCGGGCCGGCCAGGGCGCGGCGGACGAAGGCGGTGATCGCCAGGCGCAGGCGCTCGCTGGCCACCTCGGGCCCGCTGGCGATGCGCTCCATGATCTCCACCTCGTGGGCCACGGCGGCGTTGAGCACCTCCACGAACAGCTCGGCCTTGGACGGGAAGTGCCGGTAGATCAGCCCGGTGGACACCCCCGCCTGGGTCGCCACGGCGGTCACCGGGGCGTTGCGCCAGCCGCCGGCAGCGACCAGCTCGCGGGTCGCCAGCAGGATCCGTTCACGGGCCCCGGCCAGCCGTTCTTCCATCAATGCAGAGCGTTTGTAGGCCATATCCTGATTCTAGTTTCAATTTTTGAATTTGTATTCACTTCTTTCCCGAAGCCCGCTACGCTGGGCCCATCGCCCGTGCTGGCCGCTGCCTTCAACAGCCACCAGCCTCCCCCTGACGGGTGCGTCCATTCCCCCACCTTCCTCGTGGAGCCGCCGCAATGCACGTGCCATCCCTGAACTTCGATCTTGGCGAAGATATCGACCTGCTGCGCCAGAGCGTGGCCCATTTTGCCGCTGCCGAGGTCGCTCCGCTGGCCGCCGAGGCCGATGCCACCCATCAGTTCCCGCTGGCCCTGTGGCCGAAGCTGGGCGAACAGGGCCTGCTCGGCCTTACCGTGGAAGAAGAATACGGCGGCACCGGCATGGGCTACCTGGCCCACGTGGTGGCGATGGAAGAGATTTCGCGCGCCTCCGGCGGCATCGGCCTGTCGTATGGCGCGCACTCCAACCTGTGCGTGAACCAGCTGCGCAAGAACGGCAACGAGGAACAGAAGCAGCGCTTCCTGCCCGGCCTGTGCAGCGGCGCCTTGGTCGGTGCGCTGGCAATGAGCGAACCGGGCGCTGGTTCGGACGTGGTGTCGATGAAGCTGCGCGCGGACAAGCGCGGTGACCGCTACGTGCTCAACGGCAACAAGATGTGGATCACCAACGGCCCGGATGCCGACGTGCTGGTGGTCTACGCCAAGACCGACATGGACGCCGGTGCCAAGGGCATCACCGCCTTCCTGGTCGAAAAGGGCATGAAGGGCTTCACCACCGCGCAGAAGCTGGACAAGCTGGGCATGCGCTCCTCGCCCACCTGCGAGCTGGTGTTCCAGGACTGCGAAGTGCCGGAAGAGAACGTGCTGGGCCAGGTCGGCGGTGGCGTGCGCGTGCTGATGTCCGGCCTGGACTACGAGCGCGTGGTCCTCTCCGGTGGTCCGCTGGGCCTGATGGCCGCAGCCATGGACGTGGTGATGCCGTACGTGCACGAGCGCCACCAGTTTGGTGAAGCCATCGGCAGCTTCCAGCTGATCCAGGCCAAGATCGCCGACATGTACGTGGGCCTGGGCGCCTGCCGCGCCTACGTGTATGCGGTGGCACGCGCCTGCGACCAGGGCCGCACCACCCGCCAGGACGCCGCCGGCGCCATCCTGTACGCCGCCGAGAAAGCCACCTGGCTGACCGGCCAGGCGATCCAGATCCTGGGCGGCAACGGCTACATCAACGAATACCCGACCGGCCGCCTGTGGCGCGACGCCAAGCTGTATGAAATCGGCGCCGGCACTTCGGAGATCCGCCGCATGCTGATCGGCCGCGAACTGTTCCAGCGTACCCTGTAAGGCCACTGCGATGACCGTCCTCAACAGCCAGCTGCAACCGGGCAGCGACACCTTCGAAAGCAACCGCGCCGCCATGCAGGCCGTGGTCGATGACCTGCACGCCACCCTGGCGCGCACTGCGCTCGGCGGCAACGAGGCCGCCCGTGCCAAGCACACCGCACGCGGCAAGCTGCTGGTGCGCGACCGCATCGATACCCTGCTCGACCCCGGCAGCGCCTTCCTGGAAATCGCGCCGTTGGCCGCGCACGGCATGTACGAAGACGCCGTGCCCGCCGCAGGCGTGGTGGCCGGGATAGGTCGGGTCAGTGGCAACGAATGCGTGATCGTGGCCAACGATGCCACGGTCAAGGGCGGCACCTACTACCCGATGACGGTTAAGAAGCACCTGCGCGCGCAGGAGATCGCCGAGCAGAACCACCTGCCCTGCATCTACCTGGTCGACTCCGGTGGCGCGTTCCTGCCGCTGCAGGACGAGGTGTTCCCCGACCGCGATCATTTCGGCCGCATCTTCTACAACCAGGCCAACCTGTCCGCGCAGGGCATCCCGCAGATCGCCTGCGTGATGGGCAGCTGCACCGCCGGTGGCGCCTACGTGCCGGCAATGAGCGATGAGACGGTGATCGTGCGCGAACAGGGCACGATCTTCCTCGGCGGCCCGCCGCTGGTGAAGGCCGCCACCGGTGAAGTGGTGACGGCCGAGGAACTGGGCGGTGCCGACGTGCACACGCGCATTTCCGGCGTGGCCGACCACATGGCCGACAACGACCTGCAGGCGCTGGCGCGGGTGCGCGCGATCATCGCCCAGCTGAACTGGCGCAAGCCGGAACCGGCGATGGCGGTGCAGCCTTCCGAGGAACCGCTGCTGCCGGCGCACGACCTGTACGGGGTAATCCCGGCCGATACGCGCAAGCCCTACGACGTGCGCGAAGTGATCGCACGCCTGGTCGATGGCTCGCGTTTTGATGAGTTCAAGCCGCGCTACGGCGCCACGCTGGTCACCGGCTTCGCCCATCTGAACGGCTACCCGATCGGCATCATCGCCAACAACGGCATCCTGTTCTCCGAGTCCGCGCTGAAGGGCGCGCACTTCATCGAGCTGTGCACCCAGCGCAACATCCCGCTGGTGTTCCTGCAGAACATCACCGGCTTCATGGTCGGTCGCAAGTACGAACAGGGCGGTATCGCCAAGGACGGGGCCAAGCTGGTGATGGCCGTGGCCTGCGCCAAGGTGCCCAAGTTCACCGTTGTCATCGGCGGTTCGTTCGGTGCCGGCAACTATGGCATGTGCGGCCGCGCGTATTCGCCCAACTTCCTGTGGAAGTGGCCGAATGCACGCATCGGCGTGATGGGCGGCGAGCAGGCGGCCAGCGTGCTGGCCACGGTCAAGCGCGATGGCATCGAAGCCAAGGGCGGGCAGTGGCCTGCCGCGGAAGAAGATGCCTTCAAGGCGCCGATCCGCGACCAGTTCGAACAGCAGGGCCACCCCTACTACGCCAGCGCGCGCCTGTGGGATGACGGCGTGATCGATCCGGTCGACACCCGTCGCGTGCTCGCCCTGGCCCTGTCGGCCAGCCTCAACGCCGCTCCGCAGCAGACGCGCTTCGGCGTGTTCCGCATGTGACCCGTGCCATGACCGAGCAAGCTCCCATGAAGCCCGTTGCCCTGTTCAGCAAAATCCTTATCGCCAACCGTGGCGAGATCGCCTGCCGCGTCATCGCCACCTGCCGTCGCCTCGGCATCGCCACCGTGGCGGTGTATTCCGATGCCGACCGCAACGCGCGCCACGTGCGCCTGGCCGACGAGGCCATCCACATCGGTGCGGCCGCCGCGCGCGAAAGCTACCTGCGCGGCGACGTGCTGCTGGACGCCGCGCGCCGCAGCGGTGCGCAGGCCATCCACCCCGGTTACGGCTTCCTCTCCGAGAATGCCGACTTCGCCGATGCCTGTGCCGCCGCCGGCATCACCTTCATCGGCCCGCCGGCCAGCGCCATCCGCGCGATGGGCGACAAGAGCGCGGCCAAGGCGTTGATGGCCAAGGCCGGTGTACCACTGACCCCGGGCTACCACGGCGACCAGCAGGAACCGGCGTTCCTGCGCGCGCAGGCCGATGCCATCGGCTACCCGGTGCTGATCAAGGCCAGCGCCGGTGGCGGTGGCAAGGGCATGCGCAAGGTCGAACGCAGCGAGGACTTCGTCGATGCGCTGGCCAGCTGCCAGCGCGAGGCCGCCTCGGCCTTCGGCAACGACCACGTGCTGGTGGAAAAGTACGTCGAGCGCCCGCGCCACATCGAGATCCAGGTGTTCGGCGATTCCCACGGGGATGCGGTGTACCTGTTCGAGCGCGACTGCTCGGTGCAGCGCCGCCACCAGAAGGTGCTGGAAGAAGCCCCGGCACCGGGCATGAGCGCCGAGCGCCGTGCAGCGATGGGCAAGGCGGCGGTCAATGCCGCGCGTGCGGTGGGCTATGTCGGTGCGGGCACGGTAGAGTTCATCGCCGGCCCGGACGGCGATTTCTACTTCATGGAAATGAACACCCGCCTGCAGGTCGAACATCCAGTGACCGAGTACATCACCGGCACCGACCTGGTGGAATGGCAGCTGCGCGTGGCTGCTGGCCAGCCGATGCCGCTGCGCCAGGAACAGCTGGCCATCCACGGCCATGCCATCGAAGCGCGCCTGTATGCGGAGGACGCCGACCGTGGTTTCCTGCCGTCCACCGGCACCCTGCGCCGCCTGCGCCTGCCGATGCCCTCGGCGAACGTGCGCGTGGATACCGGCGTGGAGGAAGGCGACAGCATCACCCCGTACTACGATCCGATGATCGCCAAGCTGATCGTCTGGGACGTGGACCGCGAGGCCGCGCTGCGCCGCATGAGCCAGGCCCTGGCCGACTGCCAGGTGGTGGGCGTGACCACCAATGCCGGTTTCCTGCGCCGGCTGGTGAACACCGATTCATTCGCAAACGCGAAGCTCGACACCGCGCTGATCGAACGCGAACAGGCCGCGCTGAGCGCCGTGGGCGACAGCGACGATGCGCTGTGGCAGCTGGCGGCCATCGCCGCCGTGGCCAGCACCGTGCGTGCGGGCAGCGATGCACGCGATCCGCATTCGCCGTGGCAGGCGCAGGACGGTTGGCGCCTGGGTGCTTCGGCACCGCGTGTGCTGCCGCTGCAGCAAGGCGATCGCACGCACACGCTGAAGGTGTGGGCGCAGGCCGACGGCTGGCGCGTGCAGCGCGATGATGGTGCACCGGCTACCGTGCTCGGCAGCGCCGACGGCCAGCGCATGAGCGTGCAGCTGGACGGCCGCCGCTGGCAGCTGCAGCTGCTGCGCGAAGGCGACCAGCTGTATCTGTTCGGCGCCGATGGCCAGCACCGCTTCACCCTGCACGATCCGGTCGGTGAATCAGACACCGCCACCGCCGATGCCGGCAGCCTGCTGGCACCGATGCCGGGCAGGATCGTTGCTACCCTGGTCGAGGCCGGTACGCAGGTGAAGCGCGGCACGCCGCTGGTGGTGCTGGAGGCGATGAAGATGGAGCACACCCTGCAGGCGCCGGCGGATGGCACGGTGAAGGGCTACCGCGCCAAGGCCGGCGACCAGGTGGGCGACGGTGCGGTACTGGTCGATTTTGAGGTGGAGTGAGGGAATTTTGAGCGGCTGATATAGCGCTCAAGGGACGAGGCCTACGGCGCGCTAGCGGATGGGTACCTCCGTGTGGTATTCCGCAGATGCGCACGATGGTTACAACAGCGCTGAAGGCCCCGTTGAACCGGAGCCGATCCGGATAGCGGCGTGCAGTACCTCAACTACAACGCAGGATAGTCCCATGACCCACAAGCGTCCCCTTACCGCTCCCAACGCCGGTCGACTGCTCGATCTGCTCTGCGGCGATGATGCCTTCCGCACCTCCTTCGCTGCAGACCCGACCGCAGCTCTTGCTGAGTACGGTCTGCAAAGCATGACCGTCCCAGGCGCCTGCGCGTTGCCGGGTGAGCTGGCCTCGAAAGAGGAGTTCGCTGCTGTGCGCGATCAGCTGCAGACTTCGGTTACCCGCAATGCATTGTTCATGAACCCCCACTTCTTCCAGGCGGGAAGCGTACAGGATCAGATCCAGGCCAACGCGATCAGCTACGCTGCCTGATCAGAAGCGCAGCCACAGCTGCGCTTCTGCTGGGCCACTGTGCCGGGTGTGATGTTGATCGGCCACACCCGCCATGTTTAGTCCCGCCACACCCGCGCCAGCGGATCGAACTCGCTGGTGCCTTGTGTCTGTGCGCGCCACCCCAATCCGCACATCATGACCGGGCTGGTCTCGATACCGTCCAGCCCCAGCGGCGCTTCAACGTCGATCTCATTGATCGCCGCAGTCACGTAGGCAGCGAGGCCAAGCTCAGTTGCCGACAGCATCCACTGCTGCGACAGGTGACCGGCATCCAGCAGCACCGCGCGATAGGCTTTGGGATGTTTTCGATACTTCCAGAAACTACGCGGGAAGCGGGCGACCTGTACGATGTGCAGCGGAGCATCGGCGAACCAGTGCTGCCCAGCCAGGTAACCCAGCACGGAGGTGCGTAGATCGACACCTGCCTGCGGTAGTGCGCGCAGCGCATGTTCGAGCGGATGGTAGTGATACACACCCGCGGCCAGCCCCTCAACATCCAACGAGATCACATAGGTCTCCAGAGGATGCAGACCGCCCCCGGATGGAATGTTCTTCTTGAGGAACTCCATGTCGGCACCCGGCCGGACCGCCGCATGCGCCCTCAAGGTGCGCTTCATCACCTGCGACAGCATCGCCAACGGCAAGCTCTTGTTTCTATCAAAGTTGCGACAGGTCGCGCGGGAGGCCAACAGCTCATCGCGCGCATCATCGATCGTGTCCGGCAGCGAGATGGCCGGCGCTTCCGGCATGACTACAGACGGTGGCGGCGGCCCAAACCTTTCATGCAGATCGAGTGCGGTGACCAGCTTGTTCTCGTGCATTTCCCTGGCGCTGTCGACACCGGTCCAGCGGCCCATCCGATGCGCGAGTGCCGCCAAAGGCCACCAGTTGGTCGTGCGTACACGCTCATCGCGGTCACGATGGTCGGCCCACGCAGGGTCATCGCTGATCAGGACCCCTTGCTCGATGAGCTGCTGCACCTGATCCTGATCAAACTGCAGGTCCATAACGTTCACCCAGCGATCCGGCTCGATCTGTCCCAGCAGAAGTACATCTTCGGAACTGACCGCAACCGGCGCATCCAGATGGGCGGCCAGCGCGTACCACTGCATGCTGCTCTTAAGACCTGCCCCGCCGCTCAACAACAAGGCAAGATCCAGCGAGAGCTCTGACTTTGGCTCGAACATGACAATGGAACAGCGACGAATCTGCATAGCTGGAATCCGGCCAGAAAAACCGCAGTATGCGCTCTGCATGCCTGCAGTGCAGCCTGCATTTTCCGCACTGGTTGATCCGTTCGCAGTGATTTCCGGCAGGAGATGATCATATGTTTCATCCAGGCTTCAGCGGACGCCAGCGCATTGAAGATTCGGGGAATTCCGCCGCTATCTGAAGAGTAAATCCACCCGCGTCAATCACCCCTGCAGACCTACTGGATCAAATGCAATGTCGACTGAAAAGAAGCCGCTCTCCCTTGCCGATGCTCTGAAGCTGTTCGATCTGCTCACCACCGACGAAGCATTCCGCGCCGCCTTCCAAGCCAGCCCCGCCGAAGCACTGATCCAGGTCAGTGCAGATGCGGCCGAAGCCGCCGTTGATTGCTCGATGCCCGGCAAACTGGCCGATGCCGCTACGCTAGCAGCTGCACGTGAGCAGCTTCTGCAGCAGTTCACCACCCAAGCCATGTTCAGCCTTCCGCACGCCTTCATCGATGGCGGCGCGGCACCCCGCTCCTGATCACTCCCGGCGACCCGGTGCCGGGTTCCGGCACTGGGTCGGCTTCGGCGCGCGAGCGCTGTCACGCACATTAAGCGCTTGCAGGACGGCAGAGCCTGCATACTCGGCGTAGGCAACGCCCCGATGCGAGCGCAGCCAGGCCAGCTCCTGCTCTGCTGCTGAGTGCTGCCCGCTTTCGGCCAGTGCCATGGCCAGTACACTGTGCACCTGGAACAGTTCCGAGCCATTCAACAGAGCGCGGGCTTCGTGCACCGCCTGCGCGGCTTCTCCACGCATCCGCTTGTCATTGGCTTTGACCAAGGCAAGCAGCTGGTCGGCCCGCGGATCCTTGATGACTCTGGCCAATGCTTCGAGCCTGGCCAACGCAGCCTGCCCCACAAGAACGCCAGAACGCTGTCCTGCGTAAATCGCGGCAAGGGCAAAGTAGAGGCGCTGACCGCGATCAAATTCATCCGGATCCGAGGCGACCCGGATCAGCGGATCTGCCACGCGGGCTGTCTCCGCTGCTGTCACGCATTGATCCGCACCTGCCGATACCACCAGGCTGACAACCTCGAGAAACTCGCAGATCGAGGGCGGACCTTCACAATCTTTGGCAGACCGCCGTGCGGCAAGGTAAGAGGCTTCGCCCTGCTGCATGTCGACTTCTACGGAACGACCTTCCAGCCACGCCGAGGGCGCATCTGCCGGTAACGTCGCCAGCACGTCACGCGCAGCCGAAGGATTGCCAGCGGCTGCCAGCACGGCAGCGAGATGCCGATTGCTTTGGCCTTGTGCGGCCACGACACTTTTTCGAAGCGTGTCTGTCGCCTCCGGAAACTCGCCCCGCGCCAGTTGCGTGCGCCCCAACAACTGCAGAGCGGCGCTCTTCAGCCCGTTCTGACTGACGTTTGATCGCTTGGCAGCCTGTTCGGCTTCGACATAGTGACCCAGTTGCAGCTCGCCCAAGGCAACATTGGCGTTGGCACCATGGTGGTCCGGATAGAGGTCGGCGAGGGTCTTCCACGCATCCAGCGAACCGGTTTCGCTGGGCGAGAACATCTCTTTGCCCCACGCTTGGAAGTACAGCGACTCCCGGGTGCTGAGGCGCGCGCGCAGTGCCTCGATACGCTCGAGCTCCTTACGCGCGTCGTCGCGTCGGCCCAGCGCCACCAACGAGCGCACCTTTCCGACATGAGCCATGGCAAATCCGGGATCCAGGCCGATCGCGATATCAAACAATCGAATGGATTCAGGTACACGACCTTCGCCATAAGCAATCTGCGCGCGCGAATAGGCATACAGGGCATCCAGATCCGAGGTCGCCACGCTCGGGAGTGGCGCAGATGCACGCTTGACCTCCCCAACCGCTTCTCCCAACCGGTTCCGCAGCTGGGCGACGACGTTATCGGTCGATGGCAGAACCGAGGAGAGACCACTTCCGTCGGAATACAGGGTGTACACAGTCTGGCTTGTGGTCGGGTCCACGACCTCGATGGAAACCCGTACCTTGCCGGAGACCTCACGAATGGTCGGCAGAAGTACTGCCCGCGCACCGTCGCGCTTGGCGATCTGGATCGCGACATCCTGTGCGATGGGCGTGTCTTCGGCAAGCAGCATCTGGGTGAGCGTGTCGCGAACCTTGAGGTCTCCCAGCACGTTTACATAGCGTGACTGTTCCAGGCTGATCCGGAAGGCCTGCCCCATACCCTCATCAAGCACTTTCTGCCCGGTCATGTTGCGGACGTCGCCCAGCACGACCCAATCGCGCTCGGCAAATGCGATGGCAGCTTCAGGGCGGGTCGCAAACCAGATCAGGCAGACAAAACCAAGCGCCAGACAACCTTGGGCAACCATGGCCGCCGGCCTTCGCCAGAGCGGTAGCAATCTGCTGGCTTTGGGCGTGGCCCGCGGCCATGCGCCAGGAGGCATGCCTTCCCCATGAACCCCGAAGATCTCCACCGGCTGAGCAACACCTTTGAAGCGCCATCGCCCAAACGACCGCCACTTCAGGTGGATGGACTGTTCACCCAGGCTCGAGGTCGAGCGTCGCATGACAGATTCAGCGATGTTGGAGACAAGAATCTGATTGGGCGGCGCAAGCTGCATCAGGCGAGCCGCCATCGGCTTGGCAAGTCCTTCGACTTCCACCCGCTTGGCACCTACCGCCACGGCATCGGCGCTGTTGCGCCACAGAATCACCTCACCAACGTGCAGGCCGGCACGTGCTGCCAACGGAATGTCATTCTCTGCGGAAAGCTCGGCCAGAGCCCGTTGATAGGCAAGGGCAAAGCCCAATGCGTCGATCGGCCTTTCAAACACCAGGAACAGTCCGTCGGACCGATCAATCAACTGACCGTTCCAGCGTTGTTGCAGAAGCAACACCAGCCGGTCGTGCTGCTGGAAGAGATTGGCTGCCGCAGCATCACCGATGCGCTCGACCAGAGTGGTGGAGTCGCAGAGGTCGGTAAACAACAGCGCCCGCAACTGCGGCACATGAGACATCGACACTCCGTTGTCGGCATTCATCAATAATCCGGGTCAGTCGCTTGGAGGCGCATCCGTGATCCAACGCACGCAATCACCCCCATCGCGCTTGGCCTGGTACAACGCGCGGTCGGCCTGGCCGTACCACTCGCTCCAGTCGCCCTGCACGTCCAGCATCGTGGCACCGATGCTGGCCGGGGTGACGTGCGGCGTGCCCTGGCTGCGTTCGAGCAGGCCATGCACCGCGCTGAGGATGAACTCGGCCGCGTGCTGGGCCGCCTCGCGATCGGCGTGGCGCAGGATCAGACAGAACTCATCGCCGCCCAGGCGGCAGGCCAGGTCGTGTTCGCCGGCCATCGAGCGCAGGATGTTGCCCATGCTCTGCAGCACGCGGTCACCGGCCTGGTGGCCGTGGCGGTCGTTGACCTGCTTGAAGCGGTCGCAGTCGATCAGCAGCAGCGCCTGCGGTGCGCCATCGGGCTGGCTGCGGCAGTCCTGCAGGTACCGGGTCAGGCCACGGCGGTTGTGCAGGCCGGTCAGTTCATCGGTCTGCACCAGTTCGCGCGTGTGGGTGAGCTGGTGGGTGGTGATGTAGAGGTTGTCCAGCGCGGTTTCCAGATCGTGGTTGCGCCGGCGCAGCTGGCTGATCAGTACCTGTTCGTTGGACAGCATGCGCATGATCGTGCGGCGCAGGAAGTAAGCCACCAGCCCCGGATCAAACTCGACCAGGCAATGGAAATCGGCCGGGCCCAGTTCCAGCACTTGGCAATCGTCGATGGCACGGGCGCCGGCACTGCGCAGGTGATCGCCGACCAGCAGGCCGAGTTCACCGAAGAACTCATGTCGTCCCAGCGTCTTGGTCACCAGGTCGTCGCCGAAATCCAGTTCGATCAATCCTTCCACGATGACGTACATGCCATCGCCGCGGTGACCGCGGTGGAACAGCCATTGCCCGGCCTCGACCTTCAGGGGCCGCGCGAAGCGCGCAAAGAGGGCGACTTCCTCGTCCGACAACAGGGCGTGCACGATCTCGGCCATCGCCACCTGGGCGATACCGGTTGTCATGTCGATGTTCTCGGCCGCACCCCTGCCGGTCATTTCCCGCCGCCAGCGTCCCCTGGTGAAAGCGGAGCATAGCAGCGAATCAAACTGTGCGCGTGTTCTCATTTTTCATGAAGACACCATCCTCGGGGCCGAACAGGCGGGCAACCCGCATTCATGAGGACAGTTCGAGGGCGGAGGCACCGCGGACACAACAACGCCGGCAGGTCCCCCGACCTGCCGGCGTCGTCTGGCCCTTCCCTGGCCACCCTGATGGGTTCGAAGGCCCGGGTAGAGCCGAGCTTGCTCGACTGCCCCGGCCTCGGGTGCGGTCACGTCAGTCGAGCAAGCTCGACTCTACCGGGTCGAGGTTGGGTCAGGCGGCGCGCTCGCTGCGGCCGCCATGGAACTGCTCTTCCTCGGTCGAGCCGGTCAGCGCGGTGGTCGAGGACTGGCCCTGCTGGATGGCCTGGGTGACCGCATCGAAGTAGCCGGTGCCAACCTCGCGCTGATGCTTGACCGCGGTGAAGCCACGCTCGGCCGCTTCGAACTCGGCTTCCTGCAGTTCCACGAAGGCGCTCATCTGCCGGCGCGCATAGCCGTGGGCCAGGTTGAACATGCCGTAGTTCAGCGCATGGAAGCCGGCCAGGGTGATGAACTGGAACTTGTAGCCGTAGCTGCCCAGCTCGCGCTGGAACCTGGCGATGGTGGCGTCGTCCAGGTTCTTCTTCCAGTTGAAGCTGGGCGAGCAGTTGTAGGCCAGCAGCTTGCCGGGGAATTTCGCATGGATCGCCTCGGCGAATTTCCGTGCAAATTCCAGGTCCGGCTTGCCGGTCTCGCACCACACCAGGTCGGCATAGGGGGCATAGGCCAAGCCGCGGCTGATCGCCTGGTCCAGGCCGTTGCGGGTCTTGTAGAAGCCTTCCACGGTGCGCTCGCCGGTGGTGAACGGTTGGTCGTTGCCGTCGATGTCACTGGTCAGCAGGTCGGCGGCTTCGGCATCGGTGCGCGCCACCAGCAGGGTCGGCACGCCCAGCACGTCGGCGGCCAGGCGCGCGGCGTTGAGCTTCTCGATGGCCTCGCGGGTCGGCACCAGCACCTTGCCGCCCATGTGCCCGCACTTCTTCACCGAGGCCAGCTGGTCCTCGAAGTGCACGCCGGCGGCACCGGCTTCGATCATCGCCTTCATCAGCTCGAAGGCGTTGAGCACGCCGCCGAAGCCGGCCTCGGCATCGGCGACGATCGGCTGCAGGAAGTCGATGTCATCCTTGCCTTCAGCGTGATGCAGCTGGTCGGCGCGCAGCAGGGTGTTGTTGATGCGCTTGACCACCGCCGGCACCGAATCGGCCGGGTACAGCGACTGGTCCGGGTACATCTGCCCGGCCAGGTTGGCATCGGCGGCCACCTGCCAGCCGGACAGGTAGATCGCCTTCAGACCGGCCTTGACCTGCTGCATGGCCTGGTTGCCGGTCAGCGCGCCCAGCGCATTGACGAACTCGCGCTCGTGCAGCGACCTCCACAGCTTTTCCGCGCCCAGCCGGGCCAGCGAATGCTCGATGTGGACGGTGCCACGCAGGCGCACCACGTCGGCGGCGCTGTAGTTGCGCTGGATGCCTTCCCAGCGCGGGTGGGTGTCCCAGTCGTGCTGGATCTGTTCGGCAGTGGGCAGGGTGCTCATGTCTTTCTCCAGTTGGGTGTTGTAGAGCCGGGAGATGCCCGGCTGGGATGGATTCGGAGAAGCAGGCCGTCAGTCGATGCGTGCGTAGGCCGGCAGGGTCAGGAAATCGGTCAGTTCGTCGCTGCGGCTCAGTTCGCCCAGCAGCGCGATGGCCTCGCCGATGCGGGCGCCACCGGGCAGCGCGCGGGTATCGCCCAGCCGCGCCGGCAGCTGCGCGAGGGCGGTGTCGAGCAGCGGCAGGTCGATGGCGGTGCCGTCATCCAGCTGCTGGCCCGGCGTGTGCAGCCACTGCCACAGCTGGCTGCGGCTGATCTCGGCAGTGGCCGCGTCTTCCATCAGGTGATGGATCGGCACGCAGCCGTTGCCGTCCAGCCACGCGGCCAGGTAGCGCACGCAGACTTCGACGTTGCCCTCGAAGCCGGCGCGGGTGATGCTGCCCGGCGGCCGCGCGATCAGTTCATCGCGGCCCACCCGCACGTCCTGGCGCAGCACCTGGTGCTGGTTCGCGGTGGGCATGTGTTCGTCGAAGATGGCCATCGCCACCGGGATCAGCGCCGGATGCGCGACCCAGGTGCCATCGTGCCCGGCGCTGACCTCGCGCAGCTTGTCGGCGCGCACGCGGGCCATGGCCTGTTCGTTGGCGGCGGCGTCACTGTTGATCGGGATCTGCGCGGCCATGCCGCCCATCGCATGCGCGCCACGGCGGTGGCAGGTCTGGATCAGCAGTTCCGAATACGCCTTCAGGAACGGCTGGGTCATGGTCACCTGGCCGCGCTCGGGCAGCACGCGGTCGGCATGGCGGCGGAAGGTCTTCAGGTAGGAAAAGATGTAATCCCAGCGGCCGCAGTTGAGGCCGACGATGCGCTCGCGCAGGGCGTGCAGGATCTCGTCCATCTCGAACACCGCCGGCAGCGTTTCGATCAGCACCGTCACCTTGATCTGGCCGTGCGGCAGGCCGAGCATGCCTTCGATGTGCGACAGCGCGGTCTCCCACAGCGCGGCCTCCTCCATGCTCTGCAGTTTGGGCAGGTAGAAGTACGGGCCGCGATCCTTGGCCTGCAGCGCGCGGGCATTGTGGAAAGCGAACACCGCCGCATCGAACAGGCCGCCGGCGATGAACTGGCCATCGACGCGCACGTGCTTCTCGTCCAGGTGCCAGCCGCGCGGGCGCACGATCAGCACCGCCTGTTCCTCGAAGGGGCGCAGACTGTAGTGCTTGCCCGGCTTGCCGTTGCCGGCCGGCGCGGTGAACTCCAGATCGCCGCGCACGGCGGCCGCCAGCGACTGCTGCCCGGCCAGCAGGTTGCGCCAGGTCGGCGAGGTCGAATCCTCGAAGTCGGCCATGAACACCTTGGCGCCGGAGTTCAGCGCGTTGATGACCATCTTCGGGTCGGTCGGGCCGGTGATCTCGACGCGGCGGTCCTGCAGCGCGGCCGGCAGCGGGGCCACGCGCCAGTCGTCGCCGCGGATCGCGGCGGTATCGCTGCGGAAGTCCGGCAGGCCGCCCTGGTCGAAGAACGCCTGGCGCGCGCGGCGGGCCTGCAGCCGCGCCTGCCGGCCCGGTTCCACCGCCCGGTGCAGCGAGACCAGCAAGGCCAGCAGCGGTGCCGGCAGCACGATCTCCTGGCCGGCCACTCGGGTCGCCAGGGCGATACCGGGGGTGGCCTTGGCGGGAGTGGAGGAAACGGCGGAAGCAACGGCGGACATGGGGTGACTCCAGCGATGGGGGAACGCCCCCAAAGTGCCGCCCGGGCTGAGTATTTGGCAAAACAGTTTTTGCAATGTTCCACATAAGGTGTGCTAATACTTATGACGCCATGACCACGCGCAGCCCGCCAAGTCCTCGTTTTTCCTACAAATCCGACCGGCTGAAGCCGCTGCGGGCATTCTGCCAGACAGTGCGCCTGGGCTCGGTCTCACGTGCGGCTGAGGCGCTGTTCGTCAGCCAGCCCGCCATCAGCCTGCAGCTGCAGGCCCTGGAACGTGAACTGGGAGTGCCGCTGTTCGAGCGCAGCGGCCGGCGCCTGGTGCCCAGCCGCGAGGGCCAGGTGCTGTATGAAATGGCGCAGCCGCTGGTGGAAAGCCTGGACGGGCTGGAAGCGCGCTTCCGCGACAAGGTGCGAGGGCTGGATGCGGGCGAGCTGAACATCGCCGCCAACAGCTCGACCATCCTGTACCTGCTGCCGAAGATCGTCGAACGCTTCCGCCTGCATCACCCGGACGTGCGCCTGACCCTGCACAACGCGATCAGCGCCGATGGCACCGACCTGCTGCGCGAGGACGCGGCCGACCTGGCAATCGGGTCGATGACCGACGTGCCGGCCGACCTGACCTATGCGCCGGCCTACCGCTTCGAGCAGGTGCTGATCGCGCCACACGACCATCCGCTGGCCAGTGGTGGCGAGCTGGAGCTGGCCGACATCGCGCGCTACCCGCTGGTGCTGCCGCCGAAGCGGCAGATCACCTACCGGCTGGTGGACCAGGTGTTCCAGCGCCACCGCATTGCGTACACGGTGGCGCTGGAGGTGGGCGGCTGGGAGGTGATCAAGCAGTACGTGGCGATGGGCATGGGCATTTCCATCGTGCCGGCGCTGTGCCTGCATGAAAGCGATCATGAGCGGCTGGCGGCGCGGTCGATGAAGCGCTGGTTCCCGCAGCGCAGTTACGGGGTGATCGTGCGGCGGGGCAAGGCGCTGTCGGCGCAGGCGCGGGCGTTCATCGAGCTGATCCAGCCGGAGTTGTTCAGTCCGCGCGACTACGACCAGAGCGGGCATTCGGAACGGTAGATCCACGTCATGCGTGGATGCTCTTGATCATACGGGGTCGGATCCCGTTGCTGCGCAAAGGGCCCTGACCCCACGTCCGACCCATTTCCGGCTGACGATGAATAAACTGGCCCCATGTCCATCGAACTCCGCCACCTGCGCTACTTCCTTGCCGTTGCCGACACGCTGCACTTCGGCCAGGCGGCCGAGCGGCTGGGCATGTCGCAGCCGCCGCTCAGCCAGCAGATCCGCCAGCTGGAGGACCTGATCGGGGCGCGGTTGTTCGTGCGCAGCCATCGCCGCGTGCAGCTGACGGCCGCCGGTGAGCTGCTGCAGGAGCGGGCGCGCGCCATCGTGCAGCAGGTGGAAACGGCGGTGGATGAGGTGCAGCGCGCGCAGCGCGGTGAGCAGGGCGAGCTGCATATCGGCCTGACCCGGGCCACGCCGCTGTCGCCGCAGATTCCGCGTTCGATCCTGCACTACCGCCAGCAATACCCGCAGGTGCGCCTGCAGCTGAGCGAGATGAACACCCTGCAGCAGATCGATGCGCTGCTCGATGGCAGCCTGGATGTGGGCATCATCCGCAAGCGTGCGCTGCCGCCGGAACTGGTGGCGCACAGCCTGTTCGTCGATCCGCTGGCGTTGATCGTGCACGCCGACCACCCTGCCCTGCGCCGCCTGTCCAGACAGGGCACGCTGGCGCTGCGTGATTTCGCCCAGGAGCCGTTCGTGGCGTTCCGCCGCAGTGCCGGTGCCGGCATCCACGACCACATGATCGCGCTGTGCGCGGCGGCGGGATTCACCCCACGCATCGTGCAGGAGGCGGGCGAGGCATCGACGCTGATCAGCCTGGCGGCGGCCGGTCTGGGTGCGGCGATCCTGCCGTCGTCGTGCGACCACATCCGGGTGGAAGGCGCACGCTTCGTGCCGCTGGCCGATGCCGGGGCCCATTCGGAAGTGCAGCTGGCCTGGCGCCGCGAAGGGGTGACGCCGTTGATCCGCAATTTCGCCGGATTGCTGCGTGGGGCGTTCGCGGGGGGATGATGCGCCGCGCTGCGCGGTCGCCGGACATGGCCAGGCGCTACCGCCGGCCCATCGATACAGGTAGCGCCGGGCCATGCCCGGCGGACCTCAAGCGGCGACCGGCTGCGGGGCGCGCTGCTGCAGGGCCCAGATGATGCCGCCGCCGAGCAGGGTCAGTACGCCGGTGAACAGGCACACACCCAACCAATCCCACGCGGCATAGGCCAGGCCGCCCACGGCGCCGAGCACGCTGCTGCCCAGGTAGTAGGCGAACAGATACAGCGCCGAGGCTTCGGCACGCATCGAACCGGCGCGACTGCCGACCCAGCTGCTGGCCACCGAGTGGCCACCGAAGAAACCGAAGGTGACCAGGGCAATACCCAGCGCCATCGTGGTCAGCCACGGCATCGACAGCAGCACGATGCCGGCACCGATCAGGCCGAAGGCAATGGTCAGCACGCGGCCGCGACCGTAGCGCATGGCCTGCTGGCCCATCCATGCCGAGCTGAAGGTGCCGACCAGGTACACGCTGAAGATCAGCCCGACCACGGTCTGGCTGAGGTGGTACGGCGGCGCCAGCAGGTGGTAGCCCAGGTAGTTGTAGAGGGTGACGAACACGCCCATCAGCACGAACGAGGTGGCGAACAGCCACGGCAGGCCCGGATCGGCGAACAGCGTGCGCCAGCGCGAGGGCAGCTGGCGCAGGCCGCCACGGCGGGCCTGGAAGTGCCGCGACGGCGGCAGCTGCAGCCACAGCAGCACGGTGCTGGCCACGGCGATGATCGAGACCGCGCCGATGCCCCAACGCCAGCCCCAGTGGTCGGCGATGATGCCGGCCAGCAGGCGCCCGCTCATGCCACCGATGGCGTTGCCGCCGATGTACAGGCCCATGGCCAGGCCAAGCGCGCGGCTGTCCATCTCCTCCACCAGGTAGGTCATCGCCACGGCAGGCACCCCGCTCAGGGCCAGGCCCAGCAGCGTGCGCAGCACCAGCATCGTGGTCCAGTCATCGACCAGCGCGGTGCACAGCGACAGCAGGGCCGAAGCCATCAGCGCGGCGATCATCATCGGCCGGCGGCCGATCGCATCGGACAGCAGGCCGGCCAGCAGCATGGCCACGGCCAGGGTGCCGGTGCTCAGCGACAGCGACATCGCGCTGCCGGCGGCGGACACCCCGAAGTGGCGGCTGAACTCGGGCAGCAGCGGCTGCACGGTGTACAGCAGGCCGAAGGTCGAGAACCCCGCCAGGAACAGCGCGACCGCCGTGCGCCGGAACGCCGGAGTGCCCTGCTGGATGCGGGTATCGACAACGGAATCGGAGGTGCGGGGGCGGCCGCTGAGGGACGCCGCAGTTTCGCCAGTCATGGGATCGAAGGGCCGTGGGGGCGGCCGACGTGGGGGTACGGGGCCCAGCGTAGGCCCCTCGATCCAGTCGATCCATAACCTGATGAGTCAGGATCGATATGCGGAACGTATCAATTCAGCTTAGAGGTGCTTCCACTCGAAGCCGTCGCCGCGGCGGTAGTAGATGGCCACGGCGCGGCCGTAGACCTTGCCGGCGTCGACGAAGCCGAAGAACCGGCCATCGAAGCTGTTGCCGCGGTGGTCGCCCAGCACCAGCAGCTTGCCGCCCGGCACCACCAGGTCGGCGATGTCGGGGCCGCCGCCCATGTCCAGGTCGAGCTGGGCCTGGCGCTCGCCGAAGGCTTCGGTGTCGTGCAGGTCGGCAATCTGCAGCGGCTGGCCGTTGATGGCCAGGTGGCCGCCATGCAGTTGCACGTGGTCACCGGCCACGGCCACCACGCGCTTGATCAGGCGGGTGCCATCGGCCGGCGAATCGAACACGGCCACTTCGCCGCGCTGCGGGGTGCCGGTGGCCAGCAGCTGCTTGCCGGTGAACGGCAGGCGCAGGCCGTAGGCACGCATGTCCACCACCACGCGGTCGCCGGGCTGCAGGGTCGGCTGCATCGAGCCGCTGGGCACCACGTAGTGGTTGGCCAGGGTGTCGCGGGCGGCGGCGAGCAGGCCGAGCATGACCAGCAGCGGCAGCGCTTCCTTCTTCAGCCAGGTGAGCGCGCGTTCGGCAAACGGGGGGCGGGCGGCGGCGTCCATGACGGGTTCCGGTGAGTGGTGTCCGGGTCAGACCCAGCGAGGGTGCAGGAGGTTCCCGCGGGCGCACGTCCTGTAGAGCCGAGCCCACGCTCGGCTGATCGCGGAAGCCGAGCATGGGCTCGGCTCTACAGAGGGCGGCAACGGTCAGGTGCCGACGTGCACGCGGTTGGCGTGCTCGGCCAGGCCGAGGTGGTCCAGGGCGATGTCCAGCGCCAGCACGTAGCTCTGCGCGCCGTAGCCGGCGGCGATGCCCAGGCGCTGGCCGACACCGGCCGGCAGGCAGGGTTCGGCCACGGCGCCATCGTCGTGCACTTCCACGTAGGCGTTGTGCAGGTACGGCAGCAGGCGCTGCAGGCGCAGGCTGCCGGCACAGGCGCCGGGGTCGAGCAGGGTCACTTCGCCGCGGCTGTGGTCGGCCACGCGCAGCGCGTCCAGCAGTTCCTGTTCCGAACCGCAGGCGCGGATGGCCACGCTGGTGCCGGCGTCGATCGCGCGGTGCACCAGCGATTTCAGCACCGGTGCCGGCAGCGGCAGCGCCGTGCGGATCAGCGTGCCGGCCGCTTCCGGGCCACGGATGATGAAGATCGACATGGCTCAGCCCTCCTGTGCCAGGCGGCGGCCGACGATGGCCAGCGACAGCGGGTAGCCCGCCTGCTGGCTGCGCTGGTCGACCACCACAGCGGCCGGCCCGTGCTGCAGGCGCAGGCGTGCATCCAGGCCCGGCGCGTGCGGGGCCTGCAGTTCGATGTACGAGGCAGGCATGCGCTCCAGTGCCGCCTGCAGGGCGCCGCCCTCGGCCTGCCACTGCGCATCGTCAGCCACGCCCACGTCCAGCAGCACCCAGTCATCGGCCTGCGCCTGGCACAGGCATTGGCGCACATCGGACAGGCTGGCGCAGTCGTTGCACAGCACGCGATGGCCGCACAGTTCCAGCGGAAGCTGCGGGCGCGACGCCGACGACGGCGCGTGCCGGATCACCAGGAGGGTCATACACCACCTTGCACAAAGCGCCCTGCGGCGCGGTAGGCACACGATGCGCGTGCAGGCCGTAAAGGTGCGATGCCGGGGGAGGGCGTGGCGCGTAAAAGGTGCGTAACTGCTTCTGTAGAGTCGAGGGGGGGGGGGGGGGGGGGGGGAAGAGAAAAAGGAAGGAGGGCTCCGATCACAACACCACACAGAC
>NZ_VYKI01000018.1:0-56583 GCF_008710035.1 Stenotrophomonas cyclobalanopsidis | reverse complement strand
CTTCTGTAGAGTCGAGCCATGCTCGACTGCGCTGGAAAAGCAGTCGAGCATGGCTCGACTCTACACAACGGCCAGTCGAGCATGGCTCGACTCTACACAAAGAAAAACGGCGGGGTTGCCCCCGCCGTTTTCTATTTCTTATTTCAGCCCGCGGAACTTCAGCAGCGGTTCCACCGACGGGTCCTTGCCGCGGAAATCGCGGTACAGGGTCGACAGTTCCACGCTGTTGCCGCGCGAGAGGATCTTGTCGCGGAACTCCTGGCCGTTGGCCGCCGTCAGGCCACCGTGTTCGGTGAACCACTGGTAGGCGTCATGGTCCAGCACTTCGGCCCAGAAGTAGGCGTAGTAACCGGCCGAGTAGCCGCCGCCCCAGATGTGGTCGAAGTAGGTGGTGCGGTAACGCGGCGGCACCTGCGGCAGGTCGACCTTGAACTTCTTCAGCGCGCTGGCTTCGAAGGCGCCCACATCCTGCAGCGGGGCATCGGCCTTCTGCGTGTGCCAGGCCAGGTCAAGCAGTGCGGCCGACAGGTACTCGGTGGTCGCGTAGCCCTGGTTGAAGCTGCGTGCCTTGAGGATCTTGTCGACCAGTTCCTGCGGCATCGCTTCGCCGGTCTTGTAGTGCTTGGCGTAGTGGGCGAAGACCTTCGGGTCCAGCGCCCAGTGCTCGTTGAACTGCGAGGGGAACTCGACGAAATCGCGCGAGGTAGCGGTGCCGGCGATCGACGGGTACTTCACGTTCGAGAACATGCCATGCAGGGCGTGGCCGAACTCATGGAACATGGTGGTGACGTCGTCGAAGCTGATCAGCGCAGGCTGGCCATCGGCCGGCTTGGTGAAGTTGCAGACGTTGTAGACCACCGGCTTGGCACCGGTCAGGCCGTCCTGCTCGACGAACACGTCCATCCAGGCGCCGCCGGACTTGGTGTCACGCTTGAAGTAGTCGGTGTAGAACAGGGCCAGCGAGGTGCCGTCCTTGTCGAACACTTCGTACACCTTCATGTCCGGGTTGTAGGTCGGAATGTCGGTGCGCGGCTTGAAGGTGATGCCGTACAGCTGGGTGGCGGCGTAGAAGACGCCGTTCTGCAGCACGTTGTCCAGTTCGAAGTACGGCTTGACCTGCGATTCGTCCAGGTCGTACTTGGCCTTGCGCACCTGCTCGGCGTAGAAGTCCCAATCCGAAGCGGCAACCTGGAAGCCACCCTTCTGGGCGTTGATCACCTTCTGGATCTCACCAGCTTCGGCACGGGCCTTGGCGGTGGCGGCCGGCACGGTGTCGGTCAGCAGCTTCAGCGCCGCAGCCGGGGTCTTGGCCATCTGGTCGCCCAGCTGGTAGTCGGCGAAGGTCTCGAAGCCAAGCAGCTTGGCCTTCTGCGCACGCAGCTGGGCCAGGCGCTGCACGGTCTCGCGGGTGTCGTTCTTGTCGCCACGCTCGGCACGGGTTTCCGAGGCCTTCAGCACGGCAGCGCGCTGGTCGCGGTCGCTCAGCGAACCGAGCACCGGCTGCTGCGTGGTGTTCTGCAGCGGCAGCACGAACTTGCCATCCAGCTTGCGATCCTTGGCGGCGTTGGCCGCGTTGTTGATCGCGTTCTCATCCAGTCCAGCCAGCTTGGCCTTGTCGTCGACGACCACGGCCGCAGCGGCGGTCGCGGCCACCAGGCGGGTGTGGAACTGGGTGGAGAGGGTGGTCTCTTCCACGTTGAGCTTGCGCAGGCTCGCCTTGTCGGCGTCGGACAGCTGCGCGCCAGCGCGCACCAGACCGTCGTAGTAATGCTCGACCAGGCGCTTCTGCACCGGGTCCAGCTCCAGCGTGTCACGCTGGTCGTACAGCGACTTCACGCGGACGAACAGCTTCGGGTCGAGGTTGATCTCGTCCTGGTGCGCGGCCAGCTTCGGGGCGATGTCTTCCTGGATCTTCTGGCGCGCTTCGGTGCCATCGGCCTGGACCAGGCCGAAGAAGATGCGCGACACGCGGTTCAGGGTCTCGCCGCTGCGCTCCATCGCCACGATGGTGTTGTCGAAGGTGGCCGGCTCGGCGTTGTCGGCGATCTTGCGGACTTCGGCCAGATGCTGGCGCATGCCTTCTTCGAAGGCCGGCGTGTAGTCGCTGTCCTTGATCTTGTCGAACTGCGGCGCCTGGAACGGCAGCGTGCTGGCGCTCAGCAGCGGGTTGGTGGAGGCTTCGGCCGGCTGCTGGGCCGGGGCTTTCTGTGCTTCGGACACGGGGGTGGACTCCTTGCCGGAACAGGCCGCCAGCGCCAGGCTGATGGCGGCGGCCAGGACTACGGTACGCGACATGTAAAACGCTCCTTGGGCGGACGGTATGGGATACCAGCCCTCCACCCTACTCCTGTCGCGCTCGCCCGGCATGTGCCGGACATGGCGCCTCGGTTGCCGGCCGTGGCCGGCTCAGACCGTGCCGCGGGTCTTGCCCATCCAGGGCCGGTAGAACTCACGGATGGCGGCCATGTCGGCGGCATCATCGCCGGTCGGCTGGAACAGCGGGCCGATGCCGATGGTTTTTTCCGGGTAGTGGAAATAGGCGGCCAGGATCGGCACGTCGGCCATCCGCGCGATCTTCAGGAAGCCGGCCTTCCAGTCCTTCACGGCCTTGCGGGTGCCTTCGGGGGTAATGGCAAACCACATCTTCTCGTTGTTGCGCAGCAGGTCCACGGCCTGGCCGACGGTGCCCTGCGGCGCGCTGCGGTCCAGCGGGATCACGCCCAGCGTGTGCAGCAGGGGGCCCAGCGGCCACCAGAACAGCGAGGCCTTGCCCAGCACCTTCACCTTCATGCCCAGCGCGATCTTGGCCGCCATGCCCCACAGGCCATCCCAGTTGGACGAATGCGGGGCGATGATGAAGACCACCCTGGGAACGTTGGGCAGGGTGCCGACCACCTTCCAGCCCCCCACACGCAGGGTGCAGCGTGCCAGCCAGCGCAGGAAGGCGTTGGGTTTGACCTGCGGCATCTGCGGCGGCACGGCCGGCAGCAATGAAGTCGGCTTGTTCAAGCAATCACTCCCAGTCACGTGATGAGCGACCGCGCTTGATCTGCGCGCGCCCGCGTTTGGCGTCCAGACGACGCAGTTTCGACCCGTGGGTCGGCTTGGTGGCCTTGCGTGGTTTGGGCACGCTCAACCCGGCCTGGATGAAGGCCGCCAGCCGCTCGCGCGCATCCTCGCGATTGCGATCCTGGGTCCGGAACCGTTGCGCGTCGATGACCAGCACGCCTTCGCCGGTCATCCGCCGGTCGCGCCGCGCCAGCAGGCGCTCACGCAACGGGTCGGGCAACGAGGGCGAGTTGGCCACGTCGAAACGCAGTTCCACCGCAGTGGAAACCTTGTTGACGTTCTGCCCGCCGGCACCACTGGCACGCACGAACCGCTCGACGATCTCGCCGTCGGGGATTTCAAGCTGCGCGCTGATGGTGACCGGTCCACTGCCCATCCGCGCATTGTAGCGGCAGCGGCGTTGCCGTGGCCGTCATCGCGCGCCGTATGCCGCCGATCAGGCACCGAACACGTCGCCTTCGCCTGTGCAGCGGGTATGCTGGCCATCCCATGTACCGCAGGAAGCTTCGCATGACCCGCTTCATTCCCGCCCTGTCCACCGTCCTGCGCCGTACCGTGCTGCTGCTGGCACTGGCAGCGGCCAGCGCGCCGGCCCTGGCCGCGGCGCCCACCGACGCCGACATCAACCGCCTGCTGGCCGCCTCGCGTGCGCAGAGCATGCTGGACGGCATGCTGCCGCAGCTGGAGACGATGCAGCGCCAGCAGTTCGAGGACATCGCGCAGCAGCGCCAGCTGACCCCGCAGCAGACCGAACAGCTGCAGCGCATGCAGCAGCGCACCACCGCCACCCTGACCAAGGCGCTGTCCTGGCAGCAGCTGCGGCCGATGTACGTGGATCTCTACAAGAAGAGCTTCAGCAAGGAAGACGTGCTGGCGATGGCCGAGTTCTACGAGAGCTCGGCCGGGCAGAGCCTGCTGGACAAGACCCCGCTGCTGATGCAGAACGTGATGATCGCCATCCAGGAAAAGATGAAGCCGCTGATGGCCGACCTGGAGAAGGACATGCAGGCGATCCTCAACGAGCCGGAAACCAAGTGAGGCGGTAGCGCCGGGCCATGCCCGGCGAGCGCGCAGCGCGGCCGTTTCGGCTGGATGGGGTCGGAGCCCTTTCCCTGCAGGAAAGGGATCCGACCCCGCACGCGACCCCGGGAACGTCAGGCGACCTGCCAGCCGAACAGATCCAGGGCCTTCCGGAATTCATCGTCCACCGGCGCGCGCACGTCCACTGTGCCGCCGGGGTGCGGGAAACGCAGGCGTTCGGCGTGCAGCAGCATGCGGTGCACGCCCTGCATGCGGAAATTGCGGTTGTGGCGGCCATCACCGTGGCTGGTATCGCCGATCAGGTGATGCGAGAGGTGCTTGAGGTGGCGACGGATCTGCCGGAAGCGGCCGGTCTGCGGCTGGCAGCGCAGCAGCGCATAGCGCGAACTGGCGAAGTCGCCCACCGGCACCGACAGTTCGCCGGTGGCCAAGCGCTGGAAATCGGTCACCGCTGGCTTCTTCACCGGCTTGCCGGGGCCGCCGTCCAGGTCATGGTCGACCTGCCAGGCCTCCTCGGCCGGCCAACCACGGCAGATGGCCAGGTAATCCTTGCTCACCTCGCCGCCCATCAGCGCCTTGCCCAGCACGCTGGCGGTCTCGCGATCGAAGGCCAGCAGCAGGCAGCCGCTGGTGGCGCGGTCCAGGCGGTGCACCAGGAAGATCGGCCGGCCCAACTGCTCGCGCAGGCGATCGGCGAGGAAATCGTCTTCGCCACGGGCCAGCTTGCTGTCATGGACCATCAGACCGGCCGGCTTGTTGACCACGGCCAGACGCTCGTCCAGGTGCAGCAGCTGCAGGGGGGCGGTTTCGATCTCGACCGCGGCGAGGGTGTCAGGTTCGGTGCTCACCGCGCGATTATAAGGGCGCCCCCTCCCCTGTAGAGCCGAGCCCATGCTCGGCTGCCAAGAAGCAGCCGAGCATGGGCTCGGCTCTACAAAGGGGTGCTCAGCTGTTGCGCACGGCCAGCAGTTCGCCGTTGCCCACCGGTACCAGGCTGGTGCTGACGTCCGCGTCGGCATCCAGCAGCGCGCGCAGCGGTTCCATCTGGGCGGCGTGCGAGGTGGCGTTGTCGACCACCAGCATGCCGCCGGGGCGCAGCACGCGACGCAGCTGCGGCCACCAGCCGGCGTACTGTTCGCGGTCCGAATCGAGGAACAGCAGGTCGATGCTGGCATCGGCGGCGCTGGCCAGCCATTGCCCCGCATCACCGTGCACCAGGTGGATGCACCCGGCCAGGCCGCTGCGTTCGAAATTCGCCTGCGCCAGCGCGATCTTGTCGGCGGCGTACTCCAGCGTGGTGACGTGGCCATTGATGGCTGCGGCGGCTTCAGCCAGCCATAGCGTGGAATATCCATTGGAGGTGCCGATTTCCAGCACCCGCCGCGCCTGGCCGAAGCGCACCAGCACCGACAGCAGCTCACCCGTGTCGGCGGTGATGTTCAGCATGCGCCGGCCGCGCTCGGTCTCGCGCGCATCGTTGGCCGCGCCGTGGCGGGCCAGTTCGCCCTTCAGCGCCTGCAGCGCCGTACTCATCGCCACCACGCGCGGGCCAGGGCGAAGGCACCCACCGCGGCCGCACCCAGGCTCAGCACCGGCAGGTCGCCCCAGTACCAGCCCGGCGGCTGCAGCACGTACATCAGCGTGGCGATGGCCAGCATGCCGACGCCGGTGATGGCGCCGACCGCGCGCTTCTGCAGGCGCTGCAGGCTGGCATCGAGGGTGACCAGGTCACGCGAGCGCATCGCCAGTTCGTGGCGGCCTTCCACCTGCTGGGTCAGCCAGGCATGCACCAGGCGCGGCATGTCCGGCGCGTGGGTCATGATTTCCGGCAGGCGCTTGCCGATCTCGCGTACGACCCGGCGCGGGCTGTAGCGCTCGCGCAGGATCTTCGCCAGCACCGGCTTGGCCACCGCCCAGATGTCGATCTGCGGATCCAGCTGGCGGCCCACGCCTTCGATGTTCAACAGGGTCTTCTGCAGCAGGATCAGCTGCGGCTGCAGGGTGAGCTGGTAGCGCTGGGCCACCCGGAACAGCTTCAGCAGCACCTCGGCCAGCGAGATCTGCGACAGCGGGCGGGTGAAGTACGGTTCGCACACCGACCGCACCGCTGCTTCCAGGTCGTCGATGCGCACGTTGTCCGGCATCCAGCGCGCCTGCACGTGCAGTTCGGCGATGCGGCGGTAATCGCGGTTGAAGATGGCCATGAAGTTCTCGGCCAGGTAGTACTGATCTTCCTGCGAGAGCTGGCCCATGATGCCGAAGTCCAGCGCGATGAAGCGCGGGTTGTCGCGGCGCGCCGGATCGGTGTCGACCCAGATGTTGCCGGCGTGCGCATCGGCGTGGAAGAAGTTGTCGCGGAACACCTGGGTGTAGAACACCCGCACGCCCTTGGCGGCCAGCGCCTTGCGGTCGATGCCGGCCTTGTCCAGCGCGGCGATGTCATCGGAGGGAATGCCCCACACCCGCTCCAGGGTCAGCGCGCGCTCGGCGGTGTGGCTCCAGATCACTTCCGGCACGTACAGGTCGTCGCTGTTTTCCCAGAAACGGCGCAGTACGCTGGCATTGGCGCCTTCGCGCTGCAGGTCCAGTTCGGCGGCCAGAGTGTTCTCGACCTCGGCCACCACTTCGCGCGGGCGGATCTTGTCGGCGCGCGGGTGGGTGCGCTCGACCAGCGCGGCCAGCGAATTGAGCAGGGCGATGTCGGCGTCGATCTGCTTCTCGATGCCCGGGCGCAGCACCTTCACCACCACCTGCCGGCCATCGGCGAGGGTCGCGGCATGCACCTGCGCGATCGACGCCGAGGCCAGCGGCTCGGTGTCGAAGCTGGCGAAGGCTTCGCTGACCGGCAGGCCCAGCGCTTCTTCAACGATGCGGCGCGCGGCGTCGCCATCGAAAGGCTTGACCCGGTCCTGCAGCAGGGTCAGTTCATTGGCCACGTCCGGCGGCACCAGGTCGCGGCGGGTGGACAGGATCTGGCCGAATTTGACGAAGATCGGGCCGAGGTCCTGCAGCGCCAAGCGCAGGCGTGCGCCACGCGACTGTGAGGCGATGTCGGCCGAGGCACGCGGCACGAACGGCTTGGCCAGGCGCAGCCAGCGCTCGGCCGGGGTGCCCTGCAGCAGGTCGTCGAGGCGGTAGCGCAGGATGATGCGGCCGATGCGGTTGGCCCGCAGCAGCGCCTTCATGCGACACCCCGCAGGCGCTGCACGCGTGCGCCGAGGCGCTCGACATCGTCACGCAACACGTCCACGTCGTCGTGGAAGGCATCCAGTTCGGCACGTGGGACCACGTCGCGCGACTCCTCGGTGATGAATTCGGCGGCGCTGTGGGCCAGATCGATGGCGCCCTTGCGCGCGTGCTGCAGGGCGCTGCGCAGGGTGTTGGCGACCTGCACGCCGAGCACCTCGCCGAACACGCTGACGAAGGGCTGCTGCCAGTCGGGGTCGAAGCCCTTGGCCAGCTGCTGCAGGCGACGCGCCAGTTCGGCATCGCCGGCCACGCGCACGCGGCCCTTGCCGTTGTCGCTGCTGCGGCGGGCGTTGGCCAGCAGCGGCAGCTGGGCGAGCACGCCGGCCAGGCTGCTGCGCACGGCCAGGTCGGCTTCCTGTGCATCCACCGGGCCGACGCGCAGCATGTCGCCATCGACGCTGATGCGCATCGCCAGCGACGGTGCGTCCAGGGTCAGGTCGATGTGGCGGCCGTGGAGGCTGGCCAGGGCGTGCCGGGTATCCGGATCCAGCGCCAGTGCGCGGTTCAGTGCGGTCTGCAGGGCACGGCCGGCGACTGGCTTGAGGGACGAGAGCAGGGAGAGAGCCATGGGTGCATTCTACCTGCGTGGGTGGTGGGCGGATGCAGGCAGGTTGCCGCGGTAGAGTCGACCGTTGGTCGACTGCCCTTCCGCGGCTGCCAGTCGACCAACGGTCGACTCTACCTTTCCCCGTGCCGCACGGCGGTTCATGCTGTGTAGCCTTGTTACACAGGACAACGCGCATGGCACGGACCCGGGTCGGGATCATTTTCGGGGGCATGTCCTCCGAGCACGAAGTGTCGCTGCAGTCGGCGAAGAACGTCCTCGATGCGCTCGATCGCGAGCGCTTCGAGCCGGTGCTGGTGGGCATCGACAAGCAGGGCCAGTGGCACCTCAGCCAGCCCGATACCTTCCTGATCAATGCCGATGATCCGGCGCGCATCGCGCTGCACCCTTCGGGCATGGCGCTGGCGGTGCGGCCCGGTGCCGGGCAGGCGCAGCTGCAGCCGGTGGATGCGTCCACCGCGCTGGGCCAGATCGATGTGGTGCTGCCCATCGTGCACGGGCCGCTGGGCGAGGATGGCGCGCTGCAGGGATTGCTGCGCATGGCCAACCTGCCCTTCGTCGGTTCGCCGGTGCTGGGTTCGGCGGCGGCGATGGACAAGGACGTCGCCAAACGGCTGCTGCGCGATGCGGGGCTGCCGGTGGCGCCGTGGGTGTGCATCCGTCGCCACGAGGCGGAGAGCGTGGACGTGCAGGCGTTGATCGCACAGCTGGGGCTTCCGCTGTTCGTCAAGCCGGCCAACCAGGGGTCGTCGGTGGGGGTCAGCAAGGTCAAGCAGGCCGGTGATTTCGCCGAAGCGCTGCAGCTGGCGCTGCGGCATGACCACAAGGTGCTGGTGGAATCGGCTGTGGTCGGCCGCGAGATCGAGTGCGCGGTGCTCGGCAACGACCTGCCGCAGGCCAGTGTCTGCGGCGAGGTGGTGGTGCACGACGAGTTCTATGCCTACGACACCAAGTACATCAACCCCGATGGGGCGGACGTGGTGGTGCCGGCGGCAATCGATGGCGATGCACAGGCGCGTATCCAGCAGATCGCGCTGCAGGCTTACCAGGTCCTGGAGTGTGCGGGCATGGCGCGGGTGGATGTGTTCCTCACCGCGGAGGGGCAGATCGTCATCAACGAGATCAACACCCTGCCCGGCTTCACCCGCATCAGCATGTACCCCAAACTGTGGGGCGCCAGCGGGTTGGGCTATACCGCCCTGATCACGCAGTTGATCGAACTGGCGCTGGAACGGCATGCGGCCGATCGGGCGCTGGTGTAACCCGCTTGACCCGCTCTCGTAGAGTCGAGCTCGCTCGACTGGTGTTGGGCAGTCGAGCATGGCTCGACTCTACGAGAAAGCGGGAAAAGCAGTCGAGCAAGCTCGACTTTACCCGCGCTTGCGGAACATCGAGATGACCGCAAGGATCAGGAAGACGACAAACAGGATCCAGGCGATGTTCGTGGCGGCACCGGCAATACCGGAGAAGCCGAGCACGGCGGCGATGATGGCGATGACAAAGAAGATGATGGCGTAATGCAGCATGGAGTTCCTCGCGGGTGGTCCGGCCGGTGTGGCGTTGGGTCCATCCTGCGGATCTGCCGGTGTGCAACCGGTGACGGCGATCTCTTCGGCTGATGAAGCCTTCAGCGCCGTGACGCTGCCGTCACGACGCGGCCTTTAGTCGGCGCAGCCCTTCTTCGATGCTCACCTGCGGCACGTAACCGAAATCGCGGCGCGCCGGTTCCATGCTGTACCAGTGCGGCGTGCACAGCTGTTCGGCCAGGAAGCGGGTCAGCGGCGGTTCGCCCGGCAGCCGCAGCAACGGCCACAGGCGCTCGCTGATCGCGCCGATGCGGTAGGCCGACTTGAAGCTGAGGGTCTTTTCCACCGCCGGTGCGCCGACCGCGGCCAGCAGCTTGTTGAGCAGCTCGCGCATCGGCAGCGGTTCGCCGTTGGAAATGAAGTAGGCCTTGCCGGCACACGCCGCGCCCGGCGCCAGCGCATCCAGGGCGAGGAAGTGCGCCAGCGCGGCGTTGTCGATGTAGGTGGTGTCGACCTTGTTGCTGCCATCGCCGACCAGGCGCAGGCGGCCCTGGCGGGCGCGCTGGGCCAGGCGCGGCACCAGCTGCTGGTCGCCCGGGCCCCAGATCAGCCGCGGGCGCAGCGCCACGGTGGCCAGCGTGGCGTCGTTGGCCGCCAGCACGCGCTGTTCGGCAATCGCCTTGGTCGCCGCATACGGCGCCTGGAAGTTCTCGCCGTAAGGCACTTCGTCCGCCCCCAGCCCTTCCACCGGATGGGTGGCGCGGTGGGTCACGCTTGGCGTGGACGTGTAGACCAGCTTGCCGATGCCGTGTGCGCGGCAGGCGGCGATGACATTGTCGGTGCCGACCACGTTGGCCTGGTGGTAGCTGTCGTAGCTGCCCCAGGCACCGGCCTTGGCGCCGTTGTGCAGCACCGCGTCGACGCCGGCCACGGCGTGCAGCACCGCCTGCGCATCGGCCAGGTCGCCGCGGATCTGGCCCACGCCCATCGCCTGCAGGTCCGGGTAGTGGCTGCGGTTGAAGGCCAGCACCTGGTGCCCACGTTCAAGCAGCCCGCGGCACAGCGCCTGGCCAAGGAAACCACCACCACCGGTGACCAGGATCTTCATGCGCGCTTCTCCAATTGGGCGCGGGCCCAGACGGCGAGCTTCTCGCGGCCGATCTTGGCGTTGTGACGGATATCGACGGGGAAGGCCGGATGCACCAGGAAGCGCTGCAGGCCGGCGTCGGCGGCGTGGGCGGCCGCATGCGCGCGCAGGGTCTGCTGCAGCGCCGGGCTGTCGGACTGGCCGCGCTGCAGCTCCACGCACAGCACCGGCACCTGCGCACCGGCAGCACCCACGCCCACCAGCGCGGTGCGGGCCACGCCGGGCACGGTGTTGAACACCGGCTCGAGCTGCTCGGTGTACAGCGGTCCGCGCGCGGTTTCCACGCGCTGGGTCTTGCGTCCACAGAACCACAGGCGGCCCTGCGCGTCGAAGTAGCCAACGTCGCCCATGCGATGGACCACGCGGGTGCTGCCATCGGCCAGGGTTTCGCGGATCTTCGCCGCAGCGGTGGCCTGCGGGCGGTTGAAGTAGGTATCGGTGGCGGTCGGCCCGGCCACGGTGATCTCGCCCACCTCGCCGGTGGCCAGCACGCGCGCCTGCGACCACTCGGGCAGCGGCGCATCGTCGATGGCGATGATGCGCACTTCGTTGGGCGCGACCACGCTGCCCACGCAGGTACCGGCACCAGCCTCGGTGGCGGCGCGGGTACGCTCCAGTTCGCGGCCTTCGACCACGGCCACTGGCAGGCATTCGGTGGCGCCGTAGGGCGTCCAGAACTGCGCGTCGACGGGCAGCAGGCGGCGGATGGTGGCCACCACGTCCGGCGGCACCGGCGCACCGGCCGAGGTCACCCGGCGCACCGTCGGCAGCGGCCGGCCGTGCTTGGCGAGCACCCGCATCAGCGCCGGCGAACCAAACAGCTGGGTCACCCCGAAGCGCTGGATGGCATCGTGCAGGCGCGCCGGGTCGGCCTGCGCCGGCCGGGTCGGGTCCATGTCCGGAATGACCGAGGTCAACCCCAGTGCCGGGTCGAACAGGGCGAACGGCGGGAAGGTCGGCAGGTCGACGCCGCCGGCCTCCATGCCGAAGGCGCTGCCCAGCAGCTGGATCTGGCCGACGAAGTGGCGGTGGCGGTAGACCACGCCCTTGGGCACGCCGGTGGAGCCGCTGGTGAACAGGATGGCGGCCATGTCCTCGCCATCGGTGGCGGCCAGCATCGGGCCGCCACTGGCACCGGCGCGCTCCAGCGCGGCCAGGGTGGTGCCGCCCCAGCCCAGGCGGCGGCCGACGGTGACCAGGCGGGTGGCCGACGGCGCCCAGCGCAGCGCCAGCCGCGCCACGTGGGCCAGCGGGATGCCGATGAAGGCCTCCGGCTGCGCTGCGTCCAGGCACTGCTTCAGCGCGCGCTTGTCGATGCCCGGGTCGACCAGCACCGGCACTGCGCCCAGCTTGAACAGGGCGAACATCAGCAGGAAGAACTCCGGCGAGGGCCGCACCATCACCACCGTGCGCACGCCGCGGCCGATGCCGTAGCCGGCCAGGCCGGCGGCCATGGCGTCGCTGCGGGCATCCAGCTGGCGGTAATCCAGGGTCACGTCGTAGGCGGCCATGCCGTTGCCGGCACTGCGGCGGCCGGGGCAACGGATGGCGATCTGGTCAGGGCGTTCGCGGGCCAGTTCAGGCAGCCGCGCCGCGATATTGCAGGGTTCGTTCATCCGTTCATTGTCGCCGCTTACGGAATTTCTTGCGCGGCCGCCCGCTTCGTGGAAAATCCGCAGCCTCGTTCCCGATTCCCACTGCCGCCCGAGGCGGCTTGCCCATGCAACATCCCTGCATGACCTGCGGCGCCTGCTGCACCCAGTACCGCGTGGCCTTCCACTGGATGGAATCGGACGAGGTCACCCCCGGCGGCGTGCCGCACCAGCTGACCGAAGTGCTGGACCCGCACCGCCTGTGCATGCGCGGCACGCACTCCAAGCCCGTGCGCTGCGTGGCGCTGGACGCGCAGATCGGCGTGTATTCGCGCTGCACCATCCACCCCAACCGGCCCAGCGTGTGCCGCGAGGTGGATGCGTCGTGGGAGTACGGCAAGGCCAGCCCGCAGTGCGACAAGGCGCGCATCGCCTATGGCCTGGACCCGCTGACCGCGGCGGACTGGGAAGGCGGCGACAACAACCCGATCGCGGCCTGAGGCCTGGATAGGGTCAGAGCCCTCTCTGCGAGAGGGATCCGACCCCGCATCCGGATCGCGACGTAGTGGTAGTGCCGGCCGCGGGTCGCTTACAGCGGGTTCGCGTCCAGGAAGGCGCGGATTTCCGGCACCAGCACTTCGTGCTTGTCTTCCAGCACGTAATGCCCGGCATCCTCGAAGGCATGCACCTGGGCCTTCGGCAGCGCGGCCTGGAAGCCCTTCAGGAAGTGGTGGTCGAACACGAAGTCGCGCAGGCCCCAGCCGATGAAGGCCGGGCAGTCGGCGAAGGACGGAAGCGCCTGGCCGGCGCGCTCCAGCAGCGACCACGCCTTGTCGGCCGGCGACAGCGGGATGTCCTGCATGAAGCGGATGGTGCTGATGCGGTTGGCGTAGCTGTTGTACGGCGACACGTAGGCGCGGCGCACGTCGGCCGGCATCTTCCGCTCCACGCCCAGCCACGAGGCCCCGGACGAGAAGGCGTTGAAGCTGCGGATGATCCACTCGCCGATCTTCCAGTGGCGGCCCAGCCCGATCTGCCACGGCATCTTCTTGGCCGCCGGCATCGGGAACGCGGCGGTGTTGAGCACCACCAGGCGCTTCACCTGCGCGTGGTGCGACAGCGCCCAGCCGAAGCCGATCATGCCGCCCCAGTCGTGCACGGCCAGGGTGACCGGGCCGGTGATAGCCAGGTGCTTCAGCAGCGCCTCCAGGTCATCCACGCGCGACTGCAGGGTGTACTCGTAGCGCTGGTCGTCGGGCTTGTCCGACAGGCCCATGCCGATGTGGTCCGGCACGATGCAGCGGTACTTGTCCGACAGGCCGGCCACCAGCGTGCGCCAGTAATAGCTCCACGACGGGTTGCCGTGCACCATCACCACCACCTCGCCATCGCGCGGGCCTTCGTCGAGATAGCTCATCGACAGGCCGGGACGGACCTCGAAACGCTGCGGGTGGGCGGGGTAACCGGGAAGATCGCGCATGCGGAGCACCTAGTGTGAATCGCGGCGCAGTGTAGAGCCGAGCCGATGCTCGGCTGCTCTCCGGTCAGGCCGCGGTGGAACCGCGCGGGGCGCGTGAGCCGAGCATGGGCTCGGCTCTACAGGAGGTCTTACCAGACCACTTCAGCCATCGAACAGTTCAGGCCCGAGCCGATGCCGAGCAGTGCGATGCGATCGCCCTTCTTCAGCTTGCCCAGCTGCTTGAGCTTGCTCAGCACGATCGGCACCGAGGCCGGGCCGATGTTGCCGTGCTCGCCGAAGATGGTCATGACCTTCTTCGGGTCGATGCCGAAGTTCTTGATGAACGCGGCGGTGTGCGGCTGGCTGACCTGGTGGATGACGAACTGGTCCAGTTCCTCCACGGCCCAGCCGAGGGCGATCCTGGCGGCGGCAAAGGTCTTCTGCGCCAGCTTGATGCCTTCGATCAGCAGCAGGCGCGTGTCGGTGACCATGCGGTCCAGGTTGCCCAGGCACAGCTGGTTCCACTCGGTGGCGGAGCGGGTCACGCCACCCTTGTAGCGCGGGGCGTCGGGCACCAGTTCCGAGCGCGCCATCACCATGGCGGCGGCACCCGAACCGGTGGTCAGGGCGGCCAGCTCGTTGCGGAAGTCGTCGGCGGTGACGTCCGGCGCGGTCATCCGCTCCAGGGTCTTTTCGTACACCAGGTTGGCGGTCTCGCCGTCCACCACCAGCGCGTAGTCGATGTCACCGCGCTCGAGCATGCGTGCGGCGATGTCCATGCCGTTGATGAAGGCCAGGCAGGCATTGGCGACATCGAAGGTCATGCACTCGTCGCTGACGCCGAGGTTGCCGGAGACGATGGAGGCCGTGGACGGCTCCAGGTAGTCGCGGCTGACCGAGGTGTTGACCAGCAGGCCGACCTGGCCGGCGGTGATGCCGGCGTCTTCCAGCGCCTTGCGGCCGGCCATGGTGGCAGCATCGGAGGCGAGGACGCCGTGGTCCCACAGGCGGCGGGCGTGGATGCCGGCGATATCGCCGAGCACGTCGGTGCGGATGCCGAGGCGATCCAACGTCGGCTGCAGCCGTTCGTTGATTTCCTTGGTCGTCAGCGTATGCGGCGCGTCGACGTGTGCCAGGCCGGCGATCGAGACATTCTTGAAGAGCATCGAGGTTAGCGCCAAGGCTCAGGCAAAAGGGGGCGCTATTCTATAACTCCGGGGCTTTAACCGCATCTTTACGAATTCAGCCTTGGCCGTATGGTGTCCGCTCAGCGCGGCGGGCACTGGAAGGCGGCGAAGCGCTGGCTGCCATCGGCCGGGGCCGCAGCGGCCTGCACGGCGTTGGCGCCGGCGCTGGGGGCCTCGTTGCGGGCCAGGGTTTCCAGCTCTTCCTGCACGCGCAGCGGGTTGCGGTTGTAGAAGCCGACCTTGCTCTTCACGGTCACCACGACCTCACCCTTGGTGATGCAACCCGCCGGCAGCGGGCCCGCCGGGAGCACGCGCACGGTCTTGCCGGCCGGTTCCATCGGCACCCAGGTGCAGGCCGTGACGGTGAGCAGCAGGGACGACAGCAGCAGAAGGCGCATGGGCAGATCCTGGGAGGGTATGGGGCGATTCTGCCTGAACAGCCTGAATCGGGGGTAGCCGGGAGTGGGGGCGGATCCCCCCGGTCGCGCCGGGCCATGCCCGGCGAGCGCGCAGCGCGGCCTCGCTGGCCGCCGAAAAACCGCCGGGCCTGGCCCGGCGCTACCACAGGAGGCCTGCCCGCCTGGGCGGGCAGGCACATTCCTTATTTCTTGACCGGGTTGCCTTCGGCATCGATCACGGTCACTTCGCCCAGCTTCAGCGCGCGCACGGCCGCTTCGGTCTGCTTGAGGTCACCCACCACCACCCAGGTCAAGCCCTGCGGCTTGATCGCGGCGGCGGCCTGCTGCACCTGCGCCGGGGTCATCGCCTCGATCTCGGCCTTGCGGCGCACCACGTAATCGTCCGGACGCTTGAACTGCACGATGCCGCCGATGGTCGAGGCCACCGCAGCGGCGGTCTCATAGGCGCCCGGCAGGCTCAGGGTCTGGATGTTGCGGATGCGGTTGACCTCGGCCTCGGTGGCCGGCTTGCTGCCATCGGCGAACTCGGCGATCTCCTTGCGCATTTCCGCCAGGGCCGGACCGGTCTTGTCGATCTGCACCGGCGCCATCGCCATCCACGGGCGCTGGCCCACGGTGCTGCTGGCGCTGGTACGGGCACCGTAGGACCAATGCTTGTCCTCGCGCAGGTTCATGTTCAGGCGCGAGGTGAAGTCGCCGCCGAGCACGCCGTTGGCGATGTCGAAGCGGGTCGAGCCGGTGTCGCTGGACGGCGCCACCACCTGGCCGGCGAACAGGTTGGCCTGCACCGCACCCGGCTGGTCGATCAGGAACACGCGCGGAGCGGTCGGCACGGCCACGGCGGTGCTGGCCTTGATGACCGGCGCATCGCCGCTGGCCTTCCAGTCGCCCAGCTGCTTGTCCAGCAGCGGCACGATCTCGGCCAGGGTGGTGTCACCGACCACGATCAGGGTGCCGTCCTGCGGGCGCAGCCAGTCGCGGTGGAAGTCGACCAGGTCTTCGCGGCCCAGGCTGGTGATCGCCGCTTCGTCACCGCTGCCGGTGAACGGAATGGCGTACGGGTGGCCCTTGCCGTACAGCAGAGGCGGCAGCACGCGCATGGCCACCGCGTTCGGGTTGACCTTCTCCTGCTTGATGCCGGCGATCCACGAGGCCTTGACCCGGTCGATCTCGCCCTGCTCGAAGCGCGGCTCGCGCAGCAGGTCGCGGTACAGCGCCAGCGACGGCACCAGGTTCTCCTTCAGTGCCGACAGGTCGACGGTCACCGAATCCAGGCCGGCGCCCGCGTCCAGGCTGGCGCCCAGCGCGTCGGCCGCATCGGCGAAGGCCAGCGAACCCCGCTTGCCGGCACCTTCGGTCATCAGGTTCATGGTGAAGTTGGCGGTGCCCGGCTTGCGGCCCTGGTCGGCGGTGAAGCCGCCCGGGAACTGGTAGCTGAACTGCACCACCGGAATCTCGTGGCGCTCGGCCAGCACCACGGTGGTGCCGTTCTTCAGGGTGGCGCGCTGCAGCGCCGGGAACTTCAGCTGCGGGAACTCGCGGGTCTGCGGCACGCCGGCCTTGCGGTCGACCTGTTCCGGCAGGGTGCTGTACTTGCTGTCCACGGCCGGCACGTTGAACGGCTTCGGCGTGGCCGAGGCTTCTTCCTGCAGCGCGACGCGCTCACCCGGCTCGACCACCAGGGTGTGGCTGCCCTTGTCCAGCCACTGCGCGCCCACGCGCTTGAGGTCGGCGGCGGTGGCCTTGTCGATGTTGGCCAGCGAGGTGCGGAAGCAGCCCGGGTCGCCGGTGTAGACCGCGCACTCGGCCAGCGCGTCGGCCTTGCCGCCGAAGCCACCGATGCGCTCGATGCCGCGGATGAAGCCGGCGCGGAAGCCGGTCTTGGCGCGCGACAGCTCGTCGGCGGTCGGGCCGTCCTTCAGCAGGCGCTCGATTTCCTCGTCAATGATCTTCTCGACCTGGGCCGGGTCCTGGCCCTGCTTCACGGTCGCCATGACCATGAAGTTGGAGCCCAGCTGCGAGCCGTAGGCACCGGCGCTGATGTTGTCGACCAGCTTGTCCTGGTGCTGCAGGCGCTGGCTCAGGCGCGAGGACTTGGCGCCACCAAGGATCTGCCCCAGCAGCTGCAGCTGGTCGATGTCGGTGGTGCCGACCTGGGCCACGTTCCAGGCGCGGTAGATGCGCGCCTGCGGCACCTTGTCGGTCATCACTTCACGGGTGTCGGCATCGCGCTTGGCGACGTCCACCTTCGGCTGGGCCATGGTCGGGCCGGCCGGGATGCTGCCGAAGTACTTGGCGGCCTTTTCCTTGGCGGTGGCCAGGTCGATGTCGCCGGCCAGCACCAGCACCGCGTTGTTGGGGCCGTACCAGGTGCGGAACCAGGTCTTGACGTCATCCAGCGAGGCGGCGTTGAGGTCGTTCATCGAACCGATGACGCTGTGGTGGTACGGGTGGCCGACCGGGTACAGCGAACGGTTGATCTTCTCCCACACCTGGCCATAGGGCTGGTTCTCGCCCTGTCGCTTCTCGTTCTGCACCACGCCGCGCTGCTCGTCCAGCGCCGCCTGGTCGATCGCACCGACCAGGTGGCCCATGCGGTCCGATTCCATCCACAGCGCCATGTCCAGGGCGGTGGTCGGCACGTTCTCGAAGTAGTTGGTGCGGTCGGTGTTGGTGGTGCCGTTCTGGCCGGTGGCACCCACCTGCTTGAAGGGCTCGAAGTACTCGCCGTCGTGGTTTTCGCTGCTCTGGAACATCAGGTGCTCGAACAGGTGCGCGAAACCGGTACGGCCGGCCGGCTCGTCCTTGCTGCCCACGTGGTACCAGATGTTGACCGCGACGATCGGCGCCTTGCGATCGGTATGCACGATCACGCGCAGGCCGTTGGGCAGGGTGAACTGCTCGAACGGGATATCGACCTTGGTGGCGGCGGCCGGCTTGGCCGCCAGTGCGGCGGTCGGCGCAAGCGTGCCGAGGGCGGTACTGAGGGCGACGGCCAGCAGCGCGGTGCGCGGGCGCAGTGCGAGAGACATTTCCGGATCCTTGGTCACGTTGGTGAATCGCGATCCTAGCGCGCGGGCGCGGCCGCCGGTATCGGCCACCAGTCACTGGGGGTATCCGCCACCCAGCGCCGTCAGGCCTGCCTTCCACACGGTCACGTGCAGCCGGATTCATCGTCCGGACAGTGTCCACGGCAGTTCGAACGGACAGGTGTACGCCCCGCGGACACTCCAGGCCGCAAATAAAACTCTTTTAAATCAATGGCATGAAGTTGGCACGGGGATTGCTCTGCTGTTCCTGCGCCAGGAAGGGCTTCAGATCCAAAATGACTGGATGCTGAACACAAGAAGGAGATTGAAAATTTTCCTTGCAAGCCCTGGACTGGTGTTCTACCTTACTACCACACCACCGCTCACCAACACTAAACAGGCCCCGTCATGAACGCCAAGACCATTGCCATCGCCATCGCCCTGATTGCCGGCACCGCGGTTGTTTCGTCGGTGCAGGCCTCCGAATCCATCAAGACCCTGTCCACCGTGCAGGTCCGCCCGGCCGCCGACCAGCTGGCCCAGCAGGCCTGGGAACAGGCCAGCGGCATCGTCACCCTCGCCACCGTGGAAGTGCGCCCCAGCGCCGACCAACTGGCCGAGCGCGACGGCTTCATCGCCGCCCCGGTCGCTGCCGCCCTGCCGATCACCACCCTGGCCGCCGTTGAAGTGCGCCCGAGCCTGGAACAGCGCGTGGCCCTGGCCGCCGAGCTGGAAGCCCAGCGCTACGCCGCCACCCTGGCTGCCGCCGCCACCAGCGTCGCCAACCAAGTCATCACCAACCTGCCGGCCCTGCAGGTACGCCCGAGTTCTGCCGATCTGCAGGCCCTGGCCACCGAAACCGCCCAGGTCCTGCTGCGCCCGTAAGTGGCGTCCGCCCTGCCCCGCGCAGGGCGTGCGCCCGTAATGGCGGCACCGGTCGCAGGTACACTGCAGCGATGAATGCCGCGCCCCTGTTCCACGTGATCCTGTTCCAGCCGGAAATCCCGCCCAACACGGGCAATGTGATCCGGCTCTGCGCCAACACCGGCGCGCAGCTGCACCTGGTCGAACCGCTCGGGTTCGCACTGGAAGACAAGCAGCTCAAGCGCGCCGGGCTGGACTACCACGAGTATTCGCGCCTGCAGGTGCACCCTGACCTGGATACCGCGCTGGCGCGCATCGCACCGAGGCGGCTGTTCGCCCTGAGTACCCGGGCCAGCGTGCGCTATGACAACGTGGCGTTCGAAGAAGGCGATGCCTTCCTGTTCGGGCCGGAAAGCCGCGGCCTGCCGCAGGACCTGCTCGATGCCCTGCCCGAAGGCCGCCGCCTGCGCCTGCCCATGCGCCCGGACAACCGCAGCCTCAATCTGTCCAACACCGTGGCCGTGGTGATGTACGAGGCCTGGCGCCAGCACGGGTTTGCCGGCGGCGCGTGAAAGAAAGCAGCCGAGCATGGGCTCGGCTCTACACGTACGCTCCTGTAGAGCCGAGCCCGCGCTCGGCTCCCCCGTATCGCGTCCGGAAACCAGATAGCGTCAGAACGCGCTGATCCCGGTCAGCTCCCGGCCGATCACCAGCTGGTGCACGGTCTCGGTGCCTTCATAGGTGATCACCGATTCCAGGTTCAGCGCATGCCGGATCGCCACGTGCTCGGTGGTGATGCCGGCGCCGCCGAGCAGGTCGCGGCATTCGCGGGCGATATCAATGGCCATGCGGCAGTTGTTCCACTTGGCCAGGCTGACCTGCTGCGGCTGCAGCTGGCCGGCTTCCTTCAGCCGCCCCAGCTGCAGGGCCAGCAGCTGCGCGGTGGTGATGCGGCGGGCCATCTCGGCCAGCTTGATCTGCGCGCTCTGGGTGGCGGCCAGCGGGCGGCCGAACAGCACGCGTTCCTTGGCGTAGCCCAATGCTTCATCGAGGCAGGCGATGGCCGAACCGATCGGGCCCCAGCTGATGCCGAAGCGGGCCTGGGTCAGGCAGCCCAGCGGGCCCTTCAGGCCCTTCACGTTCGGCAGGCGGTGGCTGTCGGGCACGCGCACGTCATCGAAGTACAGCGCACCGGTCAGGGAGGCGCGCAGGCTCATCTTGTGCTTGATCTCCTGCGTGGTGAAACCGGCCATGCCCTTTTCCAGCACGAAGCCCTGGATGCCGTCCTCGGTCTGCGCCCAGACGATGGCCAGGTCGGCCACCGGGCCGCTGGTGATCCACATCTTGCTGCCGGTGATGCGCCAGTCGCTGCCGTCGCGCACCGCGCGGGTCTTCATGCTGGCCGGGTCCGAGCCGCCGTGCGCCTCGGTCAGGCCGAAGCAGCCGATCAGTTCGCCGCGCGCCATCGCCGGCAGCCACTGGCGGCGCTGCTCCTCGCTGCCGTAGGCGTAGATGGGGTACATGCACAGCGAACTCTGCACCGACACGAAGCTGCGCAGGCCAGAATCGCCGCGCTCCAGCTCCTGGCAGATCAGGCCGTAGCTGACCGCACCGAGGTCGCCGCCGCCGTATTCGGCCGGCAGGGTCGCGCCGAGCAGGCCCAGTGCCGCCACCTCCGGTACCAGTTCTTCGGGGAAGCGGGCCTGGTCGAAGGCATCGCCGATGATCGGCAGCACGCGCTCGTTGGTGAAGCGGGCCACACTGTCCTGCACCGCGCGCTCTTCCTCGCTGAGCAGGGAACGGACATCGAACAGATCGTACGGATGCAAAGCCATGGCACTCACGCGCAGTCAGGACCGGGCCATTGTCGGTCATCCGGGGCCGGGACATTACGCTGCGCTGCAGCAATCGTGCGGTGAACGGCGTCTATCTAGCTCGATCACGCGCGTCCCGGTACCCTGACACATTCAAACAACCGTTTCGCCCGTGGCCGCACGCGCGATTCCCAGGCACCGCCGGTGGCCCCGATGCCGGCCCTACCCAAGAGTCATGCAATCGATGAGCGCTGAAGCCAACGCCCTGCCCCCGCGTGAAGTAATGGAATTCGACGTGGTGATCGTCGGTGCCGGCCCGGCCGGCCTGGCCACCGCGATCCGCCTGCGCCAGCGCGCGGTGGAAGCCGGCCGCGAGCTGTCGGTGTGCGTGCTGGAAAAGGGCTCCGAGCCGGGCGCGCACGTGCTGTCCGGTGCGGTGATGGACCCGCGCGCGCTGACCGAGCTGTTCCCCGACTGGGCCGAGCGCGGTGCGCCGCTGAAGCAGAAGGTCACCCGCGACGAATTCCTGTTCCTCAGCGAGACCGGCGCGCGCAGCACGCCGCATGCACTGCTGCCGGAGTGCTTCCACAACGACGGCAACTACATCATCAGCCTGGGTGAAGTGACCCGCTGGCTGGCGCAGCAGGCCGAAGCGCTGGAAGTGGCGATCTTCCCCGGCTTCGCCGCCGCCGAGGTGCTGTACGGCGACAACGGTGAAGTGGTCGGCGTGGCCACCGGCGACATGGGCATCGAGAAGGACGGCAGCATCGGCCCGGCCTTCGAGCGCGGCATGGCCCTGCATGCGAAGTACACGATCTTCGGCGAAGGCGCGCGCGGCCACCTCGGCCGCCAGCTGATCGCCCGCTACAGGCTTGATGAAGGCAAGGACCCGCAGGCCTACGGCATCGGCATCAAGGAGCTGTGGCAGATCGACCCGGCCAGGCACGAGCCGGGCCTGGTGGTGCACGCGGCCGGCTGGCCGCTGGACAACGACACCTACGGCGGCGCGTTCCTGTACCACGCCGACGCCGGCAAGGTCGCCATCGGCTACGTGGTCGGCCTGGACTACAAGAACCCGTGGCTGAGCCCGTTCGAGGAATTCCAGCGCTTCAAGACCCACCCGTCCATCCGCAAGCACCTGGAAGGCGGCACCCGCATCGGTTACGGCGCCCGCGCCATCACCGCTGGTGGCCTGATGTCGCTGCCGAAGACCGTGTTCCCCGGTGGCGCGCTGGTCGGCTGCGAGGCCGGCTACCTCAACGTCAGCCGCATCAAGGGCAGCCACGCCGCGATCAAGACCGGCATGCTGTGCGCCGATGCGGCCTTCGATGCCCTGGCCGCCGACCGCCAGCACGATGAACTGGATGCCTACCCGAAGGCCTTCGAAGCCAGCTGGCTGTTCACCGAGCTGCAGCAGGCCAAGAACTTCAAGCAGTGGTTCAAGAAGGGCCAGACCGTGGCCACGCTGATGACCGGCATCGAGCAGTGGCTGCTGCCCAAGCTCGGCGTGCGCAACCCGCCGTGGACCCTGCGCCACAGCACCCCGGACCACGCCTGCCTGGAGCCGGCGGCCAAGCACACGCGCATCGCCTACCCCAAGCCCGACGGCGTGCTGACCTTCGATCGTCTCAGCTCGGTGTTCCTGAGCAGCACCAACCATGACGAGAACCAGCCCAGCCACCTGACGCTGAAGGACGCCAGCGTGCCGGTGCAGGTGAACCTGGCCGAGTACGCCGGCCCGGAAGCGCGCTACTGCCCGGCCGGTGTCTACGAGTTCGTCGGCGAAGGTGACAGCGCGCGCCTGCAGATCAACGCGCAGAACTGCGTGCACTGCAAGACCTGCGACATCAAGGACCCCACCCAGAACATCGTCTGGGTGACCCCGCAGGGCGGCGGCGGCCCGAACTACTCGGGCATGTGATGGCGCCGGGCTGCGACCGCATGTCGCAGCCCGCTGCCGCGGGCACACCGTTATCCTGCCCGCCCATGCGCGCCCTTCGCCTGCCCCTGCTGCTGACGTTCGTCCTGGTGGCCAGCGCCTGCCAGCGCACGCCGCCGGCACCGCTGACGCCCGCACAGGCGCGCCTGCAGGCCCAGCAACAGGCCTTCGAGATCTGCGCCGGCTGCCATACGGCCAAGGCCGGTGGCATCCACCGCTTCGGCCCCAACCTGCACGGGGTGATCGGCCGCCGCGCCGGCAGCCTGCCCGACTACGCCTATTCGGACGGCATGCGCCGCGCCGGCTTCGTGTGGAGCGCGCAGGCCCTGGACACCTTCCTGCAGTCGCCCACCCACGTGGTGCCCGGCACGCGCATGTACAACGCCTTCCCCAGCGCCGAACGCCGCGCGTTGGTGATCGCCTACCTGCAGGAGCAGGCGTCGCAGTAGCCGGCCACTCAGCCTGCCAGCCGTTGCAGCTGCTGCTGCAGGTGCTGCACGAACTGGCCGACCTGCTGCAGCACGGGTGCCGCATCGGCATCGCTGGCCTGCTGCAGCTGCTGTTCCAGCGCCGCCGCGCGCTCGGCCAGGCCACGCGCGCCCACCGACCCCAACGCGCCGCCCATGCGGTGCAGCTGTTGGATCGCACTGGCGCGATCACCTTCGCCCAGCGCCCGTTGCAGCTGCGCGATGTCCGCCGCGCTGGCCTGCAGCAGGCTGTCGCGCAGCTGGGTGGCCACCTGCAGTGAGCCGAAGCGCTGCTGCAGGGCCGCCAGGTCTGGCAGTTCCAGCGCGGACGCGTCATCGCTTGCCCGTGCCGGTGCTTCAGCCGCCGGCTCCGCTTCGAGTGCCGCCGCCTGCGGCAACCAGCGCAGCAGCGCCTGCCGCAGCGTGGCCAGCGACAGCGGTTTGGCCAGCACATCGTCCATGCCGGCATCGCGGCAGCGGCGTGCATCATCGTTCAGCACGCTGGCGGTCAGCGCCAGGATCGGCAGGCGCGGCTGGCCGTTGCGGCTTTCGCGTTCGCGCAGCAGGCGGGCGAAGGCGAAGCCATCCAGCACCGGCATGCGGCAGTCGGTGATCACCAGGTCGAACGTCTCCACCGACAGGCGGTCCAGCGCCTGCTGGCCGTCATCCACCAGCACATGCGGCACGCCCAGCTGCTGCAGGCGCCAGGCCATCATCGCCTGGTTGGTGGGATGGTCCTCCACTACCAGCACGCGGGCCTCGCGCAGCGCCGGCGGCAGCAGCGCCGTCTGCTCCTGTTCGGACAGCAGCGCCTGCACGTCGTCGGCACGCGCCTCCACCAGCGACAGCAGCACCTCCACCCGCGTGCCCTGGCCCAGCACGCTGTGCAGGGAAATCTCGCCGCCCATCTTCTGTACCAGGCGGTGGCAGATGCTCAGACCCAGGCCGGTACCGCCGTGCTCGCGCTGGATGTGGGCGCCGGCCTGGGCGAACGGAGCGAACAGGTGCGGGATCTGCTCGTCGGCAATGCCGATGCCGGTGTCCGAGACGGTCAGCCGCAGTGGCTGGCTGCCCTCCTCGGTGGTGGCACCGAGCACATCCACCTGCAGGCGGACGCTGCCCTGCGCGGTGAACTTGATGGCGTTGCTGAGCAGGTTGAAGATGATCTGCCGCACGCGCACGCCATCGACCTCATGCGCCTGCGCCAGCCGCGGATCGATCTCCACCTGCAGGTCCAGGCCACGCGCGGTGGCCTGCGCCGACAGCAGCCGGCACACGCTTTCCAGCAGCGGCCGCAGCGGCATCGGCACCGGTGCCAGGCGCAGCGCGCCGGCTTCCATGCGCGAGTAATCGAGGATGTCATCGAGGATCTGCCGCAGCATCTGCGCGGAATCCTCGATCACCCCGATGATGCGCTGCTGCTCCTGGTCCAGCGGCGAATGCGAGAGCACTTCCAGCATGCCCAGCACGCCGCTCATCGGCGTGCGGATCTCATGGCTCATGGTGGCCAGGAAGCGCGATTTGGCTTCCACCGCCTGCTCGGCCTCGACCTTGGCCGTCGCCAGTGCATCGGCCTGCGCGCGGGCCTCGCTCACGTCCACCCAGTAGCCGCTCCAGGTCACCGCACCGGCCTCGGCCGAGTACGGGTGCGCCTGTGTGCGCACCCAACGCGCGCTGCCATCCTCGGTGCGCACACGGAACTCGAACGACAGCGGCGCGAAGCTGCGCGCGGCCAAGGCGGTGCCACGCACGATGAGCACGCGATCCTCCGCGTCGATCCGCTGCAGCAGCACATCGGCATCGTCCATCGCCTGCTGCGCCGAGATGCCGAACAGAGCCGGCACGTCGCCGGCGATGAAGGGGAAACTGAGTGCGCCATCGGCGGCGCGACGCGCCTGGTAGACGATGGCCGGCAGGTTGTCAGTGACATCAGCCAAGCGCTGCTCCACATGCCGGCGCCCGGCCACCTCACGGCGCAGGCGCCAGTAGCCCAGCGCATACACGAACAGCGCGGTCAGCAGGATCAGCAGCAGCGGGATGCCCCAGCGCCGCAGGGTGCTCCACTGCACGCCGTAGTGGTATTCGGTGGCCAGCCAGTCGCCGCGCAGGGCCTCGCGTTCGCGTGGCGTCATCTGCAGCAGCAGGCGGTCGAAGGTGGTGGCCAGTGCGGCATAGCGGCGGTCGACGGCCAGCGCCAGTTCGTCGTTGAAGTTGGCCGGGGCGGCGATCTGCAGGCGGCCGGCGAACTGGTTGCGCAGCAGTTGGTCGACCAGCGCCAGGTTGCCCACGTAGGCATCGGCCTCGCCGTCGGCCAGCCGCTGCATCGCCTGTTCGGCACTGCGCGTGGGAATGATGCGCGCCAGCGGTGCCTGCTGCAGCACGTAGCCACGCACCCGTTCCGGGTCGGACAGCAGCACGCGCTTGCCCTGCAGGTCGGACAGGCCCAGCAGCACCGGGCTGTCGCGGGCGGTCACAATGACGTTGGGCACGCTGATGAAGGGCTGGCTGAACACCCAGTCCGGGCCCAGGTACTGCGAATCGATCGGCATGCCCATCACCGCCTGCAGGTCACCGCGCTTCGCCTTGGCTCGCACGTCGAACCAGTCGTGGCTGGGATCGATCTGCAGGTGGGCACCGGCCTGCAGCAGGCGGCGCAGGTAGTCGCTGGCCAAGCCGCTGGGCTGGTCGTTGTCGTCGGCGAAGGACAGCGGGGCCGCATTGGGCGCGAAGCCGATCGTCAATGGTTCCTGCAGCACGCGCTTCTCGGCCTGGCTGAGTGCCAGCTGCGCGGACGCCGACCACGTCAGCGGCGGCAGCCAGTGCTCCATCAACGCCTCGCGCTGGGAGGGGCTGCTGGCGGCCAGCGCCACATCCAGCGCTTCGGCCAGCGGCTGGCTGCCATTGGGCACGCCGAAGTGGAGGCGCTCGGGCGGCAGATCGCTGGGCCGCAGCATCACCACGCCGTCGATCTTCTTCAGCGCGATCAGTTCGGTGGCGACGTAGGCATTGCCGATGAAGACGTCCGCCTTGTCGTCTCTGACCATGGCGAGCGCTGTCTGCGTGTCATTTGCGACAAGCTGTCGGGCCCGAGGGAAGCGCGCGCGCACCTGCGGGGCAGTCATGAAGTCCTGTTCGATGACCACCCGGAGCCCGTCAAGGTCCGGCGTTTCGGATGCGCGCAGATCACCCGGGCGCCCGACGATCGCCAGCGGTGCTTCCACATATGCGCGGGTATAGACCATGCAGCGGGCGCGTTCGGGACTGAGCGCGGTGTTCATCACCACGTCGATCTCGCCGCGGCATGCCGCATCCAGCACGGCATTCCAGTCCGGATAGCGACGGAACTGCAATTCCACCCCGAGTTGACGAGCCAGAAGCGACAGGTACTCTGGGCCCAGGCCCACCGGCTGGCCCTGCTGCAGGTCCTCGAACGGTGGCCAACCGCTGTCATACTGGCCCGCAACGATGACCGGATGCGCGGCCAGGAACTGGCGCTGCAGGACAGTCAACGGCAGGGGGCCCGGTTCGGCCTGCGCCAGCACGGACAGGCCCAGCAGCCCCAGCAGGAGGACCCATCCACGCACTGCCCGGTTCCGCATCTGCGACGTTCTCCGAGAAACCCGCCTGGTACCGCGCAGCTCGCGGCCGCACTGCCCGAAAGGCCATACTAGAGCATGACCTTGCGCATCATCATCGCAGACGACCACCCCGTAGTACGCATCGGCACCCGTGCCGTGATCGAAGCCAGCGGCGTCGGCCGGGTCGTCGGCGAAGCGGAGAGCGTGCAGGCGCTGATGGCCATGCTGGCCAGCCAGCCCTGCGACATGCTGGTGACCGACTACTCGATGCCCGGCAGCGCGCAGGCGGATGGCTTCGCGATGATCGGCATGATCCGCCGGCGCTACCCCGACCTGCCGGTGCTGATGCTCAGCGTCTCCAACAACCTGGCCATCCTGCGCATGGTGCTGGACTGCGGCGTACTCGGCCTGGTCGACAAGAGTTCGTCGATGGAGGAACTGCCGCAGGCGATCCAGACGGTGTATCGGGGCCAGTCCTACATCAGCCGCAGCCTGCGCGAGCGGGTGGAGGAAGCGGGCGGCTGGCGCATGCGTGAAGGGGATGGCAAGCCGCTGTCACCGCGCGAGGTGGAAGTGCTGCGCCTGCTAGGCACCGGGATGACGGTCAAGGAAATCGCCCTGCAGTTGCACAAGAGTGTCAGTACCATCAGCCGGCAGAAGGGCGATGCGATGCTCAAGCTGGGCCTGAAGGGCGACGCCGAACTGTTCGACTATCTGCGTGACGGGAAAATCTGAGAACTGGTTCTCAGTTTCACGGAGTTGCCCACGCCTTCCCGCCCGCCTCCCCCTGTGATCGCGGTCGCAGCTGTGCAATGATCGGCCGGGATGGGCTTTCCCATGCGAGGTCGAAGGAATCGACCGGCTCATCACTACATCGCGCCGCCCCTGTGGGCGGCCGGTTTTCTGCGTTGGCCGTCTTGCCCAGCGCCCGCACACCATGGAGAGGCGCATGATCCATTCCCCCACCGTCTGCCTGGCACCGGCCCATACGCGATTGCGCCTGGCATTTGCTGGTCTTGCTGTTTCGCTGCTGGCCAGCGCATGCACCCCTTCTACCTCGACCGCTTCACCGCAGGGCGCCGACGCGCCACGACAGGAAGTTGCCCCGATGCAGAGCTCCGCTACCGCCGCCGCGACCCCCGCGGCCGTTGCCACGCCGCCCGATGCCGGCAGCGTGCTGTACTTCATCTACCAGGTGGACGGCGATGGCGCCGTTTCCTACGAAGTGGCCAACGGCAGCGTGGCCACGTTCTGGTTCGGCCACACCTATGAAGTGGCAGGCACCCGCTACTACACCGGCTTTGCCTGGAACACCCCGCAGAAGTTCGGCAAGGCCGGCGAAGACGAGGCTGGCCCGGACAGCCGCGTCACTCTCTCCGAAGCCACCTTCACCCTGACCGGCGACAAGCCGGACCGCCCGTGGGTGTTCAAGGGCGCTGAACCGTGGATCGGCACCATCGGTGCCTACGGCAGCGCGCCGGACGTGGACAGCAAGCGCGCGCCGGTGGAACACCGCACGGCGTCGGGCAAGCTGGTGCTGGCCGTGCCGACCCGCGCCTTAAGCAGCGGCGTCAGCGTGGAAAGCTACGAGATCCTGCTGTTCAACCCGGACTACGAGAAATCCGACGATGGCCAGGTCTGGGCCAGCGCCGGCACCGTCATCACCGGCGAGGACAATTCGGCGGCCTGCGACGACGGTGCGGTGATGCCCTGCGTCAGCAGCCAGGGCACGCTGGCCTTCGAGGCCGTGCCGGGCAGCGACCTGCCGGCCATCCGCGTGAGCGAGACCGGCACCACCATCGCCGGCCCGGGCCAGACCCGTGCGCTGGGTGCCGCCGACGCACGCCAGTACCGCTACGACGCCGCCCGCAAGGCCTACGTCGCACCGTAAGCACACATCGCAGTACCTGTTGACCGACATGTTGATGACTCAAGGATGAGTCCGGTTGGCGAAACGCGGCCCAGGCCGCTCCATCAACCCCAGAGGAAAACGTCATGGCACAGCGTGACTACAGCAGACAGGAAGTTCTCGACATCATCGAACAGGTCGCCCAGCGCAAGGGTATTTCCAGCGAGGATTTCCTGCGCTTCGCCCACATCGAGACCGGCGGGCAGTTCGACGAACGCGCGCACAACAACCGCACCGACGCCAAGGGCCTGTTCCAGTTCCTGCCATCCTCGGCGCGCCAGTACGGCCTGACCGGCCACGAGTACGACCCGACCCGCAACACCGAAGCGGCCGCGGACATGTTCCAGCGCAACCTGGCCGACATGCAGAAGCGCCATGAACGCACCGGCCACCCGTACCTGTCCGGCGAAGCCTCGCCGACCGGCCTGGACCTGTACCTGGCACACCAGCAGGGTGCGGCCGGCTATGGCTCGATCCAGACCGCCATCGCCACCGGCACCTTCGGCGTGGTGCGTGATGGCCACGGCGATGTGATCAACATGCGGCCGCGGATCATGGGCCAGATCGGCAGTGACATCCAGGCGCTGACCGGCCACACGCGTGCGGAAATGAGCGCGATGAACGACAAGGACCTGGCCAGCACCTTCGCCCAGTACTACGACCGCAAGTACGACGGCATCAGCATTCCGGAAAAGAACATCGCGCCGATCAGCGCCGATGCGCCGGCACGCAGCGCCCCGGTGCCGGCACCGGCCGGCCCGACGCAGACGGTGCCGGCACCGACCGCCGCCACCGTGGCCGCACCCGTGGCCGCCAACCAGGACAAGCCGGGCATCAGCCTCAGCGCCGCCTACGAGGCCGGCGTGAAGTACGACGACGTCAAGTACGCCATCAACATTCCGTCCAGCCAGTACTACCGTGGCAACGGCATCACCGGCAAGAACGTCGACCAGGGCTACGTGGACTGCTCCGGCTGGGTCGGCACGATGCTCAACAAGACCCAGGACGAGATCAACCAGAAGGCCGGCCACGCCGTCTACGGTGATGCGGACCGTATCAAGCTGGGCTTCGCCGGCTCCGGCGGCATCGTGCAGCAGGCGTACAAGGATTCGGGCGTGCTGCTGCAGCGCGACGACATCCTCAAGCCGGGTGCGCTGAAGGAAGGCATGGTGATCGGCCTGGATACGGCCAAGACCAAGCACGAGCACTGGAACGGCATCGACCACATCGTGATGGTGGTGCGCGACCCCAACACCGACAAGCTGCTGATCAGCCAGTCCACCGGCAAGCAGGGCGTGCACACCATGCCGGTGGAGGACTACCTGAAGCAGGTGGAGAACCACCCGAACTGGAAGCTGTTCGCCTCCGACCCGCTGCACAAGGCGCGTGACCTGCTGGAGACCCGCACCCAGACGCAGCAGCAGGGCCAGCACAAGGACGCGCCGGCGCAGGCCACCGCGGCCGCACCGCAGGCAGCACGCAACGAGATCCATCGCCACGGCGACCACAGCGAAGGCGTGCGCAAGGCGCAGGAAAACCTCGGCCACCTGGGCTATGTCGGCGCCGATGGCAAGCCGCTGTTCGAGGACGGCAAGTTCGGCCGCAACACCGAAGCGGCGGTGCGCCAGTTCCAGAAGGACAACGGCCTGGCCGTGGACGGCATCATCGGTCCGAAGACCCAGGGCGCGATGCAGGAGGCACGCGAACGCCCGCTGCTGAACGACGAGCGCCACCCGCGCAACCCGATGTACAACCAGGCGGTGAACAGCCTGGAGCAGCTGCCCGCCGGCACCTTCAAGGACCGCCATTCGCTGGAAGCAGCTGCCGCATCGCTGACCCGGCAGTCGCACGAAGCCGGCCTGCAGCGCATCGATTCGGTGGTGCCCAGCACCAACGGCGAGCGCCTGTTCGCCGTGCAGGGCGCGATGAACGACCCGGCCGCGATGCGCGCGGCGGTGGACGTGAAGGCCGCCAGCGAACAGAGCATGGCGTTGAACAGCGGCGCGGTGCAGGGTGCACCGAGCGTGCTGCAGCAGGACCGCCAGCAGCAGCACCAGGAACAGGAACGCCAGACCCAGCGCGCGATGGGTCATTGATCCAGGCGGGGTCGGATCCCTTTCCGCGCGAAAGGGCTCCGGCCCCGTTCCTGTTTTCCTGAAGGAAACGTTTCGGCCCCGTGTGTTGCAGCTCCCGTTCAGGCGGATTTTCAGGTGCGCTTCATCGCCCATGACGCTAGATGAATACGCACGCCGCAGGCCGTCCAGGCGCAATGTTCCGACAATGTTGGAAGACCAGTTTGGACAGCACGGCAGCCAGGGCGCCCCCGCCCTCCCTGCCCACCGTGGCAAGCCCCAGACAGGAGAACCGAACATGATCAGTACGTCCGCAATCAGCTTCCGTGGCCTGGCGATGGCCCTTGCCCTGCTGGCCGGCGTGGCGGTGGTCAGCGATGCCAGCGCGATGTCGAGGAAGGACAAGCGCACCGTGGTCGGTGCGGTGGTGGGCGGCGTGGCCGGCCATCTGATCTCCAACGGCGACCCGACCGCGACCGTCGGTGGCGCGGTGGCCGGTGGTGCCATCGGCAACCTGACCACCAAGGACCACCACGACCGCCGCTATGACCGTCGCTATGACAACCGTCGCTACGACCGCGGTTACAACCGGGGTTACAGCCGCGGCTACCACGACCGTGGCCACGACCGCCGCCACTACCACGATCGCGGCCGTCATCGCGGCTGGTAAGCGCGCCGCCGCTTGATGATTCCGGCAACGGGCAGATCCTGGATCTGCCCGTTTTCGTTTGTCCCCCGCAGCTTGCGCCGGCAGCGCCCATGGCGTTGAATGCGCAGCCTTGGTGACTCCTTTCCGGGCAGCGGCTGCGGCATGACTTCTTCCCCCCATCGCGTGCAGGGCCTCAACAACGACGAGGTCGCTGCCGACTGGCCAGCGATCCGCGCCGACGAAGTGGCGTGGCTGTGCACGCGGTACCCGGCACTGGCGGCGGACAGCACGCTGCACTGGCACAGCCCGCGCCCGCTGTCGGCGGCGGCGATCGTGCAGGGCGCGATGGGCCAGGTGTTCATCAAGCGCCACCACCACAGCGTGCGCAGCGCCGCCTGCCTGCAGGAAGAACACCGTTTCATCGCCCATCTGGCCGCACACGGCGTGCCGGTGGTGCAGGTGCTGGCCGCTGCTGATGGCGCGACTGCGGTCGAGCATGGGCCGTGGACCTACGAACTGCACGCCGCCGGCGCGGGTGCGGACCTGTACCGCGATGCGGTGTCGTGGTCGCTGCTGACCGACAGCGCGCAGGCGCTGCAGGCCGGGCGCATGCTGGCGCGCCTGCACCAGGCCTCGGCCAGTTTCCACGCGCCACAGCGCAGTACCCACATCCTGGTGGCGCGCGATGACCTGATCCGCGCCGAGGATCCCATCGGGGCGCTGCAGGCCGATCTGCCAAACCGCCCCGGCCTGGCCCGTTACCTGGCGCGCATTCCCTGGCAGGCGCAGCTGCACGCGGAAGTGCTGCCCTGGCACAAGGGCCTGCCCACGCGCCTGCGCGACGAGCCACGGCTGTGGGCGCACAACGACTGGCACGTCTCCAACCTGCTGTGGGATGCCGACGGCGCGGTGGCCACCGTGCTGGATTTCGGCCTGGCTTCGCCCACCAGCGCGCTGTTCGACCTGGCCACCGCCATCGAGCGCAACGCCGTGGCCTGGCTGCAACTGGAACGTGGCGACGACGCCGTGCGCATCGACATCGCCCTGGCCCTGCTGCAGGGCTACCGCGAGGTGCTGCCGCTGTCGGCCGGACGCGTGCAGCTGCTGGCCGACCTGTTGCCGGTGGTCCATTTCGACTTCGCACTGTCCGAAGTGGAGTACTTCGAAGGCATCACCGGCTCCACCGCCAATGCCGACGTGGCCTGGCAGCCGTTCATGCTGGGGCACCCGGCGTGGTTCCACAGTGAGGCGGGACAAGGGCTGCTGCGGGCGCTGCGCGCGGCGGCGTGAGGGCTCTGACCCCTCATCCGACCCCTGGCTCGCAAATCGCCACCATTTGTAGTGAAATGGTCATCTGAAGCGGGGGTGCCTGGATTGCCAGGCTGAGAGAGTCCCTTGGAACCTGATCCGGTTTGCACCGGCGTAGGGAGCTTTGAGCAGCAGTCGCACCCCCGTTCCGGGCAGGTGCGTCCGTGCGCCGTCGCTTCGTCTCCCTTGCTGTCAGAAGACGAACCGAATGAACCGCTGCCTGCGCCCCACCCTGCTCGCCCTTGCCCTCTGCGCCACCCTGCCGCTGCACGCCAGCGCTGCCGAGGCATCCACCGACGTGAACGCCACCGGCGCCGAACGCTCGCCGACCGAGCTGGCCGCCGTGCGCGTGCAGGCCGGCAAACCCGCGGCCGATACCGCGCGCGCCAATGCCTTCGGCGGCGGCAGCTGGAAGGACACGCCGGCCTCGGTGAACGTGCTCGACCGCGATTACCTCGACCGCCGCCAGGTGCGTTCGCTGTCCGAGCTGGCCAGCAACGATGCCTCGCTGGGTGATGCCTACGCACCGGTCGGCTATTACCAGAACATCGCCATCCGCGGTTTCGCCTTGGACGCGGCCACCGGCTACCGCTTCAACGGCCTGGCCATCGCCGGCGAACAGCGCCTTGCCCTGGAAAACGTGCAGGAAGTGCAGATCCTCAAGGGTGAAGCCGGCCTCGCTGCCGGCGTGATGGCGCCGGGCGGCATCATCAACTACGTGGGCAAGCGCCCCGCCGAAGTGCGCACCGTCACCCTGGGCACCGATTCGGAAGGCTCGCGCTATGTCGCGGCCGATGTCGGCCACTGGATCACGCCGCGGTTCGGCGTGCGCCTCAATGCCGCCTGGGACGCCAGCAATTCCTACGTCGAGCACGCCGACGGCAACCGCAACTTCTACTCGCTGGCCGCTGACTGGTTCATCGGCGAACGCGGCAAGCTGGAAGTGGATGCCAACTACCAGACCAGCACGCAGCGCTCGGTGTCCGGCTACCAGCTGCTGGGCGCCAGCGAGCTGCCGCGCGGCGTCGACCGCAAGCACCTGCTCGGCTACCAGCCGTGGCAGCGCGCGGTGGATATCGCCAGCACCAACATCACTGCCCTGCACACCTACGATTTCAGCGAGCGCTGGCAGTCGCGCGTGTCGGTGGGCTACAGCCGCTCGGTCATCGATGACAACGTGGCCTTCGCCTACGGCTGCTACTACACCGCGCAGTGCGCCGATGGCAGCACGCCGGGCAACTACTTCGCGCCCAATGGCGACTACGACATCTACGATTACCGCAGCCCGGATGACACCCGCCGCAACCAGCAGGCGCGCGCCGAACTGCGCGGCCGTTTCGATACCGGCAGCGTCGGCCATGAGCTGACCGTCGGCGCCGACTATTTCCGCCGCACCGTCGACCGCCGCCCCAGCGTCAACGAGTACGTGGGCAGCGCCAACATCCACGATGCACAGGTGCCGGTGTACGCGCCCTCGCCGCTGCAGCCGGGCCCGTCCGCGCGCCGCCTGGACAGCCGCCAGACTGCCGTGTTCGCGCTGGACCGCGTCAGCTTCGGCGATGACTGGCAGTGGCTGGCCGGTGGCCGTTTCGTGCGCCTGGACGAGCGTGCCTATGACAAGCGCGGCGCCCTGCAGCGGCAGAGCCGCCTGTCGCGCTTCCTGCCGCAGACCGCGCTGGTGTGGAAGGCCAACGACCAGCTCAACGTCTACGGCAGCTACGTGCGCGGCATCTCGCTGGGCCAGGAGGCGCCGTTCTGGACCTCCAACGCCGATGAGTTCCTGCCGTCGGTGCAGTCGCGCCAGCTGGAAGTGGGCGTGAAGTACGTGCCGGTGGAAGCACTGACACTGGGCGCGGCGCTGTTCCGCATTTCCCAGCCGTACCAGTTCGCCCAGCCGGACGACAGCGAAGCGGGCTACACCTTCCTTCAGCAGGGCACGCAGGCCCACAGCGGCCTGGAACTGACCGCCAATGGCCAGCTGACCGATGCGCTGCAGATCGTCGCCAGCGCCAGCGTGCTGCAGGCACGCGCACGCGATGCAGGTACGCCGGCGTATGAGGGCCACCAGCTGGTAAACGTGCCCAAGGTGCGTGCCAGCGTGCACCTGGCCTATGCGCTGCCCTTCGTGCAGGGCCTGGATGTGACCGGTGGCTGGCGTTATGCCGCCTCCAACGTGGCCCGCGCCGATGGCAGCGTGCATGCGCCGGACTACTCGGTGTTCGATGCCGGCCTGCGCTTCCAGCATCGCCTGCATGAGCGCGCGGTGACCTGGAACCTGTCGGTGGACAACGTGTTCAACCGCTTCTACTGGCGCGATACCGGCAGCAGCGGTGGTGATTACTACCTGTTCCCGGGTGCACCGCGACAGGCGCGCCTGTCGGTCACGTTCGCGCTGTGAGCGGCGTGCTGCTCGAGTGGACTGCCGCGCTGTGCAGCGTGCTCGGCGTCTGGCTGATGGCCCGGCGCCGGTTGGCGGCGTGGCCGGTGGGCCTGCTGTCGGTGGCGCTGTACGGCGCGGTGTTCGCCGAGGCCAAGCTGTATTCGGACACGCTGCTGCAGGTCGCCTTCGGTGGCTTCCTGGTCTACGGCTGGATCAACTGGCGCCAGCATGCCGCCGACGAAGGCAGCATCCGCATCGTGCCGCTGGCGCGTGGCAAGGCGCTGCGCGACGTGGCCATCGGCCTGTGCGGTGGCATCGCCCTGGGCACGGCCATGCACAGCTTCACCGATGCGGCGCTGCCGTGGCTGGATGCGATGCTGACCGCGCTGAGCCTGGTCGGGCAGTGGTGGCAGGCGCGCCGCCACGTGGCGTGCTGGTGGGTGTGGATCGCGGTGGACGTGGTCTACGTGGGCACATACCTGTTCAAGTCGCTGCACGTGACCGCGGCGCTGTACGTGTTCTTCCTGGGCCTGGCGGTGTTCGGCCTGCGGGCGTGGAGTGCTGCGGCGCGCGAGCAGCGGTAGAGTCGAGCTTGCTCGACTGCCTTGCGCGCGCTCATCCACGCATGGCGTGGATCTACTGGTCATGCTATCCACGCATGGCGTGAATCTACTGGTCATGCTATCCACGCATGGCGTGGATCTACTGGTAGTCGCCAACCTTGGTTGGCGCTCCCGCAGCAATCAGGTGCGAGGGGCGAAGTGCGGCCGATTCCAGCGGAAGCCCCCCCCTGCAGATGCTGACGCAGTAGAGCCACACCATGCGTGGCTGAGGAGAACATCCACGCACGGCGTGGCTCTACTGAAGCGCTGGCATGAGAGTACGGCGTGATGAAGATCGATGTCAGGTTTTTCCCGTCGGCGGCGTCTTCAATCATCACTACACGCCGCTTGGAGCCCGCATGCACGCCCCGGACATTGCTGCCACCACCACTCAACCAAGCCGCCGCTGGCCCACCGGCCGCCTCCTGCACTGGCTTGCGCGCAGCGCGGGCATGCTGCGGCGCGCACCGCTGCGGCTGTTCCTGCTGGCGCTGCTGCCGATGCTGGTGGAACTCGTGCTGCAGCTGGGCGTGCCGGTCGCCGGCGTCGTGGTGTCCAAGCTGGTGGTGCCGATGGTATCGATGTGGGCCCTGCTGATGCTGGATCAGTTCGTCCGCGGTGGGCGCTTCGCGCCGCTGCAGGCTGGCCGCCGGCTGCGTGCACGTCCCGCGACGGTCGCGGTACTGGCGCTGCTCTCGGCAGTGGTCTTCGCCGGCCAGGTGGCGATGGCCGGCGTACTGGCCGGGCCTGCGGCCGCGGCAGCCTTCGCCCTCGGTGACAGCGCGGTGCTGGCCACCACGGTCACTCGCCTGCAGATCGCCCTGGTGCTGGCCAGCGGCCTGCCGCTGGGCATGCTGCTGCTGACCACACTGCCGCGTGCGCTGCTGGATGGCATCCCTGCACGTGCTGCCCTGCGCGACAACCTGCGGCTGCTGCGCGAAGGCTGGCGTCCGCTCGGTGCCTACCTGCTGCTCAATGCGGTGCTGCTGCTGGCGCTGCCGTACCAGCCGTGGCTGCTGCTGCCCCTGCTGCTTCTCGGCTACGTATCCTATTGGATCTACCGCGATGTCTTCGCGGACGGCATCGGCTGAGGAGCGCGGGTGGGCAGGACGCAGTCCATCGATATCGCAGAGGTGCTGCAGGCACACTGGCCTCTGCTCGCACGCATGGCCAGCGGCTACGCGCGCGAACCTGCGCGTCGCGACGATCTGCTGCAGGAGATCAGCATCGCCTTGTGGCAGGCGCTGCCGCGCTGGCGCGGCGAAGAAGGCACGCTGCGCGCCTTCATCGCGCGGGTGGCGCACAACCGTGCGATGGATGCACTGGCCAGTGAGCAGCGCCATCGCGGCAGCGCGCTGGACGACCACCTGCCCGATCCCGATGCGGACCCTCAGCAGCAGGCCGCGCGCGCCCAGCAGCAGGGCACCCTGCTGCGGGCGGTACAGCAGCTGCCATTGGGCCTGCGCCAGGTAGTGCTTCTTGCCCTGGAGGGCTTTTCGCAGCGCGAGATCGGCCAGGCACTGGCCCTGGAAGAGAACACCGTTGCCCAGCGCCTAAGCCGCGCACGCCGGCAACTACGTGAGCGGATGGGAGGCACCCGATGAAACCGGTAACCCACAACCCGGAGTGGGGCGATCTGCAGGCCCTGTGGCAGCAGCAGCCAGGCCCGCCCGCGGTGGATGTGGCCGCTCTGCAGCGCGAGGCGGAGCGTCGCAGCCGCTGGATCCGCCTGCGATCGGCCATTGAACTACTGATCACCGTGGTGGCCGTGGCCAACTGCGTCCGCGCCCTGCTCGATCCGCGCAAGCTGATCGCGCATGGTCTGCTGTGGGGCCTGATCGCGTTCGTACTGGCCGTGGCTGGCTGGATCTTCGTGCAGCGGCGGCGACAGTGGCGCAGCCGCGGCCTGGCTCCGGCCGCACTGCTGGCGTTCGAGCGCCAGCGCGCGCGCATCTCGATGCAGATCTGGCGGGTCAACATCTGGCTTTCCCTGGCAGTCTGGGCGGGGTTGGTGTGGATGGCGCTTACCGCAATGCAGGCTGGACCCGATGTTCCCGGTGCACTGCCGCCTCAGACCTGGGCACTGAACCTGTGGTTGAACGGCTCGGTCGTGGTGGTGGCGGCACTGACTGGCGCATGGGCTGGCCGCCGCCGGCAGCGGCGGCTGGACCGGTTGGCCGAATTGGAAGCACAACTGCAGTAGAGCCGCGCCGTGCGTGGCTGAGGAGAGCAGCCACGCGTGGCGGTTCAACTGGAGCGATGGCGTGGGTGTGCCACCGGGCGGGGCGGCGAAGGCAGAAAAAAAGAAGCCCGGCGCGAGGCCGGGCTTCGGGTGGCGTGTGGGAGAGAGAGAGAGCACACGCCGGTAACGCTTTTTACTGCGGTACTGCTTATTACCAGGTGAAGCGCGGGCCCACGAACCACTCGCGGTCGCCGGCCTTGGCCAGCTTCACTTCGCCGCTCAGGCCCCAATTCGGGGTGAACTTGGCGGTGGCGCCGACGCGGCCGTAGAACTCGCCGTCCGGGTTGATCCCGTGCTTCTTGCTGTAGTCCTCGTAGCCGGCCAGCGCGTAGCCTTCCAGGTACGGGTTGAACGCGGTGCGCAGGCCCACTTCGGTGGAGTAGCCGTTGAAGTCCAGGCCGTGCTTCATGTCGAACTTCTGGTACGCAACACGAGCCACCAGGTCGGTGTTCGGTGCGATGCCGTAGTTGTAGCCGGCGCCGATGCGCCACTGGTCAACGTCGTTCTTGAAGGTGTCGGTTTCCTGCTTGCTGTAATCAGCGAAGACCGAGAAGTTCGGGTGCACGGCAACCGAGCCCTTGACGCCCCAGCCATCGGCGTCGCCGCCCTTGGCATCGGTGTTCACGTAACCGCCTTCGACGTAGTTGTACGACAGGCCATCGGCAGCCGATGCAGCGAACGGCAGGGCAGCCAGCAGACCCAGAGCGAGCAGCGAATTCTTGTTCATCGGGGCACACCTTTAATTATTTTTGGTTTCGCCGGCCGCCTGCCCGGGAGAGAGGGAGAGAGAAGAGGCGCTCGACAGGTGTGAATTATCCGTTTGCTGGTGAAATCGACCCTGAATATTGAACTTACCAGTACATGAATGAAGTTGCGGTTCAGGGAACTCTGTCGAGGTGTTGGCGGCGCCATTTCCGTGCGCCCTGGGGAGCGCCGGTCGTCCTGCCAGCATCCAGCGCAGGCCTAACGCTAAGGGTAGACCCGCTCGCGGGGAAGTGCGGACTGCGCTTCCTCCATCCTTCTCTCCTTCACCAGCGCATGGATGGCGTGCGCCTGCGCCGTCACATCGGTGATGCCTCGAATCCATTCACCGACATAGGCACGCACCGCCTCCCTGCCCAGACCTATCTGGATTGCACGGTGGGGTAACGGACGCAGCAGCAGATCGCGCTCGGGATCCCACTGGATGCGCACCGGGGATCGAGCCTTGAGCTGCTCCCACGCCGCCGCCTCCATGCCGGGTTCGGCACGGCTGTCAAAGCCATGGGTCAGCGCCCACTCGAAGCCTTCGCGACGGATGTCGATTGCCAGGATCCGCTTCTGGCCTTCCTCTTTTTCGCCCCGTCCGGCGCGATACATCGCCTTCCTTGGCAGCACGTGGCCAGACGCCACGCCGCTGCATCATGCACGATCATCGCGCGTCAAAGCGCTCCGCGCTGGCCGGCGTTGCGCGTGCCGCCAGCACCAGTGCAGCAGCCGTCACGCAGGCCATCGCCACCCACGCGACACTGAGGTCGCCCACGGTGTCGCGGATGGAACCGGCCACGAACGGCAGGATGCCGCCGACCAGATAGCCCACGCCCTGCACGAAGGACACCAGGATGCCGGCCTTGGCCGGCTGGCTGCAGTGGTCCATCACCAGGATCAGGGTCATCGGGAACAGGCCGCCGATCGACAGGCCGAGCAGGCACATCATCAGCCACGGCGCATACATCGGCGCCACGCCGATCAGCACGTAGGTCAGTGCGGTGGCGGCCAGGAACAGGCCCAGCAGCACGCGGCGGTCATGGAAGCGCGGCGCCAGCCAGGAGACGAGGAAGCCACCGGCCACTTCGGACAGGCTCAATGCCGCCAGCATGAAGCCCGCCTCGTTGGCGCGCACGCCTGCTTCCATCATGTATGGCGCGATCCAGGCCAGGCACAGCGTGTAGCAGCTGCTGGACACGCAGAACAGCGCGACCAGCAACCAGGTGCGGCCGTGCTGCCAGGGACGGAATGCGCTGGGCGTGGCTGCCTTGATGGAGCTGCCGTTGGACGGCACATCGGCATGGCCGCTGTTGGGCAGCCACAGCGCGATGCCAGCGATGGCCAGCACCGCCCAGAACGCCATCGTGCCCTGCCAGTCCAGCCAGTGCAGCAGGGCCGACGCGCTGGCCGCCGCCAACGCCGCGCCGCCCATGATCATGCTCACGTACAGGCCCATCAGCAGATCGACGCGGTGCGGGAAGCGGGTCTTGATGTAGCCGGGAATGAGCGACTGCACGATGCCGATGCCCAGGCCGGCGGCCACGCTGGAGCCCATCAGCCACAGCGGTTCGTGCGAGGCCAGCTTGGCCAGCGCCGAGGCCGCGGTGAGCGCGAGGCCGATGGCCACGCCGCGCCGATAGCCCATGCGATAGACCAGGCCGCCGGCCATGGCGATCAGGCCCATAGCCATCATCGGCAGGCTGGTGAGCCAGCCGATCTGTTCGAAGCTCATGCCATTGCTGGCACGGATGGAATCGGTGAGCAGGCTGACCACGGCCAGCACCGGGCGCAGGTTGAGGCCGACCAGCAGGAGGGCCAGCACCGGGATCAACCCGGGACGCGAAGTTGCAGGTGAATTCATGTAGTACGGCCGCAGGCATGCGGCCGGCTTTCCTTGTTCGATCTGTACGGGGGCCCGGCTGGCAGGCGCCTGGCCGGGCAAGGTTTCGCTGCGATTGGCCGCAGCAGCGTCCTCTTCGGAAAAGGAAGGATGCGCAGGCGCACGATCAACATCGTGCGGGCGGCCAAGGGCGCGCATGATAGCAAACGTGGCCCGCCGCCCGCCCTGCCTGTTACGTCGGCGGGCCTCTGCGCTGGCGATCACCCAGGGCACAGGCATCTGCATTCGCAGCAGATGGACCACGACCATGCGCTCTTCACGGCGCCTGCACGTCGGCCAACTGCAGCTGAAAACCCATTCATGGAACTAACAAAAAGCCCGCTATATTCCAGACTCCCCAGACGAAGGAGGGAATGCAATGACCCTTTCCACGCAGCACCTTAAGATCGCTCGTCCCCTTGGTGTGGCCATCCTGGCCCTGAGCCTTGGCGCTTGTGCCAGCTACAAGGAAGACTTCGCCAAGGTCAATTCGCGTCTCGATGCGCTCGACGTCAAGGTCCAGGGCGCGGCGCAGAGCGCCGAGTCCGCCAACCAGTCCGCACAGCAGGCCAACCAGCGCCTGGACCAGATTGAAGGTCGTGTGCAGCGTCTGGAAACGGCTCCCCGCCGGACTCCGCGCGGCTAAGTTGATGTGGGAGCCAGTGGTCGTCCGCGGCCACTGGTTACCTTGAATCATCGTACTCATCGAAGGAATCCAGCCATCCGTACGTACACGTCCTCCCCAATCCGCACTGCGTGCGCCGCGCTTACCCTCGCGCTCGCACTGTCAGGGGCCGGTGTGGCCAGCGCCAAGGGCAGCAGGGATGCCGCTACGCAACCGGTGGCTGCCATCGATGAACTACCGCAGGGCCAGGAAGTGTCTGACCTGGTGATCGAGCTCGCCGGCTGGATCGTGGCCAGCAAGGACAGCGAAGGCTATCCGTTCGCGATCATGGACAAGGCCGCCGCACAGGTATTGATCTTCGGCAGTGACGGCAAGCTGCGTGGCGCGGCACCGGCGCTGTTTGGGTCGGCCAAGGGCGATCATTCCGCACCGAATGTGGCCAAGGTTGCGCTGAGCGCGATTCCCGGCCACGACCGCACAACCCCCGCCGGCCGCTTCATTGGTGGCTTCGGCCCGTCCGACGACGCCGGCCGTGTGTTGTGGGTGGATTACGATTCGGCGGTCTCCATGCACCCGCTGCCGCCGGGCAGCCCGAAAGAGAAGCGTGCTCAGCGCCTGGCAACGCCAACACCGGATGACAACCGCATTACCCACGGCTGCATCAACGTCAGCCCTGGTTTCTACGAGCAGGTGGTCGCCTCTACGTTCGAGAAGGGCGGCGTGTTCTACGTGCTGCCGGACAAGGACTCACTGGAAAAGACCTTCCCCGGGTTCGCGCAGAGCCGTGCAAACGCCGCGGAGGCGGATGGCGAAGCCACGGCGTCGCGTCATCGCTGACGTAGCCGGTACTGCGCCACCCAGTCCAGCGACGGTGCAATGCCACCGAACGGGAACAGATGCGGGCTGACCTGCCCATGTGTGTCGGTCAGCCCTGCCACCAGGCGGTCCACGAACACATCCGGCCCGGCGGTGCCCAGCAACCGGCCGATCGAGATCCCGTACCGCGCCAGCATCGAGGCGCTGGCACCCACGCCACACATCGCCGCATAGCGCAGCAGCCGGGTGACGCTGGCCGGCCCGGGCACACCCACCAGCACCGGATGGCCGATGCCGCGCGCACGCAGCGCATCCAGCCAAGCCAGCACGAGGTCGGCATCGAAGGCGAACTGGGTGATGATCCTCGGCACCATGCCGCGCGCTTCGATGGCTTGGCATTTGCGTTCCAGTGCCTGCCAGCGCCCGGCAGCGTCCATCACCGGATGGCCCTCGGGGTGCCCGCCCACGGCAACGACCTTGATTCCGGCGCGTTCCAGCAGCCCCGTCTCGATGATCGCCGTGCTGTCTGCAAACGGACCGGCGGGCGTGGCCAGGTCACCGGCGATGAGGAGGCACTGCTCGACACCGGCCTCGCCCACCGCGCGGGTGATGAAGTGCTCCAGCGCCGCGTGCGAACCGATGCGCCGCGCCGACAAGTGCGGCATCGGCTGCAGCCCCAGTTCGCGCACGGTGCGTGCCGCGGCCAGCCGGGCCTCGTCGTCTTCGCTGGCGAGGTAGGGGATCGAGATCGTGGTCCCCGGGGCGATGCGGCCGGCCTCGGCGCGCAGCGCGGGCATGGCTTTCGCACTGACTTCCAGCGAACAGGCATCAATAAAGGCGCGTGCGCCCTGCACGGTTCCTGCAGGCATCACTTGGCCCCGCGCGGCGCGCCGGCGATGGAGCTGCCCCGCGCCAGTTCAACGAAGGCCTGCAGGTAATCGATGGCGGTGTCGGCCTCGCGCGCGCCCAGATAGATCTGCTTGGGAATGCCGTTGGCCCCCAGCCGCACCGGCACCACGTCCATGCGGGTCGCGTACTCCTCCACCAGCCAGCGCGGCATGGCGGCCACGCCGCGGCCGCTGGCCACCATCTGCATCATGATGTCCGTGGTTTCGATGGCCTTGTGGCGGCGCGGGGTCACCCCGGCCGGCAGCAGGAACTGGTTGTAGATGTCCAGGCGCTCGAACGGCACCGGGTAGCTGATCAGCACTTCCTGGGTCAGCTGCCGCGGCTTCACGTACTCCACCTTGGCCAGCGGGTGGTTCTTGGCCACCACCAGCACCTGCTCGTAGTCGAACACGGGCACGAACGTCAGGCCCGGCTTCAACAGCGGGTCGGGCGTCACCAGCAGGTCGATCTCGTAGCCGAACAGGGCGCCGATGCCGCCAAACTGGAATTTCTGCTTCACGTCCACGTCCACGTCCGGCCACGAGGCCAGGTAGGGCGAGACGATCTTCAGCAGCCACTGGTAGCAGGGGTGGCACTCCATGCCGATGCGCAGCGAGCCGCGCTCGCCCTGGGCGAACTGGCCCAGCCGCTCCTCGGCCAGGTCCAGCTGCGGCAGCACCCGGTTGGCCACTGCCAGCAGGTACTGGCCGGCCTGGGTCAGGCGCAGGCTGCGGCCCTCGCGCAGCCAGACGTCGGTGCCCAGCTGCTGTTCCAGCTTCTTCATGCTGTGGCTCAGCGCCGACTGGGTCAGGTTGAGCACGCCGGCGGCAGCGGTCAGCGAACCCTGCAGTTCGACCTGCTGCACGATGCTCAGGTGGATTCGTTCCAGCATGTCGATGAATCCCACTCATGGATGTGTGAAGTAAAACCATTTTACGTCATGGGAAGGCCTGACTAGGATCGGGTCATGCTTTCTCCCCACCGCCCCCTCCGTATCGTCGCCGTCTCCGGCGGCCTGCAGCGCCCCTCGCGGGCCGCCACCCTGTGCGAGCACCTGCTGGACCTGATCGGCGAGCACGTTCCCAGCGAACCGCACCTGGTCGAACTCGGCGAGCTGGCCCCGCAGCTGGCCGGTGCGCTGTGGCGCTCGCAGCTGCCCGCCGCCGCCGAACAAGCCCTGGCCACGGTCGAACGGGCCGACGTGCTGGTGGTCGCCACCCCGGTCTACCGCGGTTCGTACACCGGCCTGTTCAAGCACTTCTTCGATTTCATCCACCAGGACGCGCTGGTCGACACTCCCACCCTGCTGGCCGCCACCGGCGGCAGCGAGCGCCACGCGCTGATGATCGACCACCAGCTGCGGCCGCTTTTCAGCTTCTTCCAGGCACGCACTCTGCCACTGGGCGTCTACGCCACCGACAAGGACTTCTCCGACGGCCGCGTGCATGACGAGGCCCTGCTGCAGCGCGCACGCCTGGCCGTGCAGCGGGCCCTGCCCCTGCTGACGCTGTCCCATCGCCCCGCGCCCGTGCCCGCTGAAACCGCCGACGCCCTCCAGGTAACCGGAACACTGCCATGACTGCCGACAATTTCACCTTCCAGATCACGCGCATCCCGTTCAACGAGGACTACCAGCCGGCCGACGGCACGCGCATCACCACCAACTTCGCCAATCTGGCCCGCGGCGCCTCGCGCCAGGAAAACCTGCGCAACACGATCGGCATGATCAACAACCGCTTCAACGATCTGGCCCACTGGGACAACCCCAGCGCGGATCGCTACGCGGTCGAGCTGGACATCATCTCGGTGGAGATGCACATCGATGGCGATGACGGCAGCGACCCCTTCCCGCTGATCGAAGTACTGCGCCCGACCATCGTCGACACGCACACCGGCGCGCGTACCGAAGGCATCGTCGGCAACAATTTCTCCTCCTACGTACGCGACTACGACTTCAGCGTCGTGCTGCCGGCCAGCAATGAAGGCAAGGCGACGTTCGGCATCCCCGAAGGCTTCGGCGATCTGCACGGCAAGCTGTTCAAGCACTTCCTGGAGTCGGATGCCTACCGCGCCAACTTCAGCAAGGCGCCGGTGATCTGCATCAGCGTGTCCAGCAGCAAGACCTACCACCGCACCGAGAACCATCATCCCATCCTCGGCGTGGAGTACCGCCAGGGCGAGTTCTCGCCCACCGACCAGTACTTCGACAAGATGGGCCTGCAGGTGCGCTACTTCATGCCGCCGGGCAGCGTCGCGCCGCTGGCGTTCTACTTCCAGGGCGACCTGCTGGGCGATTACTCGAACCTGGAACTGATCGGCACCATCAGCACCATGGAAGCGTTCCAGAAGATCTACCGCCCAGAGATCTACAACGCCAATTCGGTGGCCGGCAAGGTCTACCAGCCCAGCCTGAAGCACCAGGACTACTCGTCCACCCGCATCGTCTACGACCGTGAAGAGCGCAGCCAGCTGGCGGTCAAGCAGGGCAGGTTCACCGAAGAGCACTTCATCAAGCCCTACGGCGCCAGGCTTGAGCAGTGGGCTGCCCGCTGATTCAGCGCTTCCCCCTCCCCCAGGACAAAGACCCCGAACACGATGAAGAAACTACTGCCCACCTCCACCGCCGGCAGCCTGCCCAAGCCCTCGTGGCTGGCCGAACCCGAAAAGCTCTGGTCGCCCTGGAAACTGCGGGATGAGGGACTGACCGAGGGCAAGCAGGACGCGCTGCGCCTGTCCCTGCAGGAACAGCAGCACGCCGGCATCGACATCGTCAGCGACGGCGAACAGACGCGCCAGCATTTCGTTACCACCTTCATCGAGCATCTCGACGGCGTCGACTTCGACAAGCGCGAGACCGTGCGTATCCGCAACCGCTACGACGCCAGCGTGCCGACCGTGGTCGGTGCAGTCAGCCGCCCGAAATCGGTATTCGTCGAGGACGCGAAATTCCTGCGCCGGCAGACCGCGCAACCGATCAAGTGGGCCCTGCCCGGCCCGATGACCATGATCGACACGCTGTACGACGCACACTACAAGAGCCGCGAGAAGCTGGCCTGGGAATTCGCGAAGATCCTCAACGAGGAAGCGAAGGAACTGGAAGCAGCCGGCGTGGACATCATCCAGTTCGACGAACCGGCCTTCAATGTGTTCTTCGACGAAGTGAACGACTGGGGCGTGGCCACCCTGGAGCGCGCGATTGAAGGTCTGAAGTGCGAGACCGCCGTGCACATCTGCTACGGCTACGGCATCAAGGCCAACACCGACTGGAAGCAGACGCTGGGCTCGGAATGGCGCCAGTACGAAGAGTCGTTCCCGAAGCTGCAGAAATCCAGTATCGACCTGATCTCGCTGGAGTGCCACAACTCGCACGTGCCGATCGACCTGATCGAGCTGGTGCGCGGCAAGAAGGTGATGGTCGGTGCCATCGACGTGGCCTCCAGCAAGGTGGAGACGCCCGAAGACGTGGCCAACACCCTGCGCAAGGCGCTGCAGTTCGTGGACGCCGACAAGCTCTACCCGTGCACGAACTGCGGCATGGCACCGCTGTCGCGTGAGGTGGCGCGCGGCAAGCTGCGCGCGCTGAGTGCGGGTGCGCAGATCGTGCGCGAGGAACTGGCCGGGCGGTGATGGCGGTAGCGCCGGGCCACGCCCGGCGGCTTTGCATCCGGCTGACCGCAGCCGAGCATGGGCTCGGCTCTACACGAGGTTTCCGCAGCGTCGATCTTGCCCGGTTGCTCGGCTGTAGAGCCGAGCCTACGCTCGGTTGCTCTGCATCCGGCTGACCGCAGCCGAGCATGGGCTCGGCTCTACACGAGGTTTCCGCAGCGTCGATCTTGCCCGGTTGCTCAGCTGTAGAGCCGAGCCTACGCTCGGCTGCTCTGCATCCGGCTGACCGCAGCCGAGCATGGGCTCGGCTCCACACGGGGCTTCCGCAGCGTCGATCTTGCCCGGTTGCTCAGCTGTAGAGCCGAGCCTACGCTCGGCTGCTCTTCATCCGGCTGACCGCAGCCGAGCATGGGCTCGGCTCTACACGGGGCTTCCCACCACGCTAGCGCCGAGCCCCTCCCTCAGTAGTCGTAACTCACGCTCACCCGCAGCGAGCGCGGTGCCTGGCGCACGGTCGCTGCGCCGTACAGCGGGTCAGGCTGGCCCGGGTCCAGCTCGGAGTACGGCGACTTCCACAGCGCCACCTGGCTGTTGAACACGTTGAACACATCCAGGTTGAAGCCCAGTCGGCCATCCGCCGCAGCCGGGCGGTAGGACACGCCCAGGTCCAGCTGCTTCAGCCATGGCAGGCGCCCCTGGCTGCCCGGAGGCGCCGGCTGGCCGTTGTAGAAGTGGTAGGCGATGCCATAGCCGGAGGGATCTTCGAAGTCCGGGCCATACGAACCCAGTGCGCTGAAGGGCGTACCCGAGATCACCCGCACGTTGGCCGAGACCAGCCATTCCGGCGTCAGCTGGTAGTAGCCGTGCAGCTTGAACTGGTGGGTGTGGTCGTTGCTCTGCGGCCCGTTGGTGTGCTCCATCAGCTGGGCGTAATCCCAGGCCTGCGTGGTCGACACCGCGGTCTGGCCGATGCCCGACAGCAGCTGGCCTTCGGTGGTGCCGTAGCTGCGCGACCACGTATAGTCCGCACGGCCGTACCAGCGGCCATCGAACGGATGTTCCAGCGACAGGTTCACCGCGTAGTAGTTGCGCTTGAACTTCGGGAAGCCCATCTCGGCATTGGTCAGCGGCACGCTCACGTAGTTGCCGCCGGTGTCGACCAGATTGAAGGTGTTCGCGCGGCCGGGGTTGATCAGCCAGCAGCTGACCGGATTGCTGTCCTTGGTCACGTTGTAGCCCAGACTGCTGGCCTTGCCGAGCACTGCATCGATATCGCAGTAGTCATCCACACCGCTGCGCAGCACGCGGTAGGTCGCCTTCGCGCCATACACCCAGTCCTGGCCCAGTGCCTTGGTGAAGCCCACGATGAACTCATCCTGGAAGGACGGCTTGATACCGGAGGTGGCCACCGTCTTCGCGTCCGGCAGCAGACCGTAGTTGTTGTTGGACGACACTGCATCGGAGAACTGGGTGAGGTCGGTCGGGTAGCCGTTGCTGTCGATGCCGCCGTAGGTGTAGTAGGTGGACGTCGCCAACGTCGCACCGGCCGCATTGAACGCCGGGTTCAGCGGCAGCGCCAGGTAGTAGCGGCCCACGTTGCCGAACACCTTGAAACGACCGTCGCCGCCGACATCCCAGCTGAAGCCCAAGCGCGGCGCCCATTGCCCACTGGTCTGCTTGATGTAGGCGTCGCCATCGCGGTTGTAGTTGGTGAACTGGTCCAGGCGCAGGCCCAGGTTCAGCAGCAGCCGGTCGGTCACCTGCCAGTTGTCCTCGATGTACTGCGCCCGCTGCGATGCGCGCACCGAGGCCAGTGCGCTGTAGATGTACTGGCGCACGTAGTAGCCGTCCTGGCCATTGCGGATGCCACCGGTGGCCGGCACGCCCAGGCCGGTGTTGATCGGCACGTTCGGGTTCGACTGGCCGTAGATCCAGTAGTAACCATCGGCCGATGCCACAGAGCCACGGTTGAGCGCGCGGGCGTTCTGGTTATCGATGCCCACGGTGATGCTGTGGTCGCCCAGCACATAGTTCGCATCCAGGCGCAGGTTGTTGCTGCGGTTGCCGCGCGCGGGATCGACCAGCAGCGAGGTGGTCTGCGCATTGGTGATCGGCGTGCCACCGTTGAGTGCCGGGTTCTGCAGGTTGGCGCTGTTGATGTAGGTCAGGCTGCCGTCGTAGGCGGGATTGCCGATGTAGTCATCGGTCTTCATCTCGCCGTACTGCGCGCTGACCGTCAGGCGGTCGGTCAGGTAGCCGGTGTACTTGGCCGTCCACAGGTCGCCGCCGGTCTTGGTGGTGTCTTCCTTGCCGCGCTGCGCGCCACGGGTCAGCGTGTCGTAGTCGTAGGCGAAGATGTCGCCGCGGAACACGTTGCGGCTGGAGGCGCCGGTCAGTTCCAGCAGGTGGTTGTCGGTGATGTTCCAGTCCAGCTTGGCGTACCAGCGAGGACGGTTGTACTCATACTTCGAGTAGGAGTTGGTCGCCTCGACGTTCTTGACGTCGGTGCCTTCGCGGCGCTCCAGTTCGTAGGATCCGAAGAAGAACAGTTTGTCTTCGATCAGCGGGCCACCGGCGTAGAGGCTCTGCGTGGTCACCCAGTCGCGGTCCTTGCTCTCCGGCGAGTACAGCGCACCGTCGCCCGGGTAGCGCACGTCGTCCTTGTCCGAGCGGGTGGAGGCCGGTTCCCAGGTGAACTGCCCGCCGTAGTGCCAGTCGTTGGTGCCGCGCTTGCCGACGGCATTGATGACGCCGCCATCGGAGCGGCCGTACTTGGCGCTGTAGCCGCCGGTATAGATTTCCTGCTGGTCGATGCTGCCGTAGGGCAGCGTCAGGCCGCCCAGACCACGCAGCGGATCGGTGCTGTTGAAACCATTGATGTAGTACGCGTTCTCGGCCGCCGACGAGCCGCCGAAGCTGACCAGCTGCGCGCCGGTCGGGCCGGCATAGCTGCCATTGCCACCGTTGCCGACCACGCCCGGTGCAAGCTGGGCGATGGCCTCGGCCGAGCGGCCCAGCGGCAGGCGCTGCAGCTGCTCGGCGGTGATCACCGTGCGCGAATCCACGCTGCTGACGTCGATCGCGGCGGCCGCGCGGTCGGCACTGACCTGCACGCCCTCCAGGCGCGTGACCTCGCCGAACGAGACCTCGGTGCTGGTGCCCACCGTCAGCGCAACGCCCTCGCGGGTCTGCAGCACCTTGCCGTCGGCATCGCGTGCTTGCACCGAATAGCGGCCCAGCGGCAGCTGGCTGATGGTGTAGCGGCCACGCGCATCCACCGTCACTTCACGGGTGAGGCCGGTGTCGCTGCGGACGAAGATGCGCTGCGCCGAAGGAGGCGCGAGGCCGGCGATGGCGCCGGTGGTGGACTGGGCATGCAGTGCGGGGGACGCGGTGGCAAGCAACACCGCCAACGCCAGCAATCGCGGGCGCAGAGAGGAACGAGCAGTCGTCATCGTGGGGCGTACGGGTAGTGGGGGAAGCGCTGCCCGCGCGCCGCAATGGGCGTGTCAGACATTGCACATTCATTAACCCCGCTCGCGCCCCACTGCAGAAATGCCGAGTGGTTATGTGCTGCTGGCCGATGGCCATACCCGGTTGCCCGGCAGGCCACGCTCGGTCATGCAGAACTCAACTCAAGCGCTCCTCGTCAGCTCCTGCGCCAGGAACGGCGCCGTCCTGCTGCCCTTCGCACGCGCGACCTGGTGCGGCGTTCCCTTTGCCACGATGGTGCCGCCCGCCCCGCCTGCGCCCGGCCCGACGTCGATCACCCAGTCCGCCTGCGCCACCGCGCGCATGTCGTGCTCGATCATCACCACCGTGTTCCCCGCCTCCACCAGGCGCTGCAGCTGCACCATCAGCCGGTCCGCGTCAGATGCGTGCAGACCGGTGGTGGGTTCATCCAGCACGTACAGGCTGCGCCCACGCTGGCTGCGCTGCAGCTCGGTGGCCAGCTTGATGCGCTGGGCCTCGCCACCTGAAAGCTCGGTGGCCGGCTGCCCCAGCCGCAGATAGCCCAGGCCGATTTCCTGCAGCAGGTGCAGCGGGCGCGCGATGGCATCCTCTTCGCTGAAGAACGCATGCGCTTCGTCCACCGTCATCTGCAGGACCTCGGCGATGGTGCGCTCGTTCCACAGCACCTTCAGCGTGGCCTCGTTGTAACGCGCCCCATGGCAGGTGGGGCACGGCGCATAGACGCTGGGCATGAACAGCAGCTCGACGCTGACGAAACCCTCGCCTTCGCAGGTTTCGCAGCGGCCCTTGGCCACGTTGAAGGAGAAGCGCCCTGCGTCGAACTTTCGACGACGCGCGGCCGGCGTTGCGGCGAACAGCTTGCGCACGTGGTCGAACAGTCCGGTGTAGGTGGCCAGGTTGGAACGCGGCGTGCGGCCAATCGGCTTCTGGTCCACCTGCACGACCCGCTGGATGGCATCCACATCGCCAGCCAGCCGGCCGCGCGTTGCCTCAATCACCGTGGGGCCATCGGTCGGCGTGCTCTCGGCGGTGTCCTCCACCGGCTCATGGCCCAGGTGCAACAGCATCAGCTCCGGCAAGGCCTGCGCCATCAGGCTGGATTTGCCCGAGCCGGAAACGCCGGTCACCGCGGTCAGCAGGCCCAGCGGCACCTGCGCGTCCACCCCCTTCAGGTTGTGGCGGTGGATGTCGTGCAGTTCCAACCAGCTTTCCGCGCTGCGTTGCCGGCTGGCGGGTGCAGGTACCTGGTCGAACAGATAGCGGGCCGTGCGCGAGTCCGCGATCTGGCGCAGGCCTTCGGGCTCGCCACTGTAAAGAACATGTCCACCGTGCTCGCCCGCCTCCGGGCCCACGTCTACCAGCCACTGCGCGCGGCGCATCAGCTCCAGATCATGCTCGACAACGAAGACCGAGTTGCCGCCGTCGCGCAGCCGGTCCATTGCGTCGTACAGCGCGTTGCTGTCGGCGGGGTGCAGGCCCGCCGAGGGTTCATCGAGCACATACAGCACGCCGAACAGCAGCGAGCTCAGCTGCGTGGCCAACCGCAGGCGCTGCAGTTCGCCGGCAGACAGCGTCGGTGTTGCGCGATCCAGTGACAGATACCCCAGGCCCAGGCCACGCAGCTGGTGCACGCGCGCCATCACCCCGCCCGCAAGCCGCTGGGCGGCCAGCTGCTTTTCTTCGGACAGTGCCGACGTACGCCGCGCATCCGGTGCTGCCGCGTGGCTTGCACGGCCAGCGGCCGCCCGTTGGCGGCGATCGCGACCGGTAGCGGTGCGGCTGGTGCCTGCGCCCGGGTTGTGCGCGCTGAAATCCCCCGCCGCAATCGGATCCAGCAGCTCTGCCAGCTGATCCAGCGGCAGCCGCATGAACTCGCCGATATCCACGCCTGCGAAGGTGACCGAGAGGGCTTCGGGCTTGAGCCGCTTGCCCTCGCAGGCCGGGCACAGCCTGCCTTCCATGTAGCGGGACACGCGCTTGCGCATCAGCGCACTCTGCGTGTTGGCAAACGTGTGCAGCACGTAGCGTCGCGCGCCGGTGTAGGTGCCCATGTAACTGGGCTCGAGCTTGCGCTTGAGTGCGGCACGGGTCTCGGCGGGGGTGAAGCCGGCATAGACCGGTACGCTCGGCGCTTCCTCGGTGAACAGGATCCAGTCCCGGTCCTTCTTCGGCAGTTTCTTCCACGGCACATCGATGTCGTAGCCCAGCGTGACCAGGATGTCGCGCAGATTCTGGCCGTGCCAGGCCGGTGGCCAGGAGGCGATGGCGCGCTCACGGATGCTGAGGGAAGGATCGGGGACCATCAGCGCCTCGGTCACCTCGTACACGTGGCCAAGGCCGTGGCAGGTGGTGCAGGCACCCTGCGGCGTGTTGGGCGAGAAATCCTCGGCGTACAGCATGGGCTGCTTGGCCGGATACGTACCGGCCCGCGAATACATCATGCGCACCAGGCTGGACAGCGTGGTGACACTGCCCACCGATGACCGCGCGTTGCTGGCACCGCGCTGCTGCTGCAGCGCCACCGCAGGCGGCAGACCATCGATCGCATCCACATCGGGCACGCCGGCCTGGTCGATCAGCCGCCGCGCATAGGGCGCGACGGACTCGAAGTAGCGTCGCTGCGCTTCCGCGTAAACGGTACCGAAGGCCAGCGATGACTTGCCGGAACCCGAGACGCCGGAGAACACCACCAGTGCGTTGCGCGGAATGGAGACGTCGACATTCTTCAGGTTGTGCTCGCGCGCACCGCGGACCTCGACGCAACCGCTGGTGGCGGCAGCGCATGACGACTCGCCAAAAGGAGTGTTGGACATCGTTGCTATCCTGCAGGCAGTGAGCGGCCCGCTTCAGCGCGTGCCCGGTGCCCTATTCTCGCTGCTGTCGGGGTGAGCGGAGGTGACGGTTGGTCCCGCGTCCACAAGGTGGTACAAGACACGCATGGACAAGAAATACTGGTTCACACGGAAGCGATACGGCTGGGGCTGGGGCTTGCCCTGCGCCTGGCAAGGCTGGGTGGTTTATACCATTGCACTGGTTCTGCTGTCGGCGGGTCCTATCCTGTTCTCCCCGATCCAACGGCCCGTGGCATTCCAGGTGTACACGTGGGCGGTGATTCTGGTGCTTGTGCTGGTCTGCTGGCTGAAAGGCGCGCCGCCGGGGTGGCGCTGGGGGAAGTAGTGGGCGGCAGACGCGCATCGCCAACATGAATCAGCTCGCCAGATCTGCAACCGCAAATCCAAATGCCACGACACCCGCACCCAAGGGAAGATAGGTCACCCACACAGGGCTGCCCTGGCCCAGCGCGAACGCAACAAATCCCTCTTTCAGCCTGCGACCAGAGAGAAGCGAAACAACGGCAATCGCAAGCAGGGGAAGCACGGATGCCAGGCCGAAGCCCCAGAGGAGTGGCCGCCAATCCGTATTCGCGAAACCACCTAGCGGGTAGAGCGCCACGCCAGAAAAGAGGCCGACAAAGAACAGTGCATTCGCCGTCCAGATGGACGCACGATGCTCGCGGCCGAGGCGCTGGCGGGATTTACCTCTGTAGCCGCCAGGCAGATTGCGCGACCAGCGCGCGACCAGCGACGTGGCGAGCATTCCGCCCATCACCCCGCTGATGGCAGGGCTGATCGAATCAAACTCCATTGCCGATCCACTCCTTGGTCGCACGGACCATTGGGCCCAAGCGTATCAGCTGCCAGCGCGTACCCCGCGCGACCGCCAGACATGTCGCCATCGACCGGCAGTGGCGCCCGTGGCCTGCCCGGCAACCTCGACGCATGTCGCATATTCCCCACACCCCGGCGGGCCTTGCGGCGCCTACCTCTGGCGCGACTTAACAGCGTGCAAGAATGCCGAAAGCGTCTTGCGTCGGACGGGTTTGCAACTCGTCTGATAGGCGCGGCGCAAGCAAGCGAGTACAGATGACGTGCCACCGACAACGGGTGGCCGGGCATCGAAAACCCGTGACACTGCGTAAGTTGTTTACGCTTGCCGGTCGGCGTCACTCCACGTGGCGCCGGCCGGCAATCCGTCTGCCGGCTATGGCGGGCGGAGCGTGGAGGCCTTGTGCCTGCCGGTCTTGCGCAATGTCCCGGTTTTCGAGCCACGTCTCCGCCCGCCACCTTCGTGTGGCGGCTACCGACTGTCTGCACGGAGCTCTCGCCATGACCACACCGAAGTTTCCCGCCCACACGCCTGCCAACAATGAAGACGACGACAGCGACATCCCACCCACCCGCCCGGGCAGCGCCTTCATCAACGCCCTGAAAGACATCGGCTGTGGTGCCGCCGCCGATGGCCAGCCGTGGCCCGAACCGGACCTGCGCATCGGCCGCCGCATTGCTCTGGCCGATGTAGATTGCGCACGCGCCGGCCTGACCATCGCCCTGGAAATGCTGCTGGCAGGCGAACGCATCCGCCAGAACGGTCCGGATGAGGATTACCCCGGCGACCGGGTGATGGAAGGTCTGATCATGGCCTGCATGGCCATCAATGGGCAGGCCAGCGCGCGCATGCGTCCGCAGGAATGACGCGCGGTGCAGGCAATGCGCCGGGCATGGCCCGGCGCTACCTGTGCGATTCCCGCAGTAGATCCACGCCATGCGTGGATGGGCCACGCGCGGTGCCGGCATTCCGCCGGGCATGGCCCGGCGCTACCTCTGCGATTCCCGCAGTAGATCCACGCCATGCGTGGATGGGCCACACGCGGTGCCAGCATTCCGCCGGGCACGGCCCGGCGCTACCTCTGCGATTGCCGCAGTAGATCCACGCCATGCGTGGATGGGCCACGCGCGGTGCCGGCGTTCCGCCGGGCACGGCCCGGCGCTACCTCTGCGATTCCCGCGGTAGATCCACGCCATGCGTGGATGGGCCACGCGCGGTGCCGGCATTCCGCCGGGCATGGCCCGGCGCTACCTGTGCGGTTGCCGCAGTAGATCCACGCCATGCGTGGATGGGCCACGCGCGGTGCCAGCATTCCGCCGGGCACGGCCCGGCGCTACCTCTGCGATTCCCGCGGTAGATCCACGCCATGCGTGGATGGGCCACGCGCGGTCATGCATTCCGCTGCCTCACTCGCAAAGCGCGCTGTCTTCCGTCAACGCAGCATCATCCAGCGGGCGCAGCTGCTCGATCTGCTCACGTTCTGCAGCCGTAGGCTCGCCCAGCCACCACACCCGGCAGCGCGCGGTCAGGCGGCCGACCATCTTCGACTGCTCGGGCGAGTACAGCATCGCCAGCGCGGTGCCCGGGCAATCGTGGGCCTGGCAGGCGGTATAGAACCACCACGGCTCGCCCTGCAGCACCACCAGCTCGCCCGGCCCACTGGGCCCGCTCAGCAGGCGCTTGCGCAGTGAGGGAATGTCCTTGTCGCTGGCTTCGGCCGCTACGGTGTTCTGCATCAGTGCGTTGAACGCGGCCAGCACCTTCGGGTCCTCGCGGCCGCAGTCGTCCACGGTGTTGCCGCCCACCAGGGTGGAGAAGTGGGTGGCCAGCGGATTGTCCTTGCAGGTGAGTTCCGCGCCGGGGGTTTGTTGTTCCGGCTCGCCTTCGTTGTCCCACACCGAAGGGTCCACATCCTCTTCGATATTCGGTTCGGGCTCGACCACGGCGGCGGCGGCGGGCGCGTCGGTTGGCGTTGCAGCGGCCGGTGCAGGCTCGGTACCCGGCTGCGGTGCCGGGGCCTGCGAACACGCGGCCAGCAGCGCGATCATCCATGAGAGGCCGATATGGCGAGACGTCATTCCCTGTCCTTGGGTGTGTAGAGTGCGACGGAGGGATTCTACGTGGTGCGGGCATTCCGCCGGGCATCGCCCGGCGCTACCGACCGGATTGCATCGGCGGGCATCAGATGATGGCCTGCAAGCCCTTGTCAGCGATGATGTTCAGCAGCTTGAGTGCCGGGCCGGCGGGATGGGTTTCCCCTTGCTCCCACTTGCGCACGGTCGATGCCGACGTATGCAGATGAAGCGCAAATACCGGCTGACTGAATTTCAACCGTTCGCGCAGGCGCTTGATATCGGCAGCGCCGAACGCGCGTACCGGCGGGGGACAAATCGCGTCGAACTCGCGCATCGTCACCTTGTTGATCGCGCCCGCTTCAACGAGTGTGGCCAGATCGCCGCGCAGCGATTAAATGATCTTGCTCACAATGCACCTCAGTGCGGCTTGCCTTCGCGCAAAGTCTTTTCCCCAAAACATGCCCGAAACAAGTAGGTCTATCAACGCGCCTCTATGGGCGAAGCGATACATGCCACCGGGCATGGCCCGGCGATACCGTCGGGTTTCACCCGCAAACAAAAACCCCGGCGCGTGGCCGTAATGCTGTTCACTTAAGCAGCCGGGCCAATCAGAATCCGATGCCAGTCTTCTGGCATCGGATTTTTTGTGCCCATCCAACAGCAATTGCTCGACCTTGGTGACCTGTTCAACTTCTCCGAC
>NZ_VYKI01000017.1:75714-95971 GCF_008710035.1 Stenotrophomonas cyclobalanopsidis | reverse complement strand
GGTCGGAGAAGTTGAACAGGTCACCAAGGTCGAGCAATTGCTGTTGGATGGGCACAAAAAATCCGATGCCAGAAGACTGGCATCGGATTCTGATTGGCCCGGCTGCTTAAGTGAACAGCATTACGGCCCAGGCCGGGGCTTTTTGTTTGGATTGGGGTGGAACCCATTGATTGGTGAGGGATTCGTGTCGGACTGATTGCTCATCGCGCGCTCTGCTGCTAGCTGCGGAGGATTCTTGTCCGTACGGCAAGTCTGAGACTTGGCTGATGAACCGGCTTCTTTGCGACTTACCGGCCAGTTCTCGCGAATCGCGGCAGCTGCTGTTGTTGACTAGCTTTCCGGTCGACGGTCGAGACTTGGAAGTACTCGCAAGCCGCTCCTAGGCCTGCGCCGAGAACAGAAGGCCTTTGGTACAGAGGTGCTACGTCTTGCGGGTCAAGTAGTCCTGAAGCGCTTCGTCTCCGGCTTTCCCTTTCGTAAGCACTGATCAAGGTTGCAGGGGGGGGTGCAAAGGATCTTTAAGTGATGAGGCAGCGGATCTCTAACGAGGTATTAGCATTTCGATCTTTTTCGAGGCGCGCTTGTTGTCCTCGATCAACGCGGCGGGCTGCTCTGGGTGGTCGGCACCATTCGTGCCTACGGTGGAGCGGGGTCCGAAGCCGGAGAATCCGGGTGAGCCGCCGCTATGAACGGGGGAAATATCATGTCGAACCTGATCTCGCGTTTTACCTTTTGCTGGCTGTCGCTTCTTTGCATGGTTGCTTCTGCCAGTGCCCAGACGGTTACATACATCCATACTGACGCCCTGGGCTCGGTCGTGGCTGAGAGCGATGCCAACGGCAACGTGATCAAGCGCTATGACTACGAGCCCTATGGTGCCGTGGTGGGTGGTGAGGTCACGGATGGACCGGGATATACCGGACATGTGAGCGATGCGTCGACCGGGCTGAGCTACATGCAGCAGCGGTACATGGATCCGCAGCTGGGTGTGTTCCTGTCCGTGGATCCGGTGACGGCGTATGAGCAGCCGGTTGGGCAGTTCAATCGGTATCGGTACGCGAACGGGAATCCGTACAAGTTTACCGACCCGGACGGGCGGTATGCGATTGTTGCGGAAGTGATCTTGATTCCGCTTGCAGCAGGTGCCATCTACTACTTCAGTACAACGCCAGAGCAAAGACAAGAGCTAGGGCGGGATATAAGTCGTGCACTCAAAGGAGCGCTGCAGAAGTCAGAGGCGCCGAAGAACGAGCCGGCTTTAGTAAGTGACGGTTCAATTGTGTCGGATCGAGAGCCAGGAAGTGATGGCAAGTGGGGCTCAACCGGAGGCCCGGGAGCGGGGAAACGTTTTCCTAAAGAGTCTCCCGAAGTTAGGGCTGAGAAAGAGGGCATTCCGTGCGCCTATTGTGGGACTAGTACGACCAATACTTATGGGCTGCCAAATTCCCGAGAGAGAGATCACATTGACCCAGCATCCAAGGGTGGGAATAATAGCCCTGAGAACGAAAGAGATGCCTGCAGAACATGTAACAGAGAAAAAGGCGCGAACAATCCTGACGAGTGGGAAAAGCGATGAATGGCGAAGATATAAAGGTGCGTTTTGAGCTGGATGATGGTGGTGTTGAGGTTATGCATGCGCGTGCGTTGTCTAATGATGTTTTTGTCTTGGATAATATTCCTTTTTATGCGTATGGAGTTAGTTGCGGAGATGTGGTCACGGTGAGGTGTATCGATGATGGGCTTGTATTCGTAGCTGTTGCCGAGCGCGGGGGACATTCAACCTATCGCGTAAAGATGGCTGCATCTGCCATGCATGACACGTTCCTGGCTCGATGGGCGGAACTTGAGCGCCTTGGATGCAGCTACGAGGGGTCTAACGTGAACAATAGGCTCCTCTATGCGTTGGATGTACCGCCTGGGGCTCCACTAAATAAAATATATAAAATACTGGAGCAGGGTGAGGCTGATGGAGTTTGGGATTTTGAAGAGGGGGATTATTGTCCTTCAGGTAAATAGTGGATGTTCGGAACTTCCTGGTCACTTTCGATTGAGTGCTGAATTTATAGCGCTGGAGTGATCCAAAACAAAGAGTCACATGCGATCATCTTGTTTTTCCGAAGTCTAAGTGTCCTTGCGGGCCATCTAGGGAGCGTTGCTCCTATCCAAGTATCAACTGCTGAGGCACCATCAAGTTACACGGCGCGAACAAGCTAGGCACCTGGGCGCTATGCTTAGCTAGCCCCGGCAGCGGGCTTTCGTATAGCCGAACTGTCGCTTGAGACCTGGAGCGAATGCTCGGCCTTGGCGCGCGGGCTGGACTTGCAGCTTTTCCGGGGATCAACCTGCTCGCGCTCGCGCGCGTCGCCAATGGCCTTGACTTTCAAGCGATTGGCGGCAATAAAAAAAGTCGCCGCAATAAGGCTCCGAGCTTTGGGCATGGCGCAACGCTACGAGGTGACGTTGGTTGACAGACTTAACCTTGTACGATCTACCGCGGATGACAATGCGCATGCATGGCAGGTCCTGATTCGTGAGACACGATTCAAGTATTGGGATGGGGATATCGAAGACGGTTGGGTCGACTATCGTGTGATCTCCCTCGGTCTTGAATCCAGAAACTGCGCGAGCAGTGTCGGATAAGGAAGTGATCCGACTTGGACTTCGACTCAATGGGGCGTGTGGCCGGTGCGCGGAAGTTGCGGGCGTGGCCTGTCGCTTATTGCGCGTTAAATCAGCCGGTTGCGTCACGATGCCCCGTCCCTGGCGGTATCAGAACATCCAGTCACCCACCTTCATACAAGTAGTGGGAAGCGGAAAGCGTCACGCGCCCCGCTGATTTCCGGCCCGTCTGCGCCACCCCATGTCGTGTATGCCCTCACATCACCGCGCTCACGACTTTCCATGTCGCCTCCGCCACTCCCACGCACATGCAAAACTCCCTCCCGCACGCTCGATGCGTTCGAACCTTTCGGATTTTTCTCATTGAATCGAACGTGCAGGCGTAAACAACATGGCGCGCCACCGAAAACGGGTGGCCGGGCATCCAAACCCGAAGACGTTTAGTTTTTTACGCTTGCCAGTCGGCACCGTCCTGAAGCGGTGCCGGCTGGCAATCCGTCGGCCTCTATGGCGGGCGGTGCGTGGGGATCTTCGGATCCGCCGGTCTCAGCTAAACGTCCCGGTTTGGAACCCGCACCGTCCGCCACCCGCCTCCGCGCGGTGGCGCTGTTAAGTACAGCCACGGAAGCCGACGCCATGACCACCCGCAAGACTCCGCCGTTCCCCATCGATGACCCCATCAACGACGACGCCAACCCGGCCGACGAACTGAGCACCTTCCAGGGCTGCCTGCGGCGCATCCGCGATGGCGAAGGCTCCGATGGCATGCTCTGGCCCGAAGAGAACTTGTCCGAGGGCCGTCGCCAGTCCCTGGCGCGCATCGACCGCGCCGCCGTCGCCATCCTGACCGCGGTGGAGATGCTGCACGCGGCCAGTCGCTGCAAGTCGGTGGCCACGCCCAAGCGCCATCTGGATGAAGGCGTGGTCGAGGGGCTGTTTTTCGCCTGCCGCGAACTGGCCGAACTGGTGTGCAGGGAAGTCAGGCCAAGCTGATACGCTTCGCCTGCACGCCGCGCCGCGCGGCCCCAGGGAGTGTGTGCCATGGCATCAGGGAATGTGTTGGGTCGGTCCATCCTCGCCGCAGCCTTCGTGGTTGCGGCCACACTGCCTGCGCTGGCAGGGGCCGCGCCGGAGGCCGAGACCACCCGGTTCGTGCGGGAAACCCGGCAGCTGGAGGTGTCTCCGCTGCAGCCCGGCGCGGAGGAGATGCGGCGCTGGCTGCTCAACTGGGCGCTGGAAACCCCGGATTATCAGGTGATTATCTGCCCGGTCCTCGGGCTGCCCGAGACCGTGGATGAGGAAACCTCGATCGCGCCGGAAGTACTCGCGCAGCAGACCTTCGGAAACCTGGCGTACCAGATCACCGAAGGCAGCGACGGCGACGAGCTGAATCGGCAGCTGGCGGGCGTGGAAAGTGCGCTCAAGGCCTACGCGGTGTTCATCGAGGCTGATCCGTCGTTGAAGATCCCGGGCGTGGATCACCTGGCCGCGCTGAAGAAGGCCGGCACCCTGCGCGCGCATGTGGCGGCGATCCTTGACGAGAAGTGCGGCGCCGATGCGCCCCGGGAAACTCTGAGCCTGGACGCGGAGGATGCAGTGCCGCCGGACCTTACGGTGTTCCTGGGCGATTTCCTGCGCGGCACCAGCGTGGTCTATCCGATGCAGGTGGGCCAGTGGCAGGCGGTAAATGAGCGCCGGTACGACGATGTACTGGGTGGCGCTTCGGTCCGCTTCGAGCGGCCGGGCGACAAAACCGGCTGGATCGACCTGTACTTCTATCCCGCCGGCGTGCAGGAACCGGCCCAGCAGCGGGCGGCGGCCGAAGGCGAGCGCGAGGCGTTGCTGGACGCGCGCAGGGAAAAGATGGCCAGCGAGCGCGACATGTCCCCGCTGCGATCCATGGTGGTGCCGGTCGCCAGTCTCGCGCCCGGTGGGTCTGCACGGGTGGATGCGAACGTGCTGGACTTCCGTTACAGCCACGAGGGCACGGCCTACAGCTCGGTGATGGTCTTCGCGATCGACCGCATGTACGCCATCAAGCTGCGCTACAGCGTGGAGGCCACCGAGGCCAGCCGCGAGCAGGCGCGCCGCGAGGCGGAAACCTTCTTCAGGACACTGCTGTCGGGCGTTGAGATCACCAGCTTCGGCAGTTGCGGCGGGGCGCCTGCGGAGCATCAGCTGCGGCTGCGCATGGGCTGCGTGGGTGCCGATCCGCTGCTGCCGGTAGTGGGCGAGGGCCAGCGCGAGCTGCGCTTCGAGTACCCTGCGCCCGCCGGCGCGGCGGGGCAGTAGGGGGCCAGCCATCTGAATTCCTGAATGCGTTCATCGGGCTTTGCCGATTCCGGCATCCGCGCGCTCTGCGCACCCGGTGCGACAACGTGTCGCAGCGATATCCGGCCACTTCCTGCGCTGGATCATTGTCAATGCCCTTCTTAAATGATGCGTGACGGCCTAAAATTGAAAGGCTGACTCGACCCCACCTCACTGCCTGTCTCAACCGCAGGCGGGACCGGCTTTGGCCGGAGCGGGCAGGACGGGGAACGGCATTCCCTCGCAATTGGATCGACCGATGATTCCGTTGAAAACCCTTGGGCGCTGGTTGCGCCCGGGCCTGCTGCTGTCGTTGCTGGTGATGCTCACCGGTTGCGATGCAGTGGCCATCCTCAGTCCGAAGGGCCAGATCGGCCAGGATGAGAAGACCCTGCTGATCACGGCCACCGTGCTCATGCTGCTGGTCGTCATCCCGGTCATCATCATGACCCTGACCTTCGCGTGGAAGTATCGCGCCTCCAACACCAAGGCCCGCTACGAGCCGAAGTGGTCCCACTCGACGGCGATCGAGGTGGTGGTGTGGTCGATCCCCTGCATGATCGTGCTGGTCCTGGCGGTGCTGACCTGGCGGTCCTCGCACGCGCTTGACCCGTACAAGCCGCTGGAATCGGACGTCAAGCCGGTCACCATCGAGGCGATCTCGCTGGACTGGAAGTGGCTGTTCATCTATCCGGAAGAGAAGGTTGCGGTCGTCAACGAGATCAAGTTCCCGGTCAACACCCCGCTGAACTTCAAGATCACGTCCGACACGGTGATGAATGCGTTCTTCATCCCGCACCTGGGCAGCATGATCTATTCGATGGCGGCGATGGAGACCAAGCTCCACCTGATCGCCAACGAGACCGGTGAGTTCCCGGGCATGTCCTCGCATTACAGCGGCCTGGGCTTCGCCAAGATGCATTTCACCGCCTATTCGGTCACCGATGCCGAATACCGCCAGTGGCTGGACCAGGTCCGCGCCGGCAAGGAGACGCTGAACCAGGCGTCCTTCAAGGCTCTGGGCGAAGCGAAGAACTCCGAGTGGTATCCGGTGACCTACTACGGCACCGTGGAAGAAGGCCTGTTCGACTGGGTCCTCGCCAAGCATATGGGTGACAACAAGCACTACGGCATGAAGCATTCCCACGCGGGTGCCGCAGCCGCCGATGCGTCCAGCCATGAAGCGCACGAGGGGCACGCCCCGACCGAGGCGCATGATTCCAAGGAATCCGGGAAGAACCTGGATGCCACTGACGCAGACGAACACGGTGGCCATGAAGGCCACATGGGTTCGGGAGAATGAACATGCTGGGAAAACTCTCTCTTGAGTCGATCCCCCACGATCCGATCGTGCTGACCACCCTGGTCGGCGCGGTGCTGGGTGGCCTGGGCGTCATGGCCCTGATCACCAAGTTCAAGCTGTGGGGCTATCTGTGGAAAGAGTGGTTCACTTCGGTGGACCACAAGAAGATCGGCGTGATGTACCTCATCGTCGCCTTCGTCATGCTGCTGCGCGGGTTCTCCGACGCCATCATGATGCGTACCCAGCAGGCCATCGCCGTCGGCGGGTCCGAGGGTTACCTGCCGCCGCACCACTACGACCAGATCTTCACCGCCCACGGCGTGATCATGATCTTCTTCGTGGCGATGCCGCTCATCACCGGCCTGATGAACCTGGCCGTGCCGCTGCAGATCGGTGCGCGCGACGTCGCGTTCCCGTTCGTCAACTCGCTCAGCTTCTGGCTGTTCGTATCCGGCGCGGTGTTGATCATGCTGTCGCTGTGGATCGGTGAATTCGCCGCCACCGGCTGGCTGGCCTTCCCGCCATTGTCGGGTATCGAGTACAGCAACAATGTAGGTATGGATTACTACATATGGGGCCTACAGGTGGCGGGCCTGGGTACCACCCTGAGTGGTATCAACTTCTTCATCACCATCCTGAAGATGCGCACCCCGAGCATGAAGCTGATGCAGATGCCGGTGTTCACCTGGACTGCCCTGGTGACCAACGTGCTGATCGTCGCTGCCTTCCCGGTGCTGACCATCACCCTGGTGCTGCTGACCCTGGATCGTTACCTGGGTACGCACTTCTTCACCAATGATGGTGGCGGCAACGCCATGCTGTACATCAACCTGATCTGGATCTGGGGTCACCCGGAAGTCTATATCCTGGTGCTGCCGGCCTTCGGCGTGTTCTCCGAAGTCATCGCGACCTTCTCGCGCAAGGCACTGTTCGGGTACAAGGGCATGGTCTACGCCACCGCCTGCATCGGCGTGCTGTCGTTCATCGTGTGGCTGCACCACTTCTTCACCATGGGCTCGGGTGCCAACGTCAATGCCTTCTTCGGCATCACGACGATGATCATCTCGATCCCCACCGGTGTGAAGATCTTCAACTGGCTGTTCACCATGTTCCGCGGCCGCGTGCACTTCACCACGCCCGTGCTGTGGACCATCGGTTTCATGGTCACCTTCGTCATTGGCGGCATGACCGGCGTGATGCTGGCGATCCCGGCCATCGACTTCGTGCTGCACAACAGCCTGTTCCTGATCGCCCACTTCCACAACGTCATCATCGGCGGCGTGGTGTTCGGCATGTTCGCCGGCATCACCTACTGGTGGCCGAAGATGTTCGGCTACCGCCTGAACGAGTTCTGGGGCAAGTGCGCCTTCTGGTGCTGGTTCATCGGCTTCTATGTGACCTTCATGCCGATGTACGTGCTGGGCTTCATGGGCATGACCCGTCGTCTGCAGAGCACCGTCAACCCGGCCTACGAGCCGTTCCTGCTGGTGGCTGCGGTGGGTGCCTTCATCGTGGGTGCCGGCATCCTGTGCCAGATCATCCAGGTGGCCGTGTCCATCCGCGACCGCAAGAAGACCGCCGACCTGACCGGCGACCCGTGGGATGCCCGTACGCTGGAGTGGGAAACCTCTTCGCCGCCGGCCTTCTACAACTTCGGCGCCCTGCCGGAAGTCACCGAGCTAGACGATTTCTGGGAGCGCAAGCAGCGTGGTGAAGCCTGGCCGAAGCCGGCCAAGTACACCGACATCCACATGCCGCGCAACACCGGCACGGGCGTGGTGATCGGCGCCTTCAGCATGGTCTTCGGCTTTGCCATGATCTGGCACATCTGGTGGCTGGCCATCATCGGCTTCGTCGGCATGATCGCCACGTTCATCTACCGCACCTTCGACCAGGACGTGGACTACTGGGTCCCGGCCGCCGAGGTGGAACGCATCGAGAACGAACACCGCAAGCACCTGGAAGCCCAGGGCCTGGTGAAGTCGGAGCTGAAGGCATGAGCACCAATACCTCGACCCTGAGCCACGGGCACGCCGCGCACGCGGCGGCCCATGGCCATGACGACCACGAGCACCACGACACCGGCGGCAATACCGTCTTCGGTTTCTGGGTGTACCTGATGAGCGACTGCCTCATCTTCGCCTCGCTGTTCGCCACCTACGTGGTGCTGGCCGGCGGCACCGATGGCGGCCCCGGCGCGAAGGACCTGTTCGAGCTGCCGTTCGTGGCGTGGGAAACCGCGCTGCTGCTGACCTCGTCGCTGACGTTCGGCCTGGGCATGATCGCCATGCACCGCAAGCAGGTCGGCCAGATGTTCCTGTGGCTGGGCGTGACCTGGCTGCTGGGCTTCGGCTTCATGTGCATGGAAGTCTATGAGTTCCAGCACCTGATCCATCAGGGCTATGGTCCGGACCGCAGTGCCTTCCTGTCGGCGTTCTTCGCCCTGGTCGGTACCCACGGCCTGCACGTCAGCGCCGGCCTGCTGTGGCTGCTGGTCATGTTCGTGCAGCTGAAGAAGTACGGCCTGACCCCGACCAACAAGACCCGCATGGCGTGCCTGAGCCTGTTCTGGCACTTCCTGGATCTCATCTGGATCGGCGTGTTCTCCGTCGTCTACCTCAATGGAGCGCTGTAATGGCACATGACAACCATGCACATGACCACGCAGCGGGTGGCGAGAGCCACGGCAGCGTCAAGTCCTACCTGATCGGCTTCGTGCTGGCGGTGGTGCTGACCGTCATCCCGTTCTGGATGGTGATGTCCGGCGATTTCTCGCGCACCGCCTGCGGTGTGGTGATTGCGGTCACCGCGGTGCTGCAGATGCTGGTCCACCTGGTGTTCTTCCTGCACCTGGACCGCTCTTCGGAAAGCCGCTGGAACGTCAACGCTGCTGCCTTCACCGTCGTGGTGATCGGCATCATCGTGGCCGGCACCCTGTGGGTCATGCACAACATGAACGTGCACATGATGCACTGACGTCTTCGCGACGTTGCCACACACGGAAAGGCCGCCCTTCGGGGCGGCCTTTTCGTTTGGGTGGGGTAGGGCGGATGCGTCGTGTGCCCGCCGGGCATGGCCCGGCGCTACCGGTTGGTGCGTGCGTTGGTAGCGCCGGGCCATGCCCGGCGGCGGTAGATCCACGCCACGCGTGGATGAACCGCCTGCTTACCCCACCTTGCGCAGGAACTCGTCCGGCTCCATCGGCCGGCCCAGGTGGTACCCCTGCAGCTGGTCGCAGCCCAGCCCGCTCAGATATTCCTGCTGCTCGCGCGTTTCCACGCCCTCGGCCACCACCTGCAGCTGCAGCGACCGCCCGAGCGCCACGATCGACGACACGATGGCCGCGTCCTCAGCGTTCTTCTCCAGGTCGCGCACGAACGCGCGGTCGATCTTCAGCTCGGTGGCCGGCATCCGCTTCAGATAGAGCAGGCTGGAATAGCCGGTGCCGAAATCATCGATGGAGATCTGCACCCCCATCGCGGTCAGGTCGTTGAGGATGGCCAGGCTGGCTTCGACGTCCTTCATCGCCGTGGTTTCGGTGATCTCCAGGGTCAGCCGCTGCGGCGCGATCGCATGACGCGCCAGCACGTCGCGCACGTTGTCCACCAGCGAGGGCGAGGAGAACTGCAGCGCCGACAGGTTCACCGCCATCGTCCATTCCGGGTGGCCGGAATCGTGCCAGGCGCGCAGCTGCGCGCAGGCCTGGTCCAGCACCCAGTCGCCGATCGGCAGGATCAGCCCGCTGCGCTCGGCAATCGGGATGAACACATCCGGGGCAAGCATGCCCAGCTCCGGGTGCTGCCAGCGCAGCAGGGCCTCGGCGCCCACTGCAGGCGTACCGGCGGCGACGAACTTCGGCTGGTAGTGCAGGCGCAGCTCGCCGCGGTCGCTGGCGCGGCGCAGGTCCTGCAGCAACCGCAGCTGGCGGTTGGCGCTGACCTGCATCGACGGGGTGAAGAAGGTATAGCCGTTCCGGCCGCCATCCTTGGTGTGGTACATCGCCGCGTCGGCGTGCGCCATCAGTTCGCGCTCGGTGGCGCCGTCGTCCGGGTACAGGGCAATGCCGAGGCTGGCGCTGACCTGCAGTTCGGCGGCGTCGATCAGGAACGGCTCGGCCATGGCCGCTACGATGCGCTCGGCCACTACCACCGCATCGTCCGGTGCGTCGATGGCCAGCACGATCACGAACTCGTCGCCGCCGAGCCGGGCAAGGGTGTCCTGCGGGCGCAACAATCGGCTGACCCGCTCGCTCATGCGTACCAGTAGGCGGTCGCCCAGCTGGTGGCCATAGGCATCATTGACCGCCTTGAAGCCGTCAAGATCGCAGAACATCACGGCCAGGCCATGGCCGCGGCGGCGTGCCTTTTCTATCGATTGCTCGATGCGATCCTGCAGCAGCATGCGGTTGGGCAGCTGGGTGAGGGGGTCGTGCAGCGCGGCCTGCAGCAGCTTGTCGTTGGCTTTCTCCAGCGATTCAGCCAGCAGACCGGTGCGCTCGCGCATCTGCCGGTCGAACAGCGAGGCCACCAGGGCGATGCCGATGGTGCCCAACGTGGTGACGATGACCAGCACCGCCAGCCAGCGGCTGTCGATGCCACCATGGATGGCCGCGCCGCAGATGCTGCCTTCGGGGAAGTTGGCAGCGGCCATGCCGGTGTAGTGCATGCCGACGATGGCCAGGCCCATCACCAGGGAAGCCAGCAGCCGCAGGCGCACGGTGCGCGCACCTTGGCCGCGCAGGCGGAAAGCGATCCACAGCGCGGCCCCGGCGGCACCGACGGCAATCAGGATCGAGGCGGCAAACCACGCGGGGTCATAATCGATGCCCGGCTGCATGCGCATGGCGGCCATGCCCAGGTAGTGCATGGCCGCAATTCCCAGGCCGAGCAGCACCGCGCCGGCCAGCAGCCGGCGGCCGGGCAGCAGCGGGCGCGAGACCAGCCATAGCGCGTACGCCGATGCGCCCACCGAGACCGCCAGCGAGTACAGGGTGATGGCCAGGTCATAGCCGACCGGGATCGGCAGGCTGAAGGCCAGCATCCCCACAAAATGCATGGACCAGATGCCCAGGCCCATCGCCAGGGCGCCGCCGGTCAGCCACCAGCGCGCCTCCCGGCCCTCCGTCGTGGCCAGGCGGCCGGCCATGTCCAGTGCGGTATAGGACGCCAGGATGGCGACCAGCAGCGAGAAAACAACCAGGCTCTGGCTGTAGGTGCCAGTCATTGAAGATCCTTCGGGGGCGTGGAGAGGGCGCAGCGGCGCGGACTATAGCGGCTGCGCGGACGCCAACCTTAGAGCGTCAAAATGTGATGTTCATCTCATATTTGGGGATGTCGTGACCCCGTCGCCCTCATGCTGGGGTCGCAGCGGCTGCGACTGGCGTCGGCTATCCTCCTTCACCTCCCCGCACCGAAGTCCTGCCCCATGGCCAAAGCCCGCCTCACTGCCTATGTCTGCAACGAATGCGGCGCCGAGTACAGCAAGTGGCAGGGGCAGTGCACCGAGTGCAACGCCTGGAACTCCTTGTCGGAAATCGTGCTGGAGAGCGCGGCGGCGGCCAAGGCGCCTGCCTCGCGCAGGGCTGGCTGGGCCGGCAAGATCGACCCGCCGAAGATCACCGCGCTGAAGGACGTCGAGCAGACCGAGCATCGCCGGGTCAGTACCGGCATCGGCGAGTTCGACCGCGTGCTGGGCGGCGGCCTGGTCGAGGGCGCAGTGGTACTGGTCGGCGGCGATCCGGGCATCGGCAAGTCCACTCTGCTGCTGCAGGCGGTGGCGAAGATGGCGGCGGTGCTGCCGGTGCTGTATGTCACCGGCGAAGAATCGCTGGCCCAGGTGGCCGGCCGCGCGCACCGGCTGGAACTGCCGCTGGACGGGGTCAACGCGCTGGCCGAGACCGGCGTCGAGTCTATCCTGCAGCACGCGTCCAAGGCCGGTCCGCGGCTGATCGTGGCCGACTCGGTGCAGACCCTGTGGACCGAAACGCTGACCGCGGCGCCCGGCTCGGTGAGCCAGGTGCGTGAGAGCGCCGCGCGGCTGGTGCGCTTTGCCAAGGAAACCGGCACCGCCGTGTTCCTGGTCGGCCACGTGACGAAGGAAGGCGGCATCGCCGGACCGCGCGTGCTCGAACACATGGTTGACGCCGTGCTCTATTTCGAAGGCGAGAGCGGCAGCCGCTTCCGCCTGCTGCGCGCGTTCAAGAACCGCTTCGGCGCGGTCAACGAGCTGGGCGTGTTCGCCATGGGCGACAAGGGCCTGAAGGAAGTCTCCAACCCGTCGGCCATCTTCCTGTCCGGTGCCAGCACCCATCAGCCGGGCAGCTGCGTGATGGTGACCCGCGAGGGCACCCGGCCGCTGCTGGTGGAAGTGCAGGCGCTGGTCGATGCCTCGCCGCTGTCCAACCCGCGCCGTGTCGCCGTTGGCCTGGAGCAGAACCGCTTGGCCATGCTGCTGGCGGTGCTGCACCGTCATGGCGGCGTGCTGGTGGGCGACCAGGACGTGTTCGTCAATGTCGTCGGTGGCATCCGCGTGCAGGAGACCGCCGCCGATCTGCCGGTGCTGCTGGCCGTGCTGTCGTCGCTGCAGGACCGGCCGCTGGCGGAGAAAACGATTGCCTTCGGCGAGGTCGGCCTGTCCGGCGAGATCCGCCCGGTGCCCAACGGCGAGGACCGCCTGCGTGAAGCGGCGACCCACGGATTCAAGCGCGCCATCGTGCCCAGGGCCAACGCCCCCAAGGGCGGCACGGTGAAGGGCATGGACGTGATCGCGGTCGAACGCCTGTCCGAGGCCATCGACGCAGCGTGATGCGCGTCTGGTAGAGCCGAGCCCATGCTCGGCTGCTTCTCCCGCTTTTCTGTAGAGCCGAGCCCATGCTCGGCTGCTTTCCCGCCAAGAGCAGCCGAGCATGGGCTCGGCCCTACATACGTCCGATGCAGTAACGGTCAGCTTCGCTGTGCTAGTTTTCCCGGCTCGACGACGGCGCCTTTGCGGCGCCTTGTGTGGCAAGGAGTAAACGATTTCATGCAGGACCCCACGCTCAGCACCCCCGCCGCCGAAATCCGCCGCGCAGGGGTCGATCTCAATGGACTGATGACGGTGCTGGGCAAGCACCTGTATTCCACCCCGATGGTCGCCCTGCGCGAGCTGGTGCAGAACGCGCACGATTCCATCATTCGCCGCCGCCTGGAGCAGCCGGGCATCGAGCTGCCCTCGCGCATCTCGGTGCAGGTCGATGCCGCCGCCGGCCTGCTGCGCATCACCGACACCGGCGCCGGTCTGACCCGCCAGGAAATCCACGATTACCTGGCCACCGTCGGCGTCGGCTACACCCGCGGCCTGCGCCAGGGCGGTGATGACCAGGACGGCCTGATCGGCATGTTCGGCCTGGGCTTCCTCTCGGCCTTCGTGCTGGCGCGCCGGGTGAGCGTGCGCACCACCTCCTACCAGACGCCGGAGCTGGGCCACCTGTATGTCTCCAGCAACGCCGAGCAGTACACGGTGAGCGAAGTGCCGTCGCGCGCCGTCGGCACGGAAGTGGAGCTCGAGCTGCATGCCGACTTCCTGCCGCTGGCCAACGAGGCGCGCCTGTACGAGGTGCTGGGCCGCTACTGCGCGCTGCTGTCCGAACCGATCTTCATCGGCGCCGCTGCCGAAGCGCTCAACCCGGAGCCGCCACCGTGGCGCGGCCAGGGCGAGGTGGCGCTGCACCCAGTGCAGGCCCGTCGCCAGGCGCTGCAGTTCGCCGCGCGCTTCGAGCATGATTTCGAACCCATCGTGACCGTGCCGCTGCGCGCCGACGCCGACAGCGATGCCACCGGCATGCTGTGGGTGCAGGACGGCGCCACCTACGGCACCAGCGACAACCGCAATCTGTCGGTGTTCGTGCGCGGTATGCTGCTCGACGACGATGCGCGCGACCTGCTGCCGCCGTGGGCGGGCTTCATCGGCGGTGTGATCGAATCCTCGCGCCTGACCCCTACCGCCAGCCGCGAGGACCTGCAGCGCGACGACCAGTACCGCGCCGTGCAGCACGCGCTGCTGGAAGCGCTGATCGACGGCCTGGCCGAGGTCGCGCGGCAGCAGCCCGAAGCATGGCGACGCGTGCTGGCCCGCCACAACGAGGCGCTGCTGGGTGCCGCGCTGTGCGATGAGCGCCTGTTCGAGCTGCTGCTGGAACACGTGCGCGTGCCGACCTCGCAGGGCGACCTGCCAGCCAGCGCGCTGCCCGCGCGTGGTGCCGTGCACGTGATCCTCGACAACGGCGGCGGCTTCGAAGAAATGCTGTTCCGCGCGATGGGCGTGCCGGTCGCGCACGGCCATCGCTACGCGGTGGTGCCGTTCCTGCGCCGCTGGACCCAGGCCAAGGGCCTGCGCCTGGTGGAGCTCGGCACCGAGCAGGGCAATCGCGCGCTGTTCCGCACCGATGACAGCCTGGATGCGGCGCAGCTGGCGTGGCTGGGCGAGCACCTCGGTGATGGCGAGCAGCTGCTGCCGGCGCGCTTCAGCCCCGAGGCGCTGCCGGTGGTGGTGGTGCCCGACCGCGAGGCCGAGCTGAAGCAGCGCCTGGAAGACGACGAGAACGACAAACGCGTGTCGATGGCCGCGCTGCGACTGGCCCGCCAGTTCACTGCCCGCATCGAGGCGCGCGCACCGTCGCGGCTGTACATCAATCTGGACAACCCGGCCGTGCAGGCCCTGCTGCAGGCGCAGCGCGAGGGGCATCCGCAGGCACCGGCGGCCGCGCGCCTGCTGCGCTCGCTGAAGATCATCGTCTCTGCGCAGGGCCGCCCGCTGGCCCGCGGCGCGGCGACGCCCGGCCCGGACCTCAACGGCGCCTTCAGTGATATCGCCGGTGCTCTGCAGCAGATGCTGCGCTGAGCACCGCACACACTTTCTCTCATCCAGCCTCACGCTAGACAGGAGCACCAACCCCGATGGATATCTGGAACTGGGTCGAAAAGCTGCAGGAAGACCTGCGCCAGGCCGGCCAGGCGCAGAACGCGCACCTGCTGACCCGCCTTGCCGACGAAGTCAGTGAACTGCAGATCGACCGCGTCGATGCGCTGCTGCCCGAGGCGCGTGCGCTGGGCAAGGCGCTGGACAACCCCTGGGTCGACGTCTACGTCGGCCACTGGGCGCTGCGCAACCGCGTGGGGAACCGCGTCGAAGGCGAGAGCGCGCTCGGCGAGGCGGTCTCGCTGTTCGAGCGCGCGCACCGCGAGGACACCTTGGAATGCCCGCAGTCGATCTGCGTGACCCAGGATCTGGCCGCCTGCTACGGCAACATCGACGGCCCGGGTTGGGTGCCCGAGCGCATCGAAGTCTGCGACGAAACGCTGGCGCGCATCGATCCGACCTGGGCCTGCTTCCAGTGCCTGAGCTGCGAGAAGGCCGATGCGCTGCTCGATGACGGCCGCGCGCAGGACGCGCTGGATTACCTGAAGGCGCAGGCCGATGCGGTGGAAGCGCGTGGCAAGGAAGTGTTCGACAGCTTCCCGGAAATGCAGATCAAGATCCGGCTGGCCAGCGGCCGTGCCGACGAGGCGATGGTGCTGATCGAGCAGCGCGAAGCCGAAGTGGCCGCAGCCGGCGAGTACGAACCGGCCAACTGCACGGTGCCGCGCCGCCTGTCGCGCGCCTGGGCGCTGGCCCAGCTGGGCCGCGACGAAGAGGCGCTGCAGCAGCTGGTGCCGTGGAGCGAGCTGACCCCGAACACCTGGCGCCTGTGGGCCAACACGGTGGCGCTGCTGTGCAGCCGCGACCCGGCCCGCAACACCTGGGACCTGGGCACGCGCTTCAACACCATCATCGAGCACTTCGCCAGCGTCGGTGCCCACCGCCTGGTGATCGAGCTGGCTGCGCTGAGCCTGGAACTGGCCCTGCAGCGCGGCGCGCGCTGGGTGGCGCAGCGCCAGCTCGGCCTGGCCCGCACGCACCTGGCACAGCTGCGCCAGGACCGCGGTGCCGGCGCGTTGGTGGCCGGCCTGGCGGCCCGCATCGACGCACTACCCGAAGTTGAATCGCTGCCGGTGTCGGCCGCCGAACTGCTGGCGTGGCTGGAAGCGCGCGGCGAACAGCAGCAGTCGCGCGACCCCGAGCGCGAGGCACAGTGGCTGCTGCAGGCGCACGCGCAGTGCCCCGATGACGAGGCGTTGGCCGAGGTGGCCGCATCGGCGCTGAACGCCTGTGGCGCGCAGACCGAAGCGCGCGCGCTGCTGTGGGAGTTCGTGCGTGCGCACGCCCAGGAGGACGGCGCCGCTGCCTACACGCTGATGCGCTGGCTGACCGAGCAGGGCGATGATGATGGCCTGCGACGCCTGGCCGATACCTATCGCGGCAGCGTGCCGGTGTTCGCGCACTGGTGCGAGGTGCAGCGCGCACGCCGCGTGTCCGACTGGCCGGCGCTGGAGCAGGCCGCGCAGGCGCTGCTGGCGCTGTCGCCGGGGTCGCACGGCGCACGTGGCACGCTGGCGCGCATGTACATGGAAACCGGCCGCTTCAGCGATGCGCAGGCCTGCTACGCGCAGCTGGTGGAAACGCTGGAAGATCCCAATGCCGCGCACTGGGACCACATGAGCGCCGCCAGTGCCGCGCGCGACTGGGACGCGGTGCGCCGCTCGGCCGCCGCCATCGGCATGGAGCTGACCAGCCAGGACGGCGTGGTCGAAGAGCCGTGGGGCTGGGTGATCATCCGCAGCCTGGAACAGGGCGAGCCGATGGAGTACTACGCGCGCCGGACCGGCCCGGTGACCGCGCGCATCGTCGAGAACGCGCCGGCCAACCGTGCCCAGCAGGTGGGTGACTGGGTGGTGTTCGATGCCGCGCTGGTGCACCCGGCACCGGAAGAGGAAGATCAGCGCCAGCACTTCATTCCGACCTATGCGCAGGTGCATGTGCTGGAACGTGGTGGCTTCGAGCGCAGCTGGCTGATCGACGGCGCGCACCCGGGCGAGGAGGCCTGGAACGCGTTCGTGGAAGGTGCCGAAGCGCAGGGCTGGCAGGTGTGGGTGCACAGCCGCCCGGATTACACCGTGACCGACCCGGATGCGGACCAGGGCACGCTGCCGGGCCTGCTGTTCACCGTGGCCCAGCCGCAGGGGCATGCGCCGCTCGCGCTGCACCGCCACCTGCAGCAGGCCACCGCCGGCTGGCCGCATCCGATGTGCTGGCTGCGCCTGGCCGAAGCCTGTGACCAGGAACGCCAGCCGCATCTGGATGTGATCGAGCGCTACGGCCTGTAGGCTCTACCGCGCTGCGCGCTCGCCGGGCAGGGCCCGGCGCTACCGGTCCCCGGTGGGCGCCGACCGGGGGTCGGCACGCATCGCGCGGATTGTTGTAGAGCCGAGCCTGCGCTCGGCTCACGCGGCGAAGCAGCCGAGCATGGGCTCGGCTCTACACACCTGTCCCGTGCCCTGAGGTGGTTGCCGACCGTTGGTCGGCACGCCTTTACTCGTTCACGCCGACGGCGCCATGCAGCGGCACGCATCGCGCGGATTGTTGTAGAGCCGAGCCCATGCTCGGCTCATGTGGCAAAGCAGCCGAGCATGGGCTCGGCTCTACACACCTGTCCCGTACCCTGAGGTGCGTGCCGACCGTTGGTCGGCACGCCTTTACCGTGTATGCCCGAACACCAGCTCGATCACGAACTGGCTGCCGAAGAACGCCAGCAGCAGCAACAGCATCGCCGACAGCGTCCAGTGCACCGCCTTCACCCCGCGCCAGCCATAGCGGCGGCGGCCGATCAGCAGCACGCCGAACACGATCCACGACAGCACGCTGAGCACGGTCTTGTGCACCAGCTTCTGCGCCAGCAGGTCATCGACGAACAGCACGCCGGTGACCAGGGTCAGGGTGAGCAGGGCGAAGCCCACGGTGATGACCCGGAACAGCAGCGCCTCCAGATCGGCCAACGGCGGCAGCGCACGCAGCCACGGGCGGAACTCGCGGCGGCGCAGCGCCCGTTCCTGCAGCCACAGCATGATCGCCAGCAGGGCGGCGATGCTCAGCGTGGCGTAGGCCAGCAGGGCCAGCCAGGCGTGGCTGGCCAGGCGCCAGCCCAGCACCCTGCTCGGTTCGTGGCCGTAGCCGTGGTAGACCGCCAGCAGCAGCGCGGCCAGCGGAAACACCACCACGCCCAGTGCCGACATGCGCCCGCGCGCGCCGACCAGCGAGGTCAGCCAGGCCATGCCCAGGCCGACCAGCGACAGCGCAGCAAAGAAGTGCATGTCCGGCCCGCCACTGGTTCGCAGCGCCACCAGCACGTGATAACCAGCGTGCAGCACCATGGCCGGCAGCGCTGGCCACAGCCAGGTGGGCGAACCGACGGCCTCATCGCGGCCAAGCGCACGCACCAGCAGGGCGCTGGCGGCCAGGTAGAGCAGGGCGGCGATGAGAACGATTGGCATCGTCGCAGTTTCGCATACCCCCGTGATGCTGGCGACGGCCCGGTGGTCGCAGCCCGGGAAGGCGGGCGGACCCGTTATACTGTCGGCCTTATTGTCCCCCGCTTTCAGACAGGTTGCGCCGCATGTTCGAGTCCCTGACCCAGCGCCTTTCCGGCACCATCGAGCGCCTGCGTGGCCGCGGCCGCCTGACCGAGGAGAACATCCGCGAGGCGACCCGCGAAGTGCGCATCGCGCTGCTTGAGGCCGACGTCGCGCTGCCGGTGGTGCAGGCCCTGATCGAGCGCATCAAGGTGCGCGCAGTCGGCCAGGAAGTGCTGAAGTCGCTGACCCCGGGCCAGGCCCTCATCAAGGTCGTGCGCGACGAGCTGACCGCGGTGATGGGCGCCGAAGCCAGCGACCTGAACCTCAATGTTCCCGCCCCGGCCATCATCCTGATGGCAGGCCTGCAGGGCGCCGGCAAGACCACCACCGTGGGCAAGCTGGCCAAGCACCTGAAGGAAAAGCGCAAGAAGAAGGTGATGGTGGTGTCGGCCGACGTCTACCGTCCGGCCGCGATCGAGCAGCTGAAGACCCTGGCCGAGCAGGTCGGTGTGCTGTTCTTCCCGTCCAGCGCCGATCAGAAGCCGGAAGCCATTGTCCGCGCCGCCATCGACGATGCGCGCAAGTCGTTCGTGGATGTGCTGCTGGTCGATACCGCCGGCCGCCTGGCCATCGACGAAGCGATGATGGCCGAGATCAAGGCCTTGCATGCGGCGGTCAACCCGGCGGAAACCCTGTTCGTGGTCGACGCCATGACCGGCCAGGACGCGGCCAACACCGCCAAGGCCTTCGGCGATGCGCTGCCGCTGACCGGCGTGGTGCTGACCAAGACCGACGGTGACGCCCGTGGCGGTGCCGCGCTGAGCGTGCGCTACATCACCGGCAAGCCGATCAAGTTCGTCGGTGTCAGCGAAAAGCCGGAAGGCCTGGACGTATTCCACCCGGACCGTATCGCCAGCCGCATCCTCGACATGGGCGACGTGCTGTCGCTGGTGGAGCAGGTCGAGCAGCAGGTCGACAAGGACAAGGCCGCCAAGCTGGCCGAGAAGGTCGCCAAGGGCAAGAAGTTCGACCTCAACGACATGCGCGACCAGCTGGAGCAGATGCAGAACATGGGCGGCATCGGCAGCCTGATGGACAAACTGCCGGGCCTGGGCAACATCCCCGATCACTTGAAGCAGCAGGTCAGCCAGGGCAAGGAAGTGCCGCGCATGATCGCCATCATCAGCTCGATGACCAAGAAGGAACGGCGCAACCCGAACCTGCTCAATGGCTCGCGCCGCGCGCGCATCGCCAAGGGCTCGGGCGTGACCCCGGCCGACGTCAACAAGCTCATGAAGCAGTACATGCAGATGGAAAAGATGATGAGCAAGATGGCTGGCGGCGGCATGAAGGGCATGATGCGCAGCATGAAGGGCATGATGGGCGCCATGGGCGGCCGCGGCATGCCGTTCCGTTGATGTGCAGCGCCGCGGGCATGCGCCGTGGTCGGCGCGGCCTGCGTAGCGTCGAGCTTGCTCGACTGCTGCTGGGGGGCCACTCGGGCAAACAAGACGCGGACCCCCAACAGCGCGCACCCAGG
>NZ_VYKI01000017.1:15873-75704 GCF_008710035.1 Stenotrophomonas cyclobalanopsidis | reverse complement strand
GGGGGGGGTGTGTTGTGGTGGCTTGTGCTTTTGGGGGGGGGGGGCCCGTGCCCCCCACCCTCGACGCTACCCCTCTCCTGCGCGCACCATGGGGGCCCGTCCGAAACGATAGGCCGCCCCGCTGATGTCCGCTGTCACTGCCCGCGCCGAGGCGTTCTGCCAGCGCTTCGGTGTTTCCGTTCCGATCCTGCTGGCACCGATGGCTGGTGCCTGCCCGGTGTCGCTGTCGGCTGCGCTGGCCAATGCCGGCAGCATGGGCGCAATGGGCGCGGTGCTGTCGCCGGCCGCAGACATCGGCCGCTGGATGGATGATTTCCGCGCTGCTTCCGCTGGCCCGGCGCAGGTGAACCTGTGGCTGCCGGATCCGGCGCCCGTTCGCGATGTCACCGCCGAAGCTAGCAGCCGCGCCTTCCTCGCCCAATGGGGCCCGGACGTGCCCGCCAGTGCCGCCGATGCCACCCCGGCTGATTTCGACGAACAGTTCGCTGCCTTGTTGGCTGCGCGCCCGGCGGTGGCCTCGACCATCATGGGCGTGCTGTCGCCGCGCCACGTGCAGCAGTTGAAGGACGCCGGCATCGCCTGGATCGCCTGCGCGACCACGCTGGCTGAAGCGCGCGCTGCGCAGGACGCCGGCGCCGATGCGGTGGTGGCGCAGGGCGCCGAAGCCGGTGGCCATCGCGGTGCGTTCGACCCCGGCCTGGCCGAGCGCCAGCTGGTGGGCCTGTTCGCGCTGCTTCCGCGCCTGGCTGATCACCTGCAGATTCCGGTGATCGCTGCCGGTGGCATCGCCGATGGTCGTGGCATCGCGGCGGCGCTCACGCTGGGCGCCAGCGCGGTGCAGACCGGCACCGGCTTCCTGCGCACGCCGGAAGCGGCGATCGCTTCGGCCTGGGCCGATGGCCTGGCCGCCGCCGAACCCGAAGACACCTGGCCGACCCGCGCCTTCAGTGGCCGCCTGGGTCGTGGCCTGGCCACGACCTATGTGCGCGCCGCTGCCGCGGACGGTGCCCCGGCGCCGCGCCCGTACCCGGTGCAGCGCGGCCTGACCGCGCCGATGCGCAAGCAGGCGGCGCAGGAAAACCGCCTGGCCGCGATGCAGGCCTGGGCCGGGCAATCGGCGTGGATGGCACCGGCAGCACCCGCCGCCGACGTGCTGCGCGACATGTGGCAACAGGCGCAGGCGCTGCTGCGATGACGGTGTCCTGCAATGGCCGGCCGGTACAGGTGGAGGATCTACTGCCGGCCCTGGTCAACTATGGCCACTTCACCTCGATGCAGGTGCGTGGGCATGCCGTGCAGGGGCTGGATCTGCATCTGGCGCGGTTGTCGCAGGCCACGCGCGAACTGTTCGGCAGCGAGCTGGATATCGCGCGGGTGCAGAGCTGGATGACGCAGGCGCTGCAGCAGGCAGGGCAGGGCGATGCCTCGCTGCGGGTGACGGTCTATTCGCGCCACTTCGATTTCCGCAATCCGCTGGTTGCCGTGCCGGTGGATGTGCTGGTGGCGGTGTCGGCACCGGTGGCGCTGACCGCACCGAAGCGCGTGCGCAGTGTGGTCTGGCAGCGCGAACTGCCGCAGATCAAGCACGTGGGCACGTTTGGCCTGTTTGCCGAGCGTCGCGCGGCGATGGCGGCGGGCTTTGACGATGTGCTGTTCGTATCGGCCACGGGCGGGATCAGCGAGGGCAGCACCTGGAACCTGGCACTGCACGATGGCGAACGGCTGATCTGGCCGCAGGCACCGGCCCTGCGCGGGACCGCCGAGGCGCTGCTGCAGCGGCACTGGCCGGGCGCGCAGGCCACGCAGCCGCTGCGGCTGGCTGATCTGGCCGGTGTGAAGGCGGCCTTCGCCTGCAATGCCAGTGGCCTGTGGGCGCTGGAGGCCATCGACGGGCAGGTGCTGCCGGGGTCGCAGGCCTTGGCTGAACAGGGCAGGGCGGTGCTGGCGGGCGTGCCGTGGGATGAGATTCGGAAAGACCCGACCTGGCGGTAGCGCGGGGCCATGCCCCGCGAGCGCAGCGGCCGGATCCCGCCCGCCGGGCATGGCCCGGCGCTACCGTGAAGGCGGACCATGGCGTTGGCTGAACAGGGCAGGGCAGGGCGGTGCTGGCGGGGGTGACGTGGGATGAGATTCGGAACGACCGGACCTGGCGGTAGCGCGGGGCCATGCCCCGTGAGCGCAGGGGCCGGGTACCGCCCGCCGGGCATGGCCTGGCGCTACCGTGAAGGATGGCCACCCATGGGCTTGGCTCGGCCGCGCTCTGCCGCTATAATCGTCCGCTTACCTCGCCATCCTGGCGACTGGGCAATAGGAAAAACACCATGGTCAAGATTCGACTGACCCGCGGCGGCGCCAAGAAGCGTCCGTTCTACCACATCATCGTGACCGACGTGCGCAGCGCGCGCGACGGCCGCAACATCGAGCGCGTTGGTTTCTACAACCCGGTCGCCCAGGGCGGCGAGAAGCGCATCGAGCTGGACCTGGCCCGCGTTGACCATTGGGTCAAGAACGGCGCCCAGCCGACCGAAAAGGTCCGCAACCTGATCAAGGAAGCGGCCAAGTCCCAGGCCGCTGCGGCCTGAGTCTGAAGGGCCACGCTTCGGCGTGGCCCTCTCGGTTGACGAAGATGAAAGATATCGAGCGCCGCATCCTGCTGGGCAGGGTTGTCGGCGCTTTTGGTGTGCGCGGCGAAATCAAGCTCGAGTCCTGGACCGAGCCTCGTTCCGCCATTTTCCGTTACCAGCCGTGGATCCTGCGCAGCCCCAACGGGCAGGAATCGACGCTTGAAGGCGCTCGTGGCCGTGACAGCGGCAAGCACCTGGTCGCCCGGTTCCCTGGCGTCGAGGACCGTGATGTCGTCGAAGCCATGCACGGCACCGAGGTCTACGTGGCCCGTAGCGCGCTGCCGCCGCCGAAGCCCGACGAGTATTACTGGGTCGACCTGGAAGGCCTGGATGTGAAGACCACCGAGGGCGTTGCCTTGGGCCAGGTCTCGCACCTGTTCAGCACCGGCGCCAACGATGTGGTCGTGGTCCGTGGCGATCGCGAGCGGATGATTCCGTTCGTGCAGCCGGACTTCGTCAAGTCGGTCGACTTCGAGGCCAACCTGGTCGTGGTCGACTGGGATCCCGAGTTCTGAGTGTGAGCATGCGGTTCGACGTCATCACCCTGTTCCCCGAGTTCCTCGCCCAGTCCGCTGGGCTGGGCGTGGTCGGGCGCGCGCAGGAGAAGGGTCTTTTCAGCCTGTACGGCTGGAATCCCCGTGATTTCGCCGAAGGCAACTACCGCCGGGTGGACGACCGTCCGTTCGGCGGTGGCCCGGGCATGGTGATGCTGATCGAACCGCTGCAGGCCTGCCTGCAGGCGATCCGGGATGCGGATCCGACCCCGGCGCGGGTGGTCCATCTCAGCCCGCAGGGCGCGCCGTTGACCCAGGCCAAGGTGCGGGAACTGGCGGCATTGCCGCGCATGGTCCTGCTCTGCGGCCGTTACGAGGGCATCGACGAACGCTTCCTGGAGGCCAATGTCGACGAGGAGATTTCCCTCGGCGATTACGTGCTGTCCGGTGGTGAACTGGGCGCGGCGGTCATCATCGATGCCGTGGCACGCCTGCAGGAAGGTGCCCTGAACGACGCCGAATCGGCGGCACAGGACAGCTTCGAAGGTGAACTCGGTCTGCTCGACTGCCCGCATTACAGCCAGCCGGCCCAGCACCCTCTGGGTGACGTGCCGGACGTGCTGCGCTCGGGCAACCACGCGGCCATCGCCGCCTGGCGCCGCCAGCAGTCGCTGCTGCGGACCGCCGAGCGGCGCCCGGACCTGCTGGATGAACAGGCGCTGGGCAAGGCCGACCGCAAATTGCTGGACCAGGGCCGCCAGGCCCGCAAACAGAAGGCCAGCCCCTAGCGCAGGGCTGGCTTTCTCGGCTATCATGGCCAATTCCCGCCAGCCCCGGCTGGCGCGCGCAGTACCCACAACAAACGTGCAGCACAGTTCCGTGACTGCATGAGCCTACGTTGTCGACACGACACGCCCACCCGAACAAGAATCGGTGTAACCCATGAGCAAGCTGAACAAGTCCATCGTCGCGGAATTCGAATCCGCCCAGATCACCCGCGAACTGCCGAAGTTCAGCCAGGGCGACACCGTTGTCGTCAACGTGAAGGTGAAGGAAGGTACCCGCGAGCGCGTGCAGGCCTATGAAGGCGTTGTCATCGCGACCAAGAACGGCGGCCTGAACTCCTCGTTCACCGTCCGCAAGATTTCGCACGGCTACGGCGTCGAGCGCGTCTTCCAGACCCACAGCGCCATCATCGACTCGGTCGAAGTGAAGCGTCGTGGTAAGGTCCGCGCCGGCAAGCTGTACTACCTGCGTGGCCTGGAAGGCAAGGCTGCCCGCATCAAGGAAGATCTGGCTGCCGCTGCCGCCGCCAAGGCTGCACGTCTGGCCGAAAAGGCCTGATAAACAACTTCGGTTGTTGCCGCGACGGCCGCCTTCGGGCGGCCGTTTGCGTTTGTGCGTCGGCCAACGCTATGTTCGCGGCATGAAGACCGTTGAACAGCGTTACCCGCCCAAGGTGCAGGCCGCCCTGCGCCATCTCGACGCCGCGGGCGTGCAGCGCCGACACTCAGCACCGCCACTGCATCGCCTGCTGTGGCGCATGGGCATCAACGCGCCGCCGCCGATCCTGGCCAGCGTGGCCTCCAACGCGCTGCTGATGGGTGTCTGGTTCGCGCTGGGCTGGGGCGTTCTGATGTGGCTGCTGGTCTGGCGTAACACCAACCTGCCTTTTGCAATCGCGGTGTTCAGCGCGCTCTTCGCCGGCGCACTGTTCGGTCTGCTGATGGCGGTCGTGATGCGGGTCATGCGCCTGCGCCGCGGTCTGCCGTTGTGGCGCGACCTGCCGGCTGCGCCACGCCCCTGACCTGCGGCCACGGCGCGCTGCGCAAGGCCCGCCAACCACGACGGCGCTATGGAGAATCGGTAGCGCGGGGCCATGCCCGGCGGATGTCTGGCAGCCGCTGCGCTCGCCGGGCATGGCCCGGCGCTACCGGGTCACGGCATCCGGGTCCGCCACCGGTGACGGCGGGCACGCCGGAATTTCCGACGGCGTGGCCAGGTGTTCTGCCGGCGGCGGGGTGATCATCTTCGCCTTGCGCCAGCCACCCCAGCGGTAATACGCCAGCGACAGCAGCATCGACACCAGCGAGCCGGCGGGGAAGCTCCACCAGATCGCATCTGCGCCCCAGTAGGGCTGCAGGAACTCGGCGAAGGGCACGCGCACGCCCCACAGCGAGGCGGCCAGGATCAGCAGCGGCGGAATGACCGCGCCGGTCGAGCGCACCACGCCGGAAATGACGAAGCTGACACCGAAGAACAGGAACGATCCGATCACGATGTGGTTGAGGTGGCGGGCGATCTGCAGTGACTCGCTGCCCTGCGGCAGGAACAGCGCCAGCGAATACTGGTCCAGCAGCACCAGCGGCAGGATCAGCGCACCGGTCAGCAGGAAGTTGATCAGGATGCCCTTGCGCGCGGTGCCGCGGACGCGGTCCCAGCGCTGCGCGCCTACGTTCTGCGCGGCCATCGACGAACACGCCGCACCGATCGCCATTGCCGGCATCTGCACGTAGTTCCACAGCTGCAGCGACGCGCCGTAGGCGGCGCCAGTGGCCGTGCCGTACTGGTTGACCATGGTCATCAGCAGGATGACCGACAGCGAGATCAGCACCATCTGCAGGCCCATCGGCACGCCCTTGACCACCAGCGCACGCAGGATGGTCAGGTCGAGCTTGAACAGGTGCATGTCGGCACGACCCAGCCACAGCGTGTGCCGCTTGCGCCGCATGTACAGCAGCAGGCCGGTCAGCGACAGCGTCTGCGACACCAGCGTGGCCCACGCCGAGCCGGCGATGCCCAGTGCCGGGAGCGGGCCGAGGCCGAAGATCAGCACCGGGTTCAGTGCGATGTCCAGCAGCACCGACACCAGCAGGAAGCGGAACGGCGTGCGCGAATCACCGGCACCGCGCAGTGCGGCGCTGAGGAAGGCGAACGCGTAGAGCGTGGGCATGGCCAGGAAGATGATGCGCAGGTAGGCCTCGGCCAGTGGCAGCGAAGCCGCCGGCGTGCCCATCGCCGCCAGCAGCGGTTGGGCCAGGAACCAGCCGGCGATGGCGATGATCACCGACAGGCCGATGAAGAAGGTGGCGCTGGTACCGACCACGCGCCGCGCCTGGGCGATGTCGCGCGCACCGATGGCCTGGCCGATCAGAATGGTCGAGGCCATGCCGAAGCCGAACACCGAACCGATCAGGAAGAACATGATGTTGTTGGCGTTGGCCGTGGCGGTCAGCGCCGCCTCGCCGAGGAAGCGCCCCACCCACACCGCATTCACCGAACCGTTCAGCGACTGGGCGATGTTGCCCGCCAGGATCGGCAGCGCGAACAGCAGCAGATTGCGGCCGATGGGGCCGGAGGTGAGGTCAAGCGGCGCTTTGGCCATGGGCTGGTGATCGATTTCCGGGAGGCGCACACTAGCACCAGGCCCGTCTGCGGGGTGTGGCAATGGATCAACGACGACAGATGGCGCGGTACAGCGTGGGGGCCTTGATCGTGGCCGCGCTGGCCGCATGTTCGACGGGTGACCGGCTGGGTGATGCCCAGGTGCGGCCCGCCGACCGCGCTGAGTGCTTGGTCGGCAACCAGCGCCAGGACCTGGCGGGCACGCCGACGTTGATGGGGGGCAGTGGCTGCCGCACCGATCCCAGCAACCCGCGACCCCTGAACAAGCGCACGGAGTAGTACCTGCCGATGTCCGAGCTTTCCCCGCTGTCGCCCAGTGTCCGCCTGGATGTCTGGTTGTGGGCGGCCCGTTTCTACAAGACCCGCAGCCTGGCCAAGCAGGCCATTGAAACCGGCAAGGTGGCCGTGGCTGGTCAGCGTCCGAAATCCTCGCGCGCGGTGCGCGTGGGCGAGCACTTGCAGGTGGACCGCGGCGAGGAGCATTTCGAGCTGCAGGTGCTGGGCATCAGCGACCAGCGCGGTCCGGCGCCGGTGGCGCAGCAGTTGTATGCCGAAAGCGAAGCCTCCAAGGCGCGCCGTGCCGAGCAGCGTGCGCTGCGCATCGCCGCCCGCGATGGATTCCAGCCACCGGAGCACAAGCCGGACAAGCGCGCGCGTCGGTTGATCCGCGCGTTGGGTGATCTGGACGCGCTTTGACCGTAGTCGCCCACCTTGGTGGGCGTCGCGCGCCGCATGCCAACCAAGGTTTGCATCTACCGGTTCATGGCGGCGCGGCGTGCGCTGTCTCGCGGGCAGTCAGCCAGCATTCGGTTTTCACCCCGCACGTTGGATCTTCCTCTTCACGGAAGACCCTCATGTTCCTCCGCCGCAGCCTGCTGTGCCTGGCCCTCGCCACCGCCGCCCCGGCGTTTGCCGCCGACATCACCTTCTGGAACACGCCGCAGCGCGGTGGCAACAGCTTCAACGAGAATCCGCCTGACCGTGCCTACTTCCAGGCGCTGCGTGACACCGGCGCAACTTGGGTGCGGCTGAGCCCGGACAAGTGGAAAAGTGCCGGCGGCCGCGACTTCCTGATGGGCGATGCCGATCACTATCAGGGGCTGGTGCCCGCCGACGTGGCGACCCTGCTCCGTGCGCTGGATGACGCAAATGCCTCGGGCCTGAAGGTGGTGCTGGTGCCGCTGTCGCTGCCCCTGCTGCGCTGGAAGCAGAAGAACAATGACGTGGTCGACCAGCGTCTGTGGCAGTCGATGGACAACCACCTGCCGGCGCAGCGCTTCTGGCACGATGTGGCCACAGCGCTGAAGGGCCACCCTGCTTTGGCTGCCTACAACCTGATCAACGAACCGGCGCCCGAGTACGGCACTGCGCTGGCCGAGCATGCGTCGCGCGCGGTGATGCAGCAGTGGTATGCCAGCGTGGAAGACGGGCCGCGTGATCTGCGCGTGCTGTACCGCGGGCTGATCGCCAGCGTGCGCGCGGTGGACACGGACATGCCGTTGATGCTGGATGCTGGCTGGTATGCGGCGGCTGATGCATTCGATTACTGGCCCGCGCCGCTGGACGATACGAAGCTGCTGTACAGCGTGCACATGTACGAGCCGTACGCGGCGACCAGTGCACCCAACCAGAAGCGCGCCACGCCGTACCGCTACCCGGCCACGGTACCGTTCGGTGCCGGGAAACAGCGCTGGGATGCGTCGCGCGTGCGCAGTTACCTGCAGCAGCCGATGCACTGGGCGAAGACCCATGGCATCGGCGCCAACCGGATGGTGATCGGCGAGTTCGGCTGCATGCGGCGCTGGCCGGATTGCGCGGCCTACCTGCGCGATGTGCTGGCGGTGGCCGAGCAGCAGCAGGTGCACTGGGCGTTCTATGCCTTCCGTGAGGATGGCTGGGACGGAATGGATTACGAGCTGGGCGACAAGGCGCTGCCGTGGTCGTACTGGCAGGCGGTGGAGAAGGGCGAAACGGTACAGCCGCCACGGTCGATGCAGGCGCCGCTGTTTGCGCCGATTCTGCAGCGGTTGCAGGACGGGGCGCGTTGAAACCGCCGCGGCTGCTCCGCGTGCCAACCAAGGTTGGCATCTACCGTGGGATTGCTCTGGTAGTCGCCCACCTTGGTGGGCGGATCTGTGCATGCCAACCAAGGTTGGCATCTACCGTGGGATTGCTCTGGTAGTCGCCCACCTTGGTGGGCGGATCTGTGCATGCCAACCAAGGTTGGCATCTACCGGGTCATGGTCGCCGGGCCATGCCCGGCGACCACCCGGATCACCTCAACCGTGCAGGTCGTAGCGGTCCAGTTCCATCACCCGCGTCCAGGCGGCGATGAAATCCTGCACGAACTTCTTCTCGCCATCGGCGCTGGCATAGACCTCGGCCAGGGCGCGCAGCACGGCGTTGGAACCGAATACCAGATCGGCGCGGGTGCCGGTCCAGCGTGCGCTGCCTTCGCCGCGGGCGCGGCCCTCATAGCTCTCGCGGCCGGTGGCCTTCCACTGCGTGCCCATGTCCAGCAGGTTGACGAAGAAGTCGTTGCTCAACGTGCCGGGGCGCGTGGTGAACACGCCGTGCTTGCCGCCGTCGGCATTGGCGCCGAGCACACGCAGGCCACCGACCAGGGCGGTCATCTCCGGTGCGCTCAGGGTCAGCAGCTGCGCCTTGTCGATCAGCAACGCCTCGCCCGGCACGCTGTAGGCGCCCTTGAGATAATTGCGGAAACCATCCGCCGCCGGTTCCAGCACCGCAAACGATTCGACGTCGGTCTGTTCCTGGCTGGCATCGGTGCGGCCCGGGGTGAACGGTACGCTCACCTCATGGCCACCGGCCTTGGCGGCCTGTTCGACACCCACGCCACCGGCCAGCACGATCAGATCGGCCAGCGACACCTGCTTGCTGCCGCCGCCATTGAACTCGGCCTGCACCTTTTCCAGCGCGGCCAGCACCTTGGCCAGCTGCTGCGGCTGGTTCACCGCCCAGTCCTTCTGCGGGGCCAGGCGGACGCGTGCGCCATTGGCACCGCCACGCTTGTCCGAGCCACGGAAGGTCGAGGCCGAGGCCCACGCGGTGGACACCAGCTCGGCGACACTGAGGCCGGTTGCGGCGATCTTCTGCTTCAGCGCGGCGATGTCCTTGGCGTCGATCAGCGGATGCTTCGCTTCCGGCACCGGATCCTGCCAGATGAATTCCTCGGCCGGGATTTCCGGGCCCAGGTAGCGCGCGCGCGGGCCCATGTCGCGGTGGGTCAGCTTGAACCAGGCGCGGGCGAAGGCATCGGCGAAGGCCTGCGGATTCTCGAGGAACTTGCGCGAGACCTTTTCGTAGGCCGGGTCCATGCAAAGCGCCAGGTCGGTGGTCAGCATGGTAGGGCGGTGCTTCTTCGACGGATCGTGCGCGTCGGGAATGACCGCGTCGGCGTTCCTGGCCACCCACTGGTGGGCACCGGCCGGGCTCTTGGTCAGTTCCCATTCGTTGCCGAACAGGATCTCGAAGAAGTCGTGGCTCCACTGCGCCGGGGTGCGTGTCCAAGTCACTTCCAGGCCGCTGGTGATGGTGTCACCGCCCTTGCCGCTGCCAAAGCTGTTGGCCCAGCCCAGGCCCTGGTTTTCCAGTCCGGCAGCTTCCGGTTCCTTGCCGACGTTGTCGGCCGGGCCGGCGCCGTGCGTTTTGCCGAAGCTGTGGCCGCCGGCGATCAGGGCGACGGTTTCCTCGTCGTCCATCGCCATGCGGGCGAAGGTGTCGCGGATGTCATGCGCGGCCAGCACCGGGTCGGGGTTGCCGTCCGGGCCTTCCGGATTCACGTAGATCAGGCCCATCTGCACGGCGGCCAGAGGGTTCTCCAGCTTGCGCGAGTGCACGTCGCCGTCGGCATCGTCATCGGACACCAGCACGCCGTGGTCTTCCTGCACGCCTTCAGAGCCATGCGCGTAGCGCACGTCGCCGCCCAGCCAGGTGGTCTCGCGGCCCCAGTACACATCCTGGTCCGGTTCCCAGGTATCGGGGCGGCCGCCGGCGAAGCCCAGCGTCTTGAAGCCCATCGATTCAAGGGCGACATTGCCGGTCAGGATCAGCAGGTCGGACCAGGAGATGGCCTGGCCGTACTTCTGCTTGATCGGCCACAGCAGGCGGCGCGCCTTGTCCAGGCTGACGTTGTCCGGCCAGCTGTTGAGCGGGGCGAAGCGCTGCTGGCCGCGACCGCCGCCGCCACGGCCATCGCCAATGCGGTAGGTACCGGCGCTGTGCCAGGCCATGCGTACGAACAGGCCGCCGTAGTGGCCGAAGTCGGCCGGCCACCAGTCCTGCGAATCGGTCATCAGCGCCTTCAGGTCGGCCTTCAGCGCGGCGTAGTCCAGACCCTTGAAGGCCGTGGCGTAATCGAAGCCCGCATCGAGCGGATTGGAGCGGCTGGAGTGCTGGTTGAGCAGGTCCACGCGCAGCTGGTCAGGCCACCAGTCGCGGTTGGTCGTCGCGTCACCGACGACGGCGTGGTTGAACGGGCACTTGGCTTCGCTTTTCATAAATCTCTACCTGTGGACTGGCGAAAGGTGGAATCGGGGGAGGCCTGACCACCATAGGTCGCTCCCTCCTGATGGGTAAATTCGATTGATTCAACCGATGTGATAGTGGCGGCCTATCAGCGGGAAGGGCGTGGACCGTTGTGCGCAATCAGCGCTTGAGCAGGCCGGCACCGAGCTTGAGCAGGTCGCTGGCGCCGAACTGGCCGTCGCCGTCCTGGTCGAGTGCGCCACCGATCAGGCTGCCGAGGCCGCCGGCGTGCTGGGTTTCCTGGCCGAGGGCTGAGCTGAGTTCGCCGGCATTGCCCTGCTGGGCGAAGCGCTGGGCCAGGAACGACATGACAATGGGAGCGAGGATGGCCAGCAGCTTGCCGGTGGTGCCGCTGTCCAGGCCGGTCTTCTGGCCAAGCAGTTCGGCCGCCTGCGGCTGCTGGCCGCCGAACACATGGCCGAGGATGCCGGCGCCGTCGGTCGCGCCACTGCCGCCACCGCCCATCACCGCGCCGAGGATGCCGCCGAGGTCGAAACCGCCGCCGCTGCCGCCGCCAAGATGATCGCGCTGGAGTGCATTGAGCAGTGACTGCGCGCCCTGCGGCTCACTGGCGTTCTGGCCCATCGCGCCCAGCAGCAGCGGCAGCGCGCTGCCCACCGCCCGGGTGGTCTGGCTGCTGTCCAGGCCGAGCTGCTGGGACACCTGCTGCAGGCCTTGCCCCTGCTGCAACTGCTGGAAGAGGGACGCGGCGAGGGATTCGGTGTTCACGGCGGTCTCCGTTCTGTGAAGGAAGGACCGCCCGAGCATAACGCCGGATACACGACGGAAATGCGAAGGGCAGCCGAGCGTCGGCTCGGCTCTGCAGCGGTAGCGCCGGGCCATGCCCGGCTGCGGGACTTGCACCAGCCGAGCGTGGGCTCGGCTCTACATGCAGGGCGTGACGGCGCCGTTGTAGAGACGAGCCCGTGCTCAGCTCAGCCCTGCCAACGGGCGCGGTTACAGCAGCGTCTTCAACCGGTACAGGGCTTCCAGCGCCTGCTTCGGGGTCAGCTCATCCGGGTCGATCGCGGCCAGCGCTTCCTGCGCCTTGCTGGCCGGTGCGCTGAACAGGCCGAACTGCTGCGGTGCATCCAGCGCCTGCGGCGAGACCTCGGCGGCATGGCTTTCGCCACCGCGCTGTTCCAGCTCGGCCAGGCGACGGCGGGCCTGGGCCACGGTCGCCCGCGGCAGGCCGGCCAGCGCGGCCACCTGCAGGCCGAAGCTGCGGTTGGCCGGGCCATCCTTCACTGCATGCATGAACACCAGCGCTTCGCCGTGCTCGACGGCATCCAAGTGCACGTTGGCGATGCCGCTGCGTCCGCCTTCGTGCTGCTCGTCGGCCAACGCGGTCAGTTCAAAGTAGTGGGTGGCGAACAGCGTGTAGCAGCGGTTCTGGTAGGCCAGGTGGCGGGCCACCGCATCGGCCAGGGCCAGGCCGTCGTAGGTGGACGTGCCGCGGCCGATCTCGTCCATCAGCACCAGCGAATGCGCGGTGGCGTGGTGCAGGATGTAGCTGGTCTCGGCCATTTCGACCATGAAGGTCGACTGCCCGCGCGCCAGGTCGTCACCGGCGCCGATGCGGGTAAGGATGCGGTTGATCGGACCGATCAGCGCACGGCTGGCCGGCACGAAGCTGCCGATGTGGGCCAGCAGCACGATCAGCGCGTTCTGCCGCATGTAGGTCGATTTACCGCCCATGTTCGGGCCGGTGATGACCAGCATGCGACGGTCCGGATGCAGGTCCAGGTCGTTCGGCTCGAACGGCTGTTCGCGCACGGCTTCGACCACCGGGTGGCGACCGCGTTCGATCTTCAGGCAGGGCTCGGTGTGCAGTTCCGGGCGCGCCCAGTCCAGCGCCTGCGCGCGCTCGGCGAAGGCGGCCAGCACGTCCAGTTCGCTCAGCGCGGCGGCGCACTGCTTCAGAGGTTCCAGCTGTCCGCCGAGGGTGTCCAGCAGCTGTTCGTACAGGTACTTCTCGCGCGACAGCGAGCGGTCGCGCGCGGACAGCACCTTGTCCTCGAACGCTTTCAGTTCTTCGGTGATGTAGCGCTCGGCATTGGTCAGCGTCTGCCGGCGGGTGTAGTGCACCGGCGCGCGGTCGGACTGGCCCTTGCTGATTTCGATGTAATAGCCGTGTACGCGGTTGTAGCCCACCTTGAGGGTGGCGATGCCGCTGCTCTCGCGTTCGCGCTGTTCCAGGTCGACCAGGAACTGGTCGGCATGGGTGGACAGGCGGCGCAGTTCATCCAGCTCGGCATCGAAGCCATCGGCCAGCACGCCGCCGTCGCTCAGCTTCAGCGGCGGCATCTCGGCGATGGCGCTGGCCAGCAGGTGCGCGCACTCGTCGTGCTCGCCCAGCGCGGCGTGCAGGGTCTGCAGGCGCGGCGAATCCAGCGGTGCCAGCACTTCGCGCACGGCCGGCAGCAGGCCCAGGCCATCGCGCAGGGTGGAGAAATCGCGCGGGCGCGCCGAGCGCAGCGCCACGCGGGTGAGGATGCGTTCCAGATCGCCCAAGCGACGGAACTGCTCGCGGATGTCGGCGTCGCTGCCGCGGTCGATCAGCGTTTCCACCGCGTGGTGGCGATGCACCAGCACCTCGCGCAGGCGCAGCGGGCGGTGCAGCCAGCGGCGCAGCAGGCGGCCACCCATCGGCGTCACCGTGCTGTCGAGCACGCCCAGCAGCGTGTTGCGGGTGTCGCCGTCCACGCGCGTATCCAGTTCCAGATGGCGGCGGGTCGCGGCGTTCATCGCGATCGCTTCACCGGCGGTTTCCATCGCGATCGAGGTCAGGTGCGGCAGGCGCTGCTTCTGGGTCTCTTCGACATAGCCGAGCAGGGCGCCGGCGGCTGCCGTGGCGCGCGGTTTGTCGTCGATGCCGAAACCGCTCAGGTCGTGCAGCTTGAAGAAGGCCAGCAGCTGGCGGCGGCCGCTGTCCGCATCGAACAGCCACGGCGCACGGCGGCGCACGCCGGTGCGCTGGCGCAGGAACTCGGGCCAGTTCTCTTCGTCGGGCACCAGCAGCTCGGCTGGCTCTAGGCGGGCCAGTTCGGCTTCCAGCGCGTCGTCGGTCTCCACTTCGTTGACCAGGAAACGGCCACCGGCCAGGTCGGCCCAAGCCAGGCCGTAGCCCTGTTTGGTACGCGACAGGGCCATCAGCAGGGTGTCACGGCGCTCGTCCAGCAGCGCCTCGTCGGTGACCGTGCCGGGGGTGACGATGCGCACGACCTTGCGCTCGACCAGGCCCTTGGCCAGGGCCGGATCGCCGATCTGTTCACAGATGGCCACCGATTCACCCAGCGCCACCAGGCGGGCGAGGTAGCCCTCGTAGGCATGCACCGGCACGCCGGCCATCGGGATGGGCGCGCCGCCGGAGCTGCCGCGCTGGGTCAGGGTGATGTCCAGCAGCCGCGCCGCCTTGCGAGCGTCGTCGTAGAACAGCTCGTAGAAGTCGCCCATGCGGAAGAACAGCAGCAGGTCCGGGTAATCGGACTTGGCTGCGAAGAACTGCTTCATCAGCGGGGTGTGTTCGGCGGACTTGTCTTTGGACATGGGACTCGGAAATCGGGGCAGGCGCACGCGCCGGGAGGGCGGCAGGCAGCTGCGGAAACGGAGTCACTATGGTAACGGCTAGGGTGGTGCACGCGGCACCGGCATGGGCTGTCCTCGCGCGACTGCAGTCCACGGCTCAGTGGCCCGGCGCCGCGGTCGTGGTCACGTCCGGGTGCGGGGACGGACCTACACATCAGGCGCTGCTACTGGCTGGATTCGTCAGCCAAGTCGCACGACCTCCAAAGAGAGCCGTCGACCCTGTACCAGGTGTATCTTCCGACCCGCTTGCCGCGCCGGTAAGTGCCTTCCTCCTTGAGGAGGCCAGAGTCCCACCAACTCTTGTAGGGGCCGTCGTAATCCCCGTTTCTGATAATGGCAGACAAGGTCAACACCCCATCCTGTGTCCATTCCTGTACCAAGCCGTTCATCACGCCTTCCCTGTACTCGGACTGAGTAAACAGTCCGCCACTCTCGAACCAGAGTTGACAGAGTCCATCCCATTGTCCATCCATGCGGGTGCCACGAGACTTGATCTTTCCTGAGGGATAGTAGGTTTCGACCAGTTCCGGGTTTGAATCTTTCATGGGGCACCACCTATCTGAGGTCAAGATCTGTAGAAACGGGCGGCTCGTCGTCAGATTGGCCATTATTGTCGACGAACATATTCGGCGCCTGTTTTGTCGGTGATTTTAATCTTCACGAATATTCTGATTTGGCTTTGGCAGTGCGCCGGTAGGCGAGTCCAGTCGAACAATCGCGAAGTCCCCAAAGCTTAATCCGCGGAGATGTCAGAAGACCTCCAGAGCGACCCGTCAACTTTGTACCAGTGGTATCTTCCGAATCTTTTTCCCGAGTGAAAATTTCCCTCTTCCTTAACAAGTCCTGAGTCCCACCAGCTCTTGTATGGGCCGTGAAGCTGGCCATCTTGAAGCGTGGCGCAGAGAAGCAGTAGCCCGTCTTCTGACCATTCTCGGAGCACTCCGTGCTTTAACCCACTCCTATATTCAAACTCAGAAAACGGTGCACCACTTTCGTACCAGCGTTGAAAAACGCCATGCCACCGTCCGTCGACCATGGTGCCGCGAGACTGGATTTTTCCAGATGGATAGTATGTCTCGACCGTTTCTACTTTTTTCTCTGTCATCGGAAACATCCTAGGGGAAGTCGTCTTCTGACCATGGCGGCGGATCATGGTCAGATTGGCCCTTGTTGGCGACGCACAGATTGCGACGATCTGCAGCCCGCGTGAGGCACGCCTGATACCAGCGATCAGGGTCTTTGCTCGGCCCCAAGCCTCTCCACCTGTGGCACGACAGCTCTTCATTATCGTAGCGCCTGTAGCACTCGTCAGTATTGTCTTCATCGCTCGGGCAGATTGCCAAGCCCGTAAGATATCCATAGAAACTGCCAACGACCGAGCCCGCTGCACCTCCCGCGCTGCTGCCGGCGGCAGCGCCACCGGCTCCGCAAGCAACCGTACCCACTCCGGGCGCAAACAAGGTGCACCCGGCGCCAGCACCGACGCCACCTGCAATGCCACCGCCGGCGTAGCCGATACCGCCGCCGATGACACTTCCGCTCACCGTGCATGACGCCATGCAAGCCTGATCCCTGCTCTGGCCCGTGCTGTCCGTATAGAGCAGCGGATTGGACTCAACATAGCTGTAAGTGCTGATGCCTCCCGCCAGGCCAACGGGGTCGCTCTGCAGATACCGGCCCGTCGAGGGTTCGTACTCTCGAGCGTAGTTGTGGTGAAGACCGCTGTAGGGGTCGTATCGCTGTCCCGGGAAGCGCATGTTGAACGTGAACGGCGTACCGTCTGCATCCGGATCGTCGCTGGGTGCATCGCTGCCAAATGCCTCGCTTCTGCTGTCCCACGACCAGACCGCAACGTTGCGTGCAACCTCGATGACGGCACGTGGTGCGCCAAGATGATCCGGCTCGATGTAATGCAGGCGATTCGGAGACGCTGCGGTGCCAACCAATACACCCACGGGCAGGTCGCCCAGCCATATCACCTGTTGGATCGGCATGCCCGTGGCATCGTAATCACCCAGCCACTGGCCGCTCTCATCGTGGACGCTGTAGGTCGTGGTGGTGGTCCCCAGGTAGCTTCGCACCCGCTCACCACGGCCGTTGTATGCGTACTGTTGGATCGCCTGGCCGCTCTGCTTCACCTGTATCAATCTATTGAACGGGTCGAAGACGAACTCTCTATCCGTGCCATCAATGGAGGCTGTGTTGCCAACGGCGTCGTACTTCCGGGACGCCCCCTTTACCGAGAGAAGGCGACGGCTGTCAGGCGGGTAGGCGTAACCATCGATGCCTCCAGCGTTGGTGAACGAGGTCCGGTTTCCCGTGGCGTCGTAGCCATAGCGCTCGATCGCGGTTCCTGTTGCCCCATCCCGGAATGCAACCAGACGATTGAGGGCGTCGTAGTCGAACGTGGCAAGCGCCGGAAGTTCATGGCCAGCGGTGTGCAGGCCGGTAAGGTTACCAATGGCGTCGTAGGCGTAGCCTGCATCCAGGCCGTCTCGGTCGACATCGCTCAGCGAAATGGTGCGGTAGTTCCGGTCATGGGCTCGGACCAAGGCCCGACCATTGCCGTAGCTCCAGCCTGCCGCAGGTCCGAATGGGTAGTACGTGACACCGGACAGAAGCACCTGGCGGCTGGCGCCGGGCGATGTGACGCCTACCTCCGAGATGCGGCCCTCGGGATCACGCACGTAATCGACCAGGGTGCCATCTGGGTAGGTGATGACCTGGACCTTTCCACCCAAGCTGTAGGCGTAGCGAACTGCAAAGCTATGGCCGTCGACTACCTGGACTTTGCGTACGATCTGGCCGAAGCGGTCGTAGCAGTATCCCGTCGTGCCGCTGGCATCCACGATCTGGCTCAGATAGCCAGAGGCAAAGGTCTCGCCTGCTGCACACTCATTGGGCGCGGCATCATAGAGATAGGACGTGTCCAGCGCAGGCGCACCATCGGGTGCAATCCGGGTCAGCCGTTTGAGCGCGTCATAGCGGTAGGACATTGTCTGCCCGCGCGAATCGGTCAGACCGTCGCGATTCCCGGCGCTGTCGTAGCTGTAATTGGTAGTGCCAGTATCGGGGCTGCTCAGCTGTAGCAGATCACCCAAGGCGTTGTAGGTGTAGCGTGTGTGTAGCCCCTTTGGGTCAGTGACCTGCACTAGCCGATTCAACGGGCTGTAGAGGTATCGGGTCACGGCGCCGATGCCGTCGACATCCTGGGTGGTCTGCCTGAGGCGACTCTGGGCGTCGTACTCACGGCGCTCCGTGCGACCCAATGCATCCGTCACCGCCGTGATGTTGCCGCTGTCGTCGTATCCGAAATCAGTCGGGCTGCTGGAAGCATCGGCGACGGTCGCAAGTCGCCCGTTCAGGTCATAGATGCGCGACAGACTGCGTTGCACTGTCTGGGCTGGGTCGCGGGTCTCCTCCGCGATCCGGTTGCCTGCACCATCCAAGGTGTACGCGATGAAGCCGCCGCTATTGTCGGTGAGACGTGCCAGTCGCTGCGCTGCGTCGTAGGAGAACGTCAGATAGTCGCCATCGGGCTGGGTAATCCGCTCGACCAGGCCGGTTGGTCGGTAGGTCGTGCGTGTTATGCGGTCGTCACGTTCCGTGCTGTCGTCGGGGCCGCGCACCTTCTCGGCTGTCAGCCAGCCGCGGGGATGATACTCATAGCTCGTCTCGACACCATTCGGGTCGATGGAGGACAGCCGTCGTCCCGCGTTGTCGTAGCTGGGGAACGTGGTGGTCCGCCCCAACGGATCGATGACTTTCCACAAGTCGCCCAGGCGGTAGCGGCATGCTGCCTGGGCGGTCCTGCAATCGCTGTGGTCTGTCTGATGGTAGACGTAGGTCGTCGTGTCGCTGATGTCAGTGCGTGGTCCCTTGATGCTGATGGGTAGGCCAACCAGGGGGCAGGTGCCGTCACTGACGCCAGCGGGCTCGCAGTAGGTCGTGGTCGTAGTACGACTACCGGATGTCGACGGATCCTTGCGAGTCTCAGTGAGCAGCTGACCCCGGTTGTTGTAAATGAAGCTGGTTTCAGCAGCGAGCACGCCCTCCGCGTCGTAGATCCGTCGTTCCGTGGGCTGGCGGAAGGTTGCGTGCCAGTCTGTCTGGGTTGTGCGCTTGCTGCCGCCACTATCGTTGGCTGCCTCTATCCGCTCGGTCTGCAGTCCGCGTGCGTTGTATGTATACCGGGCAACGTTGCCCCTGAAGTCGGTCCTGCTGGCCGGATATCCGTTGCTGTCGTACGTGCGCGCCGCGGCAACGTTTACGCAGTGGTCGCAGGTAGCGTCCAGCGACGCAAGCCGCGCCACACTATGGTCATCGCCAAATGTGTAGTTCCTGACCTTGCCGGCACTATCGGTAACGGTGGTGCTGCCGTCTGCGTTGAACTGCAGTTCGACCCGATCTGCGGTCCCGGTAGCATGTGGGCCATGCACGCTCAGCACGCCTCAACGATGGGCGTCATATGCCCAGCTGGCGTATCGGTTGTTGTCCTCATCGGTGATGCCGGTCAGCAGGTGTGGTCGGGCCATGCCTCCGGTCTGGCCGGGTTCACTGTAGTGATAGATACGTGTCGCCGAGCCGGACAGAGGCTCGGGATAGGTCACGGAGGTCAGATCGTTCCCAGTGTAAGCGTAGGTAATGACCGCTCCGGTGCCATCGGTAAGACGGGTCAGGCGGCCGTCTGTGTACCCGAACAACAAGGAGCGCCCCTGTGGATCGGTAACGCGTTGGACGTACGGTGAAGTGCCAGAGCCCTCGGCGTAGGACAGCGTCTGCACGAACCCGTCGCGCGAAGTGATGGACTGCAAGCGGCCGAGTTCGTTGTAGGTTTCTACAGAATCGTCCGCACGACGATAGGTCGCCGAAACGAGCGAACCTGCAGAAAGGGTGACGGTCAGCCTCTCCGGTACGTCTGCACCTGCAGTCCAGTCGCCATTGATGAGGCTGAAGGTCTGGATGGCGCCATTGGGCCTGTGGGCTCGAATACGGGCAATCGATCCGGTGGCATTGGTCACGGGCTCGAGCCTGGCCGCGTAGTTGTGGGTCCAGCCAATGCCGATAGGAAGCGCTCGGCTATCGGGTACGCGGTGGCTGTTGTAGACGCGCACGAATTCCAAGGGGAACACGCCTGAGCCCACATAATCGGTCTCGCGCTGTCGCTTGTTTCCGGTAGCGCTGGCAATGGGGTTGGAGGAATTGCCGCCATCTGCTGGACAGTTGCTGTCGCACTTGGGGACGCCGCACTGCTTGGTATCCGGGTCGGCGAGCCCGCCGAGCGGGCAGGGCGGCCTTGCGCCGCGTGGACCGTAGACGAACGTGCTTACTACTTCGATGGGCAGCCAGGAATTGAACTGGCGGCGCTGCAGTTGACCGCGGCATATGGCTTCCCCATCGAGGTACGGTCCGACGGAAACAGCGCTGTAGCGATGTGGTAGTGCGCTCTTCGCGCGATAGCCATCCAGGCGGCGTTCCAGCTCGCCTGAGACGCAGGCCTCTTCCATCGTTGGATAGTGCGGTTGGCTGTCGTCGAAGCGGGAATCAAGCCAGTAGAGCTCTGCCTGCGCCGTAAAGCTGAGCAGAAGCGTGCATGCTGCGCCGAGGCACGCCGCCGCGCGTTGTTTCGCCAGAAGTGCCCGCATCGCCATACTCCGTCATGGGCCACGACCGGCTCGGCCAACCCAACACCGCGCTGCCATGGGTTTGAAATCTGCGTGCTGCTTTTCCATCCGCGCTGCTGCATCGCGTCCCCGCCTGGCCCTTGAAGAACGATCCAGCTGTGGATGCCAGTTGGGCCATGGCATTTCGCGCAGTCAACCCTTTCCGTGTGCTGGCGCGGCGCCAAGAGCGGTGGGGCAGGAATAGCCAGTGATGGGAGCATTACCACGCCGGAGGACGCTCTTCATCGGTCGGTCAATGCGGGATCAGGCCTGTAAATGCTTGTTTTCAATCGTCAAGTGAGCGGCGCTGAGCGAGCCTTGTCTGGTGCAAGTAAACCCGGTCCACACGTTCGCAGCGATGCTGAAACAATGCTCAGTCTGGAAACATGCAGGTCCGGGCACAGGCCAATTGCGTCAATTGATCACATGCGGTGGGGGCGGAATGCGACACCGCCCTCGAACACCTATTCCAGCCGCAACGTGATGCGCGAGTGGCCGGCGAAAATCTCCATCACGATCTCGAAGTAGGTCTTGCCTTCCCCGCGGTCCAGCGCAACCAACTGGCTGCGGATCACATCGGCGTTGAAGGTGCCGGGCTGCTGCAGTTTTGCCTGCAGCCAGGCGCGAGTCGCGTCCATGCCCAACGCAGCGCGGCTGAGCTCGGCATCGCGCCAGGCCACGGTTGCGGTGGCGTGCCCCTGCAATGCGCCGTAACCGCCGTACAGCAGGTCGTCCAGCGCATCCAGGCTGGGCCCGAGCTGCCAGTCTTCGCCGGCCATGAACACCCGGTTGAACTCGGCATAGAGACTGTCTATGCCGGTGATCGCACGTCCGTTGATCTGCAGGTTCAGGCTCATGCAAGCACTCTAGGGCACGCGATGCCAACGCCAGCGTCGCAACGCTGAACGCCGCATGGCCGTTCAGCTACCAGTGACCGATATTTCACCTTCAATTGGCGCTTCGGCCGGGAGACTGGGTACACATCGGATCACAGGAGATCGCCATGAATACCTCCCTTCGCGTCTTGCTGCTAGGCAGCCTGATGGCGGCTTCGTCGGTCGCCAGCGCACAGAACTATGGTCCGCGTGATGAGGGCCGCAGATTCAACGACGGCAGCCGCGTGGTCTGCAAGAACGTGGAAGTTCAGCGCAACTCGCGCGATCCCAACCGCATCGCCGGTACGGCCACCGGTGCGGTCGTCGGCGGCCTGCTGGGCAACCAGGTAGGCGGCGGCAACGGCAAGAAGCTGGCGACCGTGGCTGGTGCGGTGGCGGGCGGTGCAGCCGGTAGGCAGATCCAGGGCAACCACCAGAACAAGACCGGTGACCGCGTGGTCGAGCGCCGCTGCGAGCGCGTCTACCGCTGATCGACGCATGACCTGAATAACCGCTCCCTTCCACCAAGCGGTACCTCGAACGCCGGCCCCCAGGGTCGGCATTCGTCGTTGTGGAGTAGGGGACGGAGGGAATTAATTCGGATTAATCTCCTCCGTCCCCTTTTTGCGGTGCAGGCGCCAGATCGCGAGGCTGCCGTAGAGCAGCAGCAGTAAGCCGAGGGTGGCCAGTTCGTGGCTGACATCCGCCAGGCTGGCGTCCATCTGGTTCAACCGCACCATCAGATTGATGCCCGAGGTGGTGGGCAGCAGCTGCGACAGCCACACCAGCGGCGACGGCGTCATCACCGTGGGCCAGGACAGGTTGGCCAGGAAGAACAGCGGGATGGACGTGGCGATGATGTACTGGAACGCGCGTTCTCGGGTGCGGAAAAAGCTGCCGACGAACAGGCCGAAGGCCACCGTGGCGGCGATGAACAACGTGCCGCCCAACAGCTGGCCGAGTGGATTTCCACCGCGCGGGTAGTCCTGCACCCAGGCAGTGAACCCGGCGTAGTAGAACAGTCCAAACAGACCGATCAGGCCGAAGCCCAGGGCCATGCCGGCCAGCGTCGGCAGGTCGAAGCGCAGGCGCCGGCCGAGGGCCAGACGGCGCCCGCCAAGCAGCACGCCGATGCCCATCAGCAGGGTCTGGTGCACGATCAGCTCGGCCACGCCGGGCACGATCGCGCTGCCATAGCCTTCCTGCGTGTTGTACAGCGGCCGCTGCACCAGCGTGACCGGCGGCGCCTGCGGTGCCCCCATGAAGGCAGCCTGGGTGACCGCGGCTTCGCGTCCGAAGGACCCCAGTGCATCGGCCACGCTGCCCAGCACCCAGCTGGCGCGGCCCAGGTAGGCGCCGTTGCCGAGCAGGACCAGCTTTGCTGGATGGCCACGCAGGATGTCGCGCTCCAGGTTGGCCGGGATCAGCACGATGCCTTCGGCATCACCGGCTTCCAGCTGACGGCGCGCGCTGTCGATGCTGGCCGGCTGGCCGACCACGCGGGCCACGCGCAGCGCGTCCAGCTTGCGCAGCAGTTCGCGGCTGGTGGCGCTGTGGTCTTCGTCCACCACCAGGACCGGCAGGTTGCCCGCGACCTGGTGCCGGTACGCGGCCGGGTAGAAAAACGAATACAGGATGACTGCACCGACCATCACCACGATGGCATAGCGGTCCAGCAGCACCGCCAGCAACGTCTGCCGCAGGCTGGCCCAGATCGCGCTCATGCGTCGGCCCCGGCAGGTCGCGTGGCCTGCGGGCTGCGGGCGAACGCCAGCAGGCGCCAGCCCCCCAGGCCACCGGCGATGACGATCATCAGCAGCAGCGTACCCAACGGCCACAGCGACACCGCCAGCGGCGCACCGACGAACTGCTGCTGGGTCTGCAGCTTGATGTACGCGCTGAGCGGCAGCAGCAGGTGCCAGATGCGGGTGAACAGCGGTGCGTCGATGACCGGAAACGTGGCGCTGGAAAACGCCAGGGCCGTGCCGATGCTGAGGCCGACGGTTGACAGCGCCGTGCCCATGTCACGGGTGACGCCGACGAAGAACAGGGCGTAGGCCGCGGTGGCCAGATAGAACAGGGGCTGGCCGAGCAGCAGCAGGAGCACGCTGCCGGCGATGCCGTCGCCGCGCAGCCACGCCAGGTAGGCCACGCCCAGCGCGCCATACAGCGAAAACAGCAGGACATAAGGTGCGATCTTGCCGGCGAGGGCCGGCCACGGCGTGCGGCCCAGCCAGCCGGACAGGGTGTCATCGCGGATCTCGCGGCCCAGGCTGCCGGCCACCGCAAGCGCCAGCACCAGCGAAAGCACGGCGGGGAAGATCAGCGGCAGCAGAAACAGCTCGTAGCTGCGCGCAGGGTTGTAGAGGATGTCCGACTGCACGGCGATCGGTGCCGCGCGCAGCTTGCCGGGGCCGACCTGCAGGGCGATGCGCTCGCGCAGCAGACGCGCGTTCCAGGCGGCCACGGCATCACCAATGTCGCGCGCGGCGGACTGGCCGGTGGTCATGTAGGTGGCGTTGTAATAGGCGAACAGCGTGCCATGCTGGCCGCGCAGCGCCTGCCGGGTGACATCGCGCGGCACCAGCACGATGGCGTACACCTGCAGGCGGCGCAGCTGCGCGCGCGCGTCTTCCATGTCCTTCGGCTGGCTGGCGATGCGTACGCCGGGGCTGGCGTCGAGCATGCGCAGCAGCAGGCGGCTGTCGCTGCTGTGGTCCAGGTCGACAACGGCAATCGGCACATCGCGCATCACCGCAGGGCTGAACATCCACGCCATCAGCACCAGCATCAGCAGCGGCAGCACGGTGACCAGCAGCAGGTCGGCACGATTGCCGCGCAGGGTGCGCAGTTCGCGGCGCCACGACGCCGCAAAGCCGCCGTTGCCCTGGCTCAGTGCAGGGGCCATGCGAACAGCACGCTCATGCCGGGGCGGAAGCCCTCGATGCGGCGTACCGGGCGCACCCGCACCTCGAAGCTGCGGACGTCGTAGCCGGAGGACTGGCGGGTGGTGCGCCAGGTGGCGTAGTCGCCAGCCGGATTGATGAAATACACCTTGAATTCGGCATCCTGGTCCAGTGCCGGGATGCTGCCGCGGAGGGTGCTGCCGACCTTCAGACCCTGCATCTGCGACTCGCGCAGGTTCATCGACACCCACATGCGGTCGATGTCGACCAGGGTGAACACCGGATAGCCCGCTGGCACCAGTTCGCCCGGATCGGCCATGCGCTTGTTGATCTCGCCCGCCACCGGTGCGCGGCCTTCCACTTCGACGCGTGCGGCATTGACCTCGGCCACCGCACCCTGCGCCTGCTGCACCTGGCCCTGCGCCGCACGCTTGTCCTGCTCGCGTGCCCCGGCCAGCGCCATGTCGTGCTGCGCGCGCGCGGCACGGGCCAGTTCGCGCGAACTGGTGGCCTGGGCCTGCGCCTCATCACGCTTCTGCCGGGTCATCACCCCTTCGTTGAACAGGTTCTGCACGCGGCGCGCAGTCGCTTCGGCCAGGGTGGCACCGGCCTCGGCCCGTTTCCAGTTGGCCTCGGCGGCGCGGATGTCCTCGCTGCGCGCACCCTCGTCGGCCTTGTCGGCCACTGCCTGCGCGGCGGCCAGTGCGCCGTGGGCCTGCTGTTCCTTGGCCGCCACTTCCGGGCTGTCAAGCAGGAAAACGATCTGCCCGGCCTGCACGCGGTCACCTTCGCGCACCTTCAGTTCGGCCACGCGGGCGGTGATCTTGGCGGCGACGTTGAGGGTATCGGCGTCGGCCATGCCCTGGATCTGGTCGGCCGGCCGGCGCCAGGCCAGCCACAGGCCCAGTACCACCACGGCCAGCAGCACCACCACCAGAATGATGCCCACGCGGCGCTTGCCGGGCGGCGTGGTGGATTCGTCGTGCAGCACGTCACTCATGGTCGATCACCTCGTCCGCACGGCGCCGATAGTCTTCGAAACGGTCCATCTGTCCACTCACTTCCAACAGTTGCGCCAGGGCGATGTCGTACTGGTAGGCGGCCTGTGCGCGTTCGACGCGGGCGCCACCCAGGCCCAGCCGCGCGTCGATGACATCCAGCGAGGTGGCCTGTCCCTCACGGAAGGCCAGTTCCTGCAGGCGCAGGTTTTCCTGTGCCTGGGCGATGCTGCTGTCCAGCAGCACGAACTGCTGGCGCGCGCTTTCCAGCTCGTTCCACGCCTTGCGCACGCCGAGGGCGACCTGGTTCTCGGCTTCGCGCAGGCCGGCCTCGGCCTGTTCCTGCTGCGCGCGTGCCGCACTGATCTGCGCCGGCCGCGAGCTGGGCGAAAGGAAGGTGTACTTCAGGCCGATGCCGAAGGCCCAGTCCGGATCGGTCAGCATTTCGTCGCGGCGACGGAAGTCGTACTGGCCGAAGGCGAAAATCTGCGGCTTCAACTTGGCCTGCTGCACGCGCACGCCCTGTTCGGCCTGGGCGACCATTGCCTGCAGACGGCGGATCTGCGGCTGTTGCGCCTGCGCGGTACGTTCGAAGCTGGCCACCGGTTCCAGCGGCGCGCGCTGCACGAACAGCGGCGACAGCGGGCGCACCTCGCCACCGCTGCGCAGCAGGGTGGCCAGCGCGGCCTGCAACGTGGCCAGGTCGTTAAGCGTCTTCTGGTACTCACGCTCGGCCTTGTCACGGGCCACGGTAGCCTGCAGGCGCTGCGCGCGGGTGGCGAAACCCTCGCGTTCCAGTTTTTCCGCATCGGAGAGGTGGCGGTTGAGACCGTCGCGCACATCGCGGCGCACGTCCACCGCCTGTTCGGCCAGGCGCTGGCCGAAATAGGCCTGGGCCAGCTGCACGGTCAGCGACTGGCGCTGCGCCTCGCGTTCGGCGCTGGCCTGTTCGCTCGCGGCGCTGGCCGCACGTTGCGCCGCCGGGATCACGCCGCCGGTGTATAGCGGCAGCACCGCGGTCACCACCGGGCGGGTGCGCCAGTCGCGTTCGGTGAAGCTGAGCGGCGAATCGATGCCGTAGGCTTCGGCCACCGGTGCCAGCGAGCCCAGCGGCAGGGTGAGGGTCTTCTGGAACTGCAGGCGGCGCACTTCGCCGGTGATCTCGGGCAGGCGCAGCAGGCGCGTGGCTTCCTGTAGTTCCTGCTTGTTGCGCACACCGGCATCGGCCGCTGCCAGCGCATCGGAAACCTGTTCCAGCCGCTGCCGAGCCTGTTCCCATTGCAGGGCAGGGGCCGCGGCAGGGTCGATCGCCGTCTGCGCGACGCTGGTGGCCGTCAGCAGCGTGGCGCAGACCAGCAGCGGCCAACGTGCGCGATGCCGTCGCGGGCAGGGGCGTTGCGGGTGCACGTCGGGTCCGTCATCCGTAAAGAGTCCGGCAAAAACTAGTGGATGTGCCGTGAAGCTGTTGTAGCGGCGCTGGACGTTGGCGTGCGCTTGCGGCAGCCGCTGTTCCGCAACCCGAACGCTTGGCGGGAAGTGGCTGCTGGAAGAGCGCTGTTCATGTCGAGCCAAGCGCTGCTGCTGCGCCCGCTCTAGGCCGCATCAATCGCGCACAACGGCGTTTCGTCCGGGCGCAGGGTCAGCACGCGCACACCATGCGCGGTTACCGCCACTGTGTGTTCGAACTGCGCCGACAGCTTGCCGTCGCGCGTGTATACCGGCCACTCGTCCGGCAGCTGGCGGATGGCCGGCTTTCCCTGGTTGAGCATCGGTTCGATGGTGAACACCATGCCTTCCTGCAGTTCCAGGCCGGTACCGGCGTGGCCGTAATGCAGGATCTGCGGGTCCTCGTGCATTTCCTGGCCGATGCCGTGGCCGCAGTATTCCTTCACCACGCTGTAGCCGTGGCTGCGCGCATGGCGGGCGATGGCATGGCCGATGTCGCCCAGGCGCGCGCCGGGGCGCACCTCAGCAATGCCCTTCCACATGGCCTGGTAGGCCACGGTCACCAGCTTGCGCGCGGCGTAGTCGACCTCGCCCACCAGGTAGGTGGTGCTGGAATCGGCGATGTAGCCGTTCTTCTCCAGGGTGATGTCGAGGTTGACGATCTGCCCGCTGCGCAGCACGTCCTCATGGCTGGGCACGCCGTGGCAGATGACGTTGTCGATGGAGGTATTGAGCACGTACGGGAAACCGTATTGGCCCTTGCTGGCCGGCCGTGCGTGCAGCTCGTCGACGATCATCCGCTCGACGAAGTCGTTGATGTCCATCGTGCTGCGGCCTTCCAGCGGCAGGGCGTCGAGCGCCGCGAACACCTGCGCGAGCAGGCGCCCGGACTCGGCCATCAGCGCGATCTCGTCGGGGTGCTTGACCATGGCCATCGGCTCAGGCCTGCCCGGGCGGCAGCAGCGGCGGCTGCACGCCGGCCGCACGCAGTTCGCTGGCGACGATGTTCTGGAAGCTCAGGGTCGGGTTCAGTTCGCACAGCATGCCGACCCGGATCCAGAAGTTGGCCTGGGCGTTGATCGAGCGACTGGAGACGGTGCAGGCACGACGCAGCTGGTCGTGCAGGGTGTCATCGATGTTGACGATGCCCATGGCGGACTCTCGAAAGGAAATATATGAATCGTATACGCTTCATATATTGCACACAAGTGCGCGCCGTTCAGTCGCTGTGGGTGGCAAAGCGCAGGCGGTTGCCGTCCGGGTCCACCAGCAGCATCTCGCGGGTGCCCCACTCGGTATCGTGCGGCGGCTGCGGGATGGGCACGCCGGCGCCGCTGAAGGCGCGGAACACCGCGTCCACGTCATCGACCTTGAAGTACACCGCGCCGCCGGGCTGGCAGTCGCCGGCATGCTCGCTGAGGAACAGGGTCTGGCCCTCGCGGGTGAGCTGGGCGAACAGCGGCATGCCCGCGCCGAAGCGATGCTCCCAGTCGACGGAGAAGCCCAGGCCCTGCACGTAGAACGGCAGGGTGGTGTCGGCGTGCAGCATGCGCAGCTGCGGGATGACGGTCTGGGACATGGCGGCGGTTCCTGATGGGTAGCGTCGAGCTTGCTCGACTATCCGGTCCAAAGCATTCGAGGAAGCTCGACTCTACCAAGGCCAACGGCGGTTGAGCTTGCTTGGAGTCAGCCATCCACGCCCGGCACGCCTTCGGCCAACGGCACGCGCGTGCCGTCCAGCAGGCCGCGGCTGAGCGTGCCGTTCTCGATGAACAGCAACTCCCCGTTCTCGCCGTTCTTGATGCTGCTGTCGATGGCGATCACGCGCCCACCATGAAAGGTGCTGACGTGCGGCATCGAGGTGTGGCCGACCACGATGCGCTTCAGGTGCAGCTGGTCGAGCACGGCCTGCACGCCGTTGCTGTCCAGCTGGCCATCGAAGTAGCCGCGGTACCAGATCGGGCTGGTCTTGCCGTCGTACAGCGGCGCGGTGGCCGGGTCTGCCTTCACTTCGGCCTTGGGCATGCCCAGCGAGGCCTGGTAGGCGGCATTGGTGGTGGCCGGGTCCAGCGCCAGCTGCACCGCCTCGGGCGAGATGCCGCCGTGCAGGAACAGGGTGTCACCGATCTTCAGCAGCACCGGGCGCGTGCGCAGCCACTGGCCGATCACCGAATCGCCCGCATACAGCTGCGGATAGCTGCGGCCCAGCAGCTGGGCGCTGCGCAGGTACTTGGGATTGACGTAGCGCAGGTCGTCGTAGAGCACCATGGTTTCGTGGTTGCCGAGCACGAAATGCACCGCGCCGCCGGCCGCTGCGGCCTGCTGCTGCAGCCCGTACAGCAGCCAGAACGCCTCGGTCACCTGCGGGCCCCGGTCGAACACATCGCCGGCGATCACCAGGGTGTCCTTGCCCAGCGCCCACTGGTCCTGCGCGTCGATCACCTTGTTGGCGCGCAGCAGCCGCACCAGCACGCCGTACTGGCCGTGGATGTCGGACACCGCGACGATGCGCGGCGTGGCCGGCAGCACCGACACCGAGGGCGATACAGGCGGCAGCACGTGCACGCTGTGGGTGTAGCCGCACTGCGGGGTGAAATCGGTGCCATCGGCATCGGCCGGGGCGGTGCGCATCTGCACCTGGTCGCCGCAGATCCACTTCGCCCGCAGCTGGTCGCCGACGCGGAACACGTAGGGACCATCGGCGTCGACATGCTCGGCCGGTGCGGCCACCTCGCGTGCCTGCAGCGACGGCGCGCCCAGCAGGGCCAGCGGCAACAGCAGCAGGGCAGGGTGGAGCAGGCGGCGGTGCAGCATGGTGGGTTCCTCGGCGGGCAGCAAAAAAGGCGGGCCCGAAGGCCCGCCCGTGATGCTACGCCAAGCTCACCGTGCCGGTGGCGAGGACCGGCATGCAGCTGCTCGATTCCCTCCGTCCCTTTTTTGTCAGAGCTTGCGGACCACCGTCAGCTCGGGGGCGATGGCGTGGCCGGCTGCGTCCTGCGGCTGCATGTGGGGCAGGGGGGCACCGCTGGTGCGTTCGATCAGGGTGGAATGCGCTTCGCCGGGGGCAAAACGGTGCCGTTCGCCCCATTGGCGCAGGGCGACCAGCAGCGGGAACAGGTCGCGACCGGCGGCCGTCAGCACATAGTCCTGGTAGGCGCTGCCATTGGTCGCTGGCTGCTGCACCAGCAGGCCGGCCTCGACCAGCCGGCGCAGGCGGTCGCTGAGGATGTTGCGGGCCGCGCCGAGGCTGCGCTGGAAATCACCGAAGCGGGTGATGCCGTCGAAGGCATCGCGGATGACCAGCAGCGCCCAGCGGTCGCCGAGCAGGTCGGCGCTGCGGGCCACAGGGCAGGGGCTGTCGGCATGCATGGCGGGCTCCACATGGATATCTGGTTGCAGTTTAAAACCAGTGGCGTTACCGTGCATCCAGTTTCAAAATGCAACCACAAAGATGAGCCTCCCCGTATCGCGGCCACTGCTCGGCCTGCTGGCGGTCGCCGCCGGCGCCAGCGTGGCCAATGTCTATTACGCACAACCTCTGCTGGAACGGCTGGCCCAAGACTTCGCCCTCGACACGGCCGTGGCCGGCGCAGTGCTGGCGGCCACCCAGGCCGGCAGCGTGCTGGCCCTGCTTGCGCTGTTGCCGCTGGCCGACCGTGGCGACCGCCGGCACCTGCTTCGGGTGCAGCTGCTGGCCCTGGTGGCCGCGCTCCTGCTGCTGGCGGCTGCGCAGACGGCGGCGTGGTTGCTGGCCAGCATGCTGCTGGCCGGGCTGCTGGGCACGGCGCTCACCCAGGGGCTGATCGCCTATACGGCCCAGCTGGCGCCGGCCGAACAGCGCGGGCGCATGGTCGGCGCCGTGCAGGGCGGGGTGTTCATCGGCCTCCTGTCGGCGCGCGTGCTGTCCGGCAGCGTGGCCGCCGTGGCCGGCTGGCGTGCGGTCTACCTGCTGTCCGCCGTGTTGATGGCGGCGTTGGCGCTGTTGCTGTGGCGACGGTTGCCGGCCCTCCCGGTGCCGCTGGTGCCGCCGTCGTGGCGCACGCTGCTGGCGTCGATGGCCACGTTGCTGCGTGACGACCGCACGCTGCGTGAGCGCGGGCCGCTGGCGCTGCTGTTGTTTGCCGGCCTCAACGTGTTCTGGGCGGCGGTGCCGCTGCCGCTCTCGGCGCCGCCGTTGCACTGGTCCACCGCCGCGATCGGTGCACTGGGCGTGGCAGGCATTGTCGGCGCGCTACTGGCCGCGCGCGTGGGCCACTGGATGGATCGCGGTTTTGCCGTGCGCGTCAGCCTTGCCGCGCTGCTGCTGATGCTGGCAGCGTGGTGGCCGCTGCTGGGGTTGCCGCACTCGCTGGGACTGCTGTTGCTGGGCGTGGTGCTGCTGGACCTGGGCGGACAGGCACTGCACGTGGCCAACCAGGCACTGCTGCTGCGTGCACCGGTTGAACACCATGGACGCCTGGTGGCGTTGTACATGCTGTTTTACGCGGTGGGCAGCGGCGCCGGTGCAGCGGCCGGCACGTGGATGCAGGCACGCCATGGTTGGAACGCGGTGTGCCTGCTGGGTGCCGGCATCGCGGCGTTGGCGCTGCTGTGGTGGGCGCGCGGGCGTGTCGTCCGCCGCGTACGTGCATAGTCGCAGGACCCGCTGCACTGCAATGTTATAAACAGCGTAATAGTCTCCCGCGGCCCCCGCGCGTAGCCTGACCGCATTGCACAGGAGCTTTGCCATGGGTCATGACCACGATCACCTGCCAGCTGAAATCCGCCACGAGAAGCCCTTGTGGTGGGCGCTTGGGCTGACCACCACGTTCCTGGTGGTGGAAGTGGTGGGAGCGTTCTGGACCAACAGCCTGGCCCTGCTGTCCGATGCCGCGCACATGGCCACCGATACGCTGGCCCTGATGATCGCGCTGGTCGCGGTGCGGCTGAGCCGGCGCCCGCCGGATGCACGCCGCACCTACGGCTATGCCCGACTGGAAGCGCTGGGCGCGATGATCAACGGTGCGATGCTGTTCGTGGTGGCTGGCTACATCCTGTGGGAAGCCATCGCGCGCTTCCGTCAGCCGCAGGAGATCGCCTCCACCGGCATGCTGGTGATCGCGGCGATCGGCCTGGTCATCAACCTCATCTCGATGCGGCTGCTGCAGGCCGGCAGTGGTGAAAGCCTCAACGTGAAGGGCGCCTACCTGGAAGTGTGGGCCGACATGCTGGGCTCGGTGGCGGTGATCGTCGGCGCGCTGCTGATCCGCTGGACCGGCTGGAAGCCGATCGACCCGATCCTCGCCGTGCTGATCGGCCTGTGGGTGCTGCCACGCACCTGGGTGCTGATGCGCGAAGCGATCAATGTGCTGCTGGAAGGCGTGCCCAAGGGCACCGACGTGGCCAAGGTGCGCGCGGGCCTGGCCGCGCATGCGGCGGTGGTGGACGTGCATGACCTGCATGTGTGGGCACTGGCATCGAGCACCCCGGCACTGACCGCGCACGTAGTGATGCGCGAGGGAACCGACGCCGATGCACTGCGCCGTGAATTGGGTGCACGCCTGCACGAGGAATTCGGCATTGACCACGTGACCCTGCAGATCGAGGCGGATCATTGCGGCGAAGCGTGCGGGCAGCCGGTGAAGCACGCGCATGACCATGACCATGACGCGCAGGGACATCATGGCCACGTGCACCGGTAACCGCCGAGGCGACTGGGTAGAGTCGACCGTTGGTCGACTGCTCCTGATTCAGATCGCGAAACCGCGCGCTGCGCGCGACAGTCGACCAACGGTCGACTCTACCTACGGCCCCCGCAGGTCCACGGCGTCCGGCAAGGGCTACAATGCCCGCCTGCCCTTCCTCGCGTTGGAGATCCTGCAGTGACCCGTAAACTCGTACTGTTGCGCCACGGCCAGAGCCAGTGGAACCTGGACAACCGCTTCACCGGCTGGGTCGATGTCGATCTGACCGACCAGGGCCGCAGCGAAGCCGCCAACGCCGGCCGCCTGATGCGCGAAGAGGGCCTGCAGTTCGACGTCGCCCACACCTCGGTGCTCAAGCGCGCCATCCACACCCTGCAGGGTGCGCTGGCCGAACTGGGCCAGGACTGGCTGCCGGTCAACAAGTCCTGGCGCCTCAATGAACGCCATTATGGCGGCCTGCAGGGCCTGGACAAGGCCGAGACCGCTGCCAAGCACGGCGAGGACCAGGTCAAGGTGTGGCGTCGTTCCTACGACATCCCGCCGCCGCCGATGGACCTGGAAGATCCGGGCCACCCGATCCACGACCGTCGTTATGCCGGCCTGGACCGCAATGCACTGCCGGGCACCGAATCGCTGGCGACCACGCTGGACCGCGTTCTGCCGTACTGGCACGACGCCATCGCGCCGCAGCTGAAGGACGGCAAGACCGTGCTGGTCACCGCCCACGGCAACTCGCTGCGCGCGCTGTACAAGTACCTCAACAACGTCTCGCGCGAGGAAATCCTCGAGCTGAACATCCCCACCGGCATCCCGCTGCTGTTCGAACTGAACGACGATCTGACCGTGAAGTCGTTCCGCTACCTCGGCGACCCGGAAGCCGCCCGCAAGGCCGCTGAAGCGGTGGCCAACCAGGGCAAGGCGAAGTAAGAACGAAGGGCCGGCGCAAAGCCGGCCTTTCCTTTTGTAGCGTCGAGCCATGCTCGACTGACGCCATCGCAACCCAGTAGAGCTACCCCATGGGCGGCTGCATCTGTCCGCTACGAAGGACCCAGCAGGCGCGCCCTCGGAGGCTGCAATGCAGCAATGTCGATGACGTGGTCCTGGCAGATCAGTTGATAGTGCGCGAATGGGCCGGGGTAACGGCTATCAGCGAAGGTGACATGGTCCAGATAGTCGAGAAACTTCGACCGGCTGTAGCGGCGGAACCGGTTGCCGCTCCAGGCTTCGGAGTCGTCCCAGCTCTTGTAGGACTCGTTGTGCACGACATAGCTGATGTAGTGGTCCCATACCAGCTCGAAGCATTGCGAATCGGAGGTCATCTCTATCGCTCGCACGCCATCGATCCAATGCCCCTGGCCGAGATCCACCCGGCGGGGCTCTCCTGTCACCTGTCCCTCCTCGATGACCAGCCGCAGACAGTTGGCCTCCGGTTCGCCAATATCCGTCAGGAACAGATAATCGCAGCTGTCAAGCGCCAGTAGCAGCGCAGCTTCGTCCATGGGCGCGAGGTCCGGTGATCGGGAAGACAAGAATACCGGCATGCAGTTGGTTGGCGATGCCACGGCCCCTGTGACCTTTGGCCGGTCCCCCGCACCGACGCGCCCGCTACGCTGGACGATTCGCCGTCTGAGAGAGACTCCATGAACGTCCGCAACCTGGTCCCGCTGGGCCTGACCATCGCCATCGCTGCGTCGCTGGCTGCCTGTGGCAAGAACGAAACCGCGCCGGCCGCCAGCGCCGATGCCAAGCCGGCCTTGGATCAGTCGCAGATCAAGACCCCGCTGATCTCGCTCAACAGTGCCGACCTGGATCCGTCCATCGCCGCCTGTACCGACCTCAACGGCTTCGTCAACAGCAAGTGGCTGAAGGCCAACCCGGTGCCGGGTGACCAGACCACCTGGGGCAGCTTCGAGATCCTGCGCGAGCGCTCGCTGGAAGTGCAGCACGGGCTGGTCGAGCAGGCCGCTGCCAGCCAGGCCAAGTCCGGATCGGTGGAAGCCAAGATCGGTGACATCTGGAAGACCGGCAACGACGAAGCGAAGATCGAGGCCGCCGGCTTGGCCCCGCTGCAGCCGCAGCTGGACAAGATCGCCGCGCTGAACGACACCGCCGCCATCACCCAGTACCTGCGCGACAGCCAGGTCGAAGGCAAGGGCGTGCTGTTCTCGCTGTTCGCCAATGCCGACTACAAGGATTCGGCCAACGTCATCGCCTACGTCGGCCAGGGCGGCCTGGGCCTGCCGGAGAAGGGCTACTACTTCGACGAATCGCAGGCCAAGATCCGTGAGGCCTACGTGGCCTACATCGCCCAGGTGCTGACCCTGTCGGGCATGGACGCGGCGCAGGCCGGCGAGCAGGCCAAGGCCGTGATGGCCTTCGAGACCCGGTTGGCCAAGGCCTCGATGTCGCGCATCGAAATGCGTGACCCGGCCAAGCGCTACAACCCGCTCAGTGCCGCCGACGCCGACAAGCTGACCCCCAACTTCAGTTGGACCGCGCTGTTCGACACCCTCAAGGTGCCGGCCGCGCAGAAGTTCTCGCTGGCGCAGCCGGGCTTCTTCAGTGAAATGGACAAGATGCTGGCCGATGTGCCGGCCAGCACCTGGCAGGCCTACCTGCGCTTCCACACCGTGGATGACGCATCGCCGTACCTGAGCAGCCAGTTCGAGAAGGCCAACTTCGACTTCTACGGCACCACGCTGCGTGGCCAGAAGGAAATGCAGCCGCGCTGGAAGCGTGTGCTGGAATCGGTGAACGGCGGCATGGGCGAGGCCCTGGGCCAGCTGTATGTCGATGCCGTGTTCCCGGCCGAGTCGAAGGTCGCCATGCAGCACCTGGTGGAGAACCTGTCGCAGGCGCTGAAGGCGCGCCTGGAGCAGCTGCCGTGGATGGGCGAGGAAACCAAGAAGAAGGCCATTGAAAAGTGGGCCAGCTTCACCCCGAAGATCGGTTACCCGGACAAGTGGCGTGACTGGACGGGCCTGAAGACCAACGGTGACAGCTACCTGGGCAACATGCAGGCGGCGCGCGCGTTCAACTACCGCTACATGCTGGACAAGATCGGCAAGCCGGTGGACAAGACCGAGTGGGGCATGACCCCGCAGACCGTCAACGCCTACTACAACGCCACCAAGAACGAGATCGTGTTCCCGGCCGCCATCCTGCAGGCGCCGTTCTTCGACGCCAAGGCCGACCCGGCGCTCAACTACGGCGGCATCGGTGCGGTCATCGGCCACGAGATGATGCACGGCTACGACGACTCCGGCAGCCAGTTCGCCGCCAACGGCAACTTCGACAACTGGTGGACCGATGGTGACCGCAAGGCCTTCACCGAGCGTACCGACAAGCTGGTCGCGCAGTTCGACGGCTATGAGTCGGTGCCGGGCGTGTTCGTAAAGGGCAAGCTGACCCTGGGCGAGAACATCGGTGACCTGGGCGGCCTGACCGTGGCGTACGACGCGCTGCAGATGGCCCTGAAGGAAGACCCGAAGGCCAATGTCGAAGTCGACGGTCACAGCCAGGACCAGCGCTTCTTCATGAACTGGGCCACCGTGTGGCGCCGCAATTTCACCGATGGCGAGCTGCGCGTGCGCCTGAACACCGACCCGCACGCACCGGCCAACTTCCGCGCCAACGGTGCACCGTCGAACATGCCGTCCTACGCTGCTGCGTTCCAGTGCAAGGCCGGTGATGCGATGGTGCGCGCCGACGACAAGCGCGTGGTGATCTGGTAATCGCCACGGCGGTTGTTTGAATGCAGAAGGCCCCGCGAAAGCGGGGCCTTTTTTGGTGTGGCTGGTAGAGTCGACCGTTGGTCGACTATCGCGCGCAGCGCGGCGATTTTCGGGGGTCTGTGGGAAGAGCAGTCGACCAACGGTCGACTCTACCGCGCGCAGCGCGGGATTTTGGCGATCTGTGGCAAGAGCCGTCGACCAACGGTCGACTCTACCGCGCGCAGCAGTCGACCAACGGTCGACTCTACCCGGCCAGCATGTCGCGGAAACGCCTCAACACGTACGGGTCAATCAACCCGCCGGCCTGCTCATCGAGGATGCGCAGTACCGCGTCATGCTCCATCGCCTGGCGGTAGGGGCGGGCGCTGGTCATCGCGTCGTAGGCATCGACTACGGTGAGGATGCGTGCGCCCAGCGGGATCGACTCGCCGTGCAGGCCATCGGGGTAGCCGCTGCCGTCGTGGGCTTCGTGGTGGGCGCGGATCAGCCGCGCCACCGGCACCGCATCGCTGCGGCCCGTGGCCAGGAAGATCTGTTCGCCGCGCACCGGGTGCTCGCGCATGATGGCACTGTCTTCTTCGGTGTGCCGGCGGGGGCTCAGCAGTACGTCATCGGGAATACCGATCTTGCCGATGTCGTGGAAGCGCGCGGCCAGACCAACATGCGCGCGGCTGTCGCTGTCCATGTCGCAGTGGACAGCCAAGCGCTGCGCGAGCAGGCCGACGCGGTCGCAGTGATGGCGGGTGTAGGCATCGCGCATCTGCAGTGACATCGACAGTGCATCGACCAGGCAGGCATCGGTGTGCAGCAGATCGGGAGGGTTGGAATCAAGCATCGGGGTGGCGCCGCCTTGGCACGCAGAAACAACAAGGCCCGCGTCTGCGGGCCCGGATGGGGTGGGGTGGTGCATAGGGTAACGCGTGCGCCGGGGTCAGCGCAGCGCCAGGGTCAGCAGCAGCGCACGGGCCGCGTTAAAGCGGTCCTCCGGCAACGGCAGCGGGTGCTTGATGCGCAGCTTGTCCGGCCCTTCCATGGCATACAGGTTGGGCTGCTTCTGGATCAGCTGGATCACCGCCATCGGGTCGATGTTCGGCTTGGATTCGAACACGATGCGGCCGCCGTTCTCGCCCAGGTCCAGCTTGCGGATGCCCAGGGTGTTGGCCTGCAGCTTCAGTTCGGCGATGGCGAACAGGTGCTTGGCCGCATCCGGCAGCAGGCCGAAGCGGTCGATCATCTCCACCTGCAGCTCGCGCAGCGCATCGCTGTCACGCGCGCTGGAAATGCGCTTGTACAGGGTCAGGCGGGTGTGCACGTCGGGCAGGTAGTCTTCCGGAATCAGCGCCGGCACATGCAGTTCCACTTCGGCCCCGCGGACTTCCTCGCCGGCATCCAGGTCGGGCAGCTTGCCCTGCTTGATGCTGCGCACCGCGCGTTCCAGCAGCTCGGTGTACAGGCTGAAGCCCACTTCGGCCATCTGCCCGCTCTGGTCCTCGCCCAGCAGTTCGCCGGCACCGCGGATTTCCAGATCGTGCGTGGCCAGGGTGAAGCCGGCGCCGAGTTCGTCCATCGAGGCGATCGCTTCCAGGCGCTTCTCCGCATCCGGGGTGATCGAGCGACGGTCCGGCGCCACCAGGTAGGCATACGCACGGTGGTGCGAACGACCGACGCGGCCGCGCAGCTGGTGCAGCTGGGCCAGGCCGAAGCGGTCGGCGCGGTTGATGATGATGGTGTTGGCGTTGGGGATGTCGATGCCCGATTCGATGATCGTGGTCGACAGCAGCACGTTGAAGCGCTGCTTCTGGAAATCCAGCATCACCTTTTCCAGCTCGCGCTCGGGCATCTGCCCGTGGGCGATGCCGATGCGCGCTTCGGGCACCAGCTCGGACAGCTCGCGCTGCATGCGGCCGATGCTTTCCACGTCGTTGTGCAGGAAGTACAGCTGGCCACCACGCGCCAGCTCGCGCTGGAAGGCTTCGCGCAGCAGCGCGTCGTCCCACTGGGTGATGAAGGTCTGCACCGCCAGCCGGTTCGGCGGCGGGGTGGCGATGATCGACAGGTCGCGCAGGCCGGCCATGGCCATGTTCAAGGTACGCGGGATCGGCGTGGCGGTCAGGGTCAGCAGGTGCACGTTGGCACGCAGCGCCTTCAGTGCCTCCTTCTGGCGCACGCCGAAACGCTGCTCCTCGTCGACGATGACCATGCCCAGGTCCTTGAACTTCACGTCCGGCTGCAGCAGGCGATGGGTACCGACGATGACGTCGATGGTGCCGGCGGCGACCTTCTCCAGTTCGGCCTTGATTTCCTTGGTGCTCTTGAAGCGCGAGAGCACTTCCACCTTCAGCGGGTAATCGGCGAAGCGGTCGCGGAAATTGCGGTAGTGCTGCTCGGCCAGCAGCGTGGTCGGCACCAGCACGGCCACTTGCTTGCCGGCGCTGGCCGCGGCAAATGCCGCGCGCACGGCCACTTCGGTCTTGCCGAAGCCGACGTCGCCGCAGACCACGCGGTCCATCGGCTGGCTGCTGGCCAGGTCGCGCAGGGTCGCGTCGATGGCGGCCAGCTGGTCGGGGGTTTCCTCGAACGGGAAGCCGGCCGCGAACGGTTCGTACATCGCGCGGTCCACCTGCAGCGCCAGGCCGGCACGCGCCTGGCGGCGGGCCTGGATCTCCAACAGTTCGGCGGCCACGTCGCGCACCTTCTCGGCCGCCTTGCGCTTGGCCTTGGTCCACTGCTCGCCACCCAGTGAATGCAGCGGCGCGGTTTCCGCCGATGCGCCCGAATAGCGGCTGATCAGGTGCAGCTGTGCCACCGGCACGTACAGCCGGTCGCCCTTGGCGTATTCGATTTCCAGGAACTCGCCGGGCATGCCGCCGACGTCCATCGCGATCAGGCCACGGTAGCGGCCGACGCCATGGTCTTCGTGCACGATCGGCGCGCCTTCGGTCAGCTCGCCGAGGTCGCGGATGATCGCCTCCGGCTCGCGGCCGGCACGGCGCGTGCGGCGGGTGCTGCCGGCGCGCTCGGGGAACAGCTGGCGCTCGGTGAGCACCGCGATGCGCGGCTCATCCAGCGCGAAGCCGTCTTCCAGCGGCGCCACGGTGATGGCGAAGCGCGCATCGTCGGCGAGGAAGCTGGGCAGATCGGCCACCACCGGCGGCTTCAGCTCGGCGGCCTGCAGCACTTCCAGCAGGGCTTCGCGGCGGCCCGGTGAATCGGCGGCGATCAGCACCCGGCCCGGGTAGTGGCCGAGGAAGGATTTCAGTGCATCGCCGGCGGGCGCGTCGCGCGCGGCCACTGGCAGTGGCGGCAGCGGCTGGTCACCCAGCGCATGCGCATCGGCAATGCGTGCGTGTTCGGGCGCCCAGACTTCGATGCGCGCGGCATCATTCAAGCGTTCGCGCAACAGCTCCGGCGACAGGTACAGCGCCGACGGCGGCAGCAGCGGCCGTTCCACATCGTGGCGGCGCTGTTCGTAACGGTCAGCGGTCTGCGCCCAGAAGGCGACGGCCGCTTCATCCGCACCGGTGCACACCACCGGCAGACTGCCGGCGGGCAGGTAGTCGAACAGGGTGGCGGTGCGGTCGAAGAACAGCGGCAGGTAGTACTCGATGCCGGCCGGGGCCAGCCCGGATTTCAGATCCTGGTACAGCGAGCTGCGCCGGGTATCGACATCGAAGCGCTCGCGCAGCGTGCCCAGCACGCGCGCGATGCTGGCATCGTCCATCGGCACTTCGCGGCCGGGCAGCATGTGCACCGACTCGACCTTGTCCAGCGAGCGCTGGCTTTCCGGATCGAAGGCACGGATCGAATCGATGTCCTCGTCCAGCAGCTCGACCCGCAGCGGCTCGTCGGCGCCCATCGGGAACACGTCGAGCAGGCCACCGCGCACGGCGAAATCGCCCGGGTCCATCACCTGCGGCACGTTGCGGTAGCCGGCGCTTTCCAGGCGGCGCTTCTCGGCCTCAAGGTCCAAGCGCTGGCCGACCTTCAGGTCGAAGCTTCCCCCGATGACATAGCTGCGCGGGGCCAGCTGCTGCAGCACCGTCTGCACCGGCACCACCACCAGGCCACGCTTGAGCGTGGGCAGGCGGTGCAGGGCAGCCAGGCGCTGGGAAATGATGTCCGGGTGCGGGCTGAAGCGGTCGTAGGGCAGCGTTTCCCAATCCGGGAAAGCGACCACCGGCAGGTCCGGGTCGTTCCCGATCAGGGTCTGCAGGTCGGCTTCGAGCTGGTTGGCGCCGTGGTTGTCACGGGCGATCACCAGCAGCGGCGCGTCATGCGCGCGCGCGGCCTGGACCAGGTACCAGGCCAGGGCGGTCGGCGAGGCGGGGGCGCGCCACCAAGCGCGGAGCTGGCCGGCGCGAGGCAACGGCGGGGCGGGGTATGAGGTACGCGACATGGACCGCCGATCTTAGCAGAAGGGAGTGTCGCTGCCGTGTGCGCAATGCCGTTGGTAGCGCCGGGCCATGCCCGGCGGATGCCGCACCACCGCTGCGCTCGCCGGGCATGGCCCGGTGCTACCTCAGTTGTCCAGTTCCAGCACCATGCGCACCAGGCCATCGGCGCCATTGGGGTGCGGTACCGGCTTGAAGCCCAGCGAGGCGGCCAGCTGCTTCATCGGCTCGTTCTCGGCGGCCACGTCGCCATACAGGCGGTCCAGGTACTTGCCGCGGCCCCATTTCACCAGCTTGCGCATCAACTGGCGGCCCAGGCCCTGGCCGATCAGGAAGCGGCTGATCAGGATCGCGTACTCGGCTTCACGGGTGCCGGGGATGATCGAGGCACGCGCGACCGCGCCCACCACCGCTTCACCGGCAGGCAGCGACTCGGCGGCCACCAGGGTGATTTCGGTCTTCGGGTTGGGGTGGGTCAGGCGCTGGGTGGTGTCCGCCGAAAGCTCGGTCACCGACTGCAGGAAACGGTCACGGATTTCTTCCGGCCCGAAGAGGCTGAAAGCGGCCTGCAGCGGCGCGCCGTCTTCCGGGCGGATGGGGCGGATCAGCAGCTCGTGGCCGCTGGGAGCCTTGAAGATCTCATGCCAGGGCGGCATGCGGTTGCGAGTGGCCATACCGGGTGATTCCTTGGTGGTCCATCGATTGTGGCATCACCGGGGCTGCATTCCGTGAACGAAAGGCTCACGGGCGTACAGCCTCGTGAAGACGGCAGATCGGCACCTGATCGTCGCTTGCGCGTGGGCTATTCGGGCGCCTTCAGCCAATCCAGGCGGGTAGTGGCACCCGGCTCGCCCAGGTGCTGGCGCAGCGCCGGCAGGGCCGGGCCGACCACCCGGTCGAACTGCCAGGGGGCGTTGAGCAGCAGCATGCCGCTGCCGTTGAGGCGCAGCGGTGAGTCGTCCGGACGCACCAGGAATTCGATGGTCATGGCCGATTTCACCGGCAGGGCGGCCGCCTTGCGCAGGAAATGCAGGATGGTGCGGCGCTGCTTGATCGGGAACCAGACCGCGCAGGTGGCCTGCGGCCAGCGCGCCAGGGTCTCGGCCAAGGCGGCCAGGATGGCCTGGTATTCCGCATCCTGTGCCTCGTACGGCGGGTCGATCAGCACCAGGCCGCGGCCGATCTTGCTGCCGTTGACCTTCGGCGGCAGCTGCGAACGCAGCAGCGCGTAGCCATCGCCCTGGTGCACGCCGACGCGGTTGTCGTGGGCAAACAGCGCCTTCAGCTGGGCCGCTTCGTCGTCCTGCAGCTCGCAGACCGCCATCCGGTCCTGCGCGCGCATCGCCTGGGCACTCAGCAGCGGCGAGCCAGGGTAGGTGATCATCGCGCCCACCGGGTTGTCGGCCTGCACGGCCTTCAGGTAGCGCTCGATGACCTCCGGCAGCTTGGGCTGGGCCATCAGGCGCATGATGCCGTCTTCGGCCTCCAGGGTCTTGCGGCCCTCTTCGCTGGCCAGCAGGTAACGGCCGGCACCGCCATGGGTGTCGAGCACGAAGAACGGGCTGTCCTTGCGCTTGAAGCTGTCGATCAGGGCCAGCTGCACGATGTGCTTGAGGACATCGGCATGGTTGCCGGCATGGAAGGCGTGGCGATAGTTCATGGGCGGCAGTGTACGGGGCGGCGGCCGCAGCGGCTATGCTGCGCGCCATGACAGCCCCCGTTGCCCAGGTCCTGGTAGTCGAGGACGAAGCCGCCATCGCCGAAACCGTGCTGTATGCCCTGAGCAGCGAAGGCTACGCGGCCAGCCACTGCCTGCTCGGCGGGCAGGCCCTGCAGCGCCTGCAGGAGGGCGGTGTGGACGTGGTGGTGCTGGACGTGGGCCTGCCCGACCTCAGCGGCTTCGAGGTCTGCCGCCGGCTGCGTGCCCTGCCGGGGCCGCAGGCGCAGGTGCCGGTGATCTTCCTGACCGCCCGCAACGATGAGCTGGACCGCGTGCTGGGCCTGGAACTGGGCGCCGACGATTACATGGCCAAGCCCTTCTCGCCGCGCGAGCTGGTGGCCCGGGTACGCGCCCGGCTGCGTCGGGTAGCGCCTGCCGCCCCGGTCGTGGCGGCGGTCGAGCCCGGCTGGCGCGAGCACGGTGCCTTCGCCATCGACCGCGAGGGCCGGCGTATCCGCTACCACGGCCATGCCCTGGACCTGACCCGCTACGAGTACGCCCTGCTGGAAGCGCTGCTGCAGCGCCCCGGCGCCATCCTCAGCCGCGGCCAGCTGATGGACCGCGGCTGGGACAGCAGCGCCGACAGCGCCGACCGCACCGTCGACACCCACGTCAAGACGCTGCGCGCCAAGCTGCGTGCGGCCGGTGCCAGCGACGACCCGATCCGCACCCATCGTGGCCTGGGCTACGCGCTGGAGACCTGAGCCATGCGCCTGGTACTGAAGCTGTTCCTGGGCTTCTTCCTGATCACCGGCATCGCCGCGTTCTTCGTGATGCGGGTGTTCGTCAACGAGGTGAAGCCGGGCGTGCGCCAGGCGATGGAATCGACCCTGGTCGATGCGGCCAACGTGCTGGCCGAAATGGCCGCCGCCGACGTCAAGGCCGGCACGATCGGCAATGGCAGCTTCACCCGCAACCTGGCCAAGGCCCGCCAGCGCGACCTGAAGGCGATGGTCTGGCGCTTCCCGAAGCGCTCGCTGGATTACCGGGTGACGATCACCGATGCGCGCGGCATCGTCATCTACGACTCGCTGGGCCGCGACATGGGTCGCGACAATTCGCGCTGGAATGATGTCTACCGCACGCTGCGCGGCGAGTACGGCGCGCGCTCCAGCCCGGAGATCGCCGGCAGCGAGGGCGACACGGTGATGCACGTGGCCGCGCCGGTCTACGACCCCGCCGATGGCCACACCCTCATCGGCGTGCTCAGCCTGGCCCAGCCCAACCGCAGCATCGATCCGTTCATCGCCGCCAGCCAGCGCGCCATCATGGAGCGCGGGGCGTGGCTGATCGGCCTGTCCGCGCTGGTGGGCGTACTGGTGACGATGTGGCTGACCACCGGCCTGGGCCAGCTCAGCCGCTATGCGCGCGCGGTCACCGCCGGCGAGCCGGTGCCGCCACCACGGCGCCGTCGCGACGAGATCGGTGATCTCGGCCAGGCCCTGGAAACCATGCGCCGCAAGCTGGAAGGCAAGGCCTACGTCGAGCAGTACGTGCAGTCGCTGACGCACGAGATGAAGAGCCCGCTGGCCGCCATCCGCGGTGCCGCCGAGCTGCTGCAGGAACCGATGCCCGATGCCGACCGCGCGCATTTCGCGCGCAGCATCGTCGACCAGCAGGAGCGGCTGACCGAAACCATCGACAAGCTGCTGGCGCTGGCCGAGGTCGAACAGCACGGCTGGCTGCAGACCCGCGATCCGATCGCGCCGGCCACGCTGCTTGACGATGCCGTCGCTGCCGCACAGGTGCGTGCACAGGCGGCCGGCGTGGTGGTGCGCATCGGCGCCGCGCCGGACCTGCGCGTGCACGGCGATGCCTATCTGCTGCGGCAGGCGCTGCACAACCTGATCAACAACGCCGTCGCGTTCTCCTCGCCCGGTGCCGAGGTGGAACTGGAGGCGCATGCCGAAGGGCAGGGCGTGCGCCTGCAGGTGGCCGACCGTGGCACCGGCGTGCCCGATTACGCCCGTGAGCGCGTGTTCGAGCGCTTCTATTCACTGGCCCGCCCGGGCAGTGGCCGGCGTAGTTCCGGCCTCGGCCTGCCGTTCGTGCAGGAAGTGGCGCGCCTGCACGATGGCCGCGCCAGCCTCGAGCCGCGGCCCGGCGGCGGCACGGTCGCAAGCCTGTGGCTGCCGCTGGGTGGACCGGCGCAGCGCGCCCGTCGCTGACTTCACGTTCGCTTCAAATTCGCCACAAACCCCACTCACCGCCGCCGTCCATCCTGCAGTCCTCTCCAACGAGGACGGACGATGAAATCCCTGAAGATGCTGTTGCGGTTCGCCATCGTCGGCGGACTGATCCTGCTGCTGCTGATTCCGCTGACGATGATCCGCGGCGTCATCAACGAGCGCAGTGCGTACCGCGACGAAGCGTTTGCACGGGTGGCCGACAGCCGCGCCGGTGCGCAGCGCCTGGTCGGCCCGGTGCGGGTGGTGCCTTGGGTGGAGCGCCAGCAGGTCGAGGTGGTCGACGCCAAGGGCAACAAGAAGGCCGAGGTACAGGTGACCGAAGGCCATTGGCTGCAGATGCCGGCCTCGCTGGACGTGGGCGGCGAGATGCTGCCCAGCCAGCGCGAAGTGGGCCTGTTCAAGGTGCCGGTGTACAGCTGGAACGGCCAACTGAAGGCGACCTTTGCCGCCGACGATTACCCGGTGAAGCCCGGCCGCAGCTACGGCCAGCCGTACGTGGTGCTGGGCGTGTCCGATGCCCGCGGCCTGGTCGGCACGCCGGACCTGCGCGTGGACGGCAAGCCGGTGCGGCTGCTGCCCGGTGTCGGCGTGGCCAGCCAGGTGGGGCGTGGCCTGCATGCGCCGGTGGCCGGCTTCAGCGACAGCCAGGGCGGCACCCTGGCCGGCAGCAGCATCGAACTGCAGCTGCGCCTGGATGGCAGCCGCGCGCTGTCGGTGGTGCCGGTGGGCGATGACACGAAGATCGCGCTGCGCTCGCGCTGGCCGCACCCGTCCTTCAGCGGCGCCTTCCTGCCCAACGAGCGGCGCGTCGATGCGCAGGGCTTCAACGCACACTGGGCGGTGTCCTCGCTGGCCTCCGATGCACAGGCCCAGCTGCGTGCCGAGGGTGCAGTGGATTCGCAGGCAGTGACGGTGTCGCTGGTGGATCCGGTCGACACCTATACCCAGGCCGATCGCGCTTCGAAGTACGGCATTCTGTTCGTGGTGCTGACCTTCGTCGGCTTCATCCTGTTCGAGCTGATCAAGTCGCTGCGCATCCACCCGCTGCAGTACCTGATGGTCGGCCTGGCGCTGGCGATCTTCTTCCTGCTGCTGATCAGCCTGTCCGAGCACATCACCTTCTGGAAGGCCTACCTGGTCTCGGCCGTGGCCTGCATCGGCCTGCAGGCGGTGTACCTGGCCCATGTGCTGGGGCATTGGAAACGAGGCCTCGGCTTCGCCGCGCTGCTGACCCTGCTTTACGGCGCGCTGTATGGCCTGCTGGTCTCGGAAAACAACGCGCTGCTGATGGGATCGCTGCTGCTGTTCGTGATCCTGGCGCTGGCGATGTGGGTGACCCGCCGGGTCGACTGGTACGCGCTGGGCGCGGAACTGAAGTAAGGAGCACGCCATGGGCTGGCGCCAGGGATTGTGGCAACGGGCACGGCAGGGCGTTCCGGCCCTGCTGGAAGTGGATGCACTGCTGCAGGCACATGGTGTGCTGGCGGCCCTGCCGGGGGCACGGATCGCCCCCGGCCTGGTCCGCTTCCAGTTGGCCGCGGTGACCTGCGAAGGATTGCAGCGGAAAGGGCTGGAATGGCTGGTCGGCGCGCGGCAGGGACGCGGCGCGCTGGCCGGGCGGGTGCCGCGCTACCGGCCATGGAAGGCCGGCGCGGCGGCGCTGTCGGAGATCGGCATCGACGGCCTGCCGCCGGATTGGCCGGCGCATGCGGCGGTGTACGGCTGCAGCAGCGTCGACCATCGCCACTGGCTGTTGCTGCTGCCGGAGCGCGCGCAGTTGTGGCTGGGCTGGCGTGGGTGATCGCGCACAGAGCATCCACGCATGGCGTGGATCTACGGGAGCCGCCGCACATCATCGACACGCATGACGTGGGTGAGCGCGGTGCGGTCCATGACCGATGGGACGGGGGCGTTGCGCTGGTGCTGGCTAGACTCGATGGGTTGACGATCGAGCCGAAGGGCAGGGGTGTGGCGTGTTGAAGTGGAACGGGTTGAAGTGGGGTGTGCTGGCCGCATCGCTGGCAATGGGTGGCAATGCGATGGCGCAGCAGCGCGAACCGGTGGACCTGGACATGGTCAGCCGCATCCGCCAGGAGGCCTTCCACCGTTCGCAGGTGATGGACACCTTCAGCTACCTCACCGAACGCATCGGCCCGCGCCTGACCAACTCGCCGGCGATGGGCCGCGCCAATGCCTGGACCCGCGGCAAGTTCAGCGAGTGGAAGCTAACAAACGTGCACGACGAAGCCTTCGATGACTTCGGCCGTGGCTGGGAATTCACCTCGGCCAGCGTGGAAATGCTGGGCGACCGCGTGCAGCCGCTGCACGCCCTGCCCAAGGCGTGGACCCCCGGCACCCGTGGCCCGGTGGAGGGCGAGCTGGTTCACGTGGAAATCAAGAAGCCCGAGGACATCGAGCAGTACCGCGGCAAGCTGCGCGGCAAGATCCTGCTGCTGGGCGAGGCGCGCGAGTACAAGCGCGGCACCGAGCCGGATTCGCACCGGCACGATGCCACCTCGCTGGAAGGCCTGCAGGAATTCACCCTGCCCAAGGACGTCGCCGCCGAGCGGGCCAAGCGGGTGAAGGAATACAAGGAACGCCAGGAGCTGGCCGCCAAGGTCAACGCCTTCTTCGTCGAAGAGGGCGCGCTGGCCTCGATCAGCATCAGCAGCTGGGACAACGGCATCATCCGCGTCGCCGGCGGCGGTTCGCGCAAGGCCGGCGAATCGGTGGGCATTCCGGAACTGGCGATGATCGCCGAGCACTTCAACCCGCTGGTGCGTGCGCTGGACGCCAAGCAGCCGGTACGCCTGCGCGTGGACGTGGCCGCGCGCTTCACCGACGAGGCTGACCAGCCCGGCTACAACACGATGGCCGAGATCCGCGGCAGCAGCAAGCCCGATGAAGTGGTGATGATCGGCGCCCACCTGGACTCCTGGCACAGCGGCACCGGCGCGGCCGACAACGCCGCCGGCGTGGCGGTGATGATGGAGGCGATGCGCATCCTCAAGGCCACCGGCGCCAAGCCGAAGCGGACCATCCGCGTGGCGTTGTGGAGCGGCGAGGAGCAGGGCCTGATCGGCTCGCAGGCCTATGTGGCCAAGCACTTCGGTCGTTTCCCCGAACCCACCGACCCGGCCGAGAAGGCGCTGCCGGCCTCGCTGCGTGACCCGACCGGTGCGCTGCAGAAGACCCGCGATTACGGCAAGTTCCAGGTCTACTTCAACATGGACAACGGCTCCGGCCGGTTCCGGGGCATCTACGCCCAGGAAAACCTGGCGGCCATGCCGATCTTCGAAGCCTGGCTGGCCCCGTTCCATGACGTGGGCGCCACCACCGTGGCCACCCGCAACACCGGCAGCACCGACCACATCAGCTTCGACCGGATCGGCCTGCCGGGCTTCCAGTTCATCCAGGACCGTCTGGACTACTTCACCAACGTCCACCACAGCCACCTGGACACTTGGGACCACGCCGAACCGGATGACCTGAAGCAGGCCGCCGCCATCGTGGCTTCGTTCGCCTACAACGCCGCGATGCGCGAGCAGTCCTTCCCGCGCAAGGCTGAACCGTGAAAAAAGGGCACGGGGGGGATAAATCGTTTCTCCCCTCCGTCGCCGCAGATTGCATCAATCTGGGATCGAGACGATCTGGTTGATGGCCGGATCAATGGCGAACACTGCCCGGATCGATGGTTTACCGTCGAGTGTCTTTACCTGATTGGACATACTTGCAGCCTGGAAGTAGGTCGTTCCGTCGTGCTGCATGAGCGGTCGGATATCCAACGGGTCTCTGACCGGATCTGACAGCTCTGCCAGGCACAGTTGCCGGCCGCAGCTGAAGTCCAGCACTGTGCGTTCGCGGCCTTCCTCCGACAGGCCGCTCTGGAGGTGGCTGGAAAACAGAGCGGTCGACTCGGACAGTTCCCTGTCTGTCGAAGCTGCAGCGTGCATGGCGTTGATCATGGCAGAGAAGGCGTCGGCGTCTGCTAGTAGCTCGTCAATTCGGCTCTCATCCAAGGCAGTGTCGTAAATCAGATTCGCCTCATTGGGCGCGTCACCCCGATGAAGATTCGGTAGGAGAGGCTTTTGACCCGAATGAGAGACTGTGCCGGCGAGTTCCCGCTCGGCGGCGTCTGGCGCGGTTCTTGAGGCACGGCTGGAGTTCTGCGCGGAAGGACTGTGCGGAGGGCCATTTGTCGAAAAATGCCATGCCAGTGCGCCGACCGTCACTCCAGTCATGAGTAGCCACAGAGCAGTCTTTCTTGCATTCATTTGAAGTGCTCAGGTCACTGGCCCGGTTTCTACGAGTGCTTCCCCCGGGGCGGAGGTTTTGGTTACCCAGCCGCCTTTGCTGTCCCAGACCGAGAAGCCTCCCCCCGGTCGTGTGGACACCACGCACGAGTTCTGGCAGGTGTAGTAGTGGCTGTTGATTTTGACGGTTGTGGAGGCGTTGGACTCAGAAAGGCCGAAAAAGCCGACAATGACCAGTCCCGCAATCCCGTAGGCCACCTTCATCGGCCAAGATCCCAGAACACTTTGCCGCAGGAGGCCGCCCTCATTTGCTGTGGTGATCGCGCACTTTTGCGGGTATGCGGCATTTGATGAAAAGGATGGATGGGTCATGTAGAAACGTCCCTGCTTCGTTGAAGGACGTTCAGGTTACATTCGGGTAGGACGGCAGGCCATAGGACGGGTTGCAATTTTCGCGGTATGTAATCCGGTAAAATCTGGGGCATTCCCGTTCCCCGAGCCCTCCATGATCTGCCGCACCCGCTTCGCCCCCAGCCCCACCGGTTACCTGCACATCGGCGGTGCCCGCACCGCGCTGTACTGCTGGCTGGAGGCCCGCCACCGCGGCGGCGAATTCGTGCTGCGCATCGAGGACACCGACCGTGAACGCAGCACCCAGGGCGCGATCGACGCGATCCTGGAGGCGATGGACTGGCTGGGCCTGGACTACGACGTCGGCCCGATCTACCAGACCGACCGCGTCGCTCGTTACCTGGAAGTGGCCGAACAGCTGGTGGCCGACGGCAAGGCGTACTACGCCTACGAAACCCGCGAAGAGCTGGACGCGATGCGCGAGGCCGCCATGGCCAAGCAGGAAAAGCCGCGCTACAACGGCGCCGCGCGCGAGCTGGGCCTGCCGCGCAGGGACGGCCCGAACCGCGTCATCCGCTTCAAGAACCCGCTCGACGGCACCGTGGTGTTTGACGACCTGATCAAGGGCCGCATCGAGATCGCCAACAGCGAACTGGATGACATGGTCATCTTCCGCCCTGACGGCTACCCCACCTACAACTTCGCGGTGGTGGTGGACGACTGGGACATGGGCATCAGCGAGGTCATCCGCGGCGACGACCACATCAACAACACCCCGCGCCAGATCAACCTGTACGAAGGCATCGGCGCCCCGGTGCCGAGGTTCGGCCACATGCCGATGATCCTGGACGAGCAGGGTGCCAAGCTGTCCAAGCGCACCGGCGCGGCCGACGTGATGCAGTACAAGGATGCCGGCTACCTGCCCGACGCGCTGCTGAGCTACCTGGCCCGCCTGGGCTGGTCGCACGGTGACCAGGAGCTGTTCAGCCGCCAGGAACTGATCGACCTGTTCGACGTGACCCACTGTAATTCCAAGGCCTCGCGCCTGGACATGGCCAAGCTGGGCTGGGTCAACCAGCACTTCCTGAAGACCGAGGAGCCGGCCAGCATCGTGCCGCACCTGGTCTACCAGCTGGAAAAGCTGGGCCTGGACGTGGCCGCCGGCCCGGCGCCGGTGGACGTGGTGATCGCCCTGCGCGAGCGCGTGCAGACCCTGAAGGAAATGGCCGAGAAGGCCGTGGTCTGGTACCAGCCGCTGACCGAGTACGACGACGCGGCCGTGGCCAAGCACTTCAAGGCCGGCGCCGAGCTGCCGCTGGGCAAGGCCCGCGAACTGCTGGCGGCCCTGCCGGAATGGACCGCCGAAGCCGTGGGAGTGGCCCTGCACGACGCTGCCGCCGCACTGGAAATGGGCATGGGCAAGGTTGCCCAGCCGCTGCGCGTGGCCATCACCGGCACTCAGGTCAGTCCTGACATTTCCCATACCGTGTATCTGGCCGGCCGCGAGCAGGCCTTGAAACGCATCGATGTGGCCATCACCAAGGTAGCAACGGCCTGAGCCCTGCCGCCCAGACCTGAACCGGAGAACGCGCATGCCCGCCAAACCAGCTTCTGCCTGTACCGCCCCGCACCACCACGTCCACGACGCATCGGATTTCGTGGCGGTGGTCGAGCGCGTCTCGCGTGAGCGCGGGCTGCGCCTGACCCCGATCCGCGCCAACGTGCTCAAGCTGATCGCCGAGGCCGGCAAGCCGGTCAAGGCCTATGAGCTGCTGGAGTGGGTGCGCAACGGCAAGGGCGTGGGCGCCGATGCCCCGCCCACCGTCTACCGCGCGCTCGACTTCCTGATGGCCAATGGCTTCGTGCACAAGCTGGAATCGGTGAATGCCTTCGTGGCCTGCCACCACCCCAGCAGCGCGGCACATTCGGTGCCGTTCCTGATCTGCAACAGCTGCCACAGCGCGGTGGAGCTGGAAGACCGCGAGATCGTCACCCAGCTGGAAAAGCGCGCCAAGGAACTGGGTTTCCAGCCGCAGGCGCAGACCCTGGAAGTGCACGGCCTCTGCGCGCGCTGCGCCGGCTGACAGCCACGGGGGTAGAGTCGACCGTTGGTCGACTATCCTGCGAAACGCACGACGACCGGCGTCGGATCCCTTTGTGCCAAGGCAAAGGGCTCCGACCCCATCTCACAGACGCTGCCGCAGCCGCTTCAACGCCACCTTGCGCGCAGCAACCATTTCTTCCTGTTCCAGCGCCTGCTGCCGGCGGGGTAGTGATCGTTCCTGACCAGAAGCAGTCGAGCATGGCTCGACTCTACAAAAACACAGCGGAGCCGCAGGCGCCGCTTTTGATCTTATTCCTTTGATTCACATGGCTGACGCGCACGGACATTCTGCGTGCGCGTCAGCCACAAGGGGGCTCCGCCGTTCGCAGCCCACGGCGAAGCCGCGCGGTTGGGCAGCGAGAGCAGTCGACCAACGGTCGACTCTACCGCGCAGGCGCAGGCTCCGCCGCGGTATCCACCCGCGCGATCACCGACATCCCTGGCCGCAGCCGCGCCGCCAGTGCCTGCCCCGGATCAATCGAAATCCGGATCGGCAACCGCTGCACCACCTTGGTGAAGTTGCCGCTCGCATTGTCCGGGCGCAGCACGCTGAACTCCGAACCGGTGGCCGGCGCGATCTGCTCCACGTGGCCGTGCAGGCGCTGGCCCTTGAACGCATCCACCGAGAACGTCACCGGCTGGCCGATGCGCATCTGCCAGGTCTGGCCTTCCTTGTAGTTGGCCACCACCCACAGCGCCTCCGGCACCAGGAACAGCAGCTGCGAACCGGCCGCCACGTATTGGCCCACGCGCACGCTGGCCTCGCTGATCTGGCCGTCACGCGGTGCGCGGATGACCGTGTTGGCCAGATCGATGCGCGCCAGTTCGAGCTGCGCCTGCGCGCTTTCCACCTGCGCCTCCAGGCCCTTGCGCGCGACCTGGGTCGACACCAGGGTCTCCTCGGCGATGCGGATCTGCGCCTGCGACTGCTGCACGCTGGCCTGTGCCGAGGCCTGCGTGGTGCGGAACTTGTCGCGGTCGTTGATCGAGACCAGCTGCTGCGCGGCCAGTTCCTCATAACGCTTGGCTTCGTTGCGCGAGCGTTGCAGTTCGGCCTGGCCGGCCGACAGCGTGGCGCGTGTCGACGCGATCTGTGCGCGGTTCTGTGCCTGCGACTGGTCCGAGTTGGCCAATGCCGCGCGCGCGCTGTCCAGCGCCGCTTCGGCCTGCGCCACCTTCTGCGCGTAGATGCGGTCATCGATGCGCAGTAGCGGCTCGCCTTTCTTGACGTGCTGGAAGTCCTTCACCAGCACCTCGGTGACATAGCCGGCCACCTGCGGCGCCATCACCGTGATCTGCCCGCGCACGTAGGCGTTGTCGGTGACCATCACGCTGCTGGTGAACGGCCACAGGTTCCACGCGCGCAGGATCAGGGCGATGCCCAGCAGCGCAACCACCACCATCACCACCACGCTACGTGAGCTGGGCTTGAGGTATTTCGGTGCCGCCGGCGCGGCAGGCGTGGGCGCCGGCGCGGCGTCGGTCGGCGGCGCTGGGCTGACGTTCTCGGGGGCGTCGCTGTCGGGGCGGGGCGGTAGCGGGGACATGGCGGCGGGCTCAGTGGGGCGGGGCGGCGGTGGCCGCAAGGGGGGGAGACGGGTGGCGCTTGTGCCATTGCTTGAGCACGGCGGTGCGCAGCGACAGCAGCAGCAACCAGCACAGGAAGCCGATGGCCAGCCAGCCGCTCAGGGTGAACACATCATTGAAGGCGCGCACATTGGCTTCGCGACGGGCCGTGGTCGCCAGCTGCGCAGTGCCCTGCGCGCTGCGCTGCACCGGGTCGGTGATCTGCGCGGCGTAGATCTGCTGCTGGATGCGCAGGCGCTGCGCGACCACCGGGTCGGCCGGGTCCAGCTGGCTGGTGATGGCGCTGGAATACAGCTGCTCGCGATGCAGCTGGAAGGTGCCCAGCACCGCCGAACCGGCCAGGCCACCCAGGGTCTGGGTGATCGACAGGGTGACCAGGAAGGTGATCATGTGGTCCACGCCCTGTTTGAGCGCCGCGGAAATGCCGAGCATGATCAGCGGGCCCATGAACATGCCGGCGCCGACCGAGGCCAGGAACTGGCTGATGTAGAAGTCGTGCGGCCGGTCCAGGCTGGTGCGGCTCTGGTCGAAGAACGCGGCAGTGCCCAGCAGCAGGATGGCCATCAGCAGCTGGGCGATCAGCCGCTTCGGCCCGAAGGTGAGCGAGGCACCGGCGATGCCGACGATCACCCCGGCCAGGATCACCACGAACAGCGGGCGCATCTGGTCCGGGCCCATGCCCAGCGTGCGCATCAGGTTGACCACGCCGTAGGACTGTTCGGTGGTGAGGAAGCGCAGCAGGAACGCGCCGACGATGAAGTGCAGCACCGGCAACGTGGAAAGCCAGCGGATCTGCAGCAGCGGGTTGCGCCGGTAGTGCTCGATGACCAGTGCCGTGGTGGCCAGCGCGATCGAAGCGACCAGCGCCCAGCCCAGCCACGGCGTGTTCAACCACCAGCGCGTGTAGCCCTGCGCCAGCACCACCACCAGCAGCGCCACGGCCGGTGCGAGCAGGGCGAAGGTGAGAAAGTCCAGCGGTTCGAACGCCTTGATCTGCACGCCCGGCGGCAGCTTCAGCACCACCACCGCGGCGAACGCGCACAGCGCCAGGCCGGCCTCGAACGAGTACAGCTGGTGCCACTGGCCGGTATCGACCAGTGCCGGTGAGACGATCCAGGCGAGGGGCACCGCCAGCTGCGACAGGCCGACACCGATCACCAGCAGGTTGCCGGTGAAGCGCCGCGGCAGCGCCTGCAGCATGTACAGCGTGCCCAGCGTCGAGCACGCCGCGCCGGCAAAGCCGCTGGCCGCGCGGGTCAGCAGCGTGGTCTCGTAGCTGCCGACGAACAGGTGCAGCACCGCCAGCGCCGCATACAGGCCCAGGCCGATCTCGGCGAACAGGCGGATGCCGTATTGCTGGCGGAACTTGAAGGCCAGCAGGTTGGCAGTGACGTTGACCATGGCATAGGCCGCCACCAGCCAACTGCCCTGGGTAGGCGTCAGCGCGAGCTGGCCCTGCAGGAAGGGAAGGTTGGCGGTGACCAGTGCATTGCCCAGGCCGCCGGTGATGGCCACCAGCAGCGAGACCAGCGCGTAGGCCGCGCGTCGGTACGGGGGGTGCCAGGGCATCGAGGCCGAACCGGGCATGGTCGGCTTTTCGTGCTCCTCCCAGTCCGGAACCGGCTTGAGATACGGCTGGACCATCAGCGCCCCTGGTCGGCTGCTCCCTGGAGGCCGCCGCGCAGCAGCTGCAGGGCGCGCCCGGCCAGCTGGGCACGCTCTTCGCGGGTCTTGCCGCGCAGGGCTGCGCCCAGCATGCCCGAGATCAGTGAAATGTCCGTCTTCTCCAGGTCGGGCCGGCAGAGGCCGGCGGCCTTGGCGCGGGCGATCGGCGCTTCCAGCAGGTCGCGCACGGTCTCGCGCGCGAGGCGCATGGAGGCCACGTCCGAATCCACCGCGCGCCAGTAGTCGGCCAGCGCCGGCGAATCGATGATGCGCTGGGCCATGCCTTCGAAGACCTCGAACAGGGCGTCGTCGCGGTCGCCCAGCTGTTCCACCTGGCGGCGGATGCGGTCGACGGTCCGCTGCAGCAGCGCCTGGATCAGCGCGGTGCGGTCGGGGAAGTTGCGGTACAGGGTGGCGCGGCCAACCTGGGCACGTTCAACCACCAGGTCCAGTGGCGCGGTGACGCCGTGTTGGCCGAACACATGGTCGGCGGCATCAAGGATGAGGGCACGGCGGGCAGCAGCATCGGCACGTTGGGTGGTCATGGCTTCATTATCGGACAAATATGTCCGGTTGGCGAGACGATGAGTGACGGGAATGTCCGTTTGTTGCTCTACGCATGTCTTTGTAAATATTGCGTGAAATAACCGTCCACGGGAGCGCGCCCATAAAAAACGGGGGCCATGAGGCCCCCGGGAGAGAACGGCGATGAACGTCGCCAGGAAATGGTTGGCTGGGGTCAGAGCCCTTTCCTGCGGAAAGGGATCCGACCCCTCATGGCGCGATCAGAAGTACGCGCGGATGCCGAAGGCGACACCACGGCCCGGCAGCGGCGAGTAGTCACGCAGCAGCGAGGTGTGCGGACGCACTTCGCGGTTGGTCAGGTTGCTGCCATCCAGGAACACCTCGTAGCTGTTGCTGTCGCTGCGGTCCCAGCGGTAGGCGAAGTGCGCATCGACCAGGGTGTAGCCGTCGCTCGGCTCCTCGTTCTGGGCCACGTCCTTCTGCCGGCTGTAGCGCACCGCGCCCACCGAGGCGCGCCAGCCGTCCTTCGCCCAGCGCAGGTCGGCGCCCACACGGGCCGGGGCGATGCGCGGCAGGTAACCGGTGTTGGCCAGGTCCACGCTGTAGTTGTGGTTGTGGTCACCGTGCGGCACGGCGATGTCCAGCGTGCGGCTGCCGCTGCCATCCAGCTTGGCCTGCACGTAGTCACCGAACACGCGCAGGTCCCAGTCGCCAGCATTGCCTTCGAACAGGTGCACCAGCGCCTCGGCCTCGGCACCCTTGAACACCGCATCCTGCTGCGTCCAGGTACGCACCGGCAGGCCTTCGGTGATGCCGGTGTCGGCCAGGTAGATGAAGTCCTTGAACTTGGTCTGGTAGATCGCGGCGGAGAAGTCCAGGCGGTCGCTGTGGGTATGGATGCCCAGCTCGACACGCTGCCCGCGCTCGGTCTTCAGGTCGGCATCGCCGATTTCCAGCGAACGGGTGGCGATGTGCGCGCCGGCCGCGTACAGCTCTTCATTGGTCGGTGCACGCTCGGAGCTGTCCACGCCGATGCGCAGGTCGACTGCATCGTTGAGCTTCCAGATGCCGGCGGCGGACAGGTTGGTGGCGTCGAACTTGCGGCGGCGGTAGTCACCGGTCGGGTCCAGCTTCACCTGGTCGTGGCGGCCGCCCAGTTCCAGCTTGAACGGGCCGAACTGCTTTTCCTGCAGCACGAACAGGCCGGCGTTCTTCGTGTTGGTGTTCGGCACGAATGCTTCTTCGCCGATGGCGCCGAAATCGCTGTTGCCGAACTGCACGCCGAATGCGCCGTCCCAGCCGCCGATCTGCTGCTGCACGGCTTCCAGGCGGGTTTCGATGCCGCGGTTGGTGAAGCGGGTGGACGGCGTGCCGGCTTCCAGCTCCACGTGCTCATAGTCGGTGTAGGCCACGCGTGCGTTGACGTTCTTCAGGAACGAGACCGGGTTGTAGATGCCGGCCTTGGTCTCGAAGCGGTTCTGCACCATGTCGATGCGGACGTCATGCTCGTCGCCTTCCTCCTCCTCGTCGCCATGGTCGTGGTCATGGTCGTGGTCATCGCCCTCGGCATGCACGTGGGCGCCGTTGGGGATGCCGTAGTTGGTGCGGTAGGTGCTGGCCGACACGCCGAAGTAACCGCCTTCACCGAGCCAGGTGGCACCGACGCCACCGGCGCGGGTACGGATGGAGCTGTTGTCCAGGCGGCCGCGGCGCGGCTCTTCGCCTTCCTCGCCCGCGTGGTCGTGGTCTTCGTGGTGGTCTTCCAGGCTGTCGATCACCGCGTACCCGGGGATGCGGTAGTCATCGCCGTTGCGCACCAGGCCGTCGACGTGCAGCACGACATTGCCGCTGACACCGTCCAGCCGGAACATGCCGCTGCGCTCGTCGTTGACCGAGTTGCCACGCAGTTCAGCGCGGCCGCTGAGCGGACGGTCCGGCAGTTCGCGGGCGATGCGGCCATCGACCACGTTCACTGCGCCGCCGATGGCGCCGCTGCCGAACAGCAGGGTAGCCGGGCCCTTCAGCACTTCGATCTGGTCCGCCAGGAACGGCTCGATGCTGGTGGCGTGGTCGGCGCTGACGGTGGAGGCATCCATGTTGCCCATGCCGTTGGACAGCACGGCCACGCGCGGGCCTTCCTGGCCACGGATGATCGGGCGGCCGACGCCGGGGCCGAAGAAGGTGCTCTGCACGCCGGGCAGCTTGGCCACGGTGTCACCCAGGGTGCCGGCCTTCTGCTCGTCCAGGCGCTCGCCGGCCAGCACGTCCACCGGGCGGGCCAGCGACTCGGCATCGCCCTGCAGTGGCGAGGCAGTGACCTGCACCAACGACAGCTCGGTCAGGTGGCGGTCACGATGGGTGTCCTGGTCGGCGGCGGCAAACGCGGCCGACGGCAGCAGGGCGGCGAGGGCCAGGGCCAGGGAATGCGGCTTGAAACGTGGGTGGTTAGAGGGCATCCGGTGCTTCCTTTGTTACATTGTATCAATCGGGTGGCGCACGCATCCCGTCGTGGGACAGGGGGAGGGAAACCGTGCGGGTCGGGGACTGATGTTATATTATTCCATAACGATTCGCCGACCCTGCTGGAAGTCATGTCCCTGTCCTCCTCCTTCCGCCGCCTGCTCGACCGCTTCGGCGCCACCGGTTCGATGCTGTGTGCCGTGCACTGCGCGGTGATCCCGGTGCTGCTGGCGATCGCCCCCTCGCTGGGCCTCTCGTTCTGGATGAGCGACGGCGTGGAAATGACCCTGGTGGTCTTTGTGACCCTGCTCGGCCTGTTCAGTCTGGTCATGGGCTACCGCCGCCATGGCGCCCTGCGCGCGCTGGGTTTCCTGCTGCCGGGCCTGGTCGCCCTGTGGGCAGGCGTGCTGGTCGACGCGCTGCACCACAACGCGGTGCCGCACGCGGTAGTGATGACCCTCGGCGGTCTGCTGGTGGGCGTGGCCCATCTGGTCAACCTGCGGCTGAACCACGTCCACGTCCACGACGCCAGCTGCGCGCACTAGGCGCGTCGTGTTAGGCTTTCTGATCGTGCGCGGGGGCGTCCAGCAAGACGGCCCCGCCGAACCCGTGTCAGCACGGGGTAACCAGATTTCACACTTTAGGAGTTGAAGACATGGGTAAGGGTGACCGCAAGACCGCCAAGGGCAAGCGCTACAACGCCAGCTACGGCAATGCCCGTTCGCACACCGCGAGCAAGGTCGCTGTAGGCGCCGGTGCCCCGGTTGCCAAGAAGACCGTGGCCAAGGCTCCGGCCAAGAAGGCCGTGGCGAAGAAGGCTGCTGCCAAGGCCTGATCCGGCCGGGTAGAGGTCCAAAAAAAAACGCGGCGCCTGGCGCCGCGTTTTTTTTGTGCCCGGCATTCCACCTGCCGCTGCGCTCGCCGGGCATGGCCCGGCGCTACCTTCGGGCCTGCCGGTAGCGCGGGGCCACGCCCGGCGGCCGTTTGGTTCAGCGCAGCGCCTTCTGCAGCGTCTGGGTGTTGCCATCGTTCGGCGCGGCCGGCACCTGCAGCAGATGGGCCAGCAGCGGGTAGACATCGACGTTGTCGAAGCCATCGATGACCCGCCCCTGCTGGAACGAGGGACCGCGCGCCACGAACACTGCGCGCATCGAGGGCAGGGCATTGTCATAGCCGTGCGAGCCGCGTTCCTGGTGGTCGCGCTTGGCGATCCGCTCGGCGTGCAGTGCGTCCCAACCTTCATCCATCTGGCAGACGATGGGTGGCACGCGCGGGTGCGAACCGTAATGCCAGCGTGCCGGCAGCGATTCCTTCTTCCAGCATTCGTAGTGGGCGTGGCGACCAAGCAGGGCGCGCTCGGCCTGTGCCTCGCGGCCGGCGACCGGCGCGAAACCGATTGACTGGCCCTGGCTGACGTTGCGCGCGATGGAGGGATCGACCATCGATTCGGTGGACAGCACATGGCCTTCGGCTACGCTGGCCATGCCGTGGTCGGAGACCACGATGACGTTGGTGGTGGCGGCGAGGGCGGCAGCGTCCAGGCCGTCCAGCACCTGGCCGACGATCTGGTCGGCCTGCACGATGGCGTCGCGGTACTGGGTCGAATCGGGGCCGTAGGTGTGGCCGGCCTTGTCCACGTTTTCCATGTACAGCGTGGTCAACCGCGGTGCATCGGCATCGGTCTGCGCGAGCCATTCCAGCACGGTGTGCGCCCGCTGCTGCAGCGGCTCTTTGCTGTTGTAGACCTGCCACCTGCTGGGGCGGGTGCCATCGATTTCGGCCTCGCTGCCCGGCCACGACGTGGTCGCGGTACGCACGCCCACTTTCTCGGCACCGACCCAGATCGGTTCGCCGCCCCACCAGGCGCTGTTGGTCACTGCATCGCGGTCTCCCAGGCTGAAGCGGCCGAGCTGTTCATCGTCCATGCTGTTGTTGACGATGCCGTGGTGGTCCGGGTGCAGGCCGGTAACGATGGTGTAGTGGTTGGGGAAGGTCAGCGACGGATAGGAAGGCGTCATCCAGCGCGCACGCACGCCGCCATCGATGATGCGCTGCAGGTTCGGAGTGAGCCCCCGGTCCAGCGCATCGGCTCGCAGGCCATCGATGGAGATCAGCAGCAGTTTCGGCGGCGGCGCGTCGGCGCGCGCAACCGGCGCGGACGAAGAAGGCGTGGTCGTGCAGGCCGCCAGGGGCAGCAGCAACGCCAGCGAGCAGGTCAGGCGTACGGAAGTCATCGCGACATCATAAGCGCGCGCAATGACGCACCCAAGACACGGCGCGCAGAAGCGCGCCGTGTCCACGCATTTTTCCTTATCCCCGCGCCGTCGGCGCGCCCCCTTGAACAACAAGGGGGCTCCTCACCAGACACATCCCGTCGATTTCATCTCACGTCTGATGGGGCCACAGCGTGTCGACCAAGGTCGACACCCACCAAAAGCTGCGACAGATGTGCCGACCAACGGTCGGCACCCACCAATAGCCGTGCGTCGTTACCAACAGCCGCGTGGACCTGTCGAAGGCGGGGGGGGGGGGGGGGGGGGGGGGGGGGGGGGGGGGGGGGGGGGGGGGGGCCCGCGCGGGGGGGGGGGGGGGGGGGGCGGCGACCCGCCCACCCCCCCCCC
>NZ_VYKI01000017.1:4463-15863 GCF_008710035.1 Stenotrophomonas cyclobalanopsidis | reverse complement strand
GGGGCGGTGTCGGATTGCGGGGTGTCCGCGGCATGGATGCCGCGGCCAAGCCTACAGGGACGTACTTGCGGCGTCCCCGCAATCCGACACCGCCCCGCCAACCCACGGAATGGCCGCTCTTGATCTTGCTCCGGCTTCGGCTTCTGCTGGTGCAGGGCGCAGCGCTGCCGCGCGTGTCGACCAAGGTCGACACCTACCAACAGCTACCCACCCCTCAGGCAAACAGCGGTGCCTGCCGCTGCTCCAGCCGCAGCAGCGCCGCCTTGGTCTCCAACCCACCCCCGAACCCGGTCAACGCACCATTGCTGCCAATCACCCGATGGCACGGCAGGATGATCGGCAACGGATTGCGGCCGTTCGCCGCCCCCACCGCACGCGTCGCCGTTGGCTGGCCCAGGTGCTGCGCCAGCTGCAGGTAACTCCAGGTCTGCCCGAACGGAATAAGCGCCAGCGCATGCCACACCCGCAGCTGGAACGGCGTGCCCTGCGGTGCCAGCACCAGATCGAAGGTGCTGCGCTCACCGTGCAGGAACTGCAGCAGCTGCTTGCGCGCCGCCGGCAGCGCATCCGGTGAATACAGCCAGTCGCCGCGGCCACGCGCTGGGTGGCGGTTTTCCGGGAACAGCACGTGGGCCAGGCCACGCTCGTCACCGGCGATGGTCAGCTCACCGATCGGGCTGTCGAAACGATCGAACAACAAGGTCATGTCGGTTCTCCAACAAAAGTGCCGGACAGGTGCCACAGGTGCAGCACCGCATAGGCGCGCCAAGGCCGCCAGGGTTGCGAACGCGCCTCGGTGGCACGCTCGCTCAGGCGCTGGCCCTGCGCCGGGCCGAGCACCTGCTGCAGCACCAGGTCACCGGCGGGGAAGGCATCGGGTTGGCCCAGGCCACGCAGGGCGATGTACTGCGCCGTCCACGGCCCGATGCCGGGCAGGGCCACGCAGCGGGCGACGAAATCCTCCAGCGCCTGGCCGGGGCCGAAGTCCAGTTCACCACTGGCACAGGCTGTCGCCAGCGCCCGCACGGTGGCCGCACGCGTGCGCGGCAGGCCGATCGATTCCAGCGGTGCCTCGGCCAGCACCTCCGGTGCTGGGAACTGGCGGTCGAACTCGGCGGGCATGCCGGGCAGGTGCGCGCCCCACGCATCGACCAGACGACGCGCGAAGGTGGTGGCCGCCGCGACGGTCACCTGCTGGCCCAGCACCGCGCGCACGGCCACCTCAAAACCATCCCAGCCACCGGGGACGCGCAGGCCGGGCCGCTCGGCGATGCCGCGTGCCAGCAGCGGTTCCTCGGCCAGGGCCGCGTGCACCTGCTGCAGGTCGGCATCGAGGTCGAACACCCGGCGTACGCGGCGCACGATGTCCGGAATCAGGCGGGGATCGACCGCGCCCAGCTGCAGGCGCAGTTCCGGTCGCTTGGGGTCGGCGGTCACCCGCAGCAGGGTGGGGCGTTCGGGCGTGCCGAGCACGCGCTGATAGCTGTCCTCGCCGATCAGCTCGATGCCCGGCAGGCTGCGCTTGCGCAGGAAGGCGAGCATGCGCGGGAAATCCAGCGGCGGGCGATAGCCCAGGCGCAGCACCAGGCTGCCATCGTCGGCGGCCGAGGGAGTGTGCTGGCGGCGCAGCGCGGTCGGTGCCATGCCGCAGCCTTGAAGGAAGGCGGTGTTGAAGCGGCGCAGGCTGTTGTAGCCGGCGGCCAGGGCAACGTCGGTGACCGGCAGGGTGGTTTCGGTCAGCAGCTGCTTGGCCAGTAGCAGGCGATGGGTGGCGTGGATCTGCCCGGGCGTGGCGCCCAGGTGCTCGACGAACAGGCGCTGCAGCTGGCGTGCGCTCACGCCCAGCTTCGCGCCGAGTTCGGCCACGGCCTGGTCCTGCAGGAAGCCGCCATGGATGAGCGCGAGGGCGCGCTGCACGGTCTGCCCGGCCAGTGCCTGCTGTGCCTGCGGAGCGAGTTCGGGGCGGCAGCGCAGGCACGGCCGGTAGCCGGCGGCGGCTGCTGCGGCGGCGGTCGGGTAGTAGCTGATGTTGCGCGGCTTCGGCGGCGGTGCGGGGCAGACCGGGCGGCAGTAGATGCCGGTGCTGCGCACGGCGGTGAAGAACACGCCGTCGAAGCGCGCGTCGCGGGCCAGGCGGGCGCGGTCGCAGGCGGCGTGGTCGAGGGTGGGGGCGGTGTCCATGGCGCCAGTCTAGGGCGGGGCGGGGGGAGATACTCGCCGGATTCGGACATGGATGTTGGTGGGGGTTGCTGGCAGGACTTGCAGCCCTGCACCCGCTGCAGATCAACGTCAACGTCAAAAGCCTGCATTCCTTGGGATGGCGGGGTGGGTCCGGTGGCAGGGGACGCCGTGAACCCCCTGGCCAGCCCAGCCGCTGGCGGCTGTGCGTTCGGGCGCTTGCGAAGCAGTGCTTCGCAAGCAAAGCGCCCTCACCCATGGGGGCTTGGTCGCGGCATCCATGCCGCTCACACCCCTGCCACCGGACCCACCCCGCCTTCGACAGTTGGTCGCGGCTGTTGGAACCTGCTGCTGTTGGTGGGTGCCGACCGTTGGTTGGCACGCTTTTGCTCTGCCTTTGGTAGGTGCCGACCGTTGGTCGGCACGCTTTCCTCCCGAAGGGTCAGAAGGGGTTCAGGGGCGCGCGCTGAATGCGCGGTGGGGACGGGTAGACTGGGGCCTTGTTCCCACGAAGCCCGGTTGCCCGATGTCCGTCAGATTCCGCTGGTTGCCCCTGTTGTGCCTGGCCCTGGCGGGCTGCAGCCAGCTGGAGAACCCTGGCAACGTCACTGCCGCCGACAAGGCGACGCGGGCGCCGGCCAGTGATGGCGAAAACATGGTGTCGATCAATGCGGACGATGCTCCGGCGCCGCCGGTGGTGCCGCCGCGCAGCCGGGAGGATCGGGCGTGGCCGCAGGCGCAGCTGGAAAATGGCCAGGCCTGGCTCAGCTGCGGTACCGACTATGCCGCCGATGGCGGGGACGGCGTTGAACTGGAAGGCCTGCAGCGCGAACAGATCGAGCAGGCCATGCAGCCGTGCGGCGAACGCGGGCTGCTGCGCGTGCGCTACCACGGCAAGATCAATCCGGGCTTCGCCGAAATGATGTGGCGGCTGGCGGTGGTGGCCGATGCGTTGAAGATCCACAAGCGCATTCTCGATCTGGACTCCAGCGGCGGCCAGGTTGAATCGGCCATCGTGGCCGGCGACAGCATCGGTGAGTCGGGCTGGACCATCTGGGTGCGCGAGGGTTCCATCTGCCACAGCGCCTGTGTGTTCGTGCTCGCGGCCGGCGACAACCGGCTGCTGTCGGGCAAGGTCGGCATCCATCGCATGATGCGCATCAGTTCCAAGGCCACTTCGCGCGCCGAGCTCAACCGCGAGCTGCACGAGGTCTACGACAACGTGAAGGATTACCTGCAGCGCAACGGCGTGGCGGTCGGCGTGGCCGACCTGATGATGACCGTACCCAACCGCAGCCTGCGCCTGCTCACGCCCGACGAGCTGCGCCAGTACGGCCTGGATGGGACCAACGCGGTGCAGGACGACCTCGAACGGATCAAGCAGATGCGCGCCTGCGGCGATGATTTCGTGCAGCGCAAGGATGCCTTCCTGGTGGCCTTCGACCAGCAGTGCAAGCGCGAAGGCGCGGACATGGAATCGATCAACAGCTGCGGCCAGGCGCTGAAGCAGCGCTTCGGCTTCCCCGACGAGGTGTGCCCGGAAGAGAGCCCGCTGTCGGAGATCGATGTGGCGACCATGCCACCGGCACCGCCGGAGAAGCCGACGGTGGCCGAACAATCGGCCGCCGAAGTGGCCGCGCCGGCCGCGCAGGGCGATGCCGCGGCCGTGGAAGCCAGCGCCCCCGCGCGCTGACGGCGTACTCACCGGGCTGAAGTAGACTGCGGTTCTTACCCTTGAACCGGCGGTGTCCATGAAGCGCCTGCGTTTGCAGAAGTTCCTGCTTTTGTCCGTGCTGCCGTTGACCGCGCTGGCGCAAGCGCCGGCACCGGCCACGCCCGCACCGTCCCCGTCACGCCCGGCGCCTGCGACCCCTGCGGCTGCCAAGCCGGCCACCGCCGCACCGGCGGCCCCGGCTCTGACCGCTGCGCAGCAGGCACAGGTGCAGAAGCAGGATGCGGACATGAGCGCTGCGGCACTGAAGGCCGCGCAGCTGGTGGATAACAACCGTACCGGTGAGCTGTGGGACGGTGCCTCGGCCGTGGCCCGCCGCGCGGTGCCCAAGGCGGCGTTCGTCAGCCAGATCGCCGCCGATCGCACCCGTCTGGGCGCCATGAACGGCCGCGGCCAGCCGACCATCACCCGGGTGAAGTACGCCGCCGGCGCCGCCGTGCCGGAAGGCCTGTACATCAACGTCAGCTTCCCGACCCGCTTCGCCAACAGCGCGCAGCCGGTGCGCGAACTGGTCTCGTTCCGTTTCGACGAGGACAAGACCTGGCGCCTGGCCGGCTATAGTCTGCGCGCGTCCGCGCCCTGACGGAGAACCGCGATGGCCACTGAGCTGACAATGCTGGCCTGGGCGATGCTGCTCGGCTTTGTGTACATCTTCGCCGCGTCGGCCGTGGTCACCCACGAGCGCGGGATGAAGTGGAACGCGTCGGCGCGCGATGCGCCCGACGTGCCGCTGAGCCCGCTGGCGGGAAGGCTGAAGCGGGCGCAGGCCAACTTCTTCGAAACCTTCCCGTTTTTCGCTGCCGCTGTGATCGCGGTGGTGGTGGCCGGGCGCAGCAACGAGACCACGGTGCTGGCCGCGCAGGTCTATTTCTGGGCGCGGGTGGTCTACCTGCCGCTGTACGCGGCCGGCGTGCCCTACGTGCGCAGCCTGGTCTGGGTGGTCTCGATCGTGGCGATCTTCAAGCTGGTGTTCGCACTGCTATGAGGAAGGCGCGGGCCTGATCCAGATCAAGGCCAGTCATGCGCCCGGCGCTATGCTGGGCGCGACTGGAATCAACGGCAGGAGGCGCGGATGCGCAGGATGGACGTGGTGGTGGTCGGTGCGGGCCCGGCGGGCCTGTGCTTTGCGCGTGCGCTGGCCGGCAGCGGCCTGCAGGTCGGCCTGGTCGAGGTGCAGCCGCGCCAGGCGCTGGCCCAGGCGGCCTTCGATGGCCGTGAGATCGCCCTGACCCATGCCTCGCGACAGAGCCTGGAACAGCTGGGCCTGTGGCAGCGCCTGACCGAAGCCGAAATTTCCGAACTGCGCGATGCGCGGGTGTTGAACGGCGGCTCGCCGTTCGCCCTGACCTTCGCCAGTGGCCTGCGCGATGGCCAGCCGCTCGGCTGGCTGGTGCCCAACCACCTGATCCGCCGTGCCGCCTGGCAGGCGGTGCAGGACCAGGCCGGGCTGGAGCTGTTCGACGGCCGCAAGGTGCAGGCCGTGCTGGCCGATGCCCAGGGCCACGTGGTCACGCTGGATGACGGCAGCGAACTGCATGCCCGCCTGCTTGTCGCCGCCGACAGCCGCTTCTCCGCCACCCGCCGCATGCTCGGCATCGGCGCGCAGATGCGCGACTTCGGCAAGTCGATGCTGGTCTGCCGCATGCAGGTCGAGCGCGACCACCAGCACGCCGCGTGGGAATGGTTCGGCTATGGCCGCACGATGGCGCTGCTGCCGCTCAACCAAGGCCAGGCCTCGGCGGTCATCACCCTGCCGCCGCGGCAGATCGAGGAACTGCTGGCGATGGACGAGGTGGGCTTCGGCGAGGCCATCACCGCGTGCTTCGAGCATCGCCTGGGGCAGATGCAGCCGGTGGCCACACCGAAGGCCTATCCGCTGGTGGGGGTGTACGCGCACCAGTTCGTCGGCGAACGTTCGGCGTTGATCGGCGATGCCGCGGTAGGCATGCACCCGGTCACCGCGCATGGCTTCAACCTGGGCCTGGCCAGTGCGCAACGGCTGGCGCAGGGCATCCTGGCGCAGCAGCGGCGGGGCGCAAACATCGCCGCAACCGACATGCTGGCCCGCTATCAGCGCGGCCATCGGCTGGCATCGCGGCCGCTGTACGAGGCCACCAACGCCATTGCCAGCCTGTATACGGACGACCGCCGGCCGGCACGCCTGCTGCGTGCGGCCGGGCTGCGGGTGGCGCAGGGCGTGGCGCCGTTCCGGCAGATGATCGCCGCGCACCTGACCCAGCGGGTGGCCTGAACCGGCTGGGCGTGCGTGGATCAGCCGGCGGCCAGCACCCGGATCTGGCTGTCGGCGAATTCCACCACCTGGCCTGCGCGGATCTTGCAGGCCTTGCGCAGCTCGACCTCGCCATCGACCAGCACCTGGCCCTCGCTGATGACCATCTTGGCCTCGCCGCCGCTGGTGACCAGGTCGGCCAGCTTCAGCAGCTGCTTGAGTTCGACGTACTCGCCGTCGAGGTCGAATTCGAGGATCTGCATGGTGGGGTATCCTTGGTAAGCAGGCGGGAAGGGCGCGTATTGTGCGCCAGCGCGACCCGGAAGGGGATGCGAATGGTTTCCTGTACGCATCGTTCAGGGAGAGTGCGGTATCATTCCGCGCTGAGTGAGTGAAATCTCCTCCGACCGAGCAGCGCCAGGGCACGCGATAAGAAGGGCGCCCAAAGCGCGGACCATCCCTTTTTTATCGCACTGCCATGCAGATGGCCGTGCCTTTGGAGTTTCCCATGTCCCAAGATTCCCAAGCGCCGCTGCAGTTCGCGCAGCTCGGCCTGTCCGAGCCCGTGATGGAGGCCGTCAGCGCCATCGGCTATGAAACCCCGTCGCCGATCCAGGCCGCCACCATCCCGGCGATGCTGGAAGGCCGCGACGTGCTGGGCCAGGCGCAGACCGGTACCGGCAAGACGGCGGCGTTCGCCCTTCCGGTACTGTCCAACATCGACCTGCAGCAGATCAAGCCCCAGGCCCTGGTGCTGGCGCCGACCCGCGAGCTGGCCATCCAGGTCGCCGAGGCCTTCCAGTCCTATTCGTCGAAGATTCCCGGCTTCCGCGTGCTGCCGGTCTACGGCGGCCAGCCCTACGGCCAGCAGCTGTCGGCCCTGCGCCGCGGCGTGCACATCGTGGTCGGTACCCCCGGCCGCGTGATCGACCACCTGGACCGCAGCACCCTGGACCTGTCCGAGCTGAAGACGCTGGTGCTGGACGAAGCCGATGAAATGCTGCGCATGGGCTTCATCGACGACGTCGAAGCCGTGCTGAAGAAGCTGCCGGAGCAGCGCCAGGTGGCCCTGTTCTCGGCCACCATGCCGCCGCAGATCCGCCGCATCGCGCAGACCTACCTGCAGGATCCGGTCGAAGTCACCATCCAGGCCAAGACCACCACCTCGGCCAACATCCGCCAGCGCTACTGGTGGGTGAGCGGCATGCACAAGCTGGATGCGCTGACCCGCATCCTGGAAGTCGAGCCGTTCGACGCGATGATCATCTTCGCGCGTACCAAGGCCGGCACCGAGGAACTGGCCAGCAAGCTTCAGGCCCGTGGCCTGGCCGCTGCCGCCATCAACGGTGACATGCAGCAGGCCCAGCGTGAGCGCACCATCGCCATGCTGAAGGAAGGCAAGCTGGACATCCTGGTGGCCACCGACGTGGCCGCCCGCGGCCTGGACGTGGAGCGCATCAGCCACGTGCTGAACTACGACATCCCGTACGACACCGAAAGCTACGTGCACCGCATCGGCCGTACCGGCCGTGCCGGCCGCAGCGGCGAGGCGATCCTGTTCGCCACCCCGCGCGAGAAGGGCATGCTGCGCCAGATCGAGCGCGCCACCCGCCAGCCGATCGAAGAAATGCAGCTGCCGAGCGTCGAAGCGGTCAACGACACCCGCATCAGCAAGTTCACCTCGCGCATCAGCGAAACCCTCGGTGCCGGCGGCCTGGACTTCTACCGCCAGCTGCTGGAACGCTTCGAGACCGAGCAGAACGTGCCGGCCATCGAAGTGGCTGCTGCCCTTGCCAAGATGCTGCAGGGTGATACCCCGTTCCTGCTGCAGCCGCCGGTGCGCGCCCCGCGTGAAGAGCGTGCGCCGCGTGAGCGTTTCGACCGTGGCGACCGTCCGGAGCGTGGTGATCGTTTCGACCGCAGCGAGCGTGGTCCGCGCTTCGAACGTGGCCCGCGCCGTGAAGACGGCGAGGGTGGCTTCGAGCAGCGTCCGCGTCGTGACGTGCCGCCGCGCGGTGCGCCGGAGCAGGGCATGGAGACCTACCGCATCTCGGTCGGCCACCAGCACGGCGTGAAGCCGGCCAACATCGTCGGCGCCATCGCCAACGAAGCTGGCCTGGAAAGCCGTTTCATCGGCCGCATCGACATCCACGACGACTTCTCGCTGCTGGACCTGCCGGCGCAGATGCCGCAGGACGTGCTCTCGCACCTGCAGAAGGTGTGGGTGTCCGGCCAGCAGCTGCAGATGCGTGCTCTGGCCCCGGGTGAAGACACCAACCCGGCACCGCGTCCGTTCAAGCCGCGCTTCGACAAGCGCGGTCCGGGTGGTCCGGGCGGTCCGCGCCGTAGTGGTCCGGGCGGCCCGGGCGGCCCGGGCGGCCACGGTGGTCCGGGTGGCGACCGCGGCGGTGACCGCGACAGCCGTCCGCCGCGTCGTGACGGCTTCAAGCCGCGCGGCCCGCGCAGCTACTGATCCACCGCGATGTGCCTGAACAACGCCAGCCCCCGGGCTGGCGTTGTCCGTTCAGGGCCGTAGAAGGGGCGGCGGAGGGGATTGAATCCATTCAATCCCCTCCCCCCTGTTCCCTGGTCCGGCTTCGCATGGTCCACACATGGGCGGCCATAGGCTGGCGTGGTTGATCCAGGGAGGTTGTCACGGCACATTCGGGGGGATCCGGGATGGGTAGAGGCAAGGAGCAGCATCGGCGGCGGGTACCGATGCCCCGTGGTCTGTGGGTGCGGTTTGTACTACTTACGGGCATGGCGATCGGACTGGTCGGCCTGTCCGCGTTGATCCAGGAACTGCAGGCGGCGTCCACCGCCTGGATTGCGGGTCAGGGGCACTGGTCGCGTGGCCAGCAGGATGCCACCGCCGCGCTGAGCCGTTATCTGGCACGCGGCAATGCGCATGATCTGGATGACGCCCGGCGCGCCCTGCAGGTGCCTCTGGGCGATCTGCACGCGCGCCTGGCACTGGAACAGCCCGAGCCGGACCTGGCGAAGGCGCGCGAGGGCTTCCTGCGCGGCGGCAACGCACGCGGGGACGTCTCGCGGCTGGTTTTCTCGTTCCGTTATGCACGCGACCTCGGCGAGTTCAGCGAAGCCACCCGGTTGTGGCGGCAGACCGACACGCACCTGCTGGCCATGCAGGCGCTGATCGACGAACTGGACAAGGTGCCGCCGCAGTCACTGCAGCAGCCCCGCGTGCGTGACCACTACCTGCAGCGTGTGCACGACGTGGACCTGCAGCTGCAATCGCAGGCCGAATCATTTTCCCAGGCCCTGCTGCGCATGGCACATACGGTGCGCATCGCCACGCTCATCGTCGGCGGCTTCTCCGTACTGATCATCACCCTGATGGCAGTAGCCCTGGCACGCCGAGTCGGCAAGGACCTGACCGAGCATGAAAGCCGCTTCCGTGCGGCCTTCTACCAGGCCAACGTGGGCATGCTGAAGCTGGATGCGGCCGGGCGGGTGATGGAGGCCAACCAGGCCGTGGCGGACATTCTCGATTACCGCCGCGACGTGCTGCAGCAGATGGCGCTCGGCGATCTGCTGATGGATGGCGAGCTGGTGCTGGACGCTGACGGCCGCATCGACTGGGAGCGCCAGCTGCGGCCGGGCGAACTGCGCTTCCGTCGCCGTGACGGCAGCCTGGTCTGGGGCCGCTGGAGCGGCACCGCCGTGCGCAGTGCCGGCGGCCGGCTGTCGGTGTTTTCCATCATCGAGGATGTCAGCCAGAACCATGCGCTGGCCCGCGAGATCGAGCACCACGCCAGCCATGATCCGCTGACCGGCCTGATCAACCGCCGCGAGATCGAGCGGCTGCTGGAAAAAGCGCTGCTGCAGGTCCGATCCGAGGGCGGCACGCATGCGCTGTGCTACATCAACCTGGACCATTTCAAGCTGGTCAATGACAGCTTCGGCCATGCCGCGGGCGACCAGATGCTGCGGGGTTTCGCCGAATATCTGGTGGGCGCTGTGCGCGATGGCGACTGGGTGGGACGGCTGGGCGCCGACGAATTTGCGGTGTTCCTCGGCCGGGCCAGTCAGGACGAGGCCAAGCGCGTGCTGCAGCGGCTGATCCGCAACCTCGGGCAGGCCACGTTCCCGATCAGCGAGGGCAGTCCGCAGCTGAGCTGCAGCATCGGCGTGGTGGAAGTGACCGCCGATGCGCCCGACGTGAATTGGCTGATGAGCGCCGCCGACAGCGCCTGCTATGCGGCCAAGCAGGCCGGCCGCAATCGCGTGCACTGCTTCAACGAGGACCGCCTGGCGCTGGACGAACGCCGCCATGAGGCCGAACGCCTGCAGCGGGTGAGCCGGGCGATGGCCGATAACCGCATGGTCCTGTATGCCCAGCGCATCGCCAAGGTAGGCGATCCCGACTACCTGCATTACGAGGTGCTGGTGCGCATGCGAGATGCCGATGGCGCGCTGCACCTGCCGGGCCAGTTCATGCCGGCGGTGGAGCGCTATGGCATGGCCGTGGCGCTGGACCGCCATGTGCTCGGCCTGCTGTTCCGCCACCTGCAGGTGTGCCCGGCGCACGTGCGCCAGCTGGGCCTGTGCAACGTCAACGTGTCGGCGCAGTCGATCGCCGAGCCGAGCTTCCTGGCCTTCGTCTGCGACCTGCTGGAGCGTAACCGCGCGCTGGCGGCCAAGCTCTGTTTCGAAGTGACCGAGACGGCGGCGATCAGCAACCTGACCCAGGCGCGGGCGTTCATCGACGCGGTGAAGGCGCGGGGCTGCCGGATGGCGCTGGATGACTTCGGCTCGGGCCTGTCCTCGTTCGGGTATCTGCGGCAGCTGCCGGCGGACATCCTGAAGATCGATGGTTCGTTCGTACGGGACATGGGCACCGATGCGGTGAGCAGGGCGACGGTGCGGGCGATCAGCGAGCTGGGGCGCGAGCTGCAGATGGAGGTGGTGGCCGAGTGGGTGGAGACGGCCGAGGTGGCACAGACGCTGGTCGACATGGGGGTGGAAGGGCTGCAGGGCTATGCGATCGAGCGGCCGCAGCCGCTGGAGCGGTTGACACTGGCCAACCAGCGGCCGGTTCGGCTGGTCAGCACCCAGGGCCCGCCGGGGTAGGGGGTGTTCGGCAGGGCTTGCAGCCCTGCACCTGCTGCAGATCAAGAGCAACGGCCAAATCAAGAGCGGAATTCCGTGGGATGGCGGGGCGGGGGGGGGGGGGGGGGCCCCCCCCCCCCCCCCCCCCCGGGGCGGGGGGTGGGCGCACCAGGGGGCGCCCGCGGCG
>NZ_VYKI01000017.1:0-4453 GCF_008710035.1 Stenotrophomonas cyclobalanopsidis | reverse complement strand
GGGGGGGGTGGGCAGGACACGCCGTAAACCCGTCCATGGAGGCTCGATGGCGCCATCCATGGCGCCAACGGTCCTGCCCACCCCCACCGCCCCGCCACTGACAGATTCCGTGTGCTGTTGGTAGGTGTCGACCTTGGTCGACACATCTGTCCGACTTCGAGATAAATCGGGGTCAGATCGCGGAGAACTGTCGAAGGCGGGGTGGGTCCGGTTGAGGGGGCGTGAGCCGCATGGGCCCGAGGCATGCCTCGGGCGGGTTGGGCAGGACGCCCAACCCCGGTCTTGCCGTGTGCGCAGGACAGCGCACACGAGCAAGCGGCGACCGAGCTTACATGGGTGAGGGCGCTCTGCTTGCGAAGCACTGCTTCGCAAGCGCCCGAACGCACAGCCGCCAGCGGCTGGGCCGGGCCCCGGAGGGGGACTTGCAGCGTCCCCCTCAACCGGACCCACCCCGCCAACCCACGGAATGCCGCTTTCGCTTTGGCCGTTGCCGTTGCATTGAGCAGGTGCAGGGCTGCAAGCCCTGCCGACCAACACCCCTGACTACCACCATTGGCCTACACATTCCTGGCTCATTCCGCTGCGATAATGCCTGCCAGGGGCGACGCGCAGCGGGCGCGGGCGTAAGCAGAATCAGGATGTAGCGTGGTCGGCAGGCAGTGGCGTTACGGAACGGGGGCGGTGCTGGTCGTGCTGCTGATGGTGCTCGCCGCGCCATGGCTCGGCCATGCGCGAACGGTCGAAAACGGCCGCGATTACCTGTTGGTCGGCGCCGCCACCGATGAGCCCACCCCGCATCGCGCCTGCACGCCGCAGATGCTGTCCGGCGACCGCCAGCAGGTCACCGTCCCGGCACCGCCCGAAGGCTGGTCTGGTGAGCCGCAGGCGCTGGATGTGTTCAACGTGTTCGCTGGTGAAGTACGCCTGAAGCATGGCGACCGCGAGATCTGCGGCAACATGCACGACGCGCGCACCCGTGATTCGCGCTTCCGCGCCGGCATCGGCATGGTCGCGGTGCCGCCGGCCGGCAGCCACGAGCCGTTCGTGGTGTCCTGGCAGCGGCCGTTGAAGGCGCGCTGGGTGCCGACGCTGCTGCTGGGTGCACCCAGTCCCGTGCAGCAGAACGACACCGCGCGCCTGCTGGTACGCGCGGCCTGCATCGCCGTGGCCATCGCCCTGGCGCTGTCGGCGCTGATGGCCTTCCTGACCACGCGTGACCGCACGTTCCTGTTCTATATCGCCGCCACCGTGGTTCTGGTGCTGTGGCAGTCCATCCTCGGCGGCCTCAGTGGCTACCCCGAACCGTGGCTGCCGATCGGCGATCGCGGCCCCTGGTGGCTGCTGTCGCTGACAGCGGCGACCCTGGCGCTGGTGCTGCCTGCGCTGTGGCGCCTCAACGGCGGTGACCGCGTGCTGCCGCGTTCGCGCCTGGCCCAGCAGCTGCTGCTGTGGGGCCTGATGGGCGGGGCCGCGCTGGTGCCGTGGCTGCAGCGGGAGAGTCTGGTGGTAGTGGCGCGGGTGCTGCAGGGCTGCTTCATCAGCGGCTGCCTGCTGTCGCTGGCCATGGGCGTGTGGGCGCGCGTGCGCGGCGATGCCTGGGCCGTGGCCGGGCTGGCCGCGCTGTCGCCGATGCTGGTGCTGGTGGTGGCCGATGCGACCCGCGCGCAGTGGCTGTTCGAATACCGGGTGGAGGCGCTGCAGCTGGCCGTCACCTGGCTGCTGATGATGGCCGCCTACGCGCTCAATCAGCGCCTGGGGCGACTGCGCCAGCAGCGCGACGAGATGCGCCAGCTGGCCGAGACCGACATGCTGACCGGCCTGCCCAACCGCCGCGCCGGCCTGCAGCAGCTGGACCAGCAGCTGCAGCGGGTGCAGCGCGAGGGCGGCACGCTGGTGATCGGCTTCCTCGACATCGACCTGTTCAAGGACATCAACGACCGCCATGGCCATGCGGTCGGGGACCAGGTGCTGGTGGCCGTGGCCCAGGCCCTGCGCGCGGCCGTGCGCCACCAGGACGAGGTGGTGCGCATGGGCGGGGAAGAGTTCCTGCTGCTGCTGCCGGGCATGCCGCGAGACCTTGCCGCCGCCCGGCTGGAGCAGCTGCGCCAGCGCATCACCGAGCTGTGCCGGGAGCTGCCGGTGCCAAGCCTGGAAGTGACCGCCAGCATCGGCCTGGCGCAGTGGCGACCGGGCGAGGATGACCTGGCCGCGCTGCTGCGACGGGCCGACCATGCCATGTACGTGGCCAAGCGCAGCGGTCGCAACCGGGTCTTCGACGGCGAAACCGTCGATCCATTGCTGCCGGCGTGACCCAGGCGGGGCGGCGATGGCCGATAATGGGGCCATGACCACCCGACTCAACAAATACATCGCCGAAACCGGCTTCTGCTCCCGCCGTGAGGCCGATCGCCTGATCGCCGCCCGCCGGGTCACCGTCAACGGCCACCTGGGCGGTACCGGCGCCGTGGTCGGCGAAGGTGACACCGTGCTGGTCGACGGCCAGCCGCTGCAGGTGCGCGTGGCCCGCAAGCCCGGCGCCCGCCGCCACGTCTACATCGTGCTGAACAAGCCGGTGGGCGTGACCTGCACCACCGAAAGCTCGGTAAAGGGCAACATCGTCGATTTCGTCGGCCACGAGCAGCGCATCTTCCCGATCGGCCGCCTGGATAAGGACTCCGAGGGCCTGATCCTGATGACCAGCAATGGTGACATCGTCAACCAGATCCTGCGCGCCGAGAACGGCCACCAGAAGGAATATCTGGTGGCGGTCAACAAGCCGGTCACCGATGAATTCCTGCGCGGCATGGCCCGCGGTGTGCGTGTCCACGACCAGATGACCCTGCCGTGCCGCACCTCGCGCATCGCCAAGTTCGGCTTCCGCATTACTCTGGAGCAGGGCTTGAACCGGCAGATCCGCCTGATGGCCGCCGCGTTCGATTACCGCGTCACTCAGCTGCGCCGCGTGCGCATCGACAACATCAAGATCGGTGCGCTGAAGCCGGGCCAGTGGCGCAACCTGACCGAGCAGGAACTGCGCGGGCTGCTGCCCAAGCAGCAGGACTGGTAACGCGCATCTGTAGAGCCGAGCCCACGCTCGGCTGGCGGGCGGCATGATCGGCTAGACTCCGCAGTGACCTGCCGGAAAGTGACGCTGCGTGATCAAGCCCGACAAGCCGACTGATGAGTCCCAACGCCTGGAAGCGCTGCGCCGCTACCACATCCTCGATTCGGATCGCGAAAAATCCTTCGATGACCTGGTGGTCATCGCCAAGGCCGTGTGTGGCACCAGCATGGCTGCGGTTACCCTGATCGATGTTGAACGGCAGTGGTTCAAATCGATCAACGGAACCTCGGCGGTCGAGCTGCCGCGTGACGATTCGATGTGCGGGCACGCAATCCTGAAACCGCGAGAGGTCATGGTGGTGGAGGATGCGCAGCAGGACGTCCGTTTCCACGACAACCCACTGGTCACCGGCGATCCGCATGTGCGCTTCTATGCCGGTGCGCCACTGATCAGCAGTGACGGTCAGCCATTGGGCACGTTGTGCGTGTTCGATCCTGAGCCCCAGTACCTGGATGCCAGCCAGGCCGAGGCACTGGCCGCGCTGTCGCGCCAGGTCATGCTGGTAATGGAGCTGCGCCGCTTCGCGCGGGATATCCAGAGCCACATGATGCAGCGGGACGATTACGAGCGCCTGCTGTCCGAGTACCACGACGTGCTGCTGGCGCAGAACGCCGATCTGGCCGAACAGAGCCGCACCGACGCGCTGACCGGCCTGCCGAACCGGCGCGCGATGGCCGCTGCCCTGCAGGACGCCGTGAGCAGCGCCGATGGCCAGCCGCGGCCGACCTGCGTGGCTTTGGTCGACATTGACCACTTCAAGCACATCAACGATTTTCAGGGCCACGCCACCGGTGACCGGGTACTGGCCGAGCTGGGGGCGCTGCTGCGCTCGCACTTCGCCGGCCGCGGCATGGCCGCACGCTATGGCGGCGAGGAATTCGTGGCGCTGATGCCGGACGTGGACCTGCGCACCGGCGAACTGCAGTGCGAGTTCCTGCGCATGGCCGTGGCCGACCTGCCGCTGGGCTTCCCGGTGACGGTCAGCATCGGCGTGGCCCAGTACCAGGCCGGCGAAACCACCGACCAGACCCTGGCCCGTGCCGACGCCGCGCTGTACCGGGCCAAGGGCAACGGCCGCAACCGGGTGGAACTGGCGCCGTAACCCGCTGCGCGGCGGAAGCGCTGTAGAGCCGATCCGTGCTTGGCTGCTTTTGGTTTTCTGTAGAGCCGAGCCATGCTCGGCTGCTTTTCGCGGAGAGCAGCCGAGCATGGCTTGTATGTTCCTCCCGGCTCCTACGAGGTATGTAGGAGCCAGGGTGGAGGGACCGACAAGCATGGATCTGCGGATAGCGCCGACAGACGAGCCGAGCGATCCCCATCCCGCACACG
>NZ_VYKI01000016.1:82560-97646 GCF_008710035.1 Stenotrophomonas cyclobalanopsidis | reverse complement strand
TCGACGTTCGTGTGCGGGATGGGGATCGCTCGGCTCGTCTGTCGGCGCTATCCGCAGATCCATGCTTGTCGGTCCCTCCACCCTGGCTCCTACATACCTCGTAGGAGCCGGGAGGAACATACAAGCCCATGCTCGGCTCAGTGCCAACCAAGGTTGGCATCTACCAGAGCGGTAGAGCGTGCCGACCAACGGTCGGCACCCACGGTAGCGCCGGGCCATGCCCGGCGGGCGCGGTGATCGCGCGGATGTAGAACCGAGCCCATGCTCGGCTCAGTGCCAACCAAGGTTGGCACCTACCAGAGCGGTAGAGCGTGCCGACCAACGGTCGGCACCCACGGTAGCGCCGGGCCATGCCCGGCGGGCGCGGTGATCGCGCGGATGTAGAGCCGAGCCCATGCTCGGCTCAGTGCCAACCAAGGTTGGCACCTACCAGAGCGGTAGAGCGTGCCGACCAACGGTCGGCACCCACCAGGGCGGTGGTCGGCACCCACCGTTACCTCGGCAGCAGCGGCACCAGCAGGGCGTGGGCATCCACCAGCGAGCCGACGATGCGGTGGCCCAGCGCGCGCAGTTCTTCATCCGGATGCACCAGGTCCGGCACCTGGATCACGGTCATGCCCGCCGCCACGGCGGCACGCGTGCCGGCCGGTGAATCCTCCAGCGCCAGGCAGCGTTCCGGTGCCTTGTCCAGCCGCTGCGCGGCCAGCAGGTAGATGTCCGGCGCCGGCTTCGGGTGGGCCACGTCGCCACTGGTGATGACCGCATCGAAGTACGGCAGCAGGCCGGCCGCGGCCAGCTTGCGGTTGGCCCGCGGCTGCCGCGTGGTGGTCGCCACCGCGCGCGGAATGCCGTGCGCCTTCAGCAGTTCCAGCAGCTCCAGGATGCCCGGCCGCAACGGCAGACCGGACTGCGTGCGCGCTTCGTAGAGGTCGTGGCAGCGCGCCGCCATCGCCTCGATCATCGCGTCCGACACGCCCTGGCCGCGCAGCAGCGCCTGGCTGTCACGGTCACCCAGGCCGACCATGCGCACGAAGAACGTCGCGTCCAGCGGCAGCCCGAGTTCGGCGGCCGCCTCGCTCCAGCAGGCGATCGACACCCGCTCGCTGTCGATCATCAGGCCGTCCATGTCGAAGATGACGGCATCCGGGAGGAACGGCAGCGCAGCGAGGGAGGTCATGGAGCGAACAGGGTGTCCAGGTCGGTGGGGGTCAGCATCCGCCATTGGCCTTCGTCCAGCCCCTGCAGGTCCAGCCCGCCAACGCGGCTGCGGTGCAGGGCCTGCACGTGGTTGCCGACGGCGGCGAACATGCGACGTACCTGATGGTAGCGGCCTTCGTGCAGCACCAGGCGCGCCTTGCGCGGGCCCAGCACTTCCAGTTCAGCCGGCAGCAGGGGCGTCTTCTCCGCTTCCAGCATCAGCGTGCCGCTGGCGAACTGCGCGACTTCGTCACCGCGCAGATCTTCGGCCAGTTCCACGTCGTAGACCTTGGGCAGCTTCGACTTCGGCGAGATGATCCGGTGCAGCAGGCCACCGTCGTCGGTCAGCAGCAGCAGGCCGCTGGTCTCGCGGTCCAGGCGGCCGACGGTGGACAGCACCGGGTCGCGGTCGCGGAAGCGCGGCGGCAGCAGATCGTAGATCAGGCGGCCGGTGTCCTTGGTCGAACAGGTGTAGCCGGCCGGCTTGTACAGCGCCAGCGACAGGCCCACCGGCGGGTCCAGCGGCTCGCCATCAACGCGGATCGCCTCGTGCGGCACCTGGTCATCGGCGTACAGCACCTCGCCGTCAACATCGGTCACGCGGCCCTCGCGGAACATCCACTGCACCTGCTTGCGGCTGCCGTAGCCCAGGTTGGCGATCAGCTTGACCAGCTTCACTTGCTCTTCCCCTTCACCGCCTCGACCAGCTTGAAGCCATCGCGCTCGGCGATGACACGCACCGCGCCGAAGCTCTCGTTGAGCGTGTACTCGTACGGCAGGTGGCGGTTGGCCACCACGTACAGCCGGCCACCCGGGCGCAGCGCCTGCGCGGCCACGGCGATGAAGCGCTGGCCGATGTCCGGACGGTCGGCGCGCGACGGCGTGTGGAACGGCGGGTTGCTGATGATGACGTCGTAGCCCGGTTCGACGCCGGCGGTGACGTCGCGCCACAGGAAGCGCAGCGGCAGCGCGCGCGGCGGCGGCGCCAGGTTCAGTTCGGCCAGGGCCAGCGCACGCTGCTCGGCTTCATACAGGTCCAGCGCGGTGATCTTCGGGCAGCGCTCCAGCAGCTCGCGCGACAGGTAGCCGTAGCCGGCACCGAGATCGGCGGCACGGCCGGCCAGGTCGGCGGGCAGGTGCTCGGCCAGCAGCGCCGAGGCCGGGTCGATGCGGTCCCAGGCAAACACGCCCGGGCGGCTGAGGAACCGGCCGCCGACGATCGGACGCACCGCGTCCAGCGCGCTCCAGCGCTTGGCCAGGTCGACATCGTGCTGGCCGTGCAGCGGCGCGGTCCAGTACACGCGGCAGTGGTTCTTGGTCAGGCAGCCGCCAAGGCCGGTCAGCTGCTTGAGGTCGCCTTCGCCGGAGCGGGCGCCTTCGTTGTTGGACTGGCAGGCGACGATGCGGCCGCCCTCGGCCACCAGGGCCAGGGCGCGGGCGAACAGCGCGCGGGCTTCTTCACGCTGGCGCGGCGGCAGCACCAGCACCAGCGGGTAGCGGCCCTTGCCGGCGGCATCGTCGATCTGGCCGCTGACGGTCCAGCCGGCGGCCTGCTGCAGCGGCTCGGCAAACGGGGCGAAGCTCTGCTCGCAATGCACTTCGCGGTTGCCGGCGATCTCGCGCAGCGGCCAGCCATCGCGGGCACGGAGGAAGGCGACCGGGCCGTCGGGCCAGTGCAGGGTGCCGTTGCTGAACGGCAGGAGCAGGGTCTGCAGGGGGGCGTCGTTGCTGGAGGCCATCGGCGCGGGTACTTCAAGCGTAGGGCCGTCCATTGTACCGCCCTCGCCGGGCCGACCCCGGGAGGCCGCTTTGCGAAAGTTCAACGGGCTGTTGATGCGCCGACAACATCGAAGCGTTCAGGGTAAGGGCTCCCCCAGCAAACCCCAGGAGAACCTGCATGCGCGCCTTGTTCGTCGGTGGAGTGGTCGACAACAGTGAGATGGACCTGGAAGGCAGCCATCCGCCCGTGCATTACCCCGAGGACACCGGTGGTGGGCATTCGCGCTACCGCCTGCACCAGGTCGGCCATGGTGCGGATGGCAGCGTGGCCTATGCGGTATATGGGGCACCGGACCTCGCCGACGACGAAGTAGCGCGCGTGGCCGACGAACGTGCATACGCGCGCCGGTTCGAGGCAACGCCGACCGTGTTTGAGCATTGACGTCCCTGTAGCGCCCTGTAGCGCCCGAGCCCATGCTCGGGCGACCGCCCAGCCGGCAGCCGAGCGTGGGCTCGGCTCTACAACGGCCCAGCCGGCAGCCGAGCGTGGGCTCGGCTCTACATCGGATCAGGGCGCCTTCGGCGGCAACCGGCTGACACTGGCGATCTCGTCCAGCCAGACGTGGTGCTGTTGCGCCGGGTTGTCGTAGTCGTCCAGGCGCAGCTGGCCGTTGCTGCCTTCATCACCCGCTTCATTGCGGTACTGCTGCAGCGTCGGCCGCACGGCCACGGTGCCCAGCAGTCGACGGCCGTCATGCAGGGTAACCTGCACCTGCCATTCGCCATCCAGCTGCGGCAACAGGGCTTCCAGACGGGCAATCTGCACTGGATCGGTGTGGATGCGAGGCGCAATACGGGACATCGGTGAACCTCCTGGGTGCTCAGTGCAAAGCGTCGCTGCTGCGTTGCGGCTGCACGCTGCGCACGGCCGAGACCAGCTGCGCCACCGAGTACGGCTTGGCGACGTGTTCCTGGAAGCCCGAGGCCAGCGCGCGGCGGCGGTCATCGGCACGGGCCAGTGCGGTCACCGCTACGGCGGGAAGGTCGGTCGCCGCCACACCCATGTCCTCGCGCAGTGTGCGCATCAGGCCATAGCCGTCCATGCCCGGCATGCCGATGTCGGTCAGCATTACCTGGTACTGCAGGTGGCCGCTGTCGGCCAGCAGGGCCAGCGCTTCACCGGCCGAACTGACCGCCGAGACACTGGCGCCCTGCTCTTCCAGCATGCGCCGCAGGTATTCCAGCACTTCCGGCTGGTCGTCCACGGCCAGCACATGCAGGCCGCGCAGCGGATACGGCTCGACCACGGTCGGATCGAGGATCGGGCCGCTGAACACTTCGCGCAGAGGCCGGCGATCAGCATCGGGCAGGTACTGCGGCAGGCGCACGGTGAACGTCGAGCCATGACCATGGCCATCGCTGGCCGCGCTGACCGTGCCGCCGTGCAGTTCCACCAGCTGCTGCACGATGGCCAGACCCAGGCCCAGGCCGCCATGGCGGCGGGTAGTGGTTCCATCGGCTTGGCGGAAGCGGCTGAACAGATGGTGCAGGAACTCGGGCGCGATGCCGTCGCCGGTGTCGCGCAGGGTGATCGTCCAGTAGCCGCCATCGGCACGGACCTGCGCCTCGATACGTCCTTCGGCCGGGGTGAACTTGATGGCGTTGGACAGCAGGTTCCAGAACACCTGCTGCAGGCGCGTGGCATCGCCCAGCACCAGGCAGGGCTCGTCGGGCAGCTGCAGGCTGACATCCAGCGCCTTGCCCTCGGCCACCAGCTCCTGGGCACCGATGGCTTCGCCCAGGTGCGTGCGCAGGTCCAGCACTTCCACTTCGAGCTGCACCTTGCCCAGCAGCATGCTGCTCAGATCCAGCATGTCCGAGATCAGGCGCTTCTGCGCCGTGGCGCTGCTGGCGATCACGTTCAGGCCCTTGAACAGCGGGCTGGTGTTGTCCACCCGCTGCAGCAGCAGCTCGCTCCAGCCGAGGATGGTGGTCAGCGGCGTGCGCAGCTCGTGCGACAGCGTGGCCAGGAACTCGTCCTTCAGCCGCGCCATGTTTTCCGCGGCACTGCGCGCGGCACGCTCGGACTGCAGCAGCTCCTCGCGCGCCAGTTCAATCTCGCGGCGCTCGGTCACATCCGGGCTGCTGCCAGCCAGGCCGATGAAGCGACCCATGCGCGAGAAGCGCGGCCGTGCGTTCATTTCCAGCCAGCGCCACTGGCCGTCGGCCCGCCGCGCGCGCACCAGCGCATGCATCGAGCGCTGCACCGTCAGCGCTTCCTGCAGTTCGTATTCGAATACAGAAGCGTCGTCCGGATGCACCAGGCCACGCCAGACATCTTCCGGCACGCGGGTTTCGTCGCCACCGAAGAATTCGCTGAAGGCGCTGTTGACGAAACGCGCATGGCCTCGCTCGTCCAGCACCCAGACCGGCATCGGCAGGCCATCGGCCAGCGCGCTGAAACGCGCCTCGCTCTCGCCCAGCTCCACTTCGATCTGCTTGCGCGCGGTCACGTCGAAGAACAGGATGCCGACCTTGTCCTCGCCCGGCTCGCCCACGCGCACGGCGTCCACTGCGAACGAGCGGCCGAGTGCGCGTGCTTCCATCTCGAACTGCGCTGGCTGCCCGGTGCGCGCCACGTCGCCATAGATGCGAAACCAGTCGCGTTCGTGCTGCGGCTCCAGCGCGCTCATCCGCTTGCCCTGCGCACCTTTCAGGCCGGTGTGGCGCTCGAAGGCGTCGTTGACCTCGAGGAAGCGGTAGTCCACGGCCTGATCGCCTTCAAACAGCACCTGGATCACGCAGAAGCCGGCATGGATGTGCTTGAGCACGCCGTGATGCAGGTCGGATTCGGGCGCCGGCGCCTTCATGGGCGGGCGCTCCGCGAGGGGCGGCAGTGTGGACAAGGGCGTGGAGGACGGACCGGGTGGAGGGACAGCATCTTCCAGAGCGCGTATTCACAGCGTCAAGCGCCGTCAGTCAGGCTTGACGACCGTGAATTCGCGACAACTGCTGTCGTATATGACGCAATCGGCCATTGCTGGGACCCGGTCGCAGGATCACACTCGACCTGTGAACCGACACCGCCCCGATCACGGGACGCAGGAGACCGCCATGAACCGCTCGCTTTGCGCCGCCCTGCTGCTGGCAGGCGCCCTGGTCGTGGGCAGCGCCACCGCTGCGCCACGCACTGTCACCGATCCGCAGGCACCGCGGGCGCTGCAAGCCGATGGCCCGGTCAGCGTGAAATGGGACGATCCGGCCACCTTCACCGAGATCCGCCGCAGCACCAACCGCTTCGAGGCACAGCGCGGCGACTGGGTGCAGCAGCTGGCCCGCTACGTGCGGACCGCGGCGGCCAAGCCGTTGCAGCCGGGGCAGACCCTGGAGGTGACCCTGGTGGACATCAAGCGCGCCGGCGACTACGAGCCGTGGCACGGCCCGCGCGCCGACAACATCCGGATCATGCGCGACATCTACCCGCCGCGCATCACTCTGCAGTACACGCTGAAGGACGCCAGCGGCCGCATCGTCGACGAAGGCGAGGCCAAGCTGAGCGACAGCAGCTACCTGCACAACATCGGCATGCGCAGCGACAGCGACCCGCTGCGTTTCGAGAAGCGCCTGATCGATGACTGGGTGAAGCGCCAGTTGACCACGCAGGCGACCGCCGCGCGTTGATCAAAGGCCGCCGGGCATGGCCCGGCGCTACCGATGGCACCCCAGATCCAGGTACCGCCGGGCATGGCCCGGCGCACCGCAGACCCAGGTAGCGCCGGGCCATGCCCGGCGGTCATGAAGCGTGCATCCTGGCAGTGCCGGCCGCTGGCCGGCATCACCTCATTCCTGATAAACCCGGGCCACGCGCTTGACCGCGCACGGCAGCTGGTAGGCACTGACACCGCAGCGCGGGGCCAGTTCGGCCAGGGTCGGCGCCGTGCCCCACAGTTCCACCACGCTGCCGATGCCCGCCTGCGCATGCGCGGTCAGGTCCACGGTCAACATGTCCATCGAGACGCGGCCGATCAGCCCGCCGGGCTGGCCGTCGATCAGCACCGGGGTGCCGTTCGGCGCGAACTGCGGGTAGCCGTCGGCATAGCCCAGCGCGACCACGCCCACGCGGGTACGCGCCTTGGCCACGAAGCGTGCGCCGTACCCCACCGGTTCGCCGGCGTCGATCCAGCGCTCGGCGATCACCTTCGACTGCATGGTCATCACCGGGCGCAGGCGCTCGGTCAGCGCGGTGTCGTCCGGCAACGGGTTGGCCCCGTACAGCATCAGGCCCGGCCGCACCCAGTCGCTACGCACGTCCGGCCAGCCCAGCAGCGCCGGCGAGTTGCACACGCTGCTCTCGCCCTGCAGGCCTTCGATGGCCGCCTTGAAGGTCGAGGCCTGTTCGTGGGTGCGCTCGCTGTCCAGCTCATCGGCGCGCGCCAGGTGGGTCATCATCACGATGCGCTCGACCTGCGGCAGCGCCGACAGCCGTGCGTGCGCGGCGCGGAAGCCAGCCACGTCCAGCCCCAGCCGGTGCATGCCGCTGTCCAGCTTCAGCCACACCGTCAGCGGGCGCGGGCTGTCGAAGGCGGCCAGTGCCTCCAGCTGCCAGGCCGAACCCACCGAGAACCACAGGTCATGCTCGGCCACCAGCGGCAGTTCGCTGGCCTCGAAGATGCCTTCCAGCAGCAGGATCGGCGCACGGATGCCGGCCTGGCGCAGTTCCAGCGCTTCCTCGATCGTGGCCACGGCAAAGCCATCGGCCTGGCCTTCCAGCGCCTGTGCGCAGCGCACGGCGCCATGGCCGTAGGCATCGGCCTTGACCACTGCCAGCGCCTTGCCGCCGCCCAGCTCGCGGGCCAGCCGGTAGTTGCTGCGCAGCGCCCCCAGGTCGATCAGCGCGCGGGCAGGACGCATGCGCGGCTCTCCTGCTGCGGGGCCTGGCGGTACCGGCCGTAGCGGAAGATATCCAGGCCCTCGGTGCTGATCTGCGGCTGGCGCGCGCTCATCAGGTCGGCCAGGTAGCGGCCCGAGCCGCAGGCCATGGTCCAGCCCAGGGTGCCGTGGCCGGTGTTGAGGTACAGGTTGCGGAACGGGGTAGCGCCGATGACCGGCGTGCCGTCCGGGGTGGCCGGGCGCAGGCCGGTCCAGAAATCGGCCTTGGCCAGGTCGCCGCCCTTCGGATACAGGTCGCGCACCACCCGTTCCAGGGTCTCGCGGCGGCGCTGCGACAGCGACAGGTCGAAACCGGCCACTTCGGCCATGCCGCCCACGCGGATGCGGTTGTCGAAGCGGGTCACGGCGACCTTGTAGCTCTCGTCCAGGATGGTCGAGGTCGGCGCCATCGCCGGGTCGGTGATCGGCAGGGTCAGCGAATAGCCCTTCAGCGGGTACACCGGCAGGCGCATGCCCAGCGGCGCCACCATCTGCGGCGAATAGCTGCCCAGCGCGACCACGAAGCGGTCGGCGGTTTCCAGCCGGCCACCGATGCGCACGCCGGTGATGCGGTCGCCATCGAACTCCAGGCCGCTGATGTCCTGGTCGTAGCGGAACTCGACGCCGGCGTCGGCCGCCATCTGCGCCAGGCGGCGGGTGAACAGCTGGCAGTCGCCGGTCTGGTCACGCGGCAGGCGCAGCGCGCCCACCAGGCCATCGACGTGGGCCAGGGCCGGTTCGGCCTGGATGATGCCGGCGCGGTCCAGCACTTCGTACGGCACGCCGTACTGGGCCAGGATCTCGATGTCCTGCGCCGAGGCGTCCAGCTGCTGCTGGGTGCGGAACAGCTGGGTGGTGCCCAGGTCGCGGCCTTCGAACGCGATGCCGATCTGCGCGCGCAGCTCGTTCAGGCAGTCGCGGCTGTATTCGGACATGCGCACCATGCGCGCCTTGTTGATGGCGTAGCGCTCGTGGGTGCAGTTGCGCAGCATCTGCCACAGCCAGCGGTACTGGGCCAGGTCCATGCCCGGCTTGATCGCCAGCGGCGCATGCTTTTCGAACAGCCACCCGATTGCCTTCTTCGGCACGCCCGGGGCAGCCCACGGCGAGGTGTAGCCGAACGACAGCTGGCCGGCGTTGGCAAAACTGGTCTCCAGCGCGGGGCCGGGCTGGCGGTCGATGACCGTGACTTCAAAGCCGGCCTGCCGCAGGTACCAGGCACTGGTGGTGCCGATCACGCCGCTGCCGAGAACGAGGACTCGCATGGGAACTCTCCAACCCGATGATTCCCTGCGTTTGAGCACGCCGGGAGCATAATCGGGGAAGTATATTCTTCCGTTCCCAGACGATTTGCCTGATTTGGCGATCACAGGCAGGATGTTTTCCTGTGATTCACCCCTGGAGGTTGACGGCCATGGCCACACGCCCGCGCGAGCTGGACAAGATCGACCGCAAGATCCTGCGCATCCTGCAGGCCGAGGGCCGTATTTCCTTCACCGAGCTGGGTGAACGGGTCGGCCTGTCGACCACCCCCTGCACCGAGCGCGTGCGCCGGCTGGAGCGCGAAGGGGTCATCACCGGCTACCACGCGCACCTCGACCCGGCGGCACTGAAGGCCAGCCTGCTGGTGTTCGTGGAAATCAGCCTGGCCTACAAGTCCGGCGACATCTTCGAAGAATTCCGCCGCGCGGCGTTGAAGCTGCCCAACGTGCTGGAGTGCCACTTGGTGTCGGGCGATTTCGATTATCTGCTGAAGGCGCGCATCAGCGAGATGGCCAGCTACCGCAAGCTGCTGGGCAGCACCCTGCTGACCCTGCCGCACGTGCGCGAATCGAAGAGCTACATCGTGATGGAAGAAGTGAAGGAGACCTGGGCGCTGCCGATCGCGGATTGAGTGCGTCGGCCGGGCTGGGGTCAGAGCCCGCGTTGCGGGATCCGACCCCTGGTGTCGGTGAGGGTCAGAGCCCGCTGCGCAGGATCCGACCCCTGGCGTTGGTCAACGCTGCTGCGGGTGCTTCTGCGACCCCTGCTGGCGCTGCTCCTGCTGCTTGCCACCCTTCTGCGGCTGCTGCGCATCCATCTGCTGCTGTTGCTGCTGCGGGCTGCGGCTCTGGCCCTGCTGCTCCTTGCCGGGATGACGGTTCTGCTGGTTTTTCATGATCGCGATCCAGTGGACGAAGGACATGCAACGGCGGTTGCCGGTGCAGGGCCACGGTGGTCCCGACGGGGTTAATCGCAGGCGAAAAAACAGTAATCGGCAGGGCGTCGTTTTCGTGGGTTCAGGCCCGCCACGGCGCACATCACGGCTTGATCTGCTGCCCATCACCCGCCGGCACGCTGTCGTAGTAACGGCCGGTGCGCGAATCGAACACGCGGTTCGGGCTCGCCGGCTTCATCCCCGGCACGATGCGGCCGTTGCGGTCGTACACCTTGTCCGGTGCCCTCGTGGCCGGCGTCGATGCCGGTGCCACCTGCGCCGGGCCGGTCGAGCGGATCGGCTGCGCCGGCTGGCGCGGCACCTGCACCGGCAGTGCCGGGTTGGCGGGCTGCGGCGGCGCCTGCGGCGCGACCGGGGGCGGGTTCACGCTGTTCGTGCTGCGCGTGGCGGTCGGGCTGGAAGACGTGGGCACCTGGGCGTGGGCAGCCAGCGGCAGCAGGGCGGTCAACAACAGGGCAAGACGCGGTGTCATGGCACGCTCCATCGTGTGAGGCCCCCACCTTGCGCCGGGGCCTGTGTGCCGGCCATGAATGGCCATCACACTTGCAACGGTCGCCGCCCACCCCCACGTTTGCCGGCATCCCCAGGCCACACCCCACGGAGCCGGCATGAGCGCTTTCGACCTGACGCCCCCCACCGCCACCCAGACCGACGCCCTGGTGGCCGGCCTGAGCGGCGAGGAACGCCGCGTGCTGCTGCAGCACGGCACCGAGGCCCCGTTCTGCGGCGTGTTCCTCGACAACAAGCGCGAGGGCGTCTACTGCTGCCGCCTGTGCGCGCTGCCGCTGTTCCGCTCCAGCACCAAGTTCGATTCGGGCACCGGCTGGCCCAGCTTCTTCGCGCCCTACGACCCGGCGCACGTGACCGAGATCCGCGACACCAGCCACGGCATGGTCCGTACCGAGATCACCTGCGCCCGCTGCGGCAGCCACCTGGGCCATGTGTTCCCGGACGGCCCGCCGCCCACCTTCGAGCGCCACTGCTTGAACTCGGTCTCACTTTCCTTCGTCGGCAACGGCGAGCCGTGGCCCAATCCCCTGCAGCGTGAAGGCGCAGAGGCTGGAACGGCGGGCTGATCACCCCCGCTGACCGACTTCACAGAATTCCCTCTTCAGAAACACCGGTGTCAGGCCGACAAGGAGATATCCCCCCTCCTTGCGTCGCGTCATGCTCATCATCGTTGGATTCCTGGTCGTCATCATCAGCGTCCTCGGCGGCTACCTGGGCGCCCACGGCCGCCTGGGTGCCCTCTGGCAGCCCTACGAACTGGTCATCATCGGCGGCGCGGCCGTCGGTGCGTTCCTGGTCGGCACCCCGGCCAAGACGGTCAAGCAGACGCTGCAGGCGGCCATCGGCGTGTTCAAGGGCCCGCGCTACAAGCAGCAGGACTACATCGACGTCCTCAGCCTGCTCTATGAACTGCTGAACAAGGCCCGCCGCGAAGGCTTCATGTCGCTGGAAGAGCACGTCGAGCGCCCGGCCGAGAGCGCCCTGTTCGCCAACTACCCGAAGGTGCAGGCCGACCATCACCTGATCGACTTCATCACCGACTGCCTGCGCCTGATGATCGGCAGCAACATCGAGCCGCACGAACTTGAGCCGCTGCTGGAACTGGAGCTGGAAAAGCACCACGCCGAAGCGATGGCGCCCTCGCAGGTGATGAACAAGGTGGCCGACGGACTGCCCGGTTTCGGCATCGTGGCGGCGGTGCTGGGCATCGTCATCACCATGGGCTCGATCGGCGGCGACATCGTCGAAGTGGGTGGCCACGTGGCGGGCGCCCTGGTCGGTACCTTCCTCGGCATCCTGCTGGGCTACGGTTTCATTGGCCCGATGGCCTCGGCGATGGAAGCGCGCGCCGAGCAGGACAGCCGCATCTACGAATCGGTGAAGACCGCCCTGCTGGCCTGCCTGCGCGGCTACAACCCGAAGATCGCCCTGGAATTCGCCCGCAAGACCCTGCCGTCGAACGTGCGCCCGGCGTTCTCCGATTTCGAGCAGCACCTGAAGACGGTCAAGTAAGCCATGGCCGAGAACAAGCCCACCGTCATCGTCCGCCGGGTCAGGAAGGGCGGCCATGCCGCCCATCACGGCGGTTCGTGGAAAGTGGCCTACGCCGACTTCGTGACCGCGATGATGGCCTTCTTCCTGGTGCTGTGGCTGATGGCCAGCACCAGCAAGCCCGAGCGCGCGGCGATCTCCGAATACTTCCGCAACCCCAGCCCGCTGGCTGGGCAGAGTCCCACGCCCGCACCGGGCATGGCCGGCCCCGGCGGCGCCAGCACCTCGATGATCAAGCTGGGCGGCGCCACCGATGTGTCCCGCGGCAACAGCAACGACCCCTTCCAGAACCAGCAGGAAGCGATCCCGCAGCCGGTGGACCAGCAGCAGCGCGACAAGCAGCAGCTGGAAGCGCTGATGAAGGAGCTGCAGGAAGCGATCAGCAGGAGCCAGGCGCTGGAGCCGTTCAAGGACCAGCTGCTGCTGGACCTGACTCCGGAAGGCCTGCGCATCCAGATCGTGGACAAGCAGAACCGGCCGATGTTCGACCTCGGCAGCGCCACGCTGAAGCCCTATACCCAGCAGATCCTGCACGAGCTGGCCGAGTACCTGAACCACGTGCCGAACCGGATCAGCCTGACCGGCCACACCGATATCACCGCCTATTCGGCCGCGCGTGGCTATGGCAACTGGGAACTGAGCGCCGACCGCGCCAACGCCGCGCGCCGTGCGCTGGTCGATGGCGGCATGGACGACAGCAAGATCACCCGCGTGGTCGGCCTGTCCTCCTCGGTGCTGTTCGACAAGGCCGACCCGCAGAATCCGATCAACCGCCGCATCAGCATCGTGGTGATGACCAAGGCCGCCGAAGAAGCCGCCCTGGCTGGCGCCGGCCCGCAGGTGGGGCTGTCGGCCGCCGTGGCCGACCCGGACGTGCAGGCCGCGCAGGGTGAGGCCGCGGGCGGGGTCGGATCCCTTTCCCCCGGAAAGGGCGCTGACCCCTGATCGGCCTCCGCCGGGCATGGCCCGGCGCTACCTTGGGGCGCCACGATCCGGTAGCGCCGGGCCATGCCCGGCGAGCGCGGCGTTTCGGTAGCGCCGGGCCATGCCCGGCGAGCGCGCAGCGCGGCACCCAGTACAATGGCGGTCTTTCCTCTCCAGGTGACCCCACCCCATGTCCCAGAACTCCAAGGCCAAGCGCGACAAGCGCAAGAAGCAGCAGGCCAAGCGTCCGTTCCTGCGCCTGAATGCCCAGCAGCAGGTGCAGAACCACGCCGTGCTGACCAACGAAGACGGCCAGGCCGTGGCCGCCATCGGCCTGCAGGGCCGCGAGTGGCTGCTGGCCATCGGTGGCCAGACCATGGGCAACGCCGACAACCCGGTGCCGATGCTGGCCATGCTCAAGCACCTGTCCAACGTGCAGGAAAAGGAAGGCCGCACGGTCAACCTTGAATATTCCGAGCTGATGCAGAAGCTGCTGGACACCCTGGCTGCCGAAGCCGGCCAGACCGCTGACGAGTACCTGGACAAGCTGGTGGCCGAGTTCGAAACCGAGCAGGCCGAAGAAGGCGAAGAAGGCGAAGACGCCGCTGAAGGCGACGTGGTTGAAGCCGCTGCCGACGCCGAGGCCGCTCCGGCCGACGCCGCCGACACCGACGGCAAGCCGCAGGCCTGAACCGGCCGCGGCGGTGGCGGTCTACGTCGATGACGCGGTGCATCCCTGGCGCGGACAGCGCTGGGCGCACCTGATGGCCGACACCCTGGCCGAGCTGCACGCGATGGCGGCGCAGCTCGGCATTCCGCCGCGGGCCTTCCAGAACAAGGCCAGCGGCGCTCACTACGATGTCAACGCGGACCTGCGCACGCAGGCGATCGCCCTCGGCGCACGCGCCATTTCCCGGCATACCGACCGCGAGCTAGTGAAAGCCGTGATCGCCAACGCACGGGCGCAGTACCGGCCGTAGGCCGGTACGGGTAGCGCCGGGCCATGCCCGGCGAGCGCGCAGCGCGGTGAGAGGCCGCCGGGCATGGCCCGGCGCTACCGATCAGAACGGGTCGCTGCCCAGCCGCACTTCCAGATTCAGCAGGGAGCACAGCGCCAGCAGTGCGTCGTCGTCGCGGGTCAGCGCCATCCAGCCGGTGAAGCCGTCGCTGCCCGCATCCACGCTCCACAGCGTGTAGTTGTGCTCGCGCAGGCGGTCGAAGGCGGTGGACATCAGCTGCACGCCGTCCAGGTCGGCAGCAAAATCCTCGTCGTCCAGGTCGCCGCCCCAGTCCAGCTGCAGGTTGAAGCGCGCCGACAGCTCGTTCACCGCCGACTGCAGCGATTCCAGGTCATCACGCTCGACCTCGAAGCCCGACTGCCAGGCGATGGCCGTGAACAGCGCCGGCACCCAGTCGCTGTCCGCTTCCAGCGGCTGCCCGTTCTCGGCCAGGTGCTCGCGCCAGCGGTTGAACTGCTGCAGCGCCAGTTCCTCGTCGCCCGGATTGATCAGGACCAGCAGGTTCCAGACCCGCGCCTCGAAGTCGTCCTCGTCGAAATCGTGGGCGTCTTCTTCGAAGTCGAAATAATCGCTGTTGTCGGGCATGGCGGGCACTCCTTGGGGCAGGCCGGCATTCTACGGTTTATCCTGTGCCGCTGAAGCCGGCCTTGGTGGCCGTCACTGTGAATGAAGCGATGAGCGATACCCCTCCCGACCACCTGGCGATCAACCCGGCCAGCCCCTTCCACGATGCCAAGGCGCTGGAGCGCGGCGTTGGCGTGCGTTTCAACGACATCGAGCGCGACAACGTCGAGGAATACTCGATCAGCGAAGGCTGGATCCGCGTCCAGGCCGGCAAGGCCCGCGACCGCCGCGGCAACCCGATGACCATGAAGGTCAATGGCAAGGTCGAGGCGTACTTCCTGGACCAGAAGCCGGAATAACCCGCGCCGTGGGATCGGTAGAGTCGAGGGGGGGGGGGGGGGGGGGGGGGGGGGGGGGGGGGAAGGGGGGCGCGTAAGAGAGGGGGCGGGGGGTGT
>NZ_VYKI01000016.1:48744-82550 GCF_008710035.1 Stenotrophomonas cyclobalanopsidis | reverse complement strand
CCCCCGGCGTGGTGGGCTGGTCTTTGTGGGGGGGGGTGGGGTGCCCCCCCCCCCCCCCCCCCCCCCCCCTCGACTCTACGTTTCAGGGCAGGGTCAATCGCGCTTGCGCGATTCCAGCAGGTCCAGGTTGCGGATCAGGCGCCGCGAGATCTCGTCTGAGATCACCCCGCGCCGGGTCAGGCGGAACAGCTCCTCGCGCTCGGCGTTCAGGCCGGCACTGCGCAGCTGGCGGTAGCCCTGCTCCATCCGGTTCACCTTCTCCGGGTCCACGTCGGGGCCGTCGCTGTCCTTTTCCAGATGGCGCTGGTACAGCAGGCTGACCCGCGAGGCCGCGTCGTTGTACAGCTGCACGTTCTCGGTGTTCTGGTTCATCACCAGCTGCTGGCGCATGCGCTCCACCCCGGCCAGGGCGGCCTTGGAGGACAGCTTGCGGGCCAGGTCCTCTTCCTTGCGTTCGCCCGAATCGGCCGGCAGCTGCAGGCCCTTCAGCAGCTGCGGCAGCGCCACGCTGGCGCCGACCAGCGAGAACAGGATGACCGCCGCAGCCAGGAAGATCACCAGGTCACGCGCCGGGAAGGCGCTGCCATCAGGCAGGAACAGCGGCAGGGTCAGCACGCCGGCCAGGGTGATGGCACCACGCACGCCGGCCACCGAGGTCGCCACCACGATGCGCCAGTTCGGGGCCTCGCCCCGCTCCAGGCCACGGCGGCGCGCGCGCAGCAGGTTCCAGCGCAGCGACAGCCACACCCACAGCAGGCGCAGCGCGATCAGTGCGGCATTGATGACCAGCACGTACACCAGCAGCCACCAGGCGCTCTGGTGGCCTGTCTCGTTCATGGTGGTGGTGGCGCGCTCGACGATGCCCGGCAGCTGCTCGCCCAGCAGCACGAACATGATGCCGTTGAAGCTGAACTGCAGCATGTTCCAGACGCCCGCACGCTGCACGCGCATGCTGCCCGACACGCGGCCGGTCAGCTCGACGTAGCTCATCGCGATGCCGGCGGCGACTGCGGCGAGGATGCCCGAGGCGTGGATTTCTTCGGCCAGCAGGTAGGCCGCGAACGGGATCAGCAGGTTGACCAGCATCGCCGCGCCGGGCTCTTCGCCGAAGCGGCGCCACAGCCAGCGCTGGAACGTGGACACGCCCAGAGTGACTGCCACGCCCACCGCCAGGCCGGCCACGGCCACCCACAGGAAAGTCAGCGAGGCGGTGGCCAGCGAGAAGCTGCCAGTCATCACCGCGGCCACGGCGAAGCGGAAGCAGACCAGGCCGGAGGCATCGTTGAGCAGCGATTCGCCTTCCAGGATGTGCATCAGGCGCTTGGGAATGGGCGCCTTGGCAGCGATCGCACCGACAGCCACCGGGTCGGTGGGCGAGACGATGGCGGCCAGCGCGAAGCACACCGCCAGCGGCATCACCGGAATCATCCAGTGGATCAGCAGGCCGGCGCCGATGACCGTGAACACCACCAGGCCGAAGGCCAGTTCGAGGATCGCGCCTTTATCGCGGAACAGGCCCTGTTTGGGAATGCGCCAGCCATCGAGGAACAGCAGCGGCGGCAGGAACAGCAGGAAGAACACTTCCGGTTCCAGCGCGTGGCCGCGGTTGAACACGCCGGCGATGACCGCGCCCAGCGCAATCTGCACCAGCGGCAGGGGCAATGAGAATGGCAGGACGCGAACCAGGTAACCGCTGGCGACAACGGCTACCAGCATCGCCAGGACGACTTCGATGGTGTGCATGCTTCTTCCAGGAAGCGGCGCGTGGGGCCCGGAAAAACCGGTGTGCGCCGGAGACTGGAAAAAAGTTAACACAGCAGGCCGTCGCTGCGGCCCGCTGTGTGAATGCGCGTCAGGGCAGCGACAGCAAACGCTGCTGGATCCAGCCGCTGATGTCCCGCTGCATGTCCGCCGACAGCGTGTGGCCAACGGGGTAGCCACGCAGCTGGTGGGCCACGCCGAGCGCCTGCAGGCGCGCGGCGGCGGATTCGGCCAGCGTGTACGGCAGCTTGTCGTCGGCGTAGCCGTGCACCAGCAGGCCGTCCAGCCCGGCATCGGCGATGTCGGCCGGCACGTGCGGGGCGATCTCCGGCAGGATGCGCCCGCACAGCACGCCGAACGACTTCACCCGCTGCGGCTGGGTCAGGGCGACGCTGGCACTCATGATGCCGCCCTGGCTGAAGCCGGCCAGCACGGTCTGCCGCGCGTCCACGCCGAGCCGCTGCTGCTGCGCCGCAAGCCACTCGCCCAGCAGCAGGCGCGACTGTTCGGCCTGAGTCGGGTCAATCACCGGCCCCTGCGCGCCGAAGCGCACGGTGAACCAGCCGAACGCCTGCGGCCCGAACACCAGCGGCCCGCGCGGCAGCAGCACGTGCAGGCGCGGATCGAGCGCCTGGGCCAGGCCGGCCAGCGACTGCTCGTTGCTGCCCACGCCATGCAGCAGCACCACCAGCCCCTGCGCGGTGCCCTGCGCCGGGCGCTCCAGCATAGGCAGCTCCGCGCTCATGCGGCCACCGCCGCAGCGCTGCCATCGAAGCGGTAGATATCCATCGCCAGCATGCCGGCGTCGATGCCCGCATCGATGCGCTGCGCACCGAAGCCACCCTCGCCTGCTGCGCCCATCGCGAAGTACAGCGGCAGCAGGTGCTCATCGGTGGGATGCGCGCGCTCGGCAAACGGTGCCTGGCGGCGGTAGTCGAACAGCGCGTCGCGATCGTTGGCGGCCAGGCGCTGCTCCACCCATTCGATGAAGGGGCGCACATAGGGGGCTTCCTTGCCGTCCTGGTAATCGCGCCAGTCGTGCAGGTTGTGGGTGATGCTGCCCGAACCGATCAGCAGTACGCCCTGCTCGCGCAGCGGTGCCAGCGCGCGGCCCAGCGCGTACTGGTGCTGTGGGCCCAGCATCGGCTGGATCGACACCGGCACCACCGGAATGTCGGCCTGCGGGCGCAGCATGCGCAGCGGCACCCACGCGCCGTGGTCGAGGCCGCGCTGCGGGTCGATGGCCACCGGCAGTCCGGCGGCGGCGATGCGGCCGGCGACTTCTTCGGCCAGCGCCGGGTCGCCCGGGGCCGGGTACTGCAGTTCGAACAGCTCGCGCGGGAAACCACCGAAATCATGGATGGTCGGCGGCTGCGGGTGCGTGCCGACCAGCGGCTGGCGGGCGAGCCAGTGCGCCGAGGCGATGACGATCGCGCGCGGCGTCGGCAGGTCGCGGGCCAGCTCGGCCAGGCGCACGCCGACCTGGCCCGGATGCAGGGCGGTCATCGGCGAACCATGGGAGATGTACAGCGAAGGCAGGCGGGACATGGGAACCTCCAGGAATTCTTTCAGGGGGCGATCAGCGCGAACGCAGGGTCCAGCGGCCATCGCCCAGCAGGAACAGCACGACCAGGGCCACGGCCCAGAACACCGGGTATTCCCAGCCGCCGCCACTGTTGGCGAAGCTGAAACCGTTGGCGCCGTGCACGGTGACGATGGTGCCCAGCAGCAGCGGCACGCCCAGCAGGCCGATCCAGCGCGCGTAGATGCCCAGCAGCAGGGCGGTGGCCAGGCCGAGTTCGGCAACAATCGTGATATAGCCCAGCGCACCGGGCAGGCCCAGCGACTGGAAATAGGCCGCCGTGCCAGCCGGGGTGAACACCAGCAGCTTGGTCAGGCCGTGGGCCAGGAACAGGCCGCCCAGCGCCAGCCGCAGCAGGGTGGCGGCATAGGGGGCGAGCGGTGACAACGAACGGGAAGGGGCAGACATGGCAGGCACCTCGGAAGGAGTGAGCACAGCTTATTGCGCTCACCAGGGCCGATAAATACGATGATCTGACCGTATTTGTTGCAGAAGGCGAAACAATGGACACCCTGGATGCGATGCGTGTGTTCGTGGCGGTGGTCGAGCGCAATGGCTTCAGTGCCGCCGCCCAGGCGCTGGACATGTCCACGGCCGGGGTGACCCGGCAGGTGGCCGCGCTGGAAAAGCGCCTGTCCACCCGCCTGCTCCACCGCACCACGCGGCGGGTCAGCCCCACCAGCGCGGGCGCGGCCTACTACGCGCAGTGCGTGCGCCTGCTGGCCGAGTTCGATGCGCTGGAAGCGAGCATCGGCGCCCAGGCGCTGGAGCCCTCGGGCATGCTGCGCATCAACGCGCCGGTCAGCTGGGGCATCGCCCGCCTCGGCCCGCTGCTGGCCGGCTACCGCCAGCGCTTCCCGCAGGTGGAGCTGGACCTGGCGCTGTCCGACCGCCTGGTGGACATGGTGGAAGAAGGCTATGACGTGGCCATCCGCATCACCCGCGAACCGAGCCCGGCGCTGATCGCGCGGCGGCTGGGCCAGGCCCGCATCACGCTGTGTGCTGCGCCGTCCTATCTGGCCGCACGTGGCACGCCGCGCACCCCGCAGGACCTGGAACAGCACGACTGCCTCGGCTACAGCTACTGGGCCTCGGGCAACCAGTGGCCACTGCAGGGACCCGGCGGCGAAACGCGGGTGACGGTGAACAGCATCCTGCAGGCCAACAACGGCGACGTGCTGCGCGAAGCGGCCATCGCCGGCATGGGCGTGATCCTGCAGCCGGATTTCCTGCTGGAGGACGCGCTGGCCGATGGCCGCCTGGTGCGCGTGCTGCCGGAATGGGACGTGCCCATGATCGGCATCTTTGCCGTCTACACCAGCCGCAGCCACCTGGCACCGAAGGTGCGCAGCTTCATTGATTATCTGGTGGATGCGGGGGTGTGACGCCGGCGCTTCGCGCTCGCCGGGCATGGCCCGGCGCTACCGGGTTGGGCCGCGTGACGTTCCCGCGCTTCGCGCTCGCCGGGCATGGCCCGGCGGATCTACCTGTCAGGCGACGACTTCATCCAGCGAATCGATGATCTTTTCCAGCGGCGCCGGCCGCCCCAGCAGGTAGCCCTGCACCTGGTCGCAGCCGTGCGCGGCCAGCCAGTTCAGCTGGCCCGGTGTTTCCACGCCCTCGGCGATGATGGTCAGCCCCATGCTGTGGCCCAGCGACAGCAGTGCGCGGCAGATCGAGGCGTTGCGCGGATTGGTTTCCACATCCGCCACGAAGCTGCGGTCGATCTTCAGGATGTCCAGCGGCAGGTGCTGCAGGTAGGACATGCTGGAGTAACCCGTGCCGAAATCATCCAGCGACACGCAGATGCCCTGCTCGTGCAGGCGCTGCATGGTCTGCATCGCCTGCGCCGGCTTGCGCATCAGGCTGCTCTCGGTCAGCTCCACGTGCAGTGCGCCGCGGGCCAGGCCGAACTCCTTCTGGGCGCGGGTGAACTCGGCCACCAGGTCACTGTTGAAGAACTGCACCGCCGACACGTTCACCGCGATCGACAGCTCGCCCCAGCCGGCATCCACCAGCCGCCGCTGTGCCTGTGCGGCAGCGCGGATCACCCAGCGCCCCAGCGCCAGGATCAGACCGGTGTCTTCGCACAGCTGGATGAACTCGCTGGGCGGAATGAAACTGCCATCGGCCTGCGGCCAGCGCAGCAGCGCCTCCAGCGCCACCGGGCTGCCGTCGCTGGCATGGCGGATCGGCTGGAAATACAGCTGGAATTCGCTGTCGATGGCCGCATGGATGCGCGCGGCCAGGCGCAGGCGGTCGGCCAGGCGGGTGGTCACCGCGCTATCGAACCAGGCCACCACGTTGCCTTCGGCGCGTGCGGCATGCGCGGCCTGCGCGGCCATACCGATCACCTGCTCGGCGCTGTGGCCATCGCCCTCGACATGCACGGCCATGCCGATGCGCGGTTCGAACTGGTGCAGGGAATCCTTGCCGCGCATCGGTGCCGAGACGATCTGCAGCAGGTCATCCAGCGCAAGCTGCGCGGGGTGCTCGCCACCGATGGCCAGCACGAAGTCCTCGGCCGGCTGGAAGGCCAGCGTACCGAAGCGCGCCCCCAACCCGCCCAGCCGCAGCGCCATCGACTGCAGCACCGCATCGCCGATCTCGCGGCCCAGCGTATCGGCCACCAGCTGCAGGCCACGCAGCTGCACATAGGCGATGGTGTAGCCGCCTTCCTGTGCGTCCAGCTGCTCGGTCAGCGCGCGCACGGTCAGCAGGCCGGTGTCCGGGTTGTGCCGCGCGCGGTAGGCCAGGTCACGCTCGTAGGCCAGGCGCTCGCTGACATCCTCGGCCAGCACCAGGCAGGCCGGGCGGCCGTCGAAATCCAGCATGGACAGGTGCGCGCGCACCTCGAACTCGCTGCCATCGCGGCGCCGGTGCATGCGTACCGTCGACTCCGGCAGTCCATCCACGCGTGCCCGTGCAATGGCCCCCATCACCTCGTCCCACCCGCCGCGCGGACGAATGTCGAGGATGCTCATCTGCAGGAATTCCTCGCGGCTGTAGCCGTACTGCTCGACAGCCGCCTGGTTGACTTCAAGAAAGCGCAGGCTGCTCGGATCGAACACCCAGAACGGTGCCGGATTGCGGTCGAACAGCAGGCGGAAGCGGCGCTCTGCGCGGCTCATCTGTTCGCGCGCACGGTAGCGCTCGGTCTGGTCGGTCAGCGCGCCGATCATGCGGCGCTGGCGGTCGGCCACTTCCACCCGCTGGCCGCGTGCGGCCACCCAGCGCACCTGGCCACCGGGCAGCACCAGCCGGAACTCCTGGTCCAGGACCGCGTTGCCGGCGAAGGACTGCTCGAACGCACGCTGCAGTCGCTCACTGTCCTCACGGTGCACGCGGGTGAAAAAGTCGGACAAAGGCAGCGAGTCGGCCGGAATGCCAAAGATCTCGCGGGCCAGCGGCGACCAGTGCAGCTGCGCGGCATCCTCGTCCACGTGCCAGGTGCATACGCGTCCGACCTGGTTGGCCAACGCAAGTTCGGCACTGCCGGTGCGCAGTTCCTCGGCCATCGACTGATGGCTGCGGGTGCTGCGGCGCACCGCGTACAGCAGCACCAGCAGCACGGCGATGTAGGCCAGCACAATGGCCACTGCTGCCTGCAGGTAGGGCCACCAGGGCGCCAGCACATCCTCGTCGGCCAACCCGACCTGCACCGCCAGCGGGCTGTGCTGCAGCGTGCTGATGGTGGAGATACGCGGAATGCCATCTACCGCGCCGGGGATGCTGCCCAGTTCCACCACGGCAGCACGACCCAGCAGGTCGCGTCCCGGCAGGTGATAGCGATGGCCCACCGTCGCCTGCGGGTCCGGCACCCGTGCCAGCATGGCACCATCGCGGTCACTGATCGACACCAGTCCATGGGGGCCGACGTCCAGGCCACTGACAATGCGCTGCAGCTCGTCGCAGCGCAGGCGCGCCAGTAGCCAGCGGTCGCCCGCCATCGGCAGCGCCAGCGGCACCACCCAGCTGCCATCGATGACCTGCTGCGGCGGGCCGAGGTACAGCGCGCTGCCCTGCCCGCGCCGCTGCGGGTCGGTCCACAGCGGCAGCTGCAGGTCGCCCTTGCCGGCGGTCAGCGCGCGCCCGAAGGTATCGAGCACGACGATGCTGTGCAGTTCGGCGTGGCGGGCCAGCACACCGTCAATGGACGCATCCAGCAGCGCCGGAGCCTGCCCCGGCACGCTGCGGAACAGTTCGGCGGCATCGGCGGCGATGCCGCTCATGGCCCGTTCCAGGTTGCGCAGTTCCATCGCCAGCAGCCGCTCGGTGCCCACGGCCATGGCACGGCTCTGCCGCTGCGCGGCTTCCAGCCGGCGCTGGTAGTCGTTGGCCAGCATCACCGCCAGCACCACGGCCAGCAGCGCGCCCACGGCGATGCCGCCCCAGGTGATGGCGCGCAGCGGCCGGGCCAACGCGCGTTTCAACGCTGGCATCGGTCGGTGTTCCCTGTGCAGACGACTGGCTTCATGCGCGAACGATTCCTCCACATCCCCGACCAGAGCGGCCGCAGATCAGCATTCTTGACGCCTGGGTCTGTCCGGTGCGCCACCTCCCCGCGGCTGCACCGGCATGCAGCCCCCAGCATGCACCCTGTCGATGACGGCGTGAAGATCGTCGGCGCGTGTTCAGCCAGATCGCGCACAGCGCTGCCCCCGTGGCGGAGCGGCCAGCACATGCGCAGGGGATTAGACTTGGGGTTTTCCCGCTGCAAGAGAAGTCCATGTCCAAGCTGCGCCGTCCCACCCTGGCGCTGGCCATCGTCGCCAGCCTGTCCCTGGCCGCCTGCGACCGCCCGGCCGAACCGGCCGCCGGCACCGCCGCGCCGGCCGCTGCCACCCCTGCCCCGGCCAAGCCGATGCTGGGCAGCTTCGGCTTCGATGCCAGCGGCATGGACCGCAGCATCGCCGCCGGCGACGACTTCTTCGGCTTCGCCAACGGCACCTGGGTGAAGAACACCGAGATCCCGGCCGACCGTTCGCGCTTTGGCAGCTTCAACGTCATCGCCGAAAAGACCCAGGCCGATACCCGCGCGATCCTCGAAGGCGCGGCCGGCAATGCGCAGGCCAGCGGCGATGACAAGCTGATCGGCGACTACTACGCCGCGTTCATGGACGAGGCCGGCATCGAGAAGCGCGGCCTGGCCCCGGTGCAGCCGCAGCTGGCCGCGATCGGCGGCATCGCCGACAAGGCAGCCCTGGCACGTGCGCTGGGTGGCGACATGCGCGCCGACGTCGACCTGCTCAACGCCACCAACTTCTACACCGACCGCCTCTTCGGTCTGTGGGTGTCGGTGGACATGCTGCAGCCGGACCGCAACGCGCCGTACCTGGTGCAGGGCGGCCTGGGCATGCCCGACCGCGATTTCTACCTGGGTGATGGGCGCATGGCCGAGCTGCGCAAGCAGTACCAGGCCTACATCGCGCAGGTGCTGCAGCTGGCCGGCGTGGCCGACCCGGCCGGCAAGGCGCAGCGCATCCTCGCGCTGGAAACCAGGATCGCCCAGGCCCACGCCAGCCAGGAAGAAACCAACAACGTGACCCTGGGTGCCAACCCGTGGACGCAGGCGGACTTCAACGCCAAGGCACCGGGCATGGACTGGGCGGCGTTCCTGGACGCGGCCAAGCTGGGCCAGCAGCAGGACTTCATCGTGTGGCAGCCGAAGGCCGTCGCCGGCCTGTCCAGGCTGGTGGCCACCGAGCCGCTGGACGTGTGGAAGGATTACATGACCTTCCACGCGCTGGACCGTGCCGCCGCCTATCTGCCGAAGAAATTCGCCGATGCCCGCTTCGCCTTCCACGGCACCGCGCTGAGCGGCACCCCCCAGCAGAGCGAGCGCTGGAAGCGTGCGGTGGACGATGCCAACCACGCCGTGGGTGAGGCCATCGGCAAGCGCTACGTGGAGAAGCACTTCGACGCCAGCACCAAGGAACGCGCGGACGAGATGGCGAAGAACATCATCGCCGCCTTCGCCAAGCGCATCGACGCGCTGGCCTGGATGTCGCCGCAGACCAAGGCGCACGCCAAGGCCAAGGTGGCCGGCCTGACCGTGGGAATGGGCTACCCGGACACCTGGCGCGACTACACCGGCCTGGAGATCCGCCGTGACGATCCGCTGGGCAATGCGCAGCGGGCCGAGCAGTTCGAGTACGCGCGCAACGTCGCCAAGCTGGGCAAGCCGGTCGACCACAACGAATGGGCGATGCTGCCGCAGACCATCAACGCGATGAACGTGCCGCTGGAAAACCGCCTGGTGTTCCCGGCCGCGATCCTGCAGCCGCCGTTCTTCGACGGCGCTGCCGACGACGCGGTGAACTACGGTGCCATCGGCGCGGTGATCGGCCACGAGATCAGCCATGGCTTCGACAACGCCGGCGCGCTGTTCGATGAAACCGGCAAGCTGCACAACTGGTGGACGGCCGAGGACCTCAAGCAGTTCAACGCCGCCGGCGATGCACTGGCTGCGCAGTTCAGCAGCTATGAGCCGTTCCCCGGCGTGCACGTCAACGGCAAGCTGACCCTGGGCGAGAACATCGCCGACGTGGCCGGCCTGGGCACCGCCTACGATGCCTACCAGCTGTCGCTGCAGGGCAAGCCGGGCCAGACCCTGGAAGGCTTCACGCCAGACCAGCGCTTCTTCCTCGGCTTCGCCCAGGCGTGGCGCAGCAAGAGCCGCGAGCAGGCCCTGCGCAACGGCCTGCTGACCGACGTGCACGCACCGGGCCAGTACCGTGCGCTGACCGTGCGCAACATCGACGCCTGGTACCCGGCGTTTGAAGTGAAGGAAGGCCAGAAGCTGTACCTGGCCCCGGACAAGCGGGTCAAGGTGTGGTGATGTGATGCGAACGGGCGCCGAAAGGCGCCCGTTTTTTCATGGGATGTGACGTGCCATCCACGCGTGGCGTGGAGCTACGGGCGGCGCGTCGTCATCACGACGAGGGTGGCCACCGCCGCGAACCCGGCCGCCGCCCACAGGTTGGCCTTCAAACCGATGCCATCCACCAGCAGCCCACCACCCCACGCACCCAGCGCGATGCCGATGTTGAACACGCCCACATACAGCGCGGTGGCGATCTCCACCGCCTGCGGCACGGCCTTCATCATCCACGTCATCAAGCCCACCGATACCCCGCCATAGGCCAGGCCCCACAGCAGCAGCACGGCAACACCACCGGCCGGCGTCCCCCCCACCGACAGCAACAGCAGCGGCGTCAGCAGCAGAGCCAGCGCGATGGCCAGCAGCACCCCGCGCGGGCGCCTGGCCGACAAGGGCCCGACCATGAAGTTGCCGAGGATGCCGGCCAGGCCGTAGGCAAACAGCAGCGCGCCGATCCACGACGCGTCGACCTGCGCCAGCGTGATCAACAGTGGCCGCACGTAGGTAAAGGCGATGAAGTGCCCGGCCACCAGCAGCAGGGTCAGCAGCAGCCCCATCTGCAGCCCACGATCACCCAGCTGCTGCAAGAAGTGGCGCGCACGCACCGAACCTTCCACCGGCAGCGCCGGTACCACCCACAGATGCAGCAGCAGGACCAGGCCACTGAACACGGCCATGGCCACGAACGCCCAGCGCCATCCCAGCGCCTCGCCGATCAGTGCGCCCAAGGGCACGCCCAGCACCGAGGCCGCGGCCACGCCACCGAAGATGATCGACGTGGCCAGGCCGATGCGTGGCGTCGGCACAAGCCGCGCTGCCAGCCCACCGGCGATGGCCCAGATGCCGCCCATGCAGAAGCCCACCAGCACGCGCGCCGCCAGCAGCCAGCCGATGCCCGGGGCAAGTGCCGAAGCGAGGTTGGCCAGCAGCAACAGACCCAGCAGCGCGCACAGGATGCGACGTCGATCAAGACCACCGGCAACGACGACCACCAGCGGCGCGAACAGGGCCGCCAGCAGCGCAGGCAGGGAGATCATCAGGCCGGCAGTGCCTGCCGACGTGCCAAGGTGATCGGCGATCAGCGTCAGCAGGCCGACGGGCAGCATCTCGGTGGTGACCACCGAGAACGTGGCCAGGCCGATGGCAGAGACCGCCCACCAGGGATGACGGGGCGTGGACGGGGGCAATGCGGGTGAAGCGGCCTTCATGCAGACGTTCCTTCAGCAGCCAGGGGAGAGGCGGGACAGCGCAGGGCGCGCTGCGCGAGCGCGGCAGACAGCAGCACGCCGGCCCCGGCACAGAGGGCGACGACGAAGCCCGCGCGCACGCCACCGGTATCGACCACCTGGCCGGACAGTGCCGCGCCCAGCGCCACGCCAACGTTCAGGCCGGCCAGCAGCCAGGTCATGCCTTCGGTGAGGCGCGCGGCGGACACGCGTTGTTCGACCAGCGACATCGCCACGATCATCGTCGGCGCGAAGAACATCCCGGCCAGCAGTACTGCCACCGTCAGCGCCGGCAGGTTGCCAACCCACGGCAGCGGCAAGGTGCTCGATGCGGTGGCCAGCGCCCCAACCAGCAGCAGGTGGTGCAGCGGCGTCTTCAACTTCAGCGCACCAAACACCAGCCCGGCGCTGCAGCTGCCCAGGGCGTATGCCGACAACACCAGGCTGGCTGCCATGGCCTGGCCACGCTGCTCGGCGAAGGCCACGCTGGTGATGTCGACGGTGCCGACGATCACCCCCATCGCCAGCATCAGCAGCACCAGCCACGCGATGCCCGGTTGTCGCAGCAGTGAGTCTGGCCGTTCGCCGTCGGCCTGCAGCGGCCGTGGCGCGGGTTCGGTGCCACGCTGCAGGACCAGCGCGGCGACACCCGCCACCAGCAACACGGCAGCGGCCAGGACCCCGGCCTGCGGCCAGACCGCGACCGAAAGACCGACAGACAACGGTGGCCCGGCAATGAAGGTAACTTCGTCGAACACCGTTTCCAGCGAGTACGCGGTCTGCAGCTCCACGCGCCCACAATGGATCGCGCTCCAGCGCGCGCGCACCATCGCCGAAATGCTGGGCATGCACCCGGCCAACGCTGCGCTGGCAAACAGGGTCCACGTGGGGGCACCGAACGCGGTGCTGGACAGCAGCAACAGCAGGCCCAGCGCACTGAGCACGGTGGCCAGCGGCAACACCCTGCCCTGGCCGTGGCGGTCGACCTGCCGCGAGATCTGCGGCGACAGCAGCGCATAGGTGAGCACGAAGGTCGCCGACACCGCGCCGGCCAGCGCATAGCTGCCGCGCAGCTGCGCGATGAGGGTGATGATGCCGATGCCGGTCATCGGCAGGGGCAGTCGGGCTACCAGCCCGGCAACAGCCAGACCAGCGGTACCGGGGGCAGCAAACAGATCGCGATAGGGGGTGGCCACGCAGGTTCTCCAAGGCAGCGGCTTGCCTGGCGCCGGCGGCGCCACGACAATACATACAGAGCGTATGAATAAGAGGCTACATTCATACGCGCCGTATGTAAATAATCATGCAAGCCGTATGTAAAGGAGCTGCCGATGGCCCGCCGTACCCGCGCCGAGATGGAAGAGACCCGCGCCAGCCTGCTGGCGACCGCCCGCCGGGTGTTCAGTGAGCACGGCTATGCCGCCACCTCGATGGATGACCTGACCGCCCAGGCCGGGCTGACCCGCGGTGCGCTGTACCACCATTTCGGCGACAAGAAGGGCCTGCTGGCGGCGGTGGTCGCAGAACTCGACGCCGAGACGGACGTGCGCCTGCAGGCGATCAGCGATGCGGCCGACGACGCGTGGGAAGGGTTCGTGCAGCGCTGCCGCGCCTACCTGGACATGGCGCTGGAACCTGACATCCAGCGCATCGTGCTGCGTGATGCACGTGCGGTGCTGGGCGGCGCATCGCCGGAGTCACAGCGGTACTGCGTCAACTCGATGCAGCGGCTGATCGAACAGTTGATCGCGCAGGGCGTGGTAGTCGCTGTGGATGCGCAGGCACTGGCGTCGCTGATCTACGGCAGCCTGGCCGAAGCCGCGTTCTGGATTGCCGAAGGGGTGGAGGGTGATGCGCGCCTGCGGCAGGCGACGGCGGCGCTGCAGATGCTGCTGCGCGGGTTGAAGGTGGGCGGGTAAGGCCCATCCACGCGTGGCGTGGATCTACTGCTGCATGGCATGGCTCCGTAGAGCCACGCCATGCGTGGATCCGCGCGATGGATCAACGCACGGCCGGCCACTCGCGCAACACCTCCACCGGCACACCCACGCGTGCACACGCGCGGGTGGCCAGGCCATCGGGCAACGCGCGGCGGAACAGCGGCGCCATGCCCTGCATCAGCTTGGCCGACGCGGCTGCCTGCGTGCGCTGGCCGGCACTGCGTTCCAGCATCGCCTCGGCCCAGTCGGGCAGCAGCGCGGCACCGGCGCCAAGGAACACCGCGCGCGACAGGCCCGGCATCGGCACCGGCAGGTTGACCGCCGACAACACCTCCAGCACCTCGCGCGACCGGGCATCGGCCAGCAGCTCCGGCTGCCGCGCGCAGAAATAGGCGGCCACCTCCGCTTCGCTGCGCGGCACATCCACCGCACCCAAGGCCTCGGCCACGCAGCGGTACTCGTCGTAGTAGCGGTCGGCAATCTGCACCGGCACCTCGCGGCCGTAGCGACGATAGCCCTGCAGGAAACCGAACGCCTCGGTCACGTGCACCCATGTCAGCAGCTGCGGGTCGTCAGCCGCGTAGTCTTCGCCCTGCGCGGTGCGGCCGCGGATCTGCGCATGGATGCGGCGCACCTTGGCCACAAGTTTTTCCACTTCAGCAGCCGGCGCGTAGCTGGTGCCGGCGACGAACGCGGTGGTCCGGCGCAGGCGGCCGACCAGGTCCTGGCGGAAGTTGGAGTGGTCGTACACGCCGGCCAGCGCGCGCGGGTGCAGGGTCTGCAGCATCAGCGCACAGAGGCCGCCGGCCAGCATCGAGGGCAGCTCGGCGTGCATGCGCCAGGTCACGCTGTCCGGCCCGAACCAGCCGGGGTCGCCCAGTGGGTGGTCATAATCGATGCCGCTCTGGCCGCGCGGGAAGGCATCGAGCACCCAGCGCCGGATCGGCGCGGTGACGGGGCGGGAAAGGCGGTGCAGCAGCGGCGGCATCTTCGGTCCAGGCGTTGACGGAATCGGCCGCGATCTGCGCGGTCAGCCTCGATTCTGGGCGATACGGGCCGATGCAGCGAGCCCGTCGGCTCAGCCACGGTTCCATGTGCAGCCGCAGCACATTTCACCCTGCGACATCTTGACGCAGGCTCCCAGCGCGATGTTGCGCCGCACCAACATTCACCCATTCAGGCAAAACCCTTACGGCGCTAGGCATTCCACCCATTGCACGGCCCGCTGGAAGTGCTAGAACTGAACCCGCCACACCGTCCAATGCTGATCGACGCACGTTCCACAAGGGAGCCAGCCATGATTGCTTTGTTCAAGGGTTTGGGACTACTGCTTCGCGACAACGAGCTCTACCACAGCCCGTTCGACAAACAGGTCGCGCACTGGCGCAACCTCAGCGAGCAGCAGATCCGCGAAGAAGTGGCAGTGCTGGCCCAGGCCAAGTGCCAATGGCTGATCGCCTCGATCATCGGCTGGCAGGCGGCGTCCCTGCTCATCCTCGGGCTGATCGCCAACTACCTCTGGCGCGATGATTACCACATCACTTTCACCCGCGTGGTCGTCGTGTTCGGTTCGTGGGTGTCGATCCTGTTCGTGATCTGGTTCATGGCCAACATGTTCGACCAGCAGGCCGGTTTCGAGCGCTGGATGAAGGCGTTCAACAGCCGCGCCCGCATCACCTCCAAGGCCGACAGCGTCGAATGCGTGGCCGAAGCGCTGGACCTGGCCGAGCACTACCCGGAAGTGCTGGATTACAAGCAGGCTGTCACCAGCAGGCGCGAGCTGCGCCACGAGGACATCCGCATCATGACCGAGATCGGCCGCATGCGGCAGCACTCGGAACTGGTCGGCCGGCTCAACCATGTCGGCGAAAACGAACACCACCACGATCTGACCCTGCAGCCAGCCTACTGAGGCTGGCCCACGGGCCCGGGGAAGCGGGGGGAGCCACAATGCCACCGTGCACTGTCACGGCGGCATTGTTCTTTCTACATGCCGCGGAACAGGCTCATGAACGGCTGGCTGACCACCAGGGTTTCCGGCCGCTGGCGCAGGCGCAGCACACCGCGGCCGGTGTCGTCGCGGCTGACCGCCGCCACCGCCTTCATGTTGACGATGGTCGAGCGGTGCACCTGGCGGAAGTGCTGCGGGTCCAGCACCTCCAGCAGCTCGCGCAGCGGCGTACGCAGCAGGCTCTCGCCGGCGCTGGTGACCACCGTGGTGTACTTGTTGTCGGCGCGGAAATAGACCACGTCCTCCAGCATGATCAGCTGCGTGTCGCGGCCGTTGCTGGCGGTGATCCAGGCCAGCGGCGGGCGGTCACCTGCGCTCTGTGACGGGCCCAGCCGCTGCAGCAGGCGCTCCAGCACCGCATCGTCCTGGCGCGTGTTGGGCAGCCGCGAAAGGATGCGCTCGCGGGTGGCCAGCAGGCGCTCGTCGCTGACCGGCTTCAGCAGGTAGTCCATCGCCCCCTGCTCGAACGCATCGATGGCGTACTGGTCGTAGGCGGTAACGAACACCACCTGCGTGCGCGGGCTCAGTCCGGACAGCGCGCGCGCCACTTCGATGCCGCTGATGCCGGGCATGCGGATATCCAGGAAGGCGATGTCCGGCTGCTTTTCGGCCAGCTGTTCCAGCGCGCTGGCGCCATCCTCGCACTCGGCCACCAGCTTCAGTTCCGGCCACAACCGGCCCAGCTGTTCCACCAGCGACTGCCGCAGCAGTTCCTCGTCTTCGGCGATCAGGGCTTCAAGCGGCATGGCTGCGTTCCTTGGCCGGTTGCGGCAGGGTCATGGTGGCGGCCACGCCGCTGGGGAAATTGGCGACGATCGCCACGCCGGCCTGCTCGCCGCAGGTCAGGCGCAGGCGCTCGCGCAGGTTCTTCAGGCCGATGCCGGTGCCGCTGGTGCCCTGGCCGAAGCCCAGGCCATCGTCGGCCACGGTCACCGTCACGTGGTCGTCGAAACCACGCGCCAGGATCCAGACCGTGCCGCCGCCGGGCTTGGGCTCCAGGCCGTGCTTGATCGCGTTTTCCACCAGCGTCTGCAGGGCCATCGCCGGCATGTGCACGCCGTGCAGCTCGTTGGGCACCTGCACGTCCACCGCCAGCCGCGCGCCCATGCGGATGCGCAGGATTTCCAGGTAGGCGCGGGTGCGCTCCAGCTCCACGCCCAGCGTGGACACCGATTCGTCCACCTGCGGCAGTGAACTGCGCAGGTACTGGATGAGGTGGCCAAGCATCTGTTCGGCGCGGCCTGGATCAGTACGGGTAAGCACCTGCGCGTTGGCCAGGGTGTTGTAGAGGAAGTGCGGTTCCACCTGCGCGTGCAGCAGGTTCAGGCGAGCCACCGACAGTTCCTTTTCCACCTGGGTCTGTTCGGCGGCGGCCTGTTCGTCGCGGCGCTGGTCGGCCACCCGACGGGTGATCGCGCGGGTGACCGCTTCGGCATTCTCGAAGTTGCTGCCCTCATCCAGCGCCAGCAGGTCGGCCCACCAGCCGGCATCGGGCTCGAACAGCAGGGTGACGGTGCTGGTGCCCTGCCCCGGGGTGACCGTGGCCTGCACGCTGTTGCGCTTGATGGCCAGCCGCGCCGGCAGGTTCCAGCGCGAGGGCTGGCGGCCATTCCAGGGATCGACGCGGCGCACGTAGGCGCGCACCTGCAGGCTGCCGGCGGCGCTTTCCACGTCTTCCACCCGCGGCAGTTCGGCCACGGCGGCCTCGACCAGGGCGAACGCCGGGCCGGCATCCAACGGCACTTCGATCTGGCGGCGCTGGTGGCCGGACAGGGTGCTGCCGTCGAGGCGGCCGGCGATCAGCCACACACGGCGCACATGGGTGATGGCACTGCCCAGCGCGCTGATCATCAGGAACATCGCCAGCAGGCCGAATATCCAGCCCGGGCCGTCGTTCATGCCGCTGAAGATGCCGCTCCAGACCATGCCGGCCACCAGCAGTGCCACGGCCCAGGCCAGCAGGTGACGGAGAATGAGAGTGAGGCTGGCGACCACGGCAGCGCCTTGGAGGAAGGGGGTGAGCCGAGCATAGGCCGGCCCACCGGGCAAACAAGCGGCCTGCGACGAAGCCCCGGAAACCGGGGATGGAAGCTGTTACGGGAACGCCGGGCATGGCCCGGCGCTACCGGTGCTTCTTATCTGCGCTGGTCGGCGCTGCTGTCACGCACGGCGCGGAACGACTCGTCGGTGCTCCAGTTCGGCCAGCTGCGCGCGTTGGCCAACTGGTTGCCCAGCGTGTAGAGCACTTCCAGGTCGCGGGCGGCACCGGCAAACACCCAGTCCGGCTGCCATTCGTCACCCTGCTGGTGGTAGCGCTTGGAGGTGTAGTCCTCCGACGCCTTCTTGCCGGCGGCAACGCCACCGTCCACCCAGTCCTGGCCGGCCGACCAGGACAGCGCCGGCACGCCGCGCTTGGCGAACGAGAAGTGGTCGGAGCGGAAGAACAGGCCCGCTTCCGGCTTCGGGTCCGGGGTGTAGCGGATGTCCCAGCCCTTGGCGACGTCCTTCAGCTGGTCCAGCAGTTCGAAGCGCGCGGTGCCGTAGATGCCGAAATCACGCGACGGGCCGAACGGCGACATGCCGTCCATGTTGATCGCCGCCACGGTGGTCTCCAGCGGGTACAGCGGGTGGGTGGCGTAGTACTCCGAACCCAGCAGGCCCTTTTCCTCGGCGGTGACGGCCAGGAACAGCAGCGAGCGCTGCGGGCGCGGGCCCTTGGCGAAGCCGCGGGCCAGTTCGATCAGCGAGGCGGTGCCGCTGGCATTGTCCAGCGCACCGTTGAAGATGCGGTCTCCGCGCGCGTCTGGTTCGCCCACGCCGATGTGGTCCCAGTGCGCGCTGTAGATGAGGGTCTCGTCCGGGTGGCTGCTGCCTTCCAGGCGTGCGGCCACGTTGTGCGAGGTGATCACTTCGGTCTTCACCGCGTACTTCGCATCCAGGCTGGCGCCGGTCAGCGGCACCGGGGTGAAGTCGCGCTGCTGCGCCTTTTTCTTCAGCGCCTCGAAATCCTGCCCGGCGGCGCGGAACAGCTCGACGGCGAGGTCGCGCTGGATCCAGCCTTCCAGCAGCGGGTGGGTCTTGGCGGGGTTGTCACGCACCACGTCGAACATGGTGTTGGTGTTGGAGCCGGCCACGGTGGCCCAGCCGTACGAGGCCGGTGCGGTCTCGTGCACGATCAGCACGCCGAGCGCACCCTGGCGTGCGCCCTCTTCGTACTTGTACGGCCAGCGCCCGTACCAGGTCATGCCCTTGCCGTCGAAGTCGCCCTTGCCGGTTTCGAAATCGGGGTCGTTGATCAGCACGACGGCGATCTTGCCCTTCAGGTCGACGCCCTTGAAGTCGTCCCAGTTGCGCTCCGGCGCCTTCACGCCATAGCCGAGGAAGACCAGCGGGGCCTTGCTGATGTCGACGGTGGTGGCACCGTTCATGGCGGCGCGCACGGCGATCTGCTTGCCCTGGTCGAGGGTGACGGTCTTGCCGCCCTGGTGCAGGGCCAGCTGCGGGGTACCGACGATGTCGCCCTTGCGCAGCGGCACGGCCTGGGTCCACAGGCGCTTGCCATCCTGCAGGTCGCCACCCGGCTGCAGGCCGGCGGCGGCAAACTGCTTGCTGAGGTAGGCAATGGTCTTTTCTTCGCCTGCAGTGGCCGGCGAGCGGCCCTCGTAGGCGTCGGAGGCCAGTTCCTTGACGTCGGCGGAGATCCGCGCGCCATCGAATTTCGGCGTGGCGGCCATCAGTGCGCTCGACACCGACAGGGCCAGGATGCCCAGTACTGCTCGTTTCATTGCTCTCTCCAGCAGGAAAATCCTTCCGGAGTGTAAGGGGTAAGGGGTTCGGCAGGGCTGCTCCCTGCACCTGCGGTCGTGCCGGCCTTGCTCGGTACGGTAGATCCACGCCATGCGCGGATGATGGCAACACGAACAGGTCAGGGAAAAGGCTCCGACCCCGCTTGCTGCGCGCGCGCCAGCAGCATCGACTGCTCGCGAGCATTCCCGGTGAGCGCGGCCGCCTCGCGGAAGGCGGTGGCGGCATCGTCACGCCGACCCAGCTGCAGCAGCAGCTCGCCCCGTACCACCTGCAACGGGGCATAGCCCTGCAACCGCGCATCGACCAGCAACGGCTGCAACAACCCCCAGGCCGCGAACGCACCGTCACTGCGCGACACCGCCACCACCCGGTTCAGCGCCACTACCGGCGAGGGCATCACCTGCAGCAGCTGCGCATACAGCGCGGCGATGCGTGCCCAGTCGGTGTCTTCGGCACGGCGCGCGGTGGCATGGCAGGCCGCGATACGTGCCTGCAGGACATAGGCATCGTTGCCGCCGCCCGCATTCAGCGCACGCTGCAGCACCTGTTGCCCGCGTTCAATCTGCAGCCAGTCCCAGCGCGCGCGGTTCTGCACGTCCAGCAATACCGGCTGGCCCTGCGCATCGACACGCGCTGCGGCACGCGAGGCCTGCAGTTCCATCAGCGCCAGCAGGCCCAGCACCGGCGGCGCGGGCAGCCGATGGGCGAGGATGCGGGCCAGTCGCAGCGCTTCCTCGCACAAGGCCGGCCGCATCCAGTCATCGCCGGCACTGGCCGCGTAGCCCTCGTTGAAGACCAGGTAGATCGCCTCCAGCACCGAGGCCAGCCGCTCGGGCAACGCCTCGGCGCGCGGCACTTCGTAGGGCACCTGCTTCTGCACCAAGGTGCGCTTGGCGCGCACGATGCGCTGGGCGATGGTCGGCTCCGGCTGCAGGAAGGCACGGGCGATCTCAGTGGTGGTCAGGCCGCCCAGCAGGCGCAGGGTCAGCGCCACCCGTGCATCGGCCGGCAGCATCGAATGGCAGGCCACGAACATCAGCCGCAGCAGATCATCGCCGAGGTCGTCTTCCAGTGCCTGGCTGTCATCGGGTGCGGGCAGCGCCGACGGGTGCAGTTCCTCGCCCCATTGCGCATGCTGCTGCGCCACGCGCTGGTGCTGGCGCAGCACATCGATGGCACGGTTGCGCGCGGTGGTCATCAGCCAGGCTCCGGGGTTGTCCGGGATGCCCTGCGCCGGCCAGCGCTCCAGCGCCGCCAGCCAGGTGTCCTGGGCCAGCTCCTCGGCGCGGCCGACATCACCGCCGAGCAGCCGCGCCAGGCGCGCGATCAACACCGGCGATTCCATCCGCCAGAGGGTCTCCAGTCGCTGGCTCAGCACGGGCTCGGTCATGCGCCGATCACAGCACGCAGGCCGTGCCCGCACAAACGCCAGCAAACGGCATCGGCCATCAGCCCGGCTCGCCTTCCATGTGTGCGATTTCCCACAGGTGGCCATCCAGGTCCTGGAAACCGCGCTGGTACATGAAACCGTAATCGCGCGCCGGTTGCGGTTCGCTGCCCCCGGCGGCCACCGCCTTGTCCACCATCACGTCCACCGCCTTGCGGCTGGCCGCGGAAAGGCAGGTGATCACCTCGGTCTCCGCGTGCGCATCGGCAATGTTCTTGTTGGTGAACTGCTGGAAGAACGGCTTGACCAGCAGCATCACGAAGATGCTCTCGCTGATGACCATGCAGGCGGCGTCTTCATTGGTGTAGGCCGGGTTGAAGCTGTAGCCCAGCGCGCTGAAGAAGTCCTTGGACTGTTGCAGGTCCTGCACGGGCAGGTTGACGAAGATCATCTGCGGTTGCGGTGCGCTCATCGTTGCGTTTCCTGTGCGGGTGATGGGAGATGGGTGTTGGAGCCGGATCAGGGCTGTTTCATGCAGTTGACCATCCACGGCTTGCCGAAACGGTCGATCAACATGCCCCAGCGATGCGCCCAGAACGTCTCGGCGATCGGCATCTGCACCTGGCCGCCTTCGGCCAGCGCGGCGAACACGCGTTCGGCTTCCTCGATGCTGTCGACCTCGACATTGAGGGTGGTCGAACCGCCCTCGCCGCCGCCCGGGCCATCGGCGGCCATCAGGATCGCGCCGTTGATCTCCAGCTGGCTGTGCGCCACATGGTCCAGGGTCTCGGCCGGCATCTCGTTGCAGCCCGGCGAACCATCGGACGGCGGCATGTCGCGGTACTTCATCTCGGACGTGACCTGGCCACCGAGGGCCTTTGCATAGAAGGCCGTCGCATCGTGGGCCTGGCCGCTGAAGCCAAGGAAGGGAATCAGTTTCATGGCAATGCTCCGTTGTCGGGTAGCGCCGGGTCATACCCGGCGAAGGGTCACCGCAATCCAATCACTCTTCCAGCTGTTCCCGCAGACGCTGTTCCCGCTGCTGTAATTCGGGGGTGAAGGCTTCGCCGAAATCCTCGGCGGTGATCAGCGGGCGCAGCTCAAGGGTTCCGCCAGCGCCGAACGGGGCACGGCTGGCCCATTCGATGGCCTCGTCCAGCGAGCGCACGTTCCACAGCCAGAAGCCGGCGATCTGCTCGCTGGGCGGGCCGAACGGTCCGGCCTGCACCTGCGGGGCGGCGGCACCAAAATGAATGCGGCGGCCGCGGGCAGTGGCGTGCAGGCCTTCACCGGCCAGCATGATGCCGGCGGCGACCAGTTGTTCATTGTAGGTGCCCATTTCGGCCAGTTCCGCTTCGCTGGGCAGGTGCCCGGCTTCGGAATCGGCGTTGGCTTTGACGATGACCATGACTTTCATGCGGGTCTCCCGTGGGCGGCGTTCTGCGTGCCCTTCATCTGGTACGACGAACCGGGGGGACGGGAATCGACAGGCCTGCTGGAAATTTTTTCCCTGCGCGGAAGGCGCGCCTGCGGCGGGGGATCGGCGAACGGCGGAGCCCCTCCGTGGTGGGGAGCTGAAAGCCCTGGTAATTGAGGGTTGGCCGGGAGGGTGGGTTGGCTGGGGGACGCCGTGAATCCGTCCATGGAGGCTCGGTCGCCGCTTTCCGTGTGCGCTGTCCTGCGCACACGGAAAGACCGGGGTTGGGCGTCCTGCCCAACCCGCCCTAGGCATGCCTCGGGCCCATGCGGCTCACGCCCCCAGCCAACCCAACCTCCCGGCCACGGACACGTTCCCGCGCGCCCACCACGGATGATCAAGAGAGGAAGGCAAAAGCAAAAGCAAAAGCAAAAGCAACAGCCAAAGCGGCTGGCTGGCGGGCTCGGCTGTGCGAGCGAAGCGACCCGGCTTTTGCTTTCGCTGTTGATTTCCCATGGTGGGTCAGCCGCGGGAAACTGTCAGGGGCCGGTCGGGGTGGGGGCGTGGGACCGCAGGCGCCATGGATGGCGCCTACGAGCCCCCAAGGATGGATTGACGGCGGGGTGTGTCCCGCGCCCCCACCCCGACCGGCCAAGCCCGGAGAGCCCAGCTTCTGGCGACCAACCCAACCCCACCACGGAGGGGCTCCGCCGTTCGCCGATGCCCCGCCGCAGGCGGCCTTTCGCGCTGCAGCATGCCCGCAGGCAAACCTGCGCCATCATGGAACCCCGCCCCCGCCAGGACCGTGCCATGCAGCAGTACCTGCTCCTCATCTACATCGAACCCGCCCTGCTGCAGGCCCTGCCCAGCGACGAGTTCAATGCACTGATGCGCGACTGCCTCGCCCACGCCGATCAGCTGCAGGCCGAAGGCACCCTGCTCGCCGCACAGAAACTGCAGCCGGTCGACACCGCCCAGACCCTGCGCGTGCGTGATGGCCACAGCCGCGTGCTCGATGGCCCCTTCGCCGAAACCCGCGAACTGCTGGCCGGCTTCAACCTCATCCGCGCACGCGACCGCGACGAAGCCATGCGCATCGCACGCGAATTCCCCTGGGCCCGCTTCGGCAGCATCGAAGTGCGGCCGCTGGAAGACATGGACGCCGAGCGCGACCGCTGCGGCGCGCCGGCGGCGGCTATGGCAGCAGCCGCACCCTGATATCGCGCTTGCCGATGCCTTCGTTGCCGCTGTAATCGCGGGCACTGCCACGGATGATGTACTCGCCCGGCGGCAGCGCCGCCGGCTGCCAGCGCCCGGTTTCCATCAGGCCGTCGCGCACGGTGTTGGTCGCCAGGTAGCGGAAGCGGGTCACCGCGCTGCCATGCACCGTGATGCCGCTGTCCGGCGCATAGGCCACCTTCACCGCCTGCTTCTGCGGCGGCATGCGGTTGAACACGATGTTCCAGCGCGGCTGTTCGTAACCCTGCAACGGCTGCCCGGCCGCGTCGAGGATCTGGTAGCCCACCTGGTACGGCCCCAACCGGCGGCGCGGCAGGTTGTTGTCCACCTGGTCCCATGCCTCCACCACGATCTGCACGCCACGCCCCTGCCGGGCCAGCATCACCACGCCATCGCTGCCTGCGGCCAGCGGCTGGTCGTTGTCATCCAGCAGGCCGACATCGGTGATGCGCGGCGCGAAGTGGTCGGCGTAGCCGGTGAAGCCCAGCGCCACCGCATTGGTCTCGAAACCGCCGGTACCGACCTGCAGGTGCACGTGCGCCTGGCTGTTGATGCTGCCCAGACGGTCGCCCACATGGATGCGCGTGCCGCGCCGTACGCGGATGCGCTCCAGCTTGCCGTCCTCGCCGTACAGCGGCTGCCAGCGGGCATCGAACGGCTCACCGGCCGGGGTGCGGCCCACGCGCATGTGGATGTAGCTCAGGCGCCCCACCGCCAGCCCCTCGGCCTGGCCGCCCAGGCTCCAGGCCGCGACCGGGCTGCTGATCTTTCCGTCGGCGATGGCCAGCACGGTCTGCCCCACGTCGCCACGCACATCGAAGCCGCCGTGCAGGTGGTGGCGGCTCTCGCCGGTAAAGGTGCCGCGCACTTCGCCCAGCGTGCCGACCACTTCATGCCAACCCTGCTGCGGTGCCAGCGGCCAGCGCCCGCCGGTATCGGGCAGCGCGGCGTCCGCGGCAGGCCCGACCAGCGCCGGTGATGGCAGCGCGCCCACCGCTAGCGGTCGCACGCGGTGCACGCGGTAACCGGCGGCGTCGGCCACCAGCAGGCTGCCGTCGTCCTCCACAGCCAAGCCGCTGGGTCTGGCAAGGCGCGGCAACCGGTCGTTGCCGAGCAGTGCGATCTGGTGGCCCTGCGGGGTCACCTGCACGATGCGCCCGCCGAAGTCGCCCACGTACAGCACGCCGTCGCGGGTCGTGGCCAGCGACAGCGGCCCGTTGATGACGCCATCGTTGCCGACCACGGTGCTCACCGTGCCATCGGCACCGACCCGGCGCACCGCGTTGTTGAAGAAATCGGCCACCAGCAGCGCACCGTGCGCATCGACGGCCAGTGCCACCGGTGTATCGAAGCGGGCCTCGCCACCCACTGCATCGGCGAGGCCGGGGCGATCGCCACCGGCCAGCGTGCGCACCTTGCCATCGGTACCGATCACCCGGATGCGGTCGTTCCAGGTATCGGCCACGAACACCTGGCCCTGCACGTCCACCGCGATACCCATCGGTCCATCGAAGCGCGCCTGCGCGGCCGGGCCATCGGCAAAGCCCTGCGTGCCACCGGCCACGGTGGTCACCTGGCCATCGGTGCCGATGCGGCGGATCGCGTGGTTGCCAGTATCGGCCACATAGAGATTGCCCTGCGCATCGGCCGCAATGCCCGACGGCGTATTGAAGCGTGCCTGCAGGCCCGGACCATCGGCCAGGCCTTCGCCCTGCCCGGCCACCGTTTCAACGCGTCCATCGGGAAGCCGGCGGCGGATGCGGTTGTTGTCACCGGCATCGGTGAAATACATGCTGCCATCGGCAGTGCGCAGCAATGCATAGGGTTCGGCGAAGCGCGCCTGTGCCGAGGCGCCGTCGCGGTCGCCGGGGTGGCCATCACCGGCCAGCGGCTCGATCTGCGCGGTCCAGGCCAGCGGCGTGGGCTGCGGGCCAACGGGTGCGTCCGGTGCCTGCGTGGGGCGTTCCCACCAGGTGGCCGCCAGCGCGGCTGCCGTTGCCACCACCACTACCCCCACCGCCATCCATTGCCGCCGTGCCATCGCTCGCGCTCGCCCTGCCCTGAAAGAGGCCACGACGATAGACGTTGGGCCGGCGACCCGCTACACCCACAGGTCACGCCGGGGATGGCTACTTCGCCGGTACTTCGCTGCGGATGCCCATCGCCTCGCGATAGCGCGTGTACAGCGCCATCACCTTGTCCACGTAGGCCAGGGTTTCGGCATACGGCGGCACGCCCTTGTAGCGGGTGACCGCGCCGATGCCGGCGTTGTAGGCGGCCGCTGACAGCGCGCGGTCGCCGTTGTAGCGGCGCAGCAGTGCACGCATGTAGCGGGCGCCGCCGTCGATGGACTGCTGCGGCGAGAACGGATCGCGCACACCGTATTCCAGTGCGGTCTCGGGCATCAGCTGCATCACGCCCTGCGCGCCCTTGCTGGAGACGGCCAGCGCATCGAAGTTGCTTTCGGCATGGGCGATCGCGCGCAGCCAGGCGTCGTCGACGCCGGTGGCCTTGGCGGCCGCCTTGAATTGTTTGGCATGCTGGGCCAGCTGCGGCTTGCCGACCTTGCCCAAGCCCTCGTGGGCGGGCTCACCGGGCGGGGTGGCGACGGTGAATTTCAGGAATACGCGAGAGCCGGGCAGGTTGCGCGTGGAATAGACGAGCACGCCGTCCTGCCCGCGTTCGTACAGCACGCCGCTGAAGACGCCCATGTTGCCCCACAGGTTGGGGGCCTGGATGACGTTGTCGTCGATCTCCTTCGGCGTACAGCGCGAGCCAGGCTCTGGTGCGGTGGCGAGGCTGACCGTGTTGCCCTGTACGCAGCGGTAGACCGTGCGGGCACTGGCCAGGCCCGGCAAAAGCAACAGCGCAACGAGGGCGAGGCGGAGGGTCATGGCGGCCGGATGATCCGGCGGCGCCCGCGAAATCCGGGTGAATCCCGGTAGAGTCGACCGTTGGTCGACTGCTCTTCCGATCAGAACGCGAAAACCCCGCGCTGCGCGCGATCGTCGACCAACGGTCGACTCTACCGACCATCCAGGACAAACCAGGTAGATTCGACCGTTGGTCGACTACTTCCCGGCCAGAACGCGAAAACCCCGCGCTGCGCGCGATCGTCGACCAACGGTCGACGCTACCGCCCATCCAGGACGAACCAGGTAGAGTCGACCGTTGGTCGACTGCTTCCCGACCAGAACGCGAAAACCCCGCGCTGCGCGCGATCGTCGACCAACGGTCGACGCTACCGCCCATCCAGGACAAACCAGGTAGAGTCGACCGTTGGTCGACTGCTTCCCGGCCAGAACGCGAAAACCCCGCGCTGCGCGCGATCGTCGACCAACGGTCGACGCTACCGCCCATCCAGGACAAACCAGGTAGATTCGACCGTTGGTCGACTGCTTCCCGGCCAGAACGCGGAAAAACCCCGCGCTGCGCGCGATCGTCGACCAACGGTCGACGCTACCCCGCCCGACGCCGCAGCCAGTACCCCGCGCCCAGCAGCACGAACCAGACCGGGCTGGCCACCAGTGCCTGGCGGGTGTCGGCCTGCAGGCTCAGCAGCACCAGCACGCCGGCAAAGAACACCAGGCAGGCCCAGCACATGGCGACGCCGCCGGGCATCTTGAAGATCGAGGCGGCGTGCCGCTCCGGGTACCGGCGGCGGTAGACCATGTAGGCCACCAGGATCAGCGACCAGACGAAGATGAAGAGCACCGTTGCCAGCGTCGTCACCAGGGTGAAGGCGGTCACCAGGTTCGGGATCAGGTAGATCAGCAGGGTGCCGCCCAGCAGGCACAGGCACGAGAACAGCAGGCCGCGGGCCGGTACCGCCGCGCGCGACAGGCGCGACAGGCCGCGCGGGGCGTGGCCCTCTTCGGCCAGGCCGTACAGCATGCGGCTGGTGGAGAAGATGCCGCTGTTGGCAGACGACGTGGCCGAGGTCAGCACCACGAAGTTGATCAGGCTGGCCGCGGCGGGAATGCCGGCCAGCACGAACAGCTGCACGAACGGGCTCTTGTCCGGCACCACCTGGCGCCACGGCGTCACCGCCATGATCGCCACCAGGGCCAGCACGTAGAAGATGATGATGCGCACCGGGATCGAGTTGATCGCCTTGGGCAGGTTGCGCTCCGGGTCGGCGGTTTCGGCCGCGGTGGTGCCCACCAGCTCGATGCCGACGAAGGCGAACACCGCAATCTGGAAGCCGGCGAAGAAACCGACCAGGCCCATCGGGAACATGCCGCCGTCATTCCAGAGGTTGGACAGCGAGGCGGTATGGCCGCTGGGCGAGGTGAAGCCCCACGCGACCAGGCCGGCACCGGTGATGATCAGCGCGCAGATGGCCACGATCTTGATCAACGCGAACCAGAACTCCATTTCGCCGAACAGCTTCACCGTCACCAGGTTCAGGCCCAGCAGCAGCATCACGCACAGCAGTGCCGGTATCCACGCCTGCAGCTCGGGGAACCAGAACTGCGCATAGGCCGCGATGGCGATGACATCGGCGATGGCGGTGACGATCCAGCAGAACCAGTACGTCCACCCGCAGAAGAACCCGGCCCAGGGGCCAAGCAGGTCGGTGGAGAAGTCGATGAAGGATTTGTACTGCAGGTTGGACAGCAGCAGCTCGCCCATCGCGCGCATCACGAAGAACAGCATCGCGCCGATGATGAGGTAGACGAACAGGATGGACGGACCGGCCAGGCTGATGGTCTTGCCCGACCCCATGAACAGGCCGGTACCGATGGCACCGCCGATGGCGATCAGTTGCAGATGGCGGTTGGACAGGCTGCGGCGCAGGTGTTCAGGGGGCGTGGCGGGCTCGGTCATGGGCGCGGGAAGGGGCGGGTGAAGGCTTTGACGGTAGTCCTCTACGTCGCCGAGCGCCAGCGGGGCGGGGGCTGAAAGCGTCAAACGGAAAGCGCATGCGTCCCCACCCTTTCCCCTCGGGCCTGCAACATGCTCAGATAGCGCATCCGACCAAGGACCGGCCCGCCATGCGCAGCGCCCTGCCCCGCCCTCTGGACACCCGGCCATGAACCGCCTGGGCGTCATCATCTGCGCAGTTCTCCTGGCCATGCTGGCGGCCATCGTGCCGATCGCGGTAATGGTCTATGCCACCTGGGACAGCGCCGTCAGCCTGGAAAAGGACCGCCTGCGCGAGATTGCCGAGCGTGCCCTGCGCCGCGCCGACGTCTCCTACCAGGAATCGCTGGCGGTGCTGAAGGCCGCCGAAGCCTCGCGCCTGCCGCCCTGCAGCCCCGAGCACATACGGCGCATGCAGACGCTGGTGATGACCACGCCCTCGGTCGACCAGATGGGCTACTTCGAGGGCGGCAAGCTGCGCTGCACCTCCTGGGGCATGTTCGAGGGCGAGGTCGACACACCCACTCCCGACCACGTGACCAGCGATGGCGCCGGCATTACCGTGGGCGTGCGCCCGCAGTCCAGCGGCGGGCGTACGGTACTGTCCATCCTGTACGGCGCCTACGATACCCTGGTTGATCCGCGCCGCTTCGTCGATGTCATTGCCGACCCGCAGGTGCGCCTGGCCCTGGCCAGCCCCGACGGTCGCCTGCTGTCCAAGCAGAGTGGGATCGACCCGGCTCTGCTGCGGCAGCAGCTGCGCGAGCCCGGCGAGGGCCTGGACAAGGACACCCTGCACGCCACGGCCCGCAACAGCGAGTGGCTGGCCATCGCCACCGGCCCGCGCACCGCCCTGGCCGCCACCTTCCGCCAGCAGGCCTGGCTGTTCGTGCCGGTGGGCCTGCTGCTGGCCGCGGCCGGCGCCAGCCTGGTGATCTGGCTGTCGCGCCGGCGCCTGTCGCTGCGCGGCGAGCTGTCCATCGCCATCCGCCGCCGCGAGCTGTACCTGCACTACCAGCCCATCATCGAGCTGGAGACCGGCATCTGCGTCGGTGCCGAGGCCCTTGTGCGCTGGCAGCGTCCCGACGGCACCCAGGTGCGCCCGGACATCTTCGTGCCGCTGGCCGAGGAGCACGGCCTGATCGCCGCACTCACCGACCTGGTGATCGAGAACGTGGTGTCGGACATGCACGAACTGCTGGTGCAGGACCGCAGCGCGCACATCGCCATCAACCTCGCGGCCGAGGACATCATCAGCGGCCGCGCGTTGAAGTCGATCACCCAGCGCATGGCTGGCAGCGGCATCCTGCCGCAGCAGATCTGGCTGGAAGCCACCGAGCGTGGCTTCCTCGATGCCGACCGCGCCCGCACCATGCTGGCGGCCGCACGTCGTGCTGGCCACAGCATCGCCATCGACGACTTCGGCGTCGGCTATTCCAGCCTGCAGTACCTGGAGCAGCTGCCACTGGACGCGCTGAAGATCGACAAGTCGTTCGTCGATGCCATCGGCACCGAAAGCGCGACCAGCCCGGTCACCCCGCACATCATCGACATGGCCAAGGAGCTGGGCCTGTGGGTGGTGGCCGAGGGCGTGGAGACCGAACCGCAGCTGGCCTACCTGCACAGCCAGCAGGTGCAGTTCGGGCAAGGCTGGCTGTTCTCGCGGCCGCTGCCGCGCGATGCGTTCATCGCCTTCCACCACCAGCGCCAGCAGCGCTACGGCACCGCGCGGGAGGACATGCAGAACCCGCGCAGCGTACCCATCGAACGGGACGCCGCGGAAGAGTAACGGCCAACGGCGGAGCCCCTCGTGGTGGGACGGCGTGCGCAACGATTGCGCGCGTGTCCGGGGCGGTGGGGCTCGCGGGGGACGCCGTGAATCCATCCATGGAGGCTTGTCCGCCGCATCCATGCGGCAGACACCCCCGCGAGCCCCACCGCCCCGGCCACCGACACATTGCTGCGGCGTCCGACCACGGAATCAACAGAAAGAGCAAAGGCGAACGCGGGTCGCTGCGCTCACTGGATCGCAGCGACGCCCTCTCTCAGTAGATCCAAGCCATGCATGGATGACGCAGCTCTGGTAGTGCCGGCCGCTGGCCGGCATTCCCATGCAACAGCCGCTACACCCAGGCCTTCGGCCGCGCCCACAACCACGCCGCGCACACCGCCAACAGCAGCAACGGCAACCACGCCAGCTGCCCCGCCCCCACCGATTGCAACACCACGCCACCGGCCATGCCACCGGCGGCAATCGCCAGGTTCCAGCCGGTCACCAGCATCGACTGCGCCAGGTCCGCCGCCGCGCCCGCACGTCGCGCCACCGCGGTCTGGAACAGTGTCGGCACCGCGCCAAACGACACGCCCCACAGCACGCTGGCCAGCAGCAGCACCTGCGGCACGCCCGGCCACAGCAGCAGGGCCAGCACCGCCAGCACGAAACCAGCCACCGCTGCCCACACCAGCGCGCGCAGATGGCGATCCACGCCCCAGCCGGCAATACCGATGCCAGCGATCGCCGCCACGCCAAACGCCAGCAGCACGCGGTCCAGCCAGTGCTGCGCGTTGGCCAGGATCGCCAGCGGCTCGATGTAGGTGTAGAGCACGTTGTGCGCCAGCACGTACAGCGCCATCACCAGCAGCGTGCTGCGTACCCCGGGCAGTCGCCACACGCGGCCCAGCGGCGTGCGCTGGCCGCCACCAGCCGCCGGCAGCGCAGGCACCGCCCAGCGCACCCAGCCCAGCAGCAGCACCGCCAGCAATGCCATCAGCCCGAACGCCCAGCGCCATCCGATCTGCTGGCCCAGCAGCGTGCCCGCCGGCACACCCAGCGACAACGCCAACGGCGAACCGACCATGGCCACCGCAATCGCCCGCCCCTGCAGCGCCGGCACCACCAGGCGCGCCGCATAGCCGGCCACCAGCGACCACAGCAGGCCCGCACCCACGCCGGCCAGGAAGCGCACCACCAGCAGCAGCGTGTAGTTGCTGGTCAGCGCGGTCAGCGCATTGACCACCACGAAGCCGGCAATGGCCGCCAACAACAAAGGCCTGCGCGGCAGCCGCTGGGTCAGCGCGGTCATCGGCAATGCCGCCAGCACCGAGCCCAGCGCATACACGCTCACCAGCTGCCCCACCGCCGCATCACTTACACCCAGGCTCTGCCCCATCGGCCGCAGCACGCCGGCCGGCAGTGTCTCGGTCAGCAGGGTAATGAAGCCGCCACCGGCCAGTGCCAGCAGCGCGTTCCACGGCAGGCGGGTGGCCTCGCCCGCAGGCGACGACGCATCGGCCGCATGCCCGCTCATCGCGCCGCCTCCAGATCGCGGTACACCGCATCGCGCAGCTCATCGACGAAGGCGCCGTGCATGCCTTCGTACAGGGTGTTGGTGAGGGCCACCACGCTGATTCCACGCGCAGGGTCGACAAACCAGCTGTGGCCATAGGCACCGCCCCAGCGCCACGTGCCCACGCTTTGCGGCGTGCCCGAAGCGGCTGCATCACGCAGCACCGCAAAACCCAGGCCGAAGCCCCAGCCCGGCGGATCGGGCGGCCCCTGCTCGCCCGCCTGCAGGGCTCCCATCTCAGCGGCCAGTTCGGGCGGCAGCAGCGCAGACGCCTGCACATCGCGCAGCGCTTCCAGCACGGTCATCGCCTCATCAGCGCTGCCGATCAACCCGGCTCCGGCCGAGGCATAGCGACTGGCGTCGGTAGCGCGCGCCAGGCTGTACTCGATGCCCACCGCGCCGTCGAAGGGCGCGACGACCTCGCCTTCCTGCAGCCGGTGCGGCACAGGCGCATCACTGACATAGGGCGTCGCCAGGCGCGCGCCCTGCGTGGTACTGAAGCCGGTATCGCACAGGCCCAGCGGCTGTGCCAGCAAGCGATCGAACAACTGCTGCAGCGTCTGTCCGCTCGCGGCTTCGGCTACGGCACCGGCCACATCCACGCCCAGCGAATACAGCCACTGGCTGCCCGGTGCGAACAGCAGCGGCACCTGGCCGATGCGCTGCACGTTGTCCTGCAGGCTCAGCGGGTTCGCATCCATGCCATCGCTCACACCCGCACGCGCATACGGCCCCTGCGCATCCGCTTCCAGGAAGCGATAGCCGAGGCCGCTGGTGTGGCTCAGCAGCTGCCGCAGGCTGATCGGCGGCACGCTGCCATCGGCCAGCGCCGGGCGGAAGGTCGGCAGCCAGCGCTGCACCGGGGTATCCAGGTCCAGCACGCCGTCGGCCACCAGGCGCAGGATCACCGCGGTCAGCAGCGGCTTGCTCACCGAGGCCAAGCGGAACAGCTGGCCGCGCTGCATCGGCGTAGCTGCCTCGCGGTCGGCCAGGCCGGTGGCACTGGCGTGGCGCAGCACACCGCGCTCGCGCACCAGCACCACCGCACCCACCAGACGCTGCGGGTGGGCCTGCTGCAGCACGTGGGCCACGCCGGGCAGCGTGGGCGTGGGTTCGGTTAGAGGAAGGGCGTTCATTGGGCAATCCTTTGGGGGAGGGTCGCCACGTTAGGCAGCCTGCGCCGCGGCAAAAAGCGGGTCGCTGCTCCGTGCTTCGTGGACCCCCAGGTCCGCAATCGGCCGCATGCATGGACCACAAGGGCCGGCAGCCGGCGCAGCGGCGGTGGACCGCAGTGTTGCAACGGCCCGCTGGCCGCCCGCTGCAACTGGCCCTACCCTGCGGTTTTCCCGCCGCGCTTCCGCATGTCCGTCCTCGACAATCTCGCCAACCTGCAGACCTTCGTGCATGCAGCCGACACCCGCAGCTTCGTCGAGACCGGCCGCCTGCAGGGCATCTCCGCCTCGGCTGCCGGCAAGTGCGTGGCGCGGCTGGAACACGCGCTGGGCGTGCGCCTGTTCCATCGCAGCACGCGCAGCATCACCCTCACCGCCGAGGGCCAGCTGTTCCTGGCGCGCTGCCGCCGCATCCTTGCCGAGCGCGATGCCGCGCGCACCGAACTGGCCCAACCGCACGCCGCACCCAGCGGCACCCTGCGCATCAGCCTGCCGCTGGTGGGCGACCTGACCCTGCCGCTGCTGGCCGATTTCATGGCCGCCTATCCGGACATCCGCCTTGATCTCGATTTCAGCGACCGCCTGGTCGATGTCATCGAAGAAGGCTTCGATGCCGTGCTGCGCGTGGGCGAGCCCAGCGATTCGCGGATGAATGCCCGGCGCCTGGGCGTGTTCCCGCGGCGCATCGTCGCCTCACCGGCCTACCTGCAGCGGCGCGGCGTGCCCAAGACGCCAGCCGACCTGCTGCAGCACACCCTGCTGCACTACAGGTTCCCCAGCAGCGGCAAGCTGGAGGCGTGGCCGATCCACTGGCCGGATGAACAAGCGGCGCAGGAACTGCCCGTGCACGTGGTTGCCAACACCATCGAAGCGCGGGTGGAGCTGGCCCTGCGCGATATCGGCCTGGCCTTCGTGCCGGTGCACTCGGTGCGTGATTCCATCGCCGATGGCCGCCTGGTCACCGTACTGGATGAACACGTGCATTCCTGCGGCACTTTCCACCTGCTATGGCCCTCGGGACGGCATGTGTTGCCAAAGTTGCGGGTGTTCATCGATTTCATCGGCGCGCGGCTGGATACCGTGCCCTGATCGCCTTTTGTAGAGTCGAGGCCATCTCGACAGGGCGGCAAAAGCACGATAGCCTTGCTAGAAAATAAAAAAAGGAAAC
>NZ_VYKI01000016.1:0-48734 GCF_008710035.1 Stenotrophomonas cyclobalanopsidis | reverse complement strand
CTGGTGGGCCTTTTGTTTATGCGACCGATCCATGAGTGCGCTACAAAGGCAGTCGAGCATGGCTCGACTCTACAGTTCGCACGCCCTGCGGGCGTTATAATCCCCTTTCATACCTCCAAGAGGCTCGCGACCAATGCGCCACTGATGCCGCCGTCTTTCCACTAGACGGCCCGACTCTTCCCGCCCCTGTGCGCAGGGGAGAACCAGGCATCCCATGGAGGTCGCATGACCACGCATTCCCTCGCGCTCGATCGCGTGTCCTATCGGTTGGCCGATGGCCGATCGCTGTTTTCCGATCTCTCGTTTTCCTTTGAACCGGTGGCCACCGGCCTGGTCGGTGCCAACGGCACCGGCAAGAGTGTGCTCACGCGCCTGCTGGCCGGGCAATTGACGCCCGACAGCGGCCAGGTGCGCGGCAGCGGCCGGGTCTTCCTGCTGCCCACGCCCGGCTACCCGCCACGCGGCACCGTGGGCGAACTGGCGGGCGTCGGCGCTGAACTGGGCGCGCTGGCGCGCATCGAAGCCGGCAGCGTCGACGAGGCCGACTTCGCCTGCATCGGTGATCGCTGGGACCTGCGCGAGCGCCTGCAGCAGCAATGGCGTGCCCTCGGCCTGCCCGATGATCTGCAGCCCACGCAGCCGGCCGCGCGTCTCAGTGGTGGCCAGGCCATGCGCGTTGCATTGTCCGGCGCATGGGCCAGCGGCGCCGACTGGCTCATCCTCGACGAACCCAGCAACCATCTGGACGCGCGCAACCGCCAGCAGCTGTACCAGCAATTGCAGCAGTGGCCGGGCGGGCTGCTGGTGATCAGCCACGACCGCGATCTGCTGGCCCACATGCAGCAGATCGTGGAACTGGATGCGCGCGGGCTGCACCGCTATGGCGGGCCGTGGCAGCACTACGCCGAGGCACGTGCCGCCGAGCGCGATGCCGCAGCCGCCCAGCTTGACCATGCGCGCGCCCACCACCGCCAGCAGCAACGCAGCGCACGCGAACAGCACGTACGCCAGCAACAGCGGCAGGCGCGCGGCAACCGCGACGCGAAGCAGGCCAACCAGGCGCCGATCCTGCTGGGCGGGCAGAAGCAGCGTGCCGAGGCCACCCAGGGCCGTGCGCAGCAGATCCAGGCCGAGCGTCTGCAGGCCAGCGCGCACCAGCTGCGTAGTGCTGCTGCCGCCGTGCAGGCGGCACCCGAACTTGCACTGTTCGCCAGCGAAGGCGAGCGTGGCAGCGCGCGGCTGCTGCAGGCCCACGACCTGGCGTTGCCGCATGGCTGCAGCGCACCGCTGCAGCTGGACATCCGCCGTGGCCAGCGCATTGCGGTGGTCGGTGACAACGGCAGCGGCAAGTCCACCCTGCTGCGGGTGCTGGCGGGCCAGATGGATGCACGCGCGGGCGAGGTGCAGCGGCATGCACCGCTGGCCCTGCTGGACCAGCAGCTGCTGGCGCTGGCCGGCGAGCGCAGCATCCTCGATACGGTGCAGTCGGCCAATCCCACGGCCGACCCCGCCGAGCTGCGCACGCGGCTGGCCCTGCTCGGGCTGGACGCACAGCGCATCCAGCGGCCGGCCAGCAGCCTCAGCGATGGCGAACGGGTAAAGGGCGCGCTGGCCAGCGTGCTCTATGCACAACCGGCGCCGCAGCTATTGCTGCTGGACGAGCCCGGCAACGCGCTGGACCTGACCGCACTGCAGGCGCTGGAATCATTGCTGGGTGCATGGGAAGGGGGCTTGGTGATGGTGAGCCATGACACCCACCTGCTGCGCGCGTTGCGGCCGACGCAGGTGCTGCAGGTGGGGGCTGATGGATGGCAGTGGCGCGATGCAGACCCGGGGTCGGATCCCTTTTGCGACGCAAAAAGGCTCTGACCCCGCCCGATGACGCCGCCTCCACGCATGGCGTGGACGCTTCCGCCCTCAGCGCTTCCACACCGGGAACGCCTGCGGCAACTGCTGCCACAACAACGGTCCCGCACGCAGTTCACTGTCATTGAGCAGGCACGCATCCAACGTCGCACGCACCGCGCGCTCATCCATGTGCACGCCAATCACCACCAGCTCCTGCCGGCGGTCACCCCACAGCGGGTGCCACAGACGCGCCATCGCCGCATGCGCATCCCCATCCGGGAATTCCTCCAACCCGGGCAACGGCGCGCTCCAGCAGTCCGCCTGCTGCCGCGCCCAGCCCAGGTCGCTGTACGGCAGCGGCGTCGGCGGCAGCAGCGGCGTGGTGTCCTCTTCGCCGGCACGTACGCGCTCGCGCGCCGCATACCAGAAGCCAGCCGCCTGCGTGCGCGTCGCCGCACCCACGCTGCTCAGTTCGCCCACCCAATCCATGCGGTTGGCCAGCCAGAACCAGCCCTTGCTGCGGATCACCCCGGGCATGCCCTCCTGCAGTGCGCGGGCAAAACGCCCCGGATGGAACGGCCGGCGCGAGCGATAGACGAAACTGCCGATGCCGTATTCCTCGGTCTCCGGCGTGTGCTCGCCACGCAGTTCCTTCACCCAGCCCGGCGCCTGCTGCGCGCGGTCGAAATCGAAGCGGCCGGTATCCAGCAGCTCGCGCAGCGGCACATCGCCAAACGACGACAGCAGCAGCTTGGCATCGCGGTTCAGGCCACGCAGTACGGCCAGCGTGTCCTGCAGCACGTCCTCATCGGTCTGGTCGACCTTGCTCACCACGATCACGTCGGCAAATTCCACCTGCTCGCACAGCAGGTCGACCACACCGCGGTCATCGTCCGGGCCCGCCTGCTGGCCGCGCTCGGCCAAGCGCAGGGTCGAACCGAAGTCGGCCAGGAACGCGCTGCCATCGATCACCGTCACCATCGTGTCCAGCCGCGCGATGTCGCTCAGGCTGAAGCCGTGTTCGTCGCGCACTGCGAAAGTGGCGGCCACCGGCATGGGCTCGCCGATGCCGGTCGATTCGATCAGCAGGTAGTCATAGCGACCCGCGTCGGCCAGGCGTCGCACTTCCTGCAGCAGGTCGTCGCGCAGGGTGCAGCAGATGCAGCCGTTGCTGAACTCGACCAGCGTTTCCTCGGTGCGGCGCAGCTCGGCGCCTCCGTCGCGCAGCAGCTGCGCATCGATGTTGACCTCGCTCATGTCGTTGACGATGACCGCCACGCGCAGACCAGCGCGGTTGAGCAGGATCTGGTTGAGCAGGGTGGTCTTGCCGGCGCCAAGGAAGCCGGACAGCACGGTGACCGGCAGGCGGCGGTCGGCGCGGGAAACAGGGTTCATGCGGGGCGGAGGGCTGCGGATGGAAATGTTACTATATAACATTATTTGGACACGACACTGCGGCAGAGTTGCCGGCGGTAGAGCCGAGCCCATGCTCGGCTGCGCGCGCTATTTGCCGTAGCGGCGCAGCAGCTCCACCAGCACCTCCGCCTCGGCGGCCCGCTGCTGCGGGTCCTCGGCGGCCACCACGTGTTCCTGCAGGTGCTCGTGCAGCAGCTCCATCAGCAGGCTGTGGGCGGCGCCGCGCACGGCCGCCACCTGCACCAGCACGTCCGCGCAGTCGCCCGCCGCCCCCTCGGGGCGGTCCAGCGCCTGTTCCAGCGCTGCCACCTGGCCGCCGATGCGGCGCACCCGGGTCAGCAGGTGTTTCCGGTTCCTGTGTACATGTGCCATGGCCGTATTGTATACCCTATGGGGGTATCCTTCCACTCAAGAATGCCCCCATGCACTTGGACGCCCTCGCCGCCTCCCGCCGCCACGACCACCGGTTCGACGACGGCAATCCGCTGGCCGAGCGCAATACCCGCCGCGCCATGTGGCTCACCGTCAGCATGATGTTCATCGAGATCTTCGGTGGCTGGTGGTTCAACTCCATGGCCGTGCTGGCCGATGGCTGGCACATGAGCTCACACGCCCTGGCGCTCGGCCTCTCGGTGTTCGCCTACCGCTGCGCGCGGCGCTATGCGCACGACCCGCGCTTTGCCTTCGGCACCTGGAAGATCGAGATCCTGGCCGGCTACACCAGTGCCATCGCCCTGCTCGGCGTGGCCGCCCTGATGGCCGAGCAGTCGCTGCAGCGCCTGTGGGTACCGGCGCCCATCCACTACGACGAGGCCATCCTCATCGCCGTGGTCGGCCTGGGCGTGAACCTGCTGTGCGCCTGGTGGCTGCACGACAGCCCGGGCCACGCCCACCCTCATCACGGGCACGGGCACGGCCATGCGCATGGCCACCATGACCACGATCACTCCCATGGCCATGCGCACGGGCACGACCTCAACCTGCGCTCGGCCTACATGCACGTGCTGGCCGACGCCGCGACCTCGGTGCTGGCCATCGTCGCCCTGCTGGGCGGCAAGCTGTGGGGTGCCGCCTGGCTGGACCCGGTGATGGGCCTGGTCGGTGCGGTGCTGGTGACGGTCTGGGCGGTCGGCCTGCTGCGCGACAGCGGTCGCGTGCTGCTGGATGCGCAGATGGATGCGCCGGTGGTGGCCGAAGTGCGCGAAGTGATCGAACAGGGCCCCTGGCCGGCGCGCCTGGCCGATCTGCACGTATGGCAGGTGGGCCGCGGCAAGTACGCGGTGGCGGCCAGCGTGGTTACCAGCGATACCGACCTGGATGCCGACCAGCTGCGCAAGGCGCTGGCCGTGCACGAAGAGCTGGTGCACGTGACGCTGGAGATCCATCGCACGAAGCGCCAACTCGTAGAGTCGAGCTTGCTCGACTGCTCCTGCCCTTCTGTAGAGCCGAGCCCACGCTCGGCTGCTGATCTTCTGTAGAGCCGAGCCCACGCTCGGCTGCTCCTGCCCGAGGCAGCCGAGCATAGGCTCGGCTCTACAAGAGCCAACGCAGTCGAGCGTGGCTCGACTCTACAAAACCAGAGCCAGCTGGGCATGGGCTCGGCTCTACAACAACGGTAGCCTAGAGCTTGAACAGCATCTGCAGCAGATAGAGCTTCAACGGCAGTGCGCTTACCACCGCACCGCCTATGCCCAGCCACGCATAGCGCTCATCCCGTGCCCGCGCCGCCACGGCCAATCCCAGACCCACGACGGCGGCCGCCAGGCAGCCTATCCCCACGCCAAGCGCGCGCCCATCGCCCATCAGCGTGATCCACCCGTGGACGCCATACCCGACCGGCAACCCCAGCCAGCTTGCGCCACCGCACAACGGTGCCCTGCTCTGTGACATGTCCGCTCCGGTCTGCCTGCTGGCCATGTTGACACTGGCCATGCGCTGGCCGTGTCTACACTGCAAGCATCACCCTGCCGGAACGCCACCATGGTCCTGCTGCGCCCGGTCCCGGCCGTCGTGCTGATTGCTGCAAGCGTACTGCTGCCAGCCTGTTCCGGCGGCACCCAGCTGCCGTTCTCCTCCGATCCCCTGCAGGGCTGCTTCACCACCAGCGCGCGCAAGCCCGCCGAGTTCCGCATCGACAAGGAAGGCAGCCAGTACTTCGTCTCCTTCGAGCGCGACGGCCACTGGCAACGCGAACCCAACGCCCTCAGCCAAGCCAGCCGCAGCGACATCGCCCGCTACTTCCGCGACGATGCCGAGCAGATCGACAGCGCGCTCCTCGGCCGCTCGGGCGGCTTCGGCCTGTTCCACACCACACGCGGGGCCTCGCTGAAGGCCAAGGCGAGCGACAGCGACTACATGGCCCTCCTGCTAATTGGTGCCGGGCCGGTGTATGCGGTGAAGTGCGACTGATCTGCAACTTTCCTGATGGCATAGCGCCGCTGTAGACCCGAGGCTGGCCGTTTTGGGGGCCTCGCCATGCTCTTGTCGCTGCTGCTCACCGTGGTGCCGGTCACCACCACCGGTGCCTATGATGAGGTACGCCAGGCCAACGATGGCCGCACCCTGGTACTGCGCACCATCGATTGGGAAACCGAGGATGGGCAGCGCACCCGGGTCACGGTGCACTGGCAGCTGCTGGACGACGGCAGCATGCTGTACGAGTACTCGCGGCAGCCGCCGGCCACCCAAGCCGTGCATCGCCGCGCCTGCGCACTACAAGGCGGCGAGCCGTCCAGCGGCGCCAGCTTTCTGGCCGGCTCTGGCACCACCCATGGCTTCGGCTGCAGCCGCCCGCCCTAGCGGGTACCATGCCCTCCCCGCCCAGCCCCGGTATCCGCCGTGCCCCATTACATCGGCCCCCTGCTCACCCGCGACAGCGCCGACACCCTGCGCCGCGCGCACGACAAGGGCACTGCCGACTGGCAGGGCTCGCTCGACCTGGGCCGCAGCGAGGAAACGGTCGGTCTGTATGCCGAAGGCTTCAGCTTCCGCGGCCAGCACTACCCGTGGCCGGGCAAGCTGAAGGACCGCACGCTGTACTACTGGGACGGCGAGGACTTCGCCTCGATCTCGCGCTTCAGCGGCTCGCTCATCAAGCTGGTGCCCACCGAATGGGGCGCGCCCACCTTCGAGATCGATGGCATCAAGATGCTGCCGACCTCCAAGCTGTCGCCGTTCGAGGACGCGCGCCGCAAGGTCGAACTGGTTGCGCCGGCCGGCAAGTCCATCCTCGATACCTGCGGCGGCCTCGGCTACTTCGCCGCCTGCGCGCTGGAAGCCGGCGTCGGCCAGATCCGTTCGTTCGAAAAGAACGCCGACGTGATGTGGCTGCGCACGCTCAATCCGTGGTCGCCGGATCCGGACTCCGCGGCCGCCGGTGGCCGCCTGCACTTCGGCCAGGGCGATGTCTCGCAGCAGATCGAACAGGTGGCAAGCAACAGCGTCGATGCCATCCTGCACGACCCGCCACGCTTCGGTATCGCCGGTGAGCTGTATTCGCAGGCGTTCTACGATCACCTGGCCCGCGTCATCCGCAAGGGCGGCCGCCTGTTCCACTACACCGGCGCGCCCAACAAGCTGACCAGCGGCCGCGACGTGCCGCGTGAAGTGGCCAAGCGCCTGGAAAAGGCTGGCTTCAAGGCCGAGCTGGCGCTGGACGGCGTGCTGGCTGTCAAGCGCTGATCCCTAGCCGCAGGCCATCATTCGTAATTGACCTTGGCCAGCGTCTTCACCCACTGCGGCACGACCGGCTCCGTGCCGTAGTAGTCCTTCGGCTTCTTCTCGGCCATCGCCCAGCGATGCAGCCAGCTGGGGCCATACCGTCCGTCATAGCCCTCGGTACCACGCGCATACGCCGGGTCGCGCACGGCCTCCTCCAGCGAAACGAAGCGGTAACCCCGGCGCTTGGTCGCGGCCACCAGTTCAGCGAAGGTCGCTGCGTTCAGTTCATTGGCATGCATCAGCCACACCTGCGGCAGCGCGTAGCCCAGCAGCGCCTGCGACTGCTGTTCGTAGTAGTCCAGCTTGTTCAGCATGTACGGCACATAGCCCTTGCGCAGGCGCGCCAGCGTCGCCTCGCGTTCGGGTGAATCGGGCCGTTCATTCATCACGTTGGCATAGGCGAAGGCCCACACCCACTCGCCGTTGTCGACGGTCACAGGCGCAATGCGGTAGCCGTGTTCGGCGAAGAACAAGTCCATCACCGCGCGATCCTGCGGCGTGCGGCCGGCGCGAAGATACGGGTGGCGCATCCACTGCGGCACCTGGCCGCGCTCGGCCAGCAGTGGCTTCAACACATCTTCGCCGCGCAGGAAATCCTGCTGGAAGGCGGCCACGCCCTTGGCGTTCAGATCCATGTGCGACCACGTGTGGTTGCCCAGCTCATAGCCGGCATCGCGCCAGTCGCGCAGCATCTGCACGCGCGCCGGCTGCACCACGCCGTCCACCTCCAGCTTGTTGCCGTTGACGAAGCCGACCACCGGCACACCGGCCTGGTGAAGCTGTGCCATCAGCGCCTCGTGGCGTGCCTGCAGGTCGGACGGCACGGTTTCGTCCAAGCGCGCCCACGGCAGGTCATCGATGGTTACCGCGACACGGCGGTCCACTTCACCCGCCTGCGCCACCAGCGAGAGCAGCAGCAGGGGCACGGCACGCAGCAACGAACGCATCGGCAGATCCTTAATCCGGCAGGAACGGCCACTCTACCTGCGCGTGGCTCGATGCAGCCAGTCGCCTCGACCGGCGCCGCCTCGCCCGCGACAGGGCGCGGTGGATCGCCCACGCACACACTTACTCCGGCCCAGGCATCGGCAGCGCGCGCCACAGCCATACGCCGATCACCGTCGCGGCCAGCAGCACACCACACAGCACGATGGCCAGCGCATCCGGCGCCTGCGGTACCAGCAGGCCCGCATCGGACAGCAACTGCGGCAGCGTGCGGTGCGCGGGCAGCATCGCCGCCGCCTCCTGCGCCGTTGGCTCGGCCATGCACACCGTCGGCAGCGCGCTGACCAGCCCCGCCCACACCTGCTCATACAGGCGCAGCAGCAGCACGGCCAGCGCACTGGCCAGCAGATGCAGGCCCAGCAGCCCCCAGACGCTGCGCCGGTGCAGGCCCCGCACCTGCTGCAGCCAATGCAGGCTGACCACCACCGTGCCCAGCAGCGAGCACAGCAGTGCACCCACCACCACCCAGCACACCGGCTGCCAGTCATCCAGCGCACCTGCACGCGCCAGCAGATGCTCGGCCGCCTGCATGCGCGCCATCGGGTCGCCGCCACCGCAGGACAGCAGCAGCGGCAGCTCGACGGGCTCCAGCAAGAGATCCAGGCGGTGGTGGAAGTAACCCACCGCCAGCGCCACCGATGCCAGCGCCAGGCCGTGCAGCAAAAACAGCGTCAGTCCCGCGCCAAAGAAGCGCCGGAGGCGGGCGGTCATGGGCGTCATGCAGTGCATCCCGGCAAAGGTTGCGCATCCTAGCGATGCCACGCCGCGCTGTCGGCAGGCAGATGCGACACCGCCGGGTGGATGCGCGATCATATGCGGCCCATCGGAACGCGCACAGGAGTGCCGCCAGTGCTGGAGCTGTACCTGTTCGTGCGCCTCGCCCTGCCACTGCTGGTGGCTGCAGGCGTAGGCTGGCTGGTCGCCCGCGTCATCAACACGCGTCTTTCGCGTCTACCGCCGCGCGAAGTGCCGCTGCCCGAACACAGCCTGTTGCCCAGCCCCGCGGCGCAGCGCCGCTACCGGCGCCTGCGCAAGCGCCGCCCCAATCTGCGCAGCATCACCCTGCAGCCAAAGGTCCCGCGCAGCTGGATCGCTGCCGCCGCTGTGGTATTCATAGGCAGTGTGACAGCCTGCGCGTTGCTGATGCCCAACGGCGCGCGTTTCCAGGTGATGGTAGAAAGCCTGCGCGGCTACCCATCCACCGTCATCGACGTGCAGGTACCGGCCGCCCAGCAGGACACGCTGCTGCAGGCATGGGCGCCGGTGCTGCAGCAGACCGCACGGCCCATCGTCATGCGCTACCGCGTCGCGCGCACGGCGGGCATGACCGAGGTACATGACGTGCTGCCGGTGCAGATACGTCGGCGCGGGCCCGTGCTGCAGATCGCCACCGCGCAGCCGGTGGATGCCAACGCACTGCGCCAAGCCCTGCAGGACTGCATGCCACTGCCCCCGGCGATGATCAACATGCACGAACGCAACGTAGCGCCCGGGCGCGAAGCCGGTTGGCAACCAATGGCGCAAGGCAGCGCGGCTGAGTGATGGCTCAGCCGCGCGGCAGTTTCGCCGCCCACATGTTGTCGACCAGGTTCGGGTAGCGCCGCCCGCTCTCCTCCGCGCGTTGCCGCGCGGCGGCCTTCTGCGCATCCGACAGGGGCTGCTTCTTCTGCCCCTTCGGGTTGGGCTTCTTCCACGGGGGCGTGCGGGCGGTAGCCATGCGGTCGGTTTACTCGGAGCGTTACTTCACTTCTTCAGGAAGTTCAGCAGCGCCAGATTGAAGTCATCGGCGTGGCTGGTGTTGCAGCCGTGCGGCGCATCGTTCAGCACGACCAGCTCGCTGCCGCTGATGGCTTCATGCGTACGCTTGCCGGAGCCCTCGAATGGAACCGTGGCGTCGCTGTCACCGTGCAGCACCAGGGTCGGCACGCTGACCTTCTTGAGATCACCACGGAAATCCGTCGTGGCGAAGGCCTTCATGCAGCCGAGCGCCGCTGTCTGATCGGACTGGTGGCACAAGGCAATGGCCGCTTGGCGTTCTTCCTCGGTCACTTTCAACTTACCGTTGGCGCTGAAGAAATCACGCGTGAAGCTGTCAAAGAATGCCTCGCGATCCTTTGCCAGGCCACCGCTCATCTCGTCGGCCTTGTCCTGGGTCAGCGGGCCTTCGGGGTTGTCGTCGCTCTTCAACAGATACGGCGGCACGGCCGAGGCGAACACCACGCTGTGCAGCCGCTCCTGCCCATGGTTGCTGATGTAGCGGGCTACCTCGCCACCACCCATCGAGAAACCGACCAGGGTGACGTCCTTCAGATCGCGCTCTTCGATCACTGCGGCCAAGTCGGCAGCCAAAGTGTCGTACTCGTAGCCGTCGGCAGGCTTTTCGGAACGGCCGAACCCACGTCGGTCGTAGCTGATCACGCGGTAGCCGGCATCACGCAGGATCGGCACCTGGGCCTTCCAGGCTTCAGCCGACAGCGGCCAACCGTGGATGAGAACGACCGGGCGACCGGTGCCACCGGTATCTTCAACGTGCAGACGGACGGAAGGGGCAGTCATGGCAGCTCTTATGGGGAAGGGAGGCTCCCATTGTTGGCGGGCCCACCGATAGCCGCCGTGATGGAATCGGCCTCTACCGTGACACGGTGTGCACAGACGGCGCAGAGGTTGCCCTCGGTAGATGCCAACCTTGGTTGGCATGGCGCGCAAGCGCCCGTCTCGTGCCAACCAAGGTTGGCACCTACCAGGAACGGCTTACCCGGGTCAGCATCCAGCAGCCATAGCGGCGCGCGAAGGTGTACTGCTCGGCCTGCGCATCATCGCCCAAGCGCACCTGCTGTCCCCCGTCCTCCAGCGGTGTGATGGACGGGGTTGCCCGCAGCGTGGTCGCACGCAGGCGCGTGAAGCGGCGAGGCCCGGCCTCGCGGCTCAGCTCGGTGACGGCCTCGCCTTCACTGGCGCCGTACGCCGGCGCCTCGTATTCCAGCGGATCGCTGGTGTAACGCACGCGCACGCGGTCATCCGCCAGATCGGTGAAGTAGCGCAGGAACTGTGGGAAATCCTGTGAAGGACAGCTCGGATCGGCATCTCCCAGCGGCACGCCTTGCGCCGCGTCCTGCCCCGCCACGCCCTGGCCGCAGGCCATCAGGACCACCGCCAGCCAGGGCGACAGCCTCCTGCCCCTCTGTTTCATCCCCATTCCCCCAACACGCCTTCGTCCATTCATGGTCACCACGGACGCCATCCCCTGCGTCCCCCGCCCTGCAGGCTGGCAACAAAGGCATTTCCGGCGCAGCCGCCACCCGTTCTACACTTGGGGTCCCCCACGCACGGCCGAACGGAGCACAGCGATGACCCCTGACCATCCCGACTACAGCCTCCACCAGCAGATCCGCCAGGGCGTGGCGGCGCTGGACGAGAAGCACGGCCGTGCCTTCGACACGACCAGCGAGAACCTGACCGCCAGCCTCACCGTGAAGGCGCGCGAACAGGGCCTGGAACGTGCCGACCATGTGGTGGTCAGCAACGCCACCGCGCAGCATCCGTCCGGCCACAACATCTTCGTGGTGCAGGGCGACCCGGCCAATCCGGCCCACCTCCGCGCCATGCTGCCCACCGCCGAAGCCGCACAGACCCCGGCCGAACAGTCGCTGCAGAAGCTGGGCCTCGCCCCGCAGCAGCCGGCCATGGGGCTGCAGCCGGAACAGCAGGTACGCGAGCAGGAACAGCAGCAGAACCCGGCGCACCGCCTGGGGTAATCTCGCGGGCCGCTACACCATGCGCGGCCCGGACTGCTCCTGCACCTGGCGGTGCTGCTGCTCGTCCTGGGTACGCGCCTGCGCCGCCACTGCAGTGGCCATGCTGGCACGCAGGTGCGAAGGACGAAATATTGATCACTTCCCAGCGGGTCGGGCGGCATGGACCTGCAAGCGGGCCGAGTAGTCCTGCAGTGCCTCCGTCACCTGGACGGTACGTACTTCCAGACGGTAGCGGGCGCCCATCTCCAAGGGCAGGGCAACCACACTCCATTGATGCTGGCCGCGACTGCCTCCGTTCAACGATGCATAACGCCAAGCGTTGTTCGTATGCCAGCTCGGCATCGCAGCCCCCGCATTCCGTGCCATTGCTTGGTAGCTGTCGATGGTCGCCATATCGTTCCAAGTACCTTCGGTCCACCGCTGCAGGAACACTTCAAAGGGAATACGGACACTGTCCATGTCCGGCTCACTTGCACGCTGCGATCCGTTTCGCTGAACCTCAAGCTCGAGCGCATAGGTTCGCCCCGGATGGAAGTTGCGGGCACTTGTCTCGAATTCAAACCGTACCGTTTGGCCGGATGCGGCGACGTCGATGGGTTTGACCAGATCCAGCGGCTCCGGCGCATCCGGAAGGCGCTCGCGGCAGGCACCCAGGCTACCGAGCAACATGACGAACAGCCCGGCGCGCAGACAGCGGTGATTACCCGACATTGTGATGACCCTTGGGCTCCCTGCCATGAGCTTGAACCGTAGCGGTCGGTCGGCCATGCCGCAACCGCAAAAGAAAAAGGCAGGGTCTGCACCCTGCCTTTTCACGTGAAAAGCCGCCGGGCATGGCCCGGCGCTACCGTTTCTGCTTTCGCCGGGTGTGGCCCGACGCTACCGGTCACATCACAGCTGGATGCGCGCCACGCTCTCTTCCGAGCCCTTGGCATCCTTCTCGCCGTTCTTGATGCTCACGAACAGCACGTTGTTCTTCGCATCCAAGGCCAGGCTGTTCGGGTGGGTCGGCATCGCATAGGTGGCCACCTTCTTGTAGCTGGCGCTGTCATACGCGGTCACCGTGCCGCCTTCGCGGTTGGTCACGTACAGGCGCTTGCGCGGTGCATCCAGCAGGATGCCCAGCGGGCCGGCATCGGTGGGGATGCTCGCCAGTTCCTTGCCGGTGGTGCGGTCGAGGACCAGCACGCGCTGGCCCGGGTGCTTGCTGACGAAGCCCTCGCTGCTCTTGGTCACGTAGTCGCGGATCATCGCCGAGCCCTGGTCGGTCACGAACAGGCGCTTGCCGTCCGGGTCCAGCGCGATGTTCATCGGCTGCTCGGCGGCGATCTTGTGCTGGGCCACCACCTTCTTCGAATCGGTGCCCACCACCACCAGGTCGGCCAGCAGGTTGCTGGTGTAGACGCGCTTGTTGGCCGCATCCAGCGCCAGGCCCGGCGCCTTCGCCTTGCCCAGGCCCGGGATGGTGTCGATCAGCTTCAGCGTGGTGGTGTCCACCACGAACAGCACGCTGCCTTCGCCGGAATGGCCGGTGACGTACAGGCGGTTGGCGGCGCTGTCGACCACCAGCTCGCGCAGGTCATGGGTGTAGCCGGTCTTGCCGTCCTTGCCCACCTTCTTTTCCATCAGCTGCACGGTGCCGATGGCCTTGTTCTGCGCGGTGTCGACCACGGTCACCGAGGTGTCCACGGTGTTGCCCACGTACAGGCGGTTATGGGCGTCATCCAGCACCACACCAAAGCCCTTGCGCTCCAGCGGGATGCGGGCCTGCACGGCCAGCGTGGCCGGGTCCAGGCGCAGCACCTGGGACGGGCCGGCGTTGTCGCCGAAGCCGCCGGACGAGGCCACGAACACGGCGTTCTGGGTGGGGCTGTAGGCCAGCTCGTACAGGCCCTGGGCGATGGCCTGGCGCTGCACGGCGGTGCTGGCGGCAGTTGCAGCGGTCGCGTTATCGGCAAATGCGGCCGGGGCGCCGACGCTGAGCGAGATGGCAACGGCCAGAGCGGCCGAGCGGAAAACGGAAAGACGGGTCATGCGAGCATCCTTGAAAGGGCACGGGAGGGTGTCCTGGCTCGCTGGGCCGTTCTGCGACGGCCCGCCCCGCACCTGTCTGCGCGGGGTGGGCTGGCTGGGTTGCGGGGCAATGGTAGCAGCTGGGGGCTGTGGCGTCCGCCCACGCCTGCGTGGCGGCTGCCCGGGTTACTGCTCCTTTAATCGCAGCGAATCGGCCACATCGGTCTGCGCCGCCACCTCGGTGGGGATACTGGCGCGGCGATGCGCGGGGTCGTCACGGTCGCCCTGCACGATGAAGATGCTCTCGGCCGCATGCGCATCGCGGGTGGATCGGCTCAACAGCACGTGGTCCACACGCGAGAGATTGTTCTGCTTGGCCAGCACCAGCAGGCTGGCGCTGATGCGCTGGCTGCTGTCATCGAACGTGCGGCCATGCGCGGCATCCAGCTCGGCCACCTTCTGGATCAGCTGTGCGAACAGCCGGTGGTCCGGATGCGAGGGATCCAGCAGCGTGCCGGCCACTTCCATCGGGCTCGGCGGCGGCTCGCCTTCAGCGCGGTCGCCCTGCCGATGATCCTCGGCCCCGCGCTCGGGCATCGGGTGATGGCTTTCGGCATTCAGATCGCTGTCGGGGAACGGTGCCGCAATGCACTGGATTTCCGGCAGGTTGAACAGCACCGCGAACTCGCCCAGATCACTACCGCCATCCAGCGGCGTGGGCAGCGGGTGTAAGCCCGCGTAGTTCAGCGCGGCCCAGACGAAGTCGCTGCAGCGGTTGATGGTGGCCGGGCGGTCGACATCAAATTCAAACTCGGCCGGTTCCTCGGCAAAGTCGCGCAGGCAGCCGTAATGCTCGGCGGTGATTTCGAGGGTGCGGCTGTAATACGGGTCCACGTGCTCGTCCGCATCGTCGTGGCACACCTGGGCGTACTGCACGCCCTTCGCGGTTTCACCGGGCGGCAGCCGCGGCGGCGCGAAGCCGTAACTGTGGGTGTCCTCGCCCTCGGCAACCTGCAGATACATCTGCCCGCGCGGGGATACGCCTCCGCTCTTCAGCGGGGTGCCCGGGGCAGCCAGGAAAACGGTCACCGTGTAGCGTAATGCCTGCTCCATGCGTGCTCAGCCTTGTTGGGTACTGCGGTTCTGGCTGGATGATGGCATAGATGGGTTCTGCGGCATGTGGTCGGCACAGCGTCCACAGCAGCAGCACTCTGAATGTGTGAACCAGCGAACACTGAGGTACGGGAAGCAGAGCCAAAGCGCGGAAGTTACTGAACGCACCGCGCGCGCCCAGGCGCAGGTACCGAATGCCCGCACGGATGGAGTTGCTTGCGCGAACACCTGTCGGTCTGCGTCGATGAGCCAGTCATACGCCCCCCACCACCCCTGACACCCCCATCACCCGCTTTCACGCCGCTGCAATAGCCGCCTCCGCACGATCAGAGCCCCCACCCAACCGCTCGCGACGGCCACCGCAGCCGCGCCCCCTGATCCCGATGCAGCAACTCGCCAATGATTTCTGGAACCTGCGCGGCACCTTCAAGGTGGCCGGCCTGCTGGACGTGGGCACGCAGCTCTCCGTGGTGCGCCGTAGCAATGGCCGCTTCCTGGTGCTGGACAGCTACACCCCCAGTGAGACCCAGCGCCAGGCCCTGCTGGGCCTGACCGCCGGCGGCACGCTGGTGGACGCCATCATCAACGTGCATCCGTTCCACACCCTGCACTGCGAGCCCCTGCACCGGCTGCTGCCCGCTGCGCGCCTGATCGGCACGCGTCGTCATCTGCAACAGGCTCCGCACCTGCCATGGGATCCCCACGTGATCGAAGACGAGGAAGCCCAGGCCGACTTTGCCGATGACCTGGATTTCACTGTGCCCGCCGGCCTGGAGCTGGTACCGGCCGACGACAACGTGCACGCCAGCTCGGTCCTGGTCCGCCACCGCCGCAGCGGCATCGTTCATGTTGACGACACCCTCAGCGTGCTGGCCGCACCCGGGGCCCTTGGCAAGTGGCTGCCGCAGTCCGGCTTGAAGTTCCACCCCACGCTGTCGCGCGCACTGCAGCCCCGGGCCGGCGCCGCAGACGCGTTCGAGCGCTGGGCGCGCGCATTGGCCGAGCGCTGGGCCGGCACCCCCTATGTCTGCGCGGCCCATTCGGCCGTGCGCGAACTGCCCGCCGATGGCTGGCGCGATGAAGTGCTCAACGCCTTGCACCACGTGCAGGGCAAGTTGCGCCGCCATCGTCACCGCTACGGCTGAAACCACTCCTCCATTCCCTCCCCCAAGGCAGACTCCCCCATGAGCGACCACCCGATCAAGACGATCAACCCGCTGACCGAACAGGTGCTGCACACCTACGCGTACATGTCCGACGCCGAGGCGGCTGACACCGTAAAGGCCTCCCACGAAGCGTTCCTGCAGTGGCGCCTGCGCAGCCTGGAAGAACGCGCTGAAGTGATGTCCGCCATCGCCCGCAAGCTGGAAGAAAAGAAGGACGCCTTCGCCCAGCTGATGACCGACGAGGTCGGCAAGCTGATCGGCGACAGCCGCAGCGAAGTGGACCTGTGCGTGGCCCTCTGCAAGTACACCGCCGAGCAGGGCCCGAAGGTGCTCGCCGATGAAGAGCGCCCCTCGGCCAATGGCACCGGCATCGTCACCCACCAGCCCATCGGCGTGGTGTACGGCATCCAGCCGTGGAACTTCCCGGCCTACCAGGCCGTGCGCTATTCCATCGCCAGCCTGATGGCCGGTAACGGCGTCCTGCTCAAGCACGCCGAAAGCTGCACCGGCAGCGGCCTGTTCCTGCGCGACCTTTACGAGGAAGCCGGTCTGCCGAAGGGCCTGTTCGGCGTGCTGCTCATCAGCCACGAGCAGTCCGACGCCATCATCGACCACGACCTGGTGCGCGCGGTAACGCTCACCGGCAGCGAAAAGGCTGGCCGCACCGTCGCCGAGAAGGCTGGCAAGGCACTGAAGAAGACCATGCTCGAACTTGGCTCCAACGATGCCTACCTGGTGCTGGACGACGCCGACCTGGAGCTGGCAGTGAAGACCTGCGTGAAGGGCCGCCTGTTCAACAACGGCCAGACCTGCGTCAATGCCAAGCGCTTCATCGTGACCGAAAAGAACTACGACGCCTTCGTCGAGGCCTACGCAAAGCAGTTTGCAGCGATCCGCATGGGCGATCCCAACGATGCCAAAACCCAGCTGGGCCCGATGGTCTCCAAGGCCCAGCGTGACACCCTGCACGAGCAGGTCAGCAAGAGCGTGGCCCAGGGCGCCCGCCTGGTGGTCGGTGGCGAGATCCCTGACCGCACCGGCGCTTTCTACCCGGCTACGGTGCTGGCCGACGTTGCCCCGGGCCAGGTTGCCTATGAGGACGAGCTGTTTGGCCCCGCCGCAGCCATCATCAAGGCCAAGGACGATGATGACGCCCTGCGCATCGCCAACGACAGTCGCTACGGCCTGGGCGGCGGCATCTTCAGCCGCGATGTAAAGCGCGCCCGCGAGCTGGCGACCACCTACTTCGATACCGGCATGGTGTGCATCAACACCTTCAACGTGGCCAGCCCCGCCCTGCCCTTCGGCGGCGTGAAGGCCTCCGGCTACGGCCGCGAGCATGGCCCCGAGGGCTTGAAGGAATTCGTCAACGTCAAATCCATCACCCTGCCGGCGGCCCCATGAGCACGCCCCTGCACTGTGATGTGGCGGTGATCGGCGCCGGCACGGCCGGCTTGGCAGCAGAGCGGGCCGCGCGCCGTAATGGCGCGTCCACGTTGCTGATCGATCCGCACTTCAGCGGCACCACCTGCGCCAACGTCGGTTGCATGCCCTCCAAGCTGTTGCTGGCGGCCGCCAAGCAGGCCGAGCACGTGCGCCGTTCAGACCTGTTCGGCATCCACGTGGACGGCATGACCATTGATGACGCGGCAGTGATGCGCCGCGTGCGCGAGGAGCGCGATCGTTTTGCAGCGCTTACCCGCGAGCAGATCGACAAACTGGACCCTGCCACGCGGCTGACCGGTCGTGCGCGGTTTGCCGGGCCGACCACGCTGGAACTGGAGGACGGCCGACGCATCGAGGCACGCGCCATTGTCATTGCTACCGGTTCCGCGCCTGCCCTGCCGCCGCCGTTTGAAGCGCTGGGCGACCGCGTGCTGACCAACGAAAGCCTGTTCGAGCTGAAGCAGCTCCCCAAGCGTGTCGCGGTAGTGGGCACTGGCTCGCTCGGGCTGGAATTTGCCCAGGCCCTGGCCCGGCTGGGTGTGCAGGTCACCCTGCTGGGCAAGGAGACGACGCTGGCCAAGGTGCGTTGCCCGCGCGTGCACGATGCACTGCTGGCCGTGCTGAAGCGCGACATGGAGGTCCACCTCGGCGTGGACGTGCAGCCCGAACGGTCCGATGAGGGCGTGCATGTGCGCTGGAGCGGCAAAGACCAGGCCGAAGGCAGCGTGCAGGTAGACTACGTCGTCGCCGCACTGGGCCGCCCGCCCAACCTGGATGACCTGGCCCTGGACAAAGCACAACTGGCGTTGGACAAACACGGCGTGCCCTGCCACGACCGCGAGACGATGCGCTGCGGTGACAGCGCCGTCTTCATGGCGGGCGACGCCGCCGCCGACCTACCCCTGCTGCATGAGGCATCGAGTGATGGTGCCATTGCCGGCCGCAATGCCGCGGCGATGCCAGCGAAGATCACGGTAAAGCGCCATGTGCCGCTGAGCATCACCTTTACCGATCCGCCGGTTGCCAGCATTGGTCAGTCTGAAGAAGAGGGGGCCGTAACGGGAACCTCCGATTTTGACGACCAGGGCCGGGCACGGGTGGAGGGCGTCAACGAGGGCACCCTGACCCTGTATGCGGCAGCACCCGAGGGCAAGCTGATTGGTGCAGACCTGGTGGCGCCGGCAGGCGAGCACCTGGCCCACCTGCTGGCGTGGGCGGTTGAGACGGGCTGCACCGCGAGCCGACTGCTTGAGCTGCCGTTCTACCACCCGACCATGGAGGAAGGCTTGAAGCAGGCCCTGCGCAGCATCTGCGCGGCAACGCCGATTGCGCTGCCGGCTGACCATGATGCGGGGGCGCCATCGGGGGGATAAGGGACGAGCAGCCGCGTGAAGTGCTGTGCCGCGCCTCAAAAGCCTGCCTTCAAGAACGCTAAAGCATTGGGCCGCCGCTGTAGACTCGGTTTAACCCATCTGCAGCGGTGCTCGCGCCTGCTGAAGGGTCGGCTCCTCCAACTGCGTTGCCAAGGCGCGCTCCTGCTGGGTCTGCGAAAGCTGCTCGACCTTGGCGAAAGATTGCTCGATGGGTGAGCGAGCGGCTTCTTCTACCGTCATCGAGGCGCGTATATGCGCCGGATCGCCGGGATCTCCCTGTACGACGAACAGCCTTTGTGCTGAGGCATCGCCCGGCGTATTCCCCAGTAGTACGTGGTCGACACGCTCAAGACCCGCCTCCTTGGCCGTAGCCAACAAGCTGGCAGAGAGGCGCTCGCTGGTTTCGTCAGGCGTGCGGCCATGCTTCGCATCGATGCCCGCCACTCCCTTGCGAATAGCATCCAGCATGAGCCGATCGTCTCCTTGCAGCTGCTCATCGCTGATGATGCGCTGCATGAGCGTCCTCTCCGGCATCTTGTTGTAATGCTCGGTGTTCAGATCGCTTTCGGGGAATGGGGCGCGGATGCTGCGGATGTATTCCACGTTGGTCAGCGGCTTGATACCGCCCTCGAAGTTCTTCTCCTGCACGGACTGGGGGTTGGTGCGATGAAGCTCGGCGTGATTCAGCGCGCCCCACGTGAAGTCAATGCAGCTGTTGCGCAAACCATCGTAGTCGGTACTGAATCCATGGACTTGGGGTCGGTTACCAAAGTCCTTGAGCTTCTCATACTGTTCCTTGGATATCTCCATCGTGCGTGAGTAGTAGGGATCCTTGTACTCACGCACGTCAGAGTCATAAACCTTTCCACGCCCCGAAGATGCACCATGGACCGCAGGTGCGAATCCGTAGCTTGCAGTCCCATGCCCATCGCTGATGCTGTAGTACATGTGTCCAGCGGCTGAGGTTCCTCCCTCCCGCAGCGGTGTACCAGGTGCAGCGACGTACACCGTGACTCGATATCTGTCTTCCATGAAAGATCCTTACTTGGATTTGTGGCGATACGCGACCAGCAGTTCTGCCGGAATCGTGGCAAGGTCCGGTTTCGGGTCGAGTATCTGGAAACTCAGTCGGTACCGCCCAGGCGGCAGTTTTTCGGCCCAAGCAAGCGCCAGTTGTCTGTAGTCGCGCTGTGGATCAGCCAAGCCGGCATGTTCCAAGGGCAGGTCATCCGCATCGTCCAGCCAGACGCGGGACACCTGGCCATTGGCTGCGACGGGCAAGGTTGTTCCGGAGCCATCCTGGTGCTCCTCGACCCGAACCAAAGGGATAGGAACGTCACCGTCATTTCCCTCGCGAATAAGCTGAACACGGGCAGGCACGCCTGCGCTCTGGATCGAGGATGCGAGACCGCGCGAGATGGCACCATCAGCCCCACTCACACGGACCGCCACAAGCAAGGTGGATGTTCCGCTCTTGCCCGGCGGATCCAGATGGAACGTGACCACCAGCGGCTCGGCCATCGGCACCAAGGCCAGCGGTCTTACGATCGGAACGCGGTCTTGCTGGACGGCGAGTATAGAAGTCTCCCCTGATGTATCGGTCTGCGCCTGGCAGGCGCTCAGCAGAAGGGCGGCCAGACAAAGGCTACCGCTCAGTAATAGTCGTCCCTGTCGACGCATCGTCTTTCACCGCTCCTACGGCCGTTGAGGCTTTGTTCTGCCAAGCATCCCCTTATACACCGCAGACTGGCAGCGTTCCGCGATGGCGGTCACCTCACTGGGTGCCTGCCCCTATATCGCATGCACCCCGTCCCAGCCCATGAGACACCCCCACGGCATCCTCCCCTCCCCCCAGGAGGATGACCATGACCCCGATCGACGCCGAGTGGCTGGAAGACTTTGACCACGCCCTGCTGAGCCTGTTTGCCACCACCCGCCGCGAGGCCGGCATAAATGCCTACCTGCTGGGCTGCTATGCCGATCTGGAACCGCGCGAGGCGGCCATGGCCTACGGCAACGACTACGACCTGGCCCGCACGCCGTTGCTGTGGCCGATGCCGGGATTGGTGCTGCACAGTTAAGCAGTGACGCAATCGGCACGCTTCGCGCGCAGGCGACGCAAATCAGCTGTCGCAATCGGAACCACGCCCTGCTGCAAACCGTGCATTTCCATGCGTGTTCGGGCGGTTACTTAACACCGCCCGAAACCATTGCACCGCAAAGCATTCGCGTTGTGTCTCGCATGCAACAATGCCGTAAGCGTCAACACCTGCGGCCTCCCAGCGCTGCGGTTTCTTGGCATCTCGCAACCGTGCGAGTACACCTTGGCATTGCCACCTGACACGGGTGGCGCGGGCGTCGAAAACCCGTTTTTAGAGTCGTGTGTTTACGCTTGTCAGCCGGCGTCACCTCTGCGTGGCGCCGGCTGGCAATCCGTTCGCGTTCCATGGCGGGCGGTGCGTGGGGACCTTCGGGTCCGCCGACTGACTCTAATCGGTTTTCGAGCCACGCATCGTCCGCCACCTTCATCGGTGGCTGCTGTCTTCCTGCACGGAGCACTGCCATGAGCGCAACGAAACTCCCTGGTTTGAACGTCCAGCACGATCCGGCCAACACCGATCACGAGGATGACCCCACGACCGATCCCAACGGGTTTGTCGCCACCCTGCGCCGCATTGGCGCGGGCGCTGCCGCAGACGGCCAGCCGTGGCACGAGCGCAACCTCAGCATCGGCCGCTGCATGCAGTTGGCCGACGCCGACTGCACCCTGGCCGCCCTGCGCGCCGTGGGCGAAATGGCCCTGGCCAACGAGCGCACCCGGCAGAACGCCGCGCCCGAGCAGTGCATTGGCGACCGGCACATGGAAGGGCTGCTGATGGCCGTGGTGGCGTTGACGACGCTGGCCAGCGAGCGGGTGCAGGGGCAGCGGTAAGCCCCTGCCTTGGTATCCGCTCGATCATAGGAGCTTCACCATGACCCGCACACCGGCACGCCGGTTGGCCTGCGCCGCGATGGTGGCCGTACTGGCTGCCAGCGGCTGCGCCCGCCCGCCCTCCACGGAAATGGATGACGAGATCCTCGCCCTGCTCAACGGCACCTACGGCCCCCGCACCGTGGGCGGCCGTACCTACACGGCGCAGCCGGTGGAGGCCAACCTGGGCCCGCACCGTTTCATGTTCCCGGCCAATCTCTACTACAACCAGATCGGCCCGTTTGCCGGTGGCGGCGTAATGCTGGCGGTGTTCTGGCCGGACTTCGGTGCCGCGCCGCCGGGGGATCACCCGGTGCGGTCGGTGGAGGATGGGTACCGGCAGGTCTCGATTGAGCTGCGGTACGTGGGTAGCGCGGGCGCGGCGGATTACCTGGCGAAGGATCTGAGCGAGCGCGTGGCGCTGCCGCCGCGGTGGGGGCTGACGCCTTATGCGGTGGACCGGTCGTGGGTGGCGCGGGATACGTGGGAGACGGCGCCGGACTGGTATGTGGTGCGGGATGGGGAGGGACGGGTGAGGACATTCATCAGCTGCGACCCGCGGGAGTACATGCCGGATGGGGTGCTGATGGAGGGTGGGAAGCTTGTGAGGTCCAGTGGGGATCGGGTGGCGATGTGCCGGCACTCGATGGTGGATGGGGAGGATGGCGTGGGGGTGGAGATGAGCTATGCGCGGGTGATGCTGTTCGACTGGCGACGGTTGGAGGCGAGTACTCGCGAACTGATGCGGCTGTACAAAGCGCGAGATTGATCCGGGGCTCATCGCCTGAAACTCTCTTTGTGAGGGCGGGCTGCCGCCAGTTGACCGCCCTGGCTGCATGGAATCCATGCATGGATCGGCAAGGCATCCGGGAGTGTCAGGAATTTTGTGTTCGGGCATAACATGTTGAAAAGGAACAGTTATGCCAACCAAGAAGAAGACAGTTAAGGCGTCTGCCGGGGTCTTCCCCAAGCTGCCGAAGGAAGTGCTGGAACTGCTGCCTACCGGCGTGATGACCGCTGGGCAGATCGAGGAGATGACCGGGGCCCTGAAGAAGGCGTTGATAGAGCGAGCGCTTGGCGCGGAACTGAGCCAGCACCTGGGCTACGGTTCTGGCGAGGAGCGTCCAGACGAGACCGGCAATCAGCGCAATGGCACCAGCAAGAAGACGGTGTTGACCAGCGACGGCCCGGTTCAACTGGATGTTCCGCGTGACCGTCTGGCCAGCTTCCAGCCGATTCTGGTGCCCAAGCACGAGCGTCGCTTCACCGGTTTTGACGACAAGATCATTGCCATGTACGCCCGCGGGATGAGTGTTCGCGACATCCGCGCGTTCCTGTCTGAGCAGTACGGTACGGATGTCTCAGCCGATTTCATCAGCTCGGTCACCGATGAAGTGCTGCAGGAGGTCATGCAGTGGCAGCAGCGCCCACTGGAGCAGATGTATCCGGTGATCTTCTTTGACGCACTGCGGGTCAAAATCCGGGACGAGGGCGTGGTACGCAACAAGGCGGTGTATCTGGCGCTGGGCGTGCAGGCCGATGGCAGCCGGGACATCCTGGGCATCTGGATTGAAACCACCGAAGGCGCCAAATTCTGGATGAAGGTGTTCAGCGACCTCAAGACACGGGGCGTAGAGGACATCCTGATCGCGGTAACCGACGGCCTTAAAGGCATGCCCGAGGCGCTTGCTGCGGTCTATCCGGAAACGACGTTGCAGACCTGCATCGTGCATCTGATCCGCAACAGCTTGGACTTTGCCAACTGGAAGGACCGAAAGTCGCTGGCGATGGCCCTGAAGCCGGTGTGCCAGGCCGCCACGCTGGAAGGTGCTGAGCACGCGCTGGCCGATTTCGAGGAAAGCCAGCTCGGCAAGCGCTACCCGATGGTGGCACAGGCCTGGCGGCGAGCATGGGACCGCGTGATCCCATTCTTTGCCTTTACTCCACCCATCCGGCGGGTGATTTACACCACCAACGCCATCGAAAGCATCAACGCACAGCTGCGAAAGGTCATCAAGACGCGGGGGCACTTCCCCAACGACGATGCCGCCATGAAGCTGATCTGGCTGGGAATACGCAACATCACCAACAGATGGCGCGGAACCAGCCACGGCTGGAAGGAAGCCATGGGTCAATTCTCGATACGCTACAAGGAGCGATTCGACCGTTTAAAGTTCTGAGCGCCCCATCGCCCGAACACAAAAAATCGGACACTCTCAGGCATCCACGATTAGGCGGATGCCTGCTGTCGGTGATTCCTGCCTACTTACGCAGTAGCTCGGCCCGATGGTAGTTGAGGTACTGGACTTGCGCGGCCGAGAACGGCACTTGCGGAGCCTTCTGGGTAACATCCCACTTCAACCGCACCGCCTCCGGCAGTTGCTTGCTCAGAATAAGCCCGCCATCGTCCTCAAAGGAGATGTAGCCACGGTCGAAAAGTCGATCGATGTGGGGAGCCAACAGCAGTCCATTGTTGCCGTCTAGACGCTCAGCGTTCTCGCTCTTCGCCCATGGCTTGATATGGCTGGCGATCAAGAACTTGGCGTCGCTTGTACCCGTAACACGGCAAGCCTTCTCAATATCGCTCAACTTCTTTCGGTAGATGCCTTGGCCCTTTCTGGCCATGATTAGCTGTGCCTTCTCGGTCTCGCCAATGTTCCTATCTTCTTTAAGCTTCTTGAGCGGCACCTCGTCTTGCCAGTCACCGAGGTCATCGATATCGACATTGAGCAGCCCAAGCAGCACTACAGCCATCGTTTCTGGCACAGGGAACAGGTAGGCCTGATTGGCCTTACCGTCCGCCTTTAGTGGTGAGTACTTCCCTGGGAGGTGCGGCCCAATCTGTTCCATGTGGTCGCTCACCTTCAGTGGTACATCCACTAGGTGATAGTCGACCGGTACGGCCCAACCATCATTGCGCCACTTGTTGTCCGTCGCCTTAAAGTCCTCGGGGCGATCTTTCGCGTAATGCGCACCGTTGGCGATCGCGATGGCCTGAATGCGGGTGTTGGCAAATGCAAAGACCACATCACCTGGCTGTACTTGAGTCATGTGCTCATAGAAGGGGTTCGCGTCGCCCTTCACGTTGGTCTTCGGTGACCACAGGTAACCCGCCTTAACAGCCCGATCAAACGTCTGCTTCTGGTTCACCCACCAGTACGCCATCCTTGCTTCCCCTGTCTCAATTGATTCGTGTGGCCTATCGGCCAGGAGACAGAATGGTACCTTTCGATGTCGTAAACGGCACGCTTTTGCAGAATTTGCAGGTGAGCAAGGACCTCCATGCCTTTGGAGTTCACGTCCGAACTGTATACATAGCATCGCCAGCACCAACGCTTCCTCGCCGGGTTTCTGCTGGCCAATCCTCTTCTTTCAACCAGTCGTAGGGCACGAAAAGCTTCTCCGGCTCGATGAACTGAGGCGCGAATTAACTGCCCACAGTCAGCTATACGAAGTGACCCACGATTAATAGACAGCTGATCATATAATGCAGATCATGCAACTGAAACTGGCCGCCCAATTCAGGGCGGCCACACGCCAATTAATCAACTAACTTTCTCAAGAACCAATGGCATTAAATAACTGGCGTATACAAAGTATATGCCAACAGAAAAAAGTAGAACAAGAACAAGAAGATAAAATTCGTACCACTTTAGAACATCCTTAAAGCGCGGCATCGCTCTAGGTGGCACGCCGATCTGCCCCTCAATATCCTGCTCTTCCTTTCGGTAATTAACCCAAGCGAGCATTCCACCTATCGCCATTAGAACATAAGCAATTATCGAGAATGCCGCCGTTGAACCAATGATAATAGTGGCGGAAAAGGCCAATTGAGGAGTGAGCGCGCCGCTAGTTACATCACGAATTACATAAAACTGACCAGTGAAAAGTAAGACCAACACTCCTTGAAGGGTAGAGAAAATTTTGAAAGTATTCTGATTCAAAGCCTCTCGCCGCTTCAGGACATACTCATGACGCCTAGCTAAGTAGGCCTGTTTAGATGCACCCTCCTCCATCACGCCTCCTCCAATCTTCTCCGCCAAGCGTACGGATCGAAATATCTAATCGTTGATCCGGAGATAGCCTCAGCAAATGCGGAAACGTCAATAATCTCTGTACCCATATCCATCCCAAAGGTAGACATCACCCTAGTGAGGTTTGAACTCAAATAGGCACTATCAAAAGACTGGTAGTGCGCATAAAAGAGCTCCATAAGATGGACGTACACGCAAAGGCGGCGAACCTGAAGATCGTCCATTATTGAACACTGCGCTCGAAGGAAAATCGCGACTGAGTCCTCGGGACTAAGGAAAGTTTCTCGACCTAGCTGAACAGCTCCAAATCCATCCATTCCGCTAACAATCACCTCTTGCAGCGGGATGGAAATTTGTATGGATTCAGATCTCCCACCGCCCATCTCTCTCCTACTTATATGAAACCTCTCCCAGAAAGCCCGATCAACTCTTGCCGCAGTCGAGTATATTTCCTCTGATGACATCCAGCGGCGTCCATTCGTAATTTTCGCCCACCTTACGCTAAGCCGCCTTAGGTTCACATTGGCGACTATTTCGACCGGATCGAATTTCCTGCGCACAGCCTTATCGATGTACGGAGAATTACCGCCACTAGATATTGTCAACCCATTGGGGAGTCTATAGCTTGCATCCTGCAATCTCTCAAGGATGGACTCTGCACTGATGTCTCTCGGAGACTCTCTTACAAATTGCTCGACCGAACTAATTAGCGGAGACTCGACACGCCAAAACTCTCCGATGCTTTCCAAGTCAGATATTGAAACGGCGCTTCGCTTTCCATCTTTTTCACCAATCAACATCTTGACTGCCGAAAGCTGCTCATCGAGAAGCCCAGCCTGAACGACACTATCGCCATTAGAAATCAGAGAAGATAGGATAAACGGAGCCTGCTGAATTGCTCTGGATGTTGAGTAGTCCGTTGTTCCTGACAACCTTTCAACTTCATCAGAGACGTGGCGGGAGTATAGTCCGTACACCTTTGTTAGCATGTCACGGTACTCTTCAGTATCCTCTAGCGCAGAACGCGCAACGTTAGTCTTTGGTGCGTTCTTTCCCGTAGCGTTAACTACTGCTACTATGGTTTTCGAATTGAATCCCGGAGTACTAAAGTCAACGGCCACGCCCTCTACACAGGTCGAAATGGGAGAGTAAGGCTCATCGCTATACATGTGAATCCGCGAATCAGGCGTGGAGACAAAGCTCCAGTCTTTGAACAGTTCATCTCTGACCATTAAATAGGCCATATCCACACCTGGAGCAGAGCACTCTTTTACCTCAAAATCTCGAGAACCACCTTGGAAGTGACTCCTCAGAAGATCTTCAAGAGCCTCCTTTGGATTAAGGTAGCCAATGTTCACAACCTCATCTGAATCTATCTTCACTGAGACCTGGCACGCAGGAAACACAAGCCAGCTGCGAGCTATCTGTGTTATGTCTCCAATTTTAGCTGTTGGCCTTATACCCAGCCTCACTCTCGTACCGTGCGGATAGACATCTATCTCAGACCGATCCCTAATTTTGTCATGCAGTTTAATTAGGTATTTTCCGTGAACTGATCTAAGCGTGATCGTTCTAGCCTGATCTTCCGACAATGCACAAGTCGTTATCTCGACATTATCTGAAACCATAAAGGCCGACAGTACGCCAATACCAAATCTACTAATTGAAGAAAATTCTGGATACTCTTCTCTAAACCTTGCATCTTGATACCTGGATGATCCGACCTTCAACAGGTGCCGCTCTATGACCTCTTGCGTCATCCCAGTACCATTATCAATAATTTCGAGAACGCGTTCGCGGGAGTTCCAATTAATGGAGATCTTGCCGATTTCTCGCGCACTCTTTCCCTCTATATTTGCCTGCAGCCGTACTGCATCGAGAGCGTTCTGAGTAAGTTCCCGAAGCACAACGTTAGCGTCGTTGTATAGAGTGTGCCCAGTAAGAAGATCCAGAATCCTTTGCTGATCCAGTTCGAATTCAAAAATTCGCGTCAGGAAGCCTTCTGCTTCCACACGAGAATCATCGACATCCCGCCATGGAAAGCGAGGAGCATCCGGAATCTGATTTGCAGACTTTCTGTTTGCATCATATGACGCCCTAAGCTGAGAGCGCACATACGAAAGATAGTTAGTCAAACCGAAGAATCCGCCAGATTCCCTGAAATGGGCGTGCACCTGAATGGTGTCGGATTCTAGACTGGCATCTGCTTGCCCATCCTTATCCCGAGCAGTGGCAGCAATCACCGAAACGACCGCAGACTGTCGCTGCCATTCCAATTGACTCAACGGATCGGAGGGACTAATCAACTGGTACAGTACGGAAGGGGCGCGATCCTCCGTGATATGAATCAGGTCCACCGTACGCAGAATGATTGCGACATACTGCAAGTTTACCGCCTCGTCCTTCGATTGGCCGTAAGGTTTGAACAGGCGATACTTCTCGGTGTCCTCAATATCATCTTGGGTGTGGCTATTGCAAAGCCTTGCCAAATCCCCCCTGGCGCTGCTACTCAGCTTGCCTATCAACCCAGCAATCACTTTCCGCATCTCAGCGGAATTATCATTATTATCTAGCAGGGCGCCCTCAATCCACGCCTTCACTCTTTTGCCGTGGTTGAAGCGAACATACTCTTGATAGTTAACCCGATCCTGCTGCTCGGAGGGAAGTCGAGATAACTTCGCTCTATACTCCTCTAATTCCTTGCCCTGGATTGGCGGCAGTTCCACAAACTTTCTGAACTCAGCATCTTCATTTCTGTGCGAGTATTCCGCCCTACTGATCAGAAGCCCCAAATCATGAAAGTAGATCGCGAGGGTCAGAAATAGCCAATCCCCTCGAGTTAGACGTTGCTTAGCACTCGCGGGGATGACCCAGTCCAGCGCAGCCAGCATTCCCCTCACATGCTTAAAACTATGATCCGTGTATTCGTCGAAGAATCCGTATCTACCGAACTCACCCAGAAGAAGCTCTACATTCTTTCTAATTTCGTCAACATTAATCGGAAATGCAGGGAGTCGCGTCGCCTCAATCGCCATCCTTTCAGCGTGAGTCAGATTGTCCATAAATCTCCATATTTAGATTGCTACCGTCCATAAGCAGAGAGCGACTGAAAAGTCGCTCTCCGTCTCGTTCTATCTCTAGAATAACAACACTAATTAAACCCCAACAGGGTTAGCCTTCTCCGGATCAATCTTGTACTGCTTGATCGCCCGGGCCACATCCTTACCCGTCATCTTCCCATCCTTAGCCAGCGCCGCAATCGCGGCATGCGCGATGTAGTACCGGTCAACCTCGAAGAAGCGACGCAGGTTCGCACGGGTGTCCGAACGACCGAAGCCATCCGTACCCAACACGGTGTACGACATCGGCACGAACGCGCGGATCTGGTCCGCATACGCACGCACGTAGTCGGTGGCGGCAATCGCCGGGCCCTGGCGGCCTTCCAGCAGCTCGGTCACGTAGGCCTTGCGCTGGTCGCCTTCCGGGTGGAAGCGGTTGGCACGCTCGGCATCGAAGCCATCGCGGCGCAGCTCGTTGAAGCTCGGGCAGGACCAGATGTCGGCGGTCACGCCGAAGTCCTTGTCCAGCAGCTCGGCGGCGGCAATCACTTCACGGAGGATGGTGCCCGAACCCAGCAGCTGCACGCGCAGCTCGCCCTTCTTCGGCTTGCCGGCGTCGGTCAGCAGGTACATGCCCTTCACGATGCCTTCGGCTGCACCTTCCGGCATTTCCGGGTGGGTGTAGTTTTCGTTCATCAGGGTCAGGTAGTAGTACTCGTCTACCTGGTCTTCCATCATGGCCTTGGTGCCGTGCTGCAGGATCACCGTCACTTCGAAGCCGAAGGTCGGGTCGTAGCTGCGCACGTTCGGGATGCCGCCAGCCACCAGGTGGCTGAAGCCATCTTCGTGCTGCAGGCCTTCACCGTTCAGCGTGGTGCGGCCGGCGGTGCCACCCAGCAGGAAGCCGCGGGTACGCATGTCGGCGGCCTGCCAGGCAATGTCGCCCACGCGCTGGAAGCCGAACATCGAGTAGTAGATGTAGAACGGCAGCATCGGCACGTTGCTGACCGAGTAGCTGGTACCGGCGGCCATCCACGAGCTGATCGCGCCCGGCTCGCTGATGCCCTGCTGCAGCACCTGGCCGCTCTGGTCTTCGCGGTAGAACATCAGCTGGTCGGCGTCGACCGGCTTGTACTTCTGGCCGAACGGCGCGTAGATGCCGATCTGGCGGAACAGGCCTTCCATGCCGAAGGTACGGGCTTCGTCGGCCACGATCGGCACGATGTGCGGGCCCAGTTCCTTGTCGCGCAGGGTGATGTTGAGGCTCTGCACGAAGGCCATGGTGGTGGAATAGCTGCGCTCGCCGCTGCTCTTCAGCAGGCGCTCGTAGGTTTCCAGCTTCGGTGCGTTGAAGCTCTTGTCGGCCTTGCGGCGGCGCTGCGGCAGGTAACCGCCCAGGGCGCTGCGGCGCTCCTGCAGGTACTGCACTTCCGGCGAATCCGGGCCCGGGTGGTAGAACGGCACCTGGCCATCGGCCAGCTGCGCGTCGGTCACCGGAATGTTGAAGCGGTCGCGGAAGTGGCGCACCGCTTCGTCGTCCAGCTTCTTGGTCTGGTGGGTCGGGTTCAGTGCCTCACCGGCGCTGCCCATGCCGTAACCCTTCACGGTCTTGGCCAGGATGACGGTCGGCATGCCCTTGGTGTTCACGGCCTGGTGGTAGGCGGCGTACACCTTGTGCGGGTCGTGGCCACCACGGTTCAGGCGCCAGATGTCGTCGTCGGACAGGCCGGCGACCATCGCAGCGGTTTCCGGGTACTTGCCGAAGAAATGCTCGCGGGTATACGCGCCGCCGAAGGCCTTGCAGTTCTGGTATTCGCCGTCGACGGTTTCCATCATCAGCTTCTTCAGGACGCCATGGGTGTCCTTGGCCAGCAGGGCATCCCAGTAACCGCCCCACAGCAGCTTGATGACATTCCAGCCGCCGCCACGGAACACGCCTTCCAGTTCCTGGATGATCTTGCCGTTGCCGCGCACCGGGCCGTCCAGGCGCTGCAGGTTGCAGTTCACCACGAAGATCAGGTTGTCCAGGCCTTCACGGCCGGCCAGCGCGATGGCACCCAGGGTTTCCGGCTCGTCGCTCTCACCGTCGCCGATGAAGCACCACACCTTGCGGTCGGACTTCTCGATCAGGCCACGGTTTTCCAGGTAGCGCATGAACTGCGCCTGGTAGATGGCGGCCAGCGGGCCCAGGCCCATCGACACGGTGGGGGTCTGCCAGAAGTCCGGCATCAGCCACGGGTGCGGGTAGGACGACAGGCCTCCGCCGTCGACTTCCATGCGGAACTTGTCGAGCTGCTCTTCATTGATGCGGCCTTCCAGGAAGGCACGCGAGTAGATGCCCGGGGCGCTGTGGCCCTGGATGAACAGCAGGTCGCCCGGATGGCTGTCGCTCGGGGCGCGCCAGAAGTGGTTGAAGCCCACGTCGTACAGGGTGGCGCCGGAGGCGAAGGAGGCGATGTGGCCGCCCAGGTCGCCCGGCTTGCGGTTGGCACGCACGACGGTGGCCATCGCGTTCCAACGGATGATCGAACGGATGCGCCATTCCAGTTCCGCGTTGCCCGGGCTCTTGGCCTCCAGCTGCGGATCGATGGTGTTGACGTATTCGGTAGTGGGCGAGAACGGCAGGTACGCACCCGAACGACGGGTCAGTTCCACCATGCCTTCCAGCAGCTGATGCGCGCGCTCGGGGCCCTCGACATCAATGACGGCCTTCAACGACTCGATCCACTCCTGGGTTTCCACAGGATTGGTGTCGTTGTTCAGCACTTCGTTCAACCAGTTCATTAGCGCTCCCATTACCGCACGCACGCGCGCGACTGTTGTATAGATATCTAGACCGCAAAGTGTAGCGCACCAAGGGCTTGCGTCGTTTGGCTACGCTGCCGTATGGAGGCAGGCGGCCAGTGTCCGCACGGTCTGTCCCGCGCTGTCCCGGTGCCGGACAGTGAAGTTTTTCAGGCACCTGCGATGGGCGGCCGCCCGTGCCCTGCGACGCGTTTGCACCGCAGGGCCCATCGGCAGGACGCAGTGTTACCGCTGGCGATGACCGTTGTAGGGCAAGGCCTGCGCCGCTGTAGGGGCATTCCGGGCGGTGGCGCTGAACCGCTGCCAACATGTCGCCCTTGCCTCTGGAACGCTCCGGCACGCGGCGGGAAGCTGCATGGCGCAGGCAGCCCCTTCCCCTGCGGCGTCCGCCACCTCGCGCCGCAGCTGCTTCGCCCAGAACCCACTGCAGCTTTGCGGTGGGTTCTTTCTTTGCGCCCCTCGTGGCCCGATCCGCACATCGGTGTGGCCGAAACCGTACTTGTCCGGTGCGGCTTATCGATATATCGTTTGCACACTCGTTACCGATATATCGAAATGGCCCGGACCTCTACTGCCAAGGCGCGCAAGGAAGACGATGCGCCCGCCGTGCCCCGCCGCAACGGCCAGCCGCGCGTGCTCAGCCGGGGCGACCTGCGCCTGCTGGTGCTGGCGCTGATCGGCGAACAGCCACGCCACGGCTACGAGCTGATCCAGCACATCAGCGGCATGTTCATGCAGGCCTACACGCCCAGCGCCGGCACGATGTACCCGCTGCTGGCCAGCTTCGAGCAGACCGGCTGGGTGGCATCGGAAGAAGAGGACGGCCGCCGGGTGTTCCGCATCACCGCAGCCGGCGAGTTCGAGCTGAAGGTGCAGCGCACCCAGGTGCGGCTGGCCCAGCGCCGCGCCTTCGACCGTGCCCGCGAGATCACCAAGGCCTCGCTGCCACCACCGCTGGCCGCCGCGCTGCGGGAGTTCAAGCAGGCGCTGGTGCGCCACCACGGCCGCTGGAGCGACGGCGAGGCCGAAGCTGTGGCCGAACAGCTGTCGCGCGCCTCGGCGCTGCTGAACGGTGCACTGGCCGATGCGCCCTACCGCGTTACCCCGACCGAGCCAGAGTGAATCCCGCCAGGTCGTTTACCCCTTCCACGCGCGCGATGCCGCGCGCTTACCTGCACAGGTACTGCAATGACCCAACATGAAAATTCGCGCCTGCGCCTGGATGTGCGCTTCCGCCACCTGACCGTGCTGCGCACCGAGACCGTGACCCCGCACATGCGCCGCGTGGTGCTGGGCGGCGCCGACCTGGCCGGCTTCGATTCGCCCGGCCCGGACGACCACATCAAGCTGTTCTTCCCCAACAGCAGCGGCGAGATGGTGCTGCCGGTGATGACCGCCGAAGGCCCGCGCTACCCCGAGGGCAAGGAGCACTCGGTGGCGCGCGATTACACCCCGCGCTGGTGGGACCATGAGACCGGCGAGCTGGCCATCGACTTCGTGCTGCACGACCAGGGCATTGCCGGACCGTGGGCCGAGCGCGCGCAGCCGGGCGACCCGTTGTCCATCGGCGGCCCGCGTGGCTCGTTCGTGGTGGCCGACGACTACGACGCCTACGTGCTGATGGGCGATGAAACCGCGCTGCCGGCCATCGCCCGCTGGCTGGACGTGCTGCCCGATGGCGCGCAGGTGCAGGCGTATATCGAAGTAAGCGACGAGGACGAGCGCCAGGACCTGCCGCAGTACGAGAACGTGCGCATCCACTGGCTGGAGCGCAACGGCTTCCCGGCGGCCAGCAGCACGCTGCTGGAAGACATGCTGACCGACTTCGAGGCCCCGGACGGCGACACGTTCTACTGGATCGCCACCGAATCGCGCCGCGCCCGGATGATGCGCAAGTTCATCGAAGGCCACCTGGGCGTGCCGCGCGACTGGATCCGCTCGACCGGCTACTGGAAGGCCCACCCGGACGAAGCCGACGGCGATTGAAACCGCTGTAGAGCCGAGCCCATGCTCGGCTGGTCCCTTCTGTAGAGCCGAGCCCATGCTCGGCTGCTTTGGGCGAGGCAAGCCGAGCACAGGCTCGGCTCTACAGCAACGCACGGCAACGTTCTACTGGATCGCCACCGAATCGCGCCGCGCCCGGATGATGCGCAAGTTCATCGAAGGCCACCTGCGCGTGCCACGCGACTGGATCCGCTCGACCGGTTACTGGAAGGCCCACCCGGACGAAGCCGACGGCGATTGAAACCGCGTGGGGTGGGTGCCGTGCCCTGTAGAGCCGAGCCCATGCTCGGCTTGCCCCTTCTGTAGAGCCGAGCCCATGCTCGGCTTGCCCCTTCTGTAGAGCCGAGCCCATGCTCGGCTTGCCCCTTCTGTAGAGCCGAGCCCATGCTCGGCTGCTTCTGGCGAGGCAAGCCGAGCACAGGCTCGGCTCTACAGGAACGCGCGGCAACGTTCTCTGCCACAATCGCGCTCCTTTCCTGCACCTGTGAGGCCCTCCATGGGCAAACTGACCCTGGCCGGCATCGACAAGCTGCGCACCCGTTTCGCCGATGACGCGGCCTGCGACACCGCCCTGGCCGCCTTCGCCGACCCGGCCGCCGCACGCGCGCCGCTGCGCGAGCTGTTGGAGGCCGAGCACCGTTATCTGCAGGCCGAATTCGAAGTGGCCCAGGTAGCCGACATCCTGCGCCGCGACCAGAAGTACGCCCCGGTGGGTCGCCCGTCGGTGCATATCGTGCAGCTGCGCAAGCAGCAGGCCGCCACCAAGCAGGCCGCCCTGATCGCCCGCAACGTGGTGGCGCAGGCCGCGCAGACGTTTGTGCGCGTGAGCGGGATGACCGTAAAGGCCAAGCAGAGCCCGAGCGAAGCCTGTGCCGCGTGGTTGATCGCGCAGCGCTGAAACCGCTGGATTCGGAAAACGACGACGGCGTTCGGGAAAACAACAACGGCGTCGGGATGAACGTCGACGGCGCTCGGGATAACAACGACGGCGTCGGGATGAACGACGACGACGTCCGGAAAAACTACGACGGGGTAGAGTCGACTGTTAGTCGACTATCGCGCGCAGCGCGGGGTTTTTGGCCCCCCACCAAGAGCAGTCGACTAACAGTCGACTCTACCGAAAGCGGGTTCCCGCGCAGGCCCAACCAATAGCGGGTTCCCGCGCAGGCCAAACCGAAAGCGGGTTCCCGCGCAGGCCCAACCGAAAGCGGGTTCGCGCGCAGGCCCAACCAATAGCGGGATCCCGCGCAGGTCCCACCGAAAGCGGAATCCCGCGCACCCCCACGCCCAAAAAAGAAGGCCCGCTTTTCAGCGGGCCTTCTGCCTTCTCACGACGAGTGAGCGGGTTACATCAAGCTGCCGGCTTTTCACCGGTGGCTTCGGTGGTGATGCGGATGTTCACTTCATCGCTAACGTTCGGGGCGTAGGCGCCGACGCCGAAATCGCTGCGCTTCAGGGTGGTGGTCGCATCGAAGCCAGCGGCCGGAACCTTGGCCATCGGGTGCTCGCCACCGCCGTTGACGGTGACGTCCAGGGTGACCGGCTTGGTGATGCCCTTGATGGTCAGGTCGCCGGTGACGGTCAGCTTGTTGGTGCCGGCGGCTTCAACCTTGGTGCTCTTGAAGGTGGCATCGGCGAACTTGGCGGCGTCGAAGAAATCGGCGCTCTTCAGGTGTTCGTCGAACTTGGCGGTGAAGCTGTTCAGGCCGCTCAGCGGCAGCTTCACTTCCACGGTGGACTTGGTCACGTCTTCGGCGTTGTACACCAGGGTGCCTTCGGCGTTGCCGAAGTGCGCGCTCGGGTGCGAGAAGCCGAAGTGGCTCCACTGGGCCAGCACATCGGTGTGGCTCGGGTCGAGCTTGTAGGTGCCCGAGGCGATCTGGATCGCTTCGGCAGCCGGGGCAGCCGCAGCGGCATCAGCGGCCGGGGTGGCAGCCTGCTCGGTGGTGGCCGGGGCGGCAGCATCGGCCGCCGGGGCAGCGGTGTCGGCCGGCTTGGAGCAGGCGGCAATGGCCAGGGTCAGGGCCAGCGGCAGCAGCAGTTTACGGGTGGCGCTCATCTCAGGAACTCTCCGGAATCGTAGGGTGGGTACAAGGTGCAACAGAGGCCGCCAAGGGGACGGCCCGAAACCGATACAGCGACTTACGCGATGCGCGCCGCTTCGTCGAACGACAGGCGCGGCAGACGGGGGAACAGGCCCGAGGGGTCACCGTAACCCAGGTTGACCAGGAAGTTCGACTTGATGTGGGTGCCGGCGAAGAAGGCTTCGTCGACCTTGGCATTGTCGAAGCCGGACATCGGGCCGGCATCCAGGCCCAGCGCGCGTGCGGCCAGGATCAGGTAGGCGCCCTGCAGGCTGCCATTGCGGAACGCGCCTTCGTGGCGGCCTTCACGCGGGCCGTCGAACCAGGCCTTGGCATCGGTGTGCGGGAACAGGTACGGCAACTTCTCGTGGAAATCCTCGTCGAAGCCGACAATGACGGTGACCGGTGCGGCCAGGGTCTTGTCGTGGTTGCCTTCGGACAGCGCCGGGGCCAGCTTGGCTTTGGCCTCGGCCGACTTCACGAACACGAAGCGCGCCGGGCTGCCGTTGGCGGCGGTCGGGCCCCACTTCAGCAGCTCGTACAGGGCGTGCAGCTGGGCGTCTTCCACCGGCGTGTCGAGGAAGTCGTTCTGGGTGCGGGCGGTGCGGAACAACTGGTCCAGTGCAGCGGCGTCGAGCGCGTGGGACATCGGTGGTTCTCCTGGCAGCAAAAGGGCGTCAGTGCCCGCGGGCGACGCGGGGCGAAAGGACGATCAGGAGTGTAGAGTGTCGCGACTGTTGCAACACCCAGCAGGGCTGAAACGAATTAATGCCAATGGTGAAACGATCAAGCGCGCCGTGGACGGTTACTGACGGCCGTGCCGGCAATGTCCGCCAGGCGATCGCGCTGGCCTCGGCGCTGCGCCAGGGCACCCATCGACCGCTGGTCCTGCAGCCCCGTGCGCCGTGGCGCTGGCTGTCACCGCGGCGCCTGCCCGGTGATGTGAACGGCTACGGCCCCGACTTCGCCGAACTGGCCGCGCAGGCCCCTGCGCTGGCGATCGGCTGTGGCCGCCAGGCCGCCGGTGCGCTGCGCGTGCTGCGTGCACGCGGCAGTCGCACGGTGCAGATCCTCGACCCGCGCCTGCCGTCCCGCCATTGGGACCTGGTGGTGGTGCCCGAGCACGATGCCCTGCGTGGCAGCAACGTGCTCACGCTGGTCGGCAGCCTGAACCCGGTGGACGATGACTGGCTGGCGCTGGGCCGCGCCGCGTTCGCCGACTTCGGTGCCCTGCCCGGCCCGCGCACCGCGCTGCTGGTGGGCGGGCCGACGCCGCTGGCACCGTGGGACGAGGCGGCGATGGTGGCGGTGTTCACGGCACTGGCCGAACAGATCCGCAGCGAAGGCGGCAGCCTGCTGGCCACCACCTCGCGACGCACGCCGCCGGCACTGGCCGAGATCCTGCGTGCGACGTTCGCGCACCAGCCACACGTGATCTGGGGCGATGGCGGCGACGGCGTGAACCCCTATGCCGGCCTGCTGGGCTGGGCCAACCGGGTGGTGGTATCGCCCGATTCGGTGAACCTGCTTTCTGAAGCCAGTGCCACGCGCCTGCCGGTGATGGTGGCCCTGGCCGACACCGCGCAGGGACGGCTGGCCCGCTTCCAGCGCCAGCTGCACGAACGCGGCCGGCTGCAGACACGCTGGCTGGACTGGCAGCACGACCGCATCAAGCCGCTGCGCGAAACAGCGCGGGTAGCCGCGGAAGTCAGCGCGCGCCTGACCCTGGCGTAGAGTCGAGCTTGCTCGACTGCTGTTGCCCGGTACAGTGGAGCAAGCTCGACGCTACAGTTCATGGCCGCTGGCCGGCCCTACCAATGCTTTACACCGGCAACGCTATGATCGGCACGCGGGCTTGTCCAAGGCCCAGTCGCTCCATGGAGGAATTGACGATGCGTACCCTGCCCTGCACTGCGATTGCCCTGGCCCTGGCCGTCGGCCTGCTGTCTGCCAGCCCTGCCGATGCGCGGCGCGTCTACCGCTTCGTGGACACGCAGCAGCCGCCGGTGTCGATGGATGTTTCCCCGGGTCTGGCCCAGACCATGGCGCAGGCCGATGCGGCCGCCGCCAACCCGCAGCCCGGCCAGCCGCCGGTGGCGGCATCCAATGGCGTGCCGCCGCCGATGCAGGTGCGCTCGATCGGCACCAACGTGGATGGCGAGCGCGAAGTGCTGCTGGAGCAGGCGGGACAACCGGGCAATACCGCCGCCATCCGCTGGCCAAACCAGGCGGGCGATCCGTCGGTGCTGTTCCATGTCGGCCAGACTGTGCAGTTCGACCCGACCCCGTCGGGCGGCCACAACGGCCTGATGGCCCGCGATCCGCAGGGCCGGCCGCTGACCCACATTCCCGCACCCAATCCGCCGGCCCAGGGCGGTTACTGAGCCGGGCCCGCTGAACGGCGGTTTTTGGCTTTGCTGGTGGGCGGGCGGATAATGGGTGATTCCCTTGTCTGCGCTGGCTCGCCATGTTCGTGCGTCCTGACCCTGTGTTTGCCCCGCTGACCCCGCGCGCGCTCGTGCTGGCAGTGCTGGCCATGGGCGCGGTGGTGCTGCTGTCCAACGTACTGGTGCAGTACCCGATCAACGACTGGCTGACCTGGGGCGCCTTCAGCTACCCGGTGGCGTTCCTGGTGAGCAACCTGATCAACCGCCGCTTCGGCCCGGGCCCGGCCCGCCGCGTGGCGTGGATCGGTTTCCTGCTGGCGGTGCTGCTGTCGGTGTGGGTGGCGACGCCGCGCATCGCGGTCGCCTCGTGCTCGGCCTTCATCGTGGCCCAGCTGCTGGACATCACCGTGTTCGACCGCCTGCGCCGTGGCAGCTGGTGGCGCGCACCAATGGTGGCCACCACCTGCAGCGCGACGGTGGATACGACCCTCTTCTGGTCGATCGCATTTGCCGGTTCGGCCCTGCCGTGGGTGAGCTGGGCGGCGGGCGACCTGGCGGTGAAGCTGGCCATCGGCGTGTGCCTGCTGGCCCCGTTCCGCGCGTTGTTGTGGAAGATGGCGCCGCTGGCCCGGTAGGTGCTCTGCCAACCAAGGTTGGCATCTACCAAAGCAGGTCACCGCGCGGTCATTGCCCTGGTAGGTGTCAACCTTGGTTGACACGCTTTTGCTCTGCCAACCAAGGTTGGCATCTACCAAAGCAGGTCAACCGCGCGGTCATTGCCCTGGTAGGTGTCAACCTTGGTTGACACGCTTTTGCTCTGCCAACCAAGGTTGGCATCTACCAAAGCAGGTCAACCGCGCGGTCATTGCCTTGGTAGGTGTCAACCTTGGTTGACACGCTTTTGCTCTGCCAACCAAGGTTGGCATCTACCAAAGCAGGTCAACCGCCGGGTCATTGCCCTGGTAGGTGTCAACCTTGGTTGACACGCTTTTGCTCTGCCAACCAAGGTTGGCATCTACCAAAGCAGGTCAGCCGCCCGGTCATTGCCCTGGTAGGTGTCAACTTGGTTGACACGCTTTCGCTCTGCCAACCAAGGTTGGCATCTACCAAAGCAGGTCAACCGCCGGGTCATTGCCCTGGTAGGTGTCAACCTTGGTTGACACGCTTTTGCTCTGCCAACCAAGGTTGGCATCTATCAAAGCGGGTCAACCGCCCGGTCATTGCCCTGGTAGGTGTCAACCTTGGTTGACACGCTTTTGCTCTGCCAACCAAGGTTGGCATCTACCAAAGCGGGTCAACCGCGCGGTCATTGCCCTGGTAGGTGTCAACCTTGGTTAACACGCTTTTGCTCTGCCAACCAAGGTTGGCATCTACCAAAGCGGATCAGCGCCCGGATATTGCCCTGGTAGGTGTCAACCTTGGTTGACACGCTTTTGCTCTGCCAACCAAGGTTGGCATCTACCAAAGCGGGTCAACCGCGCGGTCATTGCCCTGGCTGGTAGGTGTCAACCTTGGTTGACACGCTTTAAGCGGGTCAGCCAAACGGCAGCTCGGCGGCCACACACGCGGCGCTGATCGCGGCACACGCTTCTTCAATCGCCGGTGTCGTCGGCGCCAACCGCGGGCGGCGGTCCAGCGTGCAGGCCAGGCCCACATCCAGCAGCGTGGCATGCGCACCGTGCAACGCGCGCGCAGTGGCCTCAGGCAGGAACCCGGCAACCGCCAGCGCGTCAATCAACGACGGCGTGTCGCGCGGTTCCAGCAGCGCCGGTACCTGCGCGCTGCGTGCCAGCACGCCGGTCTGCAGCAGAAACTCCATATCGACCACGCCACCGGCGCCCTGCTTCAAGTCAAGCCGCGCGGCATCGCTGCGGTCCAGTTCGGTGCGCATGCGCCCACGCATCTTCAGCACGTCGGCATACAGCGTGGCGTGGTCGCGTTCGCGGCCCAGGGTCTGCGCGCGCACCTGTTCGAAGTCGGCCAGCAGGCTGGCATCGCCGGCCACGCCACGCGCGCGCACCAGCGCCTGGTGCTCCCAGGTCCAGGCACGTTCGCGCTGGTATTCGGTGTAGCTGGCCAGCGAGGACACCAGCGTGCCCTTGCCGCCATCCGGGCGCAGGCGCACGTCGATGTCGTACAGGCGGCCGGCAGCGGTGACCGCGCCCAGCAGCGCCATCACCTTCTGCGCCAGGCGCGCGTACCAGCGGCCCGGTTCCAGCGGGCGGGCGCCATCGCTGGCTTCCACGCCAGCGGGATGGTCATGAAGGAACACCAGATCCAGATCGGAACCGAAGCCCAGCTCCAGGCCGCCAAGGCTGCCGTAACCGATGATCGCGAAGCGTCCGCCGGGCACGACGCCGTGCGCGGCGTGCATGTCCGCCTCGGCCAGCTTGAGCACGGTGATGACCACCGCCTGCGCCAGCTCGGCCAACTGACGGGTGCTGTCCACCGCACCCTGGCGGCCATCCAGCGTGGCCATCGCCATGCGGAAGCTCAGCGCAAGTCGCGTTTCGTTGAGCCAGCGCAGCTGCGATTCGGGATCCTCCACCGGCAGCACCTGCTGGCATTCGGCCAGCATGCCGTCGAATGCGGGCATCGGCCCGGACACGCGCACGTCCAGCAGTTCGTCCAGCAGCAGGGGGTAGGCGGCCAGCCGTTCGGCCAGCAGCGCGCTGCGCGCCAGCACGTCCACCAGCCGCGTCAGGGCGCTGGGTTGTTCGTCCAGCAGCGCCAGGTAACTCGTTCGGCGCAGCACCGCCTGCAGCAGGCCGAGCACACGCTTGAGTGCGCCATCGGGCTGCGGCGAGCGCGTGGCGGCGTGCAGCAGCGCCGGCAGCACGCGGTCCAGGCGCGCGCGCGCGGCATCGGACAGCGACTTCACGCCGGTGCTCTGGGCGAAATCGCGCAGCGACTGATCGGCGCCGCTGGCATCGAGGAAACCGGCTTCGGCCAGCAGTTCGCCGTTGCTGCCTTCGGGCAGGCTGCGCCAGTAGCTGGCCAGCGCGTCGGGCGCGGCCTGGCCCTTGCGCGGCGCCAGCAGCGCGGCGAATTCGGTACTGACGCGCTGCTGCTGCACGCTCAGTGCCGCATGCAGTTCATCCCAGTCGGTGTAGCCCAGGCCGAGGGCGATGCGCTGGCGATCCAGCGGGTCGCTGGGCAATACGTGGGTCTGTGCATCGCGCAGCATCTGCAGGCGGTTTTCCAGACGGCGCAGGAACAGGTAGGCCTCGCGCAGCGCGGCACCATCGTCGGGTGCGATCTGGCCGGCGTTGACCAGCGCCGGCAGGGCGACCAGCAGGCGCCGCTCGCGCAGCACCGGTTCACGTCCGGCGCGGATCAGCTGCAGCGCCTGGCACAGGAACTCGATTTCGCGGATGCCACCGGCGCCGCGCTTGATGTCTTCGTGCAGCTCGCGGCGCGCGACTTCGGCGGTGATCGCCGCCTTCATCTCGCGCAGGCCATCCAGCGCGGTGAAATCCAGATAGCGGCGGTAGACGAACGGGCGCAGGGTCTGCAGCCACGCTTCACCGGCGGCGATGTCGCCGGCCACCGCGCGCGCCTTCAGCCAGGCATAGCGCTCCCAGTCGCGACCCTCGCGCTGGAAGTACTGGTCCATCGCCGCGAACGACAGCGCGACGCGGCCGGCGCTGCCGAACGGGCGCAGGCGCAGATCGACGCGGTGGCTGAAGCCATCGACGGTGGTGTCGTCCAGCAGCTTGGCCAGGCGCTGGCCGAGGCGGGCGAAGTATTCCTCGGCGGCCAGCGGGCGCGGGCCATCGGATTCGCCGCCCTGCGCGTAGGCGTAGACCAGGTCGATATCGGAACTGAAGTTGAGCTCGCCACCGCCCAGCTTGCCGAGGCCGAACACCACCAGCTGCATCGGCTGGCCGTCGTCACCGCGGATGACGCCGTGGCGCTGGGCGAATTCCTGCTGCAGGGCATCCAGCGCCAGGCGCAGGCAGTCCTCGGCGAGCGTGGTGGCGCCGGCCAGGGTCTGCGGTACGTCGTCCAGGCCGGCCAGATCGCGCCAGACCAGGCGGGTGGACATGGCCGCACGCCAGCGCCGCAGCTGCGCCGGCCAGTCGCTGGGCTGCTGCGGGTCGAGCACGGGGGCCGGCAGCGGCGGGCAGCCGGGCTGGGCCAGGTGGGCCAGCAGCCCCGGCTGGCGCACGAGGGTGTCCAGGGCGAAATCGCTGGCCACCGCCAGACGGGCCAGCGGCGCCTGCAGCGCGGCGGGGATGGGCTCGGGCAGGACGTGGGCCAAACGCGCCAGCGCGCGGTCGACCAGGGGCTGCAGGATGGCGGGCAGTGCGGCGGGGGCGAGGGTCATGGCCTGATTGTATCGACCCGGCCGGGGCGCGACCCGGTAGTGCCGGCCGCTGGCCGGCAGGGGTACGCGTAGAGTCGAGCTTGCTCGACTGGCCTTTCCAGAGCAGTCGAGCGAGCTCGACTCTACCGGCAATGCCGCCTGGCCTATTCAGCTTGGGCGTCAGGCAATAAAAAAGCCCGCTTGCAGCGAACTGCCAGCGGGCTCTGCTCCCTCCCCCACGTCGGGATGCAGGGCCATCCTGCGGAATGCGGAAGGACATTGCACGCTGCACTGCAAAACAGAACTGGTGGGTATGGTAGCCCGCCGTACGGAAAAGCCATTCCACGAAGGTCGCAGCCCCCGTACGGCGGGGGATGGCCGATAATCGGGCTTCCCCCCTGAAACACGTGTCGTCATGTCTGTTGATCGCATCGCCAACGCGCGTCTCCGTGACCGCGTGGTCTCCGCCGAGGCCGCAGCCGCGCTGATCCAGCCCGGTGAAACCGTCGCCATGAGCGGCTTCACCGGCTCCGGTTACCCCAAGGCCGTCCCCGTCGAACTTGCCCGCCGCATCGAGACGGTGCACGCCCAGGGCCTGCCCTTCCAGATCAAGCTGATGACCGGCGCCTCGACCGCACCGGAACTCGATGGCGCGCTGGCCAAGGCCGATGGCATCGCCATGCGCATGCCCTTCCAGAGCGACCCGGATGCGCGCAACCGCATCAACGAGGGCAAGCTGGATTACATCGACATCCACCTCAGCCACGTCGCCCAGCACGTCTGGTTCGGCTTCTACGGCGAGATCGACACGGCGGTGATCGAAGTGTCGGCCATCCGCGAGGACGGCTCGCTGGTGCCCTCCACCTCGGTGGGCAACAACAAGACCTGGCTGGACCTGGCCAGGAAGGTCATCGTCGAGGTCAACGAGTGGCAGCCGGCCGGCGTTGACGGCATGCATGACATCTACTACGGCACCGCGCTGCCGCCGCACCGCAAGCCGATTCCGCTGGTCAATGCCAACGACCGCATCGGCGATACCGCGCTGCGCTGCGACCCGGACAAGATCGTGGCCGTGGTGCGCACCAATGGCCCGGACCGCAACAGCCCGTTCAGCCCGATCGATGCGACCAGCGAGCAGATCGCTTCGCACCTGATCGAGTTCCTGCAGCACGAAGTGAAGAAGGGCCGCCTGCCGCCGAACCTGCTGCCGCTGCAGTCGGGCGTGGGCAATATTCCCAACGCGGTGCTGGCCGGCCTGGCCAGGAGCGGTTTCCGCGATCTGGCCGCGTTCACCGAGGTGATCCAGGACGGCATGCTCGACCTGCTGCGCGACGGCGTGCTGAGCTATGCCTCATGCACCGGCTTCGCGCTGAGCCCGCAGGCCAACGAGACGTTCAAGGAGCACATCGATTTCTACCGCGAGCGCATCATCATGCGCACGCAGGAAATCTCCAACCACCCCGAACTGGTGCGCCGCCTCGGCTGCATCGGCATGAACGGCATGATCGAAGTGGACATCTACGGCAACGTCAATTCGACGCACGTGATGGGCACGCGGATCATGAACGGCATCGGCGGTTCGGGCGACTTCGCGCGCAATGGTTTCCTGTCGGCGTTCCTCAGCCCGTCCACGGCGAAGAACGGCACGATCTCGGCCATCACCCCGATGGTGAGCCATGTCGACCACACCGAGCACGACGTGTCGGTGATCGTGACCGAACAGGGCCTGGCCGATCTGCGTGGCCTGACCCCGCGCAAGCGCGCGCAGGTGCTGATCGACAACTGCGCACACCCGGATTTCCGCCCGCAGCTGCAGGATTACTTCGACCGTGCCAGCCGCGAAAGCTACGGCAAGCACACCCCGCACCTGCTGCCGGAAGCGCTGTCGTGGCACCAGCGTTGGCTGGATACCGGCACGATGAAGGGCTGAGATCCGGTTCCGGGGAGCCGAGCCCATGCTCGGCTCCACACGGCACGCATCACGCGATACGCAGCGCCGCCAGCGATTCCGCCTGCAGCCGCTCGTAGATCTCGAACTCGTCGTTCACCGCCACGCCCATCGCCTGCTCGAACGCTTCGCGGTTGGCATGTGCGGCATAGGCACGCTGCTCTTCACCGCCCAGGTTGGACTGGAAGATGCCCGCGGCGCTGACCGGCAGGAAATCCTCGTAGACGATCGGGTCGGCCGTGGCCAGGCCGGCGGCCACCAGCACTTCGGCCGGCAGGTCGGCCACGCGCTCGGGCGCGGCGCGGCCGGCATCGGTCAGCTGGTAGCGGTAGTAGCCCAGCCCTTCCTGGCGCAGGGTGTCGTGGTCATCGGGGAAACTGGCGAACACCGCCTGCAGGCGCTGGCCGTAGTCACCACCGGTGCTGCCGGCGCCGCCGGCATCGCGCGCCTGCGCCAGCAGCTGGTCGTACAGCGCGCGCCCCTTCGGGGTCAGCGCTAGGCCGCGCTGCTCGATCTCGCCGAAGCGCGCGGTATGCGTGCCAGCGGCACCGCCCTCGCCACCGGGGAAATGCACCGCCTCTTCCAGCGCCTTGAAGCTGGTCTGCCGCAGCAGGATCGGGCAGGCGCGGCGCGGCGGGCCTTCGATCACCGCCTTGGCGGCCATGCCGTGCTCGATCATCGCCGCCTGCGCGGCGTCGATATCGAGCGTACGCGGGGTGAGGTGGTTGATGTGCGGGCCGCGGAAGCTGACCACGTCGGCCACCAGCCGGTGCGCATCGTGCAGCGCGTGGTAGGTGGGCAGGTCGACGGTGGCATCGCCGTGCCAGCGGAAGGTTTCCAGCGCCTCGGCAACGAAGCGCTCGGCATCGGCCTGCGACAGGCCACCGTCACGCTCGGCCTGGTCGATCAGCGCCAGCGCGCCCTCGGTGAAGATGCGGCGGCGTTCAAGGATGCGTGCGGACTCGGTGCGCAGCGCTTCGTCTTCGATCAGCTCCAGGCGCAGCAGCGAGGTGAACACGCGGAACGGGTTCTGCGCCAGGGCCGCGCCGGTGAGCGGGCGGAACGCGGTGGAATGCACCGGCACGCCGGCCACCGACAGATCGTAATAGGCCACCGGGAACATGCCCATGACCGCGAACAGGCGGCGCAGCGTGGCCAGTTCCTGCGGGGTGCCGACGCGGATGGCCCCGTGGCGTTCTTCGTCCAGGCGTGCGCGTTCGTCGTTGCGCTGCAGCTGCGCGTCCAGCGCCGGGTCCTGCGCAAGCACCTCCGCGTTGATCCGCTCCACCAGTTCCACCAGCGTGCCGTACAGCGGCACTTCGGTGCGGTACATGCGGGACATGGCCTGGGCGAACAGGCGGCGGATCACATCAGGCGAAACGAAAGAGGCGCTCATCAGTCACTCGAATGCGGGAATGGGAACGGCGAGAGCCGTATTGTCGCCGCCGCTCGCTGGGAACACCATCGGTAGCGCCGGGCCCAGCCCGGCGGGCTCCCAGGCCGCGCGGCGCGCGCGCCGGGCATGGCCCGGCGCTACCGCTTCAGCTGGCGCTTCAGGGTGGCGTCGAGGGTGATCGGCCGGTCCCAGTGCTCGTAGCTGGCCACGATGGCGTGGCGCACCGATCTGTAGAGTCGAGCTTGCTCGACTGCTCCGTCCGGTTTCACCGGCATGCGCGTGACCACCGCTTCCCAGCCCCCTTCCGGGTTCTGGCTGAAGGCGCGCACGCTGTCGCGGCAGGTCTGGCCGCTGGCCTTGGCCCAGAAGCAGGCAAAGTAGATATCGCCGGCCTGCCAGCCATGGGTGGTGAACAGCGCGCTGACATAGCCGCGCGGCACGTTGGCGTAGCGCGATACCTCGTCGAGGAAGGCATCGGGGTAGCGCTCGGCGTAGTGGTTGATGTCCTGCAGCTGGGCATCCAACCAGCGATCACCGGTTTCCACCGTGTAGGCCGCCGAACGTTCGGCGGTCTGCTGGGCCAGCACGGTGGCCGGCGCCAGCAGCAGGAGCGACAGCAGCAGGGTCGAGCGCACCAGGGTCGAGGAACGGTTCATGCCCCGATTCTGCCGCAGCCGCCGGGCCCTGTCAGGCCCCTGCAGCAGCCTTGGCCTCGATCGCTGCCAGCGCGGCCGGCCAATCCCAGGCGGTATCGGCGGTGACCATGCGCGGCTCGTCGTCGGCCACGCCATGCTGGGTTTCGTGCGCCCAGGTGACCGCGTACGGGGTGTGGATGCCCCAGCCGCCGAGGGTGACCACCGGCTCGATATCCGAGCGCAGCGAGTTGCCCACCATCACGAACTGCTGCATCGGCAGATCGAATTCGGACAGCACGCGGGCGTAGGTTTCCGGGTCCTTCTCGGAGACGATCTCGATGCGCGGGAACAGCTCGTGCAGCTTGGCCACCTTGATCTTGGCCTCCTGGTGAAACAAATCGCCCTTGGTGATCAGCACCACCGGGTACTGCTCGGCGATGGCCGCCACCGATTCGCGCACGCCGTCGATCAGATCGACCGGGTGGCGCAGGGTGTCATGGCCGATATCCAGCATGCGCTGGATGTCCTTGGCGTCGATGCGCTGGCCGGTGATGTCGATGGCCGCTTCGATCATCGACAGGACCATGCCCTTCACCCCGTAGCCGAACACGGCCAGGTTGCGCTGCTGCACTTCCAGCAGGTGGCGGGCGGTCTGGGTGTCGTGCACGTCGACGTAGCGCGACAGCAGGTCCAGGTAGTCCTGCTCGGCCTTGCGGTAATAGTCCTCGCTCTTCCACAGCGTGTCGTCACCGTCAAAACCGACCAGGCCGATGGCGCGCGAGCGCGCAGGCGTGGAGGCGTTCATGCGGCAAGGATACAGGGGTGGCGAGGGCAACAAAAACCCGGGCGGCCTTCGCCGCCCGGGCCCCATGCACCGGTTGCCCCGAACACAACCGGATTCGATCAACCGGTTTCATTCAACAGCGATCAGTTGCCGCCGCCGGCACCCGCCCCGGCCTGCTGGGCGGCCACGAAGGCCTTGTACTCATCGGCGCTGAGCTCGCCGTCCTTGTTGGTATCGGCCTGGTCGAACACCTGGGCCAAGCCCGCGTTCACCTGCGCCTCGGACTTGCTGATGGTGCCGTTGCCATCGGTATCGATGCTGGCCCAGGTCTGGCCGCCGCCACTGGCCTGTGCCTGCGCCGAAGCAGCCGCACTGGAGGCCTGGTCAGCCGCCTGGCCCGCCTGAGCAGCCGACTGCTGGGCCTGCGCCGCCTGATTCTGTGCCTGGGCTGCCTGCTGCTGGGCGCTCTGCGCCATGGCCGGGACGGCCAGCACACTACCGGCGGCAACGATCAGGGCGAGCAGGGGCTTGCGGTTGCGAATAGTCATCAGGTGGATCTCCTTGGGGTGGTGGAGCGCGGGGTGTTGTCTCCGCACGGCACCTACCCTGCCACCGCGTTTCTGAATCGATTTTGGGCCGCGACCGGCGTGCATACAGCTGGTTAACCACTCTCCATCGCGCATGGGTTAGCGCGGTGGTTAGGGCAAAGTGAGCGGTCCATAAGATGCACATTCAGTGCGGCCGGATTTAACCGGCACGCAACGAAAAACCTGCGTCAATCGACGTTTCGCGCGGCTGACCGCGAACTGAACAGGACCCATCCCAGCGCCACACCGGAGAGCGCGCCGGCGATTTCCAGCACCACACGGCTTCCCAGTTCGTTGGGGTCGTGGATGGTAGAGAGGAAGATGCGCGCATACAGCGGCGATTCCAGGCGGACGATGCCCATGTAGAACAGCTTCCACATGTCGATGCCGGCGGAGATGGCGACGGAGAACACGCAGGCCCAGCCAATGGCATGGCCCATGGACCAGCGCAACCCGCGGCACAGGTGATGCCAGAGGAAGTACACCAGCAGCCCGACCAGCAGGGCGATGGCACCGGCTTCGAGGGAGCCGAGCAGGCCGAAGTGCAGCGGAAGGTTCATGCAGGTGGGCAGTTGGGAGGCGGTAGTGAGTGTAAGGGTATCGGCAGGGCTTGCAGCCCTGCATCTGCGGTAGTGCCGGCCGCTGGCCGGCAACCTGACGTCAAAAGCCAGAGCAGCATTCCGTGGGATGGAGGGGAGGTTCACGTGGCTGTTGGTGGGTGCCGAACCGGCAGCCACCAGAGCAGAACGCCGCTCTGACAGATCGCGGAAAACTGTCGAAGGCGGGGTGGGTCCGGTTGAGGGGGCGTGAGCCGCATGGATGCGGCGACCGAGCTTACATGGACGTACTTGCAGCGTCCCCCTCAACCGGACCCAC
>NZ_VYKI01000015.1:17577-98296 GCF_008710035.1 Stenotrophomonas cyclobalanopsidis | reverse complement strand
GAAAACTGGCCAGGATTGCGTGGGGCGTATTCAAGAGTGGCAAGGAATTCGACCCAGCCATGCTGAAGGTAGGCCAAGCCTGCTTCCAACAGGCTTGACCACGAACATAGGATCTCGGCTCTACAACGGCGCATCCGGATCAGCATGAACCCGTTGCCGGCGGGCCATGATGCAGATCAGTTCGCCTTGTGGATGGCGCGCTTGCTGACCGCCATCGCCGCGTCGTGGACCACTTCCGACAGCGAGGGGTGGGCGTGGCAGATGCGGGCCAAGTCATCGGCCGAACCGCTGAACTCCATCGTCAGTACACCTTCGTGCACCAGTTCGGAGACGTTGGCGCCGACCAGGTGCATGCCGAGGATGCGATCGGTTTCGGCGTGGGCCAGGATCTTCACGAAGCCTGCCGGCTCGATCATCGCCACGGCGCGACCGTTGGCGGCGAACGGGAAGCTGCCGGCCTTGTACGGGACGCCCTCGGCCTTCAGTTGGGCTTCGGTCTTGCCGACCCATGCCAGTTCCGGCTCGGTGTAGATGACCCACGGGATGGTGTCGAAGTTGACGTGGCCCGGCAGGCCGGCGATCAGTTCGGCAACCGCGATGCCTTCCTCGAAGCCCTTGTGCGCCAGCATCGGGCCGCGCACGCAGTCGCCGACCGCCCAGACGCCGTTGACGCCGGTGTGGCAGTGCGCGTCGACTTCGATCTGGCCACGCTCGTTGACCTTGACACCGGTGCCTTCGGCCAGCAGGCCCTTGGTGGCGGCGCGACGGCCGACGGCCACCAGCAGCTTGTCCACGGTCAGGGTCTTCTCGCCTTCGCTGTCGGTGTAGGTGACAACGACTTCCTTCTTCTTGCCCTTGCCGGTGATCTCGGTCTTGGAGACCTTGGCACCGAGGCGGATGTCCAGGCCCTGCTTCTTGAATTCCTTTGCAGCGGTCTTGGCCACTTCGGCGTCGGCCACGGCCAGGAATTCCGGCAGTGCTTCCAGGATGGTGACTTCAGCGCCCAGGCGCTTCCACACGCTGCCCAGTTCCAGGCCGATCACGCCGGCGCCGATCACCGCCAGGCGGTTCGGCACTTCGGTGAAGTCCAGGCCGCCGACGTTGTCGACGATGGTGTCGCCGTCGAACTTGGCGAACGGCAGTTCGATCGAATCCGAACCGGCGGCGATGATGACATTGGTGCCCTTCAGCTCGACTTCCGTACCGTCGTGCTGCTTCACCTTGACCACGTTGCCCGGCTGCAGTTCACCGAAACCGTAGTAAGTGGCGACCTTGTTGGCCTTGAACAGCATGGCGATGCCGCCGGTGAACTGCTTGACGATCTTGTCCTTGCGGCCAACCATCGCTTCGACGTCGATCTTGGCATCCTTGAAGCTGATGCCGTGGTCGCCAAAGATGTGGCCCATGTTCCAGAACTGGCGCGAGGAATCCAGCAGCGCCTTGGACGGGATGCAGCCCACGCGCAGGCAGGTGCCGCCCAGGGCCGGCTTGCCGTCCTTGCCCAGCGCTGCGTCGATGCAGGCGGTCTTCAGGCCCAGCTGTGCCGCGCGGATGGCAGCGTGGTAACCGGCCGGGCCTGCACCGATGACGACGACGTCGAATTGTTCAGCCATTGAATTATTCCTTGATGCATTACCAGAACCCCTCCGCGCGGGCGCGGAGGGGCGGGAGGTCTCTTACAGGCCGAACAGCATGCGGCCCGGGTTTTCCAGCTGGTTCTTGATGTCCACCAGGAACTGCACCGAGTCCTTGCCATCGATGATGCGATGGTCGTAGGACAGGGCCAGGTACATCATCGGCGCGATCACGACCTGGCCGTTCTGGGCGATCGGACGCTCCTTGATGGCGTGCATGCCCAGGATGGCGCTCTGCGGCGGGTTGATGATCGGGGTCGACAGCAGCGAACCGAAGGTGCCGCCGTTGGTCACGGTGAAGGTGCCGCCCTGCAGTTCGTCCAGGCCCAGCTTGCCGTCACGCGCCTTCTTGGCGTAGTCGGCAATGGTCTTTTCGATGTCGGCGAACGACATGCGCTCGACGTTGCGCAGGACCGGGGTGACCAGGCCCTTCTCGGTGGACACGGCGATCGAGATGTCCGAATAGCCGTGGTAGATGATGTCGTCGCCGTCGATCGAGGCGTTGACCAGCGGGAAGCGCTGCAGGGCGTTGGCAGCGGCCTTCACGAAGAAGCTCATGAAGCCCAGCTTGATGCCGTGTGCCTTGACGAACTCGTCCTGCAGGTCCTTGCGCGCGGCCGACACCTTGGACAGGTCGACTTCGTTGAAGGTGGTCAGCATGGCGGTGGAGTTCTTCGACTCCATCAGGCGCTCGGCGATGCGCTTGCGGATGCGGGTCATCGGCACGCGTTCTTCCGGACGTGCGCCACCGGCCTTGCCGGCGCCGCCGTTGCGGGCGAAGTTGACGATGTCTTCCTTGGTCACGGCGCCGCGACGGCCGGTGCCGTCGACGTCAGCCGGGTTCACGCCTTCGGTGATGGCGGTGAAGCGGGCACCCGGCGGCAGGGTGTCGGCAGCCGACTTGGCAGCCGGGGCCGGAGCGGCGGCAGCGGCCGGGGCAGCGGCGGCCGGGGCAGCGGCTGCAGCCGGAGCGGCTTCAGCGGCCGGAGCCGGGGCAGCCGCCACGGCGCCTTCTTCGATGATCGCCACGACCTGGCTGGAGGTCACGGTGTCGCCTTCCTTGAACTTGATCTCCTTGATCACGCCATCGACCGGCGACGGCACTTCCAGGACGACCTTGTCGGTTTCCAGGTCAAGCAGGTTTTCGTCGCGCTTGACGGCGTCGCCCACCTTCTTGTGCCAGGTGGCGATGGTGCCGTCGGCGACGGATTCGGGCAGTACCGGGGCTTTGACTTCGGTGGCCATTGCGGGAGCTTCCTGGTTTGTCTTCTAAATAGGGGGAGGAATTATTCAGCGAACGTGTCGTTGAACGGGTTGACCAGTGCATCGGCGACCAGCTGCTGCTGTTCGCGGACGTGGTCAGCCATGTGACCGGCAGCCGGCGAAGCCGAACGTGCGCGACCGGCGTAGTGCAGGTTCTGGCCATCGGCCAGGCAGAACTGCAGGTGGTGGCGGATCTGGTACCACGCACCCTGGTTCTGCGGTTCTTCCTGCGTCCACACCACGTCGGTGGCCTTGCCGTACTTCTTCAGTTCGGCAGCCAGCAGCGCACGCGGGAACGGGTACAGCTGTTCCACGCGGATGATCGCGACGTCGTCCTGGCTACGCTTGGTCTGGTCTTCCAGCAGGTCGTAGTAGACCTTGCCGGAGCACAGCACCACGCGCTTGACCTTCTTGGCATCGGCATTGGCGTCGCCGATCAGGTGCTGGAACTCGCCGTTGGCCAGCTCGTCCAGGGTCGACACGGCCAGCTTGTGGCGCAGCAGCGACTTGGGCGACATCACCACCAGCGGCTTGCGGGTGGTCAGGTGCTGCTGGCGGCGCAGCATGTGGAAGGCCTGTGCCGGGGTGGACGGAACCACGACCAGCATGTTCTCCAGCGCGCACAGCTGCAGGAAGCGCTCCAGGCGCGCCGAGCTGTGTTCCGGACCCTGACCTTCATAGCCGTGCGGCAGCAGCAGGGTCAGGCCGGTGATACGCCCCCACTTGGCTTCGCCGGCAGCGATGAACTGGTCGATCACCACCTGGGCGCCGTTGGCGAAGTCGCCGAACTGGCCTTCCCAGATGCACAGGGTGTTGGGATCGGTAGTCGAGAAACCGTACTCGTAGGCCATCACCGCTTCTTCGCTCAGCAGCGAATCGATGATGGTGGCCTTCTCCGGCGAATCCACCAGCTGCCGCAGCGGCAGGTAGTAGTTGTCGGTCTTCTGGTCGTGCAGGATCGCGTGGCGGTGGGTGAAGGTGCCGCGGCCGACGTCCTGGCCGACCAGGCGCAGGGCATTGCCCTCGTCCAGCAGGGTGGCGTAGGCCAGGTTCTCGGCAAAGCCCCAGTCGCCCGGGATCTCGCCAGCGGCCATCTTGCGGCGGTCGTCGTAGACCTTCGACACGCGCGAGTGCAGCTGCACTTCTTCCGGCACGGTGTTGATCAGCTTGGCCAGCTCGACCAGCTTGTCCTTGTCCACCTTGGTGGAGATCTCATCGGACAGCTTGCCTTCCAGCAGCTTCGGCCAATCGACGAACAGCGGGCTGGTCGGCGGGGTCTTCTCGACCTTGGCCAGTTCGGTGGTCACTTCGCCACCGTCCAGCTTGTCGCGGTACGCATCGACCATCGCCTTGCCGGCGCCGGCGGCGATCACGCCGGCCTTTTCCAGCTGCTCGGCGTACAGCTCGCGGGTGGTCGGGTGCTTGCGGATCACCTGGTACATCAGCGGCTGGGTGATCGCCGGTTCGTCAGCCTCGTTGTGGCCCCAACGGCGGTAGCACATCAGGTCGATGACCACGTCCTTGGCGAACTTTTGGCGGAACTCGAAGGCGAGCTGCGCGGCGAACACGACCGCTTCCGGATCATCGCCGTTCACGTGCAGCACCGGGGCGGCGATCATCTTCGCCACGTCGGTGGCATAGCGCGTGGAGCGCGTATCCAGAGGGTTGGAGGTGGTGAAGCCGACCTGGTTGTTGACCACGATGTGCACGGTGCCGCCGACGGCGAAGCCGCGGGCCTGCGACATCTGGAACAGCTCCATGACCACGCCCTGGCCGGAGAAGGCCGCGTCGCCGTGGATGAGGATCGGCATGACCTGCTTGCGGGCGGTGTCCTTGCGGCGCTCCTGGCGCGAGCGCACGGAACCGGCAACGACCGGGTCGGCGATTTCCAGGTGCGAGGGGTTGAACGCCAGCGCCAGGTGCACCGGGCCACCGTCGGTGGCCACGTCGGCCGAGAAGCCCATGTGGTACTTCACGTCGCCGGCCGAGGCGTGCTCGTCGTGCTCGAACTTGCCTTCGAACTCGTCGAACAGCTTGCGCGGGTTCTTGCCGAGGGTGTTGACCAGCACGTTCAGGCGGCCACGGTGGGCCATGCCGACGACCACGTCCTTGACGCCATCCTTGCCGGCGCTGCGGATGATGGTGTCCATCATCGGGATCAGCGAGTCGCCGCCTTCCAGCGAGAAGCGCTTCTGGCCGACGTACTTGGTGTGCAGGTAACGCTCCAGGCCTTCGGCGGCGGTCAGGCGCTCCAGCGTGCGGCGCTGGGTGTCAGCGTCCAGCTGGTAGTTGCCACCGGCCAGTTCCAGCTTCTTGTAGATCCACTGGCGCTGCTCGACTTCGGCGATGTGCATGAACTCTGCACCGATCGAGCCGGTGTAGGTCGCCTTCAGGCGCGCCAGCAGGTCGCGCAGCTTCATGCGCGGCTGGCCGCCGACGCCGCCGGTGCTGAACTCGCTGTTGAGATCGCCGTCGGACAGGCTGTGGAACGGCAGGCCCAGGTCCGGGGTGTTGACCGGCGCGGTCAGGCCCAGCGGATCCAGGCGTGCATCAAGGTGGCCGCGCGAACGGTAGGCAGTGATCAGACGACCGACATTGCGCTCACGCTCGTCGCCTGCACCCGTGCCGGTGCCGGCTTTCAGCGCATCCTTGGCCGCGTCCGCAATGTGGGAGATGACGGCCGAGTGCGGAATGTCGCCTGCTTCACGGCCCTTGAAGCCGTCGAAGTAGGTTTTCCATTTGGGATCGACACTATCCGGGGAGACCAGGTACTGCTCGTACAGGTCCTCGACATAGGAGGCGTTGCCGCCGGCGAGTTGCGAAGATTGCGCAAACTGCTTCAGTTGATTGTCCACGATGGAGGGTGCTGATTCGCTTTGTGGGGTATGGCTTCAGAAGGACCCTGCAGGAAGATGAATAGCCCTGCACGGGCGCGTTCAAACGGCCAAATTGTACCCCCATCCGGACACGAAGGGGCACCGCCAGCGGCATTGCGCGTCCCCCGGTGTCGCTCCCAGACAGGTTTGTCCGGGACAGCGCGCTCAGATGCCGAGCGCGCGCAGTTCGCTGCAATCGCGCGAACGGTCCCAGACGCGCTGCAATTGCTGCTCGAACGGCTGCGAACGTGCGGGCAGCGCGATCCCGGCTTCGCCGTCCAGGCGGTGGCCGATAAGACGAAAGTAGAAGTCGCCCGCGTCATTGACCAGGCAGGCCGAGGCCAGCGCACGGTCGGTCGGATCGCTGACCTCGCGGAACTGGATCACGCTTGGCAGGCGCTGGGCCAGGGCCAGCAGCGGGGAGCCGGCAGCGGCAATCGCGGCCGCATCGTGCACGATCACCCGCAGCTGCTTGTCGTGGCGGGCGGTCACGAAGCGGCGCAGGGCCGCCTGCACCGGGGGCGCATCCAGCAGGCCGGGGTCGAGCTGGCGGCTGTGCAGCCACAGCTGGCGACGGGCGCGGTGAATGATGGCCGTAGTGATGGCCACTGCCTCGGCGCGGCTGTGGATGGCACTGGCCACGCCCAGCCGGAGGCGCATCTGCTGGTGGCCGATGCCGGCCTCCTCGAATACATCGCCTTCGGGCAGGAAGCCCCGGCGGGCGTAGAAATCACGCGCCGACAGCTGCGCGTGCAGGTGCACCTCGGCCAGGCCGAGCTGGCGGCCGGCCTGCACCAGCGCCTCCAGCAGGGCCTCGCCAACGCCCTGGTTGCGCAGGCTGGCCAGCACCGCCATGCGGCCGATGCGGCCATCGGGGGCCAGGCGGCCGGTGCCGACGGGCTGGCCGTCGGCGTCCAGGGCCAGCACGTGGGCGCAGACCGGATCCAGCGCATCACGCTCCAGTTCGGCGGCGATGCCCTGCTCCTGCACGAACACCCGCTGCCGCACGTCGTGGATGGCGACGTGGGCGTCGGCGTGGCTGACCTGCTGGACCCGGATCGTGGCCATGGCTCAGGCGCGACCTGCGTCGCTGTCGTCTTCGTCGTGGTCTTCGAAGTTGACGATGACCTCGATGCCGTCGTCGTGGACGGTCACGGTGTGCACGTCGTCGGAGACCACTTCGTCGTCGAGTTCGGCCACCTGATCGTGGCCCTCGATCACTTCGCCCAGCACCGCGGCGTCCTCGCCTTCGTCCTCGTCCTCGGCGTCAAACACCTCGTTCGGGTCGATCAGCTGGAACACGCCGCCGACCAGCAGCTGCTGCAGCACCACGCGCCCCTTGTCGGACAGGCCACGGTAGGCCGCCGCGTCGAGCTGCTCGGCACCGGCCAGGCGCTGCGCGTCCTTCACCGGCAGGGCGAAATCCTGGCCGCTGACATACAGGCTGGCGCCACGCTTGGCCCGGCGCCAGGCCAGGCGCGCCCACGGGTGGCGCTGCAGCAGCAGGCCCGAGGCCAGGGCCTGGACTACTTCCTCCGGTCCCGGAGCGGCCTGGTGGGCCATCACTTCGCCCGCTGCGCGGTAGGTGGTGATGAAGCGGCCGAACCAGTCACCCAGCTTCTCCGGGTCGTTCATGCGGATGGCGTTGAGCGCGGTGATCACCCGCGCCATCGCCACCGTGTCGATTTCGTTCGGGTCGGCCGGCACCTTCAGGTCGGGGTCCTGGTAGCGGATGTTCTCGTCGGCATCAGCGATGAGGGTGTCCAGGTAGTCGCTGATCAGCTCGGCCGAGGCCGGCGCGCGCATGCCGAAGGAGAAGGTCAGGCAGGGATCCTCGGCCACGCCGTGGTGCGGCACGTTCGGCGGCAGGTACAGCATGTCGCCCGGCGCCAGCACCCAGTCGTGGGTGGGCTTGAACACCTGCAGCAGCTTCAGTTCCACGTCCGGGCGGAAGCCCAGCGGCGGGCGCTTGCCCTTGATCGATTCGCTGGCGTCGATCTGCCAGCGGCGGTGGCCGTGGGCCTGCAGCAGGAACACGTCGTACTGGTCGACGTGGGCACCGACCGAGCCACCGGTGGCGGCGAAGCTGATCATCACGTCATCCATGCGCCAGCGCGGCAGGAAGTTGAAGTGTTCGATCAGCGCGCGCACGTCCGGGTCCCACTTGTCGACGTCCTGCACCAGCAGGGTCCAGTCGTGGTCGGGCAGGGCGGGGAACACGTCTTCCTGGAACGGGCCGCTGCGCACGCGCCAGCCGTCCTGGGCCTTGTCGTGCTGGATCAGGCGCGCCAGCACGCCTTCCTCGCAGGCCAGCCCGGCCAGGTCTTCCGGCTGCACCGGGGTCCGGAAATCGGGGAAGGCGTTGCGGATCAGCAGCGGGCGCTTCTGCCAGAAGTCGCGCAGGAAGGTGGCCGGGGCCATGCCCAGCGGCTTGCCGGGTCGGGCGGTGATTTCGATGAGGGGAGCGGTGGACTTGCGGGCGGCCATGGGGGATTCCTTGCAGCGGAAAGCGGGAGGGGCGGCGTGGCGGGCCGCCGAGGGGTCCATTGTCCGACGTTCGTTGGGATTGCGCACGTGCGGTGCTTTGTCGCGGGGTTCCGGCCAGCGGCGGAGCCCCTCGTGGCGGTGTTTTGGGCTCGACTGTTAGTCGACCGGCTTCATGGGCTGGGCCGGGCGAGTGGGCCGCGCGGGGGACGCTGCAAGTACGTCCATGTAAGCTCGGTCGCCGCATCCATGCGGCTCACGCCCCCGCGCAGCCCACCCGCCCGGCCCCTGACAGTTTCCTGCGCGGCCCGCCACGGAATGGAAGAAGAAAAGCAAAGGCAACGCGGGTCGCGCGCTGCGCTTGCTCGTGTAGAGCCGAGCCCACGCTCGGCTTGCCATTGTCCATGCGAAGAGCAGCCGAGCACAGGCTCGGCTCTACAACAGCGCCGAAAAACAAAGAGAGGCGCGGCGAAGCCGCGTCCCTCTTTCAAATTCCGTCCCGACAACCCAACGCTCTTCGATCCGTCACCGGAACCTGCCCCACCCAGCTAGCAGCAATCCAGAGCCGCTCTTGACGTTTATGTTGCCGTTGCCGTTGCCTTTGCCTGCCGCAGGCAGCGCACGCGGCCGCCGCCGCAAGGAAAACCCCTTAGATCTTCTTCGCCAGCGCCTCAGCCAGACCCGTGTAACTCCCCGGGGTCATCTCACGCAGTGACTGCTTGGCATCTTCCGGCAGCGCCAGCGTCTCCACGAACGCCCGCATCGACTCCGCGGTGATGCCCTGGCCACGGGTCAGCGCCTTCAGCTGCTCGTACGGGTTCGGCAGGCCGTGGCGGCGCATCACCGTCTGCACGGCCTCGGCCAGCACTTCCCAGGCCGCGTCCAGATCGGCATCGAGGCGCTGCGGGTTCACTTCCAGCTTGCCCAGGCCCTTGGCCAGCGAATCCAGCGCCACCTGGCCGTGGCCGAAGGCGGTGCCCAGCGCACGCAGCACCGTGGAATCGGTCAGGTCACGCTGCCAGCGGCTGATCGGCAGCTTCGCGCTAAAGTGCTCGAACAGCGCGTTGGCGATGCCGAAGTTGCCCTCGGCATTCTCGAAATCGATCGGGTTGACCTTGTGCGGCATCGTCGACGAACCGACTTCGCCTTCCTTCAGTCGCTGCTTGAAGTAGCCCAGCGAGATGTAGCCCCAGATGTCGCGGGCCAGGTCGATCAGGATGATGTTGGCGCGGCGCGCGGCATCGCCGATTTCGGCGATGTTGTCGTGCGGCTCGATCTGCGTGGTGTACGGGTTGAACACCAGGCCCAGGCTGGTCACGAAGCGCTCGGCGAAGGCCGGCCAGTCCACCGCCGGGTAGCTGGCGACGTGGGCGTTGTAGTTGCCCACCGCACCGTTGATCTTGCCGGTCAGCTCGACCGCGGCGATCTGCCGGCGCTGGCGCTCCAGGCGGCCGACCACGTTGGCCAGCTCCTTGCCCAGGGTGGTCGGCGAGGCGGTCTGGCCGTGGGTGCGCGACAGCATCGGCTGTGCGGCCTGGGCGTGGGCCAGGGTGCGCAGGGTGGCGGCGATGCCGTCCAGGCTCGGCAGCAGCACTTCGCGGCGGGCCTGTTCCAGCATCAGGCCGTAGCTGAGGTTGTTGATGTCCTCGCTGGTGCAGGCGAAATGCACGAATTCCAGCGCCGGGGCCAGCTCGGCGTCGTCCTTCAGCTGTTCCTTGATGAAGTACTCCACCGCCTTGACGTCATGGTTGGTGGTGCGCTCGATCTCCTTCACGCGCGCGGCCTGGGCCGGGGTGAGGTTGGCGGCCAGGGCGCGCAGGCGGGCGGTGGCGGCCTCGGAAAACGCGGCCAGTTCGACGATGCCCGGCTCGGCGCCCAGGGCCAGCAGCCACTCGACCTCGACCGTGATGCGGGCCTTGATCAGGCCGTACTCGGAGAAGATCGGGCGCAGGGCATCGACCTTGCCGGCATAACGGCCATCGAGCGGGGACAGGGCGAGCAGGGCGTAATCGGACATGTCGGCAGGGCTGGGGCGAGCGGCGGGGGCCATATTCTACGACGCTGCGGGCTGCCGCGCTTCGCGCTCGCCGGGCATGGCCCGGCGCTACCGATCGGATGGTGCAACCCATCGGCGGCGTCCCATGCTTCGGACAAGGGAGTATCGTTGGCACAGCCGCCAGCCCCGGGAAGCGACCCGCTGCCAGCCGCCGCTTCCCTTTCCCCAACAGAAGTAGTGCGGAGTCGATGCAATGAGCAAAGCTGCAAGCAAGGGTGGAACTTCCACGTTCCGTATCGAACACGACAGCATGGGCGAGCTGCAGGTGCCCGCTGACGCCCTGTGGGGTGCGCAGACCCAGCGCGCCGTCGAGAATTTCCCTGTGTCGGGCCAGCGCATGCCGCGCGGCTTCATCCGTGCCCTGGGCCTGGTGAAGGGCGCCGCCGCCGGCGTCAACGCCGAGCTGGGGCACCTGCCCACGGTCGTCGCCAAGGCCATCCAGGTGGCCTCCGCCGAAGTGTCGGCTGGTGACTGGGACGCGCATTTCCCGATCGATGTCTACCAGACCGGCTCCGGCACCTCGTCGAACATGAACGCCAACGAGGTCATCGCCACCCTGGCCAACCGTGCCGGCAAGGCGGGCAAGACCGCGGTGCATCCCAACGACCACGTCAACCAGGGGCAGAGCTCCAATGACGTGATCCCGACCGCACTGCGCGTGTCGGCGGTGCTGGCCGTGCACGAGCAGCTGCTGCCGGCGCTGGTGCACCTGCGCAAAACCCTGGACAAGAAGGGCCGCAGCCTGCGCAAGGTGGTCAAGACCGGCCGCACCCACCTGATGGATGCGATGCCGCTGACCTTCGAGCAGGAGTTTGGTGCGTGGTCGGCGCAGCTGGCCTCGGCGCAGGAGCGCATCGAGGACAGCCTCAAGCGCGTGCGTCGCCTGCCGCTGGGTGGCACCGCCATCGGCACCGGCATCAATGCCGACCCGCGCTTTGGCGCGCAGGTGGCCAAGGCCCTCAAGCAGCAGACGGGCTTCAAGTTCGACAGCGCCGACAACAAGTTCGAAGGCCTGGCATCGCAGGATGATGCCGTGGAACTGTCCGGCCAGCTCAATGCGCTGGCGGTGGCCCTGATCAAGATCGCCAATGACCTGCGCTGGATGAATGCCGGTCCGCTGGCCGGGCTGGGCGAAATTGAACTGCCGGCCCTGCAGCCGGGCAGCTCGATCATGCCGGGCAAGGTCAATCCGGTCATTCCCGAGGCGACCGTGATGGCCTGCGCGCAGGTGATCGGCCACCACACCGCGATCACCGTGGCCGGGCAGACCGGCAATTTCCAGCTCAACGTGACCCTGCCGCTGATCGCGGTGAACCTGCTCGATGGCATCGGCCTGCTGGCCAACGTGTCCACCCTGCTGGCCGACAGCGCCATCGCCGGGCTGAAGGTGCGCGAGGACCGCGTGGCCGAAGCCCTGGCCCGCAACCCGATCCTGGTAACCGCGCTGAACCCGATCATCGGCTATGAGAAGGCCGCGGCGATTGCCAAGCGCGCCTACAAGGAACAGCGCCCGGTGCTGGATGTGGCGCTGCAGGACAGCGGCCTGGACGAGGCCGAGCTGCGCCGCCTGCTGGATCCGACCGCGCTGACCGCTGGTGGCATCCAGGCCGGTGGCGGTGGCGCCGGCGGCTGATCGCGTGACCGGGTAGCGCCGGGCCATGCCCGGCGGATTGCCGGATAAACGAAAACGCCGCCCTTCGAGGCGGCGTTTTTCGTTTCAGCGACGGTCGGCGACGATGTTGCCGAAGGTCTCGGTGTAGTCCTTGAACTCCGGAATGGTCTGCACCAGGTCCGGCGGAATCACCTCCATGCCTTCCGGCGGCTGGATCTTCACCGGCTGCATGTCGGGGTCGGCCGGGGCGGCCACCAGGGTGTTCTGGCGCAGCACCTGCAGCTTGCCGAACAGGGTCTGCAGCGTCTGCCGCTGGCCATCGTTGAGCGGAATCTGGATCTCATCCACCTTCATCGTGCCGTCGGGCAGGATGATGATGTTCGGCGCCGGCTGGCGACGCACGGTCACCATGCTTTCGCTGACGGAGATCTTGGGCTTGCCGCGCTCGGCGCGGTGGTTGCGGTAGTCCTGGTCGCAGCCGGCCAGGCCCAGGCAGAGCAGGGCGACCAGCAGCAGCAACAGCTTCTTCATGGCGGTTCAATCGGGTGCATCGGGGGCGGCCATTGTAAGCCCGGGCGCCCCGGCGCGGCCGGCGACGGGTCAGGTTGCCGGCCAGGTGCGGCGAAATGTCACAGGCTCAGCGGTTGACGACCTTGTTGGTGTCGCAGTCGTCGATGTCGGACTGGTCCATGTTCGCGTAGGGCTGGAACGCCGGCAGGTCGCGGGCCAGCGCCTGCTGGCTGGCCAGCATCGCCGGCAGGCGGTTGCACAGCTGCTTGGCCTGGGCCTCGAGCTTCTCGGCCTCGGCATTGATGCGCTTCTCGATGCCGTCGGTGTCGCCACTGAAAACACCCTTGATCGCTTCGCTGGCGGCGTTGGCGCCGAGCTTGGCACCGGCCACGCCGATCTCCATGCCGTCCTGGGCGATGCCGGCGATATGGCCGCGGTAGTCCAGCAGCTGGCGACGCTGCGCCGGTGTGGTCTCTACTTCCTTGCCGGCAATCAGGAAGCGGCCATCCGGGGTGATCTCGGCGCGGGGCTGCTTGTCGGAGGAAATCTTGATGTTGCCCTTGGCGATCTCCTCGCGCGCCTTGTCGGTGGCTTCCTTGACGCTCTTGCCGATCTCGCCGGTGGCATCGGCCACGGCCTTGCCCGGTGAGGTGTCGGTGGCGGAAGCATCGCTGGAGGACGACGAGGACGAGGTGCCGCCACAGGCGATCAGCGGCAGGCACAGCAGGACGGCAGGCATCAGGCGCAGCAGGTTCATGGCGTTCCCCTCAAGGCAATGGATGGATGGCTCACTTGCCGCGCGGCAGGGTGACCTTGCCGCCGATGTCGCGGTGGCGGACCTCGCCGCTGCCGCTGTGGTCGACGGTCAGGTTGCCGCCGGCGCCGGTGACGGTGATGTCGCCCGAGCCGTGGCTGCGCACGTGCACGTTGCCACCGGTCTGGTCGATGTCCACGTCGCCGGAACCGACCACGCCGATCTCGACGTTGCCCTTCACCTGGCGGAAGTCGACGTCGCCCGAGCCGACCGTCTCCAGGCGGGCGTTGCCGCGCACGTCGCTGATCTTCAGGTCGCCCGAACCGACGGTGCCGACCACGGCGTCGCCACCGATGGTGCGGGCCTTGACGTCGCCCGAGCCCAGCGAGAGCAGGTTGAGCGATGCGGCGCCCTCGATGTCCAGGTCACCCGAGCCGACCGCCGCGTGGACGCTGCCGCGGGTGCCGCGGGCGATGCCATCACCGGAGCCCACGTCCATGCTCAGCGACTGCGCGTTGTCGATGCTGGCATCGCCGGAGCCGATGCGGAACTGCAGCGGCAGGTTGTCCGGCACGCTGCCGCGGATGTCCAGCCACGCATAGCTGTTGCCCATGCTCAGGCCGCTGCGGCCGTCGCGGCGCAGGCTGACCACCAGCTTGTCACCTTCGCGGCGCTGGTCGAGCACCAGCTGGTCCAGCCAGCTCTTGTCCGAGGCGCAGGCGCGGCCGTCCAGCTGGCCGCCACCGGCATTGGCGATCACCTTCAGGTCGTGCTGGTTCACCTCAAACACCACGGCCTTGGCACCGGCCGCGTCCAGCTTCAGCGAACGCGGCGCGGAGAACTTGCAGTTCGGTGCGTCGGCGGCCTGCACCGACAGCGGCAACAGCAGCAACAGGGCACTACAGGCGAGCAGGGTACGCATGGTGGTCTCTCCGGAAAGGGATCAGATTTCGCCGGCGCGCTTGCGCAGGACGATGGCCAGGACGATGAAGGCCACGCCGAACGCTGCACCGATCCACAGGTCGGGCATGGCCAGGGTCTTCAGCTGCTCGGCCGGGCTCATCAGCGCGGCCAGCGACTCGACGTTCCTGGCCTTGTCAGTCGCGCTGAGTCGGTAGACCAGGTCCACGCCCGGCACCGTGCCCAGCAGCAGGCGGCCGACGATGTGCTGCCAGAACCAGCCGGTGGTCATGTCGAACACATGCATCAGCCTGGTGGTGCTGACGATGATGCCGGCGAACAGCGGCAGCATGACCGCCCACAGGAACGGCTTGCTCTTGGCCCAGGCCGAGCACAGCAGCAGCCAACCGGCGGTCGGCAGCGCCCACAGCGCGTACACCGGGATGGCGGTGAGCAGGCCGGCGCTCAGGGTCAGCGGGCTGGCCGGGCCCCAGATCAGCGTGGTCGCGCTGCCGCCGTGGGTGATGGCGACGATGCTGATGATCAGCAGGAAGCCGAACATGGTGGCGACGGCGGCCAGGGTAGCCACCAGCGGTGCCACGATCAGGGCGCTGATCACCTTGGACAGCACGGTCTGGGTGTCCGACAGCGGCAGCGACTTCCAGAACAGGATGCTGCGGTCGCGGCGGTCGTCGTACAGGGCGCCCAGGCAGTAGAAGAACACCACGAAGGCCAGCACCAGGAAGGGCCAGGCAGAGCTCAGCAGCAAGGTCAGGTCCAGGCCGTTGCCGAGGTCGGCCATGTCCTTGGCGCTGATCTTCTGGGTCAGCAGACCCAGGTCCAGGCCGTTGATGTTCACGTTCTCGCCGTCGACGTGCAGGCCGCCGTCGCGGGCGGCGCGGTGCAGGGCGAACAGGCCCAGGCCGATGCCCACAGCGCTCATCAGCAGCGAGACGATGCCGGCGATCAGCGGTGCGTAGAAGAAGCCGCCGCGGTTTTCCCAGTATTCGCGCTTGAGAAGCCAGCGCAGGGTGCCTGCGGGGCTGACCGGATGGTTGACGGCATTCATGCGTAGGTCCCCTTCATGACAGCGACGAACAGATCGGCCAGGCCCGCGTTGCGGGTCTCGCCCAGGGTGGAAAGCTGGCTGCGCGGCACGCCGTCATACAGCAGCACGGTCTTGCCGAAGGCCTGGCTGCGCTCGTCGATCGGCTTCAGTGCGCGGGCGTTGTCCAGCTGGTCGGCACCCACCAGCAGTTCGGTGTAGCGCTCGCCCACCTCGTCCATTTCCGCGCTGAGCACTACGCGGCCATCGCGGATGAACATCACGTCGCTGAGGATGTGCTCGATCTCTTCCACCTGGTGGGTGGTGACGATGATCGTCTTCTGCTCGTCGAAGTAGTCCTCCAGCAGGCGCTGGTAGAACTCCTTGCGGTACAGGATGTCCAGGCCGAGGGTCGGCTCGTCCAGCACCAGCACGCGGGCATCGATGGCCATCACCAGGGCCAGGTGCAGCTGCACGATCATGCCCTTGGACAGCTCGCGCACGCGCTGCTTCGGCTGCAGCTTGGTGTTGGCCAGGAAGCGCTCGCAGCGGGCGCGGTCGAAGCGCGGGTGCACGCCCGCCACGAAATCGATGGCCTCGCGCACCTTCAGCCAGCGCGGCAGCACGGCCACGTCGGCGATGAAGCAGATGTCCTTCATCAGTTCATCGCGGTGCACGCGCGGGTCGCGGCCCAGCACGGACAGCTCGCCTTCCACCGAGGTCAGGCCAAGGATGGCCTTCAGTGCGGTGGTCTTGCCGGCGCCATTGGGCCCGATCAGGCCGACGATGCGGCCTGCCGGAATGGAGAAGCTGGCGTTGTCGAGGGCAACGGTGTTCTTGTAGGCCTTGCGCAGGCCCTTGGCGGTGATGACGGCGTCGCTTGCTACGGTACTCATCAGATCTTCCCCTGGGGCAGCAATTCGTCGAGGCTCAGGCCCAGGCGCTGGATGCGCTCCAGGACGGCCGGCCATTCTTCATTGAGGAAGCGCTCGCGCTCGCTGCTGCGCAGCTGCGTGGCGGCCGCCTCGGTCATGAACATGCCCAGGCCGCGGCGCTTCTCGACCAGGCCTTCATCGGCCAGTTCCTGGTAGGCGCGCGAAACGGTGATGGGATTGAGCTGGTAGTCGGCGGCCACCTGGCGCACCGAAGGCAGGGCGTCGCCCGGCTTGAGGATTCCGTCGAGCATCATGGCGATCACGCGCTCCTTCAGCTGGCGGTAGATGGGAGCGCCGTCGCTCCACTGGATGTCGCTCATGTTCAGCTCCGTGGGGTCAGCGGCTGTGCGAACGAGAAGTACGGCATGGACAGGGAGCTGTGCAGCCGACGCGGGGGAGGGGGAGTGGGTTCGGCGTTCCCGGCCGTGAAGGGTGCTGCGTCCTGCGGGGTGTCGGGGGAGGAGGGTGCCGGTGGCGCCGGCAGGGCCAGCCAGAGCAGGGCCAACAACGTCGAGACGGCCGTGACCGCTGGGGCGGTATGGCGGTGTCGCATCCGGATGTTCATGGTTTCCCCCTGTCTCAGGTGACTGGTGTTGTATGCAACTATAACACCGGCACGCTGTCGTGCAAGCCCCGCTTCCACCCAACTGATGGCAGGGGTGGTCACAGTTTCGAAATATCACCTCAAGTGATTGATCTGAATGGAAAACAGGCGCCGCACAGCCAGCACGATCCGGCCTGCTTCCATTCAGCAACATCGATGCTATGTCATCGATGGTGCGCTGGCCGGGTGTTCCGGCGGCAGCCGCCACGCCATGCAAAGTGGGGCCGGGCCTGCATCGGCAGGCGCTCCGGGCCCCGGTGCTATAGTTCGGCCGATTCCCGGCCCGAGCTGGCCGGAGCCCTGAAACAGCTACTGCGGAATGACCCTCATGCCTCTGCCGACTGCTTTCCCGCGCCGCCTCCGCGGCCTGTCCCTGTTGACCGTCCTGGCCTTCGGTCTGGCCGGCTCGGCCACCGCCCTGGCCGCCGACCTGCTTGATGTGAGCTACCGCCCACTGGCCGGCAAGCAGCAGGTCAACCTGGAAAAGCGCTACCACGGCCAGGTGCTGCTGGTGGTCAACACCGCCAGCAAGTGCGGCTATACCCCGCAGTACGAAGGCCTGGAGGCGCTGCACAAGCAGTACGCCAGCAAGGGCTTTGCCGTGCTCGGCTTCCCGTCGAATGATTTCAAGGGCCAGGAGCCCGGCGACGAGAAGCAGATCCAGGATTTCTGCACACTGACCTATGGCGTCAAGTTCCCGATGTTCGAGAAGGTGCACGTCACCGGTCCGGAGGCCACGCCGCTGTACCAGCGCCTGACCGCCGCCACTGGCGTCGCCCCGGGCTGGAACTTCCACAAGTACCTGGTCGGCCGCGATGGCAAGGTCATCGCCCAGTTCGCCAGCAAGGTCACCCCGGATGATCCGCAGCTGAAGGCGGCCATCGACAAGGCACTGGCTGCACCGGCCGTGCATTGAATGAAAGCGCGCACGCCTCGACATCTCCGGCGTGCGTGCGACAATGATCGTTTCGCGCCGACGTCGGCGCCCAGACACTTCCAGGAATGCAGCGAATGAAGATGGGAATGCGCGGCGCAGCGGCGTCGGTTCTGATTCTGGCGATGGGCACCTCCGGTGTCGCCCTGTCGCAACAACCGGCCGCACCGGCGGCCGCCAAGGAGACCGCAACCTTGAATTCCCCCAAGCAGAAGCTCGGCTATGCCATCGGTCTGGATGTGGCCAAGTCGTTCGCGCCGATCGCCGATGAAATCGACGTGGCTGCCCTGCGTACCGCCGTCGAGCGTTCGTTCGAAGGCCTGCAGCCGCAGATCACCCAGGACCAGGCCAAGGCCACCGATGCGGCCCTGCGCCAGGTCGTGATGGCCCGCAACGGCCAGGAGGTTCCGGGCATGGCCCCGGGCTCGCAGCCGGCCAAGGTCGACCGCGTCAAGGTCGCGCAGATGATCGGTGCGTACTCGGTCGGCCCGTCGCTGGCCCAGCTGAAGGACGACATCGACACCGCCTCGCTGTTCGAAGCGATCAGCACCGGCCTGACCAAGGGCCAGCCGAAGATGACCGAAGCGGACGCGACCGCGACCATCCAGTCGTTCATGGGCACCAAGCAGGCTGAAATGCAGGCCAAGGCCGCCCAGGCCGCGCAGACCAACCGTCAGGAAGGCAATGCATTCCTGGCCAAGAACAAGACCCAGCCGGGCGTGGTGACCACCGCCTCGGGCCTGCAATACCAGGTGATCCGCCCGGGTAGCGGCGAGCGCCCGTTGCCGACCAGCAAGGTGCGCGTGAACTACGAAGGCAAGCTGCTGGACGGCACCGTGTTTGACAGCTCCGCCGGTCGTGGCCCGGCCGAATTCGGCCTGGACCAGGTCATCAAGGGCTGGACCGAGGGCGTCGCCCTGATGCCGGTCGGCTCCAAGTACCGCTTCTGGATCCCGGGCGACCTGGCCTATGGCGAGAACGGCACCCCGGGTGGCCCGATCGGCCCGAACGCCGCACTGACCTTCGACGTCGAGCTGCTGGGCGTCCTGCCGTAAGCCGCCAGGAGTCAGCACGGACATGCGCGTTGCGATTTTCGGTACCGGCTACGTCGGTCTGGTGACAGGGACCTGCCTGGCCGATGCCGGCCACCAGGTCGTCTGCGTGGACATCGACCAGGCCAAGGTCGATGGCCTCAACCAGGGCGTCATCCCGATCTACGAGCCGGGCCTGGAGCCGATGGTGAAGGCCAACCATGCCGCATCGCGGCTGGCGTTCACCACTGATGCCGCAACGGCCATCGGCCACGGGCAGGTGGTGTTCATCGCCGTCGGCACGCCGCCGGACGAGGATGGCAGCGCCGACCTGCAGTACGTGCTGGCCGTGGCCCGCACCATCGGTCGGCACATCAGCGTGCCGACCGTGGTGGTCAACAAGTCGACGGTGCCGGTGGGCACCGCCGACAAGGTGCGCGCGGCGATCGCTGAAGAGCTGGCTGCGCGTGGCGCGGACATCGCCTTCGACGTAGTGTCCAACCCCGAGTTCCTGAAGGAAGGCGATGCGGTCGCGGACTGCATGCGCCCCGACCGCATCATCATCGGCGCCTCCAGCGCCGAGTCGGTGGCGGTCATGCGCCGCCTGTACGCACCGTTCAACCGCAACCACGACCGCGTGGTGGAAATGGACGTGCGTTCGGCCGAGCTGACCAAGTACGCAGCCAACGCGATGCTGGCCACCAAGATTTCGTTCATGAACGAAATGGCCAACATCGCCGAGCGTGTTGGCGCCGATATCGAGCAGGTCCGCCAGGGCATCGGTTCGGACCCGCGCATCGGCTGGCATTTCATCTACCCGGGCGCCGGTTACGGTGGCTCGTGCTTCCCCAAGGACGTGCAGGCGCTGGCCCGCACCGCGCAGCAGTACGGCCTGGCGCCGAAGCTGCTGGACGCGGTCGAAGCGGTCAACGAGGCGCAGAAGGGCCACCTGTTCGAGCTCATCCAGCGCCACTACGGCGCGGACGCCAGCCTGCGCGGGAAGACCTTCGCGGTGTGGGGCCTGGCCTTCAAGCCGAACACCGACGACATGCGCGAGGCCTCCAGCCGCCGCCTGCTGGCCCAGTTGTGGGACGCCGGTGCGAACGTGCGTGCCTACGACCCGGAAGCCGCCCATGAAGCGCAGCGCATCTTTGGCCCGCGCGACGACCTGGTGTTCTGCAGCAGTGTCGAAGACGCACTGCAGGGCGCCGATGCGGTGGTCGTGGTGACCGAGTGGAAGCAGTTCCGCAGCCCCGATTTCCAGGCGCTGCATTCGCAGCTGCAGGACGCGGTGGTGTTTGATGGCCGCAACCTGTACGACCCGTCCGAGGTCGAGGCTGCCGGTCTGGCTTACTACGGCATTGGCCGGGGACGTTCGTTGCATGTCTGATTTATCGAGTGAACGCGAGCAGGCGCTGGAAGCGCGCCTGGTCGAACTGGAAATGCGCGTGTCCTTCCAGGAACACGCGCTGGCCGAATTGAGCGATGCGCTGGCCGATGCACGCATGCAGGGCAGCCGTAATGCCGATGTGCTGCGCGTGCTGCTGGAAGACCTGGGCAAGGTCCGCAATGCATTGCATTCTTCTGATCCGGCGAGCGAACCGCCGCCGCCGCACTACTGATCTGATTCCTATGAGCGATACCCTCCGCGAGCAGCTGATGGGCCTGGGCTTCAAGCCGGCACCCAAGCCCGAACGCAAGAATGATGGCCCCCGCCGTGATGGCCGCCCGCAGGGCAAGGGTGGCAATGGCAATGGAAAGCCGCAGGGCGCTGGCAAGGGCGAGCACACGCCTGGCGAGCGTCGTGGCCACGGTAATGGCGGCCCCGGCAAGCCCGGGAAGCCCGGCCAGTCGCGTGGCCCGGGCCAGCAGGGCCCGCGCAAGCCGCGTACGGCCGAAGAGATGGACCTGGCCAAGGCCTACGCCATCCGCGCGCAGAAGGAAAAGGAAGAGCGCATCGAGACCGAGCGCCTGAAGCAGGAAGAAGCGCGCCAGCGCCGCGAGGCCAAGGCCAAGCTGGAAGAACTGCTGAAGGACAAGGGCCTCAATGACGAGGCGGCCGACATCGCCCGCCACTTCCCGTATGGCGGCAAGATCAAGCGCATCTACGTGACCGCCGCGCAGCTGACCGCACTCAATGCGGGTGAGCTGGGCGTGGTCCAGCTCAACGGCCGTTACCTGCTGGTGACCGCCGAGCTGCTGGCGCAGTCCGAGGCGGTGTTCGCCGCGTCGGTGGCGCTGAAGGTCGATCCGAACGCGCCCGCCGAGGAAGATCCGTACGCGGACCCGCAGTTCCAGGTGCCGGACGATTTGGTCTGGTAAAGGATTTAGTGGCTGCCACGTCCGCCGGCGTGGCGGTCGTGGGAGGGTCAGGATGACGGCTGAGGCAGGTCGCGGTTACGTACCGCACATCGATGGACTGCGCGCGATCGCCGTATTGGCGGTGATCGTATTTCACCTGGACCCGGCCTGGCTGCCGGGCGGGTTCACCGGCGTGGACGTGTTTTTCGTCATTTCCGGTTTCGTGGTCAGTGCGTCGGTGCATCGCCTGCCGCCACTGTCGCTGGGTGCTTCGATGCTGCGCTTCTATGCGCGGCGCATCCGCCGTATCGCCCCGGCCCTGGTCACCTGCCTGCTGGTCACTGCAGTGGCCAGCGTGCTGTTCATTCCCGAATCGTGGTTGAGCGAGGCCAGTGACAAGACGGGCCTGATGGCCTTCTTCGGCCTCAGCAACTGGGTGCTGGCCGCGGTCGGCAATGATTATTTCGCGCCCAAGGCCGAGTTCAATCCCTATACCCACACTTGGTCATTGGGCGTGGAAGAGCAGTTCTACCTGCTGTTCCCGCTGTTGTTCCTGGCCTGGGCACGGGGCGCACGTGGGCGCGGGCTGAGTCTGGGCCTGTTCCTGCTGGTCAGCGCGGCATCGCTGCTGCATGCGGCGGTGCTGGGCCTGCGCGACGTGCCGCCGTCCTGGGCGTTCTACGCCACGACCACGCGGTTGTGGCAGCTGGGCGTGGGCGTGCTGCTGTTCCAGCTGCTGCATGTGCGCGCATCCCTCGACCGGCTGACCCAGCGCTCGCTGGCCCGTGGTGCGTGGGTGTTCTCGCTGCTGGCCGCGCTGTCGCTGGCCCTGCTGGGCTGGGCGTTGTGGACCGCGCGCGCTGGACACTCACCGTGGCCCGATGGGCTGCTGCCGGCATTCGCCACGGCGGGCCTGCTGTGGTCGCTGCACCACCATCCGCAGGCCTGGATCGGCCGCGTGCTGGCCAGCGCGCCCATGCGTCGCATCGGCCTGCTGTCCTACTCGCTCTACCTCTGGCATTGGCCGGTGTTCGTGCTGATGCGCTGGACCGTAGGCCTGGAAACACCGCTGCAGATGCTTTCGGCGACGTTGCTGGTGGCGCTGCTGTCCTGGTTGTCGTGGCGCTGGGTGGAACAGCCCTTCCGTGGATCGCTGGCGCCGCGCGCGACGTCGCTGCGCTGGGTGGCCGGTGGCGCTGCCGCGCTCTTGCTGGCCGGCGCCCTGCAGATGCTGCTGTACTCGCAGGCATCGCTGCTGTCATTCAGCACCGTCAGCCGCAATGCAGCGGACTGGTACGCCAGCAGCAGGAGCGTAGCCGATGATTTCCCGGAGTGCGCGCTGGTCACCGGCAAACATCGCTTCGAAGGGGGCAGTGCCCGCACCTACGCGCGCGGGCGCTGTGATCGCCCTGTCCCCGCGGCCGCACCCGCCCGTGTGTTCGTGGCCGGCGATTCGCATGCCATGGCCTACATCGAGCTGCTGCAGCGGCTGGCGCTGGATTCCGGTGCGCAGGTGTCGCTGTATGGCCGAGGGGGCTGCCCGCAGGTCAGCCTGCAGAAGTGGCGCGGAGCGGGCGCAGGCTGCGAAGCCTTCGACGCGGCCGTGTTCGCCGACATCAGCCAGAGGGCGCAGCCCGGCGATGTGGTGGTGCTGGTGTCACTTCGCGTTCCGCGCCTGTCCGACCAGTTCGTGCTGTTCGATGCCGCGGCGCAGCTCGCGGGAGAACGCACGCCGGAGGCGGCCGCAGGCCGTGACGCAGAGGTAGCCCAGGCGATCGCCCAATGGAAGCCATTGGCCGAGCGCGGCGTGCGCATCGTGATGGAGGCACCCAAGCCGGTGCTGCCAGCACCGCCATATCGGTGTTCGGATGCGTTCAACGCCGACAATGAAGTCTGCCGCAATGGACTGGTCAGCACCCGCGCGGACATGGAGGCGCTGCGTGCGCCCATGCTCGGCAGCCTGCAGCAGGTGGTTGATGGCCTGCCGGGTGCGGTGATGTGGGACCCGCTGCCGGTGCTGTGTGATGACTCCCTGTGCCCGGCACAGCGCGATGGCCGGCCGCTGTACTTCGATGGCGACCACGTCAGTGGTTATGGCAACCGCGTGCTGCTGCCGTCACTGCAGAAAGTCCTGCGCCAGCCCTGAAACGGGCATGGGGTTCACTCCGCGCGGGCGACGCGGCGTCGCGCGCGGATCAACGGCAGGCTCAGCGCGAAGAAGCACAACAGGGCGCCGATCAGGGCGAAGCCGCTGCCGGCCAGGAACGCGGTGCGGCCGTTGTCGATGGTCCACAGCTGGCCGGCGATGAGGGCACCCAGCACGCCGCCGACACCGGACGAGAAGCCGTACAGCAGGCCCTGGCCATGGCCGTTGAGGCGGCCGGGGAAGTAAGTTGCCAGCATCTGCATGGCCGCGGCGAAGAACGCGGCGAAGCCCAGCGCGTGTGCGGTCTGCGCCACCAGCATCACCGGCAGGTTTTCCGGGAACAGCGCGGTGACCGCCCAGCGCAGGCAGGAACTGACCAGCGCGATCAGCAGCATCCAGCTGGCGTCGTAGCGGCGGAAGAAGCGGCCGATGGTGAAGAACACGCCCACCTCGAACACCACGCCGATGGTCCACAGCAGGCCGAGGGTGGAAGTGCGGTAGCCGTGGTGGTCCATGTAGACCGAGAAGAACGTGTAGTACGGCCCGAATGACAGTTGTTCCATGAAGGCGGCCAGGAAGAACGCCAGCACCGGCGGGCGGCGCACGATCTGCCAGAAGCCGCTGGCATCGCCCTCGGCCTTGCCGATATCGCGCGCGTACTGGTTGTTGAAGGCCGAGACCACCAGCAGGGCGAACAGCGGCAGCATCATCGATGGCAGCAGCCCGGCGCGGTTGCCGCTGCCATCGCCTTCGATCAGCCAGCCGAACAGCGTGACGATGGCGATGAAGCCCAGCGAACCCCAGACACGGATCAGCCCATAGCGGTGGCTGTCGCTGCCCAGGTGGGTGAGGGTGATCGACTCGAACTGCGGCATCACCGCGTTGTAGAAGAAGCAGAACACCACCATCGCCGGGTACATCCACGGCTGCGGCAGCGGCAGCAGGAACACGGCGAAACTGAGCAGCGTCAGCACGCAGCCGAGCCGCAGCAGGCGGATCGGGCGCGGCGAGGCGGCGGCCAGCGTGGTCCAGGTGCTGGGCGCGATCACGCGGGTGGCGTACCACAGGCCCATCATCACGCTGATGGCGGTGACGCTCATCCCGCGCGCGGTCAGGAACAGGCTCCAGTACGGCGTGAAGGCGCCCAGCGCCGCGTAATAGAACAGGTAGAAGCTGGACAGGCGGGCAGCGGGAACGGTCATCGCGGGAATCATGCACGATAGCGCCGGGCCATGCCCGGCGGAGGTTGAGATACGCCGGGCGTGGCCCGGCGCCACCGCCTCATTCGGGGTCGTAGTCGAGGTTGGAGGCCAGCCAGCGCTCGGCCTGGGCGCGGTCGACGCCCTTGCGGCGCGCGTAGTCGCTCACCTGTTCGCGGCTGAGGCGGCCGACCACGAAGTACTGGCTCTGCGGGTGGCTGAAGTAGTAGCCCGACACCGCAGCGGTAGGCAGCATCGCGAAGCTCTCGGTGAGCTCCATGCTGGCGTTCGCTTCGGCCTGCAGCAGATCGAACAGGCGGCGTTTCTCGCTGTGCTCGGGGCAGGCCGGGTAGCCCGGGGCCGGGCGGATGCCGCGGTACTGCTCGTCGATCAGTGCCTCGTTGTCCAGCGTCTCGGCGTGGTCGTAACCCCAGAATTCCGTGCGTACGCGCTGGTGCAGGCGCTCGGCCAGTGCTTCGGCGAAACGATCGGCCAAGGCCTTCAGCAGGATCGCGTTATAGTCGTCATGGTCGGCCTCGAAGCGCGCGACGTGGGCGTCGATGCCGATGCCGGCGGTCACCGCGAAGGCGCCGATCCAGTCCTGTTGGCCACTGTCGGCCGGGGCGATGAAGTCGGCCAGGCAGAAGTCGGGGCGCTCGGCCGGCTTGTCCACCTGCTGGCGGAGGAAGTGCAGGGTCGTCTCGCCGTCCGGGTGCTGCACGCGCACGTCGTCGCCGACGCTGTTGGCCGGCCACAGGCCGAACACGGCCTTGGCCTGCAGCCACTTCTCGCCGACGATGCGGTCGAGCATCGCGCGGGCGTCGCGGTACAGCTCGCTGGCCTGGCTGCCGACGATCTCATCGGTGAGGATCGCCGGGTACTTGCCGGCCAGTTCCCAGGCCTGGAAGAACGGCGTCCAGTCGATGTAGTCGACCAGTTCAGCCAGCGGGTAATCATCGAACACGTGCAGGCCTGGCTGCTTCGGCGCCGGCGGGGTGTAGTTCGCCCACTCGCCCTGGAACTTCTGCCCGCGTGCGTGTTCCAGCGAGACCAGGCGCTTGGCATCGCCACGGTTGCGGTGGCGCGCGCGGATCTCGGCGTAGTCGGCTTCGTTGGCGGCGACGAAGGCCTCGCGCAGGTCGCGCGAGATCAATGACTGGGCCACGCCGACCGCGCGCGAGGCATCCTTCACCCACACCGTGGGCGCCTTGTAATGCGGGTCGATCTTCAGCGCGGTATGCGCGCGCGAGGTGGTCGCACCGCCGATCAGCAGCGGCAGGTCGAAACCCTGGCGCTCCATCTCGCGGGCGACGTGGCTCATTTCCTCCAGCGAGGGGGTGATCAGCCCGGACAGGCCGATCAGGTCCGCATTGTGTTCGCGCGCCGCATCGAGGATCTTCTGCGCCGGCACCATCACGCCGAGGTCGACCACCGCGAAGTTGTTACAGGCCAGGACCACGCCGACGATGTTCTTGCCGATGTCGTGCACATCGCCTTTCACCGTGGCCATGATGATCTTGCCGTTGCTGCGGGCGGTGTCGCCGCTGCGCGCCTTCTCGGCTTCAATGTAGGGCAGCAGGTAGGCCACGGCCTTCTTCATCACGCGCGCGGATTTCACCACCTGCGGCAGGAACATCTTGCCGGCACCGAACAGGTCGCCGACCACGTTCATGCCGTCCATCAGCGGCCCTTCGATCACGTCCAGCGGGCGGCTGGACGCCTGTCGGGCCAGCTCGGTGTCCTCTTCCACGAAGGCATCCAGGCCGTGCACCAGCGCATGCGCCAGGCGCTGCGCCACCGGCTTTTCGCGCCAGGCCAGGTCTTCGGTCCTGGCAGCGCCTTTCTTGCCCTTGTAGCGCTCGGCGATCTCCAGCAGGCGCTCGGTCGAATCGCTGCGGCGGTTGAGGATCACGTCCTCCACGCGCTCGCGCAGTTCCGGCTCCAGCTCGTCGTAGATCGGCATTGCGCCGGCGTTGACGATGCCCATGTCCATGCCGGCGGCGATGGCGTGGTACAGGAACACCGAATGGATGGCCTGGCGCACCGTTTCATTGCCGCGGAACGAGAACGAGACGTTGGAGACGCCGCCGGACACGTGGCAGTGCGGCAGGGTCTGCTTGATGATGCGGGTCGCTTCGATGAAATCGACCGCGTAGTTGTCGTGTTCTTCGATGCCGGTGGCGACGGCGAAGATGTTCGGATCGAAGATGATGTCCTGCGGCGGGAAGCCGATCTCATCGACCAGGATGCGGTAGGCGCGCGTGCATATCTCGACCTTGCGCGCGCAGGTATCCGCCTGGCCGGCCTCGTCGAAGGCCATCACCACGGCTGCCGCGCCATAGCGCAGCACCTTCCGCGCGTGTTCGCGGAACAGCGCCTCGCCTTCCTTCAGCGAGATCGAATTGACCACGCTCTTGCCCTGCAGGCACTTCAGGCCGGCCTCGATCACGCTCCACTTGGAGGAATCGACCATCACCGGGATGCGCGCGATGTCCGGCTCGGACATGATCAGGTTGAGGTAACGGGTCATCGCCGCTTCCGAATCGATCAGGCCCTCGTCCATGTTGACGTCGAGGATCTGCGCACCGCTGGCCACCTGCTGGCGCGCGACGTCCACCGCTTCCTCGTAGCGGCCTTCCTTGATGAGCTTGCGGAACTGCGCGCTGCCGGTGACGTTGGTGCGTTCACCGACGTTGACGAACAGCAGGTCCGGGGTGATGACCAGCGGTTCCAGGCCGGACAGGCGGGTATAGGGCGAAGTGCTCATGCGGCCTGCTGCTCCTGTGCGCCGGGCAGGGCGCGCGGCGGCAGGCCGGCCACGGCCTCGGCGATGGCGCGGATGTGGTCCGGCGTGGAGCCGCAGCAGCCACCCACCAGGTTCAGCAGGCCATCCTCGGCAAAGCCGCGCAGGGTGGCGGCCATTTCCCCGGGCGTCTCGTCGTACTCGCCGAAGGCATTGGGCAGGCCGGCATTGGGGTGCGCGCTGACATGGCAGTCGGCCACCTGGGACAGGGTTTCCACGTGCGGGCGCATGGCATCGGCGCCCAGCGCGCAGTTCAGGCCGATCGACAGCGGGCGCGCGTGGGCCAGCGAGGCATGGAAGGCATCGGCGGTCTGCCCCGACAGGGTGCGGCCGGAGGCGTCGGTGATGGTGCCGGAGATCATCACCGGCAGGCGCGCGCCGCGCGCATCGAAGGCCTCTTCCAGCGCATACAGCGCGGCCTTGGCGTTGAGCGTGTCGAAGATGGTCTCGACCATCAGGGTGTCGGCGCCACCATCGATCAGGCCTTCGATGGCTTCGCGGTAGGTGTCGCGCAACTCGTCGAAACTGGTGTTGCGGAAGCCGGGATCGTTCACGTCGGGGCTGATCGAGGCGGTGCGGCTGGTCGGCCCGATCACGCCGATGACGAAGCGCGGCTTGTCCGGCGTGGTCGCTTGGACGGCATCGCAGCAGGCACGGGCAACGGCGGCGCCGGCCTTGTTCAGCTCGTACACCAGGTGTTCGAGGTGGTAGTCGGCCTGGCTGACCGAGGTCGCGTTGAACGTGTTGGTTTCCACCAAGTCCGCGCCGGCCTGCAGGTAGGCGGTGTGGATGTCACCAATGACCTGCGGCCGGGTGAGGAGCAGCAGGTCGTTGTTGCCCTTCAGGTCGTAGCCTCCCGGCGCGGCATGGTCGCAACCGGGGCCATGGTCGTGGTCGTAGCCGCCGGCGAAACGCTGGCCGCGGTAATCGTCTTCCTGCAGGTCATGGCGCTGGATCATCGTGCCCATCGCACCGTCGATGATCAGGATGCGCTCGCGCAGTGCGGCAAGCAGGGCATGGGCACGTTCGGGATGCAGCCAGGGCAGGGCGGACACGGCGACCTCAGGGCTTGTTGGCGATCAGCGAGATGACTTCGAAATGCGGCGGGCGTTTTTCGCGGGTCACGGTTTCCAGGCTGGAGACCTGCAGGCCGGCCTTGTCGACGAACCTGCGCAGCTCCTTGTCGCTGAAGCCGAGGTTGACGTGGCCATAGGCTTCCACCGCGGCCTTGTGCTCGTGGCGGGCCAGGCTGCACAGCAGCAGGCGGCCGCCCGGGCGCAGCACGCGCGCAGATTCGGCCACGGCCTGCGCCGGCTTGCTGGCGTAGGTCAGGGCGTGCATCAGCACCACCAGGTCGAAGCTGCCGTCCTTGAAGGGCAGGGCGTGCATGTCGCCCTCGCGCACCTCCACGTTGGGCAGGCGGCGCAGGCGCTCGCTGGCGGCGGCCACCACGCGCGCGCTGGTGTCGATGCAGACGTAGCGGCTGGCGTGCGGTGCCACCAGTTCGGCCAGCACGCCGTCACCGGAGGCGATGTCGAGCACGTCGCCGGTTTCCAGCAGCGGCAGCGCGGTGCGCGCCAGGGCTTCCCAGGTGCGTCCCGGCGAGTAGTGGCGCTCCATGTCGCCGGCGACGCTGTCGGCCCAGTTCTGGTCGGCGGCGCGGCTGGCCATCACCGCAGCGACGCGTTCAGCATCCTGGCGCAGCAGCGGGTCATCGCTTCCGTTGCTCAAGGCATGCCACAATGCGCGCTGCGCCGGGTCCAGCTGGGCATCGTCGAAGCGGTAATAGGCCGACACGCCGGCACGGCGGTCGCGGACCAGGCCAGCTTCCTTCAGGCGCGCCAGGTGGGTCGACACCCGCGGCTGCGCCAACCGGGTGATCGCCGACAGCTCGGCCACGGTCAGCTCTTCCTGTTCCAGCAGCGCCAGCAGGCGCACGCGGGTGGCGTCGGCGAACACCTTCAGGCGGGTCGACCAGTCTTCCAGATCCATAAATATCTACCTATCGCGATATAGAGATATATTCGCCGACGGCAGCGGTTCCGGTCAAGCCGCAACACCCTCCAAGTCAGCCGCCGTTGCCCGGCCCCGGTACAATCGAGCCACTTGGTCGCGCTGTGCGTGGCCCCTATCATCATGTACCTGGGAGGGTGTTGTGGATTTCAGCTTTACTGAAGAGCAGTTGATGCTGCAGGACGTGGCGCGGCGCATCGCGCAGGAGAAGATCGCCCCGAGCGCGGAGCACCATGACCGCACCGGCGAATTCCCGCTTGAAAACATCCGGCTGCTGGGCGAAAACGGCCTGATGGGCATCGAAGTGCCGACCGAATACGGCGGCGCGGGCATGGACCCGGTGGCCTACGTGCTGGCGATGGTGGAAGTCGCCGCCGGTGACGCGGCGCACTCGACCATCATGTCGGTCAACAATTCGCTGTTCTGCAACGGCATCCTGACCCATGGCAGCGAGGCGCAGAAGCAGAAGTACGTGCGCGCGATCGCCGAAGGCGAGGCCATCGGTGCGTTCGCCCTGACCGAGCCGCAGTCCGGTTCGGATGCCACGGCCATGCGCTGCCGCGCGGTCAAGCAGGCCGACGGCACCTATGTCATCAACGGCAAGAAGAGCTGGATCACCTCCGGCCCGGTGGCCAGGTACATCGTGCTGTTCGCGATGAGCGAGCCGGACAAGGGCGCGCGCGGCATCACCGCCTTCCTGATCGACACCGACAACGCCGGCTTCGGCCGCGGCAAGACCGAGCCGAAGCTGGGCATTCGTGCCTCGGCCACCTGCGAGATCGAGTTCAACGACTACGTGGCCCAGGCCGACGACGTGCTTGGCCAGGAAGGCGAGGGCTTCAAGATCGCCATGGGCGTGCTTGACGCCGGCCGCATCGGCATCGCCTCGCAGGCCATCGGCATCGCCCGTGCCGCCTATGAAGCGACCCTGGAATACGTGAAAGACCGCAAGGCCTTCGGCGCCGCCATCGGCACCTTCCAAATGACCCAGGCGAAGATTGCCGACATGAAGTGCAAGCTGGATGCAGCGCTGCTGCTGACCCTGCGCGCGGCGTGGGTGAAGGGCGAAGGCAAGCGCTTCAGCAACGAAGCGGCCATTGCCAAGCTGACTGCCTCGGAAGCCGCGATGTGGATCACCCATCAGGCCGTGCAGATCCACGGTGGCATGGGCTATTCCAAGGAAATGCCGCTGGAGCGTTACTTCCGTGATGCCAAGATCACCGAGATCTACGAAGGCACCTCGGAAATCCAGCGCCTGGTGATTGCCCGCAACGAGACGGGCCTGCGCTGAGTTCAAGCGGACGCGCCGCCGCATGTGGATGCGCAGTGGCATTGGATCTCTGTAGAGCCGAGCCCATGCTCGGCTCCGGTACAAGAGCCGAGCATGGGCTCGGCTCTACAGAAAGCGATCGCGCGCAAAAGCCCCGCTACAATGCAGCCCCTCTTTGCACGGAGCTGCACGATGATCTATCGCGGTTGGGGATTCATGACGCTGGTGACACCGATCGCGGTGATCCTGCTGCTGGCGTACTTCTTCCCGCACGAAGGCCCGAAGGGCAACATCCCGCTGCAGCAGGTGCTGCTGGGTGGTGGAATCGGTGCCGGCGTGAACGTGCTGATGGGCCTGTGGCTGAACCGCACGCCGCGACAGAAGGGCGAAGCGGCGCCGCATCATTTCTTCTTCGTGCCGATGCAGTGGGTTGCGCTGGTGATCGTGGTGGTGTGCGCGGTGATCGCGCTGCTGCGCTGAGGAGTTTGAGCTTCCTGTAGAGCCGAGCCGATGCTCGGCTCGGTTAAAAGCAACCGAGCGTGGGCTCGGCTCTACAGAAACCTGCAACAAAAAAGGCCCCGAATCGCTCCGGGGCCTTTCATTTCAGCCTACCGCCGGATCAACGATCCGGACGGTGTGCGGCTTCCGCGTCGCGCTGGCGTTCCATGAACTCCTTGGAGGGTTCATCCAGCTTGTCGCCCAGCATGCGGCGTACGACCACGAAGAACACGGGGATCATCAGCAGGCCCAGCAGGGTGGCGAACAGCATGCCGCCGATCACGCCGGTACCGATGGCGTGGCGGGAGTTGGCGCCGGCGCCGGTGGAGATGGCCATCGGGATCACGCCCATGATGAACGCGAACGAGGTCATCAGGATCGGGCGGAAACGCAGGCGGGCCGCTTCGATGGTGGCATCGCGCAGGGTCTTGCCTGCGGCACGCTGTTCAACCGCGAACTCCACGATCAGGATCGCGTTCTTCGCGGCCAGACCGATCACCGTGATCATGCCGATCTTGAAGAAGATGTCGTTGGGCAGGCCACGCATCATCGACAGGCCGATGGCACCCAGCACGCCCAGCGGCACCACCAGCAGCACCGCCACCGGGATCGACCAGCTTTCATAAAGTGCGGCCAGGCAGAGGAACACCACTACCACCGACAGCACCAGCAGCAGCGTCGCGGCGTTGCCTGCCAGGATTTCCTGGTAGGACATGCCCGACCAGTCATAGCCGTAGCCGGCCGGCAGGTCGTTGGTGACGATGTCTTCCATCGCCGTCATCGCTTCACCCGAGCTCTTGCCCGGTGCCTGCGAGCCGACGATGTTGATGGCCGAGTAGCCGTTGTAGCGGCTCAGCGACGGCGGTGCCGACACCCATTCCGATTTGACCACCGTGCTCAATGGGATCATGGCATTGGTGCCATCAGCATTGGTGGTCAGGCTGGAGGGGCTGTAGAAGCTCTTCAGCGATTCCTGGCCAGTGCGGTACGGTGCGTCGGCCTGCATGGTCACGCGCTTGATGCGGCCCTGGTAGAAGAAGTCGTTGACGTACACCGGGGCCAGCATCAGCTGGATGGTGCTGTACACGTCTGATACCGACATGCCCATCGACTGCGCCTGCACGCGGTCGACATGCAGCGCCAGCTGCGGAGCGTTTTCCAGGCCGTTCGGGCGGACACCGGCCAGTTTGTCGCTTTCCTGCGCGGCCCTGCCCAGCAGGGTGTTGCGCGCCTGCGTCAGCTGTTCGTAGCCCTGGCCACCACGGTCCTGCAGCCACATGTCGAAGCCGCCGAACTGGCCCAGGCCCTGCACGGTCGGCAGGTTGACCACGAAGATCTGTGCTTCCTTGATGCCGTAGAACGCGCCGTTCATGTTCTGGATGAACTCGGGCACGGTGACCTTGCGGTCGGCCCACGGCTTGAGGCGGATGAAGCCCATGCCGACGTTCTCGCCCGAACCGACGAAGCTGAAGCCAGCGATCTGCATCAGGCCTTCATAGCCTTCCTGGTTCTTCAGGATGCCGCGCATCTGCGAGAAGACTTCGTTGGTCTGGCCCTTGGTCGAACCCGGCGGCAGCTGCACGATGGCCAGTGCGTAGCCCTGGTCTTCTTCAGGCAGGAAGCTGCCCGGCATGCGGGTGAACAGGAAGCCGCACAGCGCGGTCAGCACCACCGCCAGGATCATCCAGCGCGGCGCATGCTTCACCGCCGAGGTGATGTGGCCGACGTAGGTCCCGCTGATCTTGTCGTAGTACTTGTTGAAGGTACGGTAGACGATGTTCGGGTTGTCGTTGTGGGTCGGCTTCAGGAACGTCGCGCACAGGGCCGGGGTGAAGCCCAGCGCCAGGAACGCGGAGAACGCCATCGAGATGGCGATGGTCAGCGCGAACTGCTTGTAGATCTCACCGGCCGCACCGCCCTGCAGGGCCGAGGGGATGAACACCGCGGCCAGCACGACGGTGATCGCCACCACCGCGCCGGTGATCTGGGTCATCGCCTTCTGCGTGGCCGGCTTCGGCGCCAGGCCTTCCTCGGTCATGATGCGTTCGACGTTCTCGATCACCACGATCGCGTCATCGACCACGATGCCGATCGCCAGCACCATCGCGAACAGGGTCAGCTGGTTGATGGTGAAGCCGATCAGCCACATGCCCAGGAAGGTACCGAGCAGGGCCACCGGAATGACCAGGGTGGGGATGATCGTCGCGCGGAAGTTCTGCAGGAAGATCAGCATCACCAGGAACACCAGCAACACCGCTTCGAACAGCGTCTTGACCACTTCCTCGATGGAGATCTTGACGAAGGTGGTGCTGTCGTACGGCGAGAACCAGCTGACGCCGGCCGGGAAGCTCGGCTGCAGCTCGTCCATCTTGGCGCGCACGGCATCGGCCACGTTCAGGGCGTTGGCGCCCGGCAGCAGCTGGATGGCGAAGGCACCGGCGGCCTGGCCGTTGTACTGGGTATCGAAGCCGTAGTTGTTGGCACCGAAGGCGACGCGGGCGATGTCCTTGAGCAGCACGCGCGAGCCGTTGGCATTGGCCCGCAGGATGATGTTCTCGAACTCTTCAGGCGAGCTGAAGCGGCCTTCGGCCGAGACGGTGGCGGTGAAGTGGCCGTCCGGCGAGGGATCCGAACCCAGCGAACCGGCGGCGAACTGCACGTTCTGCGCGCGCACGGCAGCCAGCACTTCGCTGGCCGACAGGCCGTAGCCCTGCATCTTTTCCGGGTTCAGCCAGATGTTCATGGCGTACTCGGAACCGAACTGCTGGGTGCTGCCGACGCCGGGGATACGCGAGACCTGATCGAGCACGCGCGAACCGACGATGTCGTTCAGGGCGTCACGGCTGATCGTGCCGGTATCCGAACGCAGGCCCACCACCATCAGGAAGCCGGCGTTGGCCTTGGCCACCACCACGCCCTGCTGGGTCACTTCCGAAGGCAGTCGCGGCGTGGCCAGCGACACCTTGTTCTGCACCTGCACCTGGGCGATGTCCGGATCGGTACCGGTCTCGAAGGTCAGGGTGATCTGCGCGCGGCCGTTGGAAGACGAGGACGAGCTGAAGTACAGCAGGTGATCGATACCGGTCAGCTGCTGCTCGATCACCTGGGTAACCGATTTTTCAGTGGTGTCCGCGCTGGCGCCGGGGTAGGTGGCCGAGACGGTCACCTGCGGCGGGGCAATGTTGGGATAGGACTCGACGCCGAGGTTGAGGATCGCGATCACGCCGCTGAGCGAGATCAGGATCGCAACCACCCAGGCGAAGACTGGATGTTCGATGAAAAATTTAGGCATGACGGAAGGTTCCCGTTACTGCTTGTTCGATTCAGTGGCGGCCGGCTCGGCCTTGTCGGCCGCCTCGGGCGTGGCCGGCGCCTTGTCGGCACCGCCCGCAGCGGCGGCAGCCGGGGCTGCACCGCCGGCGGCGGGCTGGCCGTTGGCATCCTGGCCCGGGGTCCAGGGCTTGGCCGTGGCCGGCGCCCCTTCCTTGACCTTCTGCACGCCGGCCACCACGACCTTGTCACCGGCGGCCAGGCCATCGCTGACCATCCAGTTGCCACCCTGCGCGCCTTCGGTCTTCACGTTCTTGCGCACGACCTTGCCGTCGGCGCCGACCACCATCACGAAGCCGCCGGCGCTGTCACGCTGCAGGGCCTGCTGCGGAATCAGGAAGGCGTTGTTGCGCTCGCCCAGGTTGGCCTGGAAGCTGACGAAGGCACCCGGCAGCAGGATCTTCTGCGGGTTCGGCAGCACCGCGCGCAGCGAGACCGCGCCGGTTGCCGGGTCGACCGTGGTCGAGGAAAAGTCCAGCGTGCCGGCTTCGCCGTAGGCGGTGCCGTCGGACAGCTTGACGTTGACGGTGGCCTTGCCGTCGCCGGACAGGGCCAGGGCGCCACGCGCCTGCTGCGCACGCAGCTGGCTCAGTTCGTCCACGCTCAGCGAGAAGTTCACGTACAGCGGGTCCAGCTGGTCCACGGTGGTCAGCAGGGTCACGTCACCCTGGCCGACCAGGGCACCTTCGGTGACCTGCTGCTTGTTGGCCACGCCACTGATCGGCGAGGTCACTTCGGCATAGCCGAGGCTGATGCGCGAGGAGGTGACCGAGGCTTCGGCCTGCTTCACCGCGGCCAGCGCGGTGCGCTCGGCGGCTTCGGCGCTGTCCAGGTCGGACTTGGACACGTACTGCTGCGGCGCCAGCGAGCGGGCACGGTCGGCGGCGACCTTGGCGTTGGCATAGGTCGCGCGGGCCGAGGCCAGCTGCGCTTCGGACGCGTTGAGGCTGGCGCGCAGCGGCGCCGGATCGATCAGGAACAGGGTCTGGCCCTGCTTGACCTCGCTGCCTTCCTGGTAGACGCGCTTGAGCAGCACGCCCGGCACGCGCGCGCGCACGTCGGCGCTGCGGAACGGCGACAGGCGGCCGACCAGCTCACGCTGCAGCGGCAGGGTCTGCGGCTTGGCGTCGATCACGCCCACCTCCGGCGGCGGGGGCGTCTGCTGTTCCGGCTTCTTGCAGGCGGCCAGCGCGACAGCAACGGCGCACGTCAAGGCAAGGGTGCGGAGTGGGGCGGTCATCAGGAGGAACTCCGGGGTTGGTTTGTAGTGGGGGCCGGCGACGGCGTTGGCGCGAACGCGCGCAGGAAGCTGTCGACCGAGAATTCTGCCCAGCGCCGACGCAGCTGCGCGTCATCGCGATGGGACGTATGGAAACGCTGTTTGTCGAAATCCTGACCGGCGATCATGCTCAGCAGCAGTTCGGCCATGAAGTGCGGGTCGTCATGCCGGAGCTGGCCATGCATGCAAACGGTTTCAAGCCATTCAGCAAGATGAAGCGTCAATGCGCCGGCACCATGCCGGTACAGCGTACGGGCCTCTTCGGGAAACTGCGCCGCATCCGCGGCAATCACCCGGCAGGCCTGTCCCACGTGCGGCTGGTTGAAATGCTCCAGGAAGTCGGTGGCGAACTGCAGCAGGCTGGCACGCAGGTCGTCAGTGCGGAGTGCACGGACCATGGCCCCGGTGGCGTGGCCGACGTGGCGCTGCATCACCCGCCGCAGCAGATCCTGCTTGCTGCCGTAGCGCGAATAGAGCGTCTGCTTGGAGCAGCCGGCATGCTGGGCCACCGCATCCATGCTGATCTGCATGCCCTGATGGGCCAGCAGTTCGCGCACGGCATCGAACACACGCTGATCGCGCGCATCCAGGGCAGCGGGGAGGTAGGCCGGGTTCACGCGGTGGACTATACCGTCCAGTTCAGGATTGTGGAATCGTGCCGATAGTCCTGTCCGTCCTGATACCGGGCGCTACACGTGCTTGTTCCGGTAACACGGTTTGCCGATCCTGTCGGTAACGCTATGCCGGTGGTGGACGCCATACCCGTGCGAACTGAATAGGCGTCTAAACCGCAGCAAACCCGGCATTTCATTATTCCGTCCTGCAGCAAGGCCTTTTCCTGCAACAGGGCTACAATTTCATTTTCCCAACTGAGCAAGCGCCTCGCTCTGCCATGAAACCGCAAAAAACCGCAGCCAAGACCGTGAAAAACAAAACCAAGCCAGCTGAGTCGGAGGTCGCAGTGACCGCTGGTTTCTCCCTGGAGCCGGTGTACACGGCCTTGCGCAAGCGTTACCCCGCGGCCGCGCAGGCCGAGGCAGTGGCATTCGCCGCCGCGTTCTACAAGCGCATGGAGTCGGACGAGTTCCCGCACCACACCGCTGAAGAGTGGGCGGCGCTGGCGGCAGACACCTTGGAGTTCGCCCGTGCACGCAAGGCCGGCAAGGCCAACGTGCGCGTGTTCAACCCCACCGCCAAGGCCAATGGCTGGGAATCGCCGCACACCGTGCTGCAGATCATCAACGACGACATGCCGTTCCTGGTCGACACCGTGACCATGTCGCTGGCCGAGCAGGGCGTGGGCGTGCACGTGCTGGGCCACCCGGTGCTGCGCTTCACCCGCGACAAGGCCGGCAAGCTGGCCAAGGTCGGCGAGGGCGATGCCGAGTCGGTGATGTTGATGGAGATCGACCGCCAGCCGGCCGAAGCCATGGCCGCCATCGAGCAGGCCATCAACAAGGCGCTGGATGAAGTGCGCGCCATCGTGCGTGACTGGCAGCCAATGAAGGACAAGGCACTGGCGCTGGCCGACGACCTGGGCAGCCGCACGCTGCCGGTCGACGATGCCTCGCGTGCCGAAGCGCAGCAGTTCCTGCGCTGGGCCGCCGACAACCACTTCACCTTCTTCGGCTACCGCGAATACCGCGTGGAGAAGCAGGGCAAGGAAGATGTGCTGGCGCCGCTGAACGACACCGGCCTGGGCCTGATGCGCGGCAAGGACAAGTCCGCCGCACGTCCGGTCAAGACCCTGGCCGCGCAGGGCCTGAACACCACGTCCGGGCTGAAGGACGCGCTGATCCTGACCAAGACCAATGCCCGCTCGCGCGTGCACCGCGCCGGCTACATGGACTACATCGGCGTGCTGGAATTCGACGCCAAGGGCAGGATCATCGGCGAACAGCGCTTCCTGGGCCTGTTCACCTCCAGCGCCTACAACCGTCGCCCGTGGGAAATCCCGCTGGTGCGCCAGCGCCACGAATACGTGATGAAGCAGTCCGGCCTGGCCCCGGCCAGCCACAGCGGCAAGGCCCTGCGCCACATCCTGGAAACCCTGCCGCGCGAAGAACTGTTCCAGTCCAGCGAGGACGAACTGTTCCGCACCGCCATGGGCGTGCTGGGCCTGCAGGAGCGCGTGCGCAGCCGCCTGTTCCTGCGCCGCGACAAGTACAGCCGCTTCATTTCCGCGCTGGTCTACCTGCCGCGCGAGCGCTTCAACACCGACGTGCGCCTGCGCATCGAGGCGATGCTGAAGGAAGCGCTGCACGGTGAGTACGTGGACAGCTCGGTGGTGCTGGGCGAATCGCCGCTGGCCCAGGTGCACCTGATCGTGCGCCCGAAGCCGGGCGAAATGCTCGACGTTGATACCGCCGAACTGGAGCAGAAGCTGGCCCAGGTGCTGCGCAACTGGCAGGACGACCTGCGCGAAGCGCTGGTCACCCGCCATGGCGAGACCGAAGGCCTGCGCATCGCTGCCCGCATCGGCAAGGCGCTGCCGGCCGGCTACATCGAAGACAACAGCACCGCCGTTGCCGCCAACGATGTCAGCCAGCTTGATGCCCTGACCGGTCCGGACGACCTGCGCCTGAGCCTGCAGGCCGTGCCCCGCGAAAGCGGCGATGGCCTGCGCCTGAAGCTGTACCGCCAGCTGGATGACATCCCGCTGTCGGACGCTCTGCCGATGATGGAAAACATGGGCCTTCGCGTGATCGCCGAGCGTCCGTACCGCCTGTCGGTCGACAACGCCCCGGTGTACGTGCAGGACTTCGAGGTCGAATCGACCGCCGGTGCCATCGACGCCGGCCGCGTCGATGAAGCCTTCGGCGAGACCTTCGCCCGCGTGTGGCACGGCGATGCCGAGAACGATGGCTTCAACCGCCTGGTGCTGGCCGCCGGCCTGCACTGGCGCCAGGTCGCCATGCTGCGTGGCTACTGCAAGTACCTGCTGCAGACCGGCGTGCCGTTCTCGCAGGCGTACGTGGAAGGCACCTTCTCGCGCTACCCGCTGCTGGCCCGCCTGCTGGTGGAACTGTTCGAAGCCCGCTTCGATCCGGCCACCGGCCATGAGAGCAAGGACGACATCGCGGCCGGCCAGGCCCAGCTGAAGGCCCACTTCGATGTGCTGGCTGCCGCCGACGATGCCACCCTGAAGGTGCTCAAGACCGTGGTCGATGCGCGCAAGGGCGACCGCGATGCGCAGATGCAGGCCGCGCGCGAAGCGCTGCTGAAGCTGATGGACCGCGTGTCCAGCCTGGACGAGGACCGCATCCTGCGCTCGTTCATGGGCGTGATCGACGCGACCCTGCGTACCAGCTACTACCAGACCGATGCCAACGGCCAGCATGGCCATGTCATCAGCTTCAAGTTCGATTCGGCCCTGGTGCCGGACCTGCCGAAGCCGCGTCCGTACCGCGAAATCTTCGTCTACGGCCCGCGCGTGGAAGGTACCCACCTGCGCTTCGGTGCAGTCGCCCGTGGTGGCCTGCGCTGGTCGGACCGCCGCGAAGACTTCCGCACCGAGGTGCTGGGCCTGGTCAAGGCGCAGATGGTCAAGAACACCGTCATCGTGCCGGTCGGCGCGAAGGGCGGCTTCTTCGCCAAGACCCCGCCGGTGAACGGTGACCGCGATGCGGTGTTCGCCAACGGCGTGGCCTGCTACAAGCTGTTCATCCAGGGCCTGCTGGACATCACCGACAACATCGTCAACAACAAGATCGTGCCGCCGGTGGATGTCGTGCGCCACGACATGGACGACCCGTACCTGGTGGTGGCGGCCGACAAGGGCACCGCGACCTTCTCCGACATCGCCAATGGCCTGGCCATCGCGCACGGCTTCTGGATGGGCGATGCGTTCGCTTCCGGTGGCTCGGTCGGTTACGACCACAAGGGCATGGGCATCACCGCCCGTGGTGCGTGGGAATCGGTCAAGCGCCACTTCCGTGCGCTGGGCCGTGACAGCCAGAGCCAGGACTTCACCGCGGTTGGCGTCGGCGACATGTCCGGCGACGTGTTCGGCAACGGCATGCTGCTGTCGCGCCACATCCGCCTGGTTGCTGCGTTCGACCACCGCCACATCTTCCTGGATCCGAACCCGGATGCGGCCACCTCGTTCGTCGAGCGTGAGCGCATGTTCACCGTGCCGCGTTCGAGCTGGGCGGACTACGATGCCAAGCTGATCAGCAAGGGCGGCGGCATCTTCCCGCGCACCCTGAAGTCGATCGAGATCACCCCGCAGGTGCGTGAAGCGCTGGGCCTGGACGAGAACGTCAAGGCACTCTCGCCGAACGACCTGATGAGCGCGATCCTGAAGGCGCCGGTCGACCTGCTGTGGAACGGTGGCATCGGTACCTACGTCAAGGCCGCCAGCGAGCAGCACAGCGATGTCGGCGACCGCGCCAACAACGCCCTGCGCGTGAACGGTGGCGAGCTGCGCTGCAAGGTGGTGGGCGAGGGCGGCAACCTGGGCATGACCCAGCTGGGCCGCATCGAAGCCGCCCAGGCCGGCGTGCTGCTCAACACCGACTTCATCGACAACTCGGCCGGTGTGGACACCTCCGACCACGAAGTCAACATCAAGATCCTGCTCAACGATGTGGTGCGCGCCAAGAAGCTGACTGTCGAGCAGCGCAACACGCTGCTCGCGTCGATGACCGACGAGGTCGCCGACCTGGTGCTCAATGACAACTACCGCCAGAACCAGGCCCTGAGCCTGATGGAGCGGATGGCGGTCAAGCGCCTGGGTTCCAAGCAGCACTTCATCCGCACCCTGGAACAGCAGGGCCTGCTCGACCGCCAGATCGAGTTCCTGCCGTCCGATGCCGAGCTGTCGCAGCGCAAGGCACGTGGCCAGGGCCTGACCCGTCCGGAACTGTCGGTGCTGCTGTCCTATTCCAAGCTGGTGGCGTTCGCCCAGCTGCTGGAGTCGGACATCCCGGAAGATCCGTACCTGTCCAAGGAACTGCAGCGCTACTTCCCGACGCCGCTGCAGAAGAAGTACGCCGACGCGATGGAGCGTCACCGCCTGAAGCGCGAAATCATCGCCACGGCCGTGACCAACCAGACCATCAACCGCATGGGCGCCACCTTCCTGATGCGCATGCAGGAAGACACCGGCCGCACCATCGCCGAGGTCGCCAAGGCGTACACCATCAGCCGTGAAACGCTGGATGCCCGCGCGCTGTGGGCACAGATCGACGCCCTCGACGGCACCCTGCCGGAGTCGGTGCAGATCGACGCACTGGAAGTGATCTGGAAGCTGCAGCGTTCGTTCGTGCGCTGGCTGCTGTCGCGCCCGGGCCCGATGCCGGGCATCACCGAGGCGGTCAACCGCTACCAGGGCCCGTTCAACGACATCCGCGTTGCTTCGGGCGTGCTGCCGGATTCGCAGCGTCCGACCTACGAGGCCCTGGTGGCCGAGTGGAAGGAAAAGGGCCTGCCGTCCGCGCTGGCCCAGCAGCTGGCCGAACTGCACTTCCTGGAGCCTGCGTTCGACATCATCGAACTGGCCCGCACCCGCAAGCTGAAGCCGGTGGACGTGTCCAAGATCCACTTCCGCCTGGGCGATGCCCTGCAGCTGCCGTGGCTGTTCGAGCAGATCGACGCGCTGGAGGTCAACGGCCGCTGGCACGCGGTGGCTCGTGGCGTGCTGCGTGACGAACTGGCCGCGCACCACCGCAACCTGGCCGGCCAGGTGCTGGGCACCAAGGGCAACAGCGCTGAAGCCAAGGTCGCCAGCTGGATCGGTCGTGACGACAGCAGCCTGCGCTTCACCCTGTCGATGCTGGCCGAACTGGCCGAGCAGAAGACCCTGGACTACCCGACCGTTTCGGTCGCGGTGCAGCGCCTGGGCCAGCTGGCCGCGCATGGTGCGTAACTGATGTAACGCCGGGCCTCGACCGGTAAGCGTGAATCGGAGCGGCCCCGCGAAAGCGGGGCCGTTCTGCGTTGGGGGTCTGCCGTTCGCCGGGCATGGCCCGGCGCTACCGGGGCGCGGGGTTCCAGGCAGCGCCGGGCCACGCTCGGCGAGCGCAACGGCGCTCGGTTATGCTCTCCCTCATGCCTTCCCCCCGGATCCACCGATGAGCGACACCCCCCGCATCGCTTTCCTGGCCAGTACCACCGAAGCGGCACAGATGGCCCGCGCGGCGATGGTTTCCCGCTACGGCGACCACGCGCCCGACCAGGCCGACGTGTTGTGCCCGCTGGGCGGCGACGGCTTCATGCTGCAGACGCTGCACCGGCACGGCCGGCTGGGCAAGCCGGTGTTCGGCATGAAACTGGGCACCGTCGGCTTCCTGATGAACCAGTACCGCGCCGACGATGACGTGGTCGCGCGCATCGCCCGTGCCGAGCCGGCCAACCTGCGGCCGCTGGAAATGGTGGCGCTGACCGAATCTGGTGCGAGCACCGGTTCGTTGGCCTACAACGATGTTTCGCTGCTGCGGCAGACCCGCCAGGCGGCGCACATCGGCATTGATCTCAACGGCCAGGAGCGGGTGGCCGAGCTGATCGGCGATGGCGTGCTGGTGGCCACCCCGGCCGGCAGCACCGCCTACAACTATTCGGCGCACGGGCCCGTGCTGCCGCTGGGCTCGCACACCATCGCGCTGACGCCGTTGGCCCCGTACCGGCCGCGGCGCTGGCGTGGTGCCATCCTCAAGGCCGACACGGAAGTGCGCTTCCGCGTGCTCGACCCCTACAAGCGCCCGCTCAGCGTCACCGCCGATTCGCACGAGACCCGCGACGTGGTGGAAGTGACCATCCGCGAGTCGAAGGAGCACCGGGTCACCCTGCTGTTTGACCCGGAGCACAACCTGGAAGACCGGATCCTGAGCGAACAGTTCGTTTTTTGACGACAATACGCTGCCGGCCCCCGCCGATCGCTTGAAGGACCTCCACCGATGGGCGACAACTCCCCTCGTCTGCTGACCGTCGCGGTGACCTCGCGCGCGCTGTTCGATCTGGAAGAAAGCCATGCGCTGTTCGAGAGCGATGGCGTGGCGGCGTACGCCGAGTACCAGCGCCAGCATGAGGACGACATCCTCGGCCCGGGCGTGGCGTTCCCGGTGGTGCGCAAGCTGCTGGCGCTGAACCAGGGTGCCAGCCCGGAGGACCCGCGGGTCGAGGTGATCCTGCTGTCGCGAAACTCGGCCGACACCGGCCTGCGCATTTTCAACTCCATCCAGCATTACGGACTGGGCATCATCCGCGCGACCTTCACCGCCGGTGAGCCGACCTGGCCCTACGTGAAGCCGTTCGGCACCGACCTGTTCCTGTCGGCCAACCCCGAATCGGTGCGCAGTGCGCTGCGCCATGGCATCGCGGCGGCGACCATCCTGCCCAAGCCGCCGGGTGAAACCGCGGCGGCTGCCGCCGACCAGATCGATATCACGCGCCCGGCCGGACAGCTGCGCATCGCCTTCGATGGCGACGCGGTGATCTTCGGTGACGAGAGCGAGCGGATTTCGCGCGAGCAGGGGGTTGAAGCCTTCGGCCGCCACGAACGTGAGCGCGCTCGCGAGCCGCTCAGTGGCGGTCCGTTCCGCGGCTTCCTGTCGGCCCTGCATACGTTGCAGGAAGTGTTCCCGGTCGGCGACAGCGCACCGATCCGCACCGCGCTGGTGACCGCGCGGTCGGCGCCGGCGCACGAGCGGGTGATCCGTACCCTGCGCGAGTGGGGCGTACGCCTGGACGAGGCTCTGTTCCTCGGTGGGCGGCACAAGGGCCCGTTCCTGCAGGCTTTCGGCGCGGATATCTTCTTCGACGATTCGCAGCACAACATCGACAGCGCCCGCGAACACGTGGCCGCCGGCCACGTCCCGCACGGCGTCGCCAACGAGGGCTGAGCCCGGTAGGTGCCAACCTTGGTTGGCATCGCGGCGCAGCCGCGCCCACCAAGGTGGGCGTCTACCAGAGCGGGGCACGAAGCTTAGGTAGTTGCCGACCTTGGTTGGCATCGCGGCGCAGCCGCGCCCACCAAGGTGGGCGTCTACAAGAGCGGGGCATGAAGCTTCGGTAGTTGCCGACCTTGGTTGGCATCGCGGCGCAGCCGCGCCCACCAAGGTGGGCGTCTACCAGAGCGGGGCACGAAGCTTAGGTAGTTGCCAACCTTGGTTGGCATCGCGGTGCAGCCGCGCCCACCAAGGTGGGCGTCTACCAGAGCGGGGCACGAAGCTTCGGTAGTTGCCAACCTTGGTTGGCATCGCGGCGCAGCCGCGCCCACCAAGGTGGGCGTCTACCAGAGCGGGGCACGAGGCGGCGGTAGCGCCGGGCCATGCCCGGCGAGCGCAGCGGCATGGGTTACGGGCTGCCCGACATCCCCAGCTGCAGGTCCACCACCTTCCAGCGCAGGCCCTGCGGTTCCAGCACCACCCTCATCGGCGGCTCGCCGGGGCCGCGCTCGACGTCCACCACGAAACGGTCCAGCGCTTCGAAATGATGCCCGGCGTTCTTCAACGGCCGTGCCGGTTCAGTCGCGCCGAACGCATCGCCGCCCTGCAGTTCATTTCGGCCACGCTTCCACAGTACGTGGCCCTGCAGCATCGCGCCGATGCCGGTCGGCGTGACCATGGTGTCCACCGCCGCGCTGCCCAGCTGGTCACCCAGCCCGTACAGCAGCGCGCCAAACGGGCTGGCCGCCACGTCCGGCCCGGCCTGCCGCACCAGATAGTCGTTGAGCTGGGCGCGCAGGCTGCTGCGCACGCGTGGGAAGTCGACGTAGCGATCGAGCTTGGCGGTATCGCGCTGTTCGATCGCCTTGGACAGGCCGTGCACGGTCAGATACGGGCCGCCGAACCACCAGGCCGCGACGGCCAGGACGAGGGCAAGCAGGATGCCGATGAGCTTCTTCATGGCACCCAGACTGCCGCAACTGCGGGCGCCGCGGGTTAAGCGTCAGTGACTGGGCGAGCCGCTGCCATCGCCGAAGGCCGCCACCAGCCGCTGCCGCTCGGCGCCCTGCAGCGCCTGCACGTGGGTCCGCAGCACCTGATCCAGGCTGGACACGCGGGTGGTGCCAAGGATGCCGCTGGCCACGCCGGGGTGCTGCAGCACATAGGCAAAGGCGGTCTGGGCCGGGTGCTGGCTGTGTACCGAGGCCACCGCGCGGCGCATCGCGCGGGCGCTGTGCATCAGGGCACGGCTGCTCGGCTTCAGCCAGGTGCGCGCGAGATACCAGGCGTCGGCCAGCCGTGGCAGGCGCGGACGGGCGGGCAGCAGGTGGCCCTGTGCGAGCACGGTCCCGGCCAGCACGCCGATGCCCGCCGCCTGCAGCTGGTCGATCAGCGGCTCGCGGTCCTGCTGCAGGGCGTTGTAGTCCAGCAGCACCACGTCGAAGGCCTCGGGGTGCTCGATCATCCAGCGCAGCGTGCTGGCCGAATGGGTATTGATGCCCGTGTGGCGGATCAGCCCGCGCTCGCGCAGGCGCTGCAGCGCGGCCAGCAGCTCATCGTTGATGTCGTGCTCGCTGGCGCCATGCAGCTGGTAGATGTCCAGGTAATCCAGCCCGAGGTTGCGCAGCGATGCCTCGCAGCTGGCGGTGATCGCCGCCGCGGAGAAATCACGCTGTTCGGCACCGCTGATGCCGGCCTGGCCGGTCAGCGTGCCGCCCTTGCTGGACACCACCAGGGACTCACGCGGAAAGCGCGCCAGCAGCGGGCGCAGGATGCGGCCCAGGCGCGGCTCGGCATGGAAGCCGGAATAGTTGTGGCCGGTGTCGAGCAGGTTCACGCCCTGTGCCAGGGCATGCTCGACCACGGCGGCCGCAGCACCTTCTGCGAAGCGGCGGTGGCCCCAGAAGCCGGAACAACCCAGGCCGATCGGCGACACCTGCAGGCCGGTGCGGCCGAGCACGCGCCGCTGCCGGGCCAGGGGCAGTGCCTGCACCATCAGAATTCCAGGTCCAGGGCGGCGCAGAGGTAATCGACGAACGGGCCCAGTGCGGCAAGATCCTTGCCCAGGGTGGACAGCAGCCGGGGGCCTGTCATGGTGTTGTCGTCCAGCGAGCGCCACATCACCCAGTTGCGGTGCTTGAGGTCGTCGATGAACTCGAAGTCGGCGGGGAAGCCGCGCGGCGGCCGCACCAGTTTCTCGGTCTGCTCGAAATCAAAGCGCTTGCGCAGGGCCGGCGCGTGCGCGGCCGCCTTCCAGCTGCCCGGGTTGTCGAGGATGAAGTGGCGGATGCGCCGTTGCGTGTCCGGCTCCGGATGCCACAGGCCGGCGCCAACGAAACTCTCGCCCGGCTGCAGATGGATGTAGAACGAGGGCGCAGCCACTTCGCGGCGGCGCTCATGGAACAGGCGCGCACCCTGCCAGGTCTTGTACGGCGACTTGTCGTGGGAAAAACGCGCATCGCGGTGGATGCGGAACAGCGAGCCGCCGACGCCGCGCGTGTCTGAACGGAAATGGTCGCTGACTTCGGTCAGCGCCGGCTGCAGGTCGCCCAGCAGGCGCAGGAACGGCTGCCGTACATGGTCTTCGTACTGCTGGCGATGGTCATTGAACCAGGTCTTGTCGTTATGCCGCGCCAGGCTGCGCAGGAACTTGAAACTGGCGTCGGAGAAATACGTGCTCACAGCGTCTCCTGCAGGTGATGGCCCCAGTCGCGCAGCGACTGCAGCAGGCCCGTCCGGCGCGCGTCATCGGGCGCTTCGGCGGCCAGCGCCTCGATCTGCTGCTGGTATTGGGGCAGGTTCAGTTCGCCCAGGCCGCTCTCGCCGAGCAGGCGCTGGCGGCGGTAATCCTGCCAGCGCTCGCGTTCAGCCGGTGCGAGGCTGTCGGGATGGTTGCGTGCGCGGTAGCGGAACAGCAGCTCGGGCAGGCGCGCGTCGCGGAAGCGGCCCTCCAGCGCGGCCAGCTGCTGCGGCGCACTGGTGCGGACCAGGGCAAGCAGCGGCTTGTCGCCGGCGCCGAGGAAACCGTCATACAGCGAGGCATCCACGTCGGACACCGTGGCCGGCCGCGGCTGGTTGAAGACCTGCCGGGCCTTCTCGGCCAGCTGCGCGGCAACCTCGCGCAGGCGCTCGGCCTTGGCCTCGATCGCCGCCACGTCCAGGCCCAGGCGGGCGTGGTCGTCGGCGCGCAGGTGGTTCCAGGCCACCAGCGCCGGCACCTTGTTCAGATGCACTTCCTTCAGCGGCACGCGTGCCACACCCTCGGGCAGTTCGCTGGCGCGCATGTACAGGCGCTGCGCGATCACGTCGGCCGGCAGCTCCAGCAGGTCGTCGATCTCGCCTTCCAGATCGAACACGATCACCCGATTGTTGATGGTCGGGTGGATGGCCAGCGGCAGCACCGGCGCCGCGCACAGGCGGCTGGCCGGGTAGCGCATGGAAATGTGCAGCACCGGCTTCATCGCTGCCACGTCCAACAGGCTGCCGACGAAGCGCTTGTCGCGCAGCTTCAGCGCGTACTCCCACAGCCGCGGCTGCGACTGCTTGAACAGCCGCGCCATGCCGATGGTGGCGCGCACGTCCGACAGCGCTTCGTGGGCATCGCCTTCGCGCACGCCGTTGGCCTCGGCCAGGTGCTCCAGCTTGAACGAGGTGGCGCCATCCTCGCGCAGCGGCCACTGGATGCCGTCCGGGCGCAGGGCGCGCATCATCCGCAGCATGTCCAGCAGGTCCCAGCGCGAGTTGCCGTTGCGCCACTCGCGCTCGTAGGGATCGTGGAAGTTGCGGAACAGTCCGTAGCGGATGAACTCGTCGTCGAAGCGCAGGGTGTTGTAGCCCAGCGCGCAGGTGCCGGGCCGCGACAGCTGTTCGTTGATGCGGTCGAAGGCGTCGGCTTCGCTGATGCCTTCGGCCATGGCCTGCTGCGGGGTGATGCCGGTCACCAGGGTCGCCATCGGCGAAGGCACCAGGTCATCGGCCGGGCGCACGAAGAAACTGACCGGGGTGTCGATCACGTTGAGATCGGCATCGGTGCGCATTGCCGCGAACTGGGCGATGCGGGTGCGGCGCGGGTCCTGGCCGAAGGTTTCGAGGTCGTAGAACAGGAAGCTGTCGGCCATCAGTGTGCGCCCTCCAGGACCGGCAGCTGCGCGTGGATCTGCGCTTCCAGCGTGGCCCAGTCGATGTTGTCCAGTGAATCATGGCCGGCGGTGGCCGCCACCAGCAGGTCGCGCTGGATGTCCGTGCGGCGCAACGCTTCGGCATACGGCGTGTGCAGGAACGTGACCATGGTGTAGTGCGGCACGAAGCGCGTCGGCCAGCGCCGCTGCAGTTCCTGTTCCAGCTTGCGCTGCAGCAGGAAGGACGGGTCGGCCACGCGGTCGCGCATTTCCAGGTAGTTCTCCAGCGCCATCTGCTGGATCGCGCGCGCGTTCGGCTTGCGCTCGGCCTCGAAGGCGGCGAAGGCGCCTTCCAGGTCGTCGGCCTCCTGCAGGTGGCGGGCCAGTGCCACGCAGTCCTCGAAGGCGCAGTTCATGCCCTGGCCGTGGAAGGGCACCATCGCGTGCGCGGCATCGCCGATCAGCACGGCGCGGCCGGCCTGGTGCCAGCGCTCCAGGGTGAGGGTGCCGAGCAGGCCGGGCGGATGCTGTTCCCAGTCCGCGCGCAGGTCCGGGATCAGCGGCAATGTGTCGGCGAACTCGCGGGCGAACAGTGCCTCGGCCTGCGCACCGGTGTTGACCGTGGCAAAACTCGGATCGCCCTTGTTCGGCAGGAACAACGTGACGGTGAAGGTGCCTTCGTAGTTGGGCAGGGCGATGCACATGTAGTGGCCGCGTGGCCAGATGTGCAGCGCATTGCGCTCGATGCGGAAGCTGCCATCGGCCGCAGGCGGGATTTCCAGTTCCTTGTAGGAATGGTCGAGGAAGGCGATGTCCTCGCCCAGCGGCGCACGCCGGTTCATCGCACCGCGTAGTGCCGAGCCGGCACCGTCGGCGCCGATCAACGTGTCGAAACGGATATCGTGCGGGCTGTCGTCGCGGTCATCGATGAAGCGCGCGTAGCCGGCATCGAAATCGACGGTGTGCAGGCGGCGGTGGAAGTGCACGGTGGCGCCAGCCTGTTCGGCCAGTTCCAGCAGCGTGGTGTTCAGGCCGCTGCGGTGGATCGACCAGATCACTTCGCTGTCGTCGCGCCCGTAGCGCTGCAGCTGCGGTTCGCCCTCGCGCGGGTGCACCATGCGCCCGCGCATCATCACCGCGCGGGCCATCACCTCGTCTTCGACGCCGGCCTGGCGCAGCGCATTGCGGCCGCGTTCGGCCAGTGCCAGGTTGATCGAGCGGCCGCTTTCGTAGTCGGCCACGCGCGGGTCGCCGCGGCGTTCGTACAGAGTGATCCGCCAGCCCTGGCGGGACAGCAGGATGGCCAGCAGGGAGCCGGCCAGGCCGGCACCGATGATGCTCAACGAGCGGGATGCGTGTGCGATCAACGAACTGTCCAGAAGCAGGGGAGGGGGCGGCTTACAGGCCGGCCCAGGCTTCCACTTCCTCGACGAAGTGATGCACGTCCAGGTAGCGGTTGTAGAGCGGGGTGGGCGAGATGCGGATTACGTCCGGTTCGCGCCAGTCACCGAGCACGCCGATGGCGCGCAGGTGTTCGAACAGGGCGCGGCCACGTTCGCGGCCGGCGAGCACGCGCAAGGAGAGCTGGCAGCCGCGGCGTTCCGGTTCGGACGGAGTGACGATGTCCAGCACCTGCGGCAGGCGCGCGCGTACCAGTGCATCGAGCAGGCCGGTCAGGGCCAGCGACTTGCGGCGCAGCGCTTCCATCCCGGCACGCTCGAACAGGTCCAGCGATGCGCGCAGCGGGGCCAGGCCAAGGATCGGCGGGTTGCTCAGCTGCCAGCCTTCGGCACCGATGGCCGGGGTGAACTGCGGCGCCATCTGGAAGCGGGTCGCTTCATCGTGGCCCCACCAGCCGGCAAAACGCGGCAGGGTGGTGTCGCGGTGGTGGCGTTCGTGCACGAAGGCACCGGCCACGGCACCCGGGCCGCTGTTGAGGTACTTGTAGTGGCACCACACCGCGAAATCCGGCGCGACATCGTGCAGGTGCAGCGGCAGGTTGCCGACCGAATGGGCCAGGTCGAAGCCGATGCGGGCGCCGTGCAGGCGCGCGAGGCGGGTGATCGCATCGAGGTCGAAGGCCTGGCCGGTGCGGTACTGCACGCCCGGCCACAGCACCAGCGCCAGGCGGGCGCCGTGCTCGCCGATGGCGCGTTCGATGGCGGCCATCGAGATCGTGCCGTTGGCTTGGTCCGGCTGCACTTCCACCAGGCAGTCCGCCGGGTCGAAACCGTGGAAGCGGATCTGCGCTTCCACCGCATGGCGGTCGGTCGGGAACGCGCCAGCTTCCATCAGGATGACCGGGCGCTCGGTGGTGGGGCGGTAGAAGCTGACCATCATCAGGTGCAGGTTCACGCTCAGCGTGTTCATCGCCACCACTTCGCTGGGCAGCGCACCGACCACGCGGGCCAGCTGTGCGCTGACCAGGCGGTGGTAGGACAGCCACTGGGTGGGGCCGGTGAAGTGGCCTTCCACGGCCAGCTCGCCCCACTGCTTCATCACTTCCTGCACGGCGGCCTGCGCGCCACGCGGCTGCAGGCCCAGCGAGTTGCCGACGAAGTAGGTCTGTTCACCGCCGCCATGGCGCGGAATCAGGAATTCGTTACGCAGCGGCCGCAGCGGATCGGCGGCGTCCAGGGCGATGGCGTGGGTGCGGCTGAGCAGGTCGGACATGGTCGGGCAACAGGCTGCAACGGGGCTGCCAGTGTAGCGCCTGGGGCCTGCGTGATGCCGCGCGGCGCGCTCGCCGGGCATGGCCCGGCGCTACCTGGGAATCACGCGCACCGGTAGCGCCGGGCCATGCCCGGCGAATGCATCAGGCGTCGCGATGTTGGTAGCGCCGGGCCATGCCCGGCGAATGCATCAGGCATCACGATGCCGGTAGCGCCGGGCCATGCCCGGCGAATGCATCAGGCGTCGCGATGTTGGTAGCGCCGGGCCATGCCCGGCGAATGCATCAGGCATCACGATGCCGGTAGCGCCGGGCGATGCCCGGCGACTGCATCAGGCATCACGATGCCGGTAGCGCCGGGCCATGCCCGGCGAATGCATCAGGCGTCGCGATGCCGGTAGCGCCGGGCCATGCCCGGCGACGGTTCAGCCCGCCGCCGGAGCCGGCAACGGATCCACGTGACCGCACTCGCTGCAGGTGCGCAGTTCCAGGCTGGCCTGGTAGCGCGCGAACACCTTGGGCAGGTCGGTCTCGATGTTCTGCAGCGGGAAATACTCTTCGTGCAACTTGTGGTTGCAGCGTTCGCAATGCCAGATCACGCCATCCTTCTCGTGCGGCAGGCGCTTGCGCTCGACCACCAGGCCGATGCCACCGGGCGGGCGCCGCGGCGAATGCGGCACCTTCGCCGGCAGCAGGAAGATCTCGCCAGCCCGGATCGGGATGTCACGCACCGCGCCGTCTTCCTGCACCTTCAGCACCATCTCGCCTTCAAGCTGGTAGAACCACTCCGGACCTTCGTCGTAGTGGTAGTCGGTGCGCGAGTTCGGCCCGCCCACCACCATCACGATGAAGTCGCCGTTGTCGATCATCTTGTTGCCCACCGGCGGCTTCAGCAGGTGGCGGTGTTCTTCGATCCAGGCGTGCAGGTTGATCGGCGAGGCGAGCATGGTCGGTTTCCCCGGAAGGTCAGTCGCGCTTGCCTTGGCGCGGCACGTAGGACAGGGCCTTTTCGTAGGCCGGCTGCAGTTCCTCCTGCGAACCCACGTCGATGCCCATCTCACGCACGCGGCCGTCCTTCAGGCTGTACACCCAGCCATGCACCATCAGCTTCTGGCCGCGGGCCCAGGCGTCCTGCACGATGGTCGAGCGGCACAGGTTGGCGACCTGCTCGATCACATTCAGTTCGCACAGGCGGGCGTGCTTGAGCTCGTCGGTCTCGATCGCATCGATGATCGCGGTGTGCTTCTGCATCACATCGCCCACATGGCGCAGCCAGTTGTCTGCGAGGCCGACGCGGGTGTTGTGCAGGCAGGCGTGCACGCCGCCGCAGCCGTAGTGGCCGACGATCAGGATGTGCTTCACCTTCAGCTGGTCCACCGCGTACTGCACCACGCTCAGGCAGTTCAGATCGGTGTGGGCCACGACATTGGCCACGTTGCGGTGCACGAACACTTCACCCGGCGCCATGCCGATGATCTGGTTGGCCGGCACGCGCGAATCGGAACAGCCGATCCACAGGTATTCCGGGTGCTGCTGCTTGGACAGCTGCTGGAAGAATTCAGGGTCTTCCTTCTCGATGCGGTCGGCCCAGTCGCGGTTGTTCTGCAGCAGCTTGTGGATGTCTTTCATGTTCGGGTGCCTGGCGTCGGGTGGGCGAGGAGCGTGGCCATCCGGCCGCGCCGTCGCGGGAGACAATGCGCTCAGTCGCTGGCGGCGGTCTGCGCGCGATGCCAGCGCATCCACTGCGCCAGCTCGGTGAAATGCGGGGTGTCGAGCTTTTTCAGCTCGGCGATCACCGCCTGCTGGTTGGCCTCGGGGTGGTTCTGGCTCAGTTTCAGCTTCAGCTGCACATGTTCGGCCTGGAAGCGGAAGCCGATGATGCCGCGCAGCTGGCGACGGTGGTCGTCACGCTGCGGTTCGAACTGCCAGTCCTGGCCGACGCTGGCTTCGAAGTGGTCGCCGATGTCGAAGACCAGCTGGGCCAGTTCGTCGGCGTCGTCGAAGCGCTGCAGCTGGCCGCGCAGTTCGGCGGCGGCGTAGTTCCAGGTCGGCACGCGCGAGGCGGCTTCCTTGTCCGGGTACCAGCTGGCCGACACATAGCCGTGCGGGCCGTCGACCAGTACCTTGGCCGCGCCGTCGTGGCGCGACTGCGGGTTGGCGCGGGCCCAGTGACCGCGCAGTTCAACCTGGCTGCCCTCGCGCCGGTACAGCACCGGCACCCGGGTCAGTTCAGGCAGGCCGTCGGCGCCGGTGGTCAGCACGGTGACGAACGGATCACGCGCCAGCAGGCGATCGAGCCAGAGCAGGTCGGTCTCGGCGAAGTCGCGTGGGGTGAACATGGTTGCGCCTCAGGCGCGCGCGCCCAGCGACTGGATCATGCGTCCGCGCAGTCCTTCATCACTGCCCGCCTGCGGTGGCTGCACTTCGTGCAGGCTGAAGCCACGCACCAGCGCATCTTCCTCGTCCAGGCCGTCGTACTCGACGAACTCGGCGTCGAACAGCTGCGAACGCGCGGTGTCTTCGCTGTCATAGCTCAGCGTGTTGCCGTCGCTGTCGAGCACTTCGGCAGTGCCGGCCGGGCGCACGCGCAGGCGGGCCCAGATCAGGGTGTTGCCGAGGCTGGCCAGCCACCAGCTGTCACGTGCGTCGTTGTTGTCGTTCATGTGTGTGTTACCAGAGCGAGACCAGCCAGAGCAGGGCGGCCATGCCCAGTCCGGCCAGCAGGGTCAGCAGCGATACCCAGGCCGGCGTCGCCAGCCCGGACAGCGAACGGTCCGGCTGCTGGCGGTAATCGCGGCGCAGCAGCCAGGCCAGGGCATCGGGCTTGAGGAAGGCGCCATTGCCGAAGCGCGCAGCGAGCGCCGGATGGCGGTCGCGCACGTGCACCAGGGTCAATGGCCAGAAGATCACGAAGGCACTGAACCCGGCCACTGCGACGCCGACGAAACAGAGGGCGAAGAACAGGGTCATGGGGGCAGTACCTCCGTGGTCGTTGGGGGTGGGCTTAGAAGTCCGCGCTGCCCGGGGCGCGCGGGTAGGGGATCGCATCGCGGATGTTGGACAGGCCGCAGACGTAGACCACCAGGCGCTCGAAGCCCAGGCCGAAGCCGGCGTGCGGCACCGAACCGTAGCGGCGGAAATCGCGGTACCAGCTGTAATGCTCGCGATCCAGGCCGAACTGGGCCATGCGCGCATCCAGCACGTCCAGGCGCTCTTCGCGCTGGCTGCCACCGATGATCTCGCCGATGCCCGGAGCCAGCACGTCCATCGCGGCCACGGTCCTGCCGTCATCGTTCAGGCGCATGTAGAAGGCCTTGATGTGCTCGGGGTAGTTGGTCACCACCACCGGGCGGCCGACGTGTTCCTCGGTCAGCCAGCGCTCGTGCTCGGTCTGCAGGTCCAGGCCCCATTCGACCGGGAAGTCGAACTTCCTGCCCGACTTCTGCAGCAGGCTGACCGCATCGGTGTAGTCGATGCGCTCGAACGGTGCGTTGATGAAGTCTTCCAGCTTGGTGATCGCGTTCTTGTCCACGCGCTCGGCGATGAAGGCCAGGTCGTCGCCGCGCTCGTTCAGCACGGCACGGAACAGGTACTTCAGGAACTCTTCGGCCAGGCGTGCGTCTTCGGCCAGGTCGGCGAAGGCGATTTCCGGCTCGATCATCCAGAACTCCGCCAGGTGGCGGGTGGTATGGCTGTTTTCGGCGCGGAAGGTCGGGCCGAAGGTGTAGACCTTGCTCAGCGCCAGGCAGTAGGCCTCGACGTTCAGCTGGCCGGACACGGTCAGGAAGGTTTCCTTGCCGAAGAAATCGCGGCTGAAATCGATCGCGCCCTTCTCGTCGCGCGGCAGGTTCACCATGTCCAGGGTGGACACGCGGAACATCTGGCCGGCGCCTTCGGCGTCGGAGGTGGTGATGATCGGGGTGCTGATCCAGTTGAAGCCGTTCTCGTGGAAGAAACGGTGCACGGCCTGGGCCAGGCAGTTGCGGATGCGGGTGACTGCGCCGAACAGGTTGGTGCGCGGGCGCAGGTGCGCCACTTCACGCAAAAACTCCGGCGACATCGGCTTGGGCTGGATCGGGTAGGTGAGCGGGTCTTCGACCCAGCCGACCACTTCCAGCGCGCTGGCTTGGATCTCGAACGACTGGCCCTTGCCCTGCGACTTCACCAGGGTCCCGGTGGCGATGACCGAGCAGCCGCTGGTCAGGCGCTTGATCTCGTCGAAATTGGCCAGGGTGTCGTTGGCCACGACCTGGATCGGCGCGAAGCAGGAACCGTCGCTCACATTGACGAAGGCCAGATTCGCTGAACCGCGCACCGTGCGCACCCATCCGCGTACCGTGACTTCGCCGCCTTCCGGGATCTTCCCGGCAAGCGCATGTTCAACGCTGACCACCGTCATGACTTGAATCCTCTGCTGATCGACTCGATCTGTGAACACGGGAGTTTACCGGTTGCAGCGTTCTGCTTGCGAGGCATTTTTCGCGACCCTGGCTCCTTATAATGTCCCCGTACCCCTGGAGTGAGCCTCATGGCCATCAGCCTGACCCCCATCGCCTTCGAGCGCGTGCAGCGCTTTGTCGCCCAGACCCCCGGCGCCCTGGGCCTGCGCTTCGGCGTGACCAAGACCGGCTGCTCCGGTTGGGGCCACGTGACCGACCTGGCCCGTGACGAGCGCGAGGGTGACACCGTGTTCGACCAGGAGGGCGTGAAGATCTACGTCGACGCCAAGAGCCTGGCCCTGGTGGACGGCACCGTGATCGACTTCGGCAAGCACGGCCTGAGCGAGACCTTCACGTTCAGCAACCCGAACGCCACTGCTGAATGTGGCTGCGGCGAGAGCTTCACCACCGACGCCGACAAGGCCTGAGCCTGGTCCACGCGTCCGCCGGGCATGGCCCGGCGCTACCGGGTTCAGGTTCGCCCGCCGCGGCCCGGTTGCCCGGCACCCCCATCTGCGCCATAATGCGCGGCTTCCTGCCTTCCTGGCGGGAACCCTTGCCCCACCGCGGTATCCACGGCGGGGGGCTGTCCGGCCGCAAGGCCACATCCGAAAGGTAGAAAAAACATGAGTCGTCATTACGAAATCGTGTTCATGGTCCACCCGGACCAGAGCGAGCAGGTCCCGGCCATGATCGAGCGCTACAAGTCGCTGGTCGAGAACGGCAACGGCACCATCCACCGTCTGGAAGACTGGGGCCGCCGCCAGCTGGCGTACCCGATCCAGAACCTGGTGAAGGCGCACTACGTGCTGCTGAACATCGAAGCCGACCAGGCCGTTCTGAACGAACTGACCGAAAGCTTCCGCTTCAACGACGCCGTGCTGCGCAACCTGGTCATCAAGCGTGACGAGGCTGACACCGAGCAGTCGCTGATCATGAAGAGCAAGGACGAGAAGGGTGACAAGCCGGAGCGCGGTGAGCGCCGTCGTCGTGACGACGAAGAAGGCGAGTCCACCACCACCGCTGACAACGAAGCCGGCGACGACGCCGCTTCTGCCGCCTAAGGAGCCTTCCCATGTCCAAGTTCTTCCGTCGTCGCAAGTTCTGCAAGTTCACCGCTGAAGGTGTCAAGGAGATCGATTACAAGGATCTCAACACCCTGCGCCAGTACCTGACCGAGAACGGCAAGATCGTGCCGAGCCGCGTCACCGGTACCAAGTCGAAGTACCAGCGCCAGCTGGCGACCGCCGTCAAGCGCGCTCGCTTCCTGGCCCTGATCCCGTACACCGACAACCACGACGTCTGATGCCCGGCGGGGCGGCCCGGTGCCGCCCCCGCTGTGCCAGCTATTCGGACAGCCTTTGTTGCGGGGCATCGCCTCGCTAACGAATAACTTATCTGGAGCAATACCATGCAGCTGATCCTCCTGCAGAAAGTCACCAACCTCGGCAACCTGGGCGACCTGGTCGACGTGAAGCCGGGCTACGGCCGTAACTTCCTCGTGCCGCAGGGCAAGGCCGTTCCGGCCACCGAGAGCAACAAGGCCGAGTTCGAAGCCAAGCGCGCCGAATACGAAGCCAAGGCCCAGGCCATCCACGCCGACGCTGACGCCCGCAAGGCCAAGCTGGAAGGCGCGAGCGTGACCATCGCCGCCAATGCTTCGACCGAAGGCAAGCTGTACGGCTCGGTCGGCGCCCGCGAAATCGCTGATGCCTTCACCGCTGCCGGCTTCGAGCTGAACAAGAGCGAAGTCATCCTGGGCGAAGGCGCCTTCCGCAACATCGGTGAGTACGACGTCCTGGTGCACCTGCACGCCGACGTCGAAACCACCGTCAAGGTTGTGGTTGAAGCCGAAAAGGCCTGATCCCAAGCCGAAAGGCCTGGTGTCACCAGAACGGGCGCCCGCAAGGGTGCCCGTTTTGTTTTTGCGGGCCCCTGACCGCGCGGCCGGGCCCGGGGAATGTTCCACGCCCCCGTAGAACATGGCTCGTAGAACCGGCCCACATCGGTATACTCAGGGCGTCACACCCGTTCCACGGCCAGCGATCCCAGCAGGATCAATGACTTGGAGGGTAAGCAGGCCGCTCGCCGGCCCCAGTCCGGAACCTCTATGCGTCTTTCCACGATCAAGCTGTCCGGCTTCAAGTCGTTCGTCGATCCGACCACCCTGCACCTGCCGACCAACATGACCGGCGTGGTGGGGCCCAATGGCTGCGGCAAGTCGAACATCATCGACGCCGTGCGCTGGGTCATGGGCGAAAGCTCGGCCAGCCGCCTGCGCGGCGATTCGCTGACCGACGTGATCTTCTCCGGTTCCAACGCCCGCAAGCCGGTGTCGCAGGCCACCGTCGAGCTGATCTTCGATAATTCGGACCACACGATTTCCGGCGAGTACGCCTCGTTCAACGAAATCTCCGTCAAACGCACCGTCAGCCGCGACGGCAGCAGCAACTACTATCTCAACGGCACCAAGTGCCGCCGCCGCGATATCACCGATCTGTTCCTGGGCACCGGCCTGGGGCCGCGCAGTTACTCGATCATCGAGCAGGGCATGATCAGCCAGATCATCGAGGCGCGCCCGGAAGACCTGCGCGTGTACCTGGAAGAGGCCGCCGGCATCTCCAAGTACAAGGAGCGCCGCAAGGAAACCGAAACCCGCATCCGCCATACCCGCGAGAACCTCGACCGGCTGGGCGACCTGCGCGACGAGATCAGCAAGCAGCTTGAACACCTCAAGCGCCAGGCACGGCAGGCCGAACAGTACCAGGCGCTGCAGGAAGAGCGCAGGGTCAAGGATGCCGAGTGGAAGGCCCTGGAATTCCGAGGCCTGGATGGGCGCCTGTCCAAGCTGCGCGAAGGCCTGTCGCAGGAAGAAACCAAGCTGCAGCAGCTGATCGCCGACCAGCGTGAAGCCGAAGCGCGCATCGAGACCTCGCGCGTGCGCCGCGAAGAGGCCGCCGATGCGCTCAATGCCGCGCAGGCTGCCGTCTACCAGGTGGGCAGCACGCTGGCCCGCGTCGAGCAGCAGATCCAGCATCAGCGTGAACTGTCGCAGCGCCTGCACAAGGCGCGCGACGAGACGCGGCAGGCACTGTCCGAGCTCGGCCAGCACATCAGCGGCGACGAAGCCAAGCTGAGGGTGCTGCGCCAAGCGGTCGACGATGCCACTCCGCAGCTGGAAGCGCTGCAGGAAGAGAACGAAATCAAGCAGGAAAGCCTGCGCGAGGCCGAGGACCGTCTGGCCAGCTGGCAGCAGCGCTGGGAACAGCACACCTCGCAGAGCTCGGAAGCCTCGCGCGCCGGCGATGTCGAGCGCACCCGCGTGGACTACCTGGACAAGCAGATCCTCGATGCCGATCGCCGCCGCGAGGCGCTGGCCGGCGAGCGCGCCGGGCTGGACGTGGACGCACTGGAAGAAGCCTTCGAGCAGCTGTTCCTGCAGCATGAAACGCAGAAGACCGCGCTGGACGAACTCGGCGACGACGTCGAGCGCCGCAAGCAGGGCGTGGCCGCCGTGCAGGAGCAGCAGCGCACCGGTCAGAACGAACTGGCCGAGCTGCGCAAGCAGGCCAATGGCCTGCGCGGCCGCCTGGCATCGCTGGAAACCCTGCAGCAGGCCGCACTCGGCCAGGAGCAGGGCGCTGCCGCGGCGTGGCTGAAAGCCCATGGCCTGGATTCGGCGGCGCGCGTGGGCGAACGCCTGGACGTCGACGCGGGCTGGGAAAACGCAGTGGAAAGCGCGCTCGGTCAGTTGATCGAAGGCGTGCTGGTGGATGATCCGGCACGCCTGGTCGATGCACTTGGTGAATTGGGCGATGGCCGCATCGCGCTGGTGGCCGACGATGCAGGCGATCTGAAGGTGGCGCCGACCTCACTGGCCGCACGCGTGCGCGGTCCGGTGGCGATCCGCCGCCTGCTGACCCACCTGCACGGTGCCCGCGACCTGGCCGAAGCGAAGACGCTGCAGGGCAGCCTGCCGGACGGCGATTCGATCATCACCCAGGGCGGCGAGCGCCTCGGCCAGGGCTGGCTGCGCGTGTCGCGCTCCGGTGCGGCCGAGCAGGGCGCGCTGCTGCGCGAACGCGAGATCAACGAACTGCGCGAGCAGATCGAGCAGCTGCAGGACCGCGAGGCCGCGCTGGAAGAACAGCTCGCTGGTTTCCGTGACCAGCTGCTGGCAGCGGAGCAGCAGCGCGAAGACGCGCAGCGCTCGCTGTACCAGGCCCACCGCGCGGTGTCCGAGCTGGCAGGCCAGCTGCAGGGCCAGCAGGGCAAGGTGGAAGCGGCGCGCACGCGTATCGATCGCATCGAAGGCGAGCTGTCGCAGCTGCTGGAAACGCTGGACGTCAACCGCGAACAGGCGCGCGAGGCACGCTCGCGGCTGGAGAACGCGGTCAGCAGCATGGGCGACCTGGAGTCGACGCGGCAGGGACTGGAAGGCGAGCGCCGCCAGTTGACCGAGGCGCGAGACCTGGCCCGTGAAGCAGCGCGCGCCGTGCGCGAGCGTTCGCACGCATTGGCCCTTACCCTGGAGTCGCAGCGCGCCCAGGTGGCTTCGCTGAGCCAGGCGCTGGAGCGTATGAGCACCCAGCGCGGGCAGCTGGATTCGCGCCTGGGCGAGCTGCATTCGCAGCTGGACGAGGGCGATTCGCCGGTCGAGTCGCTGCAGGCCGAGCACCAGAACGCATTGGAAGAGCGCGTTCGCGCCGACCGCGTGCTGACCGAAGCGCGCACGCTGCTCGATGGCATCGACGCCGAGCTGCGCAACTACGAACAGACCCGCCACCAGCGCGACGAACAGGCGCTGGCCCAGCGCGAGCGTATTTCCCAGCGCAAGCTCGACCAGCAGGCCCTGGTGCTCAGCGCCGAGACCCTGCAGGGCGCGGTGGAGAAGGCAGGGTTCGTGCTGCAGGACATGCTCAACGCGCTGCCCGATGATGCGCGCCTGGGCGACTGGGAACAGGCGGTGCACCAGATCGATGGGCGCATGCGCCGGTTGGAGCCGGTCAACCTGGCGGCCATCCACGAGTACGGCGAGGCCTCGCAGCGTTCGGACTACCTGGATGCGCAGCACACCGACCTGACCACCGCGCTGGAGACCCTGGAAGACGCGATCCGCAAGATCGACCGCGAAACCCGCGGTCGCTTCAAGGACACCTTCGACCGTGTCAACGCCGGCGTGCAGGCGCTGTATCCGCGCCTGTTCGGTGGCGGCCATGCCTACCTGGAGTTGACCGGTGAAGACCTGCTCGACACCGGCGTAACTATCATGGCGCGGCCGCCGGGCAAGCGCGTTTCCAGTATCTCGCTCTTGTCCGGTGGCGAAAAGGCGATGACCGCGGTGGCGCTGGTGTTCGCCATCTTCCAGCTCAACCCTGCGCCGTTCTGCCTGCTGGACGAGGTGGACGCACCGCTGGATGAAGCCAATGTCGGCCGTCTGGCCAACATGGTCAAGGAGATGAGCGAGAAAGTGCAGTTCCTGTTCGTCAGCCACAACAAGGCAACGATGGAGGCGGCCCACCAGCTCTCGGGCGTGACCATGCGCGAGCCCGGCGTCAGTCGTCTGGTCAGCGTGGATCTTGAAGAAGCGGCGCGATTGGCTGGCGCTGCGTGACATGCGATTCTTACTACCTGAATGGATTTGCCGGAGAACCTACTGAATGACCGACACGGCACTGTTGCGCATCGGCATCCTGGCCGCCGGCCTGCTGCTGGTGGCTGCGATCTTCCTGTTTGGCCGCCCGAAGAAGAAGCCGCAGGGGCGCCGCGTGGAAAGCGCCGAACCGGGCAGCGGCGAGCGCCGCGAGCCGGTGCTGGGCGATGACGGCGTGGCCCTGGCCGAGAGCCGTGGCGAGCCGGGCCTGGGCGATGAAGGCCAGCAGGCCGAACTCGGCCTGGCCGATACCGATCCGGGCAGCAGCGATCTGGGCAAGCGTGCGACGCAGGACTTCGACAAGATCGTGTCGTTGTTCGTGGCCGCCCGCGCCGGTGAGCAGCTGCGTGGCGAGGACATCGTGGTGGCGGCCGAGAAGACCGGCCTGGTGTTTGGCCACATGAACGTGTTCCACCGCCTGGTGGAAGGCCATCCCGAGCGCGGCCCGATCTTCTCGATGGCCAGCATCATGAAGCCGGGCAGCTTCGACATGGCCAACATCCGCGCCATGGAAACCCCGGCCATTGCCTTCTTCCTGACCCTGCCGGCGCCGCTGACCGCGCTCGATGCCTGGGAAAAGATGCTGCCGACCGTGCAGCGCATGGCCGAGCTGCTCGATGGCGTGGTGCTGGATGACAGCCGCAACGCCCTGGGCCGCCAGCGCATCGCGCATATCCGCGACGAGCTGCGTGCCTATGACCGCCAGCACCAGGCCCCGCCGCTGACCAAGACCCCGCGCTGGTAGGGGTCTTTCTGTAGAGTCGAGCCATGCTCGACTTGTGGATTCCTGGCCTGCCTCAGTCGAGCATGGCTCGACTCTACAAAATCGACCATCAATCGAACCTCCTGCACCACGCAAACGGATGATCGCCGAGCTGAGCCGCCAGTCCAGCGCGGACAGGATTCGCCGCGATATACAGCTCCTGGTTCCTCAAGGATTCATCACCTCGCACGGCGTGATCATGGTAGCCACGCTGCCAGAGTGGCCCACCGATGCCGATCAGTCGGCTGCAGCGCGTTCATCATCTGCACTGCTGCGGCAAGGGTTCCTGGGCGCAGTTGCATCAACCAATGCACGTGATCCGGCATGACCGCCCACGCGAGGGTGAGACATCGGCCCTCCTGCCGGATCCACTGAAGTCCCGCAACGATGACGGCTGCGTAGGCTGGATCCTCAAAGTGGCGATGGCGTTGGTAAGTGACTGTGGTGTTCGCGTACACGTTCTGCAGTTGCGACCAATGGCCTTTCAGGAGACGTGGACTGGGCATGCCTCAGCATTGGCTGGCTGAGGCAGCTTGGGTATCGCTTGAATGCGGTCAGGCGTGTAGGGAAGGCCCCTGTCGAGCATGGCTCGACTCTACGAAGCTCTCTACGCCGGTACGCCGGCGACCTTCGCGAACGCTTGGCGGAACGCCGCCATTTCCTCTTCGGTACCGACGGTCACCCGCACGCGCTGCGGCCAGATCGGCCAGCTGCGGCCGATCACCACGCCGTTGTCGGCCATCGCCCTGGCGAACGCGTTGCCGTCGCGCTGCACATCCACCACGAAGCAGTTTGCTTCGGACGGCACACAGCTGAAGCCGCGCTTGCCCAGCCAGGCGATGGTGGCCTGGCGCACTTTCCCATTCTGCAACCGGCGCTGCGCGATCAACTGCGGGTCCTGCAGGCTGGCCAGCGCTGCCGCCAGCGCCGGCACCGACAGCGGGTTCTCACCCAGGCTGGCCAGTTCGCGCAGGCGGTCGGGGTGGGCTGTCGCCACGCCCAGCCGCAGGCCAGCCATGCCGTACAGCTTGGAGAACGTCCGCAGCACGACCAGGTCATCGCGCTGGGCAACCTGTGCGATCAGGCTGGGCTGATCGCTGTACTGCAGGTAGGCCTCGTCCACCAGTACGCGGGTGGCAGACGGCTTGTTGGCCAGCAGCCAGGCCAGCTCGGCCGACGGGCTGATCGAGCCGGTCGGGTTGTTCGGATTGCAGACATAGATCAGCCCCGTTGCTTGCGAATGCGCGGCCGCCGCCATCGCGCGAAGGTCGTGCGCGCCGTCATTGCGCAGCGGTACTTTCTGCACGTGGGCGCCACGCGCAGCAGCCATGTCACCCAGGGTTTCGAAGGTGGGGTCGGCCACCACCAGCGCGGCCTCCGGGCCGGTCCAAAGTGTGGCGGCGCGGTTCAACGGCTCGCTGGAACTTGGGTAGAGGCGCACATGATCGACCGGGATGCCGGCCTGGGCGACGAAGGCATCGCGCACGTGCCCCGCCAGGGCGAACTGATACCGGCCGCTGCCGGCGATGCTGTCGCGTGCCGCCTGCTGGGCGGCGGGCGAGGGGCCATACGGGCACTCGTTGAAGTTGAGCAGGACCGGACCGGTGGCAGCGGGTGCCGCGACGGGCTGGGCCTGGCCGAGGCGGGGCAGGCCGCTGCCAGCGGCGACGAGGCCGACCCCGGCCAGTTGCAGGAAGTGGCGGCGGGAAGCGGGCAGGGACACGGGCAGGATTCCGGAAGGCAACCGCAGCACGCTAACGCTGGTGGGGGCGGGCGGCAAGCGGGGGGGGTGTAGAGTCGAGCTTGCTCGACTCTACAAGGGCGGCAGTCGAGCAAGCTCGACTCTACAAGGGCGGGTTCGGAGCCCCTTTGGGGATCCGACACCTGGCGGAGCGGGCATGACGAGGCCTGACACCCGGGCGCGGTAGAATTCCCTGCCATCCCAGAAGTATCGGATCCCGATGAGCTCCCGCCCCGCCGAACGCGCCGAAGACCTTCGCCGGCAGATCGCCCAGGCCAACCGCGCCTACCACGAGCTGGACGCGCCGGAGATCCCCGACGTCGACTACGACCGGCTGGTGCGCGAGCTGGAAGCGCTGGAGCAGGAGTACCCGGAACTGGCCCGCGCCGACAGCCCCACCCAGCAGGTGGGTGCGCGTCCGTCCGGCCGCTTCGCCGAGGTGCGCCACGCGGTGCCGATGCTGTCGCTGTCCAATGCCTTCAGCGATGAGGAAGTGGCCGATTTCGTGCGCCGCATCGACGAGCGCCTGGGACGCCGCAGCCTGCAGTTCTCGGCCGAACCGAAGATGGACGGCCTGGCCATCAGCCTGCGCTATGAAGGCGGCCAGTTCGTGCTGGGCGCCACCCGCGGCGATGGCAGCACCGGCGAGGACGTGACCGCCAACCTGCGCGAGATCGGCGACATCCCCAAGCGGCTGCACGGCCAGGACTGGCCGGACGTGCTGGAAGTGCGCGGCGAGGTCTACATGGCGCGTGCCGATTTCGAGGCCTACAACGATCGCGCGCGCCAGCACGGCGGCAAGGTGCTGGCCAACCCGCGCAATGCCGCGGCCGGTTCGCTGCGCCAGCTGGATGCAAAGATCAGCGCGCAGCGCAGGCTGAGCTTCTTCGCCTACGGCACCGGCGAAGTGCAGGGCGGCGAACTGCCTGATACCCATTCGGGCACGCTGGCGCAGCTGGGTGCCTGGGGCTTCCCGGTGAGCGAGCTGTGCAAGGTGGTCGACGGCACCGACGGCCTGCTCGGCTATTACCGTGACATCGGCGAGCGCCGCGACGGGCTGCCGTTCGATATCGATGGCGTGGTCTACAAGCTGGATGACCGCGCCGGCCAGCAGGCGATGGGCTTCGTTTCGCGCGCACCGCGCTGGGCCATCGCGCACAAGTTCCCGGCACAGGAACAGAGCACCACCGTGGAAGCGATCGAGATCCAGATCGGCCGCACCGGTGCCGCAACGCCGGTCGCGCGCCTGGCGCCGGTCGCCGTGGCCGGGGTGATCGTATCCAACGCCACCCTGCATAATGCCGATCAGATCGCGCGCCTGGACGTGCGCGTGGGCGACAGCGTGATCGTGCGCCGCGCCGGCGATGTCATCCCCGAAGTGGTCAGCGTCATCCTCGACCGTCGTCCGCAGGGCACCACCCCGTGGCAGATGCCCACCCGCTGCCCGGTGTGCGGCTCTGAGATCGTGCGCGAGGAAGGTGCCGCCGCGTGGCGCTGCTCGGGCGAACTGTCCTGCCCGGCGCAGCGCAAGGAAGCCATCGCGCACTTCGCTTCGCGCCGCGCGATGGATATCGACGGCCTGGGTGACAAGTACATCGAAACCCTGGTCGACGCCGGCATCGTCAAGCGCGTCGCCGACCTGTACCGGCTCAGCCGCGACCAGCTGCTGCACTTGAAGCTGGTGCTTGATGCCGAAGATCCCTCGGCGCTGGCCAACAACCTGAAGCCGCATCTGCCGGCCGAAGGCAGTGGCGACGTGCTGAAGGCGGTGCTCAAGCTCGACGGCCAGGACCCGGCATGGCGCGCGCAGGCGCTGGTGCAGCCGGTCGCCTTCGAATGGAACAGCAGGAAGATCGCGACCAAGTGGGCGGACAACCTGATCGCTGCGATCGATGCCAGCCGCGAGGCCAGCCTGGAAAGGCTGTTGTTCGCGCTCGGCATCGAGCACGTGGGCGAGAGCACCGCCAAGGCGCTGGCGCTGTGGTTTGGTGATCTGGCGCTGATCCGCCGCCTGCCGTGGCCGCTGTTCAAGCGTGTGCCGGATATCGGTGGCGAAGTGGCGCGCTCGCTGGGCCACTTCTTCGAGCAGCAAGGCAACCAGGACGCCATCGACGCGCTGCTTCAGGTCGGCCAGGTTCGCATCCGCGATGCCCATCCGCCGAGCGCGAAGCTGCGTGAGGGCCTGGACCTGGCCCAGCTGCTGGTGGAGGCCGAGATTCCCGGCATCACCCGTCTGCGCGCGGAGAAGCTGGTGGCGGTGCTGACCAGCGCGCAGGCCGTACTCGACGCCGAGCATGGCCAGTTCGTCAATGCCGGCCTGCCCGATGACACCGCGCGTGGCGTCGCCCAGTGGCTGGAAACCGATGGCCATAGCGCGATGCTGCTGGCGGCGGACACCGAGATGCAGCACATCCTGGCCAAGGCGCCGGCGCTGGCCGAGGTTGTGGCCGGTCCGCTGGATGGGCAGACGGTGGTGCTCACCGGCACGCTGTCCCAGCTCACCCGCGATGCCGCCAAGGACCGCCTGGAGGCGCTGGGCGCCAAGGTGTCCGGCAGTGTCTCCAGGAAGACCAGTTTCCTGGTGGCGGGCAGCGAGGCCGGCTCCAAGCTGGACAAGGCGCAGTCGCTGGGCGTGCCGGTGTGGGATGAAGACCGCCTGCTGGCCTACCTGGCCGAACACGAATGATGAACCCGCCGGGCGCCACGCGCGCCTGGCCTGATGCACGAGAGGACACCCGATGCAGACCGCCCCGCTGGATTTCCGCCTGGCCACCCGCGCCGATGAGGACGTGCTGATCGCGTTGATGCGCGAGTTCTACGCCGAGGACAAGATCGAATTCGATGACGCACGCGTACGCCGCGGCGTCGATGCGCTGCTGGCCGACCCGCGCAACGGCGAAGTGCTGCTTTGGCTGGATGAGGCGCGCGAGGTCTGCGGCTACGCGGTGATCGCGATGGGCTTCAGCCTGGAGCAGGGCGGTCACTTCGTGCTGCTGGACGAGCTGTACCTGGCGCACCGCGCGCGCGGCCGCGGCCGTGGCAAGCAGGCGCTGGCCACCTGCGAACAGCGTGCGCGCGGGCGCGGCGTCAGCCGCATGCGCCTGGAGGTGAATCACCACAACGAGCTGGCACGGCGCCTGTATCTGGCCAGCGGCTATATCGATGACACACGCGATCTGCTGACCCTGCCGCTGGATCATCGGCGCCCGGAGGGCATTCTGTGAGCGAGGCCCTCATGCGCGCGCTGCAGCAGCGTGCCGCGCTCAACGCGCTGCTGCGCCGCTTCTTTGCCGAGCGTGACGTGCTGGAAGTGGAGACGCCGATCCTCTCGGTGGCTGGCAACACCGAGCCGAACATCGACAGTTTCCATACCGATTTCAGTGGCCACGTCGATGCCGGTGGCCGCCGCCGCTGGTTGCGTACCTCGCCGGAATTCCCGCTCAAGCGCCTGCTCGCTGCCGGCGTGGGTGACTGCTACGAGCTTGGCCGGGTGTTCCGCAACGGTGAGGCCGGTGGTCGCCACAATCCCGAGTTCACCATGCTGGAGTGGTACCGCGTGGGCTGGGATCACCATCGGCTGATGCAGGAAACCGCCGAGCTGGTGCGCGAAGCGCTGGTGCTGGTCGGGCGCACGGCGACCCTGCGCGTGCTCAGCTACCGCGAGCTGTTCCAGCAGCACGCGGGTGTCGATCCGTTCAACGCGGACGAAGGGGCGTTGCGCAAGGCGCTGGGTGAGGTGCACATCGACCCGGTCGGCCTGACCCGCGACGACTGGCTGGACCTGCTGATGACCCATCGCATCCAACCGCACTTCGATGACGCGGTCATGACCGTGGTCCACGACTGGCCGGCTAGCCAGGCCGCGCTCGCGCGCATCCGCGCGGGCACGCCGCCGCTGGCCGAGCGCTTCGAGCTGTACCTGGGTGCGGTCGAGCTTGCCAACGGCTATCACGAGCTGAACGATGCCGGCGAACAGCGTGCGCGCTTCGAGCTGGACCAGCAGCGTCGGCACGAACGCGGCCAGGTGCAGCCTGCGCTGGATGAGGCACTGCTGTCCGCGTTGCCTGCGATGCCGGCCTGTGCAGGCGTGGCGGTCGGCGTGGACCGCCTGCTGATGGCGATGAACCGCACGCCGCGCATCGCCGATGTCCTTGCATTTGATTTCGCCCGCGCCTGAACGACCGCGCGAACGCTGCGCCTGAACAACAACGACGGATTTCGCGCTTGATTCAGCAAGCACGATGATGCTCTTATCACGCCTGATGCAGGACACTGGCATCGTGGTTCATCCGCTCCGTTGGGGAATGCTTTGGTCAAGTGGTTTGCGGTCGTCGCGGCACCGGTGTACTCCATGGCGATATGGGGCGGCCTGCTGCCGTCGTCGGCGTCTGCCCAGGCGGCGGGCTACGACGGCGAAGTGGTGACCTGCCAATCGCGCGACATGGGCTGGGTGCACTGCGACATGGACGTCAGCAACGGCGTCGACCTGGTGCGCCAGCTGTCGAGCAACAGTTGTATCCGTGGCAGCGAGTGGGGTACCGACCGCAGTGGCGTGTGGGTGACCCTGGGCTGCCGTGCCGAGTTCCGAGCGCGCGGCGCTGAAGGGTCTGCCAGCTCCGCCGCTGCTGGCGAGGGCAGGAGCAGGCACCTGGTGCGTCGCGTGGTGCGCTGCGAATCCAATGGCCGCCCGCAGAGCTGTCCGGTGCGGCTGGATGGCGCGCCGGTGCGACTGCTGCGCCAGCTCTCGGTGCTGCCGTGCCGCGAAGGGCAGGGCTGGGGCTACAAGCGCAATGAAGTCTGGACTAGCCGCGGCTGCCAGGGCGATTTCGAAGTGGCTGACGATGCGGGTCGCTTCGTCGACGTGGCCCGCAAGCTGACCTGCGAATCCAAGTCCAAGCGGCGGCGCTTCTGCGGCGCCACCATTTCCACCGAGGCCAAGGTCATCAAGCAGCTGTCCGGCACCCCCTGTGAGCAAGGCAGGACCTGGGGCTGGAGCCGCAACGGCATCTGGGTGGACGGCGGCTGCCGCGCCGATTTCTCCGTGAATTGAGCACCGGCAGGCTCCAACCACGCGGGGCGTGGCCCTACAATGGGCCCATGAACACTGCCACCGACCTCGACTACGCCCGCTACGACCACATCCGCCCGATCCTGTGGACCGGCGATGCCCTGCAACTGCTCGACCAGCGCAAGCTGCCGTTCGTGGTCGAACACGTGGTCTGCCATGACAGCGACGATGTCGCCACCGCCATCCACGCGCTGACCGTGCGCGGTGCACCGGCCATCGGCATTGCCGCCGCCTGGGGCGTGGTGCTGGCCGCACGCGAGGTGCAGGCCGCCGACGGCGCGCATGCGCTGCAGCAGCTGGAGCCGGCCCTGCAGCGGCTGAACGCCTCGCGCCCGACCGCAGTGAACCTGGCCTGGGCACTGGCACGCATGCGCCGTTGCCTGACCGCCGCCGGCGCCGACTGGAAGGCGCTGCTGGAAGCCGAGGCCCAGGCGATCGCCGAGGAAGACCTGGCCGCCAACCGCCACATGGGCGCGTTGGGTGCGGGCCTGATCGATGCCGGCAGCGGCGTGCTGACCCATTGCAATACCGGCTCGCTGGCCACCGCCGGTTTCGGGACCGCGCTGGGCGTGATCCGCGCCGGCATGGCCCAGCACCGCATCGCCCGCGTCTTTGCCGGTGAAACCCGGCCGTGGCTGCAGGGCGCGCGCCTGACCGTGTGGGAGCTGCAGCAGGATGGCATCGACGCCACCCTGATCGCCGATTCCGCCGCCTCGCACCTGATGAAGACCGGCGCGGTGCAGTGGGTGATCGTCGGTGCCGACCGCATCTGCGCCAACGGCGATACCGCCAACAAGATCGGCACCTACCAACTGGCCATCGCCGCCCGCCACCACGGGGTGAAGTTCATGGTCGTGGCCCCGTCCTCGACGGTGGACATGGACACCGTGGACGGCAGCCAGATCGAGATCGAGCAGCGCGACCCGGGCGAGCTGTACGGCGTGGGCGGTACCCGCACCGTGGCCGAGGGCATTGCTGCCTGGAACCCGGTGTTCGACGTCACCCCGGGCGAGCTGATCGACGCCATCGTGACCGAGCGCGGGGTCATCCTGAACCCGACCGCCGGGAACATGCGCGCCGCCTTCGGCGCCTGAGGCGGGACAGGATCGAGGATGTCTGTAGAGCCGAGCCCATGCTCGGCTCCGCAGGGGAATCCGCCGCAGCCGGGCATGGGTTCCGCTCTACAGGGTCTGCGGTATCCCCTAAGTTCCTGATTTGTGCCGGTAAAATCCCCGTAAAAGGAGGCGGAAAACGGCCTGTTGTGGTAGTATCCACAGGTTGAATCGAGGTTCCGGCACGACCCCCTCCTGCAGAGGGCTGCGCCGGACTGGACCGCTACCAGACAACGGAACCCGAATGGCAGAAACCGCCAAGGAAATCATCCAGGTCAACCTGGAAGACGAGATGCGCAAGAGCTACCTCGATTACGCCATGAGCGTGATCGTGGGCCGCGCGCTCCCGGATGCGCGCGACGGCCTCAAGCCGGTGCATCGCCGCGTGCTGTTCGCGATGAACGAGTTGAACGCGCACAGCAACAAGCCCTACTTCAAGTCGGCGCGTATCGTCGGTGACGTCATCGGTAAGTACCACCCGCATGGCGATCAGTCGGTGTACGACACGCTGGTGCGTCTGGCACAGCCGTTCTCGCTGCGTTACATGCTGGTCGATGGCCAGGGTAACTTCGGCTCGATCGATGGCGACTCCGCCGCAGCGATGCGATACACCGAAGCGCGCATGTCGCGCCTCGCGCATGAGCTGATGGCCGACATCGACAAGGAAACCGTCGATTTCCAGCCGAACTACGACGAAAAGGAACTGGAGCCGACGGTCATGCCGACCCGGTTCCCGAACCTGCTGGTCAACGGTTCGGCCGGTATCGCGGTGGGCATGGCCACCAACATCCCGCCGCACAACCTGAGCGAGTCGATCAACGCCTGCATCGCGCTGATCGACAACCCGGAGATCGACGTCGACGGCCTCATGGAGTACATCCCAGGCCCCGATTTCCCGACCGCCGGCATCATCAACGGCACCGCCGGCATCGTCGCCGGCTACCGCACCGGCCGTGGCCGCGTGCGCATCCGTGCCCGTGCCGATATCGAAGTGGCCGACAACGGCCGCGAATCGATCATCGTCACTGAAATTCCTTACCAGGTGAACAAGGCGCGTCTGATCGAAAAGATCGCCGAGCTGGTCAAGGAAAAGAAGATCGAAGGCATCAGCGAGCTGCGCGATGAGTCCGACAAGGACGGCATGCGCATCTACATCGAGATCAAGCGCGGTGAATCTGCCGAGGTTGTGCTGAACAACCTGTACCAGCAGACGCAGATGGAATCGGTGTTCGGCATCAACATGGTGGCGCTGGTCGACGGCCGCCCGCAGTTGATGAACCTCAAGCAGATGCTCGAGGCCTTCGTCCGCCACCGTCGCGAAGTGGTCACCCGCCGCACCGTGTTCGAGCTGCGCAAGGCGCGCGCCCGTGCCCACGTGCTGGAAGGCCTGACCGTCGCGCTGGCCAACATCGACGAGATGATCGAACTGATCAAGACCTCGCCGAACCCCAACGAAGCGCGCGAACGCATGCTCGCCCGCCTGTGGGAGCCGGGTCTGGTCGGTTCGATGCTCGGCGCCGCCGGTGCCGAAGCCTCGCGTCCGGACGACCTGCCCAAGGGCGTGGGCCTGATCGAGGGCGGCTACCAGCTGACCGAGATCCAGGCCACCCAGATCCTGGAAATGCGCCTGCATCGCCTGACCGGGCTGGAGCAGGACCGCCTGACCGAAGAGTACAAGCAGCTGCTGGAAGTGATCGCCGGGCTGATCCACATCCTGGAAGATCCCGACCGCCTGCGCCAGGTCATCCGTGAGGAACTGGTCAACGTCAAGGCAGAATTCGGCGACGAGCGTCGCACCGAGATCCGCCACAGCGAAGAAGACCTGGACATTCTTGACCTGATCGCGCCGGAAGACGTGGTGGTCACCGTGTCGCACGCCGGCTACGTCAAGCGCCAGCCGGTGAGCGTGTACCGCGCGCAGCGCCGCGGTGGCCGTGGCCGCAGTGCCGCGTCGACCAAGGAAGAGGATTTCATCGAACAGCTGTGGCTGGTCAACACGCACGACACGCTGCTGACCTTCACCAGTTCGGGCAAGGTGTTCTGGCTGCCGGTGTACCAGCTGCCCGAAGCCGGTTCCAACGCCCGCGGCCGTCCGATCATCAACTGGATCCCGCTGGAACCGGGCGAACGCGTGCAGGCCGTGCTGCCGGTGCGCGAGTACGCCGATGGCCAGTTCGTGTTCTTTGCTACGAAGAACGGTACGGTCAAGAAGACCCCGCTGGGCGAGTTCGCCTTCCGTCTGGCCCGCGGCAAGATCGCGATCAATCTGGACGAGGGCGATGCCTTGGTCGGCGTCGGCCTGACCGACGGCGAGCGTGACATCCTGCTGTTCGCCTCGAATGGCAAGACCGTGCGCTTCGGCGAGGACAAGGTCCGCTCGATGGGCCGTACCGCCACCGGCGTGCGCGGTATCAAGATGCCGGCCGGCGAGGAAGTGGTCAGCCTGATCGTGGCCGAGAGTGCCGGCGGCAGCGAGGACGAGAACGAGGACGACAACGGTGTCGAGGAGACCGCAGCCAATGGCGATGCGGTGATCGACGGCGCCGATGACGCCAGCCTGCGTTACATCCTCACCGCCACCGAGAACGGCTACGGCAAGCGCACCCCGCTGCCGGACTACCCGCGCAAGGGTCGTGGCACGCAGGGCGTGATCGGCATCCAGACCACCGAGCGCAACGGCAAGCTGGTCGCCGCGGTGCTGATGGGCTCGGATGACGAAGTCCTGCTGATCTCCGATGGCGGCACCCTGGTGCGTACCCGTGGTTCTGAAATCAGCCGCGTCGGCCGCAACACCCAGGGCGTCACCTTGATCCGCCTGTCCAAGGACGAGAAGCTGCAGGCGGTGGAGCGCATGGATGCCTCGATCGACGAGGACGAGGACGAGGGGGCAGCCGCCGCCCCGGCCGCGACCGACGGCGCACCGGCTGCTGCCAGCAGCGAGGATGCCGGGCAGGAGTGATCCTGCCGCGATGAGCGGTACCCGACGACGCCGGCCTTGTGCCGGCGTCGTTGTTTGCGGGATCTGGCCAAAACGCGCCGCGGGCGTCGCCGCCCGCAAAAAACGCATTCATTTCACAGGCAGGGGCGGATAACGGTGGGTGAACCAGCGGACGATGGCGTCCGCGGTGGAATCCCCCGTCCAACCGACCCTATGGTCGCGCCCTGGAGCCAGAAATGCCTGCCGCCCCCACCGCTGTCCCACCCGATGGCCAGACCCTCCAGCCGCGTCGCCGGCACCCGGTAGCTACCGTTCTCTCCCTGCTGCTGATCCTGCTCGGCGCGGTCATCGGTGGCCTCGGCGTCTGGCTGCTCACCCTGGGCGGTTCCTGGTACTACGCCATCGCCGGCATCGCCATGCTGGTCAGCGGCGTGCTGCTGTGGGGCAACCGCCGCAGCGCTGCGCTGCTGTTCGCCGTCATCTTCATCGGCACCCTGCTGTGGACGTGGTGGGAATCGGGAAGCACCTACTGGCGTTGGGTGCCACGGCTGGGCCTGGTGACCGCGCTGGCAATCGTGATGGCGCTGCTGGCGCCGACGCTGCAGCAGCCTTTTTCGCGTCGTGCATCGCGTTGTGTCGCAGGCCTGTTGATGCTGGTCTTCGTGGCGGCGTTCGCGCTGGCCTTCGTGCCACACGGCGAAGTGCGCGGCGATCAGCCGTTCCCGGACGTGCCTGCCTCGACCGGCATCGATCCCACCGAGGACACCACGGGCCTGCAGCCCTCAGACCGCCCGGCCGACGGTGACTGGGCCGCGTGGGGCCGCAACAACGCTGCGACGCGTTTCTCGCCGCTGCAGCAGATCACCCCGGACAACGTGGCCACGCTGCAGCCGGCCTGGCAGTTCCGCACCGGCGACCTGCCTGAAAACCGCTGGGGCGCGGAAACCACGCCGCTGAAGATCGGTAACCGCCTGTATCTTTGCACCGCGCGCAATCAGCTGATCGCGCTCGACGCCAGCACCGGCAAGGAGATCTGGCGCTTCAATCCGAAGGTGAAGGACGATTCGATTCCGTACACTGCCGCTTGCCGCGGGGTGTCCTATTACGAGCAGCCCAGTGGCGCCGCTGCGGTCGATGCCGCACTGGCTGACGCGGCCGCAGACCTGGCGCTGCCGGCGCCGCCGCCGACGCCGCGCGCGGCCAGCGTGCCCGGCAACCGTCCGGCCTGCACCGCGCGTATCATCGAAGGCACCCTGGACGGCCGCATCATCGCGGTGGACGCGGACAGCGGAAAGCCGTGCGCCAACTTCGGCAACAACGGCCAGGTCGACATCACCCTGGGCATGGGCAAGACGCCGCCGGGCTATGTCTCCATCACCTCGCCGCCGGCCATCGTGCGCGGCGTCATCGTCACCGGCCACCAGGTGCTGGACGGCCAGCGCCGCGATGCACCCTCGGGCGTCATCCAGGCCTACGACGCGGTGACCGGCAAACTGCGCTGGGCCTGGGACATGGACCAGCCGGAACTGACCGGCCTGCCAGCACAGGGCAAGGAGTACACGCGTGGTACGCCGAACATGTGGACCGCCGCCACCGGCGATGAAACGCTGGGCCTGGTCTACCTGCCCATGGGCAATTCCGCAGGCGATTACTGGAGCGGCTCCCGCAGCGAGAACCAGAACAAATACGCTACCTCGCTGGTGGCCATCGACGTGACCACCGGCAAGCCGGCCTGGCATTTCCAGGCTGTGCGCAAGGATGTCTGGGACTACGACATGGGTTCGCAGGCCAGCCTGATCGACTACCCGACCGCGCAGGGCAAGGTGCCGGCCATCCTGCTGCCGACCAAGCAGGGCGACATGTACATCCTCGACCGCCGCACCGGCCAGCTGCTGACCCCCGCCGAAGAGCGCAAGGTCCCCGGTGGGGGTGCCGAGCCGGAGCAGCGTTCGCCCACCCAGCTGTTCTCGCTCTACCACACGCTGCGCCGCGAGCACGATCTGACCGAGCAGGACATGTGGGGCATCACTCCGATTGATCAGCTGGTGTGCCGCATCCAGTTCCGCAAGGCGCACTACGAAGGCTTCTACACGCCGCCGAGCGCCGACCACCACTCGATTGAGTACCCCGGCTACAACGGCGGTTCGGACTGGGGCAGTGTGGCCATCGATACGCGTCGCGGCGTGATCGTGGCCAACTACAACGACATGCCCAACTACAACCGGCTGGTGCCGCGCGCCGAAGCCGATCGAAAGGGCTGGCTGCCGCGCGAGGAGATCACCCACGACAAGGGCGGTGCCGAAGGAGCGGGTGATCCGCAGGTCGGCACGCCGTACGCCATCGACGTCAACGCTGGCTGGCGCCTGCCGTTCACCGGCCTGCTGTGCAAGCAGCCGCCCTACGGTGGCATCCGCGCGGTCGATCTGCGCACCGGCAAGCTGCTGTGGGACCGCCCGTTCGGCAGCGCCCGTGGCAATGGCCCGTTCGGCATCCGCTCCGGCCTGCCGATCGAGATTGGCACGCCCAACAACGGTGGTGCGGTGGTGACCGCCAGCGGCCTGATCTTCATAGCCGCCGCCACCGATGACCTGCTGCGCGCGATCGACCTGAAGACCGGCAAGGAGCTGTGGCACGTCAAGCTGCCGGCCGGTGGCCAGGCCAACCCGATGGTGTACGAACAGGACGGCCGCCAGTACGTGGTGATCGTCGCGGCCGGGCACCACTTCATGGAAACCCCGAAGGGCGACTACGTGATGGCCTACGCGCTGCCGAAATGATGGGGAAGAGTCGACCGTTGGTCGACTGCCCTTCGCGAGGTGCCACGACCTGCGCTGCGCCGGGTAAAGTCGACCGTTGGTCGACTGCCCTTCGCGGCACGCCAGGACCTCGCGCTGCGCCAGGTAGAGTCGACCGTTGGTCGACTGCCCTTCGCGAGGTGCCAAGACCTGCGCTGCGCCGGGCAGTCGACCAACGGTCGACTCTACCCAGCCGGCGTCGGGTCTTTTCCCTATAGGCTGAACCGGCATCGCGCCGATGCCAGAAGGTGACCACAACGGGCATGTTCAACCACATGCCCAGTCCACAACTCCTCGTCGGTCGGCGCTCCATCGTCGGCAACGTGTACGCAATCACGATGGTCTGCAGGGATCGTTGTCGGATTTTCGACGATCCCGGTCACGCCCACATCCTCATGCAGGTGCTGGAAGCATTGGACGATCAAGGCCTGACCACCTCGTTCGCGTGGGTAATCATACCTGACCACCTGCATTGGTTGTTCCAGCTCCGTGAAAAGTCGCTCGGATACTGCGTGCAGCGCTTCAAGTCGCGCAGTGGCCTGCTCATCAACCAGCACCGCGGGAGCGCCGGCGCCGTCTGGCACGCGGGCTACTACGACCACGCGATCCGTACTGAAGAGTCGCTCCACAAACATGCGCGCTATATCCTGGCCAATCCCATAAGGGCAGGATTGGCAGTTACGCTGGGCGAGTACCCCTATGGGTGGTGTCGCTGGCCGCTGGATGACATCGAGGCGGGGTAGAGTCGACCGTTGGTCGACTATCGCGCGCAGCGCGGGGTTTCAGCGGGTCGCGAAGGACAGTTGCGAAGGGCAGTCGACCAACGGTCGACTGTACCCCATCGTAGCGTTGGGCTAGGATGGTCGCACACCTCGTCTGCGAAGGAATCGCCATATTCGTGCTGGCCAATCCCATCCGTGCAGGACTGGCAACCCGGCTGGGGGAATACCCGTACGGATGGTGTCGCTGGCTGCTGGATGACACCGAGGCGAGGTAGAGTCGACCGTTGGTCGACTATCGCGCGCAGCGCGGGGTTTCAGCGGGTCGCGAAGGGCAGTCGACCAACGGTCGACTCTACCCCGTCGTAGCGTTGGGCTAGGATGGTCGCACACCTCGTCTGCGAAGGAATCGCCATATTCGTGCTGGCCAATCCCATCCGTGCAGGACTGGCAACCCGGCTGGGGGAATGCCCGTACGGATGGTGTCGCTGGCCGCTGGATGACATCGAGGCGGGGTAGAGTCGACCGTTGGTCGACTATAGCGCGCAGCGCGGGGTTTCAGCGGGTCGCGAAGGGCAGTCGACCAACGGTCGACTCTACCCCGTCGTGGCGTTGGGCTAGGATGGCGTCACGCCTCGTCTGCGAACGAATCGCAATGTTCGTGCGCTGTCTTTCCGCCCGCCCCTTGCTGTGGGCGCTGTTGATGCTGCTGTGCATGGGCGCCGCGCACGCTGCGCCAAGAAGGACGGCAGCACCCCGCAGGATTACCTGGAGTTCCGCGAGTCCACCGGCCCACTGAAGCTGCTGGAGGTGCGTGAGAGCACGCCATTGCAGGCGAAGCTGCTGGTGCTGGCGCAGCAGACCGAGCGTGACCGGGGGTAGAGTCGACCGTTGGTCGACGGCAATTTACGATCCACCGAAGCCCCGCGCTGTGCGCGGTAGTCGACCAACGGTCGACTCTACCCTGTCGACGTCATCCAGTCGGCCGCACCCCGTCAGCCAACCCCGTCAGCGCGGCACCCGCACCATCTTCGTCATCAGGTGCTCGACCACGCCCGCCGGATCGGCGGTGCGGCCGACGTGCGTGCTGGACATCTGCACGATCGAGCTGCGCTTGGCCGTAAGGAAATGGAAGCGCGCACGCGCGGGCAGCTGTGCGATAGGGCCGGCGTTGGCGTCGCCGCGGCAGATCGCCACGATGGCATCCAGCCACGGCTGCAGCGCTTCCAGGTCGAGCGTCGGCGCGAACGCCCGCAGGCGCGCTGCATCGATCTCGATCGCGGCTTCCAGATGGCGTGCGCCGGGGCAGGAGACGATCACCCCGACGTTGATGAACTCTTCGCGTTCCACCCGCGGTACCACGCGGATGACCGCATAGTCATACGTGTGCAGCGTGGGCACGGACGGCCTCCTGCACGAACACCGCACGCACCTTCAGGCGGTGCTTGAGGTAGTTGATGTAGCCCTGGCGGTAGGCCTGCGGGCTGTCGAAGGCCGGTTCGTCCACCAGCCAGCTGTCCGGCACCAGGCCGACGATGCGCTCGATTTCCGCATCGGGCAGGCGCGCGGCCAGCTCGGCATCCACCTCGGCAATGCGGCTGGCAAACGGCAGCAGCACGTGGTCGCGGATCAGTACGAAGGGCTTTTCGCAGGCGTCGCCGGCGTTGGCCCAGTCGTGATGGAAGTACATCGCCGCACCGTGGTCGATCAGGTACAGCTTGCGGTGCCAGACCATCAGGTTGGGGTTGCGCGTGGTGCGATCGACATTGCTGGTGAACGCATCGAACCAGACCAGGCGCGAGGCCAGGTCCGCATCCACCGGCATCGCGGCCGGATCGTAGTTGATCGCGCCGGGCAGGTAATCCAGGCCCAGGTTCAGGCCCTCGCTGGCACGGATCAGGTCCTGGATTTCAGGGTCCGGTTCGGTGCGGGCGAACTCGCTGTCCAGCTCCACGAACAGGATTTCCGGAATCGGCAGGCCGACCGAGCGGGCCATTTCGCCGGCGATCAGCTCGGCGATCAGTGCCTTCGGACCCTGGCCAGCGCCACGGAACTTGAGCACGGCCATGCCGTCGTCGTCGGTCTCGACCACGGCGGGCAGCGAGCCCCCTTCGCGGAGCGGGGTGATGTAGCGGAGGGCATGAACGGCGCGCATGAACGAATTCTACAGTCTTCACTCCACCCTGCCGCCTGCGGTGGCAGCATCCAGCCTTGGGGAGCATGAACCGGCCAGGATGGCCGTGGTGTACGAGAGCTGCCATCCTTCAAGCGTTTCCACGATGTACTTGCAGGCATTGGAGGTGCACCCATGAATGACGAATCCATTCCCCTGCTGCCGACCCTGGACGACGCCAAGGTCGAACAGATGATCGGCAAAGTGGTACTGGTGGGCATTACCCGCTACGGCGGCGATGGCCAGATGCGGGACCAGCAGCAGTATTCGGGCACGGTGCTGCGCATCAGTGCCGAGGAAGGCGTGGTGCTGGCCGACGAGGCCGATGGCCATGAACGTTACCTGCCGCCGATGCTCGACCAGTACCGGCCCGCGGAACCGGGTGAGTACCGGCTGCGCTCGGGCGGCGAGATCGTGGTCGACCCCGATTACCTGACCACGTGGGACCTGCACGCGCAGCAGTAAGGCGAGGGCCGGTGGGGTTTGCAGCATCCGGCCACTAGTCCTTCCGGCCCATTCACAACCCACCCCGGGGTGCTAGATTCGGCCGATGCCCGCTGTCTGGCGGGTGCCCAATCACACCCCAGGGGATCAAGGATGCTCATCCATCGCACCTCTCTGGCGGCGGCCATTGCCGTTGCCACCGTCGGCCTCTTGGCCGCTGGCCCGGCGCTTGCCGACTACGCAAAGCCGCCGGAGCACCTGCTCAAGGTGCTGAAGGCTCCGCCGCCGCCGGCGCCGAATGTCGATCCGAGCGGGCAGCGCCTGCTGCTGACCACCGCGCAGACCTATCCATCCATCGCCCGTGTGGCACAGCCCTACCTGAAGCTGGCCGGCGTGCGCCTGGAACCGAAGAACCGCAGCCGCCACGACACCGCCGGTGGTTACGGCATTCCGGCCTGCGTCGCAGATTTCAGCCTGGTCGAAATTGCCAGCGGCAAGACCACCAAGGTCGATCTGCCGCAGGGCTGTGCCGGTGCGGCGCAGTGGTCGGCCGATGGCAGCCACTTCGCGTTCCAGAACGCGGTCGATAGCAGCGTGCAGTTGTGGGTGGGTGATGCAGCCACCGGCCAGGTCAAGCAGATGCCGGGCGTGCAGCTCAATCCGATTTTCGGCAGCACCGTGCAATGGCTGGGTGGCAGCCAGAACCTGCTGGTGAAGCTGGTGCCGGCCAACCAGGGCGCAGCCCCGTCCGACGGCGGCGTGCCGACCGGTCCGGACGCGCAGGAATCGCTGGGCAGCAGCGGCGAAAGCAGCACCTACGAAGCCCGCGACACGCTGGCCAGCGCGCATGACGAAAAGCTGTTCGCCTACTACGGCGCCTCGCAGCTGGCCGTGGTCGACACCACCAGTGGCAAGATGCGCCCGGTCGGCAGCGCCGCCATCTTCAATGACGTCAGCGCCGCGCCTGATGGCGTGCACGTGCTGACCGAATCGATCAAACCGCCGTTCTCGCACGCGGTGACCTACCAGCGCTTCGCCAACGATGTTGCGGTGCTGGACATCGCCAGTGGCAAGACCACCGCCATCGCCAGCCTGCCGCTGGCCGACCGCGTGCCCGTGCACGGCGTGCCGGAAGGCCCGCGTGGTTTCGACTGGCGCTCCACCGATCCGGCCACCCTGGTCTATGCCGAAGCGCTCGACAAGGGCGACTGGAAGGTAAGCGTGCCGCACCGTGACCGCGTGCTGATGCTGAAGGCCCCGTTCAACGGCAAGCCGGTGGAAATCGCCCGCACCGCACAGCGTTTCGAAGGCCTGGCCTGGTCGGCGGATCCGGCGGTGTCCTTCATGTTCGAGAACGACGAGAACCGCCACTGGGTGCAGACCCGCATCGTCGATGTCGACCAGCCGAAGAAGGAAGGCCGCCTGCTGTGGGACATGTCCAGCGATGAGCTGTACGGCGATCCGGGCAAGCTGGTGTTCAAGCGCCTGCCCAACGGCGCCGCGGTCGTTCGCCAGGAAGGCAATTTCGTGTTCCTGCGCGGGCAGGGCGCTTCGCCGCAGGGCGATCGTCCGTTCCTCGACCGTCTGGACCTGGGTTCGCTGAAGAGCGAGCGCCTGTTCCGCAGCGATGCCGATGCCTACGAGCAGTTCCTCGGTTTCAGCAACACCCCGGGCCGTTACCTGACCTGGCACCAGTCGGTGATGGACGCGCCGAACGCGTTCGTGCGCCAGCAGGGCGAGGCGGTTGCCGCAGCAAAGGACGGCGAGGCGCAGTTCGCATCCACCGCCACCGCGCTGACCAAGCTGGTCGACCCGACCCCGGAAGTGCGCCAGATCAAGAAGCAGCTGGTGACCTACAAGCGCGCCGACGGCGTGGATCTGTCCTTCACCCTGTACACCCCGCCGGGCTACAAGGAGGGCCAGCGCGTGCCGGCGATCCTGTATGCGTACCCGGCCGACTTCGCCAACGCCGCCCAGGCCGGCCAAGTGTCCGGTTCGCAGCAGACCTTCACCCGTCTGCAGCCGTACCGCCTGATGCTGCTGGCCGGCTACGCGATCATCGACAACGCCTCGTTCCCGATCGTCGGCGACCCGAAGACCGCCTATGACACCTACCTGGAGCAGCTGGAAGCCGACGCCAAGGCGGCGGTGGACAAGGCCGTGGACATGGGCGTGGTCGACCGCAACCGCATCGGTGTCACCGGCCACAGCCACGGTGGCCTGATGACTGCCAACCTGATCGCCCACACCGACCTGTTCAAGGCCGGCGTGGCGACCAGCGGCTCGTACAACAAGACGTTCACCCCGTTCGGCTTCCAGAACGAGCGTCGCTCGGTGTGGCAGGCGCAGGACGTGTACCTGAAGGCCTCGCCGTTCTTCTACGCCGACAGGATCAAGCTGCCGCTGCTGCTGGTCCATGGCGAAGACGATGCCAACCCGGGTACCGAGCCGTTCCAGTCGCGCAAGCTGTACCAGGCCATCCGTGGCAACGGCGGCACCACCCGCCTGGTGATGCTGCCGAACGAACCGCACTGGTACACCGCGCTGGAATCGAACGAGCAGCTGGTGTCGGAAATGTTGAACTGGTTCGACACCTACGTCAAAAACGCACGGTAGAGTCGAGCCATGCTCGACTGCCTTTGTAGAGTCGAGGGGGGGGGGGGGGGGGGGGGGGGGGGCGGGGGCCACGGGCGGCAAAACCGAGCACGATGGGGGGGGGTAA
>NZ_VYKI01000015.1:0-17567 GCF_008710035.1 Stenotrophomonas cyclobalanopsidis | reverse complement strand
CGCCTTTTTCCGTCTGCTGCGTGCCCCCCTCCTTCCCCCCCCCTGCCCCCAACCCTCGACTCTACGCTGGCAATGCTGCAGCTCTTATGTTTCCCACGGATGCGCTCAATGAAAACCGTCGTTCTCGCTGTGTTCCTGTCACTGGCCATTGCACCGGCCATCGCGTCGGCGCAGGAAATGACGGATGAACTGGCCGCGCTGGGCATCACCGCCGGCATGCCCTATGCCAAGGCCAAGCGCCTGCTTGATGCAGCGGGCTGGCAGGCCATGCCGCCGGAATCAGCGCAGGCCCCGTTGCCGGAATTCCCCGAGATCGAATGCGGCCAGGGCCGCGATGCGGTCTGCTCGGCGGGCTTCCACAAGAATGAACAATCGGTGGCGATGATCATCGGCACCACGCAGGCGGGGCAGCCGTTCGTGCAGGGCACGTACTGACCACGCACGGACGTCGCCATGAGAATCGCTTCACCGGGACGTACCGGATGGGGATGGCTGCTGGTCGGCCTGTTGTTCAGCGGCGCCGCTGCGGTGGGCTGTACCGCACTGGGCCGGTTTGCGATCCCGCAGTTCGCTCAGCAGTTTGCCGAAGCCGGCCAGTCCTTGCCCGTCATCACCCAGTTCTTCGCAGGCAGCTACGGGCTGGCCTGGCTTGGCCCGCCGCTGGTGATTGCCGCCTGGCTGGCAGGGCGGGCGCGACTGTCGGCATTGATCGGCAGCGTGACGCTGATGGTGGCGACCCCGCTGGCCATGTTTGCGGCGTACCTGCCGCTGTTCAAGCTGGGCACGTTGTACTGATCGGGGCGCGGCGGGTTGCTGTGATCGTGACCGGGTACCGCCAACCATGACCTCCGGCCCGTCGCCGCGCGCTCGGGCGCGTACTACCCTCAGTGGTTCAAGGCGCGTGGGTGCCTCCTTCCACTGGAGTTGTCGATGTCCCGTTCGTTGCTGGTCGTCGTTTCCGCTGTATTGACCCTGTCCCCGCTGCCGTTGCTGGCCGCCAGGGCACCCGCGCAGGACCTGGCCGCCGAGGTCAATCCGTTCATCGGCACCACCAACGCCGGCAACGTCTACCCGGGGCCGACGGTGCCCTTCGGCATGGTGGCCTTCAGCCCGGAGATGACCGCACTGCCGGGCAAGCGTTTTCCGATTGCCGCGCCCGGTGGCTATGAGTGGCGAAGCAACGGCGTGCGCGGTTTCAGCCTGACCCACGTCAATGGCACCGGCTGCACCGGCGCCAGCGGCGATATTCCGTTGATGCCGGTGACCCTGCCCGTCGAACTGTCGCCGTCGTCGGCCGATGCCGGCGTGCGCTATACCAGCCTGCTGGACCACGCGAAGGAAAACGCCAGCCCCGGCGCCTACACGCTCACCCTGGACAACGGCGTGGCCGTGAGCCTGGCAGCCACGGCGCGCACCGCGGTAGGCCAGTTCCAGTTCCCAGCCGACAAGCCGGCCAACCTGCTGTTCCGCACCTCCGACAGCGAAGTGGGCAGCAGCGATTCGACCATCATCATCGACCCGGCCACGCGCACCGTGCGCGGTTCGGTCACCAGCGGCAACTTCTGTGGGTACCTCGCCGAGGACCGCCGCGAGAGTTACTACACCCTGCATTTTGTCGCCGAGTTCGACCAGCCGTTCGAAGTGGGCGGTACCTGGCGCGATGACACCGTGCAGGCCGGCGCGCGCGAAGGCGGCGGTGGCACCACCTATGGCAGCAAGGGCCACCCGCCGGCAGGGAAGGGCGCCGGCGGCTGGATCAGTTTCGATGCCAAGCGCACGCCGCAGGTGACCGCGCGCATCGGCATTTCCTACGTCGATGAAGCCGGCGCGCGGGCCAACCTGCGCCGCGAGAGTCCGCAGGGCACGAGCGTGGCGGCCACGCAGGCGGCCACCCGCGCGAAGTGGAACGAACTGCTGGGCCAGGTGCGGGTGCAGGGCGGCACGCCCGACGAGCGCACCGTGTTCTACACGGCGCTGTACCACGCCATGCTGGCGCCCAACCTGCACAGTGATGGCGATGGCCGTTACTGCGGCATGGACGGCAAGGTGCATGCGCTGGCCAAGCGGCAGCAGGCGCAGTACGCCAACTACTCGGGCTGGGATGTGTACCGCTCGCAGCTGCAGCTGCTGACCCTGCTGCAGCCGCAGGTGGGCTCGGACGTGGCGCAGTCGCTGCTCAACCAGGCCGAGCAGAATGGCGGCGTCTGGGATCGCTGGACCCACATCACCGGCGCCACCGGTGTGATGAACGGAGATCCGTCGCCGCCGTCGGTGGCGGCCATCCATGCATTCGGCGGCCGCAGCTTCGACCTGCAGCGCGCCTACGCATCGCTGAAGAAAGCAGCGACCGTGCCCACCGCGCGTGATCTGGACAAGCGCGGTTGCCCGGTGCTGTGCGTGGGCCAGCGCCCGGGCCTGGACCAGTGGCTGGCCCTGAAGTACATGCCGGAAGGCGCGCCGGGCTGGGGCAGTGCGGCCGACACGCTGGAAATGGTCAGCGCCGATTTCGGCCTGTCCGAGCTGGCCCTCGCCGCCGGCGATGCGCAGGGTGCAAAGCAGTTCCGTGAGCGTTCCGGCTGGTGGCGCAACCTCTACAACCCGAAGGCCACCGCGCAGCAGGGCTACATCCAGCCGCGCAATGCTGATGGCAGCTGGCCGGCGTTTGATCCGGCCGCCGACGAGGGTTTTGTAGAAGGCAGTGGCGCGCAGTACCTGTGGATGGTGCCGTTCGATCCGGCCGGCCTGTTCGAGGCGCTGGGGGGCCGCGAAGCCAGCATCGCGCGTCTCGATGCGTTCTTCCGCAAGCCGGATGGTGCGTGGGCAGTGACCAAGTCCGGCCCGCTGCACGCCGAACTGGACAACGAACCGTCCATCGCCGCGCCGTGGCTGTACAACTTCCTCGGCCAGCCGTGGAAGACCCAGGAAACCGTGCGCCAGGCGATGCGACAGATCTGGACAAACACGCCCGAAGGCATGCCTGGCAATGATGACCTTGGCCAGATGTCCTCGTGGTACGTGTGGTCGGCGCTGGGCCTGTACCCGGTGTACCCGGGCCGCGCGGACCTGGTGATCGGCAGCCCGCTGTTCACCGAAGCAGTGATCACCCGCCCGGGCGCGAAGATCGTGGTGCGTGCACGCGGCGCAGCGATGGATGCGCCGTACGTGCAGTCGCTGCAGGTGGATGGCAAGGCCAGCAACGCGAGCTGGTTGCCGGCAAGCTTCGTGCAGCGTGGCGGCACGCTGGACTTCGAGCTGGGCAGCACGAAGAACGAGCAGTGGGGCGCGCAGGACGTACCGCCCTCGCACGGCCCCCGATAGATCCACGCCATACGTGATTGAATCACCACCCGGCCGTGCTAGCCTGACCGTGCAACAGACAAGCGGCAGGAGGTTCCCATGGAAATTCCACAGGACGTGTACGAGCACGTACTGGGCGTGGCGGTCGAAATGGCCAATGCCAGCACCCACGGCGATACCCGCAGCCAGTGGCGGCTGCACGACGAACTGCGGCAGTACTGCGATGCGATGGCGGTGGAAGGCCGCGACCATCCTTTCCTGTGGGAAACCCTGGGTGACTTCACCAGCGACAGCGGCGTGGCCATCGGCTACTACGAGCGCGCGCTGACCCAGGCGCGCCAGTTGGGCGTGATCGAAGGTGAAGCGTCGATCTGCCTGGAACTGGCACGGCGCCACATCGACCAGGGCGAGACCGAGCGCGGTTACGAGTTCGCGCTGCTCGCCGACGAAGCCGCGCGGCAGACCGACGACCTTGATCTGCGGCGCGAAATCAGTCAATTCTTACTGGAAAACACATGAGTTCTCGCACGATTCTGATCCGCAGCTGCATCGCAGCCTTCGCCGCTTTTTGCACACTGCACGCGCATGCGCAGACGGGCACCGTTGCGATCAACCCGTTGCTGACCACGCCTGCCTCGGCAATCACGCCTCAAGAAGTTACAGGCATGCAGCAGCGGCTTGCCGACTGGCCGGAGCTCAGCCGCTATCGCGAGGCGAACGCGCGCCTGCCAGCCAAGCAGCCAGGTATTCCCCGGATCGTGTTCTATGGCGATTCGATCACTCAGAACTGGGGCGAAAAAGACCCCAGTACGTTCTTCCCAGGCAAGCGATATATCAACCGCGGTATTGGCGGGCAGACGTCGCCGCAGTTGCTGCTGCGGTTCAGTCAGGATGTCATTGCCCTCAAGCCCGAGGTCGTGGTGATTCTGGCAGGAACCAATGACCTGGCGGGCAATACCGGTCTGGCCACGCAGTCCATGATCGAAGACAACCTGCATGCGATGGTGGACCTCGCCCGGGCGCACGGCATTGGCGTGGTCCTTGCCTCGGTGCTGCCCGTGAGTGATTACCCTTGGCTGCCCGGCACCTCACCCGCACCCAAGGTGCGTTCATTGAACGTTGCGCTTGAGCGCTACGCTGCCGCGAAGGGAGTCGTGTATCTGGATTACTACAGCGCGCTGACCAATACAGCAGGCGGAATTGACCGGTCGCTGGCCTTTGACGGCGTCCATCCCACCGCGGCGGGGTACGCGGTGATGGCGCCGCTGGCTGAAGCGGCCATTGCACGCGCGCTGGGGGCGGTTCCAGCGTCGCGCCGCTGAGCGCTTCGCAGGCGCTTACCGCAGGTGCACGATGGCCGCTGTCTCCAACAAAGTGGTCGAGACCGTGGCGCGCGCCGTGTTCAAGCGCAGCCCGGTGCTGGTCACCGAACTCTATTCAAGCGCGGGCGCGCAGCCGCGCCGCTACGATTCTGCCGAGGCGCTGTGCGAGCACGGCAGGGCATTGCAGTGGGTCTCGGGTGGCAAGCTGCTGATCGGCGTGCAGTACGCCGACATGGGCGGCGCCGTACGCGTGCGCCCGTTCGACAGTGGGCGCGGTGACTCCGCGCGCGCCATGGTGTCCGGCTGGGGGATGATTTCGATCCTGCTGCCGATGGCCATCGATGCGAACGTCGCTGCGAAAGTGCAGGCCCTCACCGAGCGCGCCGCACTGGCCCGCGAGCGCGGCGCGCTGGAGGTGCCGCCAGTCTGCGACTGGAACTGGAAGGCGGTGGAAGCGCACAAGCGCCGCCTGCAGGAAGTGCTGAAGAAGGCGCTCTGAAGCCTCTGCTCAGTCGTCGTCGCGCTTCAGCGCCGTATCCGCCGCCAGCAGCGCCTGCGCGGCCGCACTCAGCGGTGGCGAGGGCGGCGTATCGCAGCCAATGGCCGCCATCATCCGCTCCATGCCGACGAAGCTGCGCGCGCGGCGGTCGTAGATGCCGGTGACCAGCAGCGCGCGGGTGGCGACTTTCTGCTCCGGCCCGACCAGCACGCGCTGTTCCATGATGATGCGCGTACCGACCCATCCGGCCAGCCGCGTTTCCAGGGTGAACTGCTGGAACGGCTTGAGTTCGCGGCGGAACTGGATGGTGCCCGCACCTACGATGGGCGCCCACTTCTCGCGCAGCGCCACCTTGCCCAGGCCCATGCGCAGGATCAGGTCCAGCCGGCCCAGGTCGAAGATGTTCCAGTAGCGGCCGTTGGTCATGTGCAGGTTGCTGTCCAGATCGTTGGGCAGCACCCGGAACGGCAGCCGTGAGACCCCGAACGGGGCGTCCAGCTTCGGCCGGAACAGGCTGCACAGCAGCAGGTGGAGCAGGCGGAACCAGAGATTCATGACTATGACGACTGTTATAGGACGGGCGATACGCTAATCTATGACGACTGTCCTAGCAAGGTGAGCGGCATGAGCCCGCGAGCGTCCGAGGCCCCCCAGCGTGTGATTGATGCCGCCGCCCAGATGCTGGCGCGGGTCGGGCTCAATGCGACCAGCATCCGAGAGGTGACCAAGCTGGCCGAGGCGCCGCTTGGCTCGACCTACCACCATTTCCCGGGCGGCAAGCAGGAGCTGCTGGCCCGCGCCACGCAGATGGCCGGCGACAAGGTGGAAGCCCTGCTGGTGGAGCTGCTGCGTGGCGGCGCGGTGCAGGGCCTGCAGCAGTTCCTGGCGGTGTGGCGCGAGCGCCTGCTGCGCACGCAGTTCCGCGCCGGCTGCCCGGTGCTGGCCGCGGCGGTGGAAGAACCGGTCGAAGCGGTCGCGAGCCAGCCACGCGCGGCAGCGGCCGAGGTGTTCGCGCGCTGGCAAGGACATCTGGCCCAGGCCTTCGTGGCCGACGGCCATGCACTGGAGCAGGCGGCCGCACTGGCCAGCCTGGTCATCGCCAGCGTGGAAGGTGCGGTGGCCATGAGTCGCGCGCTGCAGGACATCGCGCCGTTCGACCAGGTGGCCGCCCAGCTGCTGAAGGCAGCCGCGCCGCCCACACGCTAGAATCGACCCGAACGCACCCACGCGTGCCCGGCAAGGATGTCCGCATGCTGCACCACCTTTCCCTCGGCGTCCGGGATCTGGATGTCGCGGGCCGCTTCTATGATGCGGTGCTCGCCGCGCTCGGCTATCGCCGCGTTTTCGACGAGGAGACCGCGATCGGCTACGGCCTGGTGGATGACGAAGATGCGTTGTGCCTGAAGCTGCGGGACGACGCCGTGCCACCGGGGCCGGGGTTCCATCTGGCGTTCGCCGCCGATGCTGCAGCGGCCGTCGATGCCTTCCATGCAGCGGCCCTGGCCAACGGTGGTGGCGACAATGGGGCTCCTGGCCTGCGCCCCGATTACGGCGAAACCTATTACGCAGCCTTTGTGGTGGACCCCGACGGCCATCGCCTGGAAGCAGTGACCAAGGCGCGCACGGCATGAATCAGACCAAGCGCTTCAACCGCGAGCCGTTGAAGCTGCCGATGACACGCAGCAGTGAAGTCGTCCGCGCGCGTAGGCAGCTGCAGTACCACGGATGGCCGCGCCTGCAGATGGCGCTGATGTCGCTCTGGATCCGCTGGCGCTGGTATACCGTAGCTGACTGGCGACCCGTGCCGCCGCACGCGGGGCATGGGCGGTTCGGGGAGGCGCAACGTCTGGCGCCGAAGCCGGTCAGCCTGATGGAGGTGGCACAAGCGTTGTAGGGGGGCGAAAAGGGGTGCTGGGCACTGAGTGGCCCGCACAGGAAGGAACTTCATTGCAATGGAGAAGCTCATGGATGTGGCTGCATGCAGGAAAAAACTGGTGCGCTGGATGTCCGGTGCGATGCTCGCGCTGGTGATGTCGTTCAGCGCAACGGCACAGGCACCGTCGCCGACGAGCGAGCCGGTCGCTGAAGTTGCTGCCGCCACCGAGGAAGCAACGTGCCGTGCGTGCACGTACGAACGCATCGGCCGCAAGGTCGATATCGGCCTGGTGGCCTTGATGGCCACGCTGATCATCGGCGTGCTGTTCGCCGTGTCCCGGGAGTGGGGAACGCCCTCGCAGCGCTGGACCTGCCGCAGCACGGCCTTGTTCCTCGCGGCGATGGGCCTGGTGTTCGTGTGGCGCGCCGGCAGCGTGCTCTACCTGGGCTACAGCCCCTGGCAGGAGGTGCCGTCGCTGGTCACCGCAGGCTGGGTCGATGGCCTGCTGACCACCTCGCCACGCTGGCTGATGGCCCTGCTGCTGATCGCGGCGGCCCCGCTCATCTGGAAGCGCAGCGAGCAGCTGCCACGCTGGCGCATCGCCTGAGGAAGCGCCGGGCATGCCCGGCATTTCCACGCTGGCGCTCAATCAAAGCGCCAGCGTACCCCTGCGTACACGCCGCGGCCTTCGCCCGGCGTCGAGCGCGCGACATCCTTGCCGGCGTCGTTGTAGCCCGGCGTGACCGTGGCCGCGTAGTGGCGGTTGCCGATGTTGCGCATCTCCGCCCAGGCCTGCCAGCGGCCACCCGGCGCGTCGTAGCCGATGCGGCTGCCGAAGATCACGTGGCTGTCGGCCCAGTAGCTGTTGGCATAATCCACCGCGATGCGGGAGGCGTATTCGGTGTTCAGTGCGGCGTACAGGCCCGAAGCATGGTCGAAGCGCAGTTCGGCCTGGTAGCTGTGCTGCGGCAGTCCGGGCAGGCGGTTGCTGCCGAAGCGCGCGTCGTGGCGGTAGCGGAAATCGCTCAAGGTGTAGGCCTGGCGCAGCGACAGGCGGCCCGGCACACCCTGCCACAGCGTGCTGTCCAGGCCGGCCTCGATGCCACGGTGCACGGTGGGGCTGGCGTTGTTCTCGGCCACGAACAGGTTCGGCACCGGCTGTAGTTCGACGCTCAGCAGTTCGTGGTTCACGTGCGCGTAGTAGCCGGTCAGTTCCCAGCGGCCCAGCGCAGTTTCGCCACGCGCGCCCACCTCCATCGTGGTGGCGGTCTGGTTCCGCATCGCCACCGGCGTGCTCTGGCGGCCGGTCGACGGGCCGTTGCCGGCGCCGAAGAACTGGTTCGAACCCCAGATCATCGACCACGGGTGCGGCGCTTCCACCGAGCGGCTGAGGTTGCCGAACCACTGCGTCTGCGCACTGTGCTGCCAGGTGAAGCCCAGGCGCGGCGCGTAATCCCAGTCGTGGTCGCGCAGGCGGCCACCGCTGGTGGGCCAGGTCACCCGCACATCGCTGCGGGTGTTGATCAGCGCCAGGCCGGTCTGCACGCGCAGGCGATCATTCACGGCCAGGCTGTTGCCGATGTGCAGCGTGCTCTGGGTGCCGAGATGGCGGAAATCACGCGTGTGCGTGCCGGCCGCGTAGCCGTTGCTGGCAAAGCGCAGCGACTCGCGCACGTTGGCATCCAGATCGTGGGTCACGCGCAGGCCCACGGTGGTTTCGCTGTCCAGGCCGAACAGCGGATGGCGGCGGCGGTAGTCAAGCGCAGCGTTGAGGTCGGCGTAGTCCAGCTGCTGGCGGTACAGGCTCTCGCCCAGGTCCATCGGGTACGTGTGGTAGACCAGCCCGGCCTGCAGCGAAGAATCCTCGTCGATCTGCAGCGTGGTCATGTTGCCGATCCAGGTGCTGCCCGGCTGCGGGCGGCGCGCGTCGATGGCGAGGTTGGCCGGGTTGGCCGCGCGCGGGTCGTTGCGGATCTGGTCGCGGGTCAGGCGCCCGGGCGTTTCGTGATTGGTCTCGCGGTAGCGCACGAAGAAGCGCGTCTGCAGGTCCGGGCTGATCTGCCAGCCGATGTTGGCCATCGCGCCCTTGCCGTCGCCGCGCGCGTGGCGCTGGTAGCCGTCGAACTCGCTGTCGGTGTAGGCCAGGAAGTAGTCGACATCGCCACTGACACCGCCCCAGCTGATCCCGCGCTTCTGGTAGCCGCGGCTGCCGGCTTCGTAGTGCAGCTGCACGCCGGACGAATCGCGGCCGCTGCGGCTGACGTAGTCGATGGCACCGCCCAGCGCCAACGCGCCGCGCTCGAAGCCATTGGCGCCGCGCAGCACTTCCACGCGCGACAGCCACAGCGGTTCCAGCAGTTCGTAGGGCGTGCCGCCCGGTCCGGTCAGCGGCAGGCCATCGAGGGACACGGCAATGCCTGAGGCATGCGCGCCCGGCCCACGGTTGATGCCTGAGCCGCGGATCGACACCTTGGTGCCCTCGTTGCCCGGCGACTGCGCGCTGATGCCGGGCTGGTAGGCCAGTACATCGGCGCTGCTGGACAGGCGGCTGTCGGCCTTGGCGACGTCAATGATGTTGCTGGCGCCGGGAACGCGCTTGAGCGCCTCGCGGGCCTGGGCGCTGGCATCGGCGGCAGTAACCTGCACCGCGTCCAGCGTGGTGGCCTGCGGGGCGGCCTGTGCGGTGGTGGCAAGGCCGAGGGCGACGGCCAGGAACAGCAGCGACGGGGTGGGGCGATAAGACGAAAGCGACATGCGGACGGGCTGTAAACCACTAAAGTGGCGCGCAAGTTAACAGGTCGCGGGTAAAACGTCACCCATCAGTGGCGTATGGGGGCTGGTGCACATGTAGAGCCGAGCCCATGCTCGGCTGCTTTCGGACTACGCATCACGCCGCCGGCAGGATCAAGCCGAGCATGGGCTCGGCTCTACAGAAGCCTGCTCGATCAGCCCAGAATCCCCGGCAGATCCAGCCCCTTTTCCTTCGCGCACTCCACCGCGATCTCATACCCGGCATCGGCATGGCGCATCACACCGGTGGCCGGGTCGTTCCACAGCACGCGCGCAATGCGCTTCGCCGCCGCCTCGGTCCCATCGCAGACAATCACCATGCCGGCGTGCTGCGAGAAGCCCATGCCCACGCCGCCACCGTGGTGCAGCGACACCCAGGTCGCGCCGCTGGCGGTGTTGAGCAGGGCGTTCAGCAGCGGCCAGTCGGACACCGCATCGGAACCGTCGGCCATCGCTTCGGTCTCGCGGTTCGGCGAGGCCACGCTGCCACTGTCCAGATGATCGCGGCCGATCACCACCGGCGCCTTCAGTTCACCATTGGCCACCATCTCGTTGAAGGCCAGGCCCAGTCGATCACGATCGCCCAGACCCACCCAGCAGATGCGCGCCGGCAGGCCCTGGAATTTGATCTTCTCGGCGGCCATGTCCAGCCAGCGGTGCAGGTGCGGGTTGTCCGGGATCAGTTCCTTCACCTTGGCATCGGTCCTGGCGATGTCCTCCGGGTCGCCGCTCAGCGCGGCCCAGCGGAACGGGCCGATGCCGCGGCAGAACAGCGGGCGGATGTAGGCCGGCACGAAACCGGGGAAGTCGAAGGCATTGGCCACGCCTTCTTCCAGTGCCATCTGCCGCAGGTTGTTGCCGTAATCCACGGTCGGCACGCCCAGTGCGTGGAAGCCGAGCATGGCGCGGGTGTGGTTGGCCATCGACGCGCGTGCGGCCTTTTCCACGTCCTTCGGTGCGGAAACACGCTTCTCGTCCCACTGCTCGACCGTCCAGCCCTGCGGCAGGTAGCCGTTCACCGGATCGTGCGCCGAGGTCTGGTCGGTCAGCAGGTCCGGCTTGATGCCGCGTTCCAGCAGCTCGGCCAGCACGTCGGCCACGTTGCCCAGCAGGCCCACCGATTTCGGCGTGCCCGCCTTGCAGGCTTCATCGATCAGCCGCAGTGCTTCATCCAGGTTGTCGGTCCAGGTGTCCAGGTATCCGGTGCGCAGGCGCATGTCGATGCTGCTTTTGCGGCATTCGACGCCCAGGCACGAGGCGCCGGCCATCACCGCGGCCAGCGGCTGCGCGCCACCCATGCCGCCCAGGCCGCCGGTGAACAGCCACTTGCCGGTCAGGTCGCCACCGAAATGCTGGCGGCCCATTTCCACGAAGGTCTCGTAGGTGCCCTGCACGATGCCCTGCGCGCCGATGTAGATCCAGCTGCCAGCAGTCATCTGGCCGTACATGGCCAGGCCCTTCCTATCCAGCTCGTTGAAGTGGTCCCAGTTGGCCCAGCGCGGCACCAGGTTGGAATTGGCGATCAGCACGCGCGGAGCATCGGCATGGGTGCGGAACACGCCCACCGGCTTGCCCGACTGCACCAGCAGGGTCTGGTCATCGTCCAGCCGCTTGAGTGTTTCGACGATGGCATCGAAGCTTTCCCAGTCGCGCGCGGCGCGGCCGATGCCACCGTACACCACCAGTTCCTGCGGGCGCTCGGCCACGTCCGGGTGCAGGTTGTTCATCAGCATGCGCAGCGGCGCTTCGGTCAGCCAGCTCTTGGCGTTCAGCGTGGTGCCGGTGGGCGCGATGATGGTGCGGCTGGGGTCGTTGTGGGTCATGCGGCGCTCCGGTTCGTAGCGAATTCAAGGCAGGCAGTGAGCACCTGCGCCAGCGTGTGGCGCAGCGGTGCGGCGTGTTCGGGGTCGAGTGGGGTGGGCCAGCTGTGCTCGTCCACCTGGTCGGGAAGGGGTTCGTGCATGTAGCCACGGCAGGCCAGTTCCATCTGCAGCGTGTGCACGCCGCCGGGGATGTCGCTGTAGTGGCGGGTGATCCAGCCACCCTTGAAACGGCCGTTGCGCACCTGGCTCATGCCGCTGATTCTCAGCAGGTTCTCCACGACATCGCTCAGCGCGTTGTCGCAGGAGGTGTCCGGTGTTCCGGATGGACCGGCCGTGCCCAGGTTGAACTGCGGCAGTTCGCCGTCGAACAGGTGCGGAATATGCGAGCGGATCGAATGCGCGTCATAGACCACCACCGTGCCGTGGCGCGCACGCAGGCGTGCGATCTGCGCCGCCAGCGCATCGTGGTAGGGCGCGAAATACGTGTCGCGGCGGCGCGCGATTTCCGCCTCATCCGGCTCGCGGCCGGTGTGGTACAGCGGCTGGTTGTCGAAGGTGGTCAGCGGGCACAGGCCGGTGGTGTTCTGGCCCGGGTACAGCGATACGCCACACGGGTCGCGGTTGAGGTCGATCACCGAGCGCGAGATCGCCGAGCGCACGGTGGTCGCGCCCATGCCGCGTACGAAGTCGTAGAGTTCTTGCACCCACCAGTCGGCATCGCGGCGCGCCAGCCACGGCGAGTGGTAATCGCCCATCAGCTCGTGCGGCAGCTCGCTGCCGGTGTGCGGGAAGCTGACGATCAACGGGGCATCGCCCTCGTGCAACGTCAGCCATTCGGGCCGGGCATTCATGCCTGCGGCTCCACGGTCGGCAGCAGCTCACCCAGGCCCTGCGCCAGCGCGCCGCTGCGCACCAGGTTCGTGGCGACCACCATGTCTGGATGGAAGTAGCGGTCTTCTTCCAGCGTCGGCACCTGCGCGCGCAGGGTGGCACGCACGGTTTCCAGGGCGGCACTGGAGCGCAGCGGCGCATGGAAATCGCAGCCCTGCGCGGCGGCCAGCAGCTCGATGCCGATCACGTTGGCCGCGTTCTCGGCCATCTGCATCAGGCGGCGCGCGCCGTGTGCGGCCATCGAGACATGGTCTTCCTGGTTGGCCGAGGTCGGGATCGAATCGACGCTGGCCGGGTAGGCGCGCTGCTTGTTTTCAGAGACCAGCGCGGCGGCGGTCACCTGCGGAATCATGAAGCCGGAATTCAGGCCGGGGCGCGGGGTCAGGAAGGCGGGCAGGCCGGACAGCGCCGGGTCGACCAGCATCGCCAGGCGGCGCTCGCTGATCGAACCGATCTCGCACACGGCCATCGCCAGCATGTCGGCGGCGAAGGCCACCGGCTCGGCGTGGAAGTTGCCGCCGGACAGTGCCTCGCCGGTATCGGTGAACACCAGCGGATTGTCGGAAACCCCGTTGGTTTCGATTTCCAGCGTGGTCGCGGCCTGGCGCAGGATGTCCAGCGCGGCACCCATCACCTGCGGCTGGCAGCGCAGGCAGTACGGGTCCTGCACGCGCACATCGTTGTCGCGGTGCGATTCGCGGATGTCCGAGCCCTGCATCAGCGAGCGCAGCGTGGCCGCAGTGGCGATCTGCCCGCGCTGGCCACGGATGGCATGGATGCGTGGATCGAACGGCGTGTCCGAACCCTTGGCGGCTTCCACCGACAGCGCGCCGGTCACCAGCGCAGCCTGGAACACGGTTTCGATCTCGAACAGACCGGCCAGCGCATAGGCGGTGGAGAACTGGGTGCCGTTTAGCAGGGCCAGGCCTTCCTTCGCGTCCAGTTCCACCGGCTGCAGGCCGGCGCGAGCGAGGGCGTCCATCGCCGGCAGACGCTCCTCGCCGATGAAGGCCTCGCCCACGCCCAGCATCACGCTGGCCAGGTGCGAAAGCGGTGCCAGGTCACCCGACGCGCCGACCGAGCCCTGCGCCGGCACCACCGGCAGCACGCCCTTCACCAGCATCGCTTCCAGCAGCAGCAGGGTTTCCTCGCGCACGCCCGAAGCGCCCTGCGCCAGGCTGACCAGCTTCAGCGCTATCATCAGACGCACCACGCTGGCCGGCATCGGCTCGCCCACGCCAGCGGCATGCGAGAGCACGATGTTCCGCTGCAAGGTGGCCAGGTCTTCGCGCTCGATGCGCACGCTGGCCAGCTTGCCGAAGCCGGTATTGATGCCATACACCGGCGCGCCCTTGGCGACGATGGCGGCCACCGCGGCGGCGCTGGCGCGCACGACTGGCAGCGCCGCCGGGTCCAGTGCAAGCGGCGCGCCGCGGTAGACCTGTCGCCACTGGGCGAGGGCGACGTGGCCGGGGCGAAGAACCAGGGTGTTGCTCATGTGTTGCTCCAGAAAGCAGGCAGGTCGGGCTGCCCGCGCACCACGCGCGCGTGCAGCGGGTTGAATCCCATGCGATAGACCAGGTCGGCAGGCGCGTCGATGTCCCAGATCGCCAGGTCGCAGTCCAGGCCCACCGCCAGGCGGCCGATGCGCTCGCTGCGGCCCAGCGCGCGCGCCGCCTCACGGGTGAAGCCGGCGATGCATTCGTCCACGGTCAGGCGGAACAGGGTCGCGCCCATGTTCATCGCCAGCAGCGGGCTGGTCAGCGGCGAGGTGCCGGGGTTGCTGTCGGTAGCCAGGGCCAGCGGCACGCCGGCCGCACGCAGCGCGGCGATCGGGGGCAGGGTGGTATCGCGGGTGAAATAGAAGGCGCCGGGCAGCAGCACGGCCACGGTGCCAGCCGCCGCCATCGCGGCGATGCCGGCATCGTCCAGGTGCTCGATATGGTCGGCCGACAGCGCGCCGAAGCTGGCGGCCAGTTCGGCGCCATGCTGGTTGCTCATCTGCTCGGCGTGGATCTTCACCGCCAAGCCGTTGGCACGTGCGGCTTCGAAGACCTGGCGCGCCTGCGCGGGCGAAAACGCGATGTTCTCGCAGAACACGTCCACCGCTTCGGCCAGGCCGTCGGCGGCGATGGCCGGAATCATCACCGTGCACACCTCGTCGGTGTACTCCTGCGCCTCGCGCCCCGGTGGTACCGCATGCGCGCCGAGGAAGGTCGGCACCACGTTCACCCGACATTCCTCGCCCAGCGCGCGGGCCACCTGCAACTGCTTGCGCTCGTCGTCCAGGGTCAGGCCGTAGCCGGATTTGATCTCGACCGTGGTCATCCCTTCGGCGCGCATCGCCAACAGGCGCGGGCGGCTTTCGTCGGCCAGCTGTTGCGGCGAGGCGGCGCGGGTGGCGCGCACGGTGGAGACGATGCCGCCGCCGGCGCGGGCGATGTCGGCGTAGCTGACGCCCTGCAGGCGCTGCTCGAATTCGTTGGCGCGGTTGCCGGCATAGACCAGGTGGGTGTGGCAGTCGACCAGGCCCGGCGAGATCCAGCGGCCTTCGCCATCGATGCGGGTGGTCGGCTGCAGCTGCGCATCGCTGCCGGCCGGGCCGACATGAACGATGCGGCCCTCGGCGCAGGCCAACACGCCATCGGCGATGACACCCAGGCCCTCGCCATCGAGGGTCATCAGGTGGACGTTGGACCAGAGGGTATCGACGTGCATGGCATCCACAACGCGGCTGTGCTTATATGTCTATACAATATAGGCGTCCATTTCGGGTTGTCCAGCTATGTCCGATTCGCGTTCCCCGCACTGTTTCCATGCCGCCCACGCCCTGCTGGCCGAGGGCTGGGCGCGCGACGTGCGCCTGCAGGTGCAGGGCGGCCGCATCGCCCGCATTGAAACGGAGCAGGGCGCGCAGGACGGTGACACCTGCGTTGGCCTGCTGCTGCCGGGCCTGCCCAACCTGCACAGCCACGCGTTCCAGCGCGGCATGGCCGGCCTGACCGAGATCGGTGGCGGCGACGGTGACAGCTTCTGGAGCTGGCGCGAGTTGATGTACCGCTTCCTGGCCCACCTGCGCCCCGAGGCAGTGCAGGCCATCGCCGCCCAGGCCTACATGGAAATGCTGGAAAGCGGCTTCACCCGCGTCGGCGAGTTCCATTACCTCCACCACCAGGCCGATGGTCAGCCGCATGCCGACCCGGCCGAGATGAGCGCGCGCATCGCCGCCGCCGCCGAGCAGACCGGCATTGGCCTGACCCTGCTGCCGGTGTTCTACGCGCACGCCGATTTCGGTGGCGCACCGCCCAATCCCGCGCAGCGTCGGCTGATCCACGATGTGGACGGGTTCGCGCGGCTGCTGGAAGGGGCGAAGACCGCCCTGGCCACGCTGCCCGACGCGGTGCTGGGCATTGCCCCGCACAGCCTGCGCGCGGTCACCGGCGAGGAACTGGATGCCCTGCTGCCGCTGACCACCGGCCCGGTGCACATCCACATCGCCGAGCAGGTGCGCGAGGTTGAGGCCTGCCTGGCCTGGAGCGGCCAGCGGCCGGTGCAGTGGCTGTACGAAAACGCTGCCGTCGATGAGCGCTGGTGCCTGGTGCATGCCACCCACATCACCGATGCCGAACGTGCGCGGATCGTGGCCAGCCAGGCCGTGGCCGGCCTGTGCCCGATCACCGAGGCCAACCTCGGCGATGGCCTGTTCCCGATGCAGGTGTTCGCGCGCGAGGGCGGCCGCTTCGGTGTCGGCTCGGATTCCAACGTGCTGATCGACGCCGCCGAGGAACTGCGCCTGCTCGAGTACGGCCAGCGCCTGGCGCTGCGCGGGCGCAACGTACTCGCCCCGGATGCCACCCGCAGCAGCGGCCGTTTCCTGTTCGAAGGCGCACTGCAGGGCGGCGCGCAGGCGCTGGGCGTGGCCGCTGGCCTGCAGGTCGGGGCCAGCGCCGATCTGCTCGAACTGGACCCGGCACACCCGGCGTTGCAGGCGCGACAGAATGACGCATGGCTTGATAGCTGGGTCTTCGCTGCACGTAATGGCGCGCTGCGTTCGGTCTGGCGCCATGGCCGCCAGGTCGTGGCCGACGGCCGCCACCTGCAGCGCGAGGCCATCACCACCGCCTTCGCCGCTGCCCTGCGTGGCGTGCTGGGCTGACCGCCTCCCTGCTTGTCGAGATCCTCATCGAGACCCCCACACCCGTGAAGGCCAGCAAGTCCGCCACGCTCAACCAGCGTATCCGCAGCGATCTGGAAAGCCGCATCCTCAGTGGAGAGTGGGCGCCGGGTTTCCGCATCCCGTACGAGCACGAGCTGATGGAGCAGTACGGCTGCTCGCGGATGACGGTGAACAAGGTGCTGACCGCGCTGGCCGAGAGCGGCATGATCGAACGCCGCCGCCGCGCCGGTTCCTTCGTGGCACGTCAGCCCCCGCACCTGGAACAGGTGGCGCTGGAGATTCCCGATATCGCCATGGAAGTCGGCTCGCGCGGCCACCAGTACGCCTACCAGCTGCTGCAGCGCGACCTGCGCCTGGCCGAGCCCGGCAATGCCGGCGAAGTTGAACTGGCCGGCAGCGAGCCGTTGCTGGCGATGCGCTGCCTGCACCTCGCCGATGGCCGGCCGCTGGCACTGGAGCACCGCCTGATCAGCCCGGTTGGGGTGCCCGAGGTGCTGGAGATTGACTTCAGCACCACCGCCCCGGGCAGCTGGCTGCTGCAGAACGTGTCCTGGACCCGCGCCCAGCACCGCATCAGCGCCTGGGGCGCGGACGCCGCCTCGGCCAAACTGCTGGACGTGAAGCCGGGGACCGCCTGCCTGGTGATCGAGCGCCTGACCTGGCGTGGCGACCAGCCGATCACCCGCGTGCGGCAGATGTTCCTGGGCGATGCCTGGGACCTGGTGGCGCGCTTCGCGCCGGGCGCGCGGTAAGTCGCCCGCCCCCTGTAGAGCCGAGATCCTATGTTCGTGGTCAAGCCTGTTGGAAGCAGGCTTGGCCTACCTTCAGCATGGCTGGGTCGAATTCCTTGCCACTCTTGAATACGCCCCACGCAATCCTGGCCAGTTTTCTG
>NZ_VYKI01000014.1:59741-104937 GCF_008710035.1 Stenotrophomonas cyclobalanopsidis | reverse complement strand
ACCCGTAGGTCGTATGCGGTATTAGCGTAAGTTTCCCTACGTTATCCCCCACGAAAAAGTAGATTCCGATGTATTCCTCACCCGTCCGCCACTCGCCACCCGTAAGAGCAAGCTCTTACTGTGCTGCCGTTCGACTTGCATGTGTTAGGCCTACCGCCAGCGTTCACTCTGAGCCAGGATCAAACTCTTCACTTAAAACGACATGATCCGAAGATCAAAATTTAAAGCTGCAGATGATTGATGCTGGCAACGTATCGCTTGCTTTAAAACAATTAATAGTTGCTTGATCAAACGTCTGCAAGATGGACAATCATCCTTCCTGCAGGCGCCTTCACAAGATACCTGCGCATACTTTCAAAGATCAGGGGAAGTGGCCTCAGCGCCGTTCCCGTGTGCTGCGAAGTTTCCTTCGTAGCGAGCCGCCCATTATAGCCGGCTTTTCCGCTTCGTCAACACCTTTTTTCAAGGCCGCCTCACCGAAGTGGACGTTGTTGCCGATGCTGCTTCGTCGTTGGACCCGAAGGCCTTTCGTCGTTGCGAGCCGCCTATTATGCCGGACTTTTCGAGTCCGTCAACACCTTCGTTCGATCAACTCGTTCGGCGGTGTGGCGTCGCTGTTGGCGTATCGCTTCCGAGGAAGTTGCCACGCCGCAGCAAGGGAGCGAATTCTAGAGATCCTGCAGAATTCGTCAACCCTTTTTTTTCAGGAAGATGACAATCGCATCGCCTGTGCCGTGCATGGCACGCGTGCGGGCATCCCTGCGGCGTTGCCCGCGCGTTGCGCGGTCAACGCCGCAAGCGTTATGTATGTACGGATGCAGAGAGACGAGACAACGATGGGCACGCAGGTCAGTCAAGTGTGGTGGCGCGATCTTTCGGTACCGGCCGTCGTGGCCGGCTTCATCACGGTGCTGGTGGGCTTTGCCAGTTCGGCGGTGATCGTGTTCCAGGCCGCACAGGCCGTCGGCGCAGATCAGGCACAGATCGCGTCCTGGATGTGGGCGCTTGGCCTGGGCATGGGTGTCACCTGTATTGGTCTCTCACTGCGCTACCGGGTACCCGTGGTCACCGCCTGGTCGACCCCGGGTGCGGCGATGCTGGTGGTGGGTGCCGGTGGCGCCTCGCTGTCCGAGGCCACGGGTGCATTCCTGCTCGCCGCGGTGCTGGGGATGATTGCCGGCTTCTCGGGCATCTTCGCCCGGCTGATGCAGCGCGTGCCGATGGCGCTGGCGGCGGGCATGCTGGCCGGCGTGCTGCTGCGCTTCGGCCTGGACGTGTTCGTAGCGATGAACACCCAGGTCGTGCTCGCCCTGGCGATGTTCGCCATCTGGCTGGCCGGACGACGCCTGTTCCCGCGCTATGCGGTGATCGCCACCCTGCTGGTCGGCATCATCATTGCCGCCAGCCGGGGCCTGCTGCATGCGCAGGACCTGCACCTGCAGCTGGCCACCCCGCACTGGGTCACGCCCTCGCTGTCGTGGCAGGCGGTGGCCGGCATCGCCCTGCCGCTGTTCGTGGTCACCATGGCCTCGCAGAACATCCCCGGGGTGGCGGTAATGCGCGCCTCTGGCTACAGCGCGCCCATTTCGCCGGTGATCGGCTGGATCGGCGTGGTCAATACGCTGCTGGCCCCCTTCGGCGCCTATGCACTGAACCTGGCGGCAATCACTGCGGCGATCTGCATGGGCCGCGACGCCCATGAGGACCCCGCGCGCCGCTACACCGCAGCGATGGCGGCCGGCGCCTTCTACATCCTGATCGGCCTGTTCGGCGCAACCGTGGCGGCGCTGTTCGCCGCCTTCCCCAGGGAACTGGTCGCCTGCGTGGCCGGCATCGCCCTGTTCGGCACCATCGGCAACAGCCTGGCCAGCGCACTGGCCGTGGAACGCGACCGCGAGGCCGCGCTGGTCACCTTCCTGGTCACCGCTTCCGGCGTGTCACTGGCCGGCATCGGCTCGGCCTTCTGGGGCCTGGTGGCCGGCTCGCTGTGCCTGCTGGTGCTGCGCCCGCGGGTGCAGGCTCAGTAGGACGTCGGCAGGAACGCCATGCCCACCAGCAGCAGCAGGACCGCAGCAAGGCTGAGCACCAGGCCCAGCCAGCTGACGTCGCCGCGCCGGGCCAGTTCCTCCTGCAGCGCGACCGGGTCGCTGCCCTTCAGCGCGCGGGCCTGGGCGATCTGGCGCTGGCAGTGCCGCAGGTACCAGTGATTGGCGAACACGCCGGCAGTGACGCCCAGCGCCAGGCTTGAGATGGACGAGAAGGCCTGCGGCACACCGAGCAGGGCTTCGGCCACGCTGCTGGCCACCAGCACGGCGACCCACAGCATCGCCACCCGGTACATGCGCCGGTACATCATCCACGGCAGGCCGAACAGGAACGCGGGCCAGTGCCAGGTGCCGGACGCACGGGGCACGCCCTGATCCAGCCGCCAGCGCCGCCGGTAGACCGCGAAGTTGCGGCCGACCACCGCGGCGTACAGCGCCATGTCGCCTTCCAGCGGCTGGCTGTCCTGCGCGGGGCCCGCCAGCAGCGCCGGCGCCGTGTCGGGCGCGCGGTAGGGGTCGTCGATCCCACGGTCGACGACGACCGCCGGTGCGGCGACGTCGGCCGTCCGGGGCGGCGGGTCGAGTTCGGCCAGCGGGCGCCAGGTCGGCATGCCCTCGCACCAGAGCAGGGTGGCGGCCCCTACCCTGCCCTCGGCCTGCAGCTGGCGCAGGCCGGCAAGGTCGACCGGCCCCTCGCGCTGGCTGCTGTTGGCGTAGAACCACTGTGCTTCCTGCATGCATCGCTCCTTGTGGGTGACGGGGCCCCGCTCAGGGCTGGGGCTGGCTGGACATCACCTGCACCAGCACGTGGCGGCCGCCCGGGGCCACGGTCACGACATCCGGACCGGCGTTGGCGGCCTCCAGGCAGACGTACTCGCGCCAGCCGTCGCCGACGTCGGCCATCTTCGCGGCCGCTTCGGCGCCGGGGTTCCAGGCCACCAGCGCGCGGCTGCCTTCGGTACGCAGTTCGATGCGGCGCTTGAGCACCGGGTCGCGCAGCACGTAGCGGCCACCGGCCGGGCTGTAGATGCGGTCGCTGCGGCCCGGATCCCGCGGATCGCGCAGGGACCACGGCCCCTGCTGGCTGCGGGTCTGGGCGTAGTTCTCGTACTTGTCCTGGTAGGTCACCCCGTCCACGCCGTCCACTTCCACGCGGGTGGCGTCGCCCACGCGGAAGTAGTTGTGCAGGGCCTGGGTGAAGGTGGCCGGCGCGCTGCTGGTGTTTTCGGTGATCAGCTGCTGGCGCAGCTCGCGGCCCACGCGCACGGTCATGGTCAGGCGCAGGCCCAGATCCTGCAGCACCGGCGGCGCCAGGGTCAGCTCGATGCTGCCGTCGTCGAGGCGGCGCGCCTGCTGCAGTTCCCACGGCAGGGTGCGGACGAAGCCATGCGCCGGCACGTCATTGCCCTGGCCCTGGCGGCCGAAGTACGGCCAGCACACCGGGCTGCCGCCACGGATGGGCGTAGGCAGCTCGGCCCGCTTGGGCGACAGCCACATCACGTCGGGCTGGCCCTTGGGCACGTAGGACAGCAGCTGGCCGCCGAACACGCTGATGGCGGCGGTGGCTTCGGGGGTTTCCACCAGCCAGGCATCGAGTCCCTGGAACTGGCCGCTGCTGACACCCTGGATCTGTTGCACGGTGGATCGACTCCGTAAGGCCGGTGACTGCGCGGCACTGTAGTTGGCGGGAAGACTGAAACGGGTGGGCGTGGCCGGAGTACGCGGTTCGGCCTGCAGCGCGCGCAGGATGCGCTGGCCGGGGCGGCCATCGGCCTCGGCCCAGCCCAGGCGGCGCTGCTCGACCTGGATCGCGCGCCGGCTGGCGTTGCCGATCATGCCATCGGCACTGCCGATATCGTGGCCACGGGCCAGCAGCAGGGTCTGCAGCTGGCGGCGCTCGTCGCGGCCGAGGCCGGGATCATCGGTGGGCCAGGCGGTCGCCAAGCCGTTACCGCCGCGGAGGCGGTCGGCCAGGGTCGCGATGGCCAGCGCGTAGCTCTCGGCCGCGTTGTAGCTGTAGATCGCATCGTAGTTGCGGAACACCAGCAGCGCCGGGCCCTTGGCGCCGGCTGGCAGCAGCAGGGCCGCGCGGGCATCGGCCGGCAGGCCCTGCGGCGCGAGGGCGCTGCCATCCAGGCCGGTGATGCCCAGTGCACGCCAGTCGGCCAGCGCGCGACGCTGGGTGCGCCCGGCCTGCGCCGTCTTGAAACCCTCGGGAATACGCACCTCCATGCCCCACGGCTCGCCGCTGCGCCAACCAGCGCGCTTGAGATAGTTGGCAGTGGAGGCCAGCGCATCGGGAACGCTCGCCACCAGATCGCGGCGGCCATCGCCATCACCGTCAACGGCGATGCGCGCGTAAGTGCTGGGCATGAACTGGGTGTGGCCGAAGGCGCCGGCCCAGGAACCGGTGAGTCCCTGCGCCTGCAGGTCGCCCTGCTCGATCAGTTTCATCAACGCCAGCAGTTCGCCACGAAAAAAGGGCTGGCGACGGCCTGCACAGGACAGCGTGGCCAGCGACTGCAGCAGGGGGCGCTTGCCGAACACGCGGCCATAATCGCTCTCCACGCCCCATACGGCGACGATGGTGGCCGGATCGACGCCGTACTGCGCCGATACCCGCTGCAACAGATCGCGATGCTGCAGCAGCATGGCGCGGCCATCGTCCACCCGCGGGCGATCGACCAGGGCGGCCAGGTAATCCCAGATCGGCGTGGTGAATTCCGGCTGCGCATCCAGCAGCGGCAGCACGCTGGGGTCGGGCTGCAGGCCGGCGGTGATCGCGGTGAAGCGATCCGCGGCAATGCCCTGCTTGCCGGCCGTGGCCTGCAGCTGCGTCATGCAGCGGGCGAAGGCCGGATCAGCGGCGGGTGCCGGTTGCGCCGTCAACGGCGCGGCCAGCGCGGCGGCCAGGCCGAGCGTGGTCATCAAGGGCATGGCGTCCTCCGTGTTGCCGGGGCTGGGGCCATGTTAGCGCGGGTGGTGATGTGCCGCCGGGCATGGCCCGGCGCTACCGTCATGGCACGGAGGCGCGCAGCAGGCGCAGGCCGTACGCCGGATCGGACGCATTCCAGTGGGCGATGGTTTCCAGCCCGGCCTGCTGCAGCAGGTGGTTGAAGCTGGCATCGGTGTACTTGTGGCTGTACTCGACCCGGATCGGTTCGCCGGCCTGGAAGTGGAAGGTCTGACCGTCCAGGTGCACGTCCTGCTCGCGCTGGCTGACCAGGTCGGTTTCGATGCGCAGGCGCGCGGTGCTGTAGCGGGCCTGGTGGCGGAAACCATCGAGGTCGAAATCACTGCCGACCTCGCGGTTGAGGCGGGCCAGCAGATTGAGGGTGAAGGCGGCGGTGATGCCGTCGGCATCATTGTAGGCGGCCTCGATCAGCGCCGGGTCCTTGTGCAGGTCGATGCCGACCAGCGCCAGGCCGTCATCGCCCATGGTCTGGCGCATCGCGCGCAGCAGTGCGATGGCCTCTTCGCCGGCGAAGTTGCCCAGGGTGGAACCGGGGAAGAACAGCAGGCGCCGCGCAGCCTGGCGTTCCGGTTCGGGCACCTGCACCGGGCGGGTGAAGTCGGCGCAGACCGGCAGCATCTCCACCTGCGGCAGCGCCGGGGCCAGGTGGTCGATGCTGGACAGCAGCGCGGCGCGCGAGATTTCGATGGGGGTGTAGGCCACCGGATCGTGCAGGGCGGCCAGCAGCAGGGCGGTCTTGCGGCCGCTACCGCTGCCCAGTTCGACCACGTGGGCATGCGCGCCGACGGCGCTGGCGATCTCCGGCAGCACCCGGTCGAGCAGGGCAAGTTCGGTGCGCGTGGGGTAGTACTCGCGGGTGTGGGTGATCTGCTCGAACAGGCGCGAGCCACGCGCGTCGTAGAAATACTTGGACGGCAACTGGCGCGCGGCGCACGAGAGGCCGGCCACGGCGTCGGCCATGATCTGCTGGCGGCCGGGGGTAAGGTCGGTCAGCGCCTGCAGCGCGTCCTGCACGGTACTCATGGAAGATCCCTCGCCAGGCGCACGCCGGAGAACTGCCAGCGCGCCGGTGGATTGAAGAAGTTGCGGTAACTGCTGCGTACGTGGCCGCGCGGGGTGGCGCAGCTGCCGCCGCGCAACACCCACTGGCCACACATGAATTTGCCGTTGTATTCGCCCAGGTTTCCGCCGAAGGGCTGGAAGCCGGGGTAGGCGCCATAGGCGCTGGAGGTCCATTCCCAGACATCGCCGAAAAGCTGGCGCAGGCCCGTGCCCTGCCCCGCGTGCGGATGCAGCCGGTCGTCATCGGCGAAGTGGCCGCTGGGCGGCTGCGTGGCGGCGGCCGCTTCCCATTCGAATTCGGTCGGCAGCCGTGCCTCATGCCAACGCGCGCAGGCGTCGGCTTCGTAATAGCTGAGGTGGCAGACCGGCGCATGTGGATCGAGCGCGCGCCAGCCGCCGAGGGTGTACTCGCGCTGCAGGTCGTCGTGCCAGTACAGCGGGTGCTGCCAGCCTTCGGCCTCGCACAGGGCCCAGCCTTCGCTGAGCCACCAGCGCGGATCGCGGTAGCCGCCGGCATCGACGAAGGCGCGGTACTCGCCGTTGCTGAGCGGGCGCTCGGCGATGGCGTGTGCGGGCAGCAGTACGCGGTGCGGCGGCGATTCGTTGTCGTAGGCGAAGGGCGCGTGCTGCGGCCAGCGCGCTGCGCCGACGCTGACGATGCTTTCTTCCCGTGCAACCCAGCCCTGTGCGCTGGCCGCGCTGGTGACCGCCGCGAGATCTTCGCGATAGGGCGGCTGCAGCGGGTTGCACCACAGGGCGTGCTTGATGTCGGTCAGCAGCAGTTCCTGGTGCTGCTGTTCGTGCTGCAGGCCCAGCTGCAGGTGCTGCAGCGCCTCATCACCGAGGTCGCCGTCGGCCAGGCGCGCCAGCACCTGCTCATCGACGTGCCGGCGATAGTCGCGCACCTGCTGCAGCGAAGGCCGCGACAGCAGGCCGCGGCGCGGCCGGGCATGGGCCGGGCCGAGGCTCTTGTAGTAACTGTTGAACAGGAAATCCCAGGCCGGATCCCACGGCTGGTGGCCACGTACGCTGGCCAGCACGAAGCGCTCGAAGAACCAGGTGGTGTGGGCCAGGTGCCATTTGGCCGGGCTGGCATCGTCCATGCTCTGCAGCATCGCGTCTTCGGCGCTGAGCGGTGAGGCCAGCTGCTGGCTGCGTCCTCGCACATGGGCGAAGTGGCTGGCGAGTTCACGCTGCGGGGCAGCGACGGCGAGGGCTGAGCTGTCCATGGGCACCAGCTTCGGCTGCTGCGGGTGAGCGCGATGTCATGGCCAGGTGGATGCTTGAACCATCAGGGGTTCATACCGCATCGAGGTAGTACCAGCGGCCGTCGATGCGCAGGAAACGGCTGTGCTCGGTCATCCGCACCGCGCTGCCACCGCCGATGCGGTAGCGGGCGGTGAAGCGGACCTCGGCACTGTCCGCGCCGGTGACGGTGTGTTCGTTCACGGTCAGGCCCAGCCACTGGGTGCGCTGGCCTGGTGCCTCGTCCAGCGAAAGTCCGGCCGGGCGCGTGTCCGGGTGCCAGGTCTGGCGCAGGTAGTCGGCCCGCTGGCGTACGTAGGCGCTGTAGCGCGAACGCATCAGGCGCTCGGCGTCCGGGGCGGCCTCGCCAGCGTGGTAGCGGCCGCAGCAGGCGGCATAGTCGGCGGGCAGGCCGCAGGGGCAGGGATCGGCGGGTGTACGGGTCATGCCGGTATTGTCGCGCGGTACGCGGCCAGCATCCATCGGCGATAGGCGTATGCTGTCGCCCCCCATCCAAGTGTCGATCGCCGTGCTGGAACTGGTTCCCCCTGAGTTGTGGTGGTTGGTGGTGATTGCCTTCATCGCCGGCCTGGTCGATGCGGCGGTGGGCGGCGGCGGGCTGGTGCAGCTGCCGGGCCTGTTCACGGTGCTGCCGCAGCAGACGCCGGCGATGCTGTTCGGCACCAACAAGTTCAGTTCGATGTTCGGCACCGGCGCGGCGGCCTGGCGCTATGCGCGCAACGTGCGCTTCCCGTGGAAACCGGTGCTGTTCGCCGCCGGCACCGCCTTCATCTTCTCCTTCGCCGGTGCCACCGCGGTCAGCCTGCTGCCCAAGGAGGCGGTGCGGCCGCTGGTGCTGGTGCTGCTGGTGGCGATGCTGGGCTACACGCTGTGGAAGAAGGATTTCGGTGCCCTGCACCGGCCGCAGGAGATCGGCCGCCGCGAGCTGTCCATCGCCCTGGCCATCGGTGCGGCGATCGGCTTCTACGACGGCTTCTTCGGACCGGGCACCGGCAGCTTCCTGATTTTCCTGTTCGTGCGCTTCTTCGGCCTGGATTTCCTGCGCGCCTCGGCGGCGTCGAAGGTGGTGAACCTGGCGACGAACGTGGCGGCGATCTCGTTCTTCGTCCCCACCGGCAACATCCTGTGGCTGTTCGCGCTGCCGATGGCGGCCGCCAACATCTTCGGTTCGGTGGTGGGCACGCGGCTGGCGCTGAAGGGCGGCACGCCGTTCATCCGCAAGCTGTTCGTGGGGCTGGTGGTGGTGCTGATCGCGCGGATGGCGTGGGATACGTTCCGCGGAGCGTAAGGGCGCAACATGATCTGGTAGGTGCCAACCTTGGTTGGCACGCCGTTGCCGGTCGCGCAGAGCAGCCGAGCATGGCTCGGCTCTACAGGAGAGTGCCGGCCGAGGCGGTCAGGCCTCGGCTTCTTCCGGTTCGTTGGCCTGTTGGCGGCTGCGCTCGGGCAGCTTCAGGCGCTTGCCTTCTTCGTCATATTCGATGAGCAGGACGCCCGAATCGTGGCGGCCGCTGATCTCGACGAAGCAGGCGCCGCCGATGAACGGCTCCAGCGTCATCACCGACTTCAACGGGGTGGCGACCACCATCTGGAAGCCGAAGTTGTCGAAGATGTTCATCGCCAGCGCGGTGAACTCGTTGTCGGCCTTGTCGAAGGCTTCGTCGAGCACGACCGCAGCATAGCTGGGCAGCTGGCTGTCGGCGCCGCCGAGCTGGTAGCGCAGTGCCGCGGCCAGGCAGGTGGTGGCCAGCTTCTGCCGCTGGCCACCGGACTTGCCGGCGCCACTGCGGTAGATCTCGACCTGCTGGCGCGTTTCCGCATCCAGCTCCACGCCGATGAACTCGACGTGCATGCGCACGTCCAGCACCAGCTCGCGCCAGCGCTTGTCCTCGCCTTCCTGCGAACCGAGACGGTTGACCAGCTGGCGCAGCACGGTGAACTGCGATTCGGCCAGCTCGCGCTGTTCGGTCTGCTGCTGCGACAACACCTCGCGCAGCTGCAGGTGGAACTCACCCACTTCCGGCAGGCGGCGGTCGCTCAGCTCAATGGTCAGCAGGGTGCCGCGGTTGAACGGCACCTGTTCCAGGCTGGCGTTGACCTCGTCCAGGCGTTGGCCGATCGACTTGCGGGCCTCGGCGCTGTGGCGCTGCAGGGCCAGCAGGTTGTTCTTGCTCTGGTTCTGCAGCAGGTCGAAGAAGCGCTCTTCGTGCTGCGGCAGGCCGTCGCGTTCCAGGCGCTCCAGGCGGGCGAGGAAATCCTCGGCCGAGGCCACCGACACGGTGAAGTCGCCCGATTCCTCGGGCCACTGCTGGATGAAGCGGCGGAAGCAGCCCAGCAGCAGGTTCTCGACGCGGTTGACGTCCTGCTGCGAGGACGACAGCTGTTCGTTCAGCGCGTTGCTGACCTGGCGCATGTGCGCTTCCAGCGTTTCCAGGCTGAGCGGACCCTGTTCCTGCAGGCGCTCGGCCAAGCCGGCTTCCTGGTCCTCGGCCAGAGCCGGCAGCACCAGGGCGCGGCTCTGCTGGCGGGCACGGTCCAGGCGGTCGCGTTCGCGCACCAGCTGGCCACGCTCGACGCGGGTGTCTTCATAGGTACGGCGGGCCTGCTCGATATCGGCGCGCACGGCGTCGATCTGCTTGGCCAGGCGGGCCAGGTCGGCGTTGCCTTCGCGCAGGTCGCGCAGGGTGGCTTCGATGTCCGCCAGGCGCTGCTGCGGCGCGGCCACGTCGATCTCGTTCCACTGGATGCCGATCAGCTCGTGGCAGGCCAGGCGGCGCTCGTTGTCGCGGTCACGCTGGCCGCGCAGGCTGGCGATATCGGTGTCGCAGCTGGCGATGCGCTTGGCCAGTTCCTGCGCTTCGCGCTCGAACACCACCAGCTTGTCACGGTTGTTGAAACCGAGGATCCAGCGGCGACGGTCGTTCACCGCGCTGCGATCATCCTTCTCGAAGCGGTCGCCCGGATGCTTGACCTGGCCTTCGCGGGTGATGCCGCGGTCGACGTTGCGCAGCTGCTTGGCATCGACGCACTCGTAGTCGAAGCGCTTGCCCAGCTCGCGGCGCAGCCAGCCTTCGAAGGCGTGGTCGCGCAGTTCCAGCTTGTGCAGCAGCGAACGCGCGGACGGTTCACGAGCGAACGCATCGTCGTTGCGGCGCACGCGGTAGTAGGTGAAACGCATGCCGAGGTGGGTGCGGTTCACCCAGTCGGCCACCTCGTTGTAGTGCTTGTCGTCCACCAGCAGCGACTGCGCGAAGCCGCCCAGCACGCGCTCGATGGCACCCTGCCAGTTCTGCTCCTCGGTGCGGACCTGGATCAGTTCGCCGACGAAGGGCAGCGAGGCTTCGGAAATGCCGGTTTCCTCGGCCAGGCGTGCGCGCAGCTTCTGCATCGGTGCGGGAATGCTGGACGGCGTGCGCTGCATCGCTTCCAGTTCGCCACGCACTTCGCCGAAGCGACGTTCGTCATCGCGCTTGCCGCCCAGCCGTTCGCTGATCGCATCGTCCAGCGCCGCCGAAGCGCGCTGGCGGTCCTGCAGTTCGTTCTGCGCGCGCTCGACCAGCTCGGAGAAGCCGTGCGCGTCTTCCGGCAGCTCGGCCTGCAGGTGGCGCGCGGCCTCGCGGGCCTGCGCCTGCTTGGCCAGGCGGCGGTCGCGCTCGGCTTCGGCGCGGCCCTGCTCGCGCTCCAGTTCCTCGATGCGCTCACCGCCCTGCTGGCGGCGCTGCAGTTCCAGCTCGGCCAGGCGTTCGGTGTGGTTGTCCAGCGCCGCACGGCGCTGGGCTTCTTCACCCAGCAGGCCGCGGTCGCGCACATCCATCTCGCGCAGGCGCGCTTCTATCAGCAGCTGGCGACGGCTTTCGCGGAAGCTGTCGATGCCCAGCTTGAGGGTCTCGTCATCGCCGCGCTGGCGATGCATGGCCTTCAGTTCGCTGTAGTGCGCACGCGCCGGCTGCAGGGTCTCCACCTGGCGGCGCGCGGTGACCACCGCCTGGTGCGCACCGTCGAGTTCGGCGAAATCACTGACCAGGCGCTCGGCGGCATCGAAGGTGCGCGGCGTGTCCAGCATGAAGTCGCGCAGGAAGACGTTGAGGTCGCCCAGGTTCTTCGCCGACTGCGTCTTGTGCAGCAGGCGCAGCGCCATCTCGTTGTCGATGCCCAGCAGGTGGCGGAAGCGCTCGGCATAGCCGGAGAACGTGTCGAAGTGGTGGATGTCGGCCAGCTTCTGCTTCAGCTTGCGCAGGTCCAGGTCGAAGCCGCCGAGGTCCTTGGCGATGTCGAACGGGCGCTCGGCGATCATGTAGTGCTTGCGCACGTCGCCGGCCGAGGTGCCGTTGCCGGAGATCCACAGCAGGCGTACCAGGCACACCACGCGGCCATCGCCGGCGCGGTATTCCAGCACCAGGGCGGTCCAGGTCGCGCCCTTGCGCAGGTACTGGGTGGCGATCTCGCCGGTGCCGCTGTCCTGCTGGTCGGCCCACGCGCCACGCACGTAGGAGACCAGGTTGCGGTCGCGGCCACTGCGCTCGGCTTCACGCGCGGCGGCGTTGAAGTCGACGATGGCCGGCGGCGTCAGCAGCGCGGACATCGCATCGAGCAGGGTCGACTTGCCCGAGCCGGAACGGCCAACGAACAGGAAGCCGCGCTCGGCGATCGGCACTTCGGTCAGGCCGTTGAAGGTGCCCCAGTTGTGCACCTGCAGGCGGCGCATGCGGAACTGCTGCAGGCGCGGGTCCGGCAGGCCTTCATTGAACAGGGCGGGAGTGTGCTTGGAAATGGCCATGCGGTGCTCGGGTCTCTCAGGCTTCTGCAGCCGGGGTTTCGCGCAGCTGGCGGTACACCGCCGAAAGCTGGGACACGTCTTCGGCGGAGAACATCAGCTTCAGCGCCGGCGAGACTTCGTGGCGGTCTTCCTGGCCGCCGAGGCGGGTCAGGATGTGGTTGTCCTTCATCTTCTGCACGGCCGAGGCGACGCGGCGGTTGAAGCCGGCGCGGTCGGTGGACAGGTTCTTCTCGTAGATCGCCAGCGCTTCGGCCATCTCGGCGTCGGCGACGACGGCGCGGTTGCCGCGCGCATCGGCCTCGGCCAGCTGCTGGCGCAGGTACAGCAGCAGCACCGAATCGATGAAGGTCAGCGGCGAGGTGCGCAGCAGCACCGGCGCTTCGACGTCCTCGGTGTCGGCCTGGCGGGTGAAGGCCACACCGCTGTCACGGTCCAGCACCAGCTCCAGGAACAGGTCGGACAGTGACGAGCGGATCGCGGCTTCGCTGCGGATCAGCGCCGGCCACAGCTTGGCGTGGCGCAGCTGGTCGATGCTGGGGCCGATCAGCAGCTGGCACAGCGCGCGGCGCGCATCCAGCGGCAGGCGGCCGGTATCGCCCATGTAAAAGACGTCGTTGCCACGGCGAGGCTGTACGGCAACCGGTGCCGGGTCGGCCTCGTAGGCGTCTTCGACCAGGTCCGGCGCTGCTGCTTCGATGGGATCTTCATGCCAGCTCATGGCGTCTCTCCTGGGTGAACCAAACCAGCGGAATACGTGCGCGGCGCACCTGGCCGTCGCCGCCGCGCCATTGCGCAAGCTCCTGCTCGCCGGCAACCACGTTGCCGAAGCGCGTGCCCAGCGACAGGTAGCCGATGACGCTGCCCAGGCCCTGCGGCGCTTCGCGCTGGGCCAGGGCTTCGGCGATGCTCAGGCGCGGCTGCGCGTCCAGCAGTTCGTGCAGGTCGCGGCGCAGGGTACGGAAGTCGATTTCCGACGACGCGACCAGGTCGCCCACGCTTTCCAGGCTGATGGCGGCCGCGTCGTTGTATTCGACGTTGCCATCGACCTGGGCGCTGCGTGGGTCGTGCAGCTTCCACTGCGACCACGAGCGCAGGCGGCTGGTGGTCAGCTGCAGGTCGCGGCCGATGCTGCGCTGGGCGGGGAAGTCATCGCGCAGGGCCAGGGCTTCGGACTGCGCCTGCTTCAGCAGCTGGTTGAGGCGGCGCTGTTCCAGGTAGCCACGGCTCTGCACGAAGCCGCGCAGGCTGCGCGCGAAGTTCTGCAGCACGTCGTGCACCTGGCCGCCACGCTCCAGCATGGTGCTGGTGAAGCCGCGCAGGAAGTTGCGTTCGTTGCGGTCCAGGCGACGGGCGAAGCCGCGCGCGAGCACGGCCTCCAGCGCGGCGTCGAGCTGGGCGCTCTGTTCGGCATCGTTGAGCAGGCGCCAGAACGCCTGGAAGCTGCGGCCGGCATCGCTTTCGCCGATGACGTCGACGCCTTCGAACAACTGCGACAGCACGTCGCCGCGCTCGCCTTCGTCGTCGATGATGCGCTCGCGGAAATCGCGGTTGAGCTGCTCGAAGTCATCGCGCACGCGGCGGAAGTCCTCGGTCAGTTCGTCGGCCAGGCCGATGATCTGGCGGGTGCGTTCCAGCGCGCGCTTGCCGTCGAGGGCGACCACCCGGCCGGCGCCGACGCGGGCGATCTCGGCATCGATGCGGTCGCGCTCGTCGTGCAGCGCGGACAGGCGCGCATCAGGATCGGCTTCGGTCTGTGCGGCCAGCGCGGAGAGCTGCTCGATGACCAGCGCCAGGCGGCTTTCGGTGGCCGCCACGCGGGCCTGCTCCAGGCTGTCGGCGAAACGGATCGCCTGCAGCGCCGGGGTCGACAGCTCGTACTGCTCCTGGTCGGCGCCTTCGGGCAGGCGGCGTTCCAGCCAGCCCTGGGCCAGCCAGTGAGCGATGTAGGCCTGGGCGGTACGCGGCAGCTCGCGTGACAGTTCGTCGCCGGCCAGCTGGTCCAGCGCGCGTTGCAGGCGCTCGTTCAGTACCGAGGACGGCAGCGTGCGCTCGCCGTCCATCAGCAGGCCCTGCAGCAGGCCGATGATTTCCGGGGCGTGGTCGGCGGCAAGCAGCTTCCACTGGGGCTGTTCGCGCAGATGGCGGTAACGGGCAATACGTTCGCGGTGCTTCATGCAGCGAAGGGATTCATGGACGCAGAAGGCTGCGGGCAGCCATGCACGGCCGCCGCGGGGGCAGCCGTGGACGTGCCGGCCACGCGGGGCCGGCGCGGTGCGGGCAAGCGGCTCAGCGCCTGCCGCCCACTTCGATGAAGCGCAGGAACTCGGCGCGGGTACGCGCGTCGTCGCGGAAGCTGCCCAGCATCTTGGAGGTGACCATGCTGACGCCGCGCTTGTGGATGCCGCGGGTGGTCATGCATTCATGGGCGCCTTCGACGACCACGCCGACGCCGATCGGCTGCAGCACATCCTGGATGCACTGGGCGATCTGCGCGGTCATCTTTTCCTGCACCTGAAAGCGGCGGGCGTAGGCTTCGACCACGCGGGCCAGCTTGCTGATGCCCACCACCTTGCCGGCCGGCAGGTAGCCGACGTGGACGCGGCCGATGATCGGCGCCATGTGGTGTTCGCAGTGGCTTTCGTACTCGATGTCGCGCAGGACGATCAGTTCGTCATAGCCGGCCACTTCCTCGAAGGTCCGCTCCATGTAGGCGCGCGGGTCGTCGCGGTAACCGCTGAACCAGTCGCCATAGGCTTCGGCGACACGGCGCGGGGTATCCAGCAGGCCTTCACGGGACGGGTCCTCGCCGGCCCAGCGCAGCAGGGTGCGCACCGCATCCTCGGCCTGGTCCTGGGTCACATCGCCCTGCGGGGCGGCCTTTTCGTTGTTCTTGCTCATTGCATACAGCGTCCCGAACGGGGGGCGAGCATCGTACCCGACCGGGGGGTGGGTCGTCCTGTGGGGACGGTTCATCGGGGGGTCTGTCTTGGCGCTTCATTGCTATCGGTCTGGAGGGGGAGAGGGGCCTGCGCAGGACACGCCGTGAACCCGTCCTTGGGGCTCGATGGCGCCATCCATGGCGCCAACGGTCCTGCGCAGCCCCCTCTCCCCCTCCCGGACAGTTTCCTGCGGGCGCGGCCGGACCGCCCGAAAGCGGGGGCAAAAGCTGGGGTGCATGGCTTCGGAAGGACCGCGCGGCGCTGCTGTGGTGGGTGCTCTGGTAGCGCCGGGCCATGCCCGGCGCATGTTTGATTCAGGCCCCTGCGCTCGCCGGGCATGGCCCGGCGCTACCGGGTTTTCGCATTCAGCAAAAACTATTGATAGGAATGAAATTAGTAGTATCCTACCTATCTCTTATGGACCGCCCCCTCGACGACCGTACCCGGCTGCAGATGCAGCTCAGCTCCGGCCTGCTCTATGCAGGACGGCAGTGGCAGCGCCTGGCCGACAGCCGGCTCGGCAGTTACGGCATCTCCACCGCCTGCACCATGCCCCTGTTGATGATCGGCCGCTCCGGCGGCGGTATCCGCCAGGTGGCACTGGCCCAGCAGCTGGGCATGGAAGGCCCGTCCCTGGTACGCCTGCTGGACAAGCTGTGCGCCAGCGACCTGGTCCGCCGCGAAAGCGACGCCAGCGACCGCCGCGCCAACCTGCTGTGGCTGACCGATGAGGGACAGGCGCTGGTGCGCGAGCTGGAAGAACAGCTCATCGGCCTGCGCCAGGACGTGTTCGGCGAACTTTCCATGGATGAACTGCAGGCCGTGCTGAAGGCATGGCGCCTGCTGGCCGAGGCGGCCGACCGCATCACGTAAGCGCGTTGTCCTTGAAACACCGCCGCTGCCGTGCAGGCGCCGGCGGCTTTTGCCCGTTGCCGTTGTCCTGTGTGTTGCCCTCCCCTCCCCCATCCTGCCCCCTACCGATGCCCGGTGAATTCAGTCTCCACGGAGTGTTCGTCCCGACCCTGCTCGGGTTGATGTTGTTGGCCTACCTGGTCAACAGCGGCCTGCACGCGCTGCTGCAGCGTGCCGGTGCCTACCGCCATGTCTGGCATCCGGCGCTGTTCAACCTGGCGCTGTACGGGATCGTGCTGGGCCTACTGTTCCACCTCGTGCGTTGGATGCAATCGTGAACAAGATCGTGAAGAAGACCCTTCCCATACTGCTGACCAGCGCGGCGGTGATCGTGGCCCTGCTGGTCCTGCGCCAGCTGTGGGTCTATTACATGGATGAGCCGTGGACCCGCGACGCCCATGTCGGCGCCGACGTGGTGCAGGTGGCCCCCGATGTGTCCGGCCTGGTCGAATCGGTGAACGTGGCCGACAACCAGGCGGTGAAGAAGGGCGACGTCCTGTTCGTGATCGATCGCGCGCGCTACCGCATCGCGCTGGAGCAGGCCAAGGCCAGCCTGGCCGAGCGCCAGGCCTCGGTGACGCAGCTGCGCCGCGAGATCGGCCGCGACCGCAGCCTGCAGGACCTGGTGGCCGCCGAGGACGCCGAAGTGCGCCGCGCCAAGCTGCAGGCTGCGCAGGCGTCGCTGGCCACCGCCCAGGCCGCGGTCGACCTGGCTGATCTGAACCTGGCCCGCACTGAAGTGCACGCGCCGGCCGACGGCCGGGTCAACGACCGCACCATGCGCGTGGGCGACTACGTGGTGGCCGGCAAGCCGGTGCTGGCGCTGCTGGATACCGGCTCGTTCCGCATCGATGGCTACTTCGAGGAAACCCGCCTGCGCGGCGTGGCCCCAGGGCAGGCCGTGGACATCCGCCTGATGGGCGAATCGACCGCGCTGCGTGGCCACGTCGAAAGCATCGCCGCCGGCATCGAGGACCGATACCGCAGCAACGGCAGCACCCTGCTGCCGAACGTGACCCCGGCCTTCGACTGGGTGCGGCTGGCGCAGCGCATCCCGGTGCGCATCGCCATCGACGACGTGCCCCAGGGCGTGGAACTGATCGCCGGCCGTACCGCCACGGTGACCGTGCAGACCAGCAGCAACAAGCATGCAGACAAGGCCGGCACGACGCCGACACAGGCGGGCCTGTGAAAACCACCCTGCCCCGTCTCGGCCTGATCGTTGCGCTGGCCAGCCTGGCGGCCTGCAAGACCGTCGGCCCGGACTACGCCCTGCCGGAAGGCTCGGCTTTCAAGCGCCCGGAGGCCAATGCCGCCTTCATCGACACCCAGAACCCGGACGTCGCCGCCAACCAGGCGCTGCCCGACCGCTGGTGGTCGCTGTACAGCGATCCGGTGCTGGATGGCCTGATCACCCAGGCGCTGCGTGACAACGTCGAACTGAAGGCCGCCGATGCGCACCTGCGCCGTGCCGCCGCGGTGTACGAACAGGCAATGGATGCCGGTGGCTTCGAGTACGAAGCCGAAGCCGGCGTCAGCCGCGCGCAGTTGTCGGCCGAAGCCTTCCTGCAGGAACACGAGCTGCCGGTGATCAACCTGGCCGACGGCAAGTTCGCGGTCAGCTACCAGTTCGATCTGTTCGGCAAGCTCAAGCGTGGTGCCGAAGCGGCCCGCGCCGACGAGCAGTCGGTGGCCGCCGCACGCGACCTGGCGCAGGTGAGCGTGGTGGCCGAGGTGGCCGACAGCTACCTGGACATCTGCCACGCCAACCACGAACTGCACGTGGCCGAGCATTCGCTGCAGCTGCAGCAGCGCAGCCGCTCGGTCACCCAGCGGCTGATCAATGCCGGCCGCGGCACGCCGCCGGAACTGGCCCGCGCCAACGCGCAGGTGGCCCTGCTGGAAGCCGCGCTGCCGCCGCTGCGCGCGCAGCGTTCGGCCGCGGCCTATTCGCTGGCCGCGCTGCTCGGGCAGACCCCCGGCCAGCTACCGGCCGGCGTGATCGACTGCGCCGACGCGCCGCGCCTGGCCCAGCCGCTGCCGGTGGGTGATGGCCGCGCCCTGCTGCAGCGTCGCCCCGATATCCGCCAGGCCGAGCGCAAGCTGGCCTCGGCCACCGCACGCATCGGCGTGGCCACCGCCGAGCTGTACCCGGACATCCGTCTGGGTGCCTCGCTCGGTGCCGCCGGCCTGCTGGAGGACTTCGGCCAGCCGATGACCCAGCAGTGGTCGATCGGCCCGCTGATCTCGTGGACGCTGCCGTCCTCGGGCACCCACGCCCGCATCCACGCCGCCGAGGCCGGTGCCGATGCCGCGCTGGCCGAGTTCGACCATGTGGTGCTGCAGGCCCTGCGCGAGACGCAGACCGCACTGGACCGCTACGCGCAGGATCTGCGCCGCCTGCAGTCGCTGCGCGAAGCCCAGCAGCAGGCCGCGCTGGCCGCCGAGCAGAACCGCCGGCTGTACCAGGCCGGGCGCACCCCTTACCTGTCCAGCCTGGATGCCGACCGAAGCCTGGTGACCAGTGATGCCACCCTGGCCGCGGCCGAGGCGCAGGTCTCGCGCGACCAGATCCACCTGTTCCTGGTGCTGGGTGGCGGCTGGCAGGCCACGGTCGCGCCGGCGGCCCCCGCCACCGCGCAGGCCACGGCGAAGTAAGCCATGAACGCGCTGACCGACCGCCAGGCGTGGCTGTTCTCGATCAAGACCTACCTGGCCGCGGTGGCCGCGCTGTACATTGCCATGGCCGGCAACCTGTCGCGTCCGTACTGGGCGATGGGCACGGTGTACATCGTCAGCCAGCCGCTGCTGGGCCCGACCCGGGCCAAGGGCCTGTACCGCATCGTCGGCACCCTGGTGGCCGGCCTGGCCACCCTGCTGGTGCTGCCGGCGCTGGTGGAAACGCCGATGGTGCTGAGCGCGGCGATGTCGATCTGGCTGGCAGGCTGCCTGTTCCTGGCCCTGCTCAACCGTGGGCCCCGCGGCTACGCGTTCCTGCTGGCCGGCTACACCACGGCCTTCATCGGTTTCCCGGCGGTGACCTCCCCGGAAACCATCTTCGACACGGTGGTGGCGCGCAGCGAGGAGATCATCCTCGGCACGGTGGTGGCGGTGCTGGCCGCGTCGCTGCTGTTCCCGGCCTCGGTGCAGCCGATGCTGCGCACCCGCATCGGCAACTGGATGGAGGATGCGGCGCAGTGGTGCCGGCAGATCCTCGAGCGTGGCCGCGCCCATGCCCCGCGCAACCGGCTGGCCGCCGACCTGGTGCAGTTCGAGGCGCTGATCGAGTTCCTGCGCCGCGATGATCCGCGCCATGCAGGCTCTGCTGTTTCGATGGAGCGCCTGCGCGAGCGCATGCTGCTGTTGCTGCCGGTGCTGTCGTCGATTGCCGACCGCCTGAGCGCGCTGCGCAGCGAGGGGCAGACGCTGCCCGAGGGCCTGCCGGCGCTGGTCGATGACATCCACGACTGGATCGATACGCCTGCCAGTGCCAGCGATTACGCCCGCCTGCGGGCACGTATCAGCGCACTGAAGCCGCAGGTGGACAGCGACCTGCAGCACCTGCAGCTGGCCAGCCTGCTGCTGCGCCTGGAAGAGCTGGTGGACCTGTGGCAGGACTGCCGCACCCTGCAGCACGCGATCGACCACGGCACCGCGCCGCTGGACCGCGCCCATTACCGCATCCGCGCCGAGCGCGTGGCCACCGACAAGCACGTCGACTACGGCATGGCGCTGTTCTCCGCGCTCAGCGCCGGCGTGGCACTGATGAGCTACTGCGTGCTGTGGATCGGCCTGGGTTGGGAGGGCGGCGGCAACGGCGCGATGATGGCGGCGGTGACGGCCGCGTTCTTCGCCGCGCAGGACGACCCGGCACCAAGCATGGTCTCGTTCCTGGTCTGGGCCATCGTCGCTTCGCTGGTGGCCGGCGTGTACCTGTTCGGCGTGTTCCCGGCCGTGCATGACTTCGGCCTGCTGGCGCTGGTGCTGGCGGTGGCGTTCCTGCCACTGGGTCTGCTGCTGCACCACCCCAAGAGCGCGCTGTTCGCACTGCCGCTGACGGTGAACCTGGCCGCTCTGCTGAGCCTGCAGAACACCTACAGCGCCAACATCCAGAGCTTCCTCAATTCGTCCATCGCCATGTTCATCGGCATCGGCTTTGCAGTGGTGATGACCCGCCTGTTCCGTTCGGTGGGTGCCGAGTGGACCGCGCGCCGCCTGGTGCGGCAGGGCTGGACCACGCTGGCCGAGGCTGCCGAAGGGCGCGGCCAGCAGGACCGCCAGCGCTTCGCTGCACGCATGCTCGACCTGCTGGGCCTGCTCGCCCCGCGCCTGGCGGCGACGCCGGAAGGCAGCGACATCGCCTCGGTGGACATGCTCAACGAGGCGCGCATCGGCCTGAACATCCTGCAGCTGCGCCGCGCCCGACTGGAACTGCCCGAGCGCAGCCGCGAGGCGGTGGAGCACATCCTGGAAGAGATCGCCGCGCACTACCGCCGGCAGATCGCCGCGCGCCGCCCGATTGCCGCAGCCGAAGCCCTGCGCGAGCGCCTGGATACCTCGCTGGGCCGGGTCGGTGGCGTAGGCGCCTGCAAGGCACGCGACGAGGCGCTGATGGGCCTGATCGGCCTGCGCTTTGCGCTGTTCCCCGAGGCGAAGGCGTTGGCGCCGGGGTTGGCGGACGCCGACGCGGCGTCCATGTAATGCGATCGGCCGGGCTTGGCCCGGCGCTACCATCGCTACCCGGTAGCGCCGGGCCATGCCCGGCGGCCTTTCGCTCCGACAACAGGACGGTTCAATGAGTTACGACATGATGGTGTTCGAGGCCAGCGCTGCGCCACGCGACGCAGCGGCCTTCATCGCCTGGTTCGATAAGCAGGCCGAGTGGGGCGAGAACCACGAGTACGACGACCCGGCGGTGAGCAGCCCGGCGCTGCAGGCGTGGTTCGCGGAGATGGCGCGGGACTTCCCGCCGATGAACGGGCCGCTGAGCAACGACGATGACGATCGTGCCGAGGTGACTGATTACAGCATCGGCCGCCAGGTGATCTACGGCGCGTTCGCGTATTCGGTGGCCGAGCGCGCGCACGGGCGCGTGCAGGACCTGGCCGAGAAGCATGGCGTGGGGTTCTTCGACCTGAGTGCGGATGAAGCGGCGATCGTGTTCCCGGATGGGCTGGTGTTGATCGCGGAGTGAAGGGAGCGGCAGGGCTGCGCCCTGCACCTGCCGAATCAACTTCAACGTCAAAGGCGACGGCAAAAGCTGGCTATCCGAGAGATGGCGGGGTGGGTCCGACAGGTGCCGACCGTTGGTCGGCACGGTAGATCCATTGCAGTAGATCCACGCCATGCGTGGATGCTCTTGTAGAGTCGAGCCATGCTCGACTGTCAACCTTGCGCGAACAGCAGCCGAGCATGGCTCGGCTCTACAGGGGCGCATCAGCGCGGTGGGCTCAGAGCGCGTTCCCGTCGGGAACGGAATCTGACCCCGCTTCGGCGCCCAGCCGCCAGGCCAGGCCACCCAATCGGCTTGCGTGCCGCTTCAGCGCGGCCACCAGCACCTCTTCGCTGCCCGCCACATGCAGGCGCTGGCGGGCGCGGGTGAGGCCGGTGTAGACCAGTTCGCGCGACAGCACGCGGCTGTCCTGCCGCGGCAGCTGCAACCACACTTCATCGAATTCCGAGCCCTGTGCCTTGTGCACGGTCATCGCGAACGCGCTCTCGTGCGCGGGCAATGCGGCCGGGTGGAAGGCGCGCGGCTGTTCGGCGATGTCGCCGGGGAACCAGGCCACCATCGCACCGCTGGTGTCGCGCAGGCAGATGCCGATGTCACCGTTGAACAGGCGATGGCGGTAGCTGTTTTCGGTCACCAGCAGCAGGCGGCCCTGGAAATAGCCGGGCGTGTTGCCGGCCAGCAGCTGTTCGATACGGCTGTTGAGCCCGCGTGCGCCCTGTGGGCCTTCGCGCAGGGCGGTCAGCACGCGCAGGCGACCGGCCTGCTGCAGCGCACGGCCGGGGTCTTCGGCTTCGGCCAGCGCGCGCCAGTGCGACAGCAGGTGGTCGCGCTGGTTGCGCAGCGGGTCGGCGTCGTTCTCGTGGAAGCTGACCCCGGACAGGCTGCCGCTGCGCAGCAGGGCCAGCGCGGTGCCGCTGTCACCTTCGCGCACCGCCTGCGCCAATGGCGCCAGCTGCAGGGCATCGCTCTGCCGGTAGCCGTGCTGCAGCTGCACGCGACGGCCGGCGAAGGCGCGGGGCGCGGCCTCCGGCTGCAGGGTCGGCGCGGCCAGCAGTCCGTGCAAAGCCTGCGCGTCATCGGCACGGGTGCCGCTGCCATCGCCACTGGCGCGCAGGATGGCGCTGAGCACATCACCGGCCTCCACCGAGGGCAGCTGGTCCGGATCGCCCAGCAGGATCAGGCGGGTGCCGCTGGCGATGGCGTCGACCAGCTTGGCCATCAGCGGCAGGTCGATCATCGAGGCTTCATCCACCACCACCACGTCCACCGGCAACGGGTTGTCGGCGTGGTGGCGGAAGCGCGGCGAATCGGGGATGACACCGAGCAGGCGATGCAGGGTGGTGCCGGTGCTCGGCAGCGTCGCGCACAGTGCCGGATCCAGGCCTTCTTCCTGCAGGCGCTGCACGGCCAGCCGCAGGCTTTCGGCCATGCGCTCGGCGGCACGCCCGGTCGGTGCCGCCAGCGCGACCTGCGGCACCGGCTCACCGGCATGCAGGGCCTGCGCGGCCAGCAGCAACAACAGGCGCGCGATGGTGGTGGTCTTGCCGGTACCGGGGCCGCCAGTGACCAGCGCCAGCGGGTGGCGCAGGGTCACGCCGGCGGCGCGCGCCTGGTGGTCTTCCTGGGTGGCGGCAGCAGGGAACAGGCGCGCGAACAACGGCGCCAGCGCCGCCAGGTCCGGCGCCGGCAATGGATGCCGGCCGATGCGCTGCAGGCCGGCAGCCAGCTGCCGCTCGTATTCGCGGTAACGGCGCAGGTACAGCAGGCCGTTCTCCAGCACCAGCGGTGCCTCATCGGCGGCCGCCTCGGGATCCTGCGGCTGCGCCACCCACGGCGATGCCTGCAGCTGGGCCAGCCACTGCGCGGGTGCCGGCCAAGCCTGTAAGCCTTCCAGCACGCGCTGCGGCTGTGCCGGATCGAACGCGGCATGGCCCTGCGACACCGCCAGCGATGCCAGTGCAGCGGCAACCGCCACGCCATCGGGCGTGTCCTCGCGCAGACGCCGCAGGCTGGTGGCCAAGGCATGGTCGAGGGTGCGCAGATGACCGCCGCGGTAGAGCTGCTGCAGCAGGGTGGTGCTCATGCGCGGGCTCCGATGGCGCGCGCGACCAGTTCGGCATGGGCGGCGTCGCCACCGGCGAACAGCGCATCGAGCCCATCCACCAGCGCCGGCGCGAAGCGGTCCACGTGCACGCCATTGCCGTTGCCATCCAGCCCGCGGCAGAACAGGTAGCGGATGCCGCCCATGTCGCGCACGTAGTCGTAGGCACCGCCCAGGCGGAAGCGCAGCCAGCGGTGCAGGGCCACGGTGTAGATCAGCGCCTGCAGGTCGTATTCGCTGTGGCGCATGGCGATCTGCAGCAGGTCCGGGCTGTAGCCCGGCAGACGGTTGGATTTGTAGTCGAGCACGTACCAGCGCCCATCGCGCACGTAGGTGAGGTCGATCTTGCCGGTCATCAGCCCTTCCAGCCGGCGGCGCAGGCCGAAACCGCGGCGCGCGCTGGAAATGCCATGGGCGTGCAGCAGCTGCAGCAGCGCCGGCACGGCGGTCGGTTCGATCGCGAAGTGGAATTCGATTTCGGCGCGGCGCTCGCCTTCGCCCAGGCTGTGCAGGGCACCGCCTTCGGGCAGCGCGACGGTGAGCGTGTGGCCGACCAGCGGCACCAGCACCGCCACGCCATCGTTGAGGTCCTCGTCGGCATAGCCTTCGTCGTGCAGCGCCTTGCGCAGCAGCTCGGCCTGCCCTTCGGGCGCGGGTTGGCCGGGTGTCCAGCCGCCCCATGCGGCGAAATCGACGTTCTCCAGCGCCTCGTGCAGGACGTTGCCGAAGCGGCTGCCCATGAAACGCGGGTCCAACGGTGCGGCGTCAGCAGCTGCGGGTTCGGGCAGGGCCGGTTCCAGCGGCAGTTCCGCACCCGCCGGTTCGTCGGCGGCCGGTGCCGGCAGTTCGGTGGCCGCCGCTTCGACATCGTCGCCGGCATCGGCATGCGCCAGCTGCGTGAAGCTGTAGACCCACCAGTCGTGCGGTACACGCCGGGTCAGGCTGCGCACGGCCGGCAGTTCGCCGTCCTGTTCAACCGGCAGCTGCGGCAGCCGCAGCACCTGCTCGCTGTCGTCGATGTGCACATCGCTCTGTGCGTGCAGCGCCTGCAGGTCACCCAGCAGCGGCGCCAGGCGGGTCCTGCCGAGCCCGGCGAGATCGCCGATGGCGATCCACAGCGCATGCTCGGCGCGGGTCAGGCCGACGTACAGCAGGCGCGCATCCTCGGCGCGCTGCTCGCGTTCGCGCTGCCCGCTGGCTGCATCCCAGGCCTCGTCCTTGTCCAGCTTCCAGTGCAGCTGGCGCTCGCCGCCCACGTGCACGGTGCAGTGCGCGGCGTTGTTGGGTGCGCCACCGTCGATGCCAACGAACGGCAGGTAGACCAGCGGGTACTCCAGGCCCTTGCTCTTGTGCAGGGTGATGATCTGCACGCGGCGCGCATCCGACTCCAGCCGCAGCAGCTGCTGTTCGTCGTTCTGGTCGGCGTTGGCCATCTGCCCCTGCAGCCAGTCCAGCAGCCCATGCATGCCCAGCGCCTGCGCGGAGGCTTCCTGCAGCAGTTCGCCCAGCTGCAGGTAGTTGGTCAGGCGGCGCTCGCCATCGATCAGCGCCAGCAGGCGTTCGCCCTGTGCGGCGCAGACATCGGCCACCACCGCGAACGGGCCACCGCGCTGCCAGCGCTCGCGCCAGTGCAGCAGCTGCGCCTGGAACGCGCGCTGCAGGTCGCCCTCGCGTTCCATGTTGGCGATCGCACTGGCCCGCTGGCCGAGCAGCACCGTCGCCAGCGCCGCACGCAAGCGACCTTCGTCAGCCGGTTGCAGCAGGGCCAGCAGCAGCGCGCGCAGGTCGCGTGCTTCGCTGGTGGAGAACAGGCTCTGCTTGCCCGCCGCCACCGCCGGAATGCCCACCGCTGCCAGCGCGCGCTGCACCAGCGTCGCCTCGCGGTGCGAGCGCACCAGCACCGCGATATCACCGGGCTGGACCGGATGGCCGCGCAGGACAGCGGTGCCGGCACGCGCATCCAGCAGGGTCTGGTGGATGGCGGCGACGCAGGCCTGGGTCGCGGCGGCACGCGAAGCGTCGGCGCTCATCGCCTTGTCGCCCTCGCTGCGCAGCACGCGCAGGGTCAGTGCCGGCGCTGCTGCGCCGTCGCGCTGGTAATCGTCGTCGCTGCGCACGCCACCGGGGCGGACCGGCTCGAAGCCGATGCCCGCCTCCAGGAACGCGTCGTCGCCACCGTTGTCGTAGAGCGCCTGCAGCGCGCGCAGCACCGAGGGCCGCGAACGGAAGTTCTGGTCCAGCGGCGGTGCCGGCCGCGCGGCCTGCTTGGCCTTGAGGTAGGTGTGGATATCGCCGCCACGGAAACCGTAGATCGCCTGTTTCGGGTCGCCAATCAGGAACAGCGCCGGTGGCAGGCCGAGTTCCCGCACCTCCGGCGAATCGCCGAACACGGTGTGGAAGATGCCCCACTGGCGATCGTCGGTGTCCTGGAACTCATCGACCAGGGCGATGCGGTACTGCAGGCGCAGCTTGCGCACCAGCTCCAGCCGCTGCGAACCCTCCAGCGCCTGCGCCACGCCGTCAATCAGATCGTCGTAGGTCTGCACGCGGCGCGTGCGCTTGAGCGTGGCCAGCCGCTGCGTGGCTTCTTCGCGCAGGCTGTGCAGGAAGTTCAGCGACGCAGCGCGCAGCCACTGCTCGCGCTGGGCCAGCAGCGCCACGTAGCGTTCCAGCGGTGCCTGCAGCGGCGAGGATGGCGTGCGGTCAGCGAACTTCTTGTTGGTCTTGGCCACCAGCGCATCGGCCAGCAGCGCCGGCAGGCGGTCGCTGGACAGCAGTTCGGTGGCATCGCCGCGCCCGGCCCAGGCCAGCAGCTGCCGGCCCAGCGGATGCAGCCAGCCGAGCTTGTAGGAAACGCCGTTGATCCACTTGTTGTCGACGGCCTCGCACAGGTCGAGGAAGAACTGCTCGCCATGCTCGCGCACGGCCAGCGACAGGTCCGCCGCCGCGCCCTGCAGGGCCGCGCGGGGATCCTCCACCGCCAGCGGCTGCGGGCGCGGGTACAGCGGCGGCGAGGCCAGCAGCGCGCGCAGGTCCGAGGCCAGCGCGTCCGGGTTCGACCACAGCCAGGTCAGCGGCTCCAGCGTCGCCGCATCGTTGGCGTGCACGCGCCACAGGTCGGCCGCCAGTTCCTCCAGCAACTCGCGGTCACTGGCCAGAAGCTCCGGCGGATCGAAAGTGTGCCCGCTTTCCAGCGCATATTCGCGCAGCACGCGGGTGCAGAAGCCATGGATGGTGAAGATCGAGGCCAGGTCGATCTCGTCGGCGGCCACCTGCAGGCGGCGCTTCAGCGCGGCAGCGCTTTCGCCACTTTCATCGAGGTGGCGCTGCAGCACCTGCCGGGTCAGCAGCGCATCGGGCGCCTCGTCGTCGGCGGGCGGCAGGTCCACCAGGCGTGCGGCCAGGGCCAGGCGCTCGCGGATGCGCTTGCGCAGCTCCTGGGTGGCGGCATCGGTGAAGGTCACCGCCAGGATCTGGCCGATGCGCAGGCCCTGTTCCACCACCAAGCGGGTGAACAGCGTAGCCAGGGTGAAGGTCTTGCCGGTACCGGCGCTGGCTTCGATCAGGCCGATGCCCTGCAGCGGCAGCAGCAGGTAGGGGTCCACGGGGGTGCTCATGCGTCGGCCTCCTTGCCGGTGCCACCCGGGCCACGCCCGTCGCGCACCGCGCCGAATACCACCTGGCTGTTGCGCAGCAGGTCGGCGTAACTGTCGTCATCGGCGAAGGGATCAGCGCCGCGCAGCAGCAGCTGCCAGGCGTCGCTGTTGGCTTCGCCCCAGCTGCGGTCGCTGCCGTGCCACTGCTTCCAGCCTTCGCTGCGTTGTTTTTCCACCGGTGCGGTGAACAGCACCCAGCCGGTATAGGGTGCGAAGCGCAGCGGCTCGCGCAGGCCGCGCTGGCGCAGCTGCAGCAGCGCGCGCAGGGCACTGCGTGCGGCCGCCGCACCCGGTGCCGGCTGGATGTGCGGGCCGGGGCCGGCATCACCCCCATCGTGGAACTGCACCAGCGGCAACGCATCGCCGGCCGCGTTGGCCAGCAGCCAGTCCAGGCCCTGGCGGATCACCGCGTTGCCGTTGAGCGTACCAGCGCGCAGGCGCACCAGGCCTTCAGGATGGCGATCGGCGACGCGGCCGTGCAGGCGCACGCCGTCGATCTCGACTTCGTAGCGGCGGCTTTCGAGCGGCTGCCCCTGCATCCAGCCCAGCATCGCGCTGGCGTACGGACGGGTCTTGAGCTGTTCGGCTTCGAACTGGCGCTCCCCCAGCGCACCCGACGGCAGCAGGCCGCGGGCACGCAGGCGCGGGTACAGCGGCTCGACATCACCGCTGATGGTGGCGCGTACCACCGCGGCCTGCACGCTGCGCTTTTCCGGCCCGCGCGAGGACAGCACCAGCGGCTCCAGGTCGTCCACCTCCTCGACATCGTCGGCCAGGCGCAGGCCCAGCGCCTGGGCCAGGAACTGCCCGGCCGGGTCGCACAGGAAGCGGCGCAGCGTATCCAGCGCGACCTCGTCTTCCACTGCGTCATCCAGCGGTGGCGGCAGTGCGGCATCGAACCACGGCTGCAGCCCGCCGCGCTGGCCGGCCATGCGCCCGGCGGCCGGGTGCCACTGGCGGCGGTAGCTGAAACGACGCGGGTCGCCTTCACCGAAGGCTGCGGGCGAGAACGGCTGCAGCGCATGGCGCACGGTGAACGCACGCTTGGCGGCCTCCGGCGCCTGGTGGTACTCGGCGGCGGCGTCGATCAGCTCGCTGACCAGCACCGAGGGTTCGCGCACGCTGCCATCGCGCGGGTCGGCGCCGAGGTAGCTCAGGTAGAACACGTCCTGCGCGGCGGCGAACAGCTGCAGGAACAGGAAGCGGTCGTCCTCGCGGGTGGAGCGGTCGCCTGGGCGACGTCGCGGCGTGTCCAGCTCGGCGGTCAGCTGGTTCAGGCCGGCAGCCGGATCGCGGCGCGGGAAGTCACCATCATTCAGGCCCAGAACGCAGATCACCCGGAACGGCAGCAGGCGCATCGGCACCATGCGGCCGAAGCTGATGCCGCCGGTCAGCAGCGGCGCACGCGTATCGGCCTCGGACAGCGCGCCGGCGAAGTGCGCACGCACCACCTCCGGCGGTACGCCGTCCTCGAAGCCGGCCTTGCGGGCGTCGTCGGCGAACTGGTTGAGCAGCTTGCGCAGGCGCTCCAGCGCGCGCTGGCTGTTGGGCGAACCGGGTGCTTCCGGAAGAAGCGCATCCAGCAGGGACAGCAGGCGCTGCCGCCACTGCGCCGGGGTCAGGGTCTCGCCGAGGCGGCGCTGGTACAGCGCCAGCACGCGCAGCAGGCGCAGCAGCCGGTCCACCGCGTCCAGCGCGCCACCTTCCAGCTCGATCCACGGTGCCACGCCGGCTAGGTCGACATCGCTGCCGGTGGCGTGGCCCAGCAGCAGGCGGTCCAGCGCGAACTGCCAGGTGTAGGCGTCGTCGCGCGGTGCCTGCAGCTGGCCGCGATGGTTGGCGTCGATGCCCCAGCGCGCGCCGGCCTGCTGCAGCCAACCATGCAGGCGGTCGAAGTCCACCGCCTCCAGCCCGGCCGCCTCGGCCAGCGGCGCGCTGGCCAGCAGGTCGAGGATCTCGTTCAGGCCGAACCGCGATACCGGCAGCGACAGCAGGTGCACGAACACATCGGCCAGCGGCTCGCCCGCCAGCGGGCTGCTGTCGGCCAGCGCGTAGGGAATGTGTTCCTCGTCGCCGCCACGGCCGCCAAACACGGCTTCCAGATACGGCACGTAGGGATCGATGTCCGGTGCCAGCACCGCGATCTCGCGGGCCTGCAGCGGCGGGTCGAAGCGCGGGTCCTGCAGCAGGCTGCGCAGCTGGTCGTGCAGCACCTGCAGTTCGCGCAGGCGGGTGTGGCAGGCATGCACCTGCAGGCTGGGGTCGTCGCTGCGTGGTTCCTCGCGCAGCTCGCCCGAGGGCAGCGCGCGGCGGTGGAACAGGTCGCGCTGCAGGCGGTGCAGCAGGCTGTCGGCCAGCCCGCCCTCGGCCAGGGTCGGGCGGGTGTCGTCTTCGGGGTCCGAGTATGCGGCGATCTCACCCGCCGGGTGCACCACTTCGTAACTGCCCAGCACGGCCATGAAGTCGCGGCCGGCCGCACCCCAGGCTTCCAGCAGGCGGTTCTCGCCGGCGGCTTCGCCAAAGGGATCGGGTGCGCCGCTGCGCAGGCGCTCGGCCAGGGTCTGCAGGTCGCCCCAGTACGACTGCACCGGGGTCGGCATATAGAAGTGCAGCTCGCCGACCCGGGCCTGGGTGGCCATCACCCGCAGCACGTCGGGCGAGATGTTCAGCGTGGCGAACGCCGACAGGCGCGGCGGCAGGCCGTTCGGCCTGGGCTTGTCCGGGCCTTCGAAGCGGTCGAGGTAGTCCTGGATGCGGCGCGCGCGGTAGCCGCGGTTGGCGGCAATGGACCGCCACAGGATCGCCTGCGGGTCGGCCGGGTCGGCGCCGGCATCCCAGCGCAGCAGCCAGTCGCGGCGCCAGGCCTGGTACTTCTCGAACACCGAGGCCAGTTCGCCGGCAAGCGCCCACGGCTTCAGGGCGTCACCCCCGGCAAGATAGGACTGCAGCGCACGCATCGGTGGCTGCGCCAGCAGCGCGGGGTCGCGCAGCGCCTGGTACAGCTTCCAGTGCAGGCCGGCGGCGTCCAGGTCGTCTGTTTCGCCGGCGACATTGGCGTTGAGCGCCCGCGCGACGAACTCACCCGGGGTGAGGAACTCGAGGTTGGCGGCGACCCCGTACTCGGCCGCCAGTGTCGCCTGCAGCCAGCGACGCATCGCCACCTGCGGGATCAGCACCACCTCCGGCGCCAGCAGCGGCTGCCCCGGCACCGGCGTACGCACGTTGCGGGCCAGCAGGGCGGCCAGCACGTCCAACGCGTTGGAGTGATAGAGGCGGAAGTCGCTGAACGGGTCGGTCATCGTGCACAGTGTGCAGGACGGCCGGCAGTATTCAATGGTGACGCACGTCACTGGGACGCGCAGCGAGCGTTGCGATGGATTGTTCCGGCGCCGCCGGAAATTGTCCCGGCCTGCCGGTGGCCGCGACGTGCCACAATACTGGACCGTCCAGTCTGCTTATGTTCAGCCGGCTGACCCCACCCTTCGATGTCTAAAAAACGTTAATGGTGCCCATGTCGGCTTCCGCCTCCAGTCTGGTGCAGTTGTCCAACGTCCGCATCGACCGGAGCGGACGCACCATCCTGCGTGACGTTTCCCTGCAGGTTCCGCAGGGCAGCATCACCGCCGTGCTGGGCCCGTCCGGCAGCGGCAAGTCGACCCTGCTGGCCGCGCTGACCGGCGAACTGCGTCCGGTCGCCGGCGAGGTCACCCTGTTCGGCAAGCCCATCCCGCATGACAGCGGCGCGCTGCTGGAGATGCGCAAGAGCGTGGGCGTGCTGCTGCAGGGCAATGGCCTGCTGACCGACCTGACCGTGGCCGAGAACGTCGCCTTGCCCCTGCGCACCCATACCCGCCTGCCGGCGGCGGTGCTGCGCCGGCTGGTGCAGATGAAGCTGCACGCGGTGGGCCTGCTGGCCGCCGCCGATGCCTGGCCGCGCGAGCTGTCCGGCGGCATGGCGCGCCGCGTGGCACTGGCCCGCGCGCTGGCCCTGGACCCGCCGCTGATGATCTACGACGAGCCGCTGACCGGGCTGGACCCGATCGCCTCGGGGGTCATCATGAGCCTGATCCAGCGCCTCAACCACAGCCTGGGCCTGACCAGCATCATCGTCAGCCACCACGTGCACGAGACCCTGCCGATCTGCGACCAGGTGATCGCCATCGCCAATGGCGGCATCGTGTTCCAGGGCACGCCCGAAGCGCTGCAGTCCAGCCAGGACCCGCTGCTGCGGCAGTTCCTGCACGGCCAGCCCGATGGCCCCATTCCGTTCGATGCTGCGCCGCGCGCGAGGGTTGCCTGATGCCGTTCGTGCAAGCCACCCGTTCGCTGGGCCGCGCCGGCCTGTTCTCGCTGACCGTGCTGCGCGGTTCGCTGCCCACGCGTGATTTCCTCGCCGAGCTGACCCGCGAGATCTACAAGATCGGCGCGCGCTCGCTGCCCATCATCGCCGTCGGCGGTGCCTTCGTCGGCCTGGTGCTGACCCTGCAGGGGTATCGCACGCTGACCACCTTCGGTGCGGCCGACGCACTGTCGACCCTGCTCGGCCTGTCGCTGTACCGCGAACTGGCGCCGGTGCTGACCGCGCTGCTGTTCATCGGCCGCGCCGGCAGCTCGATCGCCGCCGAACTGGGCCTGATGCGTGCCACCGACCAGATCAAGGCGCTGGAGCTGATGGCCATCGACCCGGTGGCCAAGGCCGTGGCCCCGCGCTTCTGGGCGGCGGTGCTGACCGTGCCGCTGCTGACCGGCATCTTCTGTTCGCTGGCCATCAGTGCCAGCTACTTCGAAGCGGTGCACGTGCTGGGCCTGGACAATGGCGTGTTCTGGTCGGCGCTGCGCAACAGCGTCGACTTCTGGGATGACTTCGGCGTGGCGATGCTGAAGTCGGCGATCTTCGGCGGCACCGCCGCGCTGGTCGCGTCCTACGTCGGTTTCCACGCCGAGCCGACCATCGAAGGTACTTCGGTGGCCACCACCCGTGCGGTGGTCAACGCCTCGCTGCTGGTGCTGATGTTCAACTTCGTGCTGTCGGCAATGTTGTTCACCTAACCCCTCCTCCGGCGGTGCGCAGGGCGCGCGGCCACCACGACTCGATCAGGTAATCCACATGGCCATACGCGGTCCCAGACTCGAATTCTCCGTCGGCGCATTCCTGCTGCTGGCCCTGGCATCGCTGATGGTGCTGGCCGTGGCCTCGACCAACCAGCGCTGGAGCTGGGGCGGCCAGGGCTATGAGCTGAAGGCGCGCTTTTCCCAGGTCGGCCAGCTGCGCAAGCAGGCGCCGGTGAAGATCGGCGGCGTCACCGTCGGCCAGGTCGCCTCGATCGAACTGGACCCGGTGAAGTTCGAATCGATCGTGACCCTGCGCATGGACAGCAAGGTCAAGGACCTGCCGGCCGACACCTCCGCCGGCATCTTCACCAGCGGTTTGCTCGGCGAGAGCTATATCGGTCTGCAGCCCGGTGGTGATCCGGAGGTACTGAAGCCCGGTGAGGAGATCGTCTTCACCCAGCCGGCGGTGGACCTGCTGCAGCTGGTCGGCAAGTACATGTTCAGTGGCAGCGCCGGTGGCGCTGGCCAGAAACCCAACGATGGCGAGCAGTCGCCTGCAACGGAACCGCAACCATGAAGATGAAACTGATCCCGACCCTGCTGGCCTCGTCGCTGCTGCTGGCTTCCCCGTTCCTGGCCCAGGCGCAGTCCACCGCCCCCGCCGTGACCGCCCCGCAGGGCCAGGCCGGCAAGGTGGTGATCGACGCCAGCAGCCGCATCATGTCGACCCTGCAGCAGCGCCGCGCTGAGTTCACCAGCAACCCGGCCAGCCTGCGCAGCTACATCGACAGCGAACTGACCCGCACCTTCGACCGCGACTATGCCGCGCGCCTGGTGCTGGGCACGCACGCCCGTGGCGCCTCCGACGCCGACATCAAGCTGTTTGCCGATGCGATGGCCGACAGCCTGATGCAGCGCTACGGCTCGACCCTGCTGAACATCCAGGGCAAGCCGAGCTTCCGCCTGAAGGGCGAGAGCCCGCTGCCGGGCAACCGCGGCGTGCGCGTGGCCACCGAACTGGTACGTGCCGGCAACGAGCCGACCCCGGTCGAGTACTGGATGCGCAACGTCAACGGCCAGTGGAAGATCTTCGACGTCAACATCGAAGGCATCTCCTACGTGCAGACCTTCCGCAACCAGTTCGATGCGCCGCTGCGCCAGAAGGGCATCAAGCAGGTAGCCAACGAGCTGCGCAGCGGCAGCATGCAGGCCGGACCGGCCGGCAATGGCAAGTAAGCCGCTGGCGCTGCTGGAAGGCGACACCCTGCGCCTGCGCGGGATGCTCGACCGTGCCGCCGTGATTGCCCTGTGGCCGCAGCTGCAGGCGTTGCCGGCGAAGCTGGCACGGCTGGAACTGGGCGAGGTCGAGCGCGTGGACAGCGCCGGCCTGGCGCTGCTGGCCGAACTGGCCGCGCGTGCCCGCACCCAGGGCCATCCACTGTCGATTTCCGGCACTCCGGCCGGTTTCAACGAACTGAGCGCAGCCTACCGGCTGTCGCCCGATCTGGATTTCAATGCACCTTCTGCTGCGAGCTGACATGAACGTCGTACGCGCGTTTCCCTTGATGATCCTGGCCCTGGCGCTCACCGCCTGTGCCGGCAAGCCCGCGCGCAGCGATGCGCCGGTGGCCGACACCGTGGTTCCGGCCAGCGCACCGGCCGCCGCACCTGCTGCCGATGCCGGTACGGTTGACGCGGCACCTGCGGCCGCCATGGACGACGCGACGGCCACGCCGCCGCCTGCCACGAATGCTGGAGCCGATGCCGAAACCGATGCCGCCACGGCCGCGGCCGCCGCTGCGCCCGGTGGCGACGACGATTTCGACGCGCTGTACGGCAACGCCGGCACCACTGCCACCACCGCCGCCTACGACCCGTGGGAGCCGCTGAACCGTCGCGTGCACCGCTTCAACGTGGGCGTAGACAACGTGATCGCGCGTCCGCTGGCCACCGCCTATACCCACGTGGTGCCACGCTTCGCGCGTACCGGGGTCAGCAACTTCTTCAGCAACATCCGTTCGCCGGTCACCATCGTCAACCAGCTGCTGCAGGGCCGCCCGGATGATGCGTGGGATACCCTCGGCCGCTTCCTGATGAACTCCACGGTGGGCATCGGTGGCCTGTTCGACCCGGCCAGCAAGGCGATGGTACCCAACCGCCGCGAGGACTTCGGGCAGACCCTGGGTGCCTGGGGCTGGCGCCGTTCGCGCTACGTGGAACTGCCGTTCTTCGGCCCGCGTACCGTGCGTGATGTGTTCGGCCTGGCCGGTGACATGCCGCTGTCGCCGATCCGCACGATCGAGGAAGACAAGATCCGCATCGGCCTGCAGGGCCTGCAGCTGGTCGACACCCGCGCGCAGCTGATGGCGGTGGACGACCTGCGCAGTTCGGCGGTGGATGAGTACGCGCTGGTGCGCGATGCCTGGCTGCAGCGCCGCAACTACCAGATCGAGAACGACCTGCGCGGCAAGCGCGAGCGCGGCAGCGACGATGAGAATTCGCCGATTCCGGTGGATGCCATGCCGATGCCGAACTGGACCAACTGATCGCGTTGGCCCGCGCATGAAAAACCCCGCCTTGGCGGGGTTTTTTTGTGCGTGGCCTGGGGTCGGAGCCTTTTCCTCGGGAAAGGGATCCGACCCCGTGCGATCAGGCGGCCAGCGCGGCCTCGATCGCCTCGCGCAGGCGCGCGTCATCGGCGGCCACGTCCGGGGCGAAACGTGCAACGACCTTGCCATCGCGGCCGACCAGGAACTTCTCGAAGTTCCACAGCACCGCCGGCGCGGCATGGATCGGGATCTCCTTGCTGGCCAGGCGCTCGCGCAGCGGGCCTTCACCGATGGCCTGCGGCTGCGCCGCGGTCAGCTGCTGGTACAGCGGGTGGGTGTCTTCACCGGCCACGCTGATCTTGGCGAACATCGGGAAGGTCACGTCGTAGGTCAGCTGGCAGAACTGCTGGATCTCCGCTTCGCTGCCCGGCTCCTGGCCGAGGAAGTTGTTGGCCGGGAAACCCAGCACTTCCAGGCCCTGGGCCTGCTTTTCCGCGTACAGCGCCTGCAGGCCTTCGTACTGCGGGGTCAGGCCGCACTTGGAGGCGACGTTGACCACCAGCAGGACCTTGCCCTGGTAATCGCCCAGGGTGGAGGGCTGGCCGTCGATGGTGGTGAGGGAAATATCCTGGATCGGGGGGCTCACGCGGGGGCTCCGGCTATGGCGGGGAAAGGTCCACCAGCATAGCGCTGCGCGGATGCGCCGCGTGCGATCAATCCACGCAGATCGTGCCCTGCGCCTTGCCGTCCTCGATGCGCTGGCGGCAGCCGAAGTTCTGGCTGACATCACGCTGGCAGGTGCCGGTTGCCACCACGCCCGCCTCGGCTTCGCCCGTGGCCAGGCACTGGCCGCTGCAGTCGCGCTTGCTGCTGCAGGCCTTGCCGGCATCGGCATAGGGAATCACGCACTGCACGCGTTGCAGGCGGCCCAGCGGTTGCAGGGTGCCACCGGCGGCGCGGCAATCCACATCGCGCGCTTCCTGGTAGGCCTCGGTGGCTTCCGGCGAGTCTGCCGCCGCCGGCTGTGCCGCCGCATCAGCGGCGGGCGGCGTGCTGCTGCAGGCCGACAACAGGGCGGCCAGGGCCAGGCTGGCAAGGAAGCGTTGACGCATGGTCGGACCTGCAGGCGGTAATCGAGGCCGCCAGCATACGCATTGCCTGGTGCAGGTAGTGTGTCAGCGCACTCAGGTCTCTTCGCCCTCGCTGGCCTCGTCCTCGCCGCCTTCTTCCTCGGCCTCGCCCAGGTCGCCCAGCAGCTGCTGCACCTGCTCGTTGGCCAGCGTCTCCACGCCACGCAGACGACGTTCGATGGTGCGCGTCTTGCGGCTGGCCGCGCCGATGCTGCGACCGACGGTGGTGATCTGCTTCTCGGCCTTCTCGAGGATGCCGGCGAACTTGCCGAACTCGCTCTTCACCGCACCCAGCAGGCTCCACACTTCGCTGGAACGCTTCTCGATGGCCAGCGTGCGGAAGCCCATCTGCAGGCTGTTGAGCAGCGCGGTGACGGTGGTCGGGCCGGCCACCACCACGCGGTGGTCGCGCTGCAGCAGGTCGACCAGGCCGGGCCGGCGGATGATCTCGGCGTACAGGCCTTCGGTGGGCAGGAACATCACCGCGAAATCGGTGGTGTGCGGCGGCACGATGTACTTCTCGCTGATCGACTTGGCCTGCACCTTCACCGCACGCTCCAGCTGCACGCCCTGGATGCGCACCAGCTCGGCGTCGCCCTGGTCCTGCGCGTCCAGCAGGCGCTCGTAGTCCTCGCGCGGGAACTTGGAATCGATCGGCAGCCACACCGGCGCGTCGTCGCCACGGCCGGGCAGGCGCACCGCGATGTCGACCATCTCGTTGCTGTCCGGGCGCACCTTCACCGCACGCGCGTACTGCTCCTGGATGAGCGTCTGTTCGAGGATGTTCTCCAGCTGCACTTCACCCCAGCTGCCGCGCGTCTTGACGTTGGTCAGCACGCGCTTGAGGTCGCCCACGCCGGTGGCCAGCTGCTGCATTTCGCCCAGGCCGCGCTGCACCTGTTCCAGGCGCTCGGAGACCAGCTTGAACGACTGGCCCAGGCGGGTTTCCAGGGTGGTCTGCAGCTTCTCGTCCACGGTCACGCGCATCTGTTCCAGCTTCTGCGCGTTGTCGCTCTGCAGCGCGCGCAGCTGTTCTTCCAGGGTCGTGCGCATCTCGGCGATGCGTTGTTCGTTGCGCTGGGTCAGTTCCTGCAGGCGCAGGCCCAGGCTTTCGGTCAGGCGCTGCTGCGACTGCGCGCCCTCTTCGCGGCCCTTGCGCGCATCGTCCACCAGGGTCTGGCGCAGCGCGCCCAGCTGGCTGTCGGTGCGGGTGGTCAGTTCCTGCAGCTGCTGGCCGAAGGCGTGGATGCGTGCTTCCTGCTGCTGGCCGAACACTTCCAGCTGCGCGCGCAGTTCCTGCAGGCGCTGGCCCATCAACGCACCGCTGCGCTGCTGGCTTTCGGCCGCTTCGGCGCGGGCCTTGCGCGCATCTTCGCCGAGGGCTTCGCGCAGCAGGTCCAGGCGCTGGTCGGTGCGGGTGGACAGATCGGTCAGCGCACGGGCGAAGCCATCGAGCTGTTCGCGCAGTTCGCTGCGGCCGGCCCGCGCCTCCTCGCGCATGGCCTGTTCCAGGCGGTCATGGGGCGGGCGGCGCAACAGGGCGACCAGCTGCAGGACGAGGACGGCCAGGAGGAGGGCGCCGAGGAGCAGGAATTCGGTTTGCATGCCGCCAGTGTAGGCTGGCCCCGTCTCAAACGCTGCGTCTGACCATGCTCGAACTGTACGGAAAGCCGACATCGATCAACGTGCGCAAGGTGCTGTGGCTGTGCGCCGGGCTGGACCTGGCGGTGCGGCACCATGCGGCACCCGATGCCGAGCTGCTGCGCGGCCTGAACCCGAACGCACAGGTGCCGGTGCTGCGCGAGGGCGACTTCGTGCTGTGGGAATCCAACAGCATCTGCCGCTACCTGGCCACGCGTGCCGGGCGCGACGACCTGTTGCCGGTCGAGCCGCAGGCGCGGGCGCGGGTTGAGCAGTGGATGGATTGGCAGGCGACCGATCTGAACACGGCGTGGCGCCATGTGTTCATGGCGCGCGTGCGCGGGCATGCGGATTACCCGGACGATGCGCGGGCGGAGGCAAGCCTGGCGCAGTGGAACCGGCTGATGGCGATGCTGGATGCGCAGCTGGCACGCCACGCGTACGTGGCCGGCGATGTCTTCACTCTGGCTGACATCGTGCTGGGGCTGTCCACGCAGCGCTGGCGCAGAACGCCGGGCGGCAAGCCGGTGCTGGCGAATGTCGATGCGTGGTTCGAGCGATTGCGGCGGCAGCCGGGGTTTGCTGCGCACGTCGACAACGGGGTTGCCTGAGGGTTTGGTTTGTCTGCAGGGCTTGCAGCCCTGCACCTGCTCAACGTCAACGTCAACGTCAAAAGCGGGCTTTCCGTGGGGTGGCGGGGGGGGGGGGGGGGGGGGGGGGGGCGGGGGGGGGGGGGGGGCGCCCCCCCCCCCCCCCCCCCCCGCTCGCCACTCCCTGCCCCCCCCCCCCCCCCCCCCCCCCCCCCCCCCGCCTTCGACAGTTTCCCGCTACTGATGGTCGGCACGGGCTTGGCTCTGGTAGGTGTCGACCTTGGTCGACACACAAGCGAAGCGACCGGCTTTTGCTCTTCTTTTTTCTTTTCCGTGGCTGGTCGCGCACGGAAATTGTCAGAGGTCGGGCGGGTGGGTTGCGCAGGGGTGCGAGCGCCATGGATGGCGCTCACAAGCCTCCATGGATGGATTCACGGCGTCCCCTGCGCGGCCTGCCCACCCGGCCCCTCCGCAGATGCGCTGTCGCCGGCGACCAGCCACGAGGGGCTCAGCCGTTGGCCCGGATCCTTACCAGCCTTCCAGCACGATCTTGCCCTTCGCGCGATTGCTCTCCACCAGCGCATGCGCGCGCCGCAGGTTCGCGGCATTGATGCGCCCGAAGTGCTCGCCCAGCGTCGTCTGCAGCACGCCTGCGTCAATCAGCTCGGCCACGCGGTTCAGCAGATCGTGCTGGCGCTGCATGTCGGCGGTCTTGAACAGCGGGCGGGTGAACATCAGCTCCCAGTGCAGGGACAGCGCCTTGCGCTTGAGTGCCATCACGTCCAGCTGGCCGGGGTCGTCGATCAGGCCCAGCTGACCCTGCGGCGCCAGCACTTCCACGATCTGCGCGTAGTGCTGGTCGGTGTGGGTCAGGCTGGCCACATGCTCGACCTGCGGGATGCCCAGCCGGGCCAGGCCTTCGGCCAGGGGCAGGCTGTGGTCGATCACGTGGTGCGCGCCCATCGCATAGACCCAGTCCTGAGTGTCCGGGCGCGAGGCGGTGCCGATCACGGTCAGCTTGGTCAGCGTGCGTGCCAGCTGCACCAGGATCGAGCCGACGCCGCCAGCCGCGCCGATCACCAGCAGGGTCTGCCCTTCACCACCGCCCTCGGCGATGCGCAGGCGGTCGAACAGCAGTTCCCAGGCGGTGATCGCGGTCAGTGGCAGGGCCGCGGCGGCGGCATCGTCAAGGCTGGACGGCTTGCGGCCGACGCTGCGCTCGTCCACCAGCTGGTACTCGGCATTGCTGCCCGGGCGGTCGATCACGCCGGCGTAGTACACCGCGTCGCCGGGCTGGAACAGGGTCACTTCGCTGCCCACCGCATCGACCACGCCGACCGCATCCCAGCCCAGCACGCGCGGGCCCTCTGTGGCGGCGTTGCGGCGCACCTTGGTATCCACCGGGTTCACCGCCACGGCGCGCACCGCCACCCGCAGGTCGCGCGGGCCCGGCTGCGGCAGGTCCAGGTCGATGTCGATCAGGGCCTGCGGGTCATCGATCGGCAGGCCGGCGTGGGTGTAGGCAATGGCGCGCATGGCAGCGGTCCAGGGGGGAAAGGAATCCACAGCGTGCGCCGCGCGCGGCTCCCCGGAAAGGCGCAGAATCGGTCAGCACTTTCACTCCGGCAATGAAAATGATCCGTTTCGACGATCTGCAGCTGTTCGTCCGCACCGCCGCGCTGGGCAGCTTCTCGCAGGCCGCACGCGAGGCCGACCTGCTGCCCGGCCAGGTGGCCGCTGCGGTGGCGCGGCTGGAACGCGAGCTGGACCTGCGCCTGTTCGTGCGCACCACCCGCAGCCTGCGCCTGACCGGCGAGGGCGCGCTGTACCTGCCCTACGCGCAGGAGGTGCTGGCCACCCTGCGCGAAGGCCAAGCCCGCGTGCAGGGCGAGGACGCCGACCTGCACGGGACCCTGCAGCTGTCGGCGCCGTCGGATTTCGGCCGCAACCTGCTGCTGCCGTGGCTGGCCACGTTCCGCGCCGCGCACCCGCGGTTGCGGCTGCACCTGCGCCTGTCCGACGAGGTGGCCGACGTGTTCCGCGACCCGGTGGACGTGGCGATCCGCCTGGGCCACTTCGACGATGCCAGCTACGTGGCCCTGCCGCTGCTGGAGGGCAACCGCCGCGTGCTGGCGGCGTCGCCCGCTTACCTGCAGCGGCGCGGCGTACCGGCGCGGCTGGAGGACCTGCGCGAGCACGACTGCCTGGCCTACCAGCTGGGCGGACGCACCCACGACCGCTGGGCGTTCGAGGTCGAGGGACGGCGCGTGGTGGTGCCGGTGCGCGGCCCGCTGGTCTGCGACGATGCCGACGTGGTGCGGCGCTGGGCCGTGGCCGGTGAAGGCATCACCTACAAATCCTGGCTGGACCTGCGCGAGGACGTGCAGGCAGGGCGCCTGCAGGTGCTGCTGGACGGCATCGGCAGCCATATCCCGCTGCAGCTGGTGTGCCCGCACCGCAAGCAGTTCTCGCCGGCGGTGCGGCAGCTGCACGCTCAGCTGCGCGATCACCTGCAACCGCTGCTGTCCGGCCTGCCCGGTGGCGAGGGCGGCCCCCTGTCGCCGGCCGCGGCGGTGGCCGACAATGGCGCCCCCCCGCAACAACAATGAGCCATGCCATGCCGTGGATGGGCATCCAGGACCTGTGGACGTTCCTGCTCGCCGTGCTGGTGTTCCTCGCCCTGCCCGGGCCCGGCACCTTCACCCTGCTGACCGCCACCGGCCGCGGCGGCGTGCGCGGCGGCTACACCGCGCTGGCCGGCCTGCTGCTCGGTGACCAGATCCTGATGTGGCTGGCGCTGGCCGGCGTGGCCGCGCTGCTGAAGGCCAACCCGCTGGTGTTCCACGCCGTGCAGTACCTCGGCGCGGCCTACCTGGTGTGGGTGGGCATCAGCCTGCTGCGCACGCCGAAGACCGACGGCGGCGATGCCGGCCCGATCCGCATGCAGCCCGGCCGTTACTTCCAGCAGGCGATCCTGGTCAGCCTGCTCAACCCGAAGGCGATCCTGTTCTACATGGCCTTCCTGCCGTTGTTCATCGATCCGAAGGCGCACCACGGCATCGCGACCTTCGCGGCGCTGGCCGGCATCATCTTCGTGGTCAGCGTGGCGTACTGCTCGCTGCTGATCGGCGCGGGCAACCTGGCCCGTCGCCATCTCATCCAGCATCCGCGCATCAGCACCGTGCTGCGCCGCGTGGCCGGCCTGTTCCTGGTCGGCTTCGGCATCCGCCTGGGGTTGAACGGATGATCCGGCGGCTGGCAGTGCTGGTGTTTGCCGTGCTGCTGGCCGACACCGCGGCGGCGGCAACAGCGCAGGACCATCGCTGCCTGACCGGTTTCAGCTGCGAGCGCGCGCGCGATGGCCGCCGCACGGAGTTCAGTGAATACCTTGAAGCGGTCAGGAAGACGGCTGCCATTGGCCGGGTGTCGAACAGCTGACCGTAGCGCCGAGCCTGCTCGACTGATGCAAAGAACAGTCGAGCAAGCTCGACTCTACAAAGGCGGCGGAACAGTCGAGCGAGCTCGACTCTACAAAGGCGGCGGAACAGTCGAGCAAGCTCGACTCTACCTATCATGCATTTCCGCGCGCAGGTGATCGATGAACACCCGCAGCTTGGGTGCCATCTGCTCGCGCGCCGGGTAGTACAGGTGGAAACCGGGGAACGGCGGCTGCCAGTCCTGCAGCACGCTCTGCAGTCGCCCGGCGGCGATGTCGTCGGCCATCAGCGAAGCGAAGGCCTGGGCCATGCCCAGCCCGGCAAGCACGGCACGATGGGCGACGCCGGCATCGTTGAACACCAGCCGCCCGCTCACTTCCACGTCCAGCTCGTGGCCCTCGTGGCTGAACTCCCAGGGCATCAGCCGGCCGTTGGCCAGGCGGTGCACGATGCAGGCGTGGCCCTGCAGGTCATGCGGGGTCTGCGGCACGCCATGGCGTTCGAAGTAGGCCGGCGTCGCCACCACCACCTGCCGCTCAGGCGGCCCGACCGGCACCGCGATCATCCCCTGGGCCAGTGATTCGCCCAGACGGATGCCGGCGTCGAAGCCCTCGCCCACCAGATCGGTCAGTGCCGCGTCGACGCACAGTTCCACCTGCACCTGCGGGTAACGCGCCAGGAAATCGGGCAGCCGCGGCAGCACCATGCGGTCGGCGACGATGCGCGGCAGGGTCACCCGCAGTCGCCCGGCCGGCACCGAGCGCGCGCTGTCCAGTTCGGCGAAGGCCTGGTCGATCTGGTCGAGACCGCCCCGCACCCGCTGCAGGAAACGCGCGCCGTGCTCGGTCAGGCCCACCCGCCGCGTGGTCCGCTGCAGCAGGCGCACGCCCATCCGTGCTTCCAGCGCGCGCACGCTCTGCGACAGCGCCGAGGTTGACACGCCCAGCGCATCGGCGGCGCGGGTGAAGCTGGCATGCTCGGCCACGTGGACGAAGGCGACCACAGCCGTGAGCGGGGCGGAGGCATCCATTATGAAGACAGCCTTCAAGGTGAGTCAGGTTGTACGCAGTTTATCCACATGATCCACAGGCGGAAGCTAAGCCCCACGCCGCCGCCCATCCGGGCGAGGTGCATCCCGCAAGGAGATCCGCATGAAGACCCGTACCCTCGGCCCCGCCGGCCCTACCGTGTCCGCCCTCGGCCTGGGCTGCATGGGCATGAGCGCCTACTACGGTGGCCGCAGCAGTGAGGAGGACGCCATTGCCGTCATCCTGCACGCGCTGGACCGTGGCCTGACCCTGCTCGACACCGCCGATGTGTATGGCCCGCACATCAACGAAGTGCTGGTCGGCCGCGCGATCGCCGGCCGCCGCAACCAGGTGTTCCTGGCCAGCAAGTTCGGCATCGGCCTGGGTCCTTCCGACCCGCAGGCGCCGCAGGTCAACGGCCACCCGGACTATGTGCAGGCCGCCTGCGAGGCCAGCCTGCGCCGCCTGGGCGTGGACCACATCGACCTGTACTACCAGCACCGCGTCGACCCGACCGTGCCGATCGAGGACACCGTGGGTGCGATGGCGCGCCTGGTGGAACAGGGCAAGGTGCGCTGGCTGGGCCTGTCCGAGGCCTCGGCGGCCACCCTGCGCCGGGCGCATGCGGTGCACCCGATCACTGCCGTGCAGAGCGAGTATTCACTGTGGTCGCGCGAACCGGAACAGAACGGGGTGCTGGCCACCACGGCGGAACTGGGCATCGGCTTCGTGCCGTATTCGCCGCTGGGCCGTGGCTTCCTGACCGGTGCCATCCGCAGCCCGGATGATTTCGAGGCCGACGATTACCGGCGTACCTCACCGCGCTTCGAAGGCGCGAACTTCCAGCGCAACCTGGCGCTGGTGGACGCCGTGCAGGCACTGGCCGCCAAACGCGGCATTGCCGCCTCGCAGCTGGCTCTGGCCTGGGTACTGTCGCGTGGCGAGCACATCGTGCCGATTCCGGGCACGACGCGGCAGGCACGGCTGGACGAGAACCTCGGTGCGCTGCAGGTCGAACTGGATGCCGCCACGCTGGGCGCGCTGGATGCGGCCTTCCCGCTGCATGCCGCGGCCGGCGAGCGCTATTCGGTCGGTGGCATGGCCAACATCGAGTCGTAGCCTCCGCATTGTGCCGATTCCGGCAGCCTGGTCGGGGCGCAACGCGCGCCCTGGCGGGTATGACCCTCGTCAGTGGTAATGCTGCGCTGCGTTCGGTCACACTCGGGAACTTGTCGTTCCATGTCATCCCCTTCCGAGGCCTGCATGTCCCTGCTCCGGCGCAAGTCGCTAGATTCCGTCACTGTCCATGAAGCCGGTCGGCGCCTGGTGCCGACCCTCAGCTGGCCGCACCTGATCGCCCTGGGCATCGGCGCCATCGTCGGCACCGGCATCTACACGCTCATCGGCGTCGGCGCCAACCTGGCCGGCCCGGCGGTGCTGATCTCCTTCGCCATCGCCGGTGCGGTCTGCGCCTGTGCGGCACTAGCCTATGCCGAGCTGTCGACGATGATGCCCGCGGCCGGCAGCGCCTATACCTACAGCTACAGCGCGCTGGGCGAGGTGTTCGCCTGGGTGGTGGGCTGGAGTCTGATCCTCGAGTACTCGCTGGTGGTCAGTACGGTGGCGGTCGGCTGGTCCGGCTACTTCGTCGGCTTCCTGGAGTGGATCCACACCCAGTTCGGCATCGACATCACCCTGCCGGCCGCACTGGCCGCCGGCCCGCACGTGGCCGGTGGCTTCATCAACCTGCCGGCGATCATCATCACCTGGCTGGTGGCGCTGATGCTGATGGCCGGTACCAAGGAAAGCGCCACGCTCAACGCCATCCTGGTGGTGTTCAAGCTGATCGCCCTGGCGGTGTTCGTGGCCGTCGCCCTGCCCGCCTTCGACCCCGCCAACCTGCAGCCGTTCATGCCGTATGGCTTTGCCAAGTCGCTCGGCTCCGATGGCGTCGAGCGTGGCGTGATGGCCGCGGCGGCGATCATCTTCTTCGCTTTCTACGGCTTCGATGCGATCTCCACCGCTGCCGAAGAAACCAAGAACCCGGCCCGTGACCTGTCCATCGGCATCATCGGTTCGATGATCGGCTGCACCATCGTCTACGTGCTGGTGGCGCTGGCCGCCGTGGGCGCGATGAGCTATGCGGTGTTCGGCCACAGCGCCGAGCCGCTGGCGCTGATCATGCGCGAGCTCGGCAGCCCGAAGGCGGCGATGTTCATCGGCGTGGTCGCGATCATCGCCCTGCCCACCGTGCTGCTGGCCTTCCTGTACGGGCAGAGCCGCATCTTCTTCGTGATGAGCCGCGATGGCCTGCTGCCGCGTGGCCTGTCCAAGGTCAACGCACGCACCGGCACGCCGGTGGCGACCACGCTGTTCACCGCCGTGGTGGTGTCGGCACTGGCCGGCGTGGCCCGCCTGGACGAGATCGCCGCCCTGGCCAACGCCGGTACCCTGGCTGCGTTCACCGCGGTGGGTATCTGCCTGGTGGTGCTGCGCGTGCGCGAGCCGAACCGCGAGCGCAGCTTCCGCACGCCGCTGGCCTTCGTGGTCGGGCCGCTGGCCGCGCTGGGCTGCATCTACCTGTTCATCAGCCTGCCGCACACCACGCAACTGTACTTCCTGATCTGGAACGTGGTCGGCCTGATGCTGTACTTCCTGTACAGCCGCCGCAATGCGTTGATCGCGAAATAAGGGCGCCGCCGGGCACGGTCCGGCGTCCCTTTGTAGAGTCGAGCCATGCTCGACTGCTTATGCCAACAGCAGTCGAGCATGGCGCGAGTCAACAAAAGCGCCGGCGGGCGGGG